>NZ_JBIGIM010000001.1:0-1511803 GCF_043556235.1 Microbacterium sp. P03
CGAACGGGTGGAAAGTGCGCATGCGGGGCGGCATCCCCGAAATACGCGGTCCATCCGCATGGGACCCCGGAAGGCAGTGGAGACCCGTCACCACATCACCCACCCGCCTGAGCCGGGCACTACGCGCACGAAGCCCCGGCTAAGCGGGATCGCGCCCCGCTCTCGATGAGCTGTGCAAGCCCTTGCCGTTTGCTATGCGAGCCGGTACCGTCGCACCCACCTCAGACCGGTCACAGCGGAGTACCGGTCGGTGTACCAGGGAGCCTGACGTGTCGGCATCGACCGGAGCGCGCACTCGTCGCGTCCTCGCCCCTCTCCTCGCCGTCGCCCTCGTGGCGTCGGGGGCGTGGGCCTCGCCACCGCCCGCCGCGTCCGCCGCCGCGTTCGCCGCAACAGCCGCAGCAGAAGACGCCGCAGCCGACCGAACCTTCGCTGTGGTGGGCGATCTGCAGAGCGAGCTTGGATGCGCTGCGGACTGGGCGCCCGACTGCGCTGAGACCGAGCTGATCGCGACGGGCGAGGAGGGCGTCTACGCGGCAGAGTTCGAGGTCCCCGCCGGAACGTGGGAGTACAAGGTCGCCGTCGACGACGGATGGGACGAGGCCTACGGACTGAACGGCGGCGGCGACAACATCCCACTGACGACGGCGGGCGCCAGCATCCTGCGCTTCGTCTTCGACGACACCGCCAAGCGCGTCGGGCTCGAGCTGGTCAGCACGCGATCGGCCTACACAGCGGACGACGACGGGCTGGTGGCCGCGCCGGTGCGGCAGGCGGGTGCCGGTAAGCAGTTCTACTTCACGATGACCGACCGCTTCGCCAACGGCGACACGACCAACGACACCGGCGGGATCGCCGGCGACCGGCTTGCGAACGGCTACGACCCCACCGACAAGGGCTTCTTCAACGGCGGTGACATCGCCGGGCTCCGGTCTCAGCTGGATTACATCAAGGGCCTCGGCACGACGGCGATCTGGTTGACGCCGAGCTTCAAGAACCGTCCCGTCCAAGGCGTGGGGGCGAACGTCAGCGCGGGGTACCACGGCTACTGGATCACCGACTTCACGCAGATCGATCCGCACCTGGGCACCAACGCTGACCTCGAGGCCTTGATCGACGAGGCCCACGCGATGGGCATCGACATCTACTTCGATATCATCACGAATCACACCGCCGACGTCATCTCCTACCAGGAGGGCGAGTACGGCTACATCGACCAGGCCACTGAGCCGTACAGAGACGCCGACGGAAACGTCTTCGACCCGGCCACGTACGCGGGCACCGACACCTTCCCGGCCACGGACCCGGCGACAAGCTTTCCGTACACACCCGTGATCGCGCCCGCCGACGCCGACATCAAGGTGCCCGCCTGGCTGAACGACCCGACGCTGTACCACAACCGCGGAGACTCGACGTATAGCGGGGAGTCGACCACGTTCGGCGACTTCAGTGGACTCGACGATCTCATGACCGAGAACCCCGCCGTGGTCGACGGCTTCGTCGACGTCTACCAGGACTGGATCGACCTCGGCATCGACGGGTTCCGCATCGACACCGCGAAGCACGTGAACTTCGAGTTCTGGGAGCAGTGGACCACGGAAGTGCTCGACTACGCCCATGCCAACGGCAAGCCGGACTTCTTCATGTTCGGAGAGGTGTACGACGCCGATCCTGTGAAGCTGTCGCCCTACGTCCGCAACAGCGACATGAACTCGGTGCTCGACTTCACGTTCCAGTCCTCCGCGGTCGGGTACGCCTCGGGAAACTCCGCGAAGGGTCTGCAGAGCCTGTTCGCCGGCGACGACTATTACACGACGGCCGACAGCTCGGCATCCGCTCTGCCCACCTTCCTCGGAAACCACGACATGGGCCGGGTGGGCTCGTTCCTGCGTTCGACCGATGCGCCGCTGCAGCGTGACGAGCTGGCGCACGACCTGATGTTCCTCACGCGCGGCCAGCCGGTCGTCTACTACGGCGACGAGCAGGGCTTCGCGGGAACGGGGGGTGACAAGGACGCACGACAGAGCCTCTTCGCCAGCCAGGTGGCCGACTATCAGAACCAGCCGCTGATCACCGGCGAGACGGCCGGATCGGTCGACCGGTACGCCACCGATGCGCCGCTCTACACGCACATCGCCGAGCTCGCCGCCCTGCGCGCCGCGCACCCCGCGCTCTCGACCGGCGCGCAGATCGAGCGCTACGCCGCCAACGGCCCCGGGGTCTACGCGTTCTCGCGTGTCGACCGCCAGGAGAAGACCGAGTACCTCGTCGCGGTCAACAATTCCACGACGGCGGCGAGCGTCGACCTGACCACGCTCACCCCGAGTGCGTCGTACGCGGTGCTCCACGGCGATGGGACGACGGTGACGACGGATGCCTCGGCCGCGGCATCCATCACCGTTCCTGCTCTCGGAGCCGTGGTGTGGAAGGCCGATCGCGCGGTGACCGCTCCCGAGGCGGCTGGCGCCGTGACGCTCACGGCCCCCGCCGCGGGCGCGGGACTGTCGGGAGTCAGCCCGGTCTCGGCGGATGTCGACGACGCCGTCTGGCAGGAGTCGAGCTTCGCCTGGCGCATCGCCGGTGACGACGAATGGACGGCGCTCGGCACCGCTGAGGACTCCGATCCTCGCGTCTTCCACGACCCCGCCGGCCTGGCCACGGGGACGCTCGTGGAGTACCGGGTCGTCACGACCGACGCGGCCGGGCAGCACTCCGCCGCGTCGACGTACGCGTCGGTCGGTAACGCCGTGACCGTCGAGGTTCCGGAGGTGCCCGAACAGCCCATCGACATGGTCACGGTGCCCGGCAGCCACAATTCCGAGATGGGCTGCGCGGCCGACTGGGATCCCGCCTGCGACGCGGCGAAGCTCACGCTGCGTCCCGACGGGATCTGGGCCGGGTCGTTCGAGCTTCCGGCAGGCGCCTACGAATACAAAGTGGCGCTGAACGGCTCGTGGACCCTCAACTACGGGGCGAACGGCGTCTTCGACGGCGGCAACATCGCCTACACGCTGACCGAGCCGACGACGGTCACGTTCTACTTCGATCCGCGGACGAATATCGCGCAATCCACCGCCCAAGGCCCGATCGTGACGCTTCCGGGCAACTACCAGAGCGAGCTCGGCTGCCCCGGCGACTGGGCGCCGGACTGCCTCGTGAGCCTCATGGCCGACGGTGACGGCGACGGGGTCTATGAATTCTCGACGTCGGCGATCCCCGACGGCGCCTACGAGGTGAAACCCGCCCACGCGCTGTCGTGGGATGAGAGCTACGGACAGGGCGGTGTCCCCGGTGGGGCGAACTACTCCTTCAGCGCGTCGGCCGGCAAGCTCACGGTGTTCCGATACACCCTGGCCACGCACGTGCTCGAGATCGACGTGACCGACCCGCCCCTCGCCGGTGTCGGTGAATCCCGCGCGCACTGGATCGACGCGGACACGCTCGCCTGGCCGGCTGATCTGGGATCGGCCGCGACGGATGCCTCGTGGCAGTTGCTCCACTCCGCCGACGCGTCTCTGAACGTCGTCGACGGCCTGCCGGCCGGCAGCGGGTCCGACGCGCCGATCGTCCTCGAACGCGACCCGGCAGGATTGACGGATGCGCAGAAGGCGGCGTTCCCCGCCCTCGCGGGCTACATCGCGCTGCACCCTGCAGGACTCAACGTCGACGCGGTGGCCGCCGTCGTCAAGGACCAGCTGCGCGTGGCGCAGTACGACGGCGACGGTGCGCTCACCGCCTTCACCGGCGTGCAGCTTCCGGGCGTGCTCGACGACCTGTACGCCGACGCGCTGGAGGGCGCCGCACTCGGCGTGACCTTCCAGGGCAAGAAGCCGACCTTCGCCCTCTGGGCGCCGACCGCGCGCTCCGCCACCTTGCTGACCTGGGATGCCGGCGCCGATGGTGACCCGCAGCGCCACGAGGCGGAATGGGACGCGGCATCCGGTGTCTGGTCGTTCGCGGGGAAGAAGGCGCTCAAGGGCGACGAGTACCTCTGGGAGGTCGAGGTCTATGCGCCCTCGACCGGAGCTGTCGAGACGAACGTCGTCACGGACCCCTCCTCGATCGCCCTCACCGAGAACTCCGAGCGCTCGGTGGCGGTCGACCTCGGCGACAAGGAGTGGCGCCCGAAGCAGTGGGAGAAGACCGCCGCTCCGGTGGTCGCGCAGCCGGTCGATCGCTCGATCTACGAATTGCACATCCGCGACTTCTCCATCGGCGACGACACGGTGCCGGCCGCCGAACGGGGCACCTACCGGGCCTTCACGCGCGACAGCGCCGGCACGCGTCAGCTGCGCCAGCTCGCGGACGCCGGCATCAACACCGTGCACCTGCTGCCCTCGTTCGACATCGCCACGATCGAGGAGGATCGTGGCGCTCAGGCGACCCCCGACTGCGACCTGACGTCGTTCGGTCCCGCAGCCGCCGACCAGCAGGCGTGTGTCGCAGCAGTCGCCGACACGGACGGCTACAACTGGGGCTACGACCCGCTGCACTTCTCCGCACCCGAGGGGTCGTACGCGGTCGATCCCGACGGCGGCGCCCGCGTGGCCGAGTTCCGCGGCATGGTCGGCGCCCTCCACGGGATGGGCCTGCAGGTCGTGCTCGACGAGGTGTTCAACCACACGGCGGCATCCGGCCAGGACCAGAAGTCGGTGCTCGATCAGGTCGTGCCCGGCTACTACCAGCGGCTCAACGCCGCGGGCGCCGTGGAGACGTCGACGTGCTGTCAGAACGTCGCGACCGAGCATGCGGCGGCGGGGAAGCTGATGGTGGACTCGGTCGTCCTCTGGGCCACCCAGTACAAGGTCGACGGGTTCCGGTTCGACCTGATGGGCCATCACTCGAAGCAGAACATGCTCGAGGTGCGTGCGGCGCTGGACGCTCTGACTGTCGCTGAGGACGGCGTCGACGGCTCGGCGGTCTATCTGTACGGCGAGGGCTGGAACTTCGGCGAGGTCGCCGACAACGCCCTCTTCGAGCAGGCCACCCAGGGCCAGCTGGGCGGCACCGGTATCGGCACGTTCAACGACCGGCTCCGCGACGCGGTGCACGGCGGCAGTCCCGTCGACTCCTCGACGACGTTCCGTCAGGGGTTCGGGACGGGTCTCGGCACCGACCCCAACGGCGACGCGATCAACGGGTCCACCGAGCAGGCGCTCGCAGACCTCGGCACGCAGACCGATCTGGTCAAGCTCGGACTCACCGGCAACCTGCGGGCATTCGAGCTGACCACCACCGACGGCTCGGTGAAGCGCGGAGACGAGTTGGACTACAACGGCGCGGCTGCGGGCTACGCCGATCAGCCCGACGAGACGATCAACTACGTCGATGCGCACGACAACGAGACGCTCTACGACCTGTCGGTGCTCAAGCTGCCGCAGAGCACGACGATGGCCGACAGGGTGCGCATGAACACCCTGTCGCTCGCGACCGTGACGCTCTCGCAGTCGCCGTCCTTCTGGCACGCGGGCACCGAACTGCTGCGATCGAAGTCCCTCGACCGCAACAGCTACAACTCGGGCGACTGGTTCAATCGCATCGACTGGACCGGGCAGGAATCCACCTTCGGATCGGGCCTGCCGCCCGCCCCCGACAACGAGGAGAAGTGGCCGATCATGGCGCCGCTGCTGGCCGACCCGGCGCTGAAACCGGCCGCCTCCGACATCGGATCGGCCGAGGCATCCGCCCTCGACCTGCTGCGACTGAGATCGGACGTGCAACTGCTGACCCTCGGATCGGCCGACCTGATCCGCGAGAAGGTCAGCTTCCCCGGCAGCGGGCCGGATGCCACGCCCGGCGTCATCGTGATGCTGATCGACGATCTGGTGGGGGAGGACGTCGACCCCGCGCTCGAAGGGGCGCTGGTGGTGTTCAACGCCTCTCCGCAGGCGACGACGCAGAGCCTTCCCGCCTTGGCCGGCCGCGGCTTCGCCCTCGCCTCCGCGCAGGCCGACGGGTCGGATCCCGTCGTGAAGACCACGACGTGGGATGCCGCGACGGGCAGCGTCACGGTGCCGGCGCGCTCGGTCGCGGTGCTCGTCGACGCGCAGGTGGAGCCGGTGTCGACGCGGACCATCGCCGTGTTGACCCGGTTCCTGGCCAAGGTCGGCACTCCGGTCTCGGTCATCGGCAAGGTCACCGCGCAGGACGGCTCCGCGCCGGTGGGGACCGTCACCGTCACCGATCGCGGAACGGTGATCGCGACGTTCGAGCTGACGGCTGCCGCCGACGGTCGTTTCTCCGTGCCCCTGCCGGCTCTCGGGCGCGGCCTGCACCTCCTGCGTACCTCGTTCACGGGCTCCGAGGGTTGGCTGGATTCGCAGTCGCCGTTCCCCGTTCCGCTCATCCTCTACTGACAGGGGTCAGGGACGGCGGAAAGGTAGTAGGACTTCCAGCTATCTGGTCGGAGGACAAGCTAAACTCGGCACTGTGCCAACGAAGGTGCCGAAGGAGTCAGCGAAATGTCCTCGAACGTGATGTCGATCAGCGCAGAAGAGCGCACGGCCATCCTCGACGCCGTCCGTGATTTCGCGTCATCCGAAATCGCTCCGCATGCCTTGGAGTGGGATGAGCGGAAGCACTTCCCCCGCGAGACCCTGCGTCACGCGGGCGAGCTCGGACTCGGCGGGCTCTACGTGCGCGATGACGTCGGCGGCACGGCCATGTCGCGGCTCGATGCCGTCGCGGTGGTCGAAGAGCTCGCCCAGGCCGACCCGTCGATCGCCGCCTTCATCACGATCCACAACATGGTCGCCTGGATGATCGACACCTACGGCGACGATGCTCAGCGACAGGAGTGGCTTCCCCTCCTCACCGCGATGGACGGCTTCGGCAGCTACTGCCTCACCGAGCCCGGCGCGGGATCGGACGCCGCGGCCATCACCACCTCTGCGATCCGCTCCGGCGAACACTTCGTGCTGACAGGAGTGAAGCAATTCATCTCGGGTGGGGGCGAGGCGTCCGTCTACGTCGTCATGGCGCGGACGGGTGAGCCGGGCGCACGCGGCATCACCGCTTTCCTCGTGCCCGGCGACGCGGAGGGCCTGAGCTTCGGCGTGAACGAGAAGAAGATGGGCTGGAACGCCCAGCCGACCCGTCAGGTGATCCTCGACGAGGTACGGGTGCCCGTCTCGGCCGTGCTCGGCGGAGAGGGGCGCGGGTTCTCGATCGCGATGTCGGCGCTGAACGGCGGACGCGTGAGCATCGCGGCGTGCTCGCTGGGCGGAGCGCAGTGGGCGCTCGATCGTGCGGTCGCGTATGTGCACGAGCGCTTCACGTTCGGCGAGCCGCTCGCCGAGAAGCAGTCCGTCATCTTCACCCTCGCCGACATGGCCACCGAGCTGCGGGCCGCCCGCGCGCTCGTCCGCGATGCGGCCCAGGCGATCGACGAGCACCACCCCGACGTCGCGATGCAGTGCGCGATGGCCAAGAGGTACGCCACCGACGCCGGCTTCCGGGTCGCGAACGAGGCGCTCCAGCTGCACGGCGGATACGGGTATCTGCATGACTACGGGATCGAGAAGGTCGTGCGCGACCTGCGGGTTCATCAGATCCTCGAGGGCACGAACGAAATCATGCGCGTCATCATCGGTCGCGAACTCATGGGGACACGGCGGTGAAGATCTCCTTCCTCGGGCTCGGCCATATGGGCCTGCCGATGGCTCGCAACCTCGCCGTCGCCGGTCACGACGTCGTCGGGTTCGACCTCTCGGCAGACGCGCGCGACGCCGCACGGGAGGCGGGCGTCGCGGTCGCGGCGACGGGGACGGATGCTGCGACCGGCGCCGAGATCGTCTTCACGATGTTCCAGGCCGGGCCTCAGGTACTCGGCGCGTATCGCGGAACGGACGGCGCGCCGGGACTGCTGGACGTCGCCGCCCCCGGAGCGCTCTTCGTCGACTGCTCGACCATCGCCGTCGACGACGCCCGCGCGGCGCACGCGGCGGCCTCGGCCTCCGGTCATCGGTCGCTCGACGCCCCCGTGTCAGGCGGCGTGGTAGGTGCGGAGAACGCCACGCTTGCGTTCATGGTGGGCGGCGCGGATGACGCGTTCGCCGCGGCACTGCCCATCCTCGACGTGATGGGCGCGCGGGTCGTGCACTGCGGCGGCCCCGGACTCGGTCAAGCGGCGAAAGTCTGCAACAACATGATCCTCGCGGTGTCGCAGATCGCGGTCGCCGAGGCATTCGTGCTCGGCGAGCGACTCGGTCTCAGTCACGACGCGCTGTTCGATGTCGCCGCCCATGCATCCGGCCAGTGCTGGGCGCTCACGACGAACTGCCCGGTGCCCGGGCCCGTGCCGACGAGTCCCGCGAACCGCGACTTCCGTCCCGGCTTCGCCGGCGCCCTGATGAGCAAGGACCTCGCACTGGCGGCGAAGGCGATCGATCGGACAGGTGTCGACGCCCGGATGGGCATGCTCGCGCGTGACATCTACAACGAGTTCGCCTCAGGACCCGGAGCGGGGCAGGATTTCTCGGGGGTCATCACCACGATCCGATCCGCGAGCGCACAGGAGCAGGAGCAGCAATGACCGATTACGAGACGATCATCGTCGAGACACGGGGTCGGGTCGGGTGGATCACCCTGAACCGGCCGAAGGCCCTGAACGCCCTCAACGCGCAGCTCATGCGCGATGTGGTGTCCGCCGCGACCGCATTCGACGACGACGAGGGTATCGGCGCGATCGTGCTGACCGGCTCGGACCGTGCGTTCGCGGCCGGGGCCGACATCAAGGAGATGGAGTCGCAGTCGACCGCGCAGATGCGCGCAAGCGACACGTTCGGCGAGTGGTCGCGATTCGCCGATGTGCGCACCCCCGTCATCGCCGCGGTGTCTGGCTACGCCCTCGGCGGAGGATGCGAGCTGGCGATGATGTGCGACATCATCCTCGCCGCCGACAGTGCTCGGTTCGGTCAGCCCGAGATCAACCTCGGCGTGATCCCCGGAATGGGGGGCACCCAGCGGCTGCTGCGGGCGGTCGGCTACTACAAGGCCGCTGAACTCGTGCTCACGGGCCGCCTGATGGACGCCCACGAGGCCGAGCGCGCGGGGCTCGTCTCGCGCGTGGTTCCCGCCGTCGACCTTCTGGCCGAGGCGTCCACCGTGGCCGAGACGATCGCCTCGAAGTCGCTGCCGTCCGTCTACGCGGCGAAGGCCGCGCTCGACGCCGCGATGCAGACGTCGCTCGCCGAGGGCCTGGCGGTCGAGACCGAGGCGTTCACGTCCCTGTTCGACACCGCCGACCAGAAGGAAGGAATGGCGGCATTCCGTGAGAAGCGCACGCCTGCCTTCCAGAACCGCTGACCCGCACCGACGCGGCTCGCGTCACAGGGGCTCGGGCTGCGGCCGCGGGTCGGCGAAGTCTCCCGAGGCCTTGCGCAGGCGCGCGATGATGCCGACGAGCTCGTCGGTGTCGGACTCCGACAGGCCGGGGTCGGTGAAGACGTCGTCGTTGAGCGCGATGGTCGCCCGCTCCACGAGATCCCGGCCGGCATCCGTGAGCTCGAGCATCGCCGCCCGCCCGTCGACGGGGTGCGGGGCGCGCACGACCAGGTCGTCGCGGACGAGTCGATCGACCGTGTTCGTCACGCTGGTGGGGTGCACCTGCAAACGTGCGATCGCGCTCGACATCGGCATGCGCCCCTCGCGGGAGAAGGCGAGCAGGCGCAGCAGCTCGTACCGCGCGAACGACAGGGCGAAAGGCTTGAGCGACGATTCGATGCGAGCGAGCAGCAGTTGCTGGGCGCGGATGATCGAGGTCACCGCGGTCATGCCGCTCGCGGCATCCGTCCAGCCGTGCGCCAGCCACTGGCGCTTGGCCTCGGCGATCGGATCGACCGGAAGTGGGCCCTGGCGGACCATCGCATTCCTCCGTTCTGGTGCAGTCGGCGCTGTCCACGGTAGCGGCTGCACCGCCGCCGTAGAATCGAACAGACGGAGGAGAGTGTGCCCATGAAGATCGTCGTCCTGGTCAAAGAGGTCCCGGATACGTACGGGGATCGCAAGCTGGATCTCGAGACCGGTCTGGCCGATCGAGCCGCGAGCGAGAACGTTCTCGACGAGATCGGGGAACGGTCTCTCGAGGTCGCGCTGAGCTACGCCGACAAGAATCCCGGCACTGAGGTCGTGGTCCTGTCGGCCGCGCCCGAGTCGGCTGCGGCGACGGTCCGCAAGGGGCTCGCGATGGGTGCGACGTCGGCCGTGCAGGTCGTCGACGACGCGATGATCGGCGCCGACCTCGGTCTCACGGCGGAAGTGCTGGCCGCCGCCGTGAAGCGCACCGGCTACGACCTGGTCATCACCGGTAATCAGTCCACCGACGGCTCGGGAGGCGTGATGGCCGCCATGGTCGCCGAACTGCTCGACGCGCCCCATCTCACCACGTTGACAGAGGTCGAGATCGGCGAGGACCGCGTGACGGGCACACGGGCGTCGGATGCGGCGACGATGCGGGTCTCGGCCGATCTGCCCGCGGTCATCTCGATCACCGAGGCCATGCCCGACGCCCGCTTCCCGAACTTCAAGGGCATCATGGCGGCGAAGAAGAAGCCGTTCGAGGTCGTGTCGCTGGACGACCTCGGCGTCAACGCGGAGGACCCCGAGGCGTCGCGCACGATCGTGATCGCCCTGGCGGAGAAGCCCGCGCGCTCGGCCGGGACCAAGATCGTCGACGAGGGCGACGCGGGCGAGAAGCTCGCCGACTTCCTCATCCAGAACAGGCTGGCATAGGACAGGGACATGACCGAGTATGTAGACGATTCGATCCTCGTCGTGCTGGATGTGACACCGTCGGGCACGCTGGCGGCATCCGCCGCCGGCCTGCTGGGTGCTGCCGCCCAGGTGGGCACGCCCGTCGCGCTCATCGTCGGCGACGAGAGGCTGGTGGCCGATGCCGCGGCTCTGGGCGCGGTATCCGTCGTCCTCGCCCCTCCCGGGGAGGGGCTGACGGTGTCCGCCGTGGATGCGCTGGCCGCCGCAGCCGATCTCGTGCGTCCGGACGCGATCCTCGTGTCGAATTCGATCGAGGGGCGCGATGTGGCGGGACGTTTCGCGGCACGAGCGCGCCGGGGCCTCTGCGTGGACGCCGTCGGAGTCACGCGCGATCCCGAGGGGGTCGTCGCCCAGCACTCCGTATACGGCGGCGCGTACACCGTGGACGCGGCGGTGACCTGGGGCGCACCGGTGATCACCGTCCGCCAGGGTGCCGTGGATGCCCGAGCCGAGGCCGTCGCGTCGCCGCAGGTGGAGCACCTCGCGGTGGTCGCCTCCGGCCGGCGCGCGGCGTCCGTCGATGCCGTCGACGAGGTCGTGGTCACCTCGACGCGGCCCGAACTGCGCGGTGCCGTCAAGGTCGTCTCGGGCGGCCGCGGGCTCGGGTCGGGGGAGAAGTTCGCGCTCGTCGACGACCTCGCCGACGTTCTCGGCGCGGCGGTGGGCGCATCGCGAGCGGCCGTCGACGCAGGGTACGTCCCGCAGTCCTACCAGGTGGGGCAGACGGGTGTGTCCGTATCGCCGCAGTTGTATGTCGCGCTCGGCATATCGGGCGCGATCCAGCACAAGGCAGGCATGCAGACCGCGAAGACGATCGTCGCGATCAATAAGGACGCGGACGCCCCGATCTTCGAGATCGCGGACTACGGGGTCGTGGGCGACCTCTTCACCGTGGTGCCGCAGCTGATCTCGGCGCTGCAGGCGAAGAAGGTCTAGCAACCGGTGGCGACCTTCTCGAGCACTCTGCGTCGTGGGCTTCCGCGGCGCGCCGGCGGCGAGCCGTGGCCGCCGGCCGACGCGGTCGTTCCCGAAGCCGCCGCGGCGGCTGTCGGCGCGCTTGAGGCCACGACCGAGGCCACGGCTCCGCCTGCGGACGCCATTCCGCCGGTGGACGCCGCCCCGCGCGCGGACGCCGCTTCGCCAATGGAGGCCGCTCCGCCGGTGGGCACGGCGCCCGCAGCAGGCGCGCCGACCTCCAGCGCCCCCGCAACCGCCGCGGGGAGGGCGCTGCGTCGCGGCCTGCCTCGCGTCGCCGGCGGCGAACCGTGGCCGCCGGCGTCCGCGGGCATGCCCGTCATCGCCGAACCTCAGGAATCGTCCGCGTCACCCGCGTCGGCTGACGCGGGTGCGGTCGCCCCCCGTCCGGGTCCGACCGCGGAGACATCACCGGTGGCCGTCGGCAGTCCGTCGGCGGCCCGTGACGTGTCGCCGGAGGCCACCGCGGACGCCGGGGGACCGCGCCTGCGTCGCGGGCTTCCGCGCGTGCGGAGCGGCGAACCGTGGCCGCCCGCGCCGGCTGCCGTGCCCGCATCGGCACTCCCGGCCGCGGAAAGCTCCGTGTTCAGGGAAAGTCCGGCCGCCGCGGACAGCTCCGTGATCGGGGAGACTTCCCCGATCACGGCCGAGAAGAAGCCGCCGCCGGTTGCCGCCGAGGTCGCGGCATCCGTCCCCGCCGTGCCCCGCGATCCTGCGCCCGCGCCCGCCGCGCCCTCGACAGCCTCGCCCGAGCGGCACACGCCTCCGATGACCGCGGCGCTGGTGCCGACCGGGGCGCCGCGACCCCCGATCGTCTTCCGGCCGACGGCATTCGCCGGAGCAGCGGCGCGGGTGTCCGACGACGCACGCCGCGACGCCGCCGCCGAACCCGAACGGATCGGACCCTTCACGAAGGCGCAGTGGGCGGGCGCGGTCGTCGTGGGCGGGCTCGGGCTGCTGTTCGGTGCGGCGATGGTCGTGCTCGCCGTCCGCTGGCTCCTGAGTCTGACGTTCATGCAGGAATTCCTGGTGGCCTACCCCGGAGAGTACGAACTGCCCGCGGGCGCGCCGGTCGGGTTCCCCGCATGGCTCGGATGGCAGCACTTCTTCAACACGTTCCTCATCGTGCTGATCATCCGCTCGGGTCTGCGGGTGCGGAACGAGAAGCGACCCACCGCCTTCTGGTCGCCGCGGGGCAACAAGAAGCGCAAGATCAGCCTCGCCCTCTGGTTCCATCAGGCGCTCGACATCCTGTGGGTCGTGAACGGCGTGGTCTTCGTGGTGCTGCTGTTCATCACCGGGCAGTGGCTGCGGATCGTGCCGACCAGCTGGGCGGTGTTCCCCAACGCGCTTTCTGCCGTGCTGCAGTACATCTCGCTGGACTGGCCGACCGACAACGGGTGGGTGAACTACAACAGCGTGCAGCAGCTGGCCTACTTCGCGACGGTGTTCGTGGCGGCTCCGCTCGCCATCGTCACGGGCGTGCGCATGTCGGGCATCTGGCCGAAGAACGCCACGGCGCTGAACAGGGCGTACCCGGTCGAGTGGGCCCGCAGGGTGCACTTCCCGGTGATGCTGTACTTCGTGCTGTTCATCTTCGTGCACGTCGTCCTCGTGTTCGCGACGGGGGCCCTTCGCAACCTGAACCACATGTACGCCGCGAGCGATGAGGTCAACTGGACCGGGTTCTGGATCTTCGCCGCGTCGATGCTGGTGCTGGCCGCCGGCTGGGTCGCCGCACGACCCCTCGTGATCGCGCCCATCGCGGGGCTTTTCGGCACCGTGAAGGGTCGCTGAGTCAGGTCGTCGGCGCGGGTCGGGGTGGGGGATAACCCCACGCACAGTGTCCGGTCGGCAGGGGCGCGGTGATCGGGGCCTGCGTTCTACCGTGGAGCCATGACCACCCAGATCGCACCTCCTCCACAGCGCTCCAGCACCTGGCGTCCCCTGCGCATCGCCGGTGCCGCCGCACAGCTCGTCGCGCTCGGCGCCGTCGGGCCCTTCGTGATCGGCGCCCTCGCGACCATCCTCGGGCTCTCGCTCGGGCTGCTCCCCGTCCTTGGGATCGGGCTGCTCTTCCTCGTCGGATTCGCCTACGTGCTCTTCGGTGTGGGCTGGCTGGAGGCCGCTCGCATTGACGGACTCTACGACTTCGGGCTGCCGTCGCGGCGCCTGCGGCGGAGCGGCCGTCCCGGCTTCGGCGGATTCGTCCGCACCGTGTGGATGCAGCTGATCGACCCGACGACATGGCGGGCGATCGCGAACTTCGTCGTCGCGACGATCCTCGGCAGCATCGCGCTTGCCCTCGTCGGCGTGCTGTTCTCCGCCGTCGCGCTCGTCTTCTCCCCGCTGTACGCCCTCGGCGACGGCGTGCGGATCGCCGGCAGCGGCCTGGATGTGCCCACGGAGTGGGCGGTGCCCCTCGGCATCCTCATCGCGGTGGTCTCGCTCGCCGCGGTCGTCGGCCTCGCGATCCTGCACGGCGTGCTCGCCCGCGCCATCCTGGTGCCCTCCCGCGAAGCCCAGCTCGCCGCAGAGGCTCAGACGTCGCACCAGCAGAGGGCGGGAGCCGTCCGTTCCGCCGAGGTCGAGCGCACCCGCATCGAGCGCGACCTCCACGACGGCGTCCAGCCGCGACTCGTCTCGGTCGGCATGACCCTGGGCATGGCGCAGCAGAAGGTGGACGACGACCCGGAAGCGGCCAAGGCGCTCATCGCCGAAGCGCACACCTCGACGAAGGCGGCCATCACCGAGTTGCGTCAGCTCGCTCGCGGCATCCACGCCTCCGTCCTCGACGATCGGGGACTGGATGCCGCGCTGTCGGCACTCGCCGGCCGCTCGCACATCCCCGTCGTGCTGGATGTGCGGCTCACCCAGCGATGCAGTCCGACGGCCGAAGCGGCGGTGTACTTCGTGATCGCCGAGTCGCTGACCAACGCCGCGAAGCATTCGCGGGCCGGCGAATGCCGCGTGCTGGTGCGCGAGCGCGAGGGCGGCATCCTGTGGGCGCGGGTCGAGGACAACGGACTCGGCGGTGCGACCGTGACCCCCGGCGGCGGCATCGACGGCATCTCGAACCGCGTGCTGGGTGCGGGCGGCACGTTCCGCCTCGACAGCCCCGTCGGCGGACCGACACTCGTGGAGGTGAGCGTCCCGTGCGCATCCTGATCTGCGAAGACTCCGTGCTCCTGCGCGAAGGCCTCGTCCGGCTGCTCGCGGACGCGGGTCACCTCGTGGTCGCGGCGATCCCGGATGCCTCGGACCTCACCGCAGCCGTCCTCTCCGGCGACCCCGACCTCTGCATCCTGGACGTGCGGCTTCCCCCGACCTTCACGGACGAGGGCATCCGCGCCGCCCTCTCGCTGCGCGCGGCCCGTCCGGACCTCGCCGTGCTGGTGCTCTCGCAGTACGTCGAGGAGCGGTACGCCGCCGACCTCATCGCCGGCAACGGCGGGGCGCTGGGCTACCTGCTGAAGGACCGGGTGGCCGACGTCACCGAGTTCCTCGACACGATCGGCCAGATCGCGGCGGGCGGCACGGTGCTCGACCCGGAAGTCGTCGCGCAACTGCTCGGACGCCGTGCCCGCGACGCCCGGATGCAGCGGCTGACCGATCGAGAAGCATCCGTGCTCGCCCTCATCGCCGAGGGGAAATCCAATCAGGCGATCGCGAAGGCACTGCACGTGTCGGAGGGCAGCGTCGAGAAGCACATCACGGCGGTCTTCCAGAAGCTCGATCTCGAACAGGACGAATCGGGCAACCGCCGGGTGCTCGCCGCGATCGCGCACCTCGAACACGGCGGGCCCACACCCCAGAACGGAACAGGACGATGAGCACCCCCACCATGACCCCACCCACCCCACCGACCTCGCCCACCCCTCCCCCCCTGGGATCCGTACCGGGCGATCGACCTGCGCACTCCGCGCCCGCATCACGGGTCATCGCGATCCTGGTGATCTCGCTCGGAGTCGTGGTCGCGCTGTTCGTCGCCGGCTCCGCGATCGTTTCGACCGTCGCGTCGGGCAGCGTCCGCACCGAGACGCGCACCGTGGCCGTGAACGGCATCGACGACCTCGACGTCGACATCTCGACGGGTTCCGTGCGGGTGCGCTACGGCGAGGTGGACGAGGCGACGCTGCAGGTCACAGGTTCGACCGGCGCCGGCGCCTGGACGTTCGAGCGCGACGAGGACACGCTGCAGGTGTCCTCACCCGACTCCGCGTTCGGCTTCGGGTGGGGGATCGGCGGCAACGGGGAGGCCGTGCTCACGCTGCCCGCGGCTCTCCGCCGCGCCGCGCTCGACGGCGATTTCCGGCTCGCTGCCGGCGAGCTCGACCTCGAGGGCGACTTCGGCGAGCTCGACCTCGAGGTGGGCGCGGGCTCGCTGAGCGTCGAGGGGTCGGCGCGCACCCTGACCATCGACCTGAGCGCGGGTCGCGCAGACCTCGATCTGAGCGGTGTCACCACGGCCGACTTCACGGTCAGCGCCGGGGCGGTCGAGGCGAACCTCGCCGGCGACCCTCCGCGCACCGTGACGATCGACGTGAGCGCGGGCGGTCTCGAGCTCACGATGCCCGACGCGCCATACGACGTCCGCGCGACCGACACGACCGCCGGCGACCTCACGAACGAGCTCGAGACGTCCTCGGGCGCCCGCAACACGATCGACGTGCGGGTCTCGGCCGGATCGGTCGAGCTGCTGCCGGCCGGCTGAGCCGACGTCGGGCGGCTGCGGCCGTCGCGTCAGGCGGGAGGGAGGGATGCTGCACCCGCAGCGAATCCCTCCCTCCACGCCTCGTCGGAGCCGGTGTGGAAGAAATCCCGCTCCGCAGGCCGCACGATGGACCGCGCGCCGGGCAGGCCGAGGCCCCCGACGAGGTCGGCGCGACCACGGACGACGGCGACCGGACGCCGTGCGGCCTTGCCCTTCACGAGGTCGGCCGCCGAGGCCAGTTCGTCGGCGACGCAGGGCATCGTGACGGTGAGGGGGCGGCCCTCCGCGTCGACCTGCCCGCGGAGGTCCTCGAAGACGTGCACCCCGGCCGCCCCGATGGCGGAGTCCGTCTGGCCCTCGCGCCAGGCGCGGCCGAGGGTGTCCGACACGATCACGCCCACCGTCACGCCGAGCCGGGTGCGCAGACCCTCCGCGAGTGCACGAGCCGAGGCATCCGGGTCTTCGGGGAGCAGCAGAACGGTGCCCGCGGGGGTGTTCGATGCGTCGACCCCTGCGGCGGCCGCGATGATGCCGAGCCGGCTCTCGACGATGCGGACCGTGTGGCCGGCGGGAGTGGTGCGCGAGGCGACCAGGCGGACGGTCTCGGCCGTGATCGCGTCCTCGCGGTCGTCGGCGATCACGAAGCGGTCCTCGGCTTTCGAGACGATCTTCGAGGTCACCACGAGGATGTCCCCGTCGCGCAGGTCGTCGGCCGCGGCATCCGCGATGATCGCGACGAGATCGTCGCCCGCGTGGATCTCGGGGATTCCCTCGAGCGAGAAGACGGCGAGGGTCGTGGCAGGCATGACTCCAGCTTCGCACCCGCAGCGTCGGACGGTGTCACAGGCTGCGGGTGCGAGGCGTTCAGGATGCCGGCGGCGCGGTGCTCTCCGGGGTGGGCGGCGTGGGGCGCGTGCCGTCGGCGGGGGGCGTGGGGGCCTCGCCCCGCGGTCCGCCCGCGCCCGGTCCGACCGCGCCCGGTCCGCCCGTCGCCGGTCCGCACTCCTGGCCGGCGGCATCGGTCTTGCCCGCGTCGGGCTCCGCGGCGTCCGTCGGCGGGGAGGGCGCGTCCGCCCCGTCGGTGGGAGCAGGCGTGCGAGCTTCGGTGGGTGCTCCCGTCGACGCACCCCGAGGCGTCTGCACCGATCCGCCGGGGGTCGGCGCGTCCGGTGACGCGGATGCCGCCGCGACCGATGACGCCGGGGTCATCGTCGCCCCGTTCGCCGCGAGCGCCGCGGTGCCGGCGACGAGTCCGATGCCGAGGACGGCGGCTCCGGTCAGCAGACCTGCACGTCGCCACCGACGCGGACGGTCGGTCGGGACGGCCTGAAGGGTGGGGCACTCCTGGGTGGTCGCGTCGCCCTCGTCGTCGGGGCGCGGTGCGCGGTGCTCGTTGTCGGTCATGTCATCTCCGTCGTCGGGGGGACCGGCGATCTGCCGGCCGTCGTCCCGGCCGTTCCGGCCGGTGATCCCAGCCTCGGAGCCGAAGCTGAAGCGCGACTTAAGACCGGCCGCCGCCGGCACCTCAGCCTCTCGCCAGCCGATGCATAGGCCGCGCATAGCGCGCGTCCGTACGGTGCTCGGATGTCGACAGCCGCCCGAGTGCTCGTCCTGGAGGACGACGCCGCCATCCGCACTTCCCTCGTCGTCGCGCTCGGAGCCGAGGGATTCGTCGCCCTCGGAGACCCCGACGGCACGGCGCTGCCGGAGCGGTTGCGCTCATTCGTCCCCGACCTGGTCGTGCTGGATTGGATGATGCCGGGCCCGAGCGGCATCCAGCTCGTCTCGACCGTCCGCGCCGCGAGCGACGCGGGCATCATGATGCTCACGGCCCGCGACGAGGTCGACGACCGCCTGCGCGGCTTCACCGAGGGGGTCGACGACTACCTCGTCAAGCCGTTCTCGATGGCGGAGCTGGTCGCTCGCGCCACCGCCGTGATGCGCCGGCGCGGACGGGTGCCGACGGTGATCCAGATCGATGACCTTCTGGTCGATCCGGACGCCGCCACGTGCCGTCGCGCGGGCGTCGCGGTCGATCTCACCGCGACCGAGTTCCGGCTGCTGAGCTTCCTCGCCGCGAGTCGCGGGCGCACGCTGTCCAAGGCGCAGATCCTCACTCAGGTGTGGGGGTACGACGACTACGACACCAACCTGGTGGAGGTGCACCTCAGTGCGCTCCGCCGCAAGCTCGAGGAGCACGGACCGCGACTGATCCACACGATCCGCGGGATCGGCTATCGGCTGAGCCCCGCCGCGGCATGAGCGACGGGCGCCTCCGCACGGGCTCTCTGCGCGCGCGCACGATCGTGGCGGTGCTCGTGCTGCTCGCCGTCCTGCTGGGGGCGCTCGCCGTCACCGTCGAGGCGCTCCTGGGCGCGCGGCTGCGCGCGCAGATCGAGGAGCGGCTGCAGGATCGGGCATCGGCCGCCGTCGCCCTGATCGGCACGGTCGACCCGAACGAGCTGGCGGAGCGACTGTCGGCGCAGGGTCTCGCCGTGAAGATCGAGAACGCGGCCGGCGAGCAGATCGTGGCCGGGCCGAGTCCGGACCAGTTGCGGGCGGGACCGCCCGCGGGACTGGACGGACCAGGACCGGCGCCCGGCGGCGTTTCGCGTGATGCGAACGATGCGGCGGGCGACGCGGGTGCGGAAGGCGACGCCGATGCAGGTGGCGCCGCGTCCGCAGCGCCGAGCGTGACGGCGTCGGCCTTCTCCGGTGATGACGCGCTCGTCACGCTGACCACGACGCTCAGCGACGACTCGATTCTCACCCTGACCGCGTCGGCGGCGTCGGTCTCGCAGACCCTCGTGCAATTGCGGTGGGTGATGGTCGGAGCATCCGTCGGCCTTCTGGTCGTCGCGACGGCGGGGGTGGTGCTCGTCGTGCGGACGACGCTGCGACCCCTCGACAGGGTCACCGAGGTGGCGCGGTCGATCGCCGGTGGCGACCGCGGGCGGCGATTGCGCCCCTCGAGTTCACGGACCGAGATCGGCCGCGTCGCGACGGCGTTCGATGAGATGCTCGACGACATCGAGGGCGCGGAGCGATCGGCCCTCCAGGCCGAGTCACGCCTTCGGACGTTCGTGTCGGATGCCGCGCATGAGCTCCGCACGCCCGTCGCGGGTATCCGCGCGGCAGCCGAGACCCTCGTGCGCGCCGAACTTTCCGACGAGCAGCGAGAGCAGTTCGCGGCCATCGTGGCGGGGGAGGCGGGGCGGGCGACACGGCTGATCGACGACATGCTGATGATGGCGCGACTGGATCGGGGGATCGACCTCGACCTGCGGGTGGTAGTGGTCGGCGACCTGATCGACGCCGAGGCGGCGCGGTCGCGTCTCCGGCATCCGTCGCTCGCGCTCACGGTGGAGCTGGATGACCCCTCGGTCACGGCGGACGTCGACGTCGATCGCCTGGGGCAGGTGCTCGCGAACATCGTCGACAACGCCGCGCGCGCGACGTCCGGCCGCGGGACGGTCGTGATCGCCGTGGATTCCTCCGGACGCGGCGTCGACGGGGTGGTGCGCCTCACCGTGACCGATGACGGGCCGGGGGTCGCGGCCTCCGATCACGAGCGCATCTTCGACCGGCTGGTGCGGCTCGACGACGGTCGCGAGCGCGGGTCGGGGGCCGGCCTCGGACTGCCGATCGCCCGCGGGATCGCACGGGCGCACGGCGGCGACGTGACATGCGCGCCGTCAGGCAGGGGGGCGCGCTTCGTCGTGACGCTTCCGGCCGGCGTGACCGCGGGCGGGGGCGTGGTGGGCTCCGTAGCCGGCGTCAGCGGACGAAGCGGACCTCGGTGAGGGTCTCGCCGAGGAACGGCTCGGTGTGCGTGGCCCCGTCGAGCGAGAACCCGTTGCGCGTATAGAAGCGGTGGGCGCGGGGGTTGTCGTCGGCGACCCAGAGGTAGATCGGCTCCCCCTCGTCGACGGCGGCGTCGAAGAGCCGCTGACCGATGCCCGTGCCGTGGAACGCATCGAGCAGGTAGATGAAGTAGAGCTCGCGGTTCGTCGGGGCGTCCTTGTCGCGGGCCGGTCCCGAGCCGACGAAGCCGACGATGTCACCGTTCACGAGGGCCGCCTGCATGCGGAAGTCGGGTCCCTGCGAGGCCCAGTGGGTCCACAGTTCCGCCAGTCGCCGGGGCGAGACGGCCTCGAGCGCGGCCTTGCTGATGAGGTGGTCGTACGTCTCGTGCCAGCAGGTGGCGTGGACGCGTCCGAGGGCCTCGGCATCCACGTCGCGCACGGGTCGGACGACGATGTCGGTCTGCAGATCCGCTTCCATGCGGCGACTCTACGCGCCGTCCGCGAGGGGGGGAAATCGAGCGGAATCCCGGGGGTGCGCAGCCTGCTCGCGTGGGACGGCTCCGGTCGGTCGCGAGTGGTCACCACGTCTCCGGTTCGCATGCGCGAACGATTCGCACTGCGGACGCGAGGTCCCCCCGTAGGTGCCCCGGGGCGGCTGTGGGCATCCCACAATCGAATCGCGAACCGACGTGAGGATGGCTACTGTCACTCTTCGTGAACGTACTGTGGCGCACCATGCTCACCATCTGGCACGCGAAGGTCATGCTCCGCCGACGGGGTCCGATCGACCCGATGAGCGTCGGGCGCGTGCGGTTGACGACGCTCCCCACCGACCTCGACCTGCTGGGCCACATGAACAACGGGCGCTACGCCTCGCTGTTCGACTTGGGCCGGTTCGATCTGCTGATCCGCACCGGCTTCTGGGACACCTTCGGCGAGAAGGACTGGTACCCGGTCGTGGCGAGCGAGACGGTGACCTTTCGCAAATCGCTTCGGCTGTGGCAGCGGTTCACCGTCGAGTCGCGGCTGCTCGGCCACGATGGCCGTTCGGTCTACCTGATCCACCGCGCAGTCGTGAAAGGCGAGGTCTACACCGAGATGATCGTGCGCGCGCGGTTCCTCAAGCGCACCGGAGGGGTTGTGACGCACCAGGAGCTCTTCGACGCGATCCACCGTTCCGACACCCTCCCGCAGATCGCCCCGTGGGTCGCAGACTGGGCCGCGGCGTCCGCTCTGCCGTCCACTCGCGCAGAGGCCCCCAGCCTCTGGGACTGACGCGGTCGAGCCCGTGCGCGGTCGTCACGCCGGTGACGCGAACGCCTCCCGCAGCGCATCGCGCACCACGCGGATGCCGGCGCGCGCGCCCGATGACCGACGCACCGCGGTGAAGATCTCGCGCACGGGAGCGCCTGGCAGATCGAGCAGTCGCACAGCCGGCTCCTGCCCGGCCCAGAGCAGGTCCGGCAGGAGGCCCACCGCATGACCGGCGGCGACGAGGCGGACGTGCGCCGTCAGGTCGGCGAACTCGAAGCGCACGTCCGGCTCGAAACCGGCGGCGCGGCACTGCTGCTGCATCCACTGTCGCGACGCGGTGCCCGCCGGCTCGGCGACCCACGCCCGATCGCGCAGGTCCGCCAGCCGACGCGCCCGATCTCCCGTGGGCAGGGCCAGCCGGATCGGATCGTCGCCGAGAGGCTCACGCAGCAGCCCGGCATGATGCGCGCGGGTGTGGCCCGGATACTGTTCGGCGATCACCAGATCGAACCCGCGTGCCGCCAGTTCGAACAGACCCTCCTCGGGAGGCACTTCAGCGAGCTCCACCCGTAGATCCGGCGCGCGATCCCGGAGCAGCGTCAGCGTGCGCGGCACGATCGCCTGCGCGGTCGTCTGCATCGCGGCCACCCGCACGGGAGCGATCCCCGGCCGGATCGCCTCCAACTCCCCGCGGATCCGCTCTTCCAGGTCGAGGGCCTGGGCGGCATGCGCGGCGAGCGCCTCGCCGTGATCGGTCAGTCGCACCCGGCGCCCGTCGGCGACCAGCAACGGCACGCCCGCATCCTTCTCCAGCTGTGCCAGCTGCTGCGAGATCGTCGACGGACTGTACGACAGTGCCTCCGCCACAGCGGCGAGCGTTCCCCGCAGCGCGAGCTCGTGCAGCATCCGCAGCCGGCGCAGTTCGAACATGCCCATCCAATCATCGATGAAACCGAACAGTACTGATCGTAGAACATCGCTTTTCATGAACGATCGGATGCCGCATCCTGAGTCGTATGGAAACCATCGGGGTGCAGGCTGGAACCACGAACGCGGGCGAACGCGCACGCGCCAAGGCAGGGGAGCGCATGACCGACGATCCGACGACCCCGCTGGTGGGCGACGCCATCGCCCTTGCTCAGCGCTGGGTCCACGAAGCCGCCGAGGTCGACGCCGATCCCGCCGCCGCCCGGCTCGCCGGCGTCCTGCAGGATGCCAACGGCCTCCCCTTCACGATCGGATTCGTCGATGGGGTCATGCGACCGGAGAGCCTCGCCGCAGCGGCATCCAATCTTCAGCGCGTCGCCCCGCTCGTTCCGGACTTCCTTCCCTGGTACCTGCGCGGCGCCGTCCGCCTGGGGGGCGTGATGGCTCCGGTGCTGCCGACGCCGGTCGTGCCGATCGCGCGCCGCGTCCTGCGTGAGATGGTCGGGCACCTCGTGGTCGACGCCCGCCCCGAGAAGCTCGGACCGGCGATCGCCAAGATCCGCGAGAGCGGCGCCCGACTGAACCTCAATCTGCTCGGCGAAGCCGTTCTGGGCGAGCAGGAGGCCCTGAGCCGCCTCGACGGCATCCACGAGCTCATCCGTCGCGCCGACGTCGACTACGTCTCGGTGAAGGTGTCGGCGATCGCGTCCCACATCTCGATGTGGGCGTTCGACGAGGTCGTCGACACGGTCGTCGCACGACTGCTGCCCCTGTATCTCAGCGCCGCAGGCGACGACACGTTCATCAACCTCGACATGGAGGAGTACCGCGACCTCGACCTGACGATCGCCGTCTTCATCCGCCTGCTGGAGGACCCGCGCCTGAAGGCCCTGGAGGCCGGAATCGTGTTGCAGGCCTACCTGCCGGACGCCCTCCCCGCGCTGCAGCAGCTCACCGCGTGGGCGAAGCAGCGCGTCGCCGACGGCGGTGCTCGCATCAAGGTGCGCCTGGTGAAGGGCGCGAACCTGGCGATGGAACGCGTAGACGCCACCATGCACGACTGGGAGCTCGCCACCTACGGAGCGAAGGTCGATTCCGACGCCAACTACCTGCGGTGCCTCGACGCGGCACTGCACCCCGAGAACACCGCGGCCGTGCGCATCGGCGTCGCCGGCCACAACCTGTTCGACATCGCCTACGCGTGGCTGCTCGCCGGGGAGCGCGGCGTCCGTGCAGACGCCGAGTTCGAGATGCTCCTCGGCATGGCGCAGGGACAGGTGGAGGCGGTCGCCCGCGAGGTCGGCCACGTGCTGCTCTACGTCCCGGTGGTTCGCCCGGACGAGTTCGATGTCGCGATCAGCTACCTCGTCCGGCGGCTGGAGGAGAACGCGTCGAGCGACAACTTCCTCTCGGCCGCCTTCGAGCTCGCCGACCAGCCGTCCCTGTTCGATCGCGAACGCGACCGGTTCCTGGCCTCCCTGGAGCGCGCAGCGGATGCCTCGTTCCCGACCGGTCCGAACCGCAGCCAGGACCGCCGCGCGGCGGGCGAGCCCGTGATCTCGGCCGGTTCCGCACCGCTCGACCCGGGGGCGGACGAGCCCGAGTCGGGCCGGGCACGCCGGCCCGGCGAGCCCGAGGTCGACGCCACCAGAGTGGTTCTCGGCATCGCGCGCGGGTCCGCCGGCGGCGCCTCGGCCCACGACGACCGCGACATCGACTCCGGAATCGACCTGGGGGAGACCGCCCCGCTCGAACCGTCGGCACCGTCGCTGCTGTTCGCCGGTGACGCATACGTCGAGACCGCCATCTTCTCTCCGCGCGAATCCGAGGGGACCGCCGCGGGGGCGCCGGGGTTCCGCAACACCCCCGACTCCGACCCCGCACTGCCGGCCACCCGCGAGTGGTCGCGAGAGATCCTCGCCCGCATCGACACCTCCACCGCCGGCGACGCGACCATCGCCGCCGCCCTCGTCGATGATCCCGAAGTGCTCGAGGGCATCGTGGCCCACGTCCGCGACGCGGCGACCGGGTGGGGCGCGCTGCCCGCAGCCGACCGCTCCGCGGTGCTCGTGGCCGCCGCTCGCGCGCTCGAAGACCGACGCGGCGAACTGATCGAGGTCGCGGCATCCGAAACCGGCAAGGTCTTCGCGGAGGCCGACGTCGAGGTGAGCGAAGCGGTGGACTTCGCGAACTACTACGCCGCCACCGCGCGGGAACTCGACAGCGTCGGCGGGGCCGTCTTCGTCCCGGCGCAGCTGACCGTCGTCACCCCGCCCTGGAACTTCCCGCTGGCGATCCCCGCCGGCGGGGTGCTCGCCGCCCTCGCCGCGGGCTCGGGCGTCGTCTTCAAGCCCGCGCCCCAGGCCCGCCGCTGCGCCGCCGTGCTCGCCGAGGCCCTGTGGGCCGCCGGAGTGCCTCGCGACGTGCTCGCCCTGGTCGACATCGACGAGGGCGACCTCGGCCGGCGCCTCATCTCGCATCCCGACGTCGACCGCGTCATCCTCACGGGCTCGTGGGAGACCGCCGCCCTGTTCCGTTCGTGGCGTCCCGACCTGCCGATGCTCGCCGAGACGAGCGGCAAGAACGCCATGATCGTCATGCCGTCGGCCGACCTCGATCTCGCGGCATCCGATCTCATCAAGAGCGCTTTCGGCCATGCCGGTCAGAAATGCTCGGCAGCCTCGCTCGCGATCCTCGTCGGACCGGTCGGCAGATCGGAGCGCTTCGCACGACAGCTCGTGGATGCGGCGACCTCGCTGCGCGTCGGACCTCCGACCGACCCGCTGTCGGAGGTGGGACCGGTCATCGAGCCACCGCAGGGCAAGCTGCAGTGGGCGCTGACGACCCTCGACGATGATGAGCGCTGGCTCGTGCAGCCGCGCCCCCTCTCCGGAGACTCGACCGGTCGGTACTGGACTCCGGGCATCCGCACGGGAGTGCGCCCGGGCTCGCGCTTCCACCGCGAGGAGTTCTTCGGGCCGGTGCTCGGTGTGATGCACGCGAGCTCACTGACCCAGGCGATCGAACTGCAGAACGCCGTCGCCTACGGCCTGACCGCGGGGCTCTACACGCAGAACCCCGACGACCTCGCGCGCTGGCTCGACGGTGTGCAGGCGGGCAACCTCTACGTCAACCGCGGCATCACGGGCGCGATCGTGCAGCGCCAGCCGTTCGGCGGATGGAAGCGCTCGTCGGTCGGTGCCGGCACCAAGGCCGGCGGGCCGAACTACCTCGTCGGGCTGGGATCGTGGCGCCCCTCGACCGGCGGCGCGGGATCGAGCACGCTGCATCTGCGCGGTCTCGACACCCGCATCACGAGCGTCATCGAGGCGGCCCAGCCGTCGCTGGACTACGACGCCTTCGAATGGCTGCGGCGCGCGGCCCTCTCGGACGCGATCATGTGGAGTCGCGAGTTCGGCCAGGTCAGGGACGTCTCCCGGCTCGGCGTGGAACGCAATCTGTTCCGGTACCGTCCGCTCGACGTGGAGGTGCGCGCGACCGCGGACGCCTCGTGGCAGGCGTTGCTGCGCGTGGTGATCGCCGGTATCCGCGCGGGCTCCACCTTCGTCGTCAGCACGCCCGTCGGACTCCCCGCTCCCGTGCGGCACGCGCTCGCGGAGCAGGACGTGGTGGTGTACCTCGAGACGGACGAGCAGTGGCGACAGCGGATGCTGCGGACCGAGGCATCCGCTCCCGGCGACGCGCCGGCGCACGGGGTGGGCGTCCGGGCGTCGCGTGTGCGGCTGGTCGGCCCGCGCCCCTCGACCCGCGCGGAGGAGCTGGCCCTCGCCGAGACGGTCTCGGGCGATCCCGACCTCGCGATCTATGCGAACGAGGTGACCACCGCCGGCCGCCTGGAGCTACTGCCGTTCCTGCACGAGCAGGCGATCTCGATCACGGCGCACCGCTTCGGCAATCCCGACGGCTGGTCGGAAGCGGTCATCTAGGCAGCTCGACCATGAAGGCGTCCACGAGTCCGCGGGCCGCGATGCCGAAGAGGGTCCAATGCCCTTCCGGACCCTCATCGGTCGCGGCGATGTCGATGAGCGGGTGGTCGAGGCCTTCGGCGGCGCGCACCGCGAACCCTTCGCCGAGAGCCGCCATCGCCTCGGCGAAATCCTGGATCGTGTACGGGGTGCGCATGCGCATCCCGTACCGCCGCATCATCGATGAATAGAAGGCGATGAAGTCCTCGACCGACTCGGCGTGACGCGCGGCGCTCGCTTCGCGCAGCTCGGGCCACGCGCCCGCGGCCGTCCGCAGGGAGAGCGCCGTGATGAATGCGTGCGACGCCCTCGATTCGGGCTCTCGGTGGAACTGGGAGGCGTACGCGACATGGTCCTCGGCGGCGGCGCGGATGACGTCGTTCATCGGGCGATCGCTGTCGAGGGCATCCCGCACCGCGGTCTCGGCGCTCGCTGTGGGCGGCGCGAACCGGAGACCCACCATCTCGACCGAAAGATCGCGATGGTACTCGGTCTGGTCGGCCCAGATCCGGTAAGCCGCCCCCGTCGTGAGACCGACGTTTCGCAGCACCTCCTGCAGACGGATGTGCTGCACCCCCGCCGAGGCCCCGCGTTCGAGCAGCAGCTGCAGGCCTGCGTCGAGGATGAGTCGGCGGGTCTCCTCAGTGCTGCGACGGGTCATGCCCACAGCTTGTCAGGTTCACCCCGACGGTGGCGGGTGGGAACATGAACATGTGGCAGAGGCGATCACGCAGCAGCGCATCCTGGAGCACGTCCAGCGACTCGGTGACCAGTACCCGCCGATCGCGCTCGCCTCCGTCGATCGTGAGATCCGCGATGCGCGTGCCGTCGATGCGCAGTACGGCCACGTCATCGACTACCTCGCCCGCGTCGAGCTCGAAGTCGATCGCAACGTGCTCGAGCTGCTCGTGCTGCTCCCCGACGTCACCGAGGTCGACCGCATGTTCTACGCCGATGTCTGGCAGCCGCAGGAGATCCAGCACGGATTGATCCTCGATCGCCTGCAGCAGGACCTGGGGCGCCCCGCCGCCGCCCCCGAGCTCGAGGTCTCCCTCAAGATGAAGATCATGGGCGCCCTCGCCCACTTCTCGCAGATCCAGGACATCGCCCGCCTGCTCTACTACCTCACCGGTGCCAGTACGGAACGTCAGGCGGTGCTGGCGTACAACATCATCAACGACGGCATGCGGCGGCTCGGGGAGTCGGCGATCTCGCAGACGATCATCACCCCGATCAAGCAGCAGGAGCCCGGGCACTTCGCGTTCTACCGGATGTCGGCGACCGCGCTCGTGCAGAGCGGCGACCTCAAGCCGTGGCAGCTCTACCTCGCCCGCGTGCTGCGTGAGAAGACCTACAACCTCGTCGGGACGAACGGTCAGGACCGCTATCGCGCGCAGATGGGCGGAGTGGCGACGGCTCTCGGCTTCGCCGACGACCTCGAGAAGTATGCCCGTGAGGTCGGCCGCATCGAGGCCCAGCTACTCTGGGCCGACCACCGGGGCATGGAGTTTCCCCCATACGTGCTGAAGGCACTGCGCGAGAGCATCGACCTCTACCGCGAACGCGGCTTCGGCTGACCTCTCGCGCAGCGCCTTCGCGCCGTGCGGAGCCGCGCCCGACTACGGGACGATCAGTGAGCCCGCGGTGGTCGCCGAGTTCGCTCCGATGAGCTCTTCGTTCTCTTCGCGCTCCTGCTGTCGCTTCTCGTCGGCCGCCTCCTGCAGTGCCGACTTCGCGCGCAGCGGAGGCGTCTTGAAGAAGAGGGACAGGATGAACGCGAGCAGCACGACGCTCATCGCCACCCAGTAGACCGACACGGCCGACTGGTTGAACGCGACGAGGAAGGGCTTCGTGAGACGCGGGTCGGCGCCCACCAGGAACGACGTGTCATCGAGCGTCGACGAGCCCACGGACTCGCCCGACTGCCCGGAAGTGAACTGGTCCTCGAGCGTGTCGGCGAGGGTGTCCACGAAGGCCGTGCGCTGCGCCTCGTCGGAGAAGTCGAGCGAGACCGACCCGTCGGCGCCGATCCTCGCGACCGGGATCTGCTCGGTGATCTGGGCCGCGGCGGCGGACTGCGCCTCCGCGACGGCCGTCGCCGTCGCCGTCGCCTGCGCGGCAGCGGGGATCTCGCCCGCAGCGACCTTGTCGGCGACCGCCTGGGTCGCGGCATCCGTCGCCTGCGTCAGCCCGTCCTGGATCTGCGCCGTCGTGGCGTCCGTCGCCTGCGTCACGATCGGCGCATACACCTCGTCCATGATCGCGGTGTTGGCGGGCACCGACGACGTCGCCGGGTCGAGGGCGGCATCGAGGGCGCCGGTGAGTGTCGCGCGGTCGGCGAAGGAACCGGTGATGTTCGTCGGCATGAGCGTGAACAGCAGGGACAGCAGGATGGCCGTACCGAGGGTTCCACCGATCTGACGGAAGAACGTCGACGCGCTCGTGGCCACGCCCATGTCGCGGAGCCCCACCGAGTTCTGGCTGGCGATCGTGAGCGTCTGCATGAGCTGGCCCAGGCCCAGGCCGATGACGAGCATCGCGGCGGCGAGGTACCAGTACGGGGTGTCGTACCGCATGAAGGTCAGGATGAGGAAGCCGGTCGCCATGAGCGCGGTGCCGAGGATGGGGAACATGCGGTACCGCCCGGTGCGGGCGATGATCTGACCGCTGCCGATGGAGGCGATCATGAGGCCGAGGATCATCGGCAGCATCTGGAAGCCGCTCTCGGTGGGCGAGGAGCCGAGCACGAGCTGCAGGTAGAGCGGGAGGGTGAGCATCGCGCCGAACATGCCGAAGCCGACCAGCACGCCGATGATCGTCGCCATCGAGAACGTCGACGAGCGGAAGAGCTTCAACGGGATGAGCGCGTCGTCCTTCATGAGGGTCTCGGCGATGACGAAAGCCAGAACGCCGATGGCGCCGATCACGTAGCACGCGATGGCGATGCCCGAGCCCCAGCCCCACTCGCGGCCCTGCTCGGCGACGAGCAGCAGCGGCACGAGCGCCATGATGACGAACGTCGCGCCCCACCAGTCGATCCGCACCGAGTGCCGCGACTGCCGGGGGATGTGCAGGAACCGCCACACGATTCCGAGGGCGACGATGCCGATCGGCACGTTGATGA
The DNA here is from genome assembly GCF_043556235.1 of Microbacterium sp. P03. NCBI lineage: Bacteria > Bacillati > Actinomycetota > Actinomycetes > Micrococcales > Microbacteriaceae > Microbacterium > Microbacterium sp. P03. The sequence continues at coordinate 29,560 of NZ_JBIGIM010000001.1, forward strand.
GGAACACCCAGCGCCAGCCGGCGATCCAGAGGATCTGGTCGGCGCCCGCGAACAGGCCGCCGACGAGGGGGCCGATGACGCTCGAGATGCCGAAGACGGCGAGGAAGTAGCCCTGGTACTTCGCGCGCTCACGCGGCGCGAGCATGTCGCCCATGATCGCGAGCGGCATCGACATGAGGCCGCCGGCCCCGAGGCCCTGTACGGCGCGGAAGGCGGCGAGCTCGATCATCGAGGTCGAGAAGCTCGCGAGGATCGAGCCGATGATGAAGATCACGATCGCGATGAGGAACAGCGGTCGACGACCGAAGATGTCGGACAGCTTGCCGTAGATCGGCGTCGAGATCGTCGAGACGATCAGGTAGGCGGTCGTCACCCACGCCTGCAGGCTGAGGCCGTTCAGGTCGTCGCCGATCGTGCGGATCGCCGTGCCCACGACGGTCTGATCGAGGGCGGAGAGGAACATGCCCGCCATCAGGCCGACGATGACGAACATGATCATGCGGTGGGTCATCACCGTGTGCGTGCCGTCGGTTTTCGGGTGGCGGGTTTCAGCGACGTCTGACATCGGTCCTCATCGGGGTTCAGCGGGAAGCAGGGTTCAACGGGAAGGGGCGGCGCTCTGCGCGATCGCGGCGACCACGGAAGTGAAGTCGTTGTCGCAGGTCAACCAACATTAGCGCTTCTCGCATTCCCGCGGCACCGGTTTCACGGCGGTATCGCCGGGGGAACGTGCCAGAATGAACCCGGCGTGCCCGGAATCGCCCTTCTTCGCACCGCTCCCGCGAGCAGCGCAGGGAGGGGCCGCCGGGCCTCTGGACATCGTCCGCCCGTCCCTCCCGCAAGGAGAAGTCATGACGACGCCCACCCGTACCGACCCGTCCCGCACCGATCAGCCCCGGATCGCCCAGCGCCGCCGCTATCTCATGTGCCGGCCCGAGCACTTCACGGTCAGCTACACGATCAATCCGTGGATGGAGCCGGCCAATCCGACCGATACGGCCAAGGCCGTCCGTCAGTGGCAGGACCTGTACGACATGTACGTGCAGCTCGGGCACGAGGTCGAGCTGATCGATCCCATCATCGGCCTGCCCGACATGGTCTACACCGCCAACGGCGGGTTCCTGATCGACAACGTCGCCTACGGCGCGAAGTTCCGCTTCCGCGAGCGCGGTCCCGAGGGCCCCGCGTTCATGGACTGGTTCGCCGCGAACGGCTACGACGTGCGCGCCCCCGCGGAGGTCAACGAGGGCGAAGGCGACTTCCTCCTGGTCGGCGAGGCGATCCTCGCGGGAACCGGCTTCCGCTCGACGGGAGACTCGCATCGGGAGATCGGCGAGATCTTCGGACGCGAGGTCGTGTCGCTGACGCTCACGGATCCGCGGTTCTACCACCTCGACACCGCGATCGCGGTGCTCGACCCCGTGCAGGGCGAAGGCGGCGTCGAGCACGCGAACATCGCGTACCTGCCCGGCGCGTTCGATGAGGCCAGCCAGGCGATCCTCGCGGAGCGCTACCCCGACGCGATCCGGGTCTCGGACGAGGACGGCTCGGTCTTCGGACTCAACTCCTCCAGCGACGGCTACAACGTCATCATCTCCCCCCGGGCGAAGGGCTTCGAGCAGCAGCTGCGCGAGCGCGGCTACAACCCGATCAAGGTCGACCTGTCGGAGCTCCTCCTCGGCGGCGGCGGCATCAAGTGCTGCACCCTCGAGCTGCGCGGGGCGGAGAAATGACTCCCGCGCACTCGCCGGCGCTGAGCACGGGCACGATCCGCGTCATCGGCGCCGAAGAGGACCACCTCGCGCACAACTACCATCCGCTCCCCGTCGTCATCTCGAAGGGCGAGGGTGCGTGGGTCACCGACGTCGAGGGCAAGCGCTACCTCGACCTGCTGGCGGCCTACTCCGCGCTCAACTTCGGGCACGGGCATCCGGCCATCCTCGCGGTCGTCCGCGAGCAGCTCGAACGCCTCACGCTGACGAGCCGGGCGTACCACAACGACCAGCTCGGACCCTTCGCAGGGGCGCTGGCGAACCTCTGCGGCAAAGATCTGGTGCTGCCGATGAACACCGGCGCCGAGGCGGTCGAGACCGGCATCAAGGTCGCGCGCGCGTGGGCCTATCGCACGAAGGGCGTGGCTCCGGATGCCGCGACCATCGTCGTCGCGGACGGCAACTTCCACGGCCGCACCACGACGATCGTGGGTTTCAGCGACGACCCGCAGGCCCGCGACGACTTCGGTCCGTACGGGCCGGGCTTCGTGCACGTGCCGTTCGGGGATGCCGCGGCGCTGGAGGCGGCGATCACCCCGTCCACCGCGGCGGTGCTGATCGAGCCCATCCAAGGGGAGGCCGGTATCGTCATCCCGCCCGAGGGCTACCTGCAGGCCGTTCGCGAGATCTGCACGCGAGCAAACGTGCTGTTCATCGCCGACGAGATCCAATCCGGGCTCGGACGCGTCGGCACGACGTTCGCGTGCGATCGCGAGAACGTGGTTCCCGATGTCTATCTCCTCGGAAAGGCGCTGGGAGGCGGCATCCTGCCCCTCTCCGCCGTCGTCGCCGACCGGGAGGTGCTCGGTGTGATCCGCCCGGGCGAGCACGGCTCGACCTTCGGCGGGAATCCGCTGGCGGCCGCGGTGGGCACCCGGGTCGTCGAGATGCTCGCGACCGGCGAGTTCCAGAAGCGCGCGACCGCGCTGGGCGGGCACCTCGCCGCGCAGCTCGAGGGGCTCATCGGTCACGGCGTCACGGCGGTGCGCGTCGCCGGCCTCTGGGCCGGAGTCGACATCGATCCCGCGGTCGGAACGGGGCGCGAGGTCGCCGAGCGGCTGCTCGGGCGCGGGGTGCTCGTGAAGGACACGCACGGGCAGACGATCCGCATCGCTCCGCCGCTCATCGTGCGCGCGACCGAGCTGGACTGGGCCGTCGAGCAGCTCCGCGTGGTGCTCGCGGGCTGAGGATGAGATGCGCGTGCTCATCGCGGGGGCGCTTCGCGGACGGCGGACGACCACACCCACGTCTTGAACTCGCGGCCCGCGATCGTGAATCGGATGGCGACGGCATGCGCCGTCCAGCTGCACGCCTCGGCGTCGACGAGCAGCGGCGTCTCGCCGAACCGCACCCACGCGCGGACGGGTTTGGGTTGCGGGTCGCGGGTGAAGGCCTCGTGATCGAGCTCGAGTTCTTCTTTGCGGAGGCACTGCAGAGGGCCGGATGTCTCGGCCACTCGCTGCACGATGCGGTCGTCCATGAGCCGGTCGTAATGCGCGGCGTAGCGTCGGCTGGTGCCCATCGAGCCTCCTTTCGGGCACGTCATCGAGACTAGACCGATTCGAACACCTGTTCTATTGTTAACCGCTATGAGCGAAACGACTATCGAGCATGAGTTGACCCTATGGATGGTCAACGACGTTCCGACCCGCATGTTCTACGCCGGGCGGAGGTGGCGGGTGACCGATACGCCGACGCGGCTGCGCGAATCGGTGTGGAGCGTTCCGCTCGAGCACCGGAAGGGGCTGTACGGGTGGCGCTTCCAGGCGACCGACCCCGACGGCGAGACCTATGTGTTCGACGTGCATCGCGGCGAAGACCACTGGCACGTGCACCGGGCGTACGACTGAGCTCCCGGGTCCCGCTGTCGGTGGCCGTCGGTACGTTCCTGATCCATGGCCGAACGGGTGGAGCTGTGGTGGGCGCGCAGACAGTTCTCGCGGGGCGCGGAGGTGCCGTACCCGGTGGGAACGTACCGCGAGGAGTGGGCGGGCTACCCCGCGCTGATCCGGCAGTACCACCCCGATCTGAACGCGGGCATCACCCTCACTCAGATCCCGCCGGCCGCCGACGTGCTCCTGTGCTGGCAGTGCGAAGCCGACCACCGATTCGCGGCGACGCCCGATGAGCAGCGCAACCGGCCCGGCCGCGTCCGCCGGCGGTCGGCCTGGTGCCCCGACTGCACGGCGCTGGCCGTGCCGCCCCGGGCGGGGGCCCGCGCGAAGAGGCCCGCGCCGGCCGTGTGCGACAAGACGCCACCCCTGCCCGTCGGGGAGGCGTTCGTGTCGCGGTGCGCGCCGAAGCCGGCATCGGCGGCCGAAGCGCGGTTGCGGGCCGAGCTCACCGCCCGCCTCGCGGTCACCCACGGGATGAACGCGGTGAAGGTGGGGCGCCCGTTCTTCCGCCACCGCGAGGTATGGCCCGACATCCTGCTCCCCGAACTGCGGGTCGTGATCGAGTACGACACCCCCGGCAGGCACGGACTGGAGCACGTCGGTCAGCGCGAAGTCGCCGACCGTCGCAAAGACACGCTGCTGCGCGCCTCGGGCTGGGAGGTCGTGCGGGTCCGCACGGGCCGCCTGGAGCCGCTCGGCCCCCACGACCTGCAGCTCGCATCGGTCGGAAAGCGCGGGGTCGAGATGCTCATCGACGTGCTGCGCGACGTGCGTGGGCCGCTGATGGTGGACGCCTACCTCCGGTGAGGCACGGCGCCGGGTCAGATCACCTGGACGGTGACCTCGTCCCAGCCCGTCGCACCGTCGGGCGCGGGGGGAGCCTGGTCGGGGGTCTGCACCTCGCCGTCGACACTCGTGGCGCGGCAGCGGATGGTGTGCGCGCCGGACGAGGCGTCCCACGGCAGGCTCCATTGCACCCAGGTGTCATCCGAGATCGCGGTCGCGAGGGTGGCCTGCTGCCAGGCGCCGTCGTCGACCTGCACCTCGACGCCGGACACGCCCACGTGCTGGTGCCAGGCCACGCCGGCGATCACGCTCGCACCGACCGGGGCGTTTCCCCGCGGCACGTCGATGCGCGACTCGAGCTTGATCGGACCGCGATCCGACCACCCGCGATCGGTCCAGTAGCCGCGTGCATCCGCGAACCGCGTCACCTGCAGCTCGGTCACCCACTTGGTCGCCGACACGTAGCCGTACAGTCCGGGCACGACCATCCGCACGGGGAAGCCGTGCTCGGCGGGAAGGGGCTCGCCGTTCATGCCGACGGCGAGGATCGCATTTCGGTCGTCGGTCAGCGCCTCGATCGGCGTCGAGGCCGTGAACCCGTCGCTCGACCGCGACAGCACCATGTCGGCATCGCTCGTCGGGGCGGCCCGCTTCAGCAGTTCGCGGATCGGATATCCGAGCCACAGCGCATTGCCGATCAGATCACCGCCGACCTCGTTCGACACGCACGTCAGCGTCGTGTAGCTCTCCTCGAGCGGCAGAGCGAGCAGCTCGTCCCACGTGATCGTCACCTCCTGCTCGACCATTCCGTAGATGCGCAGACTCCAGCCGGCCGTGTCGAGCTGCGGCACGATCAGCGCCGTGTCGATCCGGTAGAAGTCGGCATTCGGCGTGATGACGGGCGAGAGCCCCTCCACGTTCAGGCTCGCCGAGGCGGGCACGGCGGGCGCCACGACCGCGGGCGCCGGAAGTCTGAGGGCTGAACGCACCGCCTCGACCGAGCGCGTACCGGCACGCAGTGCCGAGCCGCCGATGGCTGCGAGCACCCCCACCGCGATCGTGCCTCCGCTCCACGCGAGGAAGTTGCGTCGGTCCTCACCCTGGGGCGCGGGCGGGGCATCCGGACGCAGCAGGAACCACAGGACGACGGATGCCGCGACCCCGGCGACCGCCGACGGGACCCACGACAGCAGGCCGGAGTCGGCTCGCGTCATGGCGGCGATCGCCCCCGCGAGACCGACCAGGAGGACGACCGCGCGACCCCAGGGGGGTCGCACCCGCTCGAGGACCCCGGCACCCGCCGCGACCACGAGGAGCACGATGGCGATGCCCACGAGCAGAGCCGCCTTGTCGTTCGTGCCGAAGAGGGCGATCGCGGTGTCCTTCGCCCAGGCCGGAGCGAGGTCGATCATCGCGGAGCCGATCGAGGCGAACGGACTGGAGCCGGGGGAGAGGATCGCAGCGGTCAGCTCACCGAGACCCGCGCCCAGGACGACCGCGGCGACGCCGGCGATCGAGCCGGTCACGAGTCGTCGTCGTCCCGTGCCCACGTCGGCGGGACTCGAGCGCACCTCAGTCGGGGTCATCACGCTCTCAGGCTAGGCCGGACGCGTCGGGATGCGGCGGTCGGGACCTCTCGATTCGCCGTGAAACGGGCCGTGCACAGGGTGCGGCATCCGCTCGAGAAGCGCCCCGACACCCGCCCGGCTTCGGAAACACTCCGGCAACACGCCGCCTACTAGGCTCGTCGCATGGGCGATCTGTTCGATGGGTACGGCTCCACGCTGGCGCCGCGCAAGACGGTCAGCGGCATCCCCGCGTTCGATGAGATGTTCGGCGGGCCCGAGCATCCGGGTGCCCCGGCGCAGTCCCGTGAGGCCTACAAGGAGCTGTACAGCGCGCTCGCGCAGATGACGCAGGAAGAGCTGCGCGGACGCACCGAATCGCTCGCCAGCTCGTATCTCGCCCAGGGTGTCACGTTCGATTTCGCGGGCGAGGAACGCCCGTTCCCGCTCGACGCCGTGCCGCGCGTGATCGCCTACGACGAGTGGGCGCGTGTCGAAGCCGGCGTCAAGCAGCGCGTCCGCGCGCTCGAGGCGTTCCTCGACGACGCCTACGGTCACCAGCACTGCGTACGCGACGGCGTGCTGCCCGCCGGACTGATCGCATCGTCGCAGTACTTCTACCGCCAGGCGGCCGGGATCCACAGTGCCAACGGGGTGCGCATCCAGGTCTCGGGCATCGACCTGATCCGCGACGAGAACGGCGAGATGCGCGTCCTCGAAGACAACGTGCGCGTCCCCAGCGGCGTGAGCTACGTCATCTCCAACCGCCGCGTGATGGCGCAGACCCTGCCCGAGCTCTTCGTCTCGATGCGCGTCCGCCCCGTCGGCGACTATCCCAACAAGCTGCTCGCCGCACTCCGCGCCGCGGCTCCAGCCGGCATCGAGGATCCGAGCGTCGTCGTGCTCACCCCGGGGGTGTTCAACTCCGCCTACTTCGAGCACACGCTGCTCGCGCGACTCATGGGCGTCGAGCTCGTCGAGGGCCGCGATCTGCTCTGCGCGGGCGGCAAGGTCTTCATGCGCACGACGCGCGGACTCAAGCGCGTCGACGTGATCTACCGCCGGCTCGACGACGACTTCCTCGACCCGCTGCAGTTCCGCGCCGACTCCATGCTCGGGGCCCCCGGTCTCATGCTCGCCGCCCGCCTCGGCAACGTCACGATCGCCAATGCGGTGGGCAACGGCGTCGCCGACGACAAGCTGCTCTACACCTACGTGCCCGATCTCATCCGCTACTACCTCGCCGAAGAGCCCCTCATCAAGAACGTCGACACATGGCGGCTGGAGGACCCGGGCGCGTTGGAGGAGGTCCTCGACCGCCTGCACGAGCTCGTGGTCAAGCCCGTCGACGGGTCGGGTGGGAAGGGTCTGGTCGTAGGGCCGGATGCCTCGCCCGCCGAACTCGACAAGCTGCGCAAGAAGCTCCGCGCCGACCCGCGCGGCTGGATCGCCCAGCCCGTCGTCATGCTCTCGACGATCCCGACGCTGGTCGAGGACGGGATGCGCCCGCGCCACGCCGACCTGCGCCCGTTCGCGGTCAACGACGGCGACGACATCTGGGTGCTGCCCGGTGGACTCACCCGCGTCGCTCTGCCCGAAGGAGAGCTCGTGGTCAACTCCAGCCAGGGCGGCGGATCGAAGGACACCTGGATCGTCGGCGGTGCCGCGCCGGGCAACGTCGAGTACGAGCGCTCGCAGGACATCGCCGAGCTCGTCGCCGAGCAGGCCACGCCCACGCAGGCGATCCCGATCATCTACGACGCGCAGCCGCCCGTCACGCATTCCCCGCAGGACCCGGGCGGAGCGCACGAGCAGCAGGAGCAGCAACAGCAGCAGGGGTGGGAGGAGTCCTCATGCTGAGCCGCATCGCCGAGTCGCTCTTCTGGATCGGACGATACGTCGAACGCGCCGACGGCACCGCGCGCATCCTCGACACGCACCTGCAGCTGCTCCTCGAAGACCCGTGGATCGACGAGGACACGGCGTGCCGCTCGCTGCTCAGCGTGATGGGGACGTCCGCACCCGAGGGCCTCGTCAAGGTGCGGCGGGAGGACGTGCTGCAGCTGCTCGCCGTCGATCGCGCCAACGCGGCGGCGATCGCCTACTCGCTGCAGGCGGCCCGCGAGAACGCGCGGCGCGCCCGCGAGATCGTCTCGACCGAGTTGTGGGAAGTGCTCAACACGACATACTCCCGGATGCCGCGCCGACTGCAGACCGACAAGGTGCACGACTTCTTCAAATGGGTGCGGGAGCGCTCGGCGCTCGCTGTGGGCATCATGGACTCCTCGACGAGCCGTGACGAGGCGTGGCAGTTCTTCACGCTCGGCCGCAGCATCGAGCGTGCGGACATGACCGCCCGCCTGCTGGCCACACGGTCGCTGACCGAGGCATCCGGTCCTTCCTGGACGACGATCCTGCGATCGTGCGCCGCGTACGAGGCGTACCTGCGCACCTACCGCGGCATGCCGAGCGCGCAGAACGCCGCCGAGTTCCTGCTGCTCGACCGCCTCTTCCCCCGCTCGATCATCTACTCGATCCAGACGGCCGAGGCGTGCATGAGCGCGATCGACCCGCGGGCCGACCGCGTCGGGCACTCCAACACGGTGCTGCGGGCGCTCGGGCGGATCCGCAACGACCTGGAGTACCGCCCGATCGGAGAGATCCTCAGCGAGCTGCCGCTGCACATGGAGCGGGTGCAGACGGTGACCCGTGAGGCATCGGTCGCGATCCGCGACCGCTTCTTCCCGACACTGGCGGAGCCGAGCTGGATCGGAGAGACCTCATGAAGCGCTTGCGCATCGAGCACCAGACGGGCTTCACCTACAAGGGCGACGTCACGGCGTCATACAACGAGGCACGGATGCTGCCGAGCTCGACCGACAGCCAGTTCGTGCTGAGCTCCGCCCTCGAGATCGACCCGACGTCGTCGGTCAACCAGTACGTGGACTACTTCGGCACCCGCGTCGCGTCGTTCGACGTGCTGCAGGCGCACAGCCAGCTGCAGATCACCGCCCGCAGCCTCGTCGAGGTGCGCCCTCGGCCGATCGATCACGTCGAGATCACGTGGGATCGCCTCAAGATGGCGGCTGCCCGCGGCATCTCCACGGTCGAGCAGCTCGGGCAGTCGGCGCGCACCAAGCCGCATCCCGAGGTGGCGGAGCTGGCGCGCTCCATCGCCGCCCAGCACGACCAGCCCGGCGAGGCGGCGCGGGCGATCGCGTCGACGATCGGCGACTCGGTCGAGTACATGTTCGGGGTGACCGGCGTCGGATCCACGGCGCGTGAAGCGTGGGAGGCGCGGAAAGGCGTCTGCCAGGACATCACGCAGATCACCCTGGGCGCCCTCCGCGAGGTCGGCATCCCGGCGCGCTACGTGTCCGGCTACCTGCACCCGAAGGCGAACGCCGCCGTCGGCGAGGCCGTCCGGGGCGAGTCGCACGCGTGGGTCGAATGGTTCGTGGGGGAGTGGCAGGGCTACGACCCGACGAACAGCAGCGAGATCGGCGATCGCCACGTGCTCGTGGGCCGCGGTCGCGATTACGCCGACGTCCCGCCGCTCCGCGGCGTGTACGCCGGGCCGCACAAGTCGCAGCTGCACGTGAAGGTGACGATCACGCGTGAGGCGTGAGGCGCGCGAGGACGTCGGCTCCGGTCAGAGCGCGGCCACCACGGCGTTGTCGAGCTCGTCGGCGTCGACTCCCGGACGCGCTGCGAGGTTCGTGAGCAGCACGTAGGCGACGCCCGCAGTCGGGTGCACCCAGAACTCGGTGCCCGACCACCCGCCGTGCCCGTAGACGTCGCGATCGATCAGGCCCGGGGCCCGGGTGCGCAGATTCCACGTGAAGCCCCAGTCCTGTCCGCGCTCGGCGGGATATGGATCCATCCGCGGGATGGCGCCCGTGAGCGGCCGCCGCATCATCGCCAGGGTGGCCGGCCGGACGACCGAGCCGCCCGCGCCTCCCGTCTCGTGCGTCCGCAGCAGATCGGTGCCGAGGGCCAGCAGGTCCGCGGCTCGCCCGATCGCGCCCGCGCCCGGATGCCGGAGGCGGGCCATGGCGGCGATGTCGATTCCGGATGCCGCGGCATCCGGAATCTCATGCGGATGCGTCGACTCGTCCAGTGTCAGGCCGTCCGCGCCGACCGCGGCCGCCCATTCGGCGACACCCTCGTCCCAGGTGCGACCCGTCGCATGCTCGAGGAGCGCGGCGATGCCCTCGAACGCGACCGAGGAGTAGCGCGACATCGTGCCCGCCGCGAAGTCCCGACCACCGGCGCGCAGCACGTCGCGCAGCGGCACGGCCGTGTCGAGATGCGGCTCGGGGACGCCCGAGGTGTGGGCGGCGAGATGGCGCAGCCGCACGATGTCGTCGCGGTCCGACCCGAAGCCGTCGATGGCCGAGGACAGCGGCGTCTCCGGCGTCAGCAGCCCGCGTTCGATCGCGCGCGCGGCGGTCAGTCCGACGAGCGTCTTGGTGATCGAGAACAGTCGGTAGTGGTCGTCGATCCTCGCCGCGCGGTCGCCGGTGGCCCCGAACGCGTCGAGGGCGACCGTGCCCTCCGCGGTGGCGATGCCGAGCACCGCCGTGGGCAGCCGTCCGTCGCGCACATGGCGGCGCGCCCAATCGAACGCGGCGGCGTACCCGGTCATCGCGAGGCTCGCGGCTCGTAGCGGGTGGGTGCGTGCGTGCGCGCGACGAGATCGCGGAGCGCCTCCAGCGAGCCCGAGACGAAGCCCATCGCCCGGGCCTGGATCAGCACGTTGCCGAGCGCCGTCGCCTCGACGGGACCGGCGAGCACCGGCAGACCGGCGCGATCCGCCGTCCGCTGGCAGAGCAGCGTGTTCAGGGCCCCGCCGCCGACGATGTGGATCGTCCGCACGTCCACGCCGCCGAGTGTGCCGGCGAGGACCGCGGTGTCGGCGAACGCCTGCGCGAGCGACTCGACGATCGAGCGCGCGTATTCCGCGCGGGTGCGGGGCGGGGCGACGTCGTGCTCGGCGCACCACGCGTCGATGCGTTCCGGCATGTCGCCCGGAGGCAGGAACCGCGGGTCGTTGACGTCGAACACCGGCGCGGGGGCGTCCAGTTCCGCGGCCGAGTCCAGCAGGGTCGGGAGGTCGATCGGGTGTCCTGCGCGCTCCCAGCCGCGGACGGCCTCGCTCAGGATCCAGAGGCCCATCACGTTGTGCAGCAGGCGGACGCGACGGTCCACCCCGCCCTCGTTGGTGAAGTTCGCCGCCAGCGCCGCCGGGGTGAGCACGAGGTGGTCGACCTCGACCCCGACCAGGCCCCATGTGCCGCACGAGATGTAGGCCGCGGCATCCGCCTGCATCGGGACGGCGACGACGGCCGAAGCCGTGTCGTGCGAGCCGACCGCCGTGACCTGCACCTCGCGGGAGGCGCCGAGCGTCGCGGCGACGTCGCCGCGCAGCGCGCCGACACGCTCGCCCGGGGCGATGAGAGGGGGGAGGATGCGGCGCGGCACGCCCAGCGCTGCGATGAGCGCGTCGTCCCACGTGCCGTCGAGGACGCGCAGCAGCCCGGTGGTCGAGGCGTTCGTCTGCTCCGCCCGCGCCTCGCCGGTCAGCCAGTAGCCGATCAGGTCGGGGACGAGGAGCGCCGTGTCGGCGAAGTCGAGCAGCTCGGGCGGCTCGGCCGCGTACTGGTAAAGCGTGTTGAAGGGAAGGAACTGCAGACCGTTCCGTTCGAAGAGCTCGGCGTGCGACATCCGCTCGTGGGTGTTCGCCACGCCCGATGCGGTGCGCGCATCGCGGTAGTGGAACGGCTCTCCGAGCAGGCGCCCGTCGCGCAGCAGGCCGTAGTCGACTGCCCAGGAGTCCACGCCGATGCTCGCCACGGACGGATCGGAGCGGAACGCCTCCCGGAGCCCGTTCGTCACCGAGCCGTACATGCCGACGAGGTTCCAGTGCAGGCCGTCCGCGGTCTGCACCGGCTCGTTCGCGAAGCGCGCGAGCTGCGTCGTCTGGAGGGTGTCCGGCCCGACGCGGCCCACGATCACCCGCCCACTCGTCGCGCCGAGGTCGACCGCCGCGACGGTGCCTGCAGTCCGTCTTCCGGTCATCGCAGGAAGGCCGCGGCGACACCCGAGTCGACCGGGATGTGGAGTCCGGTCGTGCGGGTGAGCTCGGGGCCGGTGAGGACGTAGACCGCATCGGCGACGTTCTCGGGGACGACCTCCCGCTTGAGGATCGTACGGTTCGCGTAGTACTGACCGAGATCCTCTTCCTTCACGCCGTAGGTCGCGGCGCGGTTCGCACCCCAGCCCGCCGCGAAGATGCCCGAGCCGCGGACGACGCCGTCGGGGTTGATGCCGTTGACCTTGATGCCGTGCTCGCCCAGCTCGACCGCGAGCAGGCGCACCTGGTGGGCCTGATCGGCCTTCGTGGCCGAATACGCGATGTTGTTGGGCCCCGCGAACACGGAGTTCTTGGAGGAGATGTAGATGACGTCGCCGCCCATGCCCTGGTCGATCAGCACGCGCGCTGCGGCCTTCGACACCAGGAACGAACCCTTGGCCATCACGTCGTGCTGCAGGTCCCAGTCCTTCTCGGTGGTCTCCAGCAGCGGCTTGGACAGCGAGAGCCCGGCGTTGTTGACGACGAGGTCGACGCCGCCGAACGCGAGCACGGTCTCGTCGATCGCCGCCTGCACCCCCGCGGCGTCGGCGACGTTCGCGGCCACGCCGATCGCGACATCGGTGTTCCCGAGCTCGGCCGCAGCCGCCTGCGCCTTCTCGAGGTCGAGGTCGGCGACGACGACGCACGCGCCCTCTGCCGCGAGCCGGGTGGCGATCGCCTTGCCGATGCCCGACGCCGCGCCCGTCACGAACGCGATGCGCCCCTGGTGGGTCTTGGGCTTCGGCATGCGGCGCAGCTTCGCCTCCTCGAGCGCCCAGTACTCGATGCGGAACTTCTCGGCGTCCGAGATGGGCGTGTAGGTCGAGAGTGCCTCGGCACCGCGCATCACGTTGATCGCGTTGAGGTAGAACTCCCCGGCGACGCGCGCGGTCTGCTTGTTGGCGCCGTAGCTGAACATGCCCACGCCGGGAACGAGCACGATCAGCGGATCCGCCCCGCGCATCGCGGGGCTCTCGGGCGTCGCGTGCGCGTCGTAGTAGGCGGTGTAGTCGGCGCGGTACGCCTCGTGCAGTTCCTTCAGGCGGGAAACGGATGCCTCGATCGATGTGTCGGCCGGAAGGTCGAGCAGCATCGGCTTGACCTTCGTGCGCAGGAAGTGGTCGGGGCAGCTCGTCCCGAGTGCCGCGAGCTCTTCAGCGCGGGCCGATGCGAGGAATTCGAGCACCTCCGGGGCATCGGTGAAGTGACCCACCATGGGCTTGTCGTGCGAAGCGATGCCGCGGATCGTGCCGGCGAGGGCGGCGGCCTTGGCGCGGCGCTCGTCTTCGGGCAGAGGCGCGTAGTCGGCGCGGGCCGGACCGAACGGCTCGGCGGCGCCGTGCTCGGCGATGTAGGCGGCGGCGGTGTCGATGATCCAGAGCGAGTTCGTCTCGGCCTCGGCGGAGGTGTCGCCCCATGCGGTGATGCCGTGTCCGCCGAGGATGCAGCCGATCGCCTGCGGGTTCTCGGACGTGATGGCCGCGATGTCCAGACCGAGCTGGAAGCCGGGCCGGCGCCAGGGCACCCACACCACTTTGTCGCCGAAGATCTTCGTCGTGAGCTCGGGGCCATCCGCCGCCGTGGCGATCGCGATCCCCGAGTCGGGGTGCAGATGGTCGACGTGTGCGGCGTCGACGAGTCCGTGCATGGCCGTGTCGATCGAGGGGGCGGCACCGCCCTTGCCGTGCAGGCAGTAGTCGAACGCCGCGACCATCTCGTCTTCGCGGTCGACGCCCGGGTAGACGTCGACGAGCGCGCGCATCCGGTCGAGGCGGAGCACCGCGAGGCCCCCCTCCGTGAGCGTGCCGAGATCGCCACCAGATCCCTTGACCCACAGCAGCTCGACCGGCTCGCCGGTGACGGGGTCGGTCTCGGTCCCTTTCGCGGACGTGTTGCCGCCGGCGTAGTTGGTGTTCTTCGGGTCGGAGCCGAGGCGGTTGGAGCGCGCGACGAGGTCGGCGACGGTCGGATTCGTCATGAGGGCATTCCTTCAGTGGCGGGGGTGGAAGCAGGAGGGGCGAGGGCGAGGATGCGGGCGGCGAAGCGGTCGAGGGACCGGGATGCCGCGGGCTCGTCGGGTCGGTTCAGGTGGCCGTGCATCGTGCCGGGCTCCGTGGAGACGTCGACCTCGCGGCCCGCCTCGGAGAGTGCGCGGGCGAAGGCCTCGCCGGACACGCGCAGCTGGTCGACGTCGCCGTTGATCATGATGGTGGGCGGGAACAGCGCGAGCTGCTCCGCCGAGGCGTCACCGGGGACCGCGAAGACCTCGGGGTTCTGGACGGCACCGCCGAGGTAGTTCTCGTACATTCCGAGCACGGCGGCGGGGCCGAACCGGTCGGCGTCGGGATTCGCGTCGAGCGCCGCGCGAAGCTCAGCATCCGGAGCCGCCTGCACCGCGTGCAGCGTCGGGTAGGCGAGGACCGCGAGGGCGGGTACAGGTCCGCCGTCGTGGATGAGCCGCAGGGTCGCCCCCGCCGCGAGATTGCCGCCGGCGCTGGCGCCGCCGATCGCCCACGGCCCGGAGGCGAGGTGCGCCGCGGGATCGGCTGCGGCGGCCCAGTGGAACGCGGCGGCGACCTCGTCGGAAGGGACGGGGTAGTGCACGCCACCCGTCGCACTCGCACCCGTCGCTTCGGCCCACACCTGGGGCAGCGGCGCGCGCCGGTAGTCGACCGACACGACGACGATTCCGCGCGCAGCCAGCTCTCGGGCGACCCCGTCGGCCTCGGGCATGTCGAGGTCGCCGCCGGCGAAACCGCCGCCGTGCGCCCAGACCAGCCCGGGGCCGGCCGAGGCCTCAGGAAGATAGACGCGCAGCGTCAGCGGGCCGTGCGGGCCGTCGATCTCGCGATCGGACACGTCGACGGTGGCGGTGTCGCTGAGGGGGGTCATGCGGATTCACGCACCCCAGCCGGCCTGGGTGCCGCCCACGCGGTCGGCTTCGATCCTCTGCTGGTAGCCCGATGCGGCGAATGCCGCCATGGGATCCGCCGGGAGACCGCGCGACTCGCGCCACTCGGCCAGCGCCGGGCGCACGTCGGTGTAGAAGGCGTCCATGAAGACGGCATTGGCTGCGAGCACGTCGTTCGCCGACTGCGCGGCCGCCAGTGCGGCGTGGTCGATGAGCAGCGCGCGAGCGGTCATCTCCTGCACGTTGAGCACCGAGCGGATCTGGCCGGGGATCTTCGCCTCGATGTTGTGGCACTGGTCGAGCATGAAGGCGACGTCAGGGTTGTTCAGGCCGCCCCCGCGGATGACCTCGACGAGGATGCGGAACAGCTGGAACGGATCGGCTGCCCCCACGATGAGGTCGTCGTCCGCGTAGAAGCGCGAGTTGAAGTCGAACGAGCCGAGCTTGCCGAGTCGCAGCAGCTGCATGACGATGAACTCGATGTTCGTGCCGGGCGCGTGATGGCCGGTGTCGAGGCACACCATGGCGCGCTCGCCGAGGGTGGCCACCTGCGCGTACGAGGTTCCCCAGTCGGGGACGTCGGTGTGGTAGAACGACGGCTCGAAGAACTTGTACTCGAGTACGAGTCGCTGCTCGCCCGTGAGGCGCTCGTAGATCGAGCGCAGCGAGTCGTTGAGGCGATCCTGGCGGGCGCGCATGTCGGTCTGGCCGGGGTAGTTCGAGCCCTCGGCAAGCCAGATCTTCAGGTCGCGCGAGCCGGTGGCGTCCATGACATCGATGCACTCGAGGTGGTGGTCGACGGCCTTGCGCCGGATCCGGTCATCCTCGTGCGTGAGGGCTCCGAACTTGTAGTCCTCGTCCTGGAAGGTGTTCGAGTTGACGGTACCCAGCGTCACCCCGAGGTCTTCGGCGTGACGACGGAGAGCGCCGAAGTCATCGACCCGGTCCCACGGGATGTGCAGCGCGACGGACGGGGCCAGAGCCGTCACGCGGTTGACCTCCGCGGCATCCGCGATCTTCTCGAACGGGTCACGGGGGGTGCCTTCGGTGGTCCACACGCGGAAGCGCGTGCCGGAGTTGCCGAACGCCCAGGAGGGCAGCTCGATGGCCTGTTTCTGGAGGGTGGATTGGATCTCGGGCGACAGGATGCTCACGATGCGCTGCTTTCGGGGGACTCGGATGCGGTCAGTTGGTCATGGAGATTGAAGACCTCGGTGAGCGGCACGGCGGTCTGATCGACGCGTCCCCCCGCCCCGAGGAAGAAGCCGGCCATCTCGGCCTCCCATCGCGCGGCGACGGCGGATGCGGCGAGGTACGAGCGCGCGGCGTCGTCGTCGTCAGTCTCGTAGTAGCCGAACAGGCGGCCGCCTTCGCCGAGGAAGATCGTGTAGTTCCGGCGCCCGGAGGCGGCGATCTCCGCCAGCATCTCCGGCCACACGGGGCTGTGTCGGGCGATGTACTCCTCGACCAGCTCGGGGCGCACCTCCAGCTGGAACGCGATGCGGGTCATGTCACTCCTGTGTGAGCCCTGCGGGCGGGATGGAACGGCGTCGACGTTCGTGCGCGGCACGTGTCGGTGAATCGTTTCAAACGATAGTGTCGGGGAAGCAGTTCGTCAAGGTGGGGTCCTCGTGTCAGTCAATGTCAAGGATGTCGCGGCCGAGGCATCCGTCTCGGTCGGCACGGTCTCCAACGTGCTCAATCGCCCCGACAAGGTCGCGCCCGAGACCGTCGCCCGCGTGCAGGCCGCCATCGACAAGCTCGGCTTCGTGCGCAACGACGCCGCCCGGCAGCTGCGCGCGGGACGGAGCCGCAGCATCGGCCTGATCGTGCTGGACAGCGCCAACCCGTTCTTCGCCGATCTCGCGCGCGGTGCTGAGGAGCGCGCGGCCGCCGCCGGAGTGTCGGTGCTCCTCGGAAACAGCGACCAGGACTCTGCGCGCGAGACGGCGTACCTCGACCTGTTCCGCGAGCAGCGGGTGAACGGGGTGCTTCTCATCCCGAACGACATCGCCGGCACGATGCTCACCCATGCCGGGATCCCGCTCGTGCTCGTGGACGGTGAGCTGCCCGGTGGAGAGCTCCCCTCCGTCGCGGTCGACGACGTCGAGGGCGGGCTTCTCGCGGTCGCGCATCTGCTCGGGCTCGGACGTCGGCGCATTGCGTTCGTGGGCGGCCCGCTGTCGATACGCCAGGTCGCCGACCGTCTGGAGGGCGCGCGCCGCGCGCTCGCGGTCGAGGCGGACGCATCGCTCGAGGTCATCGAGCTCGAAGCCCTGACCGTCCTGCACGGGCGCCGGGCGGGCGAGGCGATCGCGGCCAGATCGCCCGCCGACCGCCCCGACGCCGTCTTCTGCGCGAACGATCTTCTCGCCGTCGGCGTGCTGCAGGGAACGGCGATCCTCGGCGGGGTGCGCGTTCCCGAGGATGTCGCGATCATCGGGTACGACGACATCGACTTCGCACAGTCCACCGTCGTACCGCTGTCTTCCGTGCGGCAGCCCGCCCGCGAGATCGGGGCGACCGCGGTCGACCTTCTCTTCGAGACGCTGGAGCATCCCGGCGAGCCTCCCCGGCACGTGCGCTTCCGGCCCGAACTGGTCGTTCGGGCATCGACGGGCGGATGACGGCTGCGGTCCGGCGGTGGCCGACGCCGGTCAGCGCGGCGAGGTGGAGCCGCGGACGACGAGCTGGGGCTGGAACACGGTCTGCCGGGGGATGAGCTCCGGGTCCTCGCATTCCTCCAGGAGCGTCCGCAGAGCCGTCCGCCCGATCATCCCGCGCGGCTGGCTGATCGACGAGATCGGCACGGCGGCACCGGCCGCGAACGCGATGTCGTCGAAGCCGATCAGCGCGATGTCGCGGGGGACCAGCATCCGTCCTCCCACCGCGAGGGATTGCAGAAGGCCGATGGCGATCAGGTCGTTGGCGGCGAACATCGCGTCGGGCCAGTCGCGACGCGGGCGTGAGAGCACACGTGCGCCGGCCCGCACGCCCTCCTCCACCGTCATGGCCTCGGTGGACACGACCTCCAGTTCGACGTTCTCGAGGACGTTCTCGGCCGCGACGCGGGCGCCGGCGAGCCGATCGGTGACCTGCCGCATGTCCATCGGCCCCCCGACGAAGGCGATGCGCCGACGCCCGGTGGCGATGAGGTGCTCGACGGCCATGCGTCCGCCGGCGACGGAGTCGACCGACACCGAGCTGAAGCGACTCGTCCCGCCGAAGCGGTCGACGAGAACGGCACGGATGCCGCGCGAGCGCAGCTTCTCCAGTCGAGGCAGGATGTCGCCGTAGGGGCTGATCAGGACGCCGCGCACCTGCTGCTCCTCGAACAGATCGAGGTACATCCGCTCGCGGCGGGAGTCCTCGTCGGTGTTGCCGTAGAGGATGGCGATGCCGTGACGGGACGCCTCATCCTCGGCGCCGCGGACGACGTCGTTGAAGAACGGGTTCTGGCCGTTGAGGACCACGAAGCCGACCGTGGTGCTGATGCCGTTTCGAAGTTTCCGCGCCGCGTCGTTGCGGACGTAGCCAAGGCGGTCGATCGCGGCCAGCACACGCTCAGCCGAGTCGGACGAGACGGTCTCGGGACGATTCAGCACGTTCGACACGGTGCCGACCGAGACGCCCGCCGCGTCTGCGACGTCTCTGATGCTCGCCGCCATGTGTGCTCCTTCGCCCGGGCGCTCCGCCGTGTCCAATTCGAGACTTGACCCGGCGACTGAGTGGTGTCTACAGTAACCATGAATCGAGCCTGAATCGATTCAGAATATTTCAAGCCCTCAACGAGGAGGAATTCGTGCCGACCACCGACGCACCCGTCGTCCTCGAGCTGTCGAAGGTCGTCAAGTCGTTCGGCGCCGTCGTGGCGCTGCGTTCCGCGAGCCTCCGCCTGCACGCCGGCTCGATCCACGCCCTCATCGGCGAGAACGGCGCGGGCAAGTCCACGCTCGTCAAGATCGTCGCCGGCCTGTACCGCCGCGACGGGGGCGAGTTCCGCCTCGACGGCGAAGACGTGGATTTCACCTCCACCGCACAGTCCAAGGCCGCGGGGGTCGCGGTGATCTATCAGGAGCCGACGCTCTTCCCCGATCTGACGGTCACCGAGAACATCTTCATGGGACGCCAGCCCACCGGTCGTCTCGGACGGATCGACCGCAAGGCGATGCGCCGCGAGGTCGAGCGGCTCTTCACGCGGCTCGCCGTGACGATCGACCCCGACCGGCCGGCCGAGGGCCTGTCGATCGCCGACCAGCAGGTCATCGAGATCGCGAAGGCCGTCTCGCTCGACGCCCGGGTGCTGATCATGGACGAACCCACGGCCGCCCTGTCGGGGATCGAGGTCGACCGTCTCTTCACGATCGCCCGGAGCCTGCGCGACGAGGGTCGCGGTCTGATCTTCATCTCGCATCGCTTCGACGAGGTGTTCGCGCTGTGCGACACGGTCACGGTCATGCGGGACGGCTCGTACATCTCCACCGTGCCGATCCCCGACACCACTCCGGCGGAGCTCGTCCGGCAGATGGTCGGACGCGACGTCACCGACCTCTTCCCCAAGCAGACCGCTGTGATCGGCGAGCCGCTGCTGCGGGTCGAGGGGCTCACGTCTCCGGGGATCTTCCACGACATCACCTTCGACGTGCGCGCCGGTGAGATCGTCGGTCTCGCGGGCCTCGTGGGCGCGGGGCGCAGCGAAGTCGCACGCGCCGTGTTCGGCGTCGACGGCTATCGCGAGGGCACGGTCACCATGAAGGGCCGGCGCATCCGTCGCGGTCAGCCCACCGACGCGATGCGCGCGGGCATCGCGCTCGTGCCCGAGGACCGCCGCAAGCAGGGTCTCGTGATCGAAGCGGGGGTCGGCCGCAACATCACGATGGCGATCCGCCGTCAGCTGTCCCGGTTCGGCCTCCTCACCACCGGTGCTGAGAATCGCGCCGCCCGCGAGTGGGCGAGCCGCCTCGAGGTCAAGTCGCATGCGCTGGACACGGTCGCCGCGACCCTCTCCGGAGGCAATCAGCAGAAGGTCGTCCTCGCCAAGTGGCTCGCGACCAAGCCGGACGTGCTCATCATCGACGAACCCACGCGAGGTATCGACGTCGGCACCAAGTCCGAAGTGCACCGACTGCTGTCCGAGCTCGCCGGCCAGGGGATGGGCATCCTCATGATCTCCTCCGAGCTTCCGGAGGTGCTCGGCATGGCCGACCGCGTGCTCGTCATGCGCGAGGGACGGATCACCGCCGAGATCGACCGCGACACCGCCACCAGCGAGAACGTCATGTTCGCCGCCACCCATGCATCGGAGCAGCACGCGTGACCGCCACCACGACCACCCGCATCCCCGTCTCGGGGATCACGAAGCACATCGGCGCGCTCGGCAAGGCGCGCGAGTTCGGCATCCTGATCGCGCTCGGAGTCGTCATCGTCGCGGCGACCGCCAAGAACCCGGCCTTCCTCTTCAGCAGCGACGGGTGGCGCGACCTGCTGCTCACGCCCTCGATCCTCGTCCTCGTGGCGGTCGGCCAGGCGATCGTCATCATCACCCGCAACGTCGATCTGTCGGTCGGATCCGTCATGGGGCTGTCGGCCTATCTGACCGGCCGGCTCTTCATCGACATCCCCGACCTAGCGATTCCCGTCGTGGTGCTGATCGCCGTCCTCTTCGGTGGCGTCCTCGGCCTCATCAACGGCGCGCTCGTCGCCTTCGCCCGGGTGCCGGCCATGGTCATCACCCTCGGCACGCTGTATGCCTATCGCGGCATCAACGTGATGTGGGCGGGATCGACCCGGGTCAACGCGTCGGACATGCCCAAAGAGTTCCTCGGCCTCGGCACCGGGCAGATCCTGACCATCCCGATCCTGACGATCGTCGCCCTCATCGTGCTCGCCGCGGCCGCGTGGTACATGCGCAACACCCGCGGTGGCCGCGAGTACTACGCCACCGGCTCCGATCCGGCCGCCGCCGAGCTGTACGGACTCAAGGTCACGCGGCGCATCCTGACCGCGTTCATCCTCTCCGGTGCACTCGCCGCTCTGGCAGGGGTCTTCTACGCCGCCCGGTACGGCTCGGTGAGCTCGCAGGCGGGGTCAGGCTGGGAGCTCGATGCCGTGGGCGCCGCGGTCATCGGCGGCGTCGCCATCACCGGCGGCGTCGGATCGGTCTGGGGCGCGGCGATCGGCGCGGTTCTCCTGATGACGATCAACCGCGCGCTGCCGATCCTCGGCATCCCCGACTTCTGGCAGCGCGCCGTCGTCGGCGTGCTCATCATCGGCGCCATCGTGCTCGATCGGTGGATCGCGGTCCGCCAGCGACGCCGGCTCATCGAAGCGAGGGATCAGTCATGACGACCACGACCACGCCCACGTCGACGAATCGGGCGGTCCGCAACTTCGACAAGCCGCTGTGGCGGCGGCTCGTCCTCAACCGCGAATCGGCGACGGTGGTGCTCCTCATCCTCGTGATCGCCGTCTCGATGGCGACCGTGCGCGGATTCAGCCAGCCGATCACTCTCAACTACCTGCTGCTGGACACGGCGCCGATCCTGCTGATCGCCCTGCCGATGACGCTCGTCATGATCACGGGCGAAATCGATCTGTCGGTCGGCAGCATGGTCGGGCTCGCCAGTGTCGTGACGGGACTCGGCGTGCAGGCGGGCCTTCCGTTCGGCGTCGCCGCGGTGATGGCCCTGCTGGCCGGCGCCATCGGCGGCGCGGTGAACGGCTTCCTCGTGACCGTCGCCGGACTGCCGTCGCTCGCCGTCACGATCGGCACGCTCGCGCTCTTCCGAGGGCTGGCAGTGGGCCTGCTCGGCACGACCGCCGTCACCGATTTCCCGGAGATGTGGACGGCGCTGGCGAAGGCGAAGATCTCGGGTACGACGATCCCGTACATCATGGTGCCGTTCTTGATCCTGCTGGCGATCTTCATCGTCATGCTCCACTTCACCCCGTTCGGTCGCGGCATCTATGCCATCGGGCTGTCGAAGGACGCCGCCCGCTTCTCAGGTGTGCACGTCGAGCGGACCAAGTTCATCCTCTTCGTCCTCACCGGACTGGTGTCCGCCTTCGCCGGGGTCTACTACACGCTCCGCTTCGGCAGCGCCCGCGGAGACAACGCAACGGGCCTCGAGCTCCAGGTGATCGCAGCCGTCGTCCTCGGCGGGGTGTCGGTGTTCGGCGGTCGCGGGCAGCTGTACGGCGTGGTCGCCGCCGTGCTCCTGATCGGCGTGATCTCGAGCGCCCTCCGCCTCGCCGGCATCACCTCCGACGTCATCAACGTGATCACGGGCGCGCTCCTCGTGCTCTCGGTCGTCAGCGCCAGCGTTCTCGCCTGGCTCCAAAGAGCCCGGCGACGGCCCGGTCGGCCCCCACACCTCGCAGCATCCACAGCATCCTGACAAGGCTGCGCCCCGGCCGACGGCACACGTCCCGGCCACCACACGAAAGGAAGAAACGATGAAGTTTGCACACAAGCGTGTCGGCGCGGTGGCCGCGGTGGCCATCGCGGCGGCGCTCGCCCTCTCCGGCTGCGCCGACACCGGCGGAGGCTCCACCGGCGGTGGATCGACCGCAGATACCGGCGGCTCCGGCGGCAGCGACAACCTGGCCATCACGTTCCTGCCGAAGAACCTCGGCAATCCGTACTTCGACACCTCCAGCAAGGGCGGCAAGGCCGCCGTCGAGGCTCTGGGCGGCACGTTCGCCGAGGTCGGTCCCGCCGAGTCTGGTCCGGACGCACAGGTGAGTTACATCAACACGGCGACCCAGCAGGGCGTCGGCGGCCTGGTGGTGTCGGCGAACGACCCGAAGGCCATCTGCGACGCGCTGAACGAGGCTCGGGATGCCGGCGTCAAGGTCGTGACCTTCGACTCCGACACCAACCCCGAGTGCCGTGACCTGTTCGTCAACCAGGCGACCGCCGACGGCATCGCCAAGGTGCAGGTCGACCTCATCGCCGAGCAGATCGGCGACGCGGGAGAGATCGCGATCGTCTCATCGACGGCGAACGCGACGAACCAGAACGCGTGGATCGACAAGATGAAGGAGCTCCTCGCGGCCGACCACCCGGACATCCAGCTGGTCGACACCGTCTACGGCGACGACGACGAGCAGATCTCGTTCGACAAGACCGCGGCGCTGCTGCAGTCCCACCCGAACCTGAAGGGCATCATCTCGCCGACGACGATCGGCATCTCGGCGGCCGCACGCTACCTGTCGACGTCGGACTACAAGGGCAAGGTCGCGCTGACCGGTCTCGGCACGCCGAACCAGATGCGCGAGTACGTCGAGGACGGCACCGTCACGTCGTTCGCGCTGTGGAACCCGGAAGACCTCGGCTACCTCGCCGCGTACGCGACGGCGGCGCTCATCACGGGTGAGATCACGGGCGCGGAAGGCGACACGTTCGATGCCGGCGACCTGGGCTCCTACACGGTGGGTGCGGACGCCACCGTGCTGCTCGGAGACCCCTTCGTCTTCGACAAGTCCAACATCGGCGAGTTCGACTTCTGAGTCGACGCGCCCGGGGCGCCCGGTCGGCTTCGGCCGGCCGGGCGCTTGCGCGTGCAAGGCGGCCGCCGACGGCCGGCGTGCACGGCCGCGCGGCCGTCAGTCTCGCGTCGCGAGCCCGGCGACCCAGCCGACCAGATGTTCCCACAGCGGTGCCGCCGCGGCTCGATCGAGACGGCGCGGGTCCGGCCCGAACACCCCGTGGAGCGGATGCTCCGGCCGGTGCCGGTCGGCGCCGAAGGGATCCTCGCCGAGCGGCGCAGGATGATGCGTCACATCCGGGAGGGCTTCCGGGTGAACCAGCGCAGGATCGATCGCGTGCAGCAGAAGCGACTCGAATCGGCCGGCATGGTCCGGTGTCACCGGAGGCTGCGGCGCCTGGCCGAGCGTGCGCGCGACGACGCTCATCGTCGTCGCCCTCTCGGACCACCGTTCGGCGACCCGCGTGATGAGGTCGCGCTGCCCGTCGGCGAAGTGCCCGCTCAGGATGACGGTCCGCTTCACTCCGAAGTCGGCGAGCCGCGCCAGCGTCTCGCCGAGCAGCGTCGAGATGGCGTCGGGCGAGGAGCTCATGATCGTCCACGGGTAGGCCGTGTGCTCCCCGCCCACCGCCTGGTAGACGGCAGGCAAGACGACCCCACCCGTGAGGTCGGCGGCGCCGGCGCACACCCCGTGCGCCGTGAGCGCGTCCAGGCCGATGGGCAGGTGCGGTCCGTGGAACTCGAGCGAGCCCATCGGCAGGTACGCGACGGGGGAGGCGCCCAGCCGATCCTGGATCTCCTGGGGGCTCAGCCGTTCGACGGAAGAAGTGGTCGGGATGCTCATATGTAGTAGTTCCTCTCCCACCCGAAGCCGCGCAGGCGCTCCCGGAGACCTTCGGCGAGTCCTCGCCCGTCGGCGAACGACACGTTGCGGGCGATGCGCGCGGGGGATGTCATGCCGATGATCGCCGTGGAGATCTCCGGGCGGTCCAGCACGAATCGCACCGCCGCCTCATCGAGTCCGTCGTAGGAGCCCGAGGTGACGGCTTCGACCCGGCGCACGCGGTCGATCGTCTGGGCGAAGCGCTCGCCGCGGAACATCGAGGCGAGCACGGAATCGTCCGCCCATCCGGCGGGGGTCGAGGCATCCCATGTCCCGCTGAGCGAACCCGAATCGAGCACGACACGCGCGATGACGGCCGTCCGCGATGCCGCCGCGGCAGCCAGGAGATCCGACTCGGGACGCTGCTCGAAGATGTTGTAGATCACCTGGATGGAGTCGACCACGCCGGCCGCGGCGATCGCGATTCCCTCATCCGCACGGTAATCGCGGAGGGAGACGCCGATCCTGTCGATCTTGCCCTCCGCCTGCATCTGTCCCAGCACGTCCAGCCAGGTGTGATCGCGCATACCGCTCGGCATCCAGCAGTGCAGTTGCAGCAGGTCGATGCGTTCGAGCGCGAGCCGGCGCAGCGATTGCTCGACCTGGGTGCGCAGGTATGTCGGCGGGTAGGCCTTCCTGATGTCGGGATCGTCCTCGGAAGGATGCGGCCAGGTCGTGGGCTGCACTTTCGTGGCCACGCGTATGCGCCCGCCGTCCCACTGTCGGAGGGATCGTCCGACAATGGTCTCGCTGTGCCCCGCCCCGTACATCTCGGCGGTGTCGACGAAATTGATCCCCTGCTCGTAGGCGAACAGGAGTGCGCGGACCGATTCCTCGTCATCGACGGGTCCCCACTGCCCGCCCAGCTGCCACGCGCCGAAGGCGATCTCGCTGATGTCCCAGCCGGTGCGGCCGAAGGGTCGAAGATTCACGGCCATCGGAATGCGCTCCTTCACGCTCGCGGCGCACCCGGAAGTGCCGCCCACGTTCGAATCTAGGGATTCGCGGTGCACGCGGTCTGTCGGCGGAACGGCGAAACATGGACTGGACGCCCGCGACGGCATGCGCAGGCGCCGTGTTTCACGGCCGCAGGCTGCCGTGCGCGAATCGACTCGGTGCGACGCCGTATGCCTGCCGGAAGGCCCGCGAGAAGTACAGCGGGTCGGAGTATCCGACCATCAGCGCGACCTCGCTCACCCTGAGGCCGGTGGTGCGCAGGAGAGTGCCGGCCTCGCGAAGCCGCAGGTGTCGGATCCACTCCTGCATGGTCTCGCCGGTGTGCGCGCGGAACAGGCGCTGCGCGGTGGTCTCGCTGCACCGAGCGGCCTCCGCGACCCGCGCGACGGTCAGCGGCTCGGCGACGTGGTGTCGGATGAACGTCATCATCAGCTCGAGCGAACCCGGCAGCGTCGAGGACGAAGGCTGTGATCGGGACCACCCGGCGTTCTCCGACAGCACCAGCCGCCCCAGCGCCCGGAAGTAGGACTCGTCGAACCCGCCGTCGCCCAGGCGGTCGATCGCGAGCGTGCCGTATTCGGTGATCCGCCGGGCTGCGCCGCTGTTCATCGACGACAGACCTGCGCGGAACGCCGTGGCGTCGCCGGATCGTGCGGGATCCTGCAGGAGGGGATCCCCGGGGCGGTGGGCCACCCGCGGGACGACGGGGGAGGACCGGTCATGCCGCTCGACGACGTGGAGGGTGCCGATGTGGAACGGCGCACGGCGGTGCGCGCGGTACTCCACGCGGTGGTGCCAGGGCAGGCGCAGCACGTGCTGGGCGTCGACAGGGAAGAGCTGGTCGTCCGCGCGGATCTCACCGCCTCCGCTCACCACCCAGATGAACGAGACGCTCATCACATGCGGATTGACGATGTGCTCGCCCGACGCGAACCGGTACCAATTGGCGCCGACGACGACGGGTCCGTCCGCATCGTCGCCCTCGAGCACCGTCATCGTGCGCCTTCCTGCTCACCCTGTGCTCGCGATGGTAGTTCGTCGCGATCGGTCGCGGCGCAGCCCCGGTCGGGTCGGGGTCGGGGGCTGTCGGGGTCCGGGAGTCGTCGTCCTCAGACTGCGGTCGTCGCGCCGCCCAGCCGCACGATGACCGCGCCCGCCTCGTACACGGCGACCGGGTGCGCGAACGGCATGGGTGACAGCTGCTCCGCCTCGATCAGCTCGAGGTCGGGGAAGGCGGTGATCAGCGCCCCGATCCCCTCGCGGATCTCGACGCGGGCGACCTGCTGCCCGATGCATCCATGGATGCCCTGCCCGAACCCCAGGTGGCCGAAGGCATCGCGGGAGACATCGACATCGTCGGGTCGGTCGCCCCACTGCGCCGGGTCGCGGTTCGCCGACACGGGGGAGACGGCGACGGACGTGCCCGCCGCGATCGGCACGCCGTCGATCACGACATCCTCCCGCGCGGTGCGGGCGAACAGCGTGACGAACATCGCTCCGGTGCGCATGAACTCCTCGACAGCGCCCGTGACGCGCTCGGGGTCGGCGCGCAACGCCGAGAGCTGGTCGGGGTTGATCAGCAGCGCCACGGTCGCCGTGGCGATCAGGTACGCGACCGAATCGCGCCCGGCTCCCAGCAGCAGCCTCAGCAGCCCCTCGATCTCGACGCGCGAGAGGTCGGTGTCGTGCAGCAGGTCGGTGATGACGTCCTCGCCCGGATCGGTCCGCCGCTCCTCGATCAGTCCCCGGATGAAGTCGTACTTCTGCTGGGCGGTCGACACGCCGACGAACAGCTCGACGAAACGCTCGTATCGGGCCTCGGGAACCCCGATCACGTGACAGTGCGTGCGCGCGGCGATCGGTTGGGCATAATCGCGCCAGATGTCGACCACCGGCCCCGAGGCCCGGAGCGCCTCGATCTGCGCGACGACCATCTCGTGGATCCACGGCTGTCGCATCCTCGCCTGGCGGAGGGAGAACCGCGCCGTGACCGCCCGCCGGAGCTTCGCGTGCTCCTCGCCGTCGAGAGTGAGGAGATTGAACTCCTCCGACTGCTGCCCCGCGTCGTCGAGCTCACCCGGCGCCTCCAGGGGAACAGCTGACGTCTCTGCCGCGGCGGGGTCGTCCGCGGCGTTGGGCCCTACCGGCATGCGGGCGGGTCGCATGCTGAACCGTGGATCCTGGAGCACGTCGATCGCCGCCTCGTACCGCGTGGCCACCAGACCTTCGTGACCATCCTGGAAATCCAGAGGCATGAACGCGGCCTGCGCACGCCACTGTGCCAGGCGGGGGGAAGGCGACAGCGGAGTGCCGTCGCCGGGGAGCGCGCGAGCGTGGAACGGGCACTGAGCAGGTTCGGACATGGGCCGTTTCTTCCGTTTCGAATCGTGGGCGGCGACAGGTGGGGCGGGGGACTCGGTCGGATCAGCCGGTGGTCGCCAGCGCGGAGCGGGCGAGCACGGCGCGCGCCTGACGGAAGGCCTTCGGTGAGGCGTTCCACCCGACGACGCCGCGGACTTCGCCTTCGACGCGTCCGCCGAACCCCCAGACCGTGCCGACGGCATCGGGAGGTGTGAGATCCACCACCCGCGCATCGCGATCGAACCACCCGAACGCGTTGATGCGCGTCTTGTGGATCTCCGACCAGAAGAGGGGGATCGGCTGAGCCGACTGCTGTCCGTGCGCGATGCGGCACGCGACGGCGACCGCCTGCTCGATGGCGTTGCTCTGGTGCTCGACGCGCACGTGGCGGCCCGACCCCGGGTCGCGCCACGCTGCCACGTCGCCGATCGCCGACACGCCGGGCGCCGCACAACCTGCCTCGTCGCAGACGACGCCGTCGGAGATGTCCAGTGAGGACTCTTCGAGCCACTCCGTTCGCGGGCTGCCGCCGATCATGGCGAACACGGCATTGACCCGCTGCACGCTGCCGTCGGAGAACTCGAGCTCCGACCCGCGGGGGAGCGGTCTGCTGCCGCGGACGTGCGTGTTCAGCGCCAGCTCGACGCCGTGCTCCCGGTGCAGGTCTTCCAGCGGGGCGGAGAGCAGGGTCCCGACGCCGCCGAAACTGAGCGAGGCGCCTCGGCCGACCAGGAGCGTGTCGGCGCCGTGGTGGCGGGCCGCACTCGCGACCTCCGATGCCAGGATGCCCGCGCCGACCACAGCCACGCGACCGGCGGCGGCCAGCCGATCCCGCAGCCGAACGGCGTCGCCCATCGTCCTCAGCGTGAGCGCATCCGGGAGGGCGGGGTGACGGCGCGGCCCCGTGCCCGTCGCGATGACCAACTCGTCGAAGGCGACGTCGCCGGTCGTCGTGTGCAGCACGCGCAGCCCGACGTCCAGTCCCGTCGCGGTGCAGGAGGAGCGGAACTCGACACCGAGCGCGTCGATCTCGCCGACCTCGCGGATCACCGCCTGATGAGGCTCCCACTCCCCGAGCAGGATCTGCTTCGACAGCGGCGGACGCGTGTACGGCAGGTGGTTCTCGTCACCGATGAGGACGATCGGTCCGGCATAGCCCTCTTCCCGCAGCGTCTCCGCGGCGGTGAGGCCGCCGATGGATGCGCCGACGACGACGACACCCCTCGAGACGGTCATCCCTCGAGGGCGATGGCCCGCGCCGGGCACAGTCGCACCGCACGCGTCGCGGCAACCCTGTCGTCGCCCTCGGGCTCGGCATTCAGGACGACCACGATGCCGTCGTCGTCCTGATCGAACACGTCGGGAGCGACGAGGGCGCACTGCCCGGCTCCGATGCAGGCATCCTGCGTGACGATGACACCCATCGGTACTCCTTCGTCCCTGTTCGCATCTCCTGCGTCAGAAGAATTCAATCCGCTGCCGCCCGTCGCCGACATGGTCGTCGCCCTCAGAACATGGACTGGACCGTCACGGCGCCTCCTCGCGAGCGGCACGCACCGAGGTCAGCGCTCGCCGGTGCGGGCTCGCGGATGTCGACCGCCGCCCCCGAGCCGTCCGAAGGGGTTAGCGTGAATCGTTCGAAGTGAAGGAGCGCGCATGGAACGCAACTGGGCAGGCACGTACGAGTTCACCGCACCCCGGATCGAGGCGGCGACCTCCGTCGACGAGGTGCGCGCGCTCGTCGCCCGCGAAGCGGCCACCGCGGGCAAGGTGCATGCCCTCGGCACACGGCACTCCTTCACCGACCTCCCTGACACCGCCGGGACGCTCATCGACGTCTCGGGGCTCGACGGCGTGCTCGCCCTCGACGAGGAGGCGCGCACCGTGACGGTCGCCGCAGGGACGCGCTTCGGCGTGCTCGCCCTCTGGCTCGAGGAGCGCGGGTGGGCGCTGCACAATCTCGGCTCGCTGCCCCACATCAGCGTCGGTGGCGCGACCGCCACGGCGACGCACGGCTCGGGTGACCGCAACGGCGTGCTCACCACCGCCGTCGGGGCGATCAGCTACGTGGGTGCCGACGGCGAGGTGCACGATCTCGCGCGCGGCGACGCCGACTTCCCGGCCGCGGTCGCCGGCGTGGGCGGGTTCGGCATCACCGTCGCTCTGACCCTCGACATCCAGCCCTCCTACCGGATGCGGCAGGACATCTACGCGGGCGTGACATGGGATGCCGCGCTCGAGGATCTCTCCGCGGTGACCGGCGCGGGCTACAGCGTGTCGGTGTTCACGTCGTGGGACGACACCACGCTCGACTCGGTGTGGGTCAAGACGCGCCTCGCGCACGATGACGACCCCGTGCCGGACGCTCTCCTCGACGGCCACCGGAAGGACCCGGCCTCCCCCCTCGGGGACGAGCACGATCCGAACCTCACGACACTCGGTGGCGTGCCGGGCCCGTGGCTGCACCGGCTGCCGCACTTCCGCCTCGACGGCACGCCGTCCTTCGGCGACGAGATCCAGAGCGAGTACTTCGTGCCCCGGGCCGACGCCGTGGCGACACTGCAGGCGGTGCGCGGCCTGGCCGACAGCATCCGTCCTCTGCTGTTCGTCAGCGAGCTGCGCACGGCGGCCGCCGACGACCTGTGGCTGAGCGGAGCGAGCGGACGGGACACTCTCGCGATCCACTTCACGTGGCGCAACGACGCGGCCGGGGTGGCCCGCGTCATCCCGCAGATCGAGGAGGCCCTCGCACCGTTCGGCGCGCGGCCGCACTGGGGCAAGTACCACTCCTTCGACGCGGTGCGGATGGCGCAGGTGCACCCGCGGCTCGCCGATGCCCGAGCGGTGTTCGAGCGCCTCGACCCGGAGGGCCGGTTCAGGAACGCCCACCTCCAGCGGGTCGGTCTGCGCGCGCGCGAGGTCTAGCGGGGCTCAGCGCGGTGGCGTCCGGCCCGTCGGCGAGCCGGCGGGTTCGGGGAGCGGCACGGGGGTCGTCGACGCGATCTGCTCGCTGAACTCCTCGGGGGCGACGACGCGGATCGGCAGGGTCTCGTCGATCGTGAGCCGGAAGCGCCGGGTGGCATCGCGCTGCAGCCGGCCGGATGCCGCGATCCACACGAGGCCGACGAGGCAGGCGACGAGCCCGGCGAGGGCTCCGAGCTGGATCGCCGCGCGCGGTCCGTACGTCGTGGCGACCCAGCCCGCGATGGGCGCGCCGACCGGCGTGGAGCCCATCAGGATCGCCATGTACAGCGCGAGCACGCGGCCGCGCAGCGCGGGGTCGGTCGTGGTCTGCACGTAGCCGTTCGCGGTCGTCAGCATCGACACCGTGCAGAACCCCACGAACACGAGCGTGACGCCGTACAACCCGTACACCGGCATGAACGACGAGACCAGCGACGCGATCCCGAACCCGCCGGTGGCGAAGATGACCACGCGCATGCGCGCACGGTCGCGGCGCGCGGCCAGCAGGGCACCGGCGAGCGAACCGACCGCGAGGATCGAGCTCAGGATGCCGTAGCCGTCGGCCTGCTGCCCGAATTCGAGCGCCATGGTCGAGGCGAAGATCGGGAAGTTCATCCCGAAAGCGCCGACGAGGAAGACCATCACGAAGGTGACGATGAGGTCGGGTCGTTTCGCGACATAGCGGAAACCGTCCGCGAGGCGCGCGGAGCCCGCGGACCGCAGACGCGGGATCAGCTCGCGCTGCCGGATCAGCATGAGCGCGACGATCATCGCCAGGAACGTGATCGCATTCACGATGAACACCCAGCCGGTGCCGACGAGCACGATCATGAAGCCGCCCACCGCGGGTCCGATCATGCGGGCCGCGTTGAAGGATGCCGCGTTCAAGGCGACCGCGTTCGACGCGTTCTCCCTCGCCACGACGTCGGAGACGAAGGCCTGCCGCGCCGGGCCGTCGAAAGCGTTGACGACGCCGAATCCCAGGGCGAAGCACCACATCATGGGCAGGGTCATCACGTCGGTGAGGAGCAGCACGCCGATCGCCACGGCCAGGGCCATGAGGATCGTCTGGGTGAGCATCAGGAGCCTGCGCCGATCGAACCGGTCGGCGACCCAGCCGGTGACGCTCACGAGCAGCAGCGGCGGCCCGAACTGCAGGGCCATCGTGATGCCCATGGCCGTGGCGTCGTTGTCGGTCAGCTGGGTGAGCACCACCCAGTCCTGAGCAGTCGACTGCATCCAGCCGCCGACGTTGGAGACGAGCGCGCCGATGGTCCACACCCGGAAGTTGTAGAGCCGGAGGGAGCGGAACATGCCCCTCATCGTTCGGCGACCTTGCGCATGACCTCGGCCGCGCGCTCCAACAGCTCGCGCTCGTCGCCGGACAGCTCGGCGAGCGCCTCCTCGAGCCACGCATCGCGACGCCGGACGGTCTCCTGCACGACGTCGAGTCCACGAGGCGTGAGCGCGATGTTCACCTTGCGCCGGTCGTTCTCGTCGGGCGTCCGGGTGAGGTACCCCGACTCCTCCAGACAGTTCACGGTGCGGTTCATCGACGGCGCCGTGACCCGCTCGCGATCCGCCAGCTCGCTCAGCGTGTGGGGACCGTGCACCTTGAGGGCGGCGAGGACGGCGAACTGACCGTCGCCCATCGAGTCGACGGCGCGCTGCGCCCGGAGACGTCGGGCGAGGCGGAAGGTGGCCATGCGCAGGTCGGATGCGGCATCGGGATGGGGGGTACTCATGCTTTTACTTAGCCTAGCTCATTAGCTCTGCTAAGGAAATCGAACGCCCACTACCTGACCGTTCGGGGTGTGCGTTCTCAGCGGCCGGCCGCGGCATCCTCCGGTCGTTCCTCGCCCCTCTTCCGCGGCCCCGAGCCCGAGCCCGACGCCGGTGCCGACCCCGAGCCGAGCGACAGGGACGCGAGCAGTCCGACCACGAGGAAGCCTGCCGCCGTGAAGGCAGAGAAGCGCGTGCCGTCGGAGAACGCGGCCTGTGCGTCGGCTCCCACGTCCGCGGTGGCGGGGTCCGCGACGAGCCCCGCGATGGCGCCGCCCGCGCTGTCGACCACGGCCGAGACGACCGAGTCGCGCTGCGCGGCGGGGACCCCCTGGTCGTCGAGGCGGGCGCCCAGCACGCCCGCCGTGCTCGTGAACAGCACGGTTCCGAGGATCGCGATGCCGAGCGCCGAGCCCACCTGACGCGCGGTCGACTGCGTGCCCGAGCCCTGTCCCGACAATTCGACGGGAACGTCCTGCAGCACCACGCCCGTGAGCTGAGCGGTGGCGAGGCCGACTCCGAAGCCGTAGATGAACAGGGCCGGCAGCAGCCATCCCCACGCGGCATCGGGCGCCACGACGATCCCCACCCAGACGATGCCGACGATCTCCGCCAGGATGCCGATCCGCACCACCGCGACGGGAGCGACCCGTCCGCTGAACGCTCCCGCGAAGCCGCTCGCCACGAACGAGCCGACCGCGAGCGCGAGCAGCACGAGCCCGGTCTGGAGTGCGTCGAAGCCGAGCACGAACTGCAGCCACAAGGGCAGCGACAGGATGATGCCGAACTCGCCGAGCGAGACGACGAGAGCGGCGATGTTGCCGTTGCGAAACGAGGTGATGCGGAACAGCGATGGCTCGATGAGCGTCGATCGGCCCGCGCGGCTGCGGCGGATCTCCCAGACCACGAATCCCACCGCCGCCAGGATCGCCAGCCCGAAGGCGAACGGGATCGGCGACACGCTCCAGGTCCAGTCGATCGGGCCGAGGTCGACGTTCTCCGTCGCCGTCCACCATCCGAACGAGCGTCCTTCGATGAGCCCGAAGACGAGCGAGCCGAAGAGCACGACCGACAAGGCCGCTCCGACGACGTCGAGGGCACCCGCTCGCCGTTCTGAGGACTCCTGAACGGTGAGCAGCACGCCGATCACGATGATGATGCCCAGCGGAATGTTGATGCCGAACGCCCATCGCCACGAGAACGCGGTGGTCAGCCAGCCGCCGAGCAGCGGTCCCACCGCCGCCATGCCGCCGATGGTGGAGCCCCAGACGGCGAAGGCGATTCCGCGCTCCCGCCCCCGGAAGGTCGCGTTGATGAGCGACAGCGTCGTCGGCAGGATCATCGCTCCGCCGATGCCCTGTACCAGGCGCGAGAGGATCAGCAGCTCTCCCGTGGGCGCCAGCGCCGCGAGCACGGACGACAGAGCAAAGACGATGACGCCGATGAGCAGCATCCGTCGTCGCCCGAATCTGTCGGCGAGGCTGCCGAAGAGGAGCAGCAAGGAGGCGAAGACGAGTGTGTACGCCTCCTGCACCCACTGCACCTGGGTCGACGAGATGCCGAGGTCGTCGACGATCGAGGGGATCGCGACGTTCACGATCGTCGAGTCCACGATGATCAACGACACCGCGATGCTGATGAAGATCAGGCCCACCCACCGCAGGCGGTGGGCTTTGGATGAGAGTTCGGCCACGAGATATCCCTAGCTTTTCTAGCGAAATTGGACGGATGCCACGATAGCACCGCCGGTCTCCTGCGCGGATGGGTCCTGCTGAGCTGGTTGACCCCGGCACACGACGGACGTATGGTCGAAGTGCCTCGGGAAAACGCTTCCCGAAGATTGGGACAACTTCGATGACGAATACGTTCAGGTCCATCACGCGCGCCACGATCGTCGGGATCACCGCCGCGGCGCTCGCGTTCACCGTCGCGCCACCTGCCGTCGCCGCGCCGCCCGACGGCGGGTCGGGCACCGGCGCACCCCAGCTCGAGCAGCTGGATCGCGGCCTCGTCGCGGCGCAGACCGGCACCGGTGTGTTCCTCAGCTGGCGTCTGCTCGTGGGGGAGGCGTACGGCTCCGGCGCCACCGGGCTCACGGGCGCGGACTTCGTCGTCTATCGCGACGGTCAACCGCTCGCAACGGTCACCGACAGCACCAACTACCTGGATGCCGCCGGTACCGCGACGTCGCAGTACCAGGTGGCGAAAGTCGTCGCCGGTCGGGAGTCCGCCCCGAGCGACGCTGTCGCGCCGCTCGCCGAGAACCACCTCGACATCCCGCTGCAGCGCCCGGCCGATGGTGTCACGCCCGCCGGGGAGGCATTCACCTACGCTGCCGGAGACGTCTCGGTCGGTGACGTCGACGGCGACGGACAGTACGAGTACGTCGTGAAATGGGACCCGTCCAACAGCAAGGATGTCTCGCAGGTCGGCTACACGGGAACCGTCTACGTCGACACCTACGAGCTCGACGGCACGCTGCTCAACCGCATCGATCTCGGCGTCAACATCCGGGCCGGCGCCCACTACACGCAGTTCCTGGTCTACGACTTCGACGGCGACGGGAAGTCGGAGACGATCCTCAAGACCGCGCCGGGAACGAAGTCGGTGACCTACGCCGCTGATGGCAGCGTCGCCGACGAGGGCTTCATCACGATGCCGGCGGAGGACGTCGCGGCGGGCTTCGGTCATGCCGACGACTACCGCATGAGCGCCGCAGACTTCGCCGACCACCTGACCGAGACCTTCCAGGGGTGGAGTACCCGCTCGGAAGTGACCTCGGGTCAGTGGCCGGCCACGATCGAGGAGGCCCTCGGCGTTCCCGTCACGCACTCCTACCCGCTGTCCCAGACCGATGCGCGCGAGCTCGTCGACTATTTCATCGACGTCTACGCCCCGTCACGGAGTGCGAACAACAAGCTGCGCAACTTCGCCGGATTCATCCTCGACGGCCCGGAGTACCTCACGGTCTTCGACGGCGCCACCGGGGCCGAACTCGAGACGGTCCGCTATGAGCCCGGTCGCGGCGACGACGGCCTGCTGTGGGGCGATTACGCCATGGGGCGCATCGAGCCCGGCAACCGGGTCGACCGATTCCTGTCGGGAGTCGCGTACCTCGACGGCGAGCGTCCGTCCGCGGTCTTCGCCCGCGGGTACTACACGCGGTCCACGATCACGACGTACGACTGGGACGGCTCGCACCTCACCCCGCGCTGGTCGATCGACAGCGGGCACGTTCCGCTGGCCAACCCGTTCAACGACGGCCCGCACGGTCGCGACGGCACCGACCCCGTGTACGGGTCGATCACGACGCAGGGCTTCCACAGCCTGAGCGCCGCCGACGTCGACGGCGACGGCAAGCACGAGATCGTCTACGGCTCGGCGACGATCGACGACGACGGCGGCCTGCTCTACAGCTCGACCGACGTCATGCCCGAGGGCAGCGCCACCCCCGGCGTCGACACGCGCCTCGGGCACGGGGACGCCATGCACGTGACGGACATCGATCCCGCTCGCCCCGGACTCGAGATCTTCACGGTGCACGAGGGCGGCGCCTACGCGCCCTACGGCACCGCGATGCGCGATGCGGCGACCGGAGAGGTGATCTTCGGCGCCTATTCCGGCCGCGACACCGGCCGCGGAATGATCGGCGACGTCCGGGCGGATGTGGCCGGCATCGAGACGTGGTCGAGTATGCCGGGCGGGACGGATGCCTCGGGCCTGCTGTCCGCGCAGGGCGACATCCTCTCCGCCTCGACGCCTGGGACCAACCAGTCCATCCGGTGGTCGGCCGACCTCACCACGCAGCTCGTGAACGGCAGTGGCACCGCCGACGCGACGATCGACGACTGGACGCGCGGCCGTGTGCTCGATGCCACCGGCACGCGGACGAACAACGGCACGAAGGGCAACCCCGGGCTGGTCGCCGACGTGCTGGGGGATTGGCGGGAGGAGCTCGTCGTGCGCACGGCGGACTCGAGCGCGCTCCGGCTGTTCACGAGCACCGAGGTGACGACCCACAAGCTGTACACGCTCATGCACGATCCGCAGTACCGCGCGGAGGTCGCCCGCCAGCAGACGACCTACAACCAGCCCAGCTACACCGGGTTCTACCTCGCGTCCGACATGTCGTTCGCGGACGTACCGCTGCGCGCCGCTCCCCAGCCCGTCGCGAAGCCGGGCATCGGCGTCGCGACCGCGGGAGTCAACGTCACCTGGCAGGCGCCGGCGGTCGAGGGCACCTCGGCGATCACCGGCTACCGCGTCACGCTGACGCCCGCCTCGGGTGAGTCGCGCACCCAGGACGTGGGGGCTGCGGCCCGGAGCACGACGTTCGCGGGGGTGCCGGCCGGCACCTGGACGGCCACGGTCGTCGCCCGGAACGCCCAGGGAGCGTCCGACCCGTCGGACGCCTCCGCGGGTGCGGTGGTGACCGGGAAGCAGCCCGTTCCGCTGGGCGTCAACGCGAAGTCGCAGTGCGTGAACGGCACTGCTCACGTCGCGGTGTACGCCTACAACAGCTCCGGCAAGGCGGCCGACATCCGGCTCTCGGTGCGGGGCGTCGACAAGAAGCAGTCGGCGGTCGCACCTGCCGCCGCGGTGTACAACCTCGTCCCCAGCGGGCAGACGTCCGTCGCGGCCGGCGCCGCCTCGGTGACGGCGTACTCGTTCGCGGACGGCGTCGGGTACCACTCGACATACTCGCTGCCGTACGCCGCGATCACCTGCGGCTGATCGAAGGTGAAGGCCGGGGCATCTGCACGGATGCCCCGGCCTTCACGGCGTCCGGAACCATAGGATCGGCACCATGCCCGAGTTCATCGACGCGCACGGCGTCGCGATCGTCTACGACGTCCATCCCGCCACCACCGCGCCGCGGGCGGTCGTCCAACTGTTGCACGGCGTCGGAGAGCACGCCGGCCGATACCAGGCCACGATCGCCGCTCTCGTCGCCGACGGCTACACGGTGTACGCCGACGACCATCGCGGTCACGGCCGCACGGGTATGAAGCAGCACGCGGGGGATGCCTCGAAGCTCGGGCGGCTCGGCGCGGGCGGTCATCGCGCCACGGTCGCCGCCGTCTGGCAGTTCACCCGGCTCATCCGCGACGAGAACCCCGGATTGCCTCTGGTACTGCTCGGCCACTCGTGGGGCTCATTCCTCGCGCAGATCCTGCTCAACGACCACCCCGACGCCTACGACGGGCTGATCCTCTCGGGGTCGGCGCTGCGCTGGCCGGGATCGCTGAACGCCGGCGATCTCAACGCGCCGTGGGCGGGTCCCGACGCCATCGGCATGGAATGGCTGTCGTCCGATCTCGCCGTCGGCCGGGCTTTCGTCGACGATCCGCTCACGACCGGTACGCCGCTGATGCAGCTGTTCGGACCGATCGACGCCGCGCGCCTCTTCGGCCGGCCGAGGAAGAACCTGGGCCGCGACATCCCGACTCTTCTCATGGTGGGTCGGGACGACACCGTCGGTGGACCGCGGAGCGTGCACAGACTGGCCGACGCCTACCGCGCGAGGTCGGGTTTCACCGACGTCACGACATTGGTGTACCCCGGCGCGCGGCATGAGATCTTCGCCGAGGTCGCGCAAGAGGACGTGCGCGCCGACCTGCTCGTCTGGCTCGACGCCCGTTTCCCGGCGCGGGACTGACGGATTCGCGTCGGCGTCACCGCCGCACCGGATCCGAACATCTCCGACGTCACGGGCATCCTGAGCGCGGTCGCTCGTCCTGTTGCTTCCGGCCAGCACGTTCCTGGTACTCGAACGGGCACAGTCGCTTTCGGTGACGCTGTCAGCGTCCGCGACGAGCGTCAGATCTCATCCTCGACGAGTCCTCGAGATCGTGCTTCTCAGTGGTCCCGATCGATCTGCGCAACCACTCCGTCATGAGCGATCGCTCCGCGCTGCTCAGCCCCGGAAGATCCGCGACGAGCGTAGCGAAGTGAATCGCACTCGACACAACGTCGCCGGCATCGTCGGCGACGGATCGAGGACGGATTATCTGACCGAGGATGGCATCCAAAACGGCGTCGGCGAGTCCGAGGTCTCTGTTCTCGGGGGGAGTCTCCAGAAGAGCCTGCACGGCACCCGTCCCGGCGGCGTGGATCATGCCGAAGGCTCGCTGCTCACTGACTTGAAGCAGTCCGGCGGTCGCGAGGCGGTGGATGCGATGCTGCAGCACGTCGATGCCGGCCTCGATCGCCGGTGACGGCGCGACGCGGGCATTCATGAGGCGGATGAGCTCAGGGTTCGACAGGCCGAACTCGATCTGCGTGCCCCAACCCGATCGCAGCGCGTGCAGGGGGTCTTCATCGTCGTCCGCGCGTTGCGCCTTTTCGGCGACGTGGAGGGCCATGGCGTGCTCGGCGACGGCGTCGAGAAGGCCGCTCTTGTCACCGAACAGACGGTAGATCGTCGGCGCTTGAACACCCGCCGCGTCCGCAACTCGACGCGTCGTGACGGCAGTGGCTCCCTCGTCGCGGAGCAGTCGGTGGGCCGCATCGATGATGCCGGCTCGTACGTCCGAACGAGGGGGGGAATCGAGATCAGCAGGCACGTATCGATGATATCAAAAGATGCTGATCAGCGGAAACATGATGGTATGGTCGGTCTGGAAGTCAATATCAAAGGAAACAAAATGAGCGAATCAATGATAATCATCACGGGAGCGACGGGGAACCTCGGCGGTCGGATCGTGAATCGGATTCTCGAGCGAGTCCCCGCGGCAACCGTCGGAGTCAGTGTCCGAGACGTGGGGAAGGCGGCGGCGCTTGCAGCGAAGGGTGTTCGGGTTCGGCTGGGGGATTTCACTCGACCCGAAACGCTGGAGAGCTCGTTCGAGGGCGCGGATCGTGTACTGATCGTCTCCGCGGCCATCCGCGGCGGGGGAGCCTTCGAGGCGAACACGTCCGCGATCGACGCCGCGGTCGCGGCGGGCGCCTCACGGATCCTGTACACGAGCCATCAGGCCGCCGCCGCGGACTCCCTGTTCCCGCCGCAGCAGGTCCATGCCGCGACCGAGGAGTACCTGGCACGACAGGGCGTCCCCTTCGTTGCGCTTCGGAACGGCTTTTACGCGAATGCGCTCGGTGTTCACCTGGAAGCTGCGCTGTCCACGGGTCAGATCGTCGTTCCCGAAGACGGACCCGTCTCCTGGACATCGCATGAAGACCTCGCCGAGGTCGCCGCCATCGCGCTCGCCGATGCAGGCGCGATCAGCGGCATCTCTTCCCCTCTGACCGCCTCGGTATCGCTTGACCTCGCCGACATCGCCGACATCCTCAGCCGCCTCTCGGGTCGTGCGATCACCCGACTGACCGTTGACGATGACGAATGGAAGACGGCCGCGATCGCGCGAGGCCTACCCCCCATGGTCGCCGACTTCTCCCTCGGGATGTTCCGCGCGTCGCGACGAGGCGAGTTCGACGTCGTGAGCCCCGCTCTCGAGACCGCCCTCGGCCGCCCACCCCTGCCGGTCGAGCACACACTCGCTCATCTCCTGGGAGGGGGCATCCTCAACTAGCCTCATCCCTGTTCAGCCGATGTGGAACCCGACCCCGGTTCATGACATTCGCCCGGACCCGAGGTCGGCCAGCTCCGCGGCGGCGGCGAGCCCGATGCGGTCCAGGGGGCCTTGCTCGCCCGGCAGGGGAGATGGTGTACGCGTGATCCCTCGTCGAATGCGATGGTGCCGCCCTTTCGCCGCCGTGATCAGGTCGATGGGCCTCGTGGTTCACATGAGAGGGGAACGGAGGCTCCGGAGCCCGCTGCGGATCTCGCTGACCAGAATCTCGGGCTGCTCGAAAGCTGCGTAGTGACCGCCCTGGGCGGCTTCGCCGTAGTGGATCAGGTTGGAGTAGGTGTCTTCGATCCAGCTCCGCGGGAGGAGCGGGATGTCACGCGGGAACACCGTCACAGCGACCGGCAGATTCAGTACAGGGCCGGCCATGCTGCCACCCTTGTTCTCCCAGTAGATGCGGGCCGACGACGCCGCACTGTTGGTGAACCAGTAGAGCGAGATGGCGTCCAGGATCTCATCGACGGTAAGAGCGTCCTCGGCGAGACCACGATTATCGGTTTTGGATTGGAACTTGTCGTAGATCCACGCGGCCTGGCCGGCCGGGGAGTCTGCCAAAGCGATGCCGATGGTCTCGGGCTTCGTGCCTTGGAGGTGGTTGGCTCCTCCCATGTCTCCGTCGTAGAGGGCGAGGGTGTCCACCGCATTCTGCTCTTCCCGAGTGAGCGTGTGTGGGATCTGCGCGGGGAACGCATAAGGACTGTTCAGATGGATTCCCCGCAGGCCTGCTGGCCGAATCGCCCCGAGGGCAGTGGTGACGACGGATCCCCAGTCACCGCCCTGAGCGGCCCATTCCTCGTAGCCGAGGCGTCTCATGAGTTCCGCCCACGCGGTTGCGATCCGGACGACGTTCCACCCCGTTTCGCTCGGCTTCCCGGAGAACCCGAATCCGGGCAGCGAAGGTACGACGACGTCGAAGGAATCCTCGACATTCCCGCCAAATGCCACCGGATCAGTCAGGGGTCCGATCACCTTCAGGAACTCGACGATGGATCCCGGCCATCCGTGCGTCAGGATCAGCGGCATCGCGTCCGGGTTCTTGGACTTGACATGGATGAAGTGGATATCCAGTCCGTCGATCTCGGTCAGGAATTGCGGGAACCCGTTGAGCTCCGACTCGAATCGACGCCAGTCGTATTCTCGTTCCCAGTATGCGACCAACGTTTTCGCGTGCTCGATACGGACTCCCTGCGACCAGTCGGGGACGGTCTCGGGGTTCGGCCAGCGAGTCCTGGCCAATCGCTGCTTGAGGTCATCGATCTCCGAGTCGGAGACGGCAACGGTGAAGGGACGGATGAGAGGCGAAGGTGCGGGGGCAGATGCGGTCATGACGATGTTCTCCTGAACAACGGGGAGGAGCACAGCAATCTGCTGCACACCTGTGTGCAATGCACACTGCTGTGCAATCTAGCTCACTGCACGCCGTTGTGCAATGATCGAATCGTGCACCTCCAATCCGCCCGCGCCCGCTCCACGAACGAGACGAGGGACCGGATCCTCGACGTCGCGCTGGAGGTGTGGGGGCAGGACCCGTACGCCGGCATGGGCGACATCGCCGCCGCCGCCGGCGTCGTGCGCCGCACCGTCTACGGCCACTTCCCTACGCGCTCGGATTTGGTGCGAACGCTCACGCAGAGGGCAGTGGACGAGATGACAACCGTCCTTGCACAGGTCAGCGCCCCCGACGGAGAAACAGACGTGGCGTGGGCGGAGTTCATTCTCCGCTTATGGCCGTTGGTGCGTCGCTACCGCGTGCTGTTGGCGCTGCGGCGAGGTGAGTTCGGGGCAGAGATCCACGCTCTCCTCGGCCCCGTGGACGAGACCCTCGCGAACCTCGTGCGGAGAGGCCAGGACAGCCACGTGTTCGGGCACCACCTGCCCGCCGAGGTGCTCAGCCAGGTCGCTTTCGCCACCGTGTTCTCCATCGCAGACAACGATTCGTCGGAGGGGGGTCCCGGCGCCCACGCGGCGACCGTGACCAGCCTCCTTGTTCTGGGAGTCCCTCGGTCGCGCGCAGAGTCCCTCGGGGGTGACCCGTCGTGACCTCAGACAGTTCGACCAGCGGCAGTCCCCGAGGCGGCCTCTACCCGGGCGCCTGAGGTCGACGGCGACTGCCTGCGAGGAGAGGCGCCTGTGTCAGTCGCGCTGATCCTCGGGGATCGCGATCCAGCTGCTGCCGGCGGCCGAACTGCGCTCCACGGCGTCGAGGACGCGCTGCACGT
The DNA here is from genome assembly GCF_043556235.1 of Microbacterium sp. P03. NCBI lineage: Bacteria > Bacillati > Actinomycetota > Actinomycetes > Micrococcales > Microbacteriaceae > Microbacterium > Microbacterium sp. P03. Next base: position 71,869 of record NZ_JBIGIM010000001.1, read on the forward strand.
GCAGTCCGTCGCCGAACGACGGCCGCGGCTGCTCCCCGCGATGGATCGCCTCGACGAGGTCGACCACCTGGTGCGAGAAGCCGTGCTCGTAGCCCAGCATGTGGCCTGCCGGCCACCACGGGGCGAGGTAGGGGTGCTCGGGCTCGGTGACGAGGATCGTGCGGAAGCCCTGCTCGGCGCCGGGGAGGGTGGCGTCGTAGAAGTCGAGTTCGTTCAAGCGCTCGAGATCGAACGAGACCGCCCCCTTCGACCCCGACACCTCGATGGTCAGGCCGTTCTTGCGACCGGTCGCGAAGCGCGTCGCCTCGAAGCCGGCGAGGGGCGCGTAGCGGCTGCCCGCGGGCGTTTCGTAGCGACCGGAGAAGAGGGCGATGTCGTCGACGGTCACGGCGCCGCGCTCGGTCGAGGCGGTGCCCGAGAGACCTGAGCCCTCGGCGAGCAGCGGACGCTCCGTCACGATGGTGTCGATGATGCCCGACACGCTCGTCAGTCGCAGACCGGTGATGTACTCCGACAGGTCGACGGCGTGCGCGCCGATGTCGCCGAGGGCACCCGAACCGGCACGGTCCTTCTGCATGCGCCACGTGAGGGGCGCCTCGGCATCCGTCAGCCAGTCCTGACGGTAGGCCGCGCGCACCTGGCGGATCTCGCCGATGCGGCCGGCGGCCACCAGGTCGCGGGCGAGCGTCGCAGCCGGAACCCGACGATAGGTGAAGCCGACCATCGCCCGAACGCCCCGGGACGCCGCCCGGGACGCGGCATCCGTCATCGCCTGCGCTTCCTCCACCGTGTTCGCCAGCGGCTTCTCGCAGAGGACGTGCTTGCCCGCCTCGAGTGCGGCGATCGCGATCTCGGCGTGCGTGTCACCCGGGGTGACGATGTCGATGACGTCGATGTCTTCGCGGTCGATGACTTCGCGCCAGTCGACCGAGGACTCGGCCCAGCCCCATTTCTGTGCGGCCCGCGCGGCCGCGGCGGCGTCGCGACCCACGACCACCGCCATCACCGGATCGGCGGGCAGGTCGAAGAAGCGGGGAGCGACGCGCCATCCCTGAGAGTGGGCTGCGCCCATGAAGCCGTGGCCGATCATGGCGACGCGGAGTGTTTCGGTCATGAGTGCTCCTGGGGTTGGGAGAGTGCAGAGGGTGTCGAAGAGACAGGGGGATGCCGTGAAGGGGACGCCCGCTGTTCGCAGGCGCCCCCTCCACGGAGTGTCGAGCGGTTCAGATCAGGATTCGAAGGCCAGATCGATGAACTGGTCGACGTTCTCCTTCGTGACGACGGGCGCATCCAGGACGATGCGGTTCGCGACGCTCGGCGTGATCAGGTCGCTCATGGTCTTGCCCTGGGCGATCAGTCGAGCGAGCGCGATGCCGTCGGCGGCCTGGGTCGACGGGTAGATGATCGTCGCCTTGAGCACCGAGTCGTCCGCGGCGATGGCGTCCATCGCGTTCTTCGAGCCGGCACCGCCGACCATGATGAACTCGTCGCGTCCGGCGGCGGCGATCGCCGCGAGGACGCCGATGCCCTGGTCGTCGTCGTGGTTCCACAGGGCGTCGATCTGCGGGTTGGCCGACAGCAGCTGGGATGCCGCGGCCTCTCCGCCCTGCACCGTGAAGTCCGCCGCCACGCGGGCCGAGACCGTCAGGCCGCAGTCCTCGAGGGCGTCCGCGAAGCCTGCAGAGCGGTCCTGGGTGAGCGGGAGGGAGTCGATACCGGGGATCTCGGCGACCACGGCGTCGGGGTTGTCGCCGAGCTGCTCGCAGATGTAGGTGCCGGCGCTGACGCCCATGCCGTAGTTGTCGCCGAGGATCGTGGCGCGTGCCGCGAACGGGCTGGAGAACTCGCGGTCGACGTTGATGACCGGGATGCCGGCCTCCATCGCCTTCGTCGCGACCTCGGTGAGGGCTGCGCCGTCGCTCGGCAGCAACACGATCGCGTCGACGCCGTTGTTGATGAAGGTCTCGACGGCGGCGATCTGGGCGTTCACGTCGTTGGTGCCCTCCGCCAGTTCGAGCTCGACATCGGGGAAGCTGGCGGCCGCCGCCGTTGCGCCCGAGTTGATCGCGCCGAGCCAGCCGTGGTCGGCCGCGGGGCCCGAGAAGCCGATGACGACCTTGTCGCCGCTCGCCTGGTTCTCCTCCGACGTGGTCCCCTGGTCGGCCACGTCCTCTTCGGCCGCGCCGGCGGTGCAGCCGGCGAGCATGGTGATGGCGGCGAACGCTGCGACGCCGGCGCCGATCGTGCGAACGCGCACGGATCGAGTAGAACGCATGTATTCCTCCTTGAATGTGAATGCGGTGTCGGCGGCGAGCGGCGCGCAGGGAAGCGGAGGTCGACCGGGCTGACGGGGACAACGTAGCAGAATGCTGCATTCGGGCGACAGCTTTTGCGGGTTTCGTGGCAGAAGTGTGATGATCCGAAATCAGCGCCGTTCCGGGGTTCGCGAGCGTCGGCGGGGCACGGTGACTTTCGCATGTGGGTCTCGATCCGGCAGCGACCGGCGTGTTACTGTCTGCTCGTGATCAAAGGTGACCAACATTCGGCGTTACTCGAGGTGCGCGGTGTGACGAAGAGCTTCGCCGGCGTGCAGGCGCTGCGCGGAGTGGATCTCGACGTCCGCGAGGGCGAGGTGCACTGCGTACTCGGCCAGAATGGCGCCGGCAAGTCGACGCTCATCAAGACGCTCGCGGGGGTCCACCGGCCAGACGAGGGCACCATCGTGTGGCGCGGCGAGGTCGTCGAGATCAGCGACCCCGACACCGCGATCGGTCTCGGCATCGCGACGATGTACCAGGAGCTCGACGTCGTCGACGGCCTGACGATCGCCGAGAACATCTTCCTCGGTCACGAGCTCTCGCGCGGCGGCTTCACGCAGCGGTCGGAGGCCGCTCGTCAGACCAGAGAACTTCTGCGGCGTCTGGGTCACGAGAACCTCGCCCCGAACACGGAGGTCGGCCAGCTCAGCGCCGCGAACAAGCAGATCGTGAGCATGGCGCGAGCGCTGTCGCACGACATCAAGCTGATCATCATGGACGAGCCCTCGGCCGTGCTCGACACCGAAGAGGTGAAGAACCTCTTCCACGTCGTCAAGGAGCTGACCTCCGAGGGCATCGCCGTGGTCTACATCACCCACCGACTGGAGGAGATCCGCCAGATCGGCGACCGCATCACGGTGCTGAAGGACGGCAAGTCGATGGCGTCCGGCATCCCGGTCGCCGACACCCCGACCGCCGAACTGATCCGCCTCATGACGGGCCGCACGGTCGCCAACGTCTTCCCGCCGGCCGAGCCTCTGGCCGCGGACGCCCCGGTCGTGCTCGAGGTCGATGGCCTGGGCCTCGCGGGGGTGTTCTCGGACGTGTCCTTCTCGGTGCGGGCCGGCGAAGTCGTCGGCCTCGCCGGCCTCGTCGGGTCGGGCCGATCGGAGATCGTCGAGACCGTGTACGGCGCACGCAAGGCGACCGCCGGCACGGTGACGGTCGCCGGGCGTCCGCTCCGGCGCGGATCGGTCGTGGCCGCGGTGCGCGCGGGTATCGGGCTGTCACCCGAGGAGCGCAAGAGCCAGGGGCTCGTGCTCGACGAACCCATCTTCGTCAACGTCACACTTTCGTCCATGGACCGGTTCGCGAAAGCGGGCTTCCTCGACGAACGGGCGGAGCGCCGCGTCGCGGCGGAGCAGATCGAAGCGCTCGAGCTGAGGCCCGCGAACACCGATCGGCCGGCGCGGACCCTCTCGGGCGGCAACCAGCAGAAGATCCTCCTCGCGCGGTGGCTGGTGCACGGCACCCGGGTCCTCCTGCTGGACGAGCCCACCCGCGGCGTCGACGTCGGTGCCCGCGCCGAGATCTACGCCCTCATCCGCCGGCTGGCCGCCGCGGGCAACGCCGTGGTCATCGTCTCGAGCGAGATCGAGGAGGTGCTCGGCCTCGCCGACACCGTGCTCGTCGTCTCGGACGGACGCGTTCTCCAGACCCTTCCCGCCGCAGAGATCGACGAGCACGGTGTGCTCGATCTCGTCATGAGAGGAACAGCCGCATGAGCGAGCCAGTAACCACCGGGGACCTGGTCGGTCCGCCCTCTTCGGCGGGCACGCCGCAGGGCGCTCCGTCCGGGCCGTCCTCACCGCGCGCCGGTGAGAAGACCGGCCTGCAGAAGGTGATGTCGGGTTCGGTCGGCCGCAACCTCGGACTGGTCGTCGCTCTGGTGGTGCTCGTCGTCGTCGGCACCGTCAGCGCCGGCGAGAACTTCGCATCCCTGAGCAACGCCCTGGTGATCCTCCGCCAGGCATCCATCATCGGCGTCATCAGCATCGGCATGACACTGGTTATCATCGCCGGCGGCATCGACCTGTCGGTCGGCTCGGTGATGGGACTGGCCTCGATCGTCGCCACCCTCGCAGCCATCCAGGACCTCGCCGACCAGACCCACTGGTTCGTGATGGTGCTCATCGCGCTCGCCGTGGGGCTCGCCGCCGGGCTCATCAACGGCGTCGTGATCGCGTACGGCAAGGTCGTGGCCTTCATGGCGACCCTCGCGATGCTGGTGGCCGCACGCGGGCTCGCCGAGATCCTGGCGGAGCGGCGCACCCTCGTGGTCGAGGACCGCGGGTTCATCACGTTCATGAACTCCGACTTCATCGGCGTCGACATCCTGATCTGGATCTTCGTGCTGGTCGCCGCCCTCGGCTGGGTGCTGCTCAATCGCACCACCTTCGGACGACGCACCGTCGCGATCGGCGGCAACCGCGAGGCCGCGCGTCTCGCGGGCATCAACGTGCGGCGCCACACGATGTGGCTGTATGCGATCGCGGGACTGACGGCCGGCATCGCCGGTGTGATGATCCTCGGCCGCACGACCGCCGGCAGCTCGACGAACGGTCAGCTCTACGAACTCGACGCGATCGCCGCCGTCGTCGTCGGCGGCACCCTGCTCGTCGGCGGCCGCGGCACGATCACGGGCACGGTCTTCGGTGTCCTGATCTTCGCGACCCTCACCAATGTGTTCGTCCAGAACAACCTGTCATCCTCGGTTCAGGCGGTGGCCAAGGGCGTTATCATCGTGGTCGCGGTGCTCCTGCAGCAGAGATTCGCTCGTCCGGTCGGCCGAGAATCCTGACGATGGTCCGTCTGCCTGCTCGTGCGGGCGACGTCAGCACTTTCGACGGGTCGACGGTGGCCGTCCGCGAGGCCGGGGAGGATGTCGCTCCCTCCCGCCCTCTGCGGCTGCATGAGTGAGTGGATCGGTACATGGGTGTGGAGTCTGCCTCTGCCGGAATCGGTGTGACGGAGCTGTTCCAGCTCCTCCGCGACGGAGTGCCGCGGACGCGGGCCCAGCTGGCGAAGTCGACCGGTCTCGCCCGTTCGACCATCGCCGTCCGCGTGGACGAACTCATGCGGATGGGGCTCGTCACGCCCGTCGCCGAGGCGGCGTCCACGGGCGGCCGGCCACCCTCGCAGTTCGCCCTGAATCCGGCCGCCCGGGTGGTCGTGGCCGCCGACCTCGGGGCATCCCACGCCACCGTCGCCATCACCGACCTCGGGGCGACGCCGCTCGCGGAGCGCCAGGAGCCTCTCGACATCGCCCTGGGCCCCGTTCCCGTGCTGGAGCGCACCCTCGAGATCGTCTTCGAGCTGCTCGCGGAGGCCGGGCGTTCGCCGCACGACGTGGCGGCGATCGGCATCGGTGTCCCCGGCCCGGTGGAGTTCTCCAGCGGACGACCGATCAAACCTCCGATCATGCCCGGCTGGGATCGCTTCGACGTGCCGGGCTGGGTCGCGCAGCATCTCGATGCTCCCGTGCTCGTCGACAACGACGTCAACGTCATGGCGCTCGGCGAACGGGCGGCGGTCGACCCGGCGGTGGAGAACCTCATCTTCGTGAAGGTCGCGACCGGCATCGGCGCGGGTGTGGTCTCGTCGGGCCAGCTTCTGCGCGGAGCACAGGGTGTGGCGGGCGACATCGGGCACGTGCGTGTCGCGCGCGGCGCGGACGTGCCGTGCACCTGCGGGAACCGCGGATGCCTCGAAGCGCTCGCATCCGGCCCCGCGATCGCGCGCGAGCTGCGCAGTCACGGGATCGATGCGCACGGGGGCAACGACGTCGTGGATCTCGTGAAGCACGGCAACATCGACGCGATCCTGGCCGTGCGCCAGGCGGGGCGCGACATCGGCGAAGTGCTGACCACCTGCGTCAGCCTCATGAACCCGTCGGTGATCGCCATCGGCGGGTCGATGGCGCGCGTCGGCGAGCATCTGATCGCAGGGGTGCGCGAGGTCATCTACAGCCGCTCGACGCCGCTCGCGACCGAACACCTCAGTATCGTGCAGTCCTCGGCAGCAGGTGACGCCGGCGTCCGCGGCGCCGGGATGCTGGCGATCGAGCACGCCCTGTCGCCGGAGGCGCTGCGCGCGCTCGTCACCGCCTAGCGGGTGCGGCCTAAGCTGAAGCCATGCACGGCGAATACAAGGTTCCGGGCGGCAAACTCGTCGTCGTCGATCTCGAGGTGCGCGACGGCGTCATCGCCGACTTCCACCTCGCCGGCGACTTCTTCCTCGAGCCCGACGACGCCCTCGCCGACATCGACGCGGCCGTGACCGGGATGCCGGTCGAATCCGATGTCACGACCATCGCCGCCGCGGTGCGGGCGGCGCTGCCCGAGGGGGCGCAGCTGCTCGGGTTCACGGCCGAGTCGGTGGGCACCGCCGTGCGGCGCGCGCTCGTGGTCGCCCCGGGCTGGAGCGACTTCTCGTGGGAGGTGGTCCACGACCGCCCGGTCTCGCCGCAGCTGAACCTCGCGCTCGACGAGGTGCTCACCACCCGCGTGGGGGAAGGTCGGCGCAACCCCACCCTGCGGCTGTGGGAATGGGACGAGTCGGCGGTCGTGATCGGATCGTTCCAGTCCTACCGCAACGAGGTCGATCCCGCCGGGGCGGCCGCGCACGGCTTCGACGTCGTCCGGCGCATCTCGGGCGGCGGCGCGATGATGATGGGCGCGAACTCGATCGTGACCTACTCGTTGTACGTCCCGGCATCCCTCGTCTCGGGGATGACGTTCGCCGACTCGTACGCCTTCCTCGACGACTGGGTGCTGCAGGCCCTGCGCTCCCTCGGTGTCGACGCCACCTACCAGCCGCTCAACGACATCGCCTCGCCGCAGGGCAAGATCGGCGGCGCCGCGCAGAAGCGTCTCGCGAACGGGGGAGTGCTGCACCACGCGACGCTCAGTTACGACATGGACGGTCAGGTGATGACCGAGGTGCTGCGTATCGGGCGCGAGAAGCTGAGCGACAAGGGCACGGTGTCGGCGGCCAAGCGCGTCGATCCCCTCCGGCGCCAGACCGGCCTGCCGCGCGAGGCGATCATCGAGCGCTTCATCGAAACGTTCACGACCATGTACGGCGCCGAGACCGGCCACATCACCGACGACGAGTACGCCGAAGCGGAGGCGCTCGTGCAGTCGAAGTTCTCGACCGAGGCCTGGCTGCACCGGGTTCCGTGACCGACCCCGCGCGGCCGGCACCCGCGGGCGGTGTCGCACCCGGTGCGGTGACGATCCACCACGGCGACAACCTCGCCGTGGCCGCGGGTCTCTCCGACGGCGCGTTCACCCTGATCTACCTCGATCCGCCGTTCAACACGGGGCGGCCGCAGGAGAAGGCGGTCGAGACGGCGCGGTGGATGTCCCCGAGTTCTGCTGCGCGTGACGGAATCAGCGCCGAGGGGTCGGTGTCGGCGACATCAGACCCACCGCGCAGAAGTTCGGGACGGGATTCGGCGGCAGCCGGCCCCGCGGCACCGGCCCGGCGCCTCGGGTTCCACGGGCGCGAGTACGAGCGGCTGCGGGGCGACCTCCGCGTCTATGACGACCGCTTCGAGGACTACTGGGCCTTCCTCGAGCCGCGGCTGCTCGAGGCCTGGCGACTCCTCGCCGACGACGGCACGCTGTACGTGCACTTGGACTATCGCGAGGTGCACTACGCGAAGGTGCTGATGGACGCGCTCTTCGGCCGCGAGCGCTTCCTGAACGAACTCATCTGGGCCTACGACTACGGAGCGAAGACGAGGAAGCGCTGGCCGACGAAGCACGACACGATCCTCGTGTATGTCAAGAACCCGGCCCGCTACTGGTTCGACTCCGACGCCGTCGACCGCGAGCCCTACATGGCGCCGGGACTGGTCACGCCCGAGAAGGCGGCGCGCGGCAAGCTGCCCACCGATGTCTGGTGGCACACGATCGTGCCGACCACCGGCCGGGAGAAGACCGGCTACCCCACGCAGAAGCCCGAGGGAATCCTGCGCCGGATCATCCAGGCCTCCAGTCGCCCCGGCGACCTCGTCCTGGACCTCTTCGCCGGCAGCGGCACGACAGGTGCGGTCGCCGCGTCCCTCGGGCGCGACGCCGTGCTGGTCGACGCGAACCCGGAGGCGATCGCCGTGATGACCTCGAGGATGCCGTACGCCCGCGTCGTCGACTGAGCACCGGCGCGCGGAGGAGGTCGCGGCCGGCGCAACCCCGCCCCTGTGTCGCACCCGTGCCGGAGGATGGAGCCATGACACGCGTGCGGTGGGTGGTGGCCGGTCAGCTCGGCGAGCAGTTCGACGATGGTGGACGGATGCTGCTCGTCGAGGCGCGCTCGGCATTCGCCCGTGCTCCGATGCATCGGCGCAAAGCACACCTGTACCTCTCCGCGATGCGGCACCGCAAGGCCGAACTCGGCGATCGGCTCGAGTACGTGCGGGCCGACACCTTCCGCGAAGCGCTCGCAGGACGCGACCTCGAGGTGATCGATCCCACGTCCTATCGAGCGCGACGCCTCGCCCGCGAGCTCGGCGCCGAGATCCTCCCGAGTCGGGGCTTCGTCACCTCCGAGGCGGACTTCGCGGGGTTCGCCGACGCGCACGAGCATGCGGCGATGGAGGACTACTACCGCTGGGTCCGCGAGCGCACGGGCATCCTCATGGAGGGCGACCGCCCCGCGGGCGGCGCCTGGAACTTCGACCGCGACAACCGCAACCCCCCACCCAAGAACGCCCTCACCCTCGGGCTTCCCGATCCGTGGTGGCCGACCGAGGACGACATCGATGCCGAGGTGCGTCGAGATCTCGACCGCTGGGAGCGCGACGGCGACGTGCGCTTCGTCGGCGAGGACGGGCCCCGCGAGTTCGCCGTCACTCCGACAGAGGCTCGTGCCGCGCTGCAGGATTTCGTCGACACCCGACTCGGCGATTTCGGGCCGTTCGAGGACGCCATCCTCCGCAGCGACTGGACGATGGCGCACTCGCTGCTGAGCGTGCCGATGAATCTCGGGGTGCTCGACCCCCGCGAAGCCGTCGAGACGGTCGTCGCGGAATACGACGCGGGACGCGCTCCCATCGCGAGCGTCGAGGGCTTCACCCGCCAGATCATCGGATGGCGCGAGTGGGTCTGGCATCTCTACTGGCGGTTCGGCGAGGACTACGTGCACAGCAACGAGCTCGGGGCGCGGCATCCGGTGCCGTCGTCGTTCCTCGATCTGGCTCCTGAGGCGATCGAGGAGGCGTGCCTGTCGGCCGCCGTTGAGGGCATCCGCGACCACGGGTGGACGCATCACATTCAGCGACTCATGGTGATCGGCAACCACGCTCTGCAGCGCGGCTACGACCCGCGCGAGATGAACGACTGGTTCGTGGCCATGTTCGTCGACGGCACCCCCTGGGTCATGCCCGCGAACGTCGTCGGCATGACGCTGCACGCCGATGGCGGCCGTGTCGCGACGAAGCCCTATGCGGCGGGCGGCGCGTACATCAACCGGATGTCCGACCACTGCGGCGGCTGCCGCTTCGACCCCAAGAAGCGTCTCGGCGAGGACGCCTGCCCGTACACGGCCGGATACTGGGCCTTCCTCGACCGCGTCGAGCCGACCCTCGGCAAGAACCACCGTCTCGCGCAGCCGTTCGCCGGTCTCCGGCGGCTCGCCGATCGCGCGGCCGTCGTCGACCAGGAGCGCCGCCGAGACGCGGAGGCCGGACGCGCCTAGTCTGAGAGCATGCGTTTCGGAACCTTCATCCCCCAGGGCTGGCGTCACGACCTCGTCGGCATCGATCCCATCGACCAATGGCGCGTCATGCGCGAGCTGGCGCAGCGCGCCGATGAGGGGCCGTGGGAATCCCTGTGGGTCTACGACCACTTCCACACCGTCCCCGTACCGAGCGCAGAGGCGACCCACGAGGCGTGGACGCTCATGTCGGCTTTCGCGGCGGTGACCGACCGCATCCGCCTCGGGCAGATGTGCACGTCCATGGGCTACCGCAACCCGGCCTACCTCGCGAAGGTCGCCGCCACGGTCGACATCATTTCGGGCGGACGCGTCGAGATGGGCATCGGCGGCGGCTGGTACGAGCACGAGTGGCGTGCCTACGGCTACGGCTTCCCCGGCATCGGCGACCGCCTCGGCGCGCTCGACGAGGGCGTGCAGATCATGCAGCAGGCCTGGGCGACGGGATCCGCCACGCTCGACGGCAAGCACTTCCAGGTCGACGGCGCGATCGTCCAGCCGCAGCCGCTGCAGAAGGGCGGAATCCCCACCTGGATCGCCGGCGGCGGCGAGAAGGTCACGCTGAAGATCGCGGCGAAGTACGCGCAGTACACGAACTTCTCCGGTCAGCCGGAGGAGTTCGCCCGCAAGTCCGAGATCCTGCGGGGCCACACCGACGCCGTCGGCCGCGACTTCGCCGAGATCACCAAGTCGGCCAACTTCAACACCGTGATCGGCGAGACCGAGGCCGAAGTGGCCGAGCGCGTCGACGCCATCGAGGCACGCGTCGCCCCGTACCTCGGCGACCGTACCGAGGCCTTCATGGCGGAGTACCGCGGCGGTGCCGGCTTGGTCGGAACCCCCGAGCAGATCGTTGAGCGCCTCAACGAGATGCGGGCGGTCGGGCTCGGCTACGCGATCCACTACTTCCCCGAGCACGCCTACGACCGTTCGGGCGTGGACCTGTTCGAGCGCGAGGTCATCCCCGCACTGGACTGAGCGGCCCCGGGACCGGGCCTGGGTTCTGACCGGCGACGGGACTCAGACCAGGGCCCGCACGCTGGCGTAACCGTCGGGGATCACATCGGCGGTGGACGCCTCGCCGCCGAACACACGCGTCGTCCCACGGCTGTCCGACCACGCCTCCCACCCCGGCTCGGCACCACGGACGAAAGCCGCGGCCGAGCCGTGGAGCGCGTCGGCGAGGGCCTGCGGGGGAGCGTCGCCCGCGATCCCCGGCACCGCGTCGGCGTCGAGGCAGTCCCACCAGAACGGCACGTCGAGGCAGTGGCACGCCCAGCCGATCGTCGGCGACACCCATGAGAAGCGGTACATCCACGTCGGGGCGTCCCCGCGTGCGTCGGCCACCCGCACGGCGAACGCCCGGAAGATCCGGTCGGTGGCGTACCGGCCGAGCACGGCGGCCGTGCCCCTCCGCCTCTGCTGCGCATTGTCGGCGAGGTAGGCATTCCGCACACCCCGGTCCTTCTGCAGGCGACCGAGGGCGAGCGACACCGGCACGAACCGCAGCGCCTTGCGTGCCCTGTCGGTCGCCATGGTGAATTCGTCGTCGGTGGTGCCCAGCACGAGCGGCTTGCCCGCGCCGATGCCGGAACGCAGCGACTCCGGCGAGGGGCGGGTGAGCAGGTCGCCGTCGATCGTGGGAGCCCACGCGCGACCCTCATCGAGGGTGGACCTCAGCTTCTCGAACGGCGATGTCCCGAGAGCGGATGCCGCGCCATCCTGCAGCTCGAGAAGCCGGGCTTCCGGCACCGAACGGAAACCCGCCCGCGTGGGGGCGACCCCCGCCAGATCGGCGAGGCGGTCCACGAGCGCCGTCGCTCGGGCCGCGGGAACATCGCCCACCACGGCGGACAGCGCCCAGACGGCGTGGAAGAGATGCTGCGCGGCGGGCATGCCGAGCAGGGTCAGGACGGCGCCGCCCCCGGCGGACTGCCCGGCGATCGTGACGCGGCCGGGGTCGCCGCCGAACGCGCGGATGTTGGTCTGCACCCACTCGAGTGCGGCGAGCCAGTCCCGCACTCCACGGTTGCTCGGGGCGTCCTCGATCGCGCCGAATCCATCGAAACCGAGGCGGTACGACACGCTGACGGTCACGATGCCGTCGCGGGTGAAGGCCGCCCCGTCGTACCACGGGCTCGCCGGCGAGCCTTCGACGAAGCCGCCGCCGTGGAACCAGACGAGCACGGGCAATGCGGCATCCACTGCTCCCGGCAAGGGCGTGAAGACGTTGACATTGAGCGTGCTCTCCCCGGGGATCGCGGGCTCGGGGATGAGCGTCCGCTCGCCCGGCTTCGCCCGTTTGGCCGTCGCGCCGTTCTCGCGTGCGTCACGGACGCCGGTCCACGGCTCGGGTGGCACCGGAGCGGCGAACCGCAGGTCGCCCACGGGTGCCTGCGCGAACGGGATGCCGAGGAACGCGGCGGACGGTCCGCGCCAGAATCCCCGGACGGACCCGGGGGCGATGTCGACGACAGGTGCGGCGTGTGCCACGGGCTCGCCGCCACGCGCATCTCGTCGGGCCATGTCTCGACTGTAGACCGCGGTCGTGCGCGGTCGCCTGGCCCGCGCGCGGCGAGGTCCGTCCCTGGCGCGTCACGCGGCGTTCACCTCCCGGCCGTGTGCGCGGACCATTCTGGCCGCTCCCCCGTCTGCCGATCGAAGGTGCACGCCGCATGCGTTCCGATTCCCCTCTTCCCACCCCTGGGCGCCGCTGGGCCGCGGTCGCCGCCGCGCTGGGTCTCGTGGCCGTCCCGCTCCTGGTCGCCGCGCCGGCGCAGGCCGACCCCTTGCCGCCGGCCGCCTCGACGCTCGTCATCAACGAGGTCGAGAGCAACGGCGACGACACCGACTGGGTCGAGGTGTACAACACCGGCGCCGAATCGATCGACCTCACGGGCTATCGGTTCCTCGACTCGGATGACACGCACGCCGCGTTCGTCCTCCCGGCCGGCTCGCTCGTCGCCGCAGGCGGATTCCTCGTGATCGACCAGACCAGCGCGACGAACCCCGTCGGGTTCGACTTCGGCCTGGGCGGGGGCGACGTCGCGCGGATCTTCGCACCCGACGGGACCACGCTCGTCGCCAGCTATGCGTGGGAGACGCACGCGGCCGTCAGCTACGGGCGGTGCCCCGACGGCGTGGGCGACATGCAGCAGACGACGGCATCGACGAAGGGCGCGGCCAACGACTGCAGCTCGCCCGTGCGCATCAACGAGATCGAGAGCAGGGGTGACGCGACCGATTGGGTGGAGCTGGTGAACACCGGCACCACCGATGTCGACCTCGGTGGATTCACGGTGAAGGACGACGACGACACGCACGCGTTCGTCGTGCCCGCCGGAACGACCGTCGCGGCCGGCGGCTTCTACGTCGCCGACGTCGACGCGGCCGAAGACGGCTTCGGGCTCGGCGGCGCCGACTCCGTGCGGCTGTTCGCGCCGAACGGATCGACGCTGCTCGACAGCTACAGCTGGGCGGAGCACGCCTCGACGACCTACGGCCGCTGCCCCGACGGCACGGGGGAGTTCACGACGACGGCGGTCCCGTCCAAGAATGCGATCAACGTCTGCACCGGGCTGATCACCCCTGAGGCGTGGCCCGGCGGCGCCGAGGTGCGCACGCTCGATGACGCCGACACCTTCCCCAGCGGTGATCTGAGCGGACTGTACTGGGAGGCATCGGGCACGGCGGCGCCCGGCACCCTGTGGGCGGTGCAGAACGGCGACGGACTGCTCTACCGCATCGTCTCCGACGTCGACGGCAGCTGGGCGCCGGATGCTTCAGCCGAATGGGCGGCGGGCAAGGTGCTGCACTACGCCGACGGCACCGGCGCGGTCGACGCCGAGGGCGTGACGATGACGGATGCCGGAGCCGCAGCGGGCGTCTACGTCTCGAGTGAGCGCGACAACGACGACAGCGGCGTGAGCCGCCCCTCGGTCCTTCGTTACGACGTGTCGGGCTCGGCGACGAGCCTGAACGCGTCGCAGGAGTGGAACCTCGCCGCCGACTTCCCCGGTCTGGGCGCCAACGCCGGGCTCGAAGCCATCACCTGGATCTCCGACGCCTCCCTGGTAGCGGGCGGTTTCATCGACGCGACGACAGGTGCGCCGTACGCGCCGGCGTCCTACCCGGGCCACGGCGACGGCCTGTTCTTCGTCGGGGTCGAGGGCACGGCATCCGTGTACGCCTATGCGCTTCAGGACAGCGGCGCCTTCACGCGGGTGGCGACGATCGCCACACCGTTCGCGATCGTCGCCGAGGTGCAGTTTGACGCCGATGCCGCGAGCGGTGCGGGCGCACTGTGGGTCGCCTGCGACGATGCCTGCGACGGTCAGACCGCCGTGTACGAGCTCACGGACGGCGCCTTCGTCGCCACGCACGTGTACGAGCGCCCGGCGGGCATGGGTGCCGGTATCGCGAACGAGGGCTTCGCGATCGCCGATGACGCGGTCTGCGCGCCGGCGGGCACCAAGCCGACGTTCTACGCCGACGACAACGACACCGATGGCTTCTCCCTGCGCCAGGGCACCTTCCCCTGCACGTACGTCGAGGCGCCGGTCGATCCGACCGACCCGACCGACCCGACCGACCCGACCGACCCCGTGGGCCCGTCGCTGCCCGTCACCGGGCCCGGCACTCCCGCGGGTCCGGTCTCGGGTCCGACCGACGCCACAGGCGTCTCGGGGAACGGCTCCACGAAGGCGCTCGCCGCGACCGGCGGGAGCCAGCCCATCGTGCCGCTGGTCCTCGCCGGGTCGATGCTCATCGCCGGGGGAGCGCTCGTGGCGCTGCGCCGCCGGATCAGCCGCACGTAACAGCACGGCGGCTGGACGACGGATGCCTCGGCGCACACTCTGCGCCGAGGCATCCGTCGTTCCTCCCGGACCGCGGCTCAGGTGCGCAGGAAGTCCAGCATCGCCGTGTTGACCTCGTCGGCATGCGTCCAGATCATGGCGTGCGGAGCGCCTTCGATCTCGACGTACGTCGCGTCGGGGAGCAGCTTCGCGAACCGACGAGCGGTCGCGTCGATGGGGAGGATGCGGTCGGCGGTGCCGTGGACGATGAGCGCCGGAACATCGATCTTGGGGATGTCGTTCCGGAAGTCGGTCGGCCACGTGAGGGGAGCGGCCGCGATCGCGGCGTTGCCGGCCTGGTTGGCGATGCAGACGCTCGCGTGCAGCGCTTCTTCGGAAATGCGCGTGCCGAGGTTCTCGTCGAGGTTGTAGAAGTCTGCGAAGAACCCGGTCAGGAACGCGTACCGATCGGCGCGCACCGAGGCCGCCGTTGCGTCGAAGAAGTCCTGCGGGCCCGCTCCGTCGGGGTTCTCATCGGTCTTCAGCAGATACGGCTCGAGCGACCCCAGGAAGACGGCTTTCGCGACCCGTTCGCTGCCGTAGGTGCTCAGGTAGCGAGCCACTTCGCCCGTGCCCATCGAGAACCCGACGAGCACGGCCTTCTCGAGATCGAGCGCCACCATGAGCGCCTCGAGGTCGCTGGCGAACGTGTCGTAGTCCGACCCGCTCGCGGTCTTCGTCGACGCGCCGAAACCGCGGCGGTCGTACGCGATCACGCGGTAGCCGGCGTCCAGGAGGGCGGCCTGCTGCTTCCCCCAGGACTCCCCGTTCAACGGGAATCCGTGGATGAGGACGACCGGCTGTCCCGACCCTTGATCGGTGTAGTACAGCGAGATGTCCGATGAGTTCTCGATGCCGACGGTGATGCGTGCCACGTTCGCTCCTTTTCGTCTGAAGCGGCCGGAGGTCCGCCCACCGGCGCCTCGGGTGCCGAGGGCGGAACGGCCACTCCTTCGACGGTAGATCGCGGGCGGGCGCGCGACCAGGGGTTGCCCCGGCGGCCGAGACGGCGTACGACCGCCACGGCACCGCGACCGCATCGAACCCGCACTCAGAAGTCGGTCTGCCCGAGGTCTGGCTCGGCGGCGAAGGCGACCGTCGACGCGGCGGCGTGCAGCTCGAGCACGACCACCTCGTTCACTCCGGCGTGCACCAGGGCGGAGGGGACGAACAGCGTGTGCTGCGGACCCTTCGACCAGTAGCGGCCGAGGTTCACGCCGTTGACCCAGACGACGCCCTTGCCCCAGCCGCGGGTGTCGATGAAGAGGTCGGTGGGTTCGTAGAGCTCGACCTCGGCGCGACCGAACACCGGTCCGGCGAGGGCGCCGTCCCACGGACGGTCGTGGAGCGCGTCCCGCACGGGACCGAGATCCCGGAGGTCGAGGGCCTGCACCTCCCACTGACGGAGCGGATCGCCGTTGAGGGTGGCGGCGCCGATCAGCCCTTTGGGCTCGCCGATGCGCTCGCCGTAGTTGACCCGGCCCTGGTCTTCGACGAGCAGCTCCAGCACCCCGCGCGCGTGCGAAGGCAGCGGCAGGCGGGCATCGTGGTGCTCGCGCGCGAGGACGCCGACCGGCGAACCTTCGACGAACACGATCGCCCGGTCGCGCACTTCATCGATGTGCAGGACGGCGGGACCGCTCACGTCGATCACGGTGCGGTACAGCGCGAACCCGGTGAACGCGCCGAGCGCGTCCATGCTCGGCAGCTCCTCGTGCGCCGACGCGGTCCCCAGCGACGGTGCGACCTCCGCCAGCGGCACCGCGGAGCTCCACCGGGTGTGAGGAGTCGGCGCGGGGACGGATGCCGCGGGCACGTCGTCGATCGCGAGGTCGGTGTACTTCGCCAGCACGTCGCGGAACGCCCAGTACTTAGCGGTCGGGTTGCCCGCCTCGTCCAGCGGGGCGTCGTAGTCGTAGCTCGTCACGAGGGGCTGGTAGACGCCCTTGTCGTTGGCACCGTTCGTGAAGCCCATGTTGGTGCCGCCGTGGAACATGTACAGGTTCACGGAGGCTCCGGTGGCGAGGAGATCGTCGAGGTCGCCCGCGGACTCCTCGACGGGGGTGGTGTGGTGGTGCGCCCCCCAGTGGTCGAACCAGCCGTCCCAGAACTCCGCGCACATCAGCGGCCCGGTGGGCTGGTGCCGGCGGAGGGTCGCCAGCCGTTCGATCGACCGGGAGCCGAACGAGGCGGTGGTGTGCAGGCCGGGGATGCTGCCGTTCGCGAGCATCTCGTCGGTCGGCTGGTCGACCGACGTGAACGGCACGGTGAGGCCGATCGCGCGGTTCAGGTCGACGAGCTTCTGCAGGTAGACGGGGTCGTGGCCGTAGGCGCCATACTCGTTCTCGATCTGCACGAGGATGATCGGCCCGCCGCGGTCCACCTGCCGCGGGACGAGCACGGGTGCGAGCTGCTGCAGGTACCGCTCGATGGCGGCGAGGTACTGCGGCTCGTCACGGCGCACCCCGACGGTGCCCGAGCGGAACAGCCAGGCGGGGAGACCGCCGTTGTCCCACTCCGCGCAGATGTACGGCCCGGGTCGGACGATCGCGTGCATGCCCTCGGCAGCGACATCGTCCAGGAACCGCCCGAGATCCAGGCCGCCCGTGAGGTCGAAGACGTCCTCCTGCGGAGCATGCGCGTTCCATGCGACGTAGGTCTCGATCGTGTTGAGTCCCATCTGCCGGGCCTTGCGGATGCGGTCGCGCCAGAGGTCGGGGTGCACCCGGAAGTAGTGCAGGGCGCCCGACAGGATCTGCAGCGGTGCACCGTCGAACTCGAAGTCCTGGGCGCCGATGCGGAAGTCGTGGGCGGGGCGGGAATCACTCATGCGGGGTCTTTCGGGTGGGAGCGAGCTCGAGGACGGACCACGAGAGGGCCGGCAGCACGACGGTGATCGAGGACGATGGCGGCGTCGGTGTCGCCGCCGCCTGCGGTGCAGGAACGGTCAGGGGGCGCATGCCGACAGGCTGGGCCTCGGCGGTGTTGGTGGTGTGGCGGTCGCCGTCGGCGGGGATCGTCAGCGTCTCGGCGCGCACGAGGCTGTATCCGGATGCCGCGGCCGAGGCGTCGGTGACGTCGATCGTCAGCTCGGCGGCGTCCTCGAGCGATCGGTTGCACGCGAAGACGGTCATCCGCCCGTCGTCGTCGACCGTGGCGACGGCATCCACCAGCGGCGCCGCACCGTGGCGGAGCGTGTCGATCTCCGGGGAGTCGACGTCGGCGACGAGCACGCTGCCGCGTGCCCGGGTCGCGGTGTGCTGGAACGGGAAGAACGTGCTCTGACGCCAGGCAGGACCCCCCGGCTCGCACCGGATCGGCGCGATGACGTTGACGAGCTGGGCGAGGTTGGCCATCGACACGCGGTCGCTGTGACGGAGCAGCGAGATGAGCAGCGACCCGACCACGACGGCATCCGTCACCGTGTACGTGTCCTCGATCAACCGCGGGTGCTCCGGCCATCCGCCGGTGAGGACGGCCGTCTTGTCGTGCTCGTTCCACCTCGTCTGCGACCACACGTTCCACTCGTCGACGCTGATGCCGACGGGATGCGCAGATCCGGGGCCCGCGCCGACCTCGTCGATGATCGCGGCGACGGTGTCGATGTAGCGGTCGAGCGCCGTGGCCGAGGCCAGGAAGCTGACGGCGTCCCCGTCCTGCTCCTCGTAGTACGCGTGCACCGAGATGTGGTGCACCAGTCCCGCGGTGTGCGTGAGCACCGTCCGCTCCCACTCGCCGAACGTCGGCATCTCGGCGTTCGAGCTGCCCGCGGCCACGAGTTCGATGTCGGGGTCGAGGAACGTCATGAGGCGCGCGGTCTCGGCAGCGAGACGCCCGTATTCGTCGGCGGTCTTGTGGCCGATCTGCCACGGGCCGTCGACTTCGTTGCCGAGACACCACAGTCCGATGGCGAAGGGGGCGTCGGCGCCGTTGCGGCGACGCTGGTCGGAGAGCGCGGTCCCGGCCGGGTGGTTGGCGTATTCGAGGACGTCGGCGGCGGCGTCGATGCCGCGCGTGCCGAGGTTGACGGCGTACATGAGCTCGAGGTCGGCCTGGGCGGCCCAGCTCGCGAATTCGTGGAGCCCGACGGCATTGGTCTCGGTGCTGTGCCACGCGGCGTCCAGTCGCACCGGACGATCGGCCCGCGGTCCGACCCCGTCCTCCCACCGGTAGCCCGAGACGAAGTTGCCGCCGGGGTACCGCACGGTGGTCGCCCCGAGCTCGCGGACGAGCGCGAGCACGTCGCCGCGGAACCCCTCGGCATCGGCGGTGGGATGACCCGGTTCGTAGATGCCCTCGTACACGGCGCGGCCCATGTGCTCGACGAACGTGCCGAACAGGCGGCGGGGGACCGGCGCGAGGACGAGCTGCGGGTCGAGGGGGAGACGCGCGGAGAGCATGGGGATCCTTCGGGGGGAGGAGATGCGGATGCGGCGGCCGACGTGCGGCCGCCGCATCCGTGTTCGATCTCTTCGTTCGTGCTACTTGACGGTGAAGCCCTGCTGGTTGCCGTAGTCCACGAGCTGCTTCTGCCACTCTTCGAGCCCGGCGTTCAGGTCGGTGCCGTTCTTGTAGGCCTGACCGACGGTGTCGCCGAAGATGCTGTTCGCGTACACCTGGTAGGGCAGGTACTGCCATCCGGAGGGGACGTTCTTCGAGGCATCCACGAGCACCTCGTTGATCTTCTGGCCGCCGAAGTACTCGGGGGCGTCGGCGAGGAAGTCGGAGGACTCGAGCTCCGCGGTGGTGGAGGGGAACCCGCCCGATTCGAGGAAGACCTTGATCGACGCGGGGTCGCTGTTCAGCCACTTCAGGAACGCGGCCGCGAGCGCCTGGTTCTTGCTCTGCTTGAGCACGACCTGGCCGCCGCCGCCGTTCTCGGCGGTCACCGGGGTGCCGTCGTAGGTCGGCATGGGGGCGACGCGCCAGTCACCGGAAGCATCCGGCACCGACGACTGGAGGACGCCGGGCATCCACGCGCCGGTCAGCAGGGTCGCGATCGTGCCGTCACCGAGGGCCTTGTACCACTCGTCGCTCCAGCCGGGGGTGCTCGAAAGCAGGCCGCCTTCGACGAGCCGGTTCCAGCTGTCGGCCCACTTCTTCGAGCCGTCGTCCTGGAGGTTGATCGTCACATCGGTGCCGTCGGCACTGAACGGCTTGCCGCCGGCCTGCCAGATCATGCTCGTCGCGAAGCCGGAGTCGCCGGTGTCGGATGCGATGTAGGCATTCGGGTTGGCGGCGTGCAGCTTCTCGGCGGCGGCGACGTACTCGTCGTACGTCGTGGGGACCGCGATGCCGTAGGTGTCGAAGACGGTCTTGTTGTAGAACATCGCCATGGGGCCCGAGTCCTGCGGCAGGCCGTAGATCTTGTCGCCCGAGGTGACGGCGCCCCAGGGTCCGGCGGTGTACTTGTCCTTCAGATCGCCGAAGCCGTAGGGCGCGAGGTCCACCAGCGAGTCCGCGAGGGCGAACTGGGGGATCGCGTAGTACTCGACCTGTGCGACATCCGGAGCACCCGAACCCGCGGTGATCGCGTTCTGCAGCTTCGTGTACTCGTCGGTGTTCGTCCCGGCGTTGACGAGGTTGACGGTGACCTTCGGGTAGGCCTTCTCGAACGCCTCGACCTGGGCTTCGGCCGACGGTGTCCAGCTCCAGTACGTGATCTCGCCGCCGGCTTCCAGGGCGCTCTCGAGGGCGTCGGCACTGGCATCGCCGCCGGATGCCCCGCCGGTGCTGGACGAGCAGCCCGACAGGATCAGGCCGAGGGAGACGGCGGATGCTGTGGCCACAGCTGCCAGGCGCGCTCTGCGCGCTCGGGTGATGGTGGACATCGGTGTTCCTTTCACTTCTTTGTTAGGGGTGGGCAGGACGCCCGGGTGATGCGGGACCTACTGTTTGACGCTGCCGGCGCTGAGGCCGGACTGCCAGAAGCGCTGGAGGAAGAGGAAGGCGACGACGATCGGGATGATCGTCAGGAGCGAGCCGGTGATGACGAGGTTGTAGATCGGCTGGGCGGCGACGCCCGTCGCCTGCGCGCTCCACTGACTGAGACCGACCGTGAGCGGATACCAGGTCGGCTCGCTCAGCATGATCAGCGGCAGGAAGTAGTTGTTCCACGTGGCCACGACGGCGAACAGCAGCACCGTCACGATCCCGGGGGAGAGCAGGCGCAGCGAGATCGTGAAGAACGTGCGGAACTCGCCCGATCCGTCCATGCGCGCCGCTTCGAGCAGCTCGGTCGGCACCGCGTCGACCGCATAGGTCCAGATCAGGTACAGGCCGAACGGGCTGATGAGGGAGGGGAGGATGACCGCCCAGGGGGTGTTGGTGAGCCCCAGCTGGCTGAACATGAGGAACGTGGGCACCGCCAGCGCCGTGCCCGGGATCGCGATCGCGCCCAGAACGACGGCGAACACGGCGCGGCGACCGGGGAAGTTGAACTTCGCCATCCCGTAGCCCGCGACCGTCGCCAGCAGTGTCGCACCGCCGGCGCCCACCACGACGTAGAGCAGGGTGTTGCCGAACCACTGCACGAAGATGCCGTCGCGGTAGGTCAGGGTGTCGACGATGTTCTGCCACAGGTGGAAATCGGAGCCGAACCACAACCCGAAGCTCGAGAACAGGTCGGCCTGACTCTTGGTCGCATTGATGAGCAGCCATGCGAGCGGGATGACGGAGTAGATCACCATGATCGCCATGACGATCGTGAGCATGATCGACCGGCGCGGGCGGGACGGGCGCCGATGCACGTAGGGGACGCGACGGTTTCCGGGCCGGGCGCGGGGGGTGGAGGTGAGGACCTCGGTGTGGGTGGCCATCTCAGCGCACCTCCTGTCGGGAGCCGCGCAATTGCACGATGTAGGCGATCGTCGCGGTGACGACACCCATGACGATCGCGACGGTGGCGGAGTAGTTGAACTGCTGGCCCGCGAACGAGAGGTTGTAGGCGTACATGTTCGGGGTGAAGAAACTGCTGATGACATTGGGGGCGAGGTTCTTCAGCAGGTTGGGCTCGTTGAACAGCTGGAAGCTGCCGATGATGGAGAACACTGTCGCGATCACGATCGACCCCCGCAGGGCGGGAAGCTTGATGCCGGTCACGATCCGGAACTGACCCGCGCCGTCGATCTCGGCGGCTTCGTAGAGGTCGGCGGGGATCACCTTGAGGGCCGCGTAGAAGATGAGCATGTTGTAGCCCAGGAACTCCCACGTGACGATGTTGCCGATCGAGGCGAGGATCCACTGGGATGTGAAGGGCTGGAAGATCTCGGCACCCAGGAGGTCGTTGAGCGTCCCGGTCAGCCCGAACTGGTTGCCGTAGATGAACCCCCAGATGAGGGCGGCCACCACGCCGGGGACGGCATAGGGCAGGAAGATCGCGATGCGGATGAATCCGGCGCCGTGGAGGCGCGCGCTGTCGATGGCCAGGGCGGCGCACAACGACAGCAGCAGCATGATCGGCACCTGGACGATCAGGAAGAGGGTGACGCGACCGAGCGCTTCCCAGAACTTCTCGTCCTGGAAGAGCTGGATGTAGTTCGCGAGTCCGACGAATCCGTTGCCGCCGACGAGCTGCTGGCGGAAGAGCGTGAGGTACAGGGCGTAGATCACGGGGGCGACCAGCACCGCGAGGAACACGATCATGAACGGTGCGACGAATCCCCAGCCACGCCAGTCCCGTCGCGCCCGACGGGGGGCCGCGGTGGTGGGGGGAGCACCCGAAGCGAGTGTCGACGCCATCGTCATGATTCAGTCCATTCGTTGACCTGGGGGACATGTTTGCGTAACCATGTCCGAAACGGAGCCTAACATGTTTGCGTAACCATGCAAGTGCTGATTCACTGACAGCAGGCGTCCGGCAGGGAGTGCCCGGAAGTCATCCCGCAGACCGGGAGGCTCCACGTCGGGATCGAGGGGGATCGTGCAGGAGAAGCAGCGCCGCGCGCCGTCCATGGCCGACGTAGCCCGGCACGCCGCCGTCTCGGCCCAGACGGTGTCGCGGGTCTCGAACGGCCACACGAACGTCGACGACTCCACGCGGGATCGGGTGCTCCGCTCGATGCGCGCCCTCGGCTACCGGCCCAACGGCGCCGCCCGGGCGCTCAAGTCCGGGCGCTTCCACACCGTGGGCGTGATCATGTTCACCCTCGAGACGCTCGGCAACGTGCGCACCCTCGACGCCATCGCCGTCGAGGCGGCGAGGGCCGACTACTCGGTCACGCTGATGCCCGTCCCCGACCCCACGATCGGCGCCGTGTCCGGCGCGTACCGCCGCCTCACACAGCAGGCCGTCGACGGCGTCATCATCATCTTCGAGGCGTCTCTCCTCGACCGTGTCGAGATCTCGCTGCCTCCCGGGCTCCCCGTCGTCGTCATCGACTCGAACGCCGGCTCGGGTTACCCGGTCGTCGACACCGACCAGGCGCAGGGCGCCCGCGTCGCCACCGAGCATCTGCTGAGCCTCGGACACCCGCAGGTCTGGCACATCGCCGGCCCGACGACGTCGTTCTCGGCGTCCCACCGTGCGGACTCGTGGCGCTCGACGCTGCGACGCGCGGGCATCGCCCCGCCCGAGGAGTTCTACGGGGATTGGACCACCGACTCCGGCTACCGGATCGGTCGTGAGCTGGGCGCGCGCGAAGACGTCACGGCGATCTTCGCCGCGAACGACCAGATGGCGCTCGGAGCCATGCGCGCGCTGCACGAGCTGGGTCGCGACATCCCGGGCGACGTCAGCGTCGTGGGCTTCGACGACATGGACGAGGCGCGCGACTTCTGGCCGCCGCTGACGACCGTGCATCAGAGCTTCCGCGAGGTGGGACGGCTCGCCATGGAGCGGCTCCTCGCGCAGATCGCCGACCCCGGCGCGGGCGTCGGCACGACGTTCATTCCGACCGAGCTGGTCGTGCGCGACAGCACCGGACCCTACAGTCGGCGCTGAGGACGGCCGTCCCGGGCCGGCGACCCCGGCTCAGGCGTCGCGCCGGGCGCCCTGCGAGGGCGTCACGGTGAACTGCACCGGAGCGGCGAAACCGGATGCCGCGAAGGCCGCGTCCACGGCATCCTTCACGGCCCCGACCCGATCGTGTGCGACGAGCGCGATCGCGGCACCGCCGAAGCCGCCGCCGGTCATGCGGGCGCCCACGGCGCCGGCGGCCAGTGCGGCGTCCACGGCGGTGTCCAGCTCCGGGGCGGAGATCTCGAAGTCGTCGCGCATGGAAGCGTGGGAAGCCACCAGCAGTGCGCCGATCGCCGCCGGCCCGTCGTCCTCCAGTGCGCGAACGGTGTCGAGCACCCGCTGGTTCTCGGTGACGATGTGCCGCACGCGGCGGAAGGTCACGTCGTCCATCAGCTGCTCGGCGCGGGGGAGGTCGGCGAGGGAGAGATCGCGGAGCGCCGGCACCCCCATGATCTCGGCTCCGCGTTCGCACGAGGCGCGGCGCTCGCCGTAGCCGCCGGTGGCGTGGGAGTGCGAGACGCGGGTGTCCATCACGAGAAGCTCGAGGCCGGCCCGGTCGAAGCCGAGGTCGACGATCGTCGTCTCGAGCGAACGGCAGTCGAGGAAGATCGCGGCATCCGTCCGGCCCAGCATCGAGGCCATCTGGTCCATGATGCCGGTGGGGGCACCCACCGCATCGTTCTCGGCGGTGCGGCCGACGCGCGCGAGCGCCACCGGGTCGAGCTGCAGACCCCAGACGTCGTTCAGCGCCGCGGCCGTCGACCCTTCGATGGCGGCGGACGACGACAGGCCGGCGCCGACGGGGACGTCGGAGGCGATCGCGATGTCCACGCCGGTGAGGGTCGAGACGTCGACCCCGGTGGCGTGCACGAGGGCCCACGCGACGCCCAGGGGGTACGCCGCCCACTCCGGCACGGTCTCGTGGCCGTCGCGCTGCGGGAACACGTCCGGCAGTGCGCTCAGCGCCACCTCGACCGGGGCGGCATCGAAAGTGGAGGCCACGCGGATCGTGGCATCCGTCCGCTCGGCCAGTGCGACGTGCGTGCGGTGGTCGATCGCGAACGGCAGGACGAAGCCGTCGTTGTAGTCGGTGTGCTCGCCGATCAGGTTGACGCGCCCCGGTGCGGACCACTCGCCCGAGGACGCCGTCCGCGTGAGGGTGGCCAGCAGTGCGCGGGCCTCGGATGCTGCGGTCATGCGGGGATCACCTCTCGGAGTCGGGCCGCCACGGTCTCGGGCGGGACGTCGCCGATCCAGGCGCCCATGGCGGACTCGGAACCGGCGAGGTACTTCAGCTTGTCGACGGCGCGGCGGGGGCTCGTGAGCTGCAGGTGCAGACGCACGGTGTCGCGGCCGACGGTCACGGGGGCCTGGTGCCATGCCGCGATGTAGGGGGTCGGGCTGTCGTAGAGGGCGTCGACGCCACGGAGCAGACGCAGGTACACCGGGGCGAGCTCGTCGCGTTCGGCCGCGGAGGTGGCGGCGAAGTCGGGCACGTGGCGGCGTGGCGTCAGGTGCACCTCGATCGGCCAGCGCGCGGCGAACGGCACGTAGGCGATCCAGTGCTCCGCCTCGAGGACGACGCGGGGGCCCGCCGACTCGAAGTCGATGATGCGTGCGAAGAGGTCGTCGCCCTCCCGGGCGATCGAGCCCAGCAGGAGGGTCGTCCGCGGGGTGAGGTAGGGGTAGGAGTAGATCTGCCCATGGGGGTGGCGGAGCGTGACGCCGATCTCCTCGCCGCGGTTCTCGAACGGGAAGACCTGCTGCACGCCGGGGAGTGCCGAGAGCGCGTCGGTGCGGTCCGCCCAGGCCTCGATCACGGTGCGGGCGCGGACGGGGGTCTGGGTGCCGAAGGAGCCCTCGCGCTCGGGCGAGAAGCAGACGACCTCACAGCGTCCGACCGAGCTGCGGGTGCGGCCGAGGCCGGGGGCGTCCAGATCGGCCAGACTGCGCGGCGGATCCTCCGCGGCGGGAGCGTCGGTGGTGGCGACGGCGAGGGCGGGCCCGAACGAGGGCGATTTGTTCTCGAACACGGCGACGTCGTACAGCGACGGGATCTCCGACGGATTCGTCGGCGTCTGCGGGGCGAGCGGGTCGAGGTGCGCGGGGGGCAGGAAGGCACGGTTCTGGCGTCCCGCGGCGATCGAGATCCAGTCGCCGGTCAGGACGTCGCGACGCATCGTCGCGGTCTCGGCGCGTGCACCCGGTTCGCGCGTGTCGGCGGCGCGCTCAGCGGGCAAGGTCGTCCCGGGGTCGTCGAAGTAGATCAGCTCGCGGCCGTCGGCCAGGCGGGTCGACCGCTTGACGACACCCGCACCGAGCGTCTGGGGGGCGGGCATCGTCGCGCCGAAATCCGGTGTGTTCACGTCAACACGGTAGCAAGACCGGATGGTAACGTCAACATGCCGACGTTGCGCACGCGCTTCGGCGGGTACGGGAGCAGACCGCCCCCGCGGCGATCAGAAGGGCGACGAATGGGGCTCAGTCACCAGGACCTGACCGGCGTGCCCGATCTCCGGCGACCTCCGAGGGAGGCTCCCGACCCGACCCGTCGCGTGTCGATGGCCGACGTGGCCGCCGCGGCGGGAGTGTCGGGCCAGACGGTCTCGCGCGTGGTCAACGGCAGCCCGCGGGTCGACCCCGGCACCCGCTCGCGCGTCGAGACGGCGATGGTCCGTCTCGGCTACCGACCGCACCGTGCCGCGCGAGCGCTGCGCACGGGCCGCACGCAGACCATCGGGCTGGTCGTGTCGACCCTGGCGACGGTGGGCAACTCCCGCATGCTGCAGGCGGTGACGGATGCCGCGGCATCTCGGGGCTATGCCCTCACGGTCGTCGCACTCGGCGGCCCCGACGCCGTCGCCGACGCGTTCGCGCGCTTGCACGACCAGGGCGTCGACGGCGCGATCGTGCTGAACGAGGCCACCGTGTTCGCGCGAGATGCCGGGATCCCGCCCGGTATCGCCGTCGTCGTGGTGGACTCGCCGCCCGACGGACGCTTCGGCATCGTGCAGACGGATCATGCGACCGGTGCCCGCGCGGCGACCGAGTATCTGCTCTCTCGGACGCACGACGGCGCGGCGCCCGACGTGGGGCACGACGGTGCGGTGCACGACGTGGTGTGGCACCTCGGGGGACCGCCGGCCTCGTTCGCGGCCGCCGAGCGGGAGCGAGGATGGCGACTCGGTCTCGGAGCCCGCTCCGCCCCGCCCGTGCTCCGCGGCGACTGGACCGCGAGCTCCGGGTACGACGCGGCGCTCCGGCTGCCCGTCGACGCGACCGCCGTGTTCGCGGCGAACGACCAGATGGCGCTCGGTCTGCTGCGAGGGCTCTTCGACGCCGGGCGTCGTGTCCCCGACGATGTGGAGGTGATCGGGTTCGATGACATCGAGGACGCCGCGCAGTACCGCCCGCCGCTGACGACGGTGCGTCAGGACTTCGACGCGCTCGGAGCGGAGGCGGTGGCGACGCTCGTGGCGACGATCGAGGGCGGTCGGGCGTCGTCCGGGGCGCTGATCGCGACCTCCCTCGTCGTGCGCGAGAGCACGCGGCGGCGGCCGGGCGGATGAACCTCCGGCGTCCGGCTCAGGCGGATGCCGCCCGACGCGCCTCCCAGGCGCTCCGCACCATGTCGTCGACGCTGTAGCGGTTCGCCCAGTCGAGGTCGCGCGCGGCGAGCTCGCCGGTGGCGACGATCCGGTCGGGATCGCCCGTGCGCCGGGGGCCGATGTCGGGCGTGAAGTCGATGCCCGTCACCCGCGCCATCGCGTCCATGATCTCGCTGACCGACAGGCCGTTCTGCGAGCCGAGGTTGTAGGCCGGTTCGATCGGTTCTCCCGCGACCAGTCGCTGGGCGGCGGCGACGTGTGCGAGGGCGATGTCGGCGACGTGCACGTAGTCGCGCACGTTCGTGCCGTCGGGCGTGGCGTAGTCCTCGCCGTTGATGCGCGGCGTGCGTCCGTCGATGAGCGCCTCGAACACCAGCGGGAACAGGTTGTGCGGGCTCGAGTCGAACACCGCGGGATCGCCGGACCCGACGACGTTGAAATAGCGCAGGGAGGTGTGGCGGAGCGGATGCTTGGACCCCGCGGTCGCGATGCCCTGGTCGCGCAGCAGCCACTCGCCGATGAGCTTCGACTCGCCGTACGGGGAGGCGGGCGCCTTCGCCGTCTCCTCCGTGACGAGGTCGACATCGGGCGTGCCGAACACGGCGGCGCTCGAGGAGAACACCAGGTTCGTCACGCGCGCCGCCTCCATCGCCTCCAGGACGACCCGCGTCGCATCGACGTTCTGGGCATAGGTGTGCAGCGGGCGCGTGACCGAGACGCCGGCGTATTTGAAGCCGGCCACGTGGATGACGCCCTCGACGTCGTGCGAGCGCAGCGTGTCCTCGACGAGGGCCCGATCGAGGATCGTGCCCTCGATGAACGGCACGCCGCGCGGCACGAAGGAGGCGTGACCGCTCGAGAGGTCGTCGATCACGACGGGCGGCAGGCCCGCCGCGTCGAGCGCGCGCACGATGTGTGCGCCGATGTAGCCGGCGCCGCCGGTCACGAGCCAGGACATGACACTCCTCGGGGTGGATGCAGCGGACCGCGGGAACGCGCCGCCGTCGCCCAGGCTATCGCGGAGCCGTGTCCCGCCCGGGTCGGTCACTCGATCGGATAGCGCTTTCCCTCGCTCACGCCCCCGCGGTAGGCTGAGACCGCGCCCGCACCGGGGCGACGGGTACGGAGGTCGGGATGGCGGAACGCATCGTCATCGCCGTCGACTCGTTCAAGGGGACGATCGGCGCCGCCGACGCCGCGCGGTGCCTGCGCGAAGGCTGGCTCGAGGCGCGTCCGTCCGACGACGTGGTGCTGCGCCCGATGGCCGACGGCGGTGAGGGCACCGTCGATGCCTTCGCCGCGGCCGTGCCCGGCGCCTCGCGCCGTGCGGTGACGGTCCACGGTCCGGAGGGCACGCCGGTGGCGGCATCCTGGCTCCTCCTCCCTCCGACCGCCGAGACCCCCGCGGGTACCGCCGTCGTCGAGCTCGCTAACACGTCCGGCATCGAGTTGCTCGAGACCCTCCCCGGCGGAGGGCCACGTCGGCGCCCCTTCGACGCGGGCACCCGCGGGTTCGGCGAGGCGATCGCGGACGCCCTCGCTCACGGCATCACGCGCCTCGTGCTCGGCATCGGATCGAGCGCATCGACGGACGGTGGCGCAGGCATGCTCAGCGCGCTCGGCGCGCGATTCACGGATGCCGGGGGCCGGGCGATCGTCGACGGCGCGCGTGGTCTCGCCGAGATCGCGGCGGTCGATCTCTCAGGGCTGCCAGCCCTCCCGGCGGGCGGTGTCACAGTGCTCACCGATGTCACGAACCCGCTGCAGGGTGCCCGCGGAGCCGCCGCCGTCTTCGGGCCTCAAAAGGGCGCGGGACCCGCCGACGTCTCAGCCATGGACGCTGCGCTCGGACGGTTCGCCGCGCTCGTCGGGAGAGCCGACCCGGTCGCTCCCGGCGCCGGCGCGGCGGGAGGAACAGGCTACGGACTTCTCGTGTGGGGCGCGACGCTGGTTCCCGGTTCGGCGGCCGTGGCCGATCTCATCGGGTTGCGGGCGGCGGTGGCCGAGGCATCCGTCGTGATCACGGGTGAAGGCTCGTTCGACATTCAGTCGGC
Organism: Microbacterium sp. P03; assembly: GCF_043556235.1. Classification (NCBI taxonomy): domain Bacteria; kingdom Bacillati; phylum Actinomycetota; class Actinomycetes; order Micrococcales; family Microbacteriaceae; genus Microbacterium; species Microbacterium sp. P03. The sequence continues at coordinate 101,383 of NZ_JBIGIM010000001.1, forward strand.
GTCGGGCAAAGTGCCCTCGCATGTCGCCGCGCTCGCGGCGCAGGCGGGCGTGCCGGTGAGACTCGTGGCGGGACGGATAGCTCCGGATGCCCCGACCTCGGCCTTCTCGGCGGCGATCTCGCTCACCGACCTGGCGGGTTCGGCCGAGGCGTCGATGTCCGAGACGGCGCACTGGCTCCGCGTCGCGGGGGCGCGGCTCGCAGCGGAGTTCAGCCGGTAGCGGAGCTCAGCACACCGTTGCGGCGATGGGGGATGCCGGCGAGCTCCGCATCGCGCAACGGCGCGGGAAGCAGATGAGCGGGGGCATCCTGGAACGCGACCGGGCGGAGGAACCGGCGGATCGCGGTGGCGCCGACGGACGTGTGCAGCGATGTCGTCGCCGGCCACGGTCCGCCGTGCTGCTGCGACCAGGTCACGGCGACGCCCGTGGGCCACCCGGCGAAGAGCACTCTGCCGGCTTTGCGCTGCAGCACCTCGAGCACGTCCGCGACGTCGTCGCCGGGCTCGGAGTGCAGCGTCGCCGTGAGGCTGCCGGGCACCGACTCCAGCGCCGCGAGCAGATCGTCGGGACCGTCGTAGGCCACCAGCAGCGTGACGGGTCCGAAGCACTCCTCGAGCAGCACCTCGGGACGCGCGATGACCGCGGCGGTGTCCGTGGCGAGGACGACGGGCTGAGCGGCGTCGGGCGTCGGCACCGTGCCCGCGAGGATTGAGACCGAGGGGTCGGCGGCGAGGTGCGCGATGCCCTCGGGGAACGCCTCGGTGATGCGGTCGGTCAGCAGCGGGCCGCCGGCGACGCCCTGCACCGCCTGCGCGACGAGCGCGCCGAACTCCGCGCCGCCGGCACCGCCGCGCGGCACGAAGACGACGCCGGGCTTCGTGCAGAACTGCCCCACGCCGAGCGTGAACGACGAGACCAGCCCCGAGGCCAGCGCATCGCCGCGCGCCGTGATCGCGGCGGAGGTGATGACGACCGGGTTCACGCTCCCGAGCTCACCGTAGAAGGGGATCGGGTCGGGGCGTCCGGTGGCCAGGTCGAAAAGGGCCCGGCCTCCGCCCACCGACCCTGTGAAGCCCGCTGCCTGGATGACCGGATGCTGCACGAGGGCGTTGCCCGCTTCCCGACCCGTGACCAGCGCGAGTGAGCCCTCGGGCGCACCGGCGGAGGTGAGCGCGGCGGCGACGATCTCGGCCGTGCGGACGGAGAGCCGCGGATGCCCGGAGTGGGCCTTCACGATGACCGGGTTGCCCGCAGCGAGAGCCGAGGCGGTGTCGCCCCCGGCGACCGAGAACGCGAACGGGAAGTTGGAGGCCGAGAAGACCGCCACCGGTCCGACCCCGGTGAGCATGCGGCGCAGCTCCGGACGGGGAGGAGTGGCGGTGGGATCGGCGTCGTCGACGATCGCCTCTAGGTACGAGCCCTCCTCGACGACCGTGGCGAACAGCCGGAGCTGCCCCGAGGTGCGGCCCACCTCGCCCCGGAGGCGGACGGCGCCCAGGCGCGTCTCCTCGTCGGCGATCACCACGAGTTCGTCGAGGTGCGCGTCGAGGGCGTCCGCCGCGGCGCGCAGCCACGTCGCGCGCTCTGCGGCGGTGGACGCCCGCCAGATCGGCGCGGCCACGGCCGCCCGCCGGGCGAGCTCGTCGAGCCGCGCTGCGCTCGTCGGCTCCGCGCCGATGGGCGCTCCGCCGGTGGTCTCAGGGCTGGTGGTCTCAGGGCTAGTGGTGATGCTCATGTGGGTGTCCTTCGTGTGCGAACGGTCAGGCGAAGCGGATGCCGAGGCCGACGTGCGGCGGAACGGTCAGGATGCCACCGGCGATGGCCACCGGCGAGGGGTCGAGGAGCGCGCCGAGCGCGCCGAAGCCGGCGTCCTCGACGTCTTCGGCCATGGGCTCGGCGGCTCCGGGGGCGTGTTCGAGGGTGAGCGCGAGTTGACCCGAGAGCTCGGGCAGCAGATGCGGATGCAGCGTCGCGCCGTGCCGGGCGGCCAGCGCGGCGATGCGGCGGAAGGGCGTGATGCCGCCGACGCGCACGATATTGGGCTGCACGATCTGCACGGCGCCGGCGTCGAGGAACTCGGCGAAGCGCGACGCCGTGTGGAGGTTCTCGCCGAGGGCGATCGGGATGGCGATGCGACGGGCGAGTTCGGCGTGACCCGCGAGATCCTCCGCGCGCAGGGGCTCCTCGATCCACGCCGGGTCGAACTCCGCGAGAGCGGCGACGGCACGCGTCGCCGTCTCGAGGTTCCAGCGCTGGTTCGCGTCGATCATGAGCGCGCGGTTCGGCCCGAGCAGCTCCCGCACGGCGGCGACCCGCGCGATGTCGTCGGCGAGCTCGTTCCGGCCGACCTTGATCTTGACCGCCTCGAACCCGGCGTCGATCCACCGGCCCACCTGGGCGCGGAGGTCATCGAGCGAGTAGTGCAGGTTGACGCCCGACCCGTAGGCGCGCACCGACGTCCGACGCCCGCCCAGGTGGTCGCCGATCGAGAGGCCGACGGCCCGGGCCGCGGCATCCCACAGCGCGAGGTCGAGCCCGGCGAGCGCGATCGTCGTCAGACCACTCCCGCCGGCTTCGTGCAGATGGTGCCACGTGTCGTCCCAGAGCAGCTCGGGATCGGCGGTCCGGCCGATCGCGAACGCGGTGATGTCGTGGGCGAGCAGTGCGTGCACCGCCTGGGACCCGATCTGCGGCGTCCACGAGAATCCCCAGCCCTCGCCGCCGTCCGAGCGGCGCACGTGCGTCGCGATCACGCCGACCGACGTGACATCCGCCGCCCACGGCCGCGTCAGCGGCACGCGCAGCAGACGGGCGTCGAACGAGGCGATCGTGGGGGTCACAGCAGGGCGCGTCCCGCCTCGAGGATCTCGCCGAGACGCTGCTCCTGCGCGGGCGACGGGTCGACCAGCGGAGCGCGGACGCCCCCGACGGGCAGCCCCGACAAGCGCAGCCCGGCCTTGATGAGCGAGACGCCGAACCCGGGGGTCTCGTCGCGCAGCCGCACGAGGGGAGCGTAGAACCCGTCGAGCAGTTCCAGCCGCCGGCCCTCGTCGCCGTCGACGTACGCGCGGTAGTACGCGTTCGCCACTTCGGGGACCATCGCGAACGCCGCTGACGAGTAGAGCGGGATGCCGATGCCGCGGTACGCGCCCTGGGTCAGCTCCGCCGTGAGCAGCCCGTTGAAGAACGCGAAATCGGTGCGCCCCGTCTCGGCGACGGCGCGCACGATCTGCTGGGCGAGGCCGATGTCACCCGTGCCGTCTTTGAACCCCACGATCTTGGGGTTCTGCGCGAGGCGGCGCACGGACTCCACCGAGTACTGCGCGGTGCCGCGGTGGTAGATGACGACGGGGAGATCGGATGCCGCGGCCACCGCTTCCGCATAGGCCACGAGTCCCGCCTGCGGTCCGCCCACGAGGTACGGGGGAAGCAGGAGCAGCCCGTCGGCTCCGGCGTCCGCCGCTGCACGCGCGAGCGCGATGGCCTGCCCGAGCGGACCGCCCGTGCCCGCCACGACCGGCACCGCACCCGCGACGGTGTCGACGGCGGTGGAGACGACCGTGCCGATCTCGTCGGCCGACAGGGCATGGAACTCGCCGGTGCCGCACGCGGGGAAGACCCCGCCGGGGGAGTGCGCGAGCGTGGTCGAGATGTGATGGCGCAGCAGCCCCGTCTCGACGCGTCCATCCGCGTCGAACGGCGTCACCGGGAAGAAGAGGATGCCGTCGAAGTCCATTCCGGCACGTCCTTTCGGTCGAGGGGTGCGGGCGCGATCAGTGCGTCGCGCCAGCGGTGCACGGGCGTCCAGCCGAGCATCCGTCGCGCCTTGGCGGTGGAGAATGCCGGGGCCGTTCCGGTCAGGACCGCGGCTGCGTCATCGGTGCCGGGGAAGAACCGGGGCACGAGTTCGGCGAGCGGCTCGCGGGCGAGCGCGTCCTCGGCGCCCACGAAGAACACCTCCCCGTTGGGAATGTCGCTCATCGCCGGCAAGAGGGTGTCGATGAAGCGCGCGACATCGCGCGCATCGACGTAGTTGAACAGGGCGGGTGCCGCCAGGGCGGGGTCGTCCAGGCGCTCGCGCACCGTGTGGCCCTGCTGCGTGGGTGCACCGGCCCATTCCTCGGGGGCGATGACGTAGCAGGGCCGGAACGCGGCGAAACGCGTCGCATCGCCGGTCTGCCGTTGCAGCATCCGCATCGTCTGCTCCGCCAGGTGCTTCGAGAGCGCGTAGGCGTTCCAGGGCGCGGGCGCCGTGTCCTCGTCGAGGGGGAACCGGTCGGGAATCCAGCCGGCAGGAGCGCCGTAGCCCAGCACCGTCGGGCTCGAAGCGGTGACGATGCGGGGGATGCCGGCACCGATGGCCGCGCTCAGAGTGTTCAGGGCCATCGCGGCGTTCGTCCGCAGGATGACGTCCTCGGGGGCGCTGAAGGGTACGGCGATCGCAGCGAGATGCACGAGCGCATCAGCACGGGCCTCCCGGATCGCGCGAGCGGCGTCGTCCGCCGCGGTCAGATCGACCGCGATCTGCTCGACCGTGGCGAGCTCGGGGGCGTCGGACGGCACGCGGTCGAGCGAGACGAGCTCGTGGCCGGCGGCGGAGAGGCCCGCGACCAGCGACCGGCCGAGCCGGCCCGAGCCGCCCGTGACGGCGATCCGGCTCACGCGCGCTGCCGCTCGAGCATCCGGATCCCGAGGTCGGCGACGTCCACCGGCAGTCCGGTCTCGAGCGAGCGGTTGCCCGAGATGCCCACCGCGATCGACCGCACGCCGTCTCGCCAGTCGGCGGGGCGCGACAGCGGGTCGTCGGCCGAAGGCCCGAGGAAGATGTCGGCGAGCAGGAGCGCGTCCCCGCCGCCGTGTCCGCCGGGGCCGCCGTCGATCGGAACCTCGGTCGCGTCCTCCCAGTGGTGCTGCACGATCAGGCGCTCGCCCTGGGGCCGGAGTGATCCGGTCGCCCCGGCATCGACCGCGCTCGGGTCGAGCACTGGGTGCAGCCCCTCGTCGGCGAGCACGGCTCCGCGCTCGATCACCTCGAGCTCGGCACGTCCCTCGGTGCCGTTGACGGCCACGCGGTAGCCCTCCCAGGGCGAGTGCGCGTTCAGCGAGTAGCTCAGGGTCGCGCCCGAGTCGTAGTCCACGACGAGCGCCAGGTTGTCTTCGATCGTGATGCCCTCGCCGAACACGTCGCGGTCGCGCAGATAGCCGTCATGGGCCTCGGCGTCGAGGTAGAGCGACGCGAGGTTCTCGTCGTCGCGCAGATCGAGTTCGAAGGCCGTGTGATCGCCGTCGTGCGTGCCCCGCGTCGGGCGGGGAGGGATGCCGCGGGCGTCCGCGTTCTCGGAACCGTAGAAGCGCAGACCGCCCGAGGCGAAGACACGGCGCGGCTGGCTGCGGATCCACCAGTTGACGAGGTCGAAATGATGGCTGGCCTTGTGGACGAGCAGACCGCCGGAGTGCTCCTTCTCGCGGTGCCACCGACGGAAGTAGTCGGCGCCGTGCTTGGTGTCGAGCACCCACGAGAAGTCGATCGAGGTGATGCGGCCGATCGCGCCGCTCTGCAGCACCTCGCGCAGCGCGCTGTTGCGCGGTGAGTAGCGGTAGTTGAAGGTCACGACGACCTCGCGCCCGGTGCGGGCGATCGCGTCCTCGATGCGGGCGGCACTCCCGGCGTCGATCGTGAGCGGTTTCTCGACGACGACGTCAGCTCCGGCATCCAGTGCCCGCACGATGATCTCGGCGTGCAGATCGTCGCGGGCCGTCACGATGACGCGGTCGATCCGCTCGGTGCGGATCATCTCCTCCAGGCGATCCGGATGCCACGTGCTCGGTGTCGCCCCTGTGCGCTCGGCGACCGTGCCGAGGTAGTGCGCCGCACGCACCGGGTTGGGTTCGCAGATCGCGGCGAGGGTGGCGATCTCGGCGTAGTCGCCGGTGATCGCGCCGACGTACATCGAGGCGCGTGCGCCGGCTCCGACAAGGGCGTAGCGCCGCTGGTTCATGGGGGATGACTCCTTCAGGAAACGTTTTCTCAGCGTATCACGCGGTCCGCGGCGCGGGCGGGGCGCAGCTCAGCGCGCGGGGCCCGTGCTCGCCCGCACCTGCAGCCGCGGCCGGAGGAACAGCGGCTCGGCGACATCGCCCGTCGCCAGCAGCGCGGCCATCGCCGCCCAGGCGCGAGCCCCCAGCTCGCCCGTCGGCACGGAGGCGGTCGTGAGCGCCGGCGTGGCGTGTCGGGCGAAGGGGATGTCGTCGAAGCCGGTGATCGACACGTCTTCGGGGACGCGAACGCCCGCCGCCCGCAGGGTGCTCATCGCGCCCATCGCCACCAGGTCGTTGAAGCCGAGGATCGCCGTGGCATCGGTCGAGCCGAGGCCTGCCGCAGCCCGCTCCCCGCTCTCGAAATCGACGCCCGCCTCCCGCTCGTCGACCGTCACGTCCGGGTGCGCGGCGCCGAACTCTGCGATCGCCCGAAGTCGCGCCGCATTCGAGGCGCTCCGTGTCGTGCCGGCGAGGTACAGGTAGCGACGGTGACCGTACGCGTACAGGTGGTCGAGGATCTCGCGGAGGGCCGCCGCGTAGTCCGCGGCGACGACCGGGGTACCCGCCTCCGGAGCCCGGTTGACCAGCACGACCGGCGAGATCTGAGGCAGCAGCGCCCGCAGCTCGTCCAGGGGCATGCGGGGGGCGCAGAGGATGATGCCGTCCGTGCGACGGCGGGTCGCCACCGCGAGCACGGACTCCTCACCGACCGTCTCCGCCGAATCCGCGATCAGCACGTGGTAGCCGTCCGCGGCCGCTGCGCGGCTCAGTCCCCGGAGGATCCCCTGGAATGTGGGGTTGCCGAGATCGGGAACCACCACCGCCACCGTCTGGGTGCGGCCGAGCACGAGGCTCCGCGCCAGCGGATTGGCCGAGTAGTTGAGCTCTGCGGCGGCGGCCCGCACCCGGTCCGCCATCACCGGGTCGACCGTCGGGTTGTCGTTGAGCACCCGGGAGACGGTCGACAGCGAAACCCCGGCCCGTGCGGCCACATCCGAGATCGTGACACCCTTCGTCGGCCGCGACATCGGCTGCTCCTTCCGGCTCGGGTCGGCTCAGCCTATCCGGCGGACTCTTGCCTCCCGCGGCGCCGCATCAGCGCACGACCGGCGCGACGTAGGGCCGGACGGTGAAGTCGATACCGCCTACGAGCCCCCTGCCGGAGGGGTTCTGCACATCGAACCGGGTGAGGTCGACGCGATCGGCGTCGATGACTTGATCGACGTGGTCGCTCAGGCGAACCTGGGAGAGGACGGCTTCGTTCCGCATCCCGCCGATGACGGCGTCCGAGACGGAGGCGCGCCCGCGCAGCGTCGAAAGGATGCCGTCCGAGACACCCACCCGCACCTCGACCGGCGGCAGCGGCTGCGGGTTGAGTTGCACCTCCACGGGAGGCAGCGGCTGCGGATTGAGCGACGTCTCGTCGGACCGTGACGGGGTGAAGGGGCGGCGCACGGCTCCTCCGACACCGTCCTCGAGAGTAAGCCGCTCCCGCGTGAACCGCCGGAAGTCCTCGATCAGCTTCGGATGAGAGGCAGGGTCACCCTTTTCGACCGTGACCGTGCCCTTCCAGCCCGCGCTCACCACCACGACCTGATCGTCGGGGCCGTTCCACTCCCACCGCGGAGCGACGGCGGCCGTGATCGTGAGGGCGACGTCGGTCGCGACATCCACCAGCCGGAACCGCCGGCGACAGGTCGTGGCGTCGTCCGCCGCCCAGAGCCCGTCGCGCTGCGAGACGACCCTCATGTCGGGGAACAGCCCGGTGCCTCCGACGGGGGTCGTGGCTTCGACGGTGAAGTCCGTTCGTCCCCGCGCGAACTCGTTCAGCGCCAGGGTTGCGGTCGCCGATCCGACGAGGGAGACGAAGCGGGATGCCGCACCTTGCCGCAGCTCGCCGACCGCCGCGGCGCGCTCGGCGTCGGGCAGCTGCGACAGCGCCACGTCCAGCGGCGAGTCGAGCGCAGGAGCGGGCGCACCGGAAGTGTCGGCGAGCACCGGCGCCGGCGCGTCGGCGGGGCGGGCGGGGAGGGGGAGCGTCGCGAACCTGGCGACGGTGTCCGACCGGGTGAATCCGACCATGACCGCGGCGGTCGACCCGGCGATGTCGATCGAGTCGGTCATCATCCCGGCGAGCATCGGCCGGCCCAGGGCCCGCGGCCAGGAGATCTCGCCCTCGACGATGCCGGAGCGGTCGAGTGCGCGGGCGACGAGGAGCACGTCGAGCCGATCGGGCGTCGCGCCCGGGATGCTCAGTCCGTGGATGCTGCCGCTCGTGCCGTCGAGCTGGTCGACGGCGAGGTCGAGGAACCAGAAGCCCTCCGCGGCGAGTTCGGCGAGCTTCGCGTTCAGGGGCGCCAGCGCCCCGTTGATGATGCCGGAGAAGTCCATCGAGGACACCATGGCCCGGACGGATTCCAGCAGGTTCGAACCGCCGAAGAAATCCACGAGGTCGTTCAAGAAGAAGGCGATGTCGGCGACCAGGTTGTGTGAGTCAGGCAGCGGGTTCAGCACGCGCACGTCTCGGAAGCCGGTGGCCGAGACGGCACCGGTGAGCGGCGGGATGTCGAGCACGTACGAGAACGTCAGACCGAACGCGACCGAGACTCTCGGGTCCGCCCATTCGCCGAGCGCGGTCGGCTGCGTGGAGGTCGCCTCGACGTAGTTGCCGCCGGTGGTCACCGTGACGACGAGGTCGCCGGGCGCGTTCCTGTCGATCGTGAACGACAGGTCGGGGGAGAGGTGGAGCGTGATGTCGTACAGGGTGAACCCCGCATGGATCAGGTCACCCTGCCCCAGCAGGTCCTTCAGCTGCTTCTCGAGCCGGGGACGACCTTCCGCCCACGCGCTCTCGGCGGAAGACCTCAGGATGTCGGCGAAGAAGCCGGCGGGTTCCGCCGGACCGCCGTTCGTGGTCGTCGCCACGCCGATGCCGCCGCTGATAGGAAGAGTCATGTCGCACCTCGATCTCCGAAGGGACCCGGGTGGTTCCTCCCAAGAGATAGACGACGCGAACGGCCGCCTTGATACACGCGACGCGGTGCCGGCGACTCAGTCGCGAGGGGGCGTGCTGCCGCGCAGCTTCACGTCGAGCGGGAGGGCCGGGAGCGAGGCATCCCATTCCGGGTCCGTCGCCGCCTGCAGCGCGCGGTAGCCGAGCTCCTCGAGAGGCACGTGGACGGTCGTGAGGCCGGGCTGCACGTCGCGTCCGGTGGAGATGTCGTCGAACCCGGCGACCGCGATGTCGGCGCCCACCACTCGCCCCGCGTCTCTGATCGCCGACATGACGCCGATCGCGACGACATCGCTGATGCCGAAGATGACGGTGCCCGGCGCGACGCCGCGCGCGAGCGCTTCCGTCGCAGCGGCGTACCCCGCATCACGCGTGAAGCCGCCGCGGAGCACCTCGAGCACCGTGCCGCCGCCCGACGCGAACCCGTCGGTGAAACCGGCGATGCGGTCGTCGGACGTGCGCAGACCGTTCGCGGCGCCGATCACGAGCGCGTCGCGATAGCCGGCACCCGCCACAGCGGCGCCCAGCTGCTCCGCGCCCGCGCGGTTGTCGAAGACGATCGAGCGGATGCCGCTGCCCCCGGCTCCGAAGACCACGACGCGTCCTCCCATGGCGGTGAAGGCGTCGAGCTCGCTCTGCAGCCCCGCGGAATCCGCGTCGGCACCGCGGGAGGCGGCGAGGATCAGGCCGCGCGGGCGCTGGCCGCGAAGGGCGCGCACGAGACGGGTCTCGCGCACCGGGTCGCGCTCCGTGATGCCGATCGTGACGACCAACCCGGCCTCGTCGGCGCCGCGCGCGACGCCCGCCGCGATCTGGCCGAAGTACGGGTCGGCGATGTCGGCGACGAGCAGCGCGATGATGGCGGACGTGCCACGGGCCGTGGCCTGCGCGGAGAGGTTCGCGGTGTAGCCGAGGCGATCCGCGGCATCCTGCACCCGCGCCCGGTAGCTCTCCGCCACTTTGCGCGTCGAGCCGTTGAGCACGCGCGACGCCGTTGCCAGCGACACCCCTGATTCCCGAGCGACGTCCTCGAGGGTCGCCGCAGAGCGCACGGGGGTGTTCGTCTCGCTCACAGCGCCGATTCTATTCCTGTACGCCGACGCCTACGTCGCGGTCGCCGACGCGGGAGGGTCCGCGGGTCGAGCCCTCAGACGCGGGCGGCCCGTGCGGCCAGGTGCGGGCTCACGGCGCGCGCGAAGCCGGCCGCCGTCCGCTGCACGGCGAGCAGCGGGTCGGTCGCCCAGATCTCCTCGTTGAAGATCTCGACCTCGATGTCGCCGGTGTAACCGGCATCCTCCACCGCGACGGTGAGCGACCCGAAGTCGATCACCCCGTCGCCCGGGTAGTGCCGCGACAGCAGGACATCGGCGGCGAGCGGCGTCTTCCAGTCGCATACCTGGTAGGTCGCGATCCGCCCCTCGCGTCCGGCGCGGGCGATCTGGGCGCGTACGTCCGGGTCCCACCAGACGTGGAAGGTGTCCACCGTCACGCCCACGACGTCCGGATCGAAGTCGCCGGCGATGTCGAGGGCCTGGCCCAGCGTCGAGATGACGGCGCGATCCGACGCGTACATCGGATGCAGCGGCTCGATGGCGAGCGTCACACCGGCGGCCGCAGCATCCGGTGCGAGCTCGCCGATCGCGTCGCGCACCCGCTCGCGAGCCCCGATGAGGTCACGCGAGCCCTCGGGGAGGCCGCCCGCGACCAGCACGAGGATCGCCTGCGACCCGGATGCTCCGGCTGCGGCCAGTGTCGCGGCCTCGTCGATCGCGACACGGTTGTCGTCGATCGATGCGCGGCGCGACGGACCTTCGGGGACCGTGAAGAAGCCTCCGCGGCAGTGCGTGGTGAAGCGCAGGCCGGAGTCGCCCAGCATGGACGCAGCCGTGGCCAGCCCGACCGCCTGCACGGGCTCACGCCACAGGCCGATGCCCTGGACGCCGGCTTCGGCCGTCACCCGGAGCGCCGTCGCCAGGTCGGCGTGCTTGATCGTCGCCTGGTTGATCGAGAGGCGGGGGTCGATCGTCATGCGTCCACTCCGTTCACGCGCAGCATCGCGTGCCACCGGTCGGCAGCCAGTTCCGGCTGCTCGAGCGCACTCGAGGCGTTCGCGAGTTCGACGATGCGCGACAGGTGGGGGAGGCTGCGCGCGGAATGCAGCCCGCCGACCATCTGGAACGCCTTCTGGTGGCCGTTCAGCCACGACAGGAAGGCGACTCCGGTCTTGTAGTAGAACGTCGGCGCCGCGAACACCTGGCGGCTGAGTGCCTCGGTGGGACCGAGGATGCGCAGATACTCGTCGGGGTCGCCGGCGTCGAGCGCCTGGATCGCCGCGGAGGCGACCGGAGTGAGGGCGGCGAAGGCACCGAGCAGTGCGTCGGAGTGTCCGGCCGCGGGCGCGGCGGGCGCGAGCGTACGGGTTCCCGCCGACGGCGCGGATCCGCCGCGCACGGAGTCCGTGTGCTCGGCGGCGGATCGTGCACTCGCGGCACCGACCCCGGAACCGCCCTCGAGCGAGTCCCCTCCGATCAGACCGACGTAGTTGAAGTCGTCGCCGGTGAACATGCGCACCCCGGCGGGGAGCCGCTCGCGGACCGAGACCTCGGACGCGGCGTCCAGCAGGCTCATCTTCACGCCCGCGATGCGGTCCGTGTTCTCGCCGATGATCTCGAGGAGCACGGCGGATGCCTCACGCCAGTCGATCGCTCCGAAATAGCCCGCGAGGGACGGGTCGAACGCCGTTCCCAGCCAGTGGAGCACGACGGGAGTGGTGGCCGCGCCGAGGACCTCGCGGTACACGCGGCGGTAGTCGTCGGCGGACTCCGCCGCGCGTGCGAGGTGGCGGCTGGCCATCAGGACCGGGCCGGCACCCTGCTCCTCCGTGAAGTGCAGCTGCTCCTTGTAGGCGTCGATGATCGCGTCGATCGAAACGACATCCTGATCCAGGTGGTCGGTGTTCACCCCGACCACGACCGAGCCGCCCTCCTCGCGGGCGACCTGGGCGGAGCGCGCGATCAGCTCACGGGTCGCGGCGGCGTCGAGGCCCATGTTGCGCTGAGCGGTGTCCATGGCGTCGGCCACGCCGAGGCCCCAGGAGTACACGGCGCGACGGAAGTCGAGTGTGCAATCCCAGTCGATCTCGGCGGGACGGCCGGGGGTGTTGTCGGCCGACACCTTCGGCACGACGTGCGCCGCGGCATAGGCGACGCGACTCTGCAGCGGCGCGGTGGGCTTCGCGTAGCCGGGCGCCGCGGCGAGCTCGACGGTCGAGGTGACGCCGTCCGTCGAGAGGAGGGTGAGGTCGGTCATCGGGTCAGTCCAGCGTCAGGTCGGTGAGGGCGACCTTGCGACCCTCGCGGCTGGACTGCAGCCCCGCCTCGGCCAGCAGCACGCCGCGCGCGCCCGAGAGCAGATCGAACTCGTACGGGGTGTCGAGCACGTACGACTCGAGGAATTCCTCCCACTGCTGGCGGAAGCCGTTCTGGAACACGTCATTCGTGGGCACGTCCGCCCAGTCGGCGTCGTAGTCGTGCGCGTCGGCCAGGTCGGGGTTCCAGACCGGCTTCGGGGTGGCGTTGCGGTGCTGGATCTTCGCGCCGAAGAGTCCGACCACGGCTGATCCGAGCGTGCCGTCGACGTGGAACTCGACGAGCTCGTCGCGGTGCACGCGCACGGTCCACGATGAGTTGATCTGTGCGATCGCGCCGCCTTCGAGTTCGAAGATGCCGTAGGCGGCGTCTTCGGCCGTGGCCTGGTATGGCTCGCCCTTCTCATCCCAGCGGGTCGGGATGTGGGTGGAGGCCTGCGCGTAGACCGTCTCGACCTTGCCGAAGAGGTTCTCGAGCACGTAGTTCCAGTGCGGGAACATGTCGACGATGATGCCGCCGCCGTCTTCGGCGCGGTAGTTCCAGCTGGGCCGCTGCGCGGGCTGCCAGTCGCCTTCGAACACCCAGTAGCCGAATTCGCCGCGCACCGAGAGGATGCGGCCGAAGAAGCCGGAGTCGATGAGGCGCTTGAGCTTCTGCAGCCCCGGCAGGTAGAGCTTGTCGTGGACGACACCGGTCTTGACGCCGGCCGCCGCCGCGAGATTCGCGAGCTCGAGGGCCTCTTCGACGGTCTCGGCCGTCGGCTTCTCGGTGTAGATCGTCTTACCGGCGGCGATGGCCTTGCGAAGAGCGGATGCCCGGGCCTTCGTCACGAGGAAGTCGGCGTAGATCTCCCAGCGCGGGTCGGCGAGTGCCGCGTCGAGGTCGGTCGTGTAGTCCTCGATGCCGTGGGCGGCGGCGAGCTCGGCGAGCTTCGCGGCGCTCCGCCCGACCAGGAGCGGCTTCACCGTGACCTTGGTGCCGTCGCTGAGTTCGATGCCACCCTGGTCGCGGATCGCGAGGATCGAGCGCACGAGGTGCTGCCGGTATCCCATGCGGCCGGAGACGCCGTTCATGATGATGCCGATCTCACGAACGGAGGGGGCGGATGCCGCCGGCTGTGACGGGGCGAGGACGGTCGTCTCTGACACGGTGTCTTCTTTCTTCGGTCTGGCTGATGGTCGAGAGGAGGAGCAGGGTGGTGATCGGGGGAGAAGTCCGCCCGAGGCAGTGAGGGTAAGCGCTTTCCAACTCCCCCAATGGTGCCACGGAGGGGAGGTCGGGCGCAAGCACGGCTACTCCAGGCGGAGGGCCGTCCATGACACGGCGGGAAGATCGATCTCGAGGAAGCCGTCGACGACCGAGGCGCTGTCGACGGCGCGCACGCCGACCCGGTCGGGGTGGGCGAGGGTGTTGACCGCGTAGATGTCGTCATCCGCCAGCTGATGCGTCTCGCTGAGCGAGACGGTGCGTTCGATGAAGTCCTGCAAGGGGCGCAGGTCGATCCGGACCGGGCCACCCTCCGTCGTCGAGCGGTTGACGAGGAACAGGCTCGCACCCGCGGCATCGATCGTCGCCACGGCGTTGACCGCGTCGACATCGCCGAAGCGACTGCTCGGAAAGGTGCCCGAGCGGACCGGGACGTTGACCGCGCGCCCCTGCGCGAGACGCGAGGTGAGGGAGAACGGGAAGAAGGTCGTCTGCCGCCACGCGGGTCCGCCGGGCTCGGTCATGATCGGCGCGATCACGTTGACCAGTTGCGCGAGCGATGCGGACCGCACGCGATCGGCGTGCTGCAGCAGGGTGATCAACAGGTCGCCGAACACGACGGCATCCAGCACGCTGTAGACGTCCTCGAGCAGACGCGGCGCGACCGGCCACTCGTCTTCGCTCTTCTCGTTCATCGTGCCGTCATCGTTGAAGAGGTACCAGACGTTCCACTCGTCGAACGAGATGTCGATGCGCTTGTCCGTCTTCCGGGCGGCGGCGACCGCGTCGGCCGTCGTGATCACGCTCTCGATGAACATCTTCATGTCGACCGCCGACGCGAGGAACTCCTGCGCGTCGCCGCCCTGCTCCTGGTAGTAGGCGTGGCACGAGATGAAGTCCACGTCGTCGATCGTGTGCTCGAGCACCGTGCGCTCCCACGTGCCGAAGGTCGGCATGCTGCGCGCCGACGAGCCGCAGGCGACGAGCTGGATCGTGGGGTCGAGCATCCGCATGGCCTTGGCCGTTCGGGAGGCGAGCTTGCCGTAGTCGTCGGCATTGCGGTGCCCGAGCTGCCACGGGCCGTCCATCTCGTTGCCGAGGCACCACATCTTCACGCCGAAGGGCTCGGGGTGCCCATTGGCCGCTCGACGGGCCGTCCACGCGGTGGGCACGCGCGCGTTCGCGTACTCGAGCAGGTCGAGCGCTTCGGCGGTGTCGCGCGTGCCGAGGTTGACGGCGAGCATCAGGTCGCTGCCGACGCGATCGAGCCACGCGACGAACTCGTGCAGTCCCACCTCGTTGGTCTCGGTGGAGTGCCAGGCCAGGTCGAGCCGTGTCGGTCGCTCGTCGACCGGTCCGATGCCATCCTCCCAGCGATACCCCGACACGAAGTTGCCGCCGGGATAGCGGATCGACGAGACCCCGAGCTCGCGGACGAGCTCGATGACGTCGGTGCGGAAGCCCGCGGCATCGGCGGTCGGGTGCCCCGGCTCGAAGATGCCGGAATAGATGTGCCGGCCGAGGTGCTCGACGAAACCGCCGAACACCCGGCGGTCGATGTCGGCGATGTCGTTGTGCGGATCCAGCCGTGCGGACGCGCCGTCCCCGATGGGCCGGCCGCTCACGAGAGCCCCGCCGTCTCGAGCACGCTGCCGGCCCGTGACGGCGCGATGGGCTCGGCATCGACGGGCACGAGCGCGAACAGCACGCCCTGCGGAGGCAGCTCCCGGCGGTCGACCTGTTCACCGGTCTCCAGATCGGTGCCGACGAGCTCGATCGTCGCGGCCGCGTCGGTGTGGTTGATGACCGTGACGAGGTCGCCCCGACGTGCCGCCTCGACGCCCGCGGGGAGGCCCTCGACCACGGGGACGACACCGGATGCCTCGATCAATGCGTCGAGGACGGCGGCGACGCCCTCACGGTCGGGCATCGTCGCGACGTACCAGCCCTCCCCGGCGCCGTGCCGGTGACGCGTGAGCGCGGGGGAGCCGGCCGAGAGTCCGTCGGCGAACACCGACACGACGTCGGCGCCCGCGGTCTCGATCAGCTCCGCCACCAGGGTGCCGGTGCGGGGAGCGCCACCGAGATCGAAGTGGACGGTGTCGACGGCGATGGGGGACCCGGTCGGGGTGGTCTGCGCCCCGACGCCGCTTCCCCCGGTCGACGAGCGGCCGCCGAGGGCACCGAAGTCCTCGAAGCGGATGCCGAGCATCGGAGCCAGCTGGGTGATGAACCCGCCCGGACGGAACTGGTCGTTCGGGTCGACGATGTCGCTGAACGGGCCCGTGAGCAGCGTTCCACCGCTCTCGACGAAACCGGTGAGAGATGCCGCGCCGGCGTCGCTCAGCAGATACAGCGCGGGCGCGATCACGAGGTCGTAGCCGCTGTCGACCTGTTCGGGGCCGATGACGTCGACCATGAGGCCCCGATCGTGCAGCCCGCCGTACCAGGCGAGCGACAGGGCGAGGTAGTCGATCACGGTCGGGTGATCGCGCTCCTCGACGGCCCACCAGTTCTCCCAGTCGAACACCAGCGCGACGCGCGCATCGCGCCCGGGCGACGGAAGCTCGGGGAGCGCCGCCAAGCGCTCGCCGAGCTCGGAGACCGCCCGCCAGGTGCGGGTGTCGGTGCCGGAATGCGGCAGCATCGCGGAGTGGAACTTCTCGCTGCCCGCCTGGGACTGACGCCACTGGAAGAACATGATGCAGTCCGCTCCGCGCGCGATCGACTGCGCGGTCTCGGCGGCCAGGGCACCCGGTCGCTTACCCGGGTTGGACGGACGCCAGTTCACGGCGTCCGTGGACTGCTCCATGAGCAGCCACGGCGTGCCGGGCTTGAGCGAGCGCACGAGGTCGCGCTGGAACGCGGCATCCCGCACCCGATCGGGGTTGCTCGGATCGGTGTAGCAGTCGTCGGCGATCACGTCCATGAACGGAGCCCACTTGCGATAATCGGCGGGCTTGAACGGACCCATGAAGTTGGTCGTGATCGGCTGTGTCGCTCCGAGCGAGAGGAGGATCTCGCGCTCCATGAGGTAGCACTCGAGCAGCATGTCCGACGTGAAGCGGCGGAAGTCCAGCATCGACGACGGGTTGTGGCTGTACGGGGCGAGGCGCGGGGGGAAGATCTCGTCGAACTCCCCGTAGCGCTGCGACCAGAAGTTCGTGCCCCACGCGTCGTTGAGCGCATCGATCGTGCGGTAGCGCGACCTCAGCCACTCGCGATACGCGTCCCGCGCGGCATCCGAGTAGTCCATCCACAGGTGGCAGCCGTACTCGTTGCCGATGTGCCAGAGGACCACGCCGGGGTGGTCGACGTACCGCTCGCCGATGCGGCGGACGAGGTTGCCGGCCAGCCGCCGGTAGGTGGGCGAGGACGGCGCGAAGTGCTGGCGGCTGCCGGGCCAGTACGAGGCTCCGCTCTCGTCGGCCGGGAGGGTCTCGGGGTAGCGCGCACTCACCCACGGCGGGGGCGAGGCGGTGGCGGTGGCGAGGTTGATCTGGATGCCGCCGGCGTGGAGCTTGTCGATGATCCGGTCGAGCCACCCGAAGTCCCAGGTCTCTTCGGACGGCTGGATGCGCGACCAGGCGAAGATCCCGAGGCTGACGACCGTGACGCCGGCCTGGCGCATGAGGCGGATGTCGTCATCCCAGACCTCTTCGGGCCACTGGTCGGGGTTGTAATCGGCGCCGTACAGCAACGGGGGTCTCCTCGAGGGTGCAGGAAAGCGGGGGAAAGGAAAGGGAAGAGAGGGCGTGGAGTCATCCACGACGCGCGGGACGCTCGGGAATCGCGACGGCGGCCAGTGCCGCGCAGCCGAGAGCCGCGATGATGAGCGGCGGAAGCGCCCACGTCACCACCACGACGAACCCGACGGTCGCCACGAGGAAGAGCGCACCGCGGACATCGCCGGCGATCATCGCCGGCACGCCTCGGACCGCCCGGCGCCACCCAATCTCGGGCGACCACGCCGACGCCGCGGCGAGGAGTGTCACGCCCACGGCCGCGAGCCCGATCCAGCCGACGGCGGCGATGGCCGGGCCGCCGGGGAGGGCGCCGGACCCGGCGAGGTCGATGTCGAGCAGAAGCAGGAGCGTGAGCACCACCGCCCCCGCTCCGACCGCGAGACTCCCGAGGAGGCCCGCACGCAGGTCGCGCCAGAAGAATGCGAGACGAGAGTCTTCGGCGTGCAGGTAGCGACGCAGGTGACGGATGCCGGCCGCCAGCGCGGCGGGCAGCGTCACGACGGGAAGGCTGACCAGGGTCACCAGCATCCCGATCATCACGACTTCGCCGAACAGGGCGAATCCTGCGGTGGCCCCGGGGAACCGCGCGGCGGGCCCCTCTGTGGTGGGACCGGCGCCCGAGACCGCGGCGCGGTGCGCCGCCTTCTGTGCGCGTCTGCTCATGTCGAGGCCTAACCCTTGAGGCCCTGGGTGGCGACGCCGTCCACGAGGAAGCGCTGGAACACCAGGAAGAACAGCAGCACGGGCAGAAGCGCGATGAACGAGGCGGTCACCGTCGCGCCGTAGTCGCTCGTCGACGACTGGTCGTTGTAGAGGCGCAGCGCGATCGGCAGCGGGTAGTTCTCGGGGCTCGTGAGGTACAGCAGCGGTCCCAGGAAGTCGTTCCACGCCCAGATGAACGCGAAGATCGCGCACGTGATGAGGGCGGGACGGATGAGCGGCAGGATGATCGACCAGAACACGCGGAAGTGACCGGCGCCGTCGATGCGGGCCGCCTCGTCCATGTCGCGGGGCATCTGCCGGATGAACTGCACGAGCAGGAACACGAAGAACGCCTCGGTGGCGAGGAACTTCGGCAGCAGCAGCGGCCAGAAGGTGTCCACCATGCCGAGGTTGTTGAACAGGATGTACTGCGGGATGATCACGACGTGGAACGGCAGCAGCAGCGTGCCGATCATGGCGGCGAACAGGATGCCGAGTCCCTTGAACTGCACGCGGGCGAACGCGTAGGCGGCGAGGGCCGACGAGATCACCGTTCCGACGACGGATCCGACGGCGATCAGCAGCGAGTTAGCGAAGAACTGCCACATCGGCACGCCCGCGATGCCCTCCATGACCTTGACGTAATTGTCGATCGTGGGGCTGTTGGGGATCAGGGCGGTGTTCGAGCCGAACTCGGAGTTGGGCTTGAACGTGGAGAACAGCAGCCACACGAGGGGGTAGAGGACGACCGCGGTGATCGCGAGGAGGACGACGAGCCAGATCACCGTCTGCCAGGTGCGGCGCTTGACGCGGCGTCGCGGAGTGGGAGCGGCCTTGGGGTCGGGGTCGACCTGGTTCTCGACCTGTAGAAGGGCGTTCTCGGAGAAGGATGAAGTGGTCATCGGTTGTCTCCTGAGTAGTGCACCCAGGAACGCTGGGTGCGGAAGAGGATGAAGGCGATGATGGCGACGACGACCAGCAGCACCCACGCGATCGCGGCGGCGTAGCCCATCTGTCCGTCGCTGAATCCGCGCTTGTAGAGGTACAGGGTGATGAAGTTCGTCATGCCGGCAGGTCCGCCCGAGCCGTTCGAGATGATGTAGGCGGAGGCGAAGACCTGGAACGCGCCGATCAGGCCCAGCAGCAGGTTGAAGAAGATCACCGGCGACAGCATGGGGACGGTGACGGCCCGGAAGCGGTGGAACGCGTTCGCGCCGTCCATCTCCGCGGCTTCATACAGCTCCTTCGGCACCTGCTTGAGGCCCGCGAGGAAGATGACCATGGTTGCGCCGAACTGCCAGATCGACAGCAGGATCATGGCCGGGAGCACGAGATCGGGGTTGCCGATCCAGCCGCCGAGGTTGATGCCGAAGATCGACAGCGAATTGTCGACCGGGCCGTCGTTCGCGAACATGGCCCGCCAGACGATCGCCACGGACACGGATCCGCCGATGAGGGACGGGGCGTAGAAGGACGAGCGGAAGAAACCGGCACCCTTGTCGCGGTAGTTCAGCAGCATCGCCACGAGGAGGGCGGCGATCAGGGTGATCGGGGTGCCGACGAGGACGTAGACGAGCGTGATCTGCGCGGACTGAATGAACGACGGGTCGCTCGTGAACATCCGGATGTAGTTGTCGAGCCCGATCCAGCGGGGCGGCGAGAAGATGTTGTAGCTCGTGAACGACAGGTACAGCGAATACGCCATCGGCAGGAGCGTGAGGCCGAAGAATCCGATCAGCCAGGGGATGAGGAAGCCGTAGCCGGCCAGGGTCTCTTTGCGCTGTCGGGCTCGCTGTCCCGGGCTGCTCAGATTCTCGGGCCGTTCCTTTCGGAACAGGGAGCGACGTGACGGCTTCCCGGTCACGATGACTCTCGTCGCGGTGGTGGTCACGTCGGCTTCTTCCGTATCGGTGGTGCAGGGGGAGGCGACGGGGTCCGGGCGCTGGGCGCCCGGACCCCGCGCGGACTTACTGGTTGAGGACGACGTCCATCTCGCCGAAGAACTGCGAGACCGCGTCCTCGACGGTGACCGTACCGAAGTTGAGCTCGGCGCCGAGCTGGCGGAACTTCTCCTCGAGCGTGCCGTAGCCGACGATCGGCACCGGCGGGGCGTCGCCCAGACGGTCTTCGATCGACGCCTCGTAGTCCTTGACCTGCTGGCTCAGCGGGTCGAGGTTCGCCGCGGCGAGCGCCGTCTCCGACGCCGGCAGACCGCGGTTGGTGCCGAAGATCTCACCGGACTGCGGCGAGTTCACGAGGAAGTTCACCAGGGTCGCGGCCGCCTCGGGGTGCTCGGTCTTGGAGGAGATCGAGTGCAGCATCGAGGGCTTCAGGTACAGGTCCTTCGCGCCCTCCTTCGTGACCGGCGGGGCGACGAGGTTGAGCTCGGTGTAGCCCTCGCCGAGGTTGCCGAGGTAACCCGATCCGAAGTTGTCCCACGTCAGCTCGCTCGCCGTGTTGGCGGTGTCGAAGGGACCCAGGGGGACGACTTCCTCGACGCGCTGCTGCGGCACACCGATGCCGTCGCGGATGTCCTGGCCGGACTCCCAGAATTCGGTGAGGCGCGCCTCGTCGAAGCCGGGGGTGCCGTCTTCGTTGAAGAGGTTCTTGTCTTCGGAGCGCAACTGCAGCTCGAAGTTCTGGATGCGGCCCGAGAAGTCGCTGCCGCCCCAGAATTCCCCGCCCGACGCGTCGGTGACTTCGCTCATCCAGTCCGTGTAGTCCTCCCACGATCCGCCGGCGAAGTTCTCGACCCCGGCCGTTTCGAGCAGCACGGGGTTCGTGAAGAGCCCCCAGGCGTTGGTCGAGGTGGCGATGCCGGTGGTCACGTCGTCGACGACGCCGATGCCGAGGATGTTCTCGGGGAGCGGTTCGGTGTCGATGATGTTGCCGAGGTACGGGCCGAGGTCCAGCAGCAGGTTGTTCTGTGAGTACTGACGCAGGTACGAGTAGTCGAACTGCATGACGTCGGGCAGGTTGCCGCCGGCCGCTTCGGTCTGACGCTTCTCCCAGAACTCCGGGAAGCCCAGGAACGACGCGTTGACCGTGATGTTCGGGTACTCCTCGTTGAACGCGGCGATCGCCTTGTTGTAGAGGTCGGCGCGCACGTCGTTGCCCCAGAAGGCGAGGTCGAGCGTGACAGCCTCGTCAGGGTTGAAGGTGGGCGTCGCGTCGGGGCTGGCCGAGGTTCCGCCCGAGCAGCCCGCCAGGATCAGTGCGGTGCCTGTCGCGAGGGCGACGGCGGTGCCTATCCGCTTCTTGCTGAACATCCTTGTCCTTTCAATGAACGTCTGCGTTCGAATCCCGCTGAACGTCCGTGTCCGAGTGAGTGGTGCTGTGTGCGCGCCCCCAGCAATGTTGGAAAGCGCTTGCCCGCCACGCTACTACGCGGAAAAACGTTTCGCAAGAGCCATCGTCCCTCAATTCGAACGATTCAACGATTCCTGTCGAGTGGTACCGCCGACGGCGTGCTCAACTCCGCAGGTCGGTGACGGGGCTCGCGAACCCGCGACGGTGCGTCGGGTGATTCGCCAGGTCATCGGGTGTGACGGGGGCTCCGTCGGCGGCGGCCGACGCGTAGATCGCAGCCACGAGCTCGAATGACCGCGCCGGTGCGTCGGCGGTCGCCGGCAGCGGCGAATCAGACAGCAGCGCGTCGTAGACGTCGCGGACGAGGGGTTCGTGGTCGCTGCGCTCCTCGACCGCGGGCAGGTCCCACGTCGCCGCCTCTTCGGCGCCGACGTGCGGCGCAGGCGTGATCTTCCAGTTCTCGTGCCCATGGCCGTAGAGGTGATCCACCGTCACGGTCGCCCGCTGGGTGTCGATCCGGATGGTGCTGATCTCGCGGGGCGAGACGGCGCTGGTGGTGACCTGCGCGACCGCACCGCCCGTGAACGTGATCGTCGCGGTCGAGGCATCCTCGGTCTGCGTCTCACGGTCCAGACGCCACAGACGCCCCTGCACGGTGGCCCAGTCGCCGAGGAGGAAGGCCAGCAGGTCGAGCTGATGGATGGCGTGGCCGAGCGTCGGCCCGCCGCCCTCGGTCTCCCACTTCCCGCGCCACGGCACGGCGAAATACGCGGGGTCGCGGAACCACAGCGTTTCGCACAGCGCGATCAGCGGACGACCCAGTGCGCCGGAGGTGAGCAGCCCGCGCACGTGCGCGGCCGCGGTTCCGGTGCGCTGTTGAAAGACGACGGCGAGCTGTTTCCCGGCCGCGGCGGCCGCATCCCGCATGGCGTCGAGCTCGTCCAGCGACGGTGCGGGGGGCTTCTCGACGATGACGTGCGCGCCCGACTCGAGGGCGGCGATCGCCTGGGCGGCGTGGGCGACGGGCGGGGTGCAGACGTGCACGACGTCGGGATGCTCGGCGGCCAGCAGCTCCTCGAGGGTCTCGTACACCGTCGGCTCGCCGTAGCGCTCCGCGAAGGCCCGCGCGGCCGCGGGGGAGAGGTCGGTGACCGCGACGAGTTCGGCGTGCGGGTGCGCCAGGACGGAACGGGCGTGGGCGTTCGCGATGCCGCCGGTTCCGACGATCGCGGTGCGCAGGGTGTTCACGGGGTGCCTCCTGAGGGGTGGGGCGGAAGGGTGGTCATCACGACGGCGTCGGCGTCGACCGCGCCGGGTCTTGACGCGCGGGGTCGTCGCCCGTCGGGTCTTGGTGGCTCGTGCCGTCGTGTGCCGTGCCGGGGTGGGCTGCTTCGGGGTGGTTCCAGGTGCGGAGCCGTCCGCACATTCCGAAGCCGCGCTCGCCGACGGACTGCTCGGCATGCGCGACGGCGGCGTCTCCGAGCGTGCCCGGCAGGCCCTGCGACAGGGCGTCGAGCTGGCGGCGCGTGCGATCGGTCTCGGCGGCGACCGTGCTCTCCCACAGCGACCGCCACTCCGCGGTGCGGGACTGGACGAGGCGGGCGGCCCGCGCGTGCAGCTCGGCGAGGGGCGCGGAGCCGTGCTCGAGGGTGGCGGCGTGCAGCTCGAGGTAGCCCTCCATCGCGAGGTCGCGACGACGGCGGGCGGCCGTCCCGCGGGCATCGTCCTCGCCGTCGGCGGGCAGTGCGGCGGCTCGGGCGTAGGCGTCGGGATCGTCGAGCACCGCGGACGGGAAGGTGAGCACTGCATCGCCCGCCTCCGGGAGGCCCGCGTTCTGCATCACGACGAGCAGGCGGAGATCGCCGTCGTTGACGAGGCGGTGCACGGTGCCGGGGGAGAACCACAGCACGACTCCGGGATGCAGGCGATCGACGCGGATGCCTGCGGGGGTGATCGTGTGCACGGCTCCCGACCCGCTCCGCACGACGTAGCCCTCGCTCGAGACGGTGTGCAGGTGCGGGGACCCGCCGCAGCGGCCGTCCACCGCCTCCCAGTCGTAGACGGCGAGGTCGCTGACAGCGACGCCGCCCGGGAAGAGGGGCACGGTCGGCAGGATGGTCACGGTGCGAGCTCGTCTGCGAGCGCGGCGATCTCGTCTCGATCCCAGCGGCGGTCGAGGAACACGTGGCGATGGGTGAGTGCGAGCTCGTCGCCGTCCGCGAGCACGACCTCCTCGTGGAACGAACCGGACGGGGCCAGCACCGGGAAGGGCTCGCTTCGCACGAACCACGCGATCGCGGGGCTGCCGGTGGATGTGCCGGCGAACGCCAGAACGGTCGCTCCGCCGTCCACGTCGTCGTGCTGACCGGAGAAGGCGACCCACGCGGCCGCACTGCCCATCACGGTGTCCGCGTCGGTGGTGCCCGGCGCGGTGACTTCGCCGCCGGTCCAGGAACGCGGCATCCGCAGAAAGAGTCCCGTGTAGCCCGCGGCCGGCCGGCCCGCCGTGGTGGGGCTGCCCAGCCGCAGGTCCTGGCCGCGGGTGTTCCGGATCGTCGTGGAGAAGTCCATCGTCCACGACCCGCGTGCACGGTCGAGGGAGTGCATGCGATGCGTGCGGGTCTCATCGACCCACCGCTCGCCGCCCGCCGTGATCCAGGTGAGGTGCTCGGTGAACGACACGTCCGCGCCCTCGGTCACGACGTCGTGGAAGCCGTCGTGACGCATGCTGCCGACGTTGTCCTGCATGACGTACCCCTCGCCGTCGACGAAGGTGGGGCCGCCCCAGAAGTTCTGACCCGACACGTGCGTCCACGTCATCTGCAGGCCCTTGTGCCAGCGGTGATCCCACGGCCGGTAGCCGGTGAGAAGTCCGCCGTCGAGGGCACGCAGCGGATGCCAGTACGGTTTGGGAGCCTCGCTCGCGGGCGCGTCCGGCGACGGGACATAGCGCCCGAGCTGCACGTCGCCACCCCTGAGGAGCACCTCGTCCGGGGTGATCTCGAGGGTGAAACGATCGGGTTCGAAGGTCATGGGAGTCCTTTCTCCGCGCATCGGGTGCGATGCGTCATGTCGTGGCGTCAGCCCGCCTGCGTCGCATGCAGATGGGCGTAGCGGCCGTCGCGCGCCAGCAGATCGTCGTGCGAACCCTCTTCGACGATACGACCGTGCTCCAGCACGATGATGCGATCGGCCTGACGGATCGTGGAGAGCCGGTGCGCCACGACGAGGGTCGTCCGCCCCCGCATCAGCCGCCCGAGGGCTTCTTTCACGAGCTCCTCCGACTCGGGGTCCAGCGCGCTGGTGGCTTCGTCCAGCAGCAGGATCCGTGGGTCGCGGACGAGGGCGCGGGCGATCGCGAGCCGCTGGCGCTGCCCGCCCGAGAGGCGTGCACCGCGCTCGCCGACCACGGTGTTCCACCCCTCGGGCAGCGAGTCGACGAACTCGAGCGCGTTGGCGTCGCGGAGCGCCGCGCGGATGCGTTCGTCCGGCAGCTGGGGGAGTCCGTAGGCGATGTTCTCCCGGATCGAGCCCTCGAAGAGCACCGACTCCTGGGGGACGACGGAAACGAACCGCCGGGCCGTCCGCATGTCGAGGGACTGCGTGTCGACGCCGTCGAGCAGGATCCGCCCCCGTCCGGGGCGCACGAACCCCAGCACGAGGTTCAGCAGCGTCGACTTGCCCGATCCCGACGATCCGACGAAAGCGACGGTCTCTCCCTCGCGGATGTCGAGATCGAGGTCGTGGATCGCGTCGGTGTCGGCACCGGGGTAGCGATGGCTCACACCCTGGAGCACCACTCGGCCGGTGACGGCATCGACGGTGCGCTTGCCCTCGTTCTGCTCGAGGTCGGGCTCCTGCAGCACTTCGGCGATCGATCGCACCGACTCGAGGCCACGTGCGCCGACGGGGATGAGCATGAGCAGCTGGGTGAGCCCCTGCGTCAGCAGGGCGAAGTAGGTCGACAGCAGCACCACTTCGCCGGGACTGATCGGCAGGATGCCGGTCAACGAGAAGACGGCGGCCAGGACGAGGCATCCGGCTCCCAGCAGCTGCATCGCGACCCAGGAGATGGACGCGACGTGCCCGTTGAGCATGTCGAGATGCAGTCCCGCGCGCTTGACCCCGTCGGCGCCGTTCGTCACGCGGGTGACCGCGGTCTCCTCGAGACCGTGCGCACGCGTGACGGGGATGAGCGAGGCCATCTCGCCGACGCGCGCGGCGAAGACCTCGACCTCGCGACGGAACACCTCATTGCGCGTGCGCGACCTGTTGCGCATGCCCATGCGGATGCCGATCGCGATGGGGACCGTGAGGGCGTAGACGGGGAGGAATTGCGGAACGGTGATCGCCGTCATCGTGAGGGCGCCGATCATGACCATGGTGGCCGAGAGGAGCGGATGCGTGACCTGCTGCAGCATCAGCTCGACGTTCTCGACGTCGCGCACCACCTTGGTCTGCACGATCGACGAGCTCATGCGGGTGTGGTAGCCGATGGACAGGCTCTGAAGCCGCGCGGCGAGGGCGTTGCGCAGATCAGCGCCGGTGTCGCGGACGACGGTCATGAAGTTGCGGGTGTAGATGATGTGATTCGGATAGTTCTGCAGGAGCAGCACCACCGCCAGTGCGAACCACCACAGCACCGACATGACTTCCCCGCGATCGGCGACGATATCGATGATCGACGCGGTGATGACCGGCAGGAACCACATCGGGATCTCCTTGATCGCGAAGGCGATCACGGCGACGGTCATCCGTCCGGGGCGACGCAGCAGCAGACGCAGCACCGATCGTGTCGGATGGTCTCCGTCGATGAGGGCGGAGGTGGCGTGATGGGTTCGGTGCGTCATTGCTTTCTCGGTGAAGCGTCAGGCGAAGCGCGACGAGCGCTGATGGGTAAGCGCTTTCTCAGGTGATCCCATGCTAGTCCCGGGCACGCCTCGACGGCACCCCTCGGCCGTGATCCGTCCGGGTTCGGACGGGGCGATCCCTCAGCCGGCCGCCGCCCCCGTCGTCGTCGCGGCCGCCGTCGATGTCGTCTTCGTCGACGCGCGCACGACGAGCTCAGGCTGGAAGACGAGGGCGCGGTGCTCGCGCGAGCCCGCGATGTGCTCGACGAGCAGCTCGGCCGCGCGCCGACCCATTTCGCGCGCGGGCTGTCGCACCGAGGTCAGGGGCACCGCGGCGACCGATGCGAACTCGATGTCGTCGTAGCCGATGACCGCGATGTCCTCGGGGACCCGCACGCCGGCTCCCACAAGACCCGACACGATCCCGCACGCGAGGTGGTCGTTGGTCGCGAGGATCGCATCGGGCCACTCGGCGCGGGGCGCGGCCGCGATGTCGGCACCGAACGCCTGGCCGAGCGCCGCTGTCGTGCGGGTGGAGATCACCACCTCCAGCCGGGCGTCGGTGTGCTCGGCGACGGCTTCGCGCGCACCCTGCAGACGTTCACGCACCTGTCGGACCTCTTCACGCGCACCCACGAAGGCGATACGTCGGCGACCGTTGGCGAGCAGGTGCTCGGCGGCGAGGCGCCCGCCGGCGACGTCGTCGAACGACACCGACGGCAACTGCGCGTCATCGTCCTTCGCGTCGGCGAGGACGACGGGGATGCCGCGGGCCTGCAGCCGACGGATCGACGGTCCGGCGTCACCGAACGGCGAGACGATCACACCCTCGACCTGCACGCGCTCGAACAGCTCGAGGTGGCCGCGCTCCTTGACGACGTCGTCGTCGCTGTTTCCGACGAGGATGCGGTAGCCCGCGGCGGCCGCAGCCTCCTCGGCCCCGCTCACGAGCGCCGCGAAGAAGGGGTTGGCGATGTTGATGACGGTCATGCCGAGCAGTCCGTTGCGACCCGCGCGCAGCTGCTGTGCAGCCTGCAGCGGCAGGTATCCGAGCTCGTCGGCGACGCGCCGCACCCGTTCGACGAGAGGAGCGCTCACCGTGTGCGGGTGGTTCAGCGCGTTCGAGACCGTGCTGATCGAGACGCCGGCACGCTCGGCGACGTCCCGGATGCCCACTCGCTTCACTGCGTCTCCCCGCGATCGGCGGCGATGCGTCATCGCCGTCACGGTGCCGAGGCGGCCCGCTCGATCATGGTAAGCGCTCACCTCCGGCGCACGTCGACGCCCCGCGCGACGCGCGGGACGCGGCCGACCCGGCGGCTCCGGCGCTTCAGGCCATGGCGTCGTGCACGTCGCGCGCCTTCTGCGTGCGGTACGGGGCCGCGAGTCGGGTGCCGAGCACGATCTTGCCGCGCGAATGGAGGCGGGCAAGGTCCTCGTACGCCTCCACGATGTCATCCAGGTCGTAGAGCCCCGAGATGAGGAGCGTGAACGCACGCCGGTCGGCCAGGTCCGCCAGCCGCGCGAGCAGATCGCTGCCGTGGGCGACCGATTCGGGATCGTCCTGCAGCAGCTTCAGCTCGACGTCACGCCGATCGGCGCTGGAGCGATAGCGGGTCTCGGGGACCCCCAGCGCATCGGCGATGTCCCTGCCGTCTTTGCCGAAATTGTCGATGAACGCCGTCACCGGCCCCTGCGCCGCGCGCGATATGCGCTCCGGCATCCCCTCGCCGTACTTGACCGGGGTGATGCCGAGCTGGCGGAGGTAGTCGAAGTTGCGCTCGCCGCACGTCCCGATGACCTTCGCGCCGCGATGCTTCGCCAGTTGCACCTCGATGCTCCCGACCGCGCCCGCGGCGGCCGAGACGACCAGGGTGTCAGCGGCGCCGATGCGGAGATCGTCCAGGGTCTCGAGAGCCGTCGCGCCCGCGAGGTACAGCCCACCGGCGACCTCCCAGCTGACATTGCGCGGCTTGAGCACGAGAGAGGTCGACGGCACGAGGACGTGTGTGGCGTGCGCGCCGGTGCGCACGTGGCCGATCACCTCGGCGCCTCGGGGGAAGCCGGTCACTCCCGCGCCGGTCGCGGTGACGATGCCGGCGAAGTCGCTGCCCGATCCTCGCGGCCACGGATCGTCGACCCACGAGGCTTCGTTGCCGTTGCGGAGGAAGACCTCCATGTGGTTGATGCCCGTCGAGATGACTTCGACGCACACCTCGCCCGCGCCGGGGCTGGCCACGGGATGCATTCGCTTGTGGAGGACGTCGGCGTCGCCGAACTCCTCGTACTCGAAGGTTCCGGTCTGCATCTGCTTCTTCGCCATGCTTCTCCTCCTCGAACGCGCGGATCACTCGCGTCGCGAACGGCACGGAGGCGACGCATTCTCAGCCTGGCGCAGGATCCGGCCCCCGAGGGTCGGTTCCGAGAGGTTTTTCGTCCCGCGGGCGATACCGGCCGCAGGGACGCTGGCGCCGGCGCGCGTGTCGCGAACGGTCACGACTCGCCGTTGCGCCGGCGCGCGTCGGGGCCGGTACGGCGTGTCGCGACCGTTCGCGCCGGACCGGGCCGCGACACGACCGGGACCGGGCCGGGACCGCGCGCCGCCGAGAGGGACGGCCCGGGGCGGGCCCGCGGCCGGCCCTCAGGCGTCGCCGAGCGCCTCGGTCACGACGGCGCGGGCCTCCTCCTGCACCTCGTGCAGGTGATCGGCCCCGCGCAGCGACTCCGCGTAGAGCTTGTAGACGTCCTCCGTGCCCGAGGGGCGCGCGGCGAACCACGCGTGCTCGGTCTGCACCTTCAGGCCGCCGATCGCGGCGCCGTTGCCGGGGGCGTGCGAGAGCTTGGCCGTGATCGGCTCACCCGCCAGCTCGGTCGCCGTCACCGCGTCGGGCGAGAGCTTCGCGAGCGCGGCCTTCTGCGCGGGCGTCGCGGGGGCGTCGACGCGCTGATAGACGGATGCCCCATACTCGCCCTCGAGCTCGGCGTAGCGCTGCGACGGCGTCTTGCCCGTCACCGCGAGGATCTCGGCCGCGAGCAGCGCGAGCAGGATGCCGTCCTTGTCGGTGGTCCACACACTGCCGTCGAAACGCAGGAACGACGCGCCCGCCGATTCCTCGCCGCCGAATGCCACCGAGCCGTCCAGCAGCCCCGGCACGAACCACTTGAAGCCGACCGGCACCTCCAGCAGCGTCCGGCCGAGCGATTCGGCGACCCGGTCGATGATCATCGACGACACGAGGGTCTTGCCGACCGCGGCATCCGTCGGCCAATCCGGTCGATGCGAGAACAGATAGTCGATCGCGACGGCGAGATAGTGGTTCGGGTTCATCAGCCCGGCGTCGGGTGTGACGATCCCATGCCGGTCGGCGTCGGCGTCGTTGCCTGTGAGGAGGTCGTAGTCGCCGCGCTTGGCGACGAGCGAGGCCATCGCGTTGGGCGACGAAGGATCCATCCGGATCTTCTCGTCCCAGTCGAGGGTCATGAAGCGCCACGTCGGGTCGACGTCGGGGTTCACGACGGTCAGGTTGAGGTCGTAGTGCTCGCCGATCAGCGCCCAGTACTCCACGGATGCTCCGCCCAGGGGATCGGCCCCGATCCGGACGCCCGCCGTGCGGATCGCGTCGATGTCGATGATGTTCGACAGGTCGCGGACGTAGCCGTCGCGGAAGTCGTAGGTGCCCAGCGTGTCGGCGTCGATGTCGGCGAACGGGGTGCGCTTGACGCCGTCGAGTCCCGCGACGATGAGTTCGTTCGCACGATCGGCGATCCACGAGGTGGCGTCGGTGTCGGCGGGCCCGCCGTGCGGCGGGTTGTATTTGAAGCCGCCGTCGCGCGGCGGGTTGTGTGACGGCGTGACGACGATGCCGTCCGACCGGCCCGGGTCATCGAGCGCGCGGCCCTTGTTGTAGGCGAGGATCGCGTGGCTGAGGGCCGGGGTCGGCACCCACGCGTCGCGGGAGTCGACGCGGACGTCGATGCCGTTGGCCACGAGCACCTCGATCGCGCTGCGCTCCGCCGGCAGCGACAGTCCGTGGGTGTCGCGGCCGAGGAACAGCGGGCCACTTATGCCCTGACCGATGCGGTAGTCGATGATGGCCTGCGTCGTGGCCAGGATGTGGTCTTCGTTAAAGCTGGTCGACAGCGACGACCCCCGGTGCCCGCTCGTGCCGAAGGCGACGCGCTGCGCCGGGATGGAGGCATCCGGCTTCCTGTCGTAATAGGCGGCGATGAGTTCGTCGATGTCGATCAGATCGGATGCTTCGGCTTGCTGTCCTGCGCGGCTCATGGGTTCATCCTTGCACCGGCGGCGGCGTCGCGCCCATGTTTGATCGCGCGGCGCGCTCTCCCAGCCCGCGACCGCCCCTCCTCATCGTCGTGCCACTCTTGCGTCCCGTCGTTCTGCAGCGTGGTGCCGGAGTCCACACCGGGGAGGCGCCAGCACCACTCCTGCCCCGCGGTGCAGAAGCTGGGCACCTCATGGGCGGGGTACCTCACCCGCGCGGCTAGGCTGGCGATCGTGACGTCCGACCCCGCCGGTGTGCATCCCCGCGTCCGCCGCACGTACAGCTACCTGGGGCCGGCCGGAACCTTCACGGAAGCCGCCCTCGCCCAGGTGCCCGAGGCGCGCGACCAGACGTGGCGTCCGGTCCGCAACGTGGGCGAAGCGCTCGCCGATGTCATCGACGGCCGCTCCGACGCCGCGATGATCGCGATCGAGAACTCCGTCGACGGCGGGGTGTCGACCGCCCAGGACGCCCTCGCGACGATCCCGGGCCTGCGGATCGTCGGCGAATACCTCGTGCCGGTGAACTTCGTCCTGGTGGCCCAGCCCGGTGTGCGGCTCGAGGACGTGTCGCTCGTCGCCGCGCACCCGGTCGCCTACGGCCAGTGCCTGCAGTGGCTCACGCGGACGCTCCCGGCGCACGCGCACCTGCCCGCGGCGAGCAATGTGGCCAGCGCCGTCGGTCTGGTCGACGGCACGAGCAATGCGGATGCCGCGATCGCGCCCCCCGGAATCCTCGAGCACTACGACCTCGAACTGCTGGCCGAGCACATCGGCGACAACCCGAACGCCGTCACGAGGTTCGTCCTGGTGAGCCGCACCTCCGCGCCGCAGCCGCCGACCGGCGCCGACAAGACCTCGCTGATCGTCGAGCTGCCCGAGGATCATCCCGGCGCCCTCCTGGAGATGCTCGAGCAGTTCGCGACGCGCGGCATCAACCTGTCGCTGCTCGCGTCACGGCCGATCGGCGATGCGCTCGGGCGGTACCGGTTCGTGATCGACGCGGACGGCCACGTCAGCGACGAGCGGATGGCGGACGCGCTCCTCGGACTCCGCCGCTTCAGCCCCCGGGTGATCTTCCTCGGTTCGTACCCGCGGGCCGATCGCGCCCTCGTGCGCTACCCCGACCGGTACTCGGACGATGTGTTCGTCGAGGCGCGCGAGTGGCTGCGCGGTCTCGTGAGCGGCGAGCCCGAGGCGTAGCCCGGCCGGTGGCGTCAGGCGGCCAGTGCCGCCGAGACCAGCTCGAGGGTCTGGATGCGGCCGGGCGCGGCATCCACCGGCTCTCCGTCGTAGCCGCCGGCGATCGGTGACAGCATGACCTCGTCGACGTCCCAGCGGGCGGCGAACGCCGACAGCTCGGCGGCGACGGTCTCCCCCGTTCCGACGAACCACTTCGAGCGCGCGGATGCCATCACCGACTGCGCCATCGTGTCGAAGTCGCCAGCGGCACGCGACTGCTCGACGCTCTCCATGGCCACGAGCGGCCGGTTCGTGCGCAGGCGAGCCATCATCCGCTGGTTGGGGAGCGAGCGCTCCTCGGCCTCTTCGGCCGTCGGCGCCGCGACGACGTTGACGGTGAGGAAGGTGCGCGGTGCATCGAGGGTCTCGCTCGGCTGGAAGCCCGAGCGATACACGTCGAGTGCGCGCTCGAGGCCCTCGCCCGAGAAGTGGTTCGCGAACACATAGGGCAGGCCGAGCGACGCGGCGAGCTGCGCCGAGTAGTCGCTCGATCCCAGCAGCCAGACCTCGGGGGTGCCGGCGGCCGCGGGCGTGGCGTGCACGTCGTAGGTGCCGCCGGACGAGAACTGCACGGTCGCTCCCTCGGCCGACATGAGCGAGCGGATGTCGCGCACGTGCTGCGGGAACCGCTCCACGTCGCTGGAGGTGCCCGACATGCGCAGCAGCTGCGTGATCACCGGGTCGCTGCCGGGTGCGCGACCGAGGCCGAGGTCGATGCGTCCGGGTGCGATCGCCTCGAGCGCGGCGAACTGCTCCGCCACGACGAGCGGCGCGTGGTTGGGCAGCATGACGCCGCCGGAGCCGACCCGGATCCGGGAGGTGCGAGACGCGGCGGCGGCGATGAGCACCGGAGGGGTGGTCGAGGCGACGGCGGGCATGTTGTGGTGCTCGGCGAACCAGTAGCGGCGGAACCCGAGGCGGTCCGCGTGCCCGGCGAGGTCGAGGGAGGCCGCGACCGCCTGCGCGGTCGTCTGCCCGGTGTGCACCGGGACCAGGTCGAGGACGGACAGGGCGGGAGCGGCGATCGTAGACATCACCACAACACAAGGCGCGCGGCACCCGCTCTATTCCGTCCGACGCGTCCACACCTCGTGCGGGGTCGCGGTCACCTCGAGCCGGGTGTCAGCGCGACGTCCTCTTGACCTTCTCGTAGGCCTCCAGCGCCGCGGCGCGCGAGGCCTTGAGATCGACGATCGGCTCGGGGGTCGAGGCATCCGGATCGGTGTACTCCGGAGCCCAGCGCCCGATGTACTCGCTGTGCTTGTCGAACTTCTGCGCCTGCAGTTCGGGGTTGAACACGCGGAAGTACGGCGCCGCGTCGGCACCCGAGCCGGCGACCCACTGCCAGTTGAACGGGTTCGAGGCGCCGTCTCCGTCGACCAGGCAGTCCCAGAACCACTGTTCGCCGAGGCGCCAGTCGATCAGCAGATTCTTGATGAGGAAGGATGCCGTCACCATGCGCACCCGGTTGTGCATCGCGCCGCTCTTCCAGAGCTCGCGCATGCCCGCATCGACGAGCGGTACGCCGGTCCTGCCCTGCTGCCACGCCTCGAGGTGGGCGGTGTCGAGCTCGGGCCACGGGAACGAGTCGAACTCCGGCCTCAGGTTGACGGTCGCGAGGTCGGGGTGGTGGAAGAGCACGTGGGTCGCGAATTCGCGCCACCCGATCTCGGAGAGGAACCGCTGCGCGGCCGCCGCGCGTGTACCGGTGGCCTTTGCCGACACGGTCTCGTGCCAGACGGTGTGCGGCGAGAGCTCGCCCCAGCGCAAGCGCGGCGAGAGGTTCGAGGTGACGCCGGCCGCGGGCTCGTCGCGCGCACGGTCGTAGTCGCCGAGGTCGTCGTCGAGGAATTCGCGGAGGCGCGCCCGTGCCGCCGGCTCTCCCGGCTCCCACGCGTCGCGCAGCCCGCCGGCCCAGTCCGGCTTCGTGGGCAGGAGCCCCCAGTCGTCGAGCTCGTCCGATGCGGGCGCGGTGGCCGGGCCCCGCAGCTGCCGGGGTTCGGGTAGGGGTGCGCGGGGAGCCGGCATCCCCAGGCACGCGCGCCAGAAGGGCGTGAACACCGAATACGAGCTGCCCGAGCCGGTCTGCACGGTCCACGGTTCGAAGAGGACGGATGCCGCGAACGACGCCACTTCGACGCCCCCGCCATCGCCCTCGCCGTCGTCGCCGCTGCCGCGGAGGGCGGTCTTGAGCGCCGTGTCGATCTCGCGCTCGGCACCGCCGTAGCGGCGGTTCCAGTAGACGGCTCCGGCGTCGACCTCGGCCACGACCTCGGCCACGACGTCGGCAGCGGGCCCGCGCCGGAGCACCAGCACCCCGCCGCGCTCCTGGATGCGATCGCGGAGCGACGCGAGGCTGTGATGCAGCCACCACTTCATCGCGCCTCCGAGCGGTCGGATGCCTTCGGACTCCTCGTCCAGGACGTACAGCGCGATCACCGGTTCGTCGCGGTCGATGGCGGCGCGCAGGGCCGGGTTGTCGGCCAGTCGGAGGTCTTCGCGGAACCAGACGAGTGAAGGGCGGGGCATCCGCTCATTCTTCCCGCTTCGGGGCCGGCTCGGGCGGGCTTGACACGATCCCGCGCCGCGGGGTCCTCAGAGCGCCGAGACGGAGTGGCCGCGCGGGAGCGCGACGATCAGGCCGCCGGCATCCACTCGGCACCACACCCGGACCGCCTCGCCGAACTCGTCCCCGTCGAGCTGCACGGGCTGCGGTGTGCCCGCGGCCACTTCGATGCCGGTGCCGCGCGCGTAGACGACGGCGTTGTCCTTCGTGCGCAGTGCCAGCACCCGGCGCCCGGCGCGGAAGCGGCGGAGGAACGAGTTGTCCCACGCGACGCGCCGCCAGACCAGGAGCCATCCCAGGGCGTTCTTCGGCTGGAAGATGACGATGTCGAGCTCGCCGTCGGTGACGGACGCCTCGGGAATGAGGTCGAGTCCCGCCGGCAGCCTGCCGCAATTGGCGAACATGATGCTCTGCACTTTGGACGAGTGCAGTCGGTGCCCGTCGAGCTGGTACATCATCCGGTACGGCTTCGCCTTGACGAGTGAGCGGGCGGCGCCGTCGACGTACGCGACCCATCCGACGCGCTTCTTCAGGTCACCGCTGGTGTGCGCGATCATCGAGGCGTCCAGTCCCATACCGCCCATCACGACGAAGGCGTACTGGTCGGTCGACCCGTCGGTGCGGCGGAGCGAGGCGATGCCGACATCCATCGCCAGCCGGTCGCCGTCGAAGGCGGCGCGCACCATGGTCTCGGGCACGGACAGGGGGAGCGAGAGGTTGCGGGCCAGGAGATTTCCGGTGCCGCTGGGCACGATCGTCAGGGGCACGCCCGAATCGTTCATCGCCTGCGCCACCGCGCGGACGGTGCCGTCGCCACCGGCCACCAGCACGGCGTCGGCACCGGCGGCCAGCGCCTCGCGCGTCACGCCGTCGCCGAGATCCTCGACGCGGGTCTCGAAGAAGAGGGGCTCCGCCCACCCGGCCTCTGCGGACTGACGGGTGACGATCTCGCGCAGGCTCTCGGGGTCGACCTTGATCGGGTTGTAGACGAGGGCGGCGCGCTGACGGGCGTCGGTCTCGGTCATGGGGCCACACTATCCGGCACGATCCGGCGATATCGCGCTCCGAAGCCGCCGCTCCACCGCTGGATAGACTTGCACGATGATCGATCCCGCCCTCCTTCGTGACCACCCTGAGCTCGTCAAGCGCTCGCAGGAGTCCCGTGGCGAGCCCACGGAGAGCGTCGACGAGGCGCTCGCCGCCGACCGCGAACGACGCGCTGCGATCACCGCGTTCGAAGAGCTGCGAGCCGCTCAGAACGTGCACGGCAAGCGCGTCGCGCAGGCGCCGAAGGACGAGAAGGCCGCGCTCGTCGCCGAGGCGAAGGCTCTGAGCGATCAGGTGAAGTCGGCGCAGCATGTCGTCGCGGCCGCCGAGGAAGCGGCATCCGCGGCCCTCGGCAAGATCGAGAACGTCGTGCTCGACGGCGTTCCGGCAGGCGGCGAGGAGTCGTTCGTCACGCTCCGCACCCACGGCGAGCCGCCGACGTTCGACTTCACCCCGCGCGACCACCTCGAACTCGGCGAGCTGCTCGGCGCGATCGACATGGAGCGCGGCACCAAGGTGTCGGGCAGCCGCTTCTACTTCCTCACCGGCATCGGCGCGCGGCTCGAGATCGCACTCATGTCGCTGGCCCTCGACCGGGCTCTGCGCGCGGGCTTCACCCCGATGATCCCGCCCACCCTCGTGCGGCCCGAGGTCATGCAGGGCACGGGGTTCCTCGGCCAGCACGCCGCCGAGGTCTACCACCTCGAAGAGCAGGACCTCTATCTCGTCGGCACGAGCGAGGTGGCCCTCGCCGGCTATCACATGGGCGAGATCCTCGACTTCGCACGCGGGCCGAAGCGCTATGCCGGCTGGTCGACCTGCTATCGCAGCGAGGCGGGTTCGTACGGCAAGGACACCCGCGGCATCATCCGCGTGCACCAGTTCAACAAGCTCGAGATGTTCATCTACACGACACCGGATGCTGCCGAAGCCGAGCATGATCGCCTCGTGGAGATGCAGGAGGGCATGCTGCAGGACCTCGGACTCTCGTACCGTGTGATCGATGTGGCGGCCGGCGACCTCGGGTCCAGCGCTGCGCGCAAGTTCGACGTCGAGGCGTGGGTGCCCACGCAGGACGCCTACCGCGAGCTCACCAGTACCAGCAACTGCACCACCTACCAGGCCCGCCGGCTCGACGTGCGGTACCGGCCGGACGGCGCGAAGACGTCCTTCGTCGCGACCCTGAACGGCACGCTGGCGACCACGCGCTGGATCGTCGCGATCCTCGAGACCCACCAGCGCGCCGACGGATCGGTCACGGTGCCGGAGGTGCTGCGGCCCTACCTGGGCGGCCTCGAGGTCATGGAGCCGACCGGATGACCGACGACGCGAACACCGCGAGCCCCGAGCCCGTCGACGCGATGACCCACCGCCCGCACCTGCCCGAGACCGGCTCGGTGGAGGTCGTGGCGCCGTCCGAGGCTGCCGAACTCGTCGAGGAGATCGCCGCGGATGCTGCGGACCCGACGACTCCGACCGACCCGCTGCTGATCGTGCTCGACATCGACGGCACGATCCTGCTCGAAGACGAGTCGCTGAGCCCCGGGGTCCTGCAGGCGGTCGAGGACGCCCACACCGCCGGTCACGAGGTCATGCTCGCGACGGGGCGCAGCTGGAGCGGCACCCGCGGCATCCAGCGCCTGCTCGAGATCGAGCCGGAGTATCTGGTGTGCTCCAATGGCGCCGTGATCATGCGCCGGCTCGACCAGCCCGACGCCGACGGCGAGCGGTACGAGCGGTTCCACACCGAGACCTTCGACCCCACGGCGGTGCTGACGCTTCTGGGCGAGCATCTTCCGGACGCGCGTTACATGGTCGAGCTCGAGAACGGCGACCGGCTCTACACCGAGTACCTCGACGACTGGAACATGAGCGACGCGAAGCGGGTGACGTTCGACGAACTGTCGCATGCACCGGTGAGTCGTGTCGTGGTGGTCTCGCCCGATCAGGACGAGCACGACTTCATGAAGCTCGTCGAGGACATCGGATTGAACCAGGTCTCCTACGCGATCGGGTGGACCGCATGGCTCGACATCGCCCCGATGGGAGTCGACAAGTCGTCGGCTCTGGAGCTCGTGCGGGGCTGGCTCGGCGTCGACCCGGCGCACGTGCTGGTGATCGGCGACGGGCGCAACGACGTGGGCATGTTCCGGTGGGCGCGCGAGAACGGCGGTCGTGCGGTGGCGATGGCGCAGGGTCCGCAGGAGGTGCGCGATGCCGCCGGCGAGCAGACCTCGTCGGTGCAGGACGGTGGCGTCGCCGCCGTGCTGAAGGCCCTCTGAGGACACAGATCCGGTGCACGTGGCGGGAGAAGCGCCGATGAGACCGGGGAATCTCCCGGTGCGTCGTTCAGCACCTCCCCAGCCACGATGGGGACAATGGCGGGATAGGGCCGTCGACTAGACTCGGGCACTGTTCGGTGAATGCCTCGGCATTGATCGGGAGGGTTGTCCGAGCGGCCGATGGACCTGGTCTTGAAAACCAGTGGGCAGCAATGTCCCGTGGGTTCGAATCCCACACCCTCCGCAGTGGAACCAGGGTGTGCCGAGCGCACCCTGGTTCAGCCCCGAGAGGACCCGAGTGAGTCAGTCGACCAAGCCCGGCACACGTGGCCGCCGCACCGTCGCACGTCACGGCGCCCTGAAGTCGCCGCATCCGTTCAGCCAGCTGATGAAGATCGTGGGCGTCATGCTCGCCGTCGTGCTGGTGTCGGGTGCGGGCGTCGCCGCGTACGCGGCCTACGACCTGACCGCGAGCTTCACCGATGACGCCGTGGCCCTCGAGGGCCAGAGTCCTGTGCCCCCCGACATCGGAGCCATCGAGGGCGGCATCGACGTGCTGCTCACCGGCACCGACGAATGCCTGCCCGAGTTCGCCGCGTACTTCGGCGACCGATGCACGGGCGCCGACGCCGGCGGGGAGCTGAACGACGTCAACCTGCTGATGCACATCTCGGACAACCCCCGTCGCGTCACGGTGATCTCGTTCCCCCGCGACCTCATGATGCCGATCCCCGCGTGCACGGAGGAGGACGGCACGGAGCACGCCGCGATGACGAAGCAGCAGCTCAACTCCGCGTACTCGTACGGCGGGCTGTCCTGCGTCGCGAAGACCATCTCGCAGCTCACCGACATCAACATCCCCTTCGCCGCGAAGGTCAACTTCGGCGGCGTCATCAATATCACCGACGCGATCGGCGGTGTCAGCGTCTGCATCGGCAACGGCGGCATCCGCGACAGCTACACCGGCATCGACTGGCCGGCCGGCGAACGCACCGTGCAGGGCCTCGAGGCGCTGCAGTTCCTGCGCACACGCCACGGCCTCGAGAACGGCAGCGACCTCGCGCGCATCAGCAACCAGCAGCAGTACATGTCGCAGCTGGCCCACAAGCTGGTCAGTGACGAGGTGCTGTCGAACCCCGCGACCCTGTACAAGCTCGCCACGACGGCGGTCGACAACATCACCCCGAGCAAGAGCCTGACCAACCCGCTCACGCTCGTCCAGATCGCTCTGGCCGTGAAGAGCGTCCCCTTCGAAGACATCGTGTTCGTGCAGTACCCGGTCCAGACCGACCCGTACGACGCGAACCGGGTCGTACCCAACTACGACTCGGCGCAGGTGCTGTTGGACGCTCTCGCGGCCAATCAGCCGCTGCAGCTCACCAGCGACGTCGACGCGGGCGGCGGCTCGATCGTCGTGAGCCCGGAGCCCACGACCGAGCCGGTCACGCCCGACCCCGCCGCCACGACGGATCCGGGCGCCACGCCTGCGCCGACCGAGACCGCAGCGGTGCTGCCGAGCGACGTGCCCGGACAGAACGCCGCGACGCAGACCTGCTCGGCGGGCAACCTCCGCGAATGACGGTCGGGAGGAGGAGGGACGGATGCCGCGGCATCCGTCCCTCCTCCTCCCGAGCGGCGCCGGCGTTCGTCTGAGCGGACCGCAGCGGTTATGATTGCTGAGCGCAGGTGCGCGCTTTCGAGCGTCGCCTGACTGGAGACGTCGCATAGTTCGGCCTAGTGCACCACCCTGCTAAGGTGGAGACCCCTTAAGGGGTCCGAGGGTTCAAATCCCTCCGTCTCCGCACTGAGAATGCCTGGTCAGACGACGTTTCATGACGGCCCTCGTGTGCCCTCATGATCGGTGTCGTGCGGCGCCCGTGGTTCGGACACATCGAGCTCGCGGACTGCGCGCGAGCCTCGTCCCGATCCATTCGCCGATACTCCCGCACGGGAATGCGCGCCATTGCTCGTCGTGGGGTGGCGCAGTCCGTAACGTGGAGGTATGGCGCGCAACGACCTCCGACCGGAAGATCTGTACACCGGTCCGATCGACCTCCCCCGCACGGATACGACCGACGGGGAGAACGACTCAGAGAAGAACGAGATCACCTACGACGAGCAGCGCTATCCCGCGCGGCCGAGGCGGCTGCGACCGCGTGACCACTTCCGCGGCGGGAGCGTCCGCCGCATCACCACCGATCCGCGCACGGCCAACGGCACCAACCCGTCGTACGTCGAGTGGCTCGTGCGGCAGTCGATGCTGAAAGACGCGGACGTCCTCGCCCGGCAGCTCTCCGGGCAGCCGGCGATGTGGCGCAATCCCTACGCGCGTCCCGACGCGCGACGCGCGATCGCCACCAGCGATGTGTGGTTCACGGCCTATCCGATCTCCTTCATCACGCGGCCTGGGCAGTCGTTCCTCTCGGCGCTCGGCGACGACCAGCTGTGGTCGGCGTTCGAGCGCGTCGGGATCACCGCGATCCACACCGGCCCGGTGAAGCGCGCGGGCGGGATCGCCGGGTGGCTCGAGACCCCCAGCGTCGACGGGCACTTCGACCGCATCAGCACGTCGATCGATCCTGCGTTCGGCACCGAGGACGAGTTCCGCGCGCTGTGCGACGTCGCAGAGTCGCACGGCGGCAGCGTCATCGACGACATCGTGCCCGGGCACACCGGCAAGGGCGCCGATTTCCGCCTCGCGGAGATGGGCTTCAAGGACTATCCCGGGATCTACCACATGATCGAGATCCCGCCCGAGGACTGGTCGCTGCTGCCCGACGTGCCCGAGGGGGTCGACAGCGTCAACCTCGACCCGGCGACCGAGCACGAGCTCGCCGAACGCGGGTACATCATCGGCGCACTCCAGCGCGTCATCTTCTACACGCCGGGCGTGAAGGAGACGAACTGGAGCGCGACGGCCCCCGCCATCGGACCCGACGGGATCACCCGTCGGTGGGTCTATCTGCACTACTTCAAGCAGGGTCAGCCGTCGATCAACTGGCTCGACCCGACGTTCGCGGGTATGCGCCTCGTGATCGGCGATGCCCTGCACTCCCTCGGGGAGCTCGGCACGAGCGCACTGCGCCTCGACGCCAACGGATTCCTGGGCGTGGAGAAGAGCGCCGAGGGTCTGCCCGCATGGTCGGAGGGGCATCCGCTCTCCCACGCGGCGAACCACATCATCGCCGGGATGGTCCGCAAGGTCGGTGGCTTCACCTTCCAGGAGCTCAACCTCACGATCGAGGACATCCGCGACACGGGGGCCGTCGGAGCCGATCTGTCGTACGACTTCATCGGGCGGCCGGGCTACCATCACGCGCTCGCGACGGGGCAGACCGAATTCCTGCGGCTGGCGCTCACCACCTCGCTCGAGCTCGGCGTCGCACCCGTGCAGCTCGTGCACGGGCTGCAGAACCATGACGAGCTCACCTACGAGCTCGTGCACTGGGCGACGCGTCACGGCGAGGACCTGTTCCGCTTCCGCGGGCGGGAGA
This sequence comes from Microbacterium sp. P03, assembly GCF_043556235.1. Taxonomy (NCBI): domain Bacteria; kingdom Bacillati; phylum Actinomycetota; class Actinomycetes; order Micrococcales; family Microbacteriaceae; genus Microbacterium; species Microbacterium sp. P03. Next base: position 142,530 of record NZ_JBIGIM010000001.1, read on the forward strand.
TCACGGGCGGACAGCTCGCCGAGGAGGTGCGGGCCGACCTCACCGAGAGCCTCACCGGTTCGGCCGACTTCAACCGCGTCTTCACGCAGAACGGCATCGCCTGCACGACGACATCGCTCATCGCGGCCACGCGCGGCGCCTCGCGACTCGACGAGATCACCGACGCCGACGTGCCGGCCATCCGTGATGCGCATCTTCTCCTCTGCGCCTACAACGCGTGGCAGCCGGGTGTCTTCGCGCTCTCCGGGTGGGACCTGACGGGCATGCTCACCGTCCCCTCCCGCGAGGTCGCGGACCTCCTCTCGGCCGGTGACACGCGGTGGATCGAGCGCGGCGCGCATGATCTGCTCGACGTCGATCCGGGAGCCACGCGCTCGGCGGCCGGCATGCCGCGCGGGCGGGCGCTGTACGGTCCGCTTCCCGCGCAACTCGACGACCCGACTTCGTTCGCCTCGAAGCTGGCCGGTGTGCTCGAACTCCGGCGGGAGTACGGCATCGCGACGGCCACGCAGGTCGACATCCCCGAAGTCGCACACGCGGGGATGCTGGTGCTCGTGCACCGTCTCGACAACGGCGACGCCGCAGCCGATGCGCAGATGCAGGTGACGGTCCTCAACTTCTCCGCCGAGGCGATCGAGGGCACGGTGCGCTCCGAACAGCTCGTGCCGCAGAGCGATGTGATGGATGCCGCGTCCGGCGACATCGTCGGACGCGTCGACGATCTGCAGAGCTTCGCCGTCTCGCTTCCCGCCTACGGGGCGAAGTTCCTCGTGCTGAAGCCGCTGGAGAGCGCGGAGGCCGGCGCCGAGTGACTCAGGCGAGCGCGGCGTCGATGCCCGCGAGCGGTACCGCGAGCCAGTCGGGACGGTTGCGCGCCTCGTAGATCGCCTCGTAGACGGCCTTGTCGAGGACGAGTGCGCGCAGGAGCACGGGATCGAGATCGATCGATCCGGCCGCGTGGCTGTACGCATCCAAGAAGGCGGTCCGGCAGGCCGTCGCCCAGTCGTCGGCGCCGGGCCCGCCCGCGACTGCGGCCGCGTAGTCGAACGAGCGCAACATGCCTGCGACGTCGCGGAGCGGGAGGTCGGGGATCGCGCGCTCCTCCATTGGCCGGAGGGGCTCGCCCTCGAAGTCCACGATGCGCCATCCGCCGTCCGGGACGGCGAGCACCTGCCCGAGATGGAGATCTCCGTGGATGCGCTGCAGCAGCGGCCACGGGCGCTCGAGTGCCTCGCGGTAGAGCTCGTCGATCGCCGACAGACGGTCGGCGACGGCGGGCACTTCGGCGGCGGCGATGCGGAGACGACGTCGCCAGGCCGCACCTGTGAGGGTCACGTCCTCCGGGGTGGCCACCGTCGTATCGAGAGCTGTGGCGAGAGCGTCGTGCACCAGGGCGACCGCGGTGCCGAGGTCGCGGGCGGCACCCGTGAAGTCGGAGTCCGCGCGGGCTGCCCCCAGCGCGATCGACCACCCGTCGCGCACACCGGGAAGGAACTCCTGCGCGAAACCGAGAGTGCCCCGCGCGACACCGGACTCGCGCCCGACATCCGGCCATTCGGCGTCGACGCTGCCGAAGAACCGTGGCACGAACGGCGACCCGGCCTCGCTGAGCGCCCGCTGAACCGTGACGTCGGGATTCTCGCCGTGATGAAGTGTCCGGAAGAGCTTGAAGATGATCGTCGGCAGGCCGTCCTCGTCGAACACGATGGAGGTGTTGGACTGCTCGCCCGTGAGCACCCGCGCGCCCGTCACCCGGCTCACGACCACCCCGGTCTCGGCGAGCATCCCGATGGCGAAGTCCGCCTGCCGGGCAGCGTCGACGAGGTAGCTGTCCCCATCGGGGCCGATCACCTCATCCGTGGGCGCCGGCGTCGCGACGCGCGCGAGGGGCACGTTGTAGAGAGCGGGAGAAGAGCCGGCATCGTCCATGAGCAGATATCGCGTGGCCGAGGGAGCAGGTTGAACGTCGAGGATCCGGAAATCCGGTTCGTGGCTCTTGCCCGCGTACCACCGCTGCTGCGCCACCCAGGCGCTGAGATCATCCGTCTGCTGCACGCTCCACCATGACACGGTTGCCGCCGCAGAAGAAAGGGGTTGACGGGCGTTCAGCCGTGCAGGGTCGGGGAGCCGCCATGGTGACGGCTTTCCGCGATCGCGTCGATCACCTCGGCGAGTGCGTCCGTGGCCGAGATCGCGGGGTCCCACCCGAGCACCTGCCGCGCGCGGTCCGTCGACATCACCGGCACCTGGGTGGCCATGTCGATCCACCCCGCGTCGGTGCGCTGCAGCCGCAGCCGCCAGCTGAGTTCCACGAGGAGACGGACCACACGGCCGCGCATCGGCACCCAGCGCCCCGCCCCGATCGTGTGCGCCACGGTCGGGGGGTCCAGGACGGGTTCGCCGGCGATGTTGAACGCTCCACCGGCCCGGCGGTCGACGATGCGCCAGATGGCATCGGCGAGGTCATCGGCGTGGACGCCCTGGAAGATCGCCTGACTCGGGAACGGCAGGACGGGCGGTCGCCACGTGCGGAGAACGCCCACCGGTATCCAGCGTCCGAGGAAGAGGCGCGCGAGCTCCGCGCCTGCTGCCGCCTGGAACACGAGACCCGGGCGCACCCTGGTGAGGATCGCCTCCGGGTGGCGACGCTCGAACTCGTCCATGGCACGTTCGTTGGCCGCCTTGTGCCGCGAATAGTGCGAGGTGGGGATGCCGCCCGTGGGCCACGACTCGTCGACCCTGCGGCGCTTCGGCCCAAAGCTGTACGCGCCCACCGACGATGCGACGACGACGTGGGGGACCCCCACTGCCGACGCCGCGGCGAGCATGCGGGCCGTGCCGCCGACGTTCGTCGCCCGCATCGCACCCTCATCGTGGTTCGGCTGCAGCGCCCACGCGAGGTGGATGACCGCGTCGGCGCCGTCGAACACCGACCGCAGTCGTGCCACGGCATCGGCCCGGGAGACGTCGATGCCGTGCCACCGCACTCCCGCGTACGGCGGTGAGGCCGTGTCGGGTTCACGGCGGGCGACGCCGACGATCTCGGTCACCCTGTCGGCAGCGTGCAGGCGTCGCAGCACCGCCGTGCCGACATTGCCCGTCGCCCCCACCACCACGACCTTCATGCGTGGTCGCCCGCGGCTTTCACCGGAGCGAGGCGTGCGGGGATGGTGGGATGTCGATCAGTGCTCATGTCTCACCGTAGATCGATGGGATGACCGTGCGGGCCGATTCCGGCCCGCGCGGCGCCCAGTCCTGATCCAGGGCGATGACTCAGCGCGGCATCCGCCTCCGGCGAGCCGAGAACGCGAGAGCGCCCAGGACGATCAGCGCTCCGCCGCCCCAGAGCCACGGTGCCGCATCGAACGCGAGCCCCGTCCGTGCGAGACGTCCGTCGGCATCGCGCTCGCCGGCGGGCGAACCGACGACGACACCCGGAGTCGGACTCGGGCTGGGTGCGGGTGATTCGACCACCGGTGCAGCGGAGACGACCAGGGTCGCGGCATCCGTGTAGGCCCCTCCTGATCCGTTGTCGAAGAAGGCCCGGAACTGCGCGCCGTCATCGGCGGCCACCGTGCGGAACGCGAACGTCGAGCCCGTCGCTCCGACCACCGGCGTCCACACTCCGTCGACGAGCCGCTGCCACTCCGCCGTCGGCACGGGATCTCCCGAGGCGGTGGCGCTGAAGACCGCGGAGTCTCCGATCGTCACGGCGGCGTCCCGCGGGTGAGACGTGATGCGCACGACGCTGCCGGCGTCGGCGCGCGCGCCGGCACCCTGATCGGCCACGAACGACGCGACCCACGACAGGGCCGAGTTCCAGTTGACGGTGATCTCGTTCGTCGACCACGACTGGATGTCATCGAGATAGCACAACTGCGGCGCGCACATCCGGGCGGGCGTATAGGTGCTGCTGATCACCGGATCCCACGTGCCGGTATCGGAGTTGGGCCCGCCGGCGACCGATCCGCGTGGCGGGTTCGGAAGGGACGGCTCGATGGAATCCGCGAACCACCGGCTGTGCTGGTTCTCGGAGAACGCGTCGCCGTAGCCCGTGATGTACGAGTGATTCAGTGCGTTCCGTCCCAGCAGGTAGTCCATCGCCTCGACGACGGCGTCGGCGTAGCGCTGATCGCTCGTGAGGTCGAACGCCGTCGCCAGCACGACCTGATTGTTGAGCACCATGCTGTTCGAGCCCCACTGGTAGCCACCGTCGAGGCCGGGATAGGTCGTCCCGAACGGCTGGGCCTGCTGCCATGCGAGATACCGGTCCGCCCCGGCGATCACCGAGTCGCGCACCTGCTCCCGTCCGGGGAGGTCGGATTCCACGGTCGCGAGATCGAGGCGCGCCAAGGCGGCCGTGTGGCCCCAGTCGAAGCCGTCCGCACCCCAGATGTCGGCCGTGTGGAACGGGCTGGAGAGCACGCGATCCTCGAACGGCTGCTCTCCCGTGGTCAGGAAGAGCTCAGCGGCGGCCCAGTAGAACTCGTCGCCGACCTCGTCGTCGTCGTAGGGACCGCTTCCGGGGCTCGGGTCGGCGTTGGGCGCGGGAGCGAAGACGGCCGGATCGGCGACGGCGGCCGCCCACGCGACGCGTGCGGCGGCCAGCAGGCTCGTTGCGAACTCGGCGTCGTACGGCGCCCACAGGCGCGAGCCCTGCGCGGCGACCGCCGCGAAGTTCAGCGTCGCTGCGGTCGACGGCCGGTGCAGGTACCGGGCTTGCGGGTCCTCGGAGGGCAGCAGGGGGAGTCCGGTCCAATCGACGTCGGCGATCTTGTGATGGACCATGCCCGCGAACTGCGCACCGGCCGGAACCTGCATGCTCGCCATCCACTCGAGCTCCCAGCGAGCCTCATCGAGGACGTCGGGAACGCCGTTCGCACTCTCGGGCACGTTCAGCGTGCCGTCTGCGAGAGCCGACGCGGTGGCCGTGGGGCTGTAGCGGGTGCGTTCGTATGTGCTGAGCAGCTGCGACACGGCGATACCGCCGTTGACGACGTACTTGCCGTGGTCGCCGGCGTCATACCAGCCGCCGACGACGTCGAGCGTGTAGTCGCACGACCAGTCGCCGTACATCCAATACTCGCCTTCGGTCGCGGGTGACAGGCACGGTACGTCGAGGTCACCCTTGTTGGCGCTGTCGCCGACCAGGGAGCTGTCCGGGTCATCGACATGGCCCGCGTCGCGGGTGAATTCGGCGGCATCGGGCTGGCCGTCCATGATCGATCCGTCGATCGCGATGCCGCTGCGCACGGGGTAGAAGTAGTTGAGCGCGTCCACGCGCAGCTGCTGGTAGATCTCGGCGCCGATTGTGAACTCGTAGCTCGTCTCGCCGTCCGAGGTCAGGGTGTAGGTGCCGGGGGTCGTGACCTCGCTGAAGTCGATCACCTGCACGTTCAGACCCGCTGTCTGATCGACGCCCGCGGGAACGGTCTCGCCCGTTGCGATGCTCACGCCCCCGCGGGACAGGTCCCAGCCGACGGCCGCCGTCGCGTCGGTCACGAGCGTGGCGCGCTTGGGAGCGTCCGGCAGGTAGCCGACCTGGTTGACGCGCACGCGGGAGCCGGTGGCGGGCGTATACGCCTCCTCTTCGGTGCCGCCGAGCAGCGACACGTCGTCGAGGCACAGCGTCCACGGATCGGGCGAGCCTCCGACCTGGAACGCGACCTGGCCGCTGGGCGGAGTCTCCGAGCCGTCTGCGCCCCCGTCGAAGCCGCTCGCGGCGGTGAAGGTGTACTCGTAGCGGGTGAGGTCGGGGGTGAGGGTCGGATTCTGCTCCAGGAGCACCTGGTAGGGCGCGTCGTCGTCGCCGATGATCGCGCGGATCGGTCGTCCGGACGATGAGCTCGCGTCGAAGGACATCGTGTACGTCGTGCCCGCATCGATGACGATGCCGTTGACGCCGATGATCTGATCCCACCGGTTGGTGGATCCGCCCGGCAGGTCGACGCAGAGTGTTCCGGCGGTGATCGTGGGGGTGCCGGCGGTGGCGAAGAACGGGTCGAGCGTGCCGTCGGCGAAGTCACCGCCCGGTACCTGCTCGATCGGGGCCGCGGCAGCGGGCTCGGCGACTGCGACGAGCGAGGTCGCGAGGAGGCTCGCGCTGAGGGCTGCGGCCAGACGGGTGAAGCGAGAGGGTGCTGAGACCACGGTGTCTCCGATGGATCCGGGGGAAGCGAACGCAAGTGGGAGCGCTCTCATAGGAAGTTCCCAGGTTAGTCGGACGTGCCGGCGACTGTCTAGGAGCTCGCGCGAAAGAACCGGACGGGCTCCGTCGAGTGGGAATAATCCGTATGGCGAGCGGTTATACCTGACATGTCAGCAAAAATGTCTCCGGAGGCACTGCGCGTCTGGCAGCGCCTGCAGACCGTGACCGAGGTGCTCCGCCGCGAAGTGGGACGGGGGCTGCAGGCCGACGCCGGCCTGTCTGACTCCGAGTTCGCCGTTCTCGCGCACCTCGTCGAGCTCGGAGGATCCGCACGTCCCTCGGAGTGCGCGCGGGCGATGGGCTGGGAATCCAGCAGACTCGCGCACCAACTCGGACGGCTGGAGCGCAACGGGCTGATCCTCCGGGTGGCGGAGGCCGGCGCTGACGGTCGCGCGTCGACGGTGACCATGACGGATGCCGGACTCGCCGCGCACCGGCAGGCGGTCGGACCGCACCTGCGAGCGGCCCGGCTCTGGTTCGCGGACGCGCTCGACGAGGCGCAGCTTGCCGCCCTCGATGATGTGCTGGCAGCGCTGGAAGACCATGCGCGTGCGAAGGAGGAAACCCGCCTGGCGGGTTCGCAGAAGGAGAGGCAGACGAAGTGACGGAACGCAAGCAGTTCGCATGGGAGGGCGCTCGACCCGATCTGACCGGCAAGGTCGTCGTGGTCATCGGTGGCTCCGGGGGAGTGGGCGAAGGGGTGGTCCGCACTCTCGTGACCGACGGCGCGACGGTCGTGGCGACCGGCCGAGACCTGTCGCGACTGGCGGACCTCGTGGCGAACATCTCGACGGTGGGGGGCGGTGGACGGCTGGTCACCGAGGTGCTCGATGCCGCCGGCGACGGCCTGGACGATGAAGCCGCCCGTCTGGCCGAGCGCTACGGACCCTTCGACGGCGTCGTCATCAGCGTCGCGTCGTGGGGCGAGCAGGGCCGCAAGCCCGCACTCTCACTCACGGATGCCGAGTGGGACGACCTCATCGCCGGCAATCTGACGAGCGTGTTCCGGCTGCTCCGCGCCTTCGTCCCACACACGAAGAAGTCCGGCATCGTGCTGCAGCTGAATGGCATGAGCGCCGACCTCGCGTTCCCGGGCGGAGCCGGCATCGCGCTGAGCGCCGCCGCCACGAAGTCGTTGACGCGGACGATCGCCGCCGAGCTCGGCAGCCGTGGGCCGCGGGTCTATCAGGTGGTGCTCGGCGTGGTCCGCACGCGCGCACGCCGGGCAGCGGGGATCGACGACCTCGGCTGGCTCGACGGCGAGGAGATCGGCGCACACATTGCCGGCCTCGTCGCGGCGACGAGTCCCCTGGTCGGCATCGCCCTGCAGTACCACGTCGAGAAGGCGACCGGACCGGTCGCCGGATCGGACAGGTTCTGACGTGCGCACGATCGAGGACATCGAGGTCGTGCGTCCTGGCGGGACCGATTACGAACGGGTCAGGCACGTGTACTCGGCGAAGGGATCGCCCGCGACAGTGCTGCTCCCGCGCACGACGGGCGAGACCGCGCGCTCCCTCGCGTTCGCTCGCAACCAGGGCGGCCCCCTCGCGGTGCGCAGCGGTGGCCACGGCATCAGCAGCATCGCCACGAACGACGGTGGCGTCGTCATCGACCTGCGCCGCCTGAACGGGGTGGATCATCTCGGCGGGGCGACAGTGCTCGTCGGGCCCGGTGCGCGCTGGTCTCAGGTCGCACACGGTCTCGGTGACTGGGGCCTGGCTCTCACCTCGGGCGACTCCGGCGATGTGGGAGTCGGCGGACTGGCGACCACCGGCGGTATCGGGCTGCTGGGGCGCCTGCAGGGCTTGACGATCGATCGGATGCGGGCGGCTGACATCGTGACCGCCGACGGCCGCCTGGTGCGCGCATCCCCTGAAGAGCACCCCGATCTGTTCTGGGCGGTGCGGGGCGCGGGCGCCAACATCGGCATCGTCACCTCGTTCGAGTTCGAGGCGGGAATGACACCGGTCGTCGCGCAGGCCACGTTCGCCTACGAGATGACGGATGCTGGGGCATTCCTCCGCTCGTGGGGCGACGTGGTCGAAGCCGCACCGCGTGAGGTCTCGGCGTTCCTCTACGTCGGGGCCGGCGCCCGGCCGTTCGCGCAGGCGACGGTCGTGTTCGCGAGTGACGATGCGAACGCGGCAAGCACTGCGCTCGAGCCGTTCACGCGGCTGCGTGGTCTCGCCGGACAGCGAGCCGGTATGACCGCCTATGCGAACGTGCCGCTCACTTCGGGAGCCCCGCACAGCGGACAGCAGGGCGCCGCCATGCACTCGGGTCTGGCCGACCACCTCGACGAGGCCGTGTCGGGTGGTCTCGCGGAGCTTCTCGCATCAGGTCGCGCGGAGATGGTGCAGATCAGGTCGGCAGGCGGCGCGATCAACGACGTCGCCGCCGACGCGACGGCCTACGCCCACCGACACCAGAATTTCTCGGTGACGGCCGTCTCCACCCGGCCGGGGCCGGCTTTCGACGACGCGTGGGCTCCGGTGCGCGCGACGCTGGACGGCCTCTACCTCAGCTTCGAGTCCACCCACCGCGCCGCCGACGTCGAGGCGGCGTTCCCGCCCGCCACCCTCGCCCGCCTCCAGAGGATCAAGAAGCGCTGGGACCCGGATGACGTGTTCTCGCAGAACTTCGACGTCTCGCCGGCGGGCGCATCACCGCGATAGTCGAGGCGCTTTTACGGCAGTCCACCTCCGTGCGCAAGCCCCTGATCCGCGGCATCGTTTCCTTCCTACAGTGCCGCGATACCCCGCCACCCGGTTCCGACGCGCACAGAGGGAACGACGATGACAGACACCACGGAGCAGGCTCCTGCGGCGCAGGGTCGTCCGACCACGCTGCCGGCGCGGCAGGCGGCTCTTCTGAGTTCGACGCGTGTCGAGCAGAAGGGCAACATCGTCGTCAAGTGGATCACGTCCACCGACCACAAGACGATCGGATACATGTACCTGATCTCGTCGGTGGTGTTCTTCATGTTCGCGGGTGTGATGGCGCTTCTCATCCGGGCGGAACTGTACGAGCCGGGAATCCAGATCGTCCCGACGAAGGAGCAGTACAACCAGCTGTTCACGATGCACGGCACGATCATGCTGCTGATGTTCGCGACGCCGTTGTTCGCGGGTTTCGCGAACGTGATCATGCCTTTGCAGATCGGTGCGCCCGATGTCGCGTTCCCGCGGCTGAACGCGTTCGCGTTCTGGCTGTTCCTGTTCGGCTCCACCATCGCCGTCTCGGGCTTCCTCACGCCGCAGGGGTCGGCGTCGTTCGGCTGGACGGCGTATCAGCCGCTCGCCAGCGCCACATTCACCCCCGGCGCGGGCGGAAACCTGTGGATGCTGGGATTGGGGATGAGCGGGTTCGGAACGATCCTCGGCGCGGTGAACTTCATCACGACGATTATCACGATGCGCGCGCCCGGTATGACCATGTGGCGCATGCCGATCTTCACGTGGAACACGCTCATCACCAGCATCCTGGTCCTCGTGGCTTTTCCGGTGTTCGCGGCGGCGATCCTCGCTGCCGCCGCCGATCGTGTGCTGGGATCGCACATCTACGATCCGGCCAATGGCGGGGTGCTGTTGTGGCAGCACTTGTTCTGGTTCTTCGGGCATCCGGAGGTGTACATCATCGCGTTGCCGTTCTTCGGGATCGTGTCGGAGATCTTCCCGGTGTTCAGCCGGAAGCCGATCTTCGGATACAAGACCCTGGTGTACGCGACGATCGCGATCGCAGCCCTGTCGGTGGCGGTGTGGGCGCACCACATGTATGTGACGGGCTCGGTGCTGCTGCCGTTCTTCGCCCTCATGACGATGCTGATCGCGGTGCCCACCGGGGTGAAGATCTTCAACTGGATCGGCACCATGTGGGGCGGCTCGCTGACCTTCGAGACGCCCATCGTCTTCGCCCTCGGCTTCCTCGTGACCTTCGTTTTCGGAGGACTCACCGGAGTGATCCTCGCGTCGCCGCCGCTGGATTTCCACGTCTCCGACACGTATTTCGTCGTCGCGCACTTCCACTACGTGGTGTTCGGGACGGTCGTGTTCGCGATGTTCGCGGGCTTCTACTTCTGGTGGCCGAAGTTCACCGGCCGCATGCTGAACGAGCGCCTGGGGTACATCCACTTCTGGATGCTGTTCGTCGGCTTCCACATGACCTTCCTCATCCAGCACTGGCTGGGAGCGGACGGGATGAACCGGCGTTATGCGGACTACTCCGACGCCGACGGCTTCACGTGGGGCAATCAGGTCTCGACCGTCGGATCGCTTCTCCTCGGCGCATCCATGATCCCGTTCCTCTACAACGTGTGGGTCACCGCGCGGAAGGCGCCGAAGATCACGGTGAACGACCCGTGGGGATATGGCGCGTCATTGGAGTGGGCGACGTCGTGCCCGCCGCCGCGGCACAACTTCACGTCGATCCCGCGCATCCGCAGCGAGCGCCCCGCCTTCGATCTCAACCACCCCGAGGCCGGACTGCCCGTCGGGGTGGGACCCAAGGACGCGCCGCAGGCCCCCGTACGGGACGCGGACGGCGGAGGGATGAAATAGGAGCTGCGTGTCGTTCTCCGACGGAGCACACGAGGGGCTCAGGGCTGCAGCCGCTCCACCGTCCAGCGACCCGCATCGCCAGGATCGCGTGTGAAGACGAGGCGATCGTGCAGGCGCGAGGTGCGGCCCTGCCAGAACTCCACGCGCGACGCGCGGACGCGATAGCCGCCCCACCGGTCCGGCCTCGGCACGTCGACGTCCTCGGGGTACTGCGCTTCCAGGTCGCGCACCCGCTGCTCGAGATCGGACCGCGCGGCGAGGGGCCGCGATTGCGCGCTGGCCGTCCCTGCGATGCGCGAGCCGTGGGGCCTGCTCGTCCAGTACGCATCGGACTCGGCGTCCGTCACCGTGGTCACGTCGCCGGTGACGATCACCTGGCGGTGCATCACGTACCAGGGGAAGAGCAGCGTGACCGTGGGATGCGCGTCGATCGCGAGACCCTTGCGGGACGACCGGTCGGTGTAGAACACGAATCCCGCCTCGTCGACCCCGCGCAGCAGCACGGTCCGGCTCGACGGGGTGCCGTCGGCGCCGACGGTCCCGAGCACCATGGCGTTGGGCTCGTAGATATCGCGGTCCGCAGCATCGGTCAACCAGCGCCGGAACTGCGTGACGGGGTCTGCCGCGAGATCGGGCTCTTCGAGACGCTCGACGCCGTAGTCGGTGTGGCGCGCGAGGGCGTCGTCCGGGCCGGGTTCCTGGTCAGTCACATCTCGACCCTAAGCCCGCGCGCGAGGGGCGCGGCCGGGCCGTTACGCTGACCTCGGGCGGCACTGCGACCGTCATCTCGACGCGAAGGAGTGCTCGATGAGCGAGGTCGACACGATCATCGTCGGCGCGGGTGTCGCGGGCTTGACCGCCGCCCGCCTGCTTGCGGGTGAGGGGCGATCGGTCATCGTGCTCGAGGCGCGGGATCGCATCGGCGGACGGGTCTGGACCGACCGCACCGACGGACTGGTCACCGATCTGGGTGCGTCGTGGATCCATGGAATCGACGACAGCCCGGTGGCGGATGCTGCCCGCGCGTTCGGTCTTCCGACGATGGAGTTCACCGTCGGCGGGTATCAGCCCGATAGTCGTCCGATCGCCTACTACGATCCGGCCGGGCAGCGTCTGGACGCCGCAGCGACGGCGCGCTACGTCGCCGACATCCACGCCGTGGACGCCGCGCTCGTCGGGGCGATCGCCGCGTCGGCTCCCGGAAGCTCGTATCTCGATGTCACCGAAGAGGCCCTCGCGGCCCAGGGGTGGGATGACGCGCGCACCGAGCGGGCCCGGGAGTATTTCCGGCACCGGTCCGAGGAGCAGTACGGCGTGTGGATCGCCGATCTCGATGCGCATGGACTCGACGACGATTCCATCGACGGTGACGAAGTGGTCTTCCCGGAGGGGTACGACCAGCTCCCGGCGCGACTCGCCGACGGCGTCGACGTCCGGCTCGAACATGCCGTCACGCGCGTGCAGTGGTCGCCCGACGGCGTGTCGGTCACGACCGACCGTGGCGAGTTCATCGCCCGACACGGGGTGGTGACGGTGCCGATCGGGGTGCTGAAGTCCGCGGACTTCGTGATCGACCCCCCTCTGCCCGACCCCGTGGCGGGCGCCGCAGCCCGACTCGAGATGAATGCCTTCGAAAAGGTGTTCCTGCGATTTCCGAAGAAGTTCTGGGATGACGACGTCTACGCGATCCGTCAGCAGGGGCCGACCGCCGCATGGTGGCACTCCTGGTACGACCTGACCGCGCTGGACGGGGTGCCGACCCTGCTGACCTTCGCGGCGGGGCCGGCCGCCCACGAGACCCGGGAATGGAGAGCGGAGCAGGTCGTGCACTCGGTCCTCGGCGAGTTGCGCCGTCTGTACGGCGGGAGGGTGCAGACGCCGACTCACGCCCACATCACGTCCTGGCAGGACGACCCGTACGCACGCGGGTCCTACGCCTACATGGTGGTCGGGGCGACGCCCGACGACCACGACATCCTCGCCACCCCGATCGGCGACGTGCTGCACATCGCGGGTGAGGCGACCTGGACCGACGACCCGGCGACGGTCACCGCCGCCCTGTGCTCGGGCCATCGCGCGGCCTCTCGCATCCTCGGCCGCGACATCGCCGTCGACCAGCTCTGGGCCCCTCGCTGACAGCCGACCACTGCCGGAGGGGATCGGCGAGCCGGCCCACCGCGCCCCGCTGAGATGCGGATGAACGCGTCGCAACGCCCGGGTGGCGCGCCGGCGGACTGATCACGAAATCAAATCGTCGATCCGGCCCCTGCCGTATCTTCCGCGCCTAAAATGTCGGGCTCCGCCCGTGATCTGTGCGAGACTTCAGCGTCGAGATTGCCGTGGGGGAGGTCTGATGCCGCGGACGAGCGTGCGCGCACCGAAGCGCCGAAGGCCCTACCGGGCGATCCTGCTGATCGCGGGCCTGGTCGTGGTCCTCGCGGGAGCGGGTACGGCCACGGTGGCGCTTCTGGGCACTTCCGCGACCGGCGCCTCCTCCGACGGGTCGCCGAGCCCGAGCGCCAGCACGATCTCTCATCCGGACGTGACCCAGGTGCCCACGCCACCGCCTCCGCCGCCCCCGCCGCCCCCACCTCCGCCACCCCCGCCGCCTCCGCCCGCTCCGGTGTCGCCGGCAGACACCATCTGCGCGACGCCGGTGACCATGTCGGTGTGGGCGCACTACGACGACGACCTGCTGTTCATGAACCCCGCGCTCGATGAAGCCTTCGACGCCGGCAACTGCGTGCGCACCGTGTTCCTGACCGGGGCCGATGCCGGCAAGGGCGACGCGTACGCGAAGGGCCGCGAGCTCGGCATCCTCCGGGCGTACAACACCATGCGGGGCCAGCAGGGGTTCTGGGCCGAGAAGCGCGTCACCCTTCTGACCGGCGTGGTCGCCAGCCAGTGGTCGCCCGAGAACGACCCCGATGTGACGATCACCTTCCTGCGTCTCCCCGACGGCAACCTGACGGGTCGCGGATTTCCCGCGACCGGCGGCGTGAGCCTGCCGGAGCTGCTCTCGGGCGAGATCGCGGCACTCACGCCGGTGGGCGGGGGAGCGCCCATCACGCTGCCCGCCCTGATCGCCAGCGTGGGGGAGCTGATCACCGCGTACCACGCCAACGCGCTCTACACGAGTATTCCCGTGGAGGCGACGGAATGGTCCACGGGCGACCACCCCGACCACTCGGCGACCGGCACCATCACCCGCGCGGCCTGGCATCAGATCTCCTACCCCGCGGACGCCGTCCACTACGTCATCGGCTACCCGACGGCGAACCTCGCCCCCAACGTCGACGGCGGCGCTCTCACCCGGAAGATCGAGGCGTTCCGCGTGTACTCGTCGCAGGACTCGGTCGTGAAATGCGAAACCGATACCGTGTGCCTGACCAAGAGCAGATTCGGCCCGATGCTCCAACGGCACTACGCGAAGACCGAGGTCGAGCTCTTCCCCACCGGCTGAGCGCGCCCGGCCTCTCCGAGCACCGGGCGCGCAGCATCCGCACGTCTCTGCAGATCAGCCCCCGCCGGTCAAGTCCCTGCCCGCCGGCGAGCTCAGGGGCGACACTGCTGACACAGGAGTTCGGCGAGAGGATCTTTCGATGGCACGGTTCGGGTACACGTTGATGACGGAGCAGAGCGGTCCGCGGGAGCTCGTGCGGTACGCCGTGGCCGCGGAGGAGCTCGGGTACGATTTCGAGGTCTCGAGCGATCACTTCTCACCGTGGCTGACCAGCCAGGGACACGCGCCGAACGCGTGGGTGACTCTCGGCGCCGTGGCGCAGGCCACCTCGAAGGTCGAGCTCATGACGTACGTCACGTGCCCCACGATGCGGTACCACCCTGCGCTCGTGGCCCAGCAGTCCGCGACGCTCCAGATCCTGTCGGAGGGCCGTTTCATCCTCGGACTGGGGTCGGGCGAGAACCTGAACGAGCACGTCATCGGCGAGGGGTGGCCCTCGGTGGCGGTGCGTCAGGACATGCTGCAGGAGGCGATCGAGATCATCCGAGAGCTGCACACGGGCGAGTTGACGACCTGGGAGGGCGAGTACTTCCGCGTCGATTCCGCGCGCATCTGGGACGTCCCCGAGACCCCCGTGCCGATCGGGGTGGCCGTCTCCGGCGACCGGTCGATCGAGAGGCTCGCCCCGCTCGCCGACCACCTCGTCGCCGTCGAACCCGACGCGGACCTCATCACGGGGTGGAACGAGACGCACGGCCCGGGTTCGCGCAAGATCGGCCAGATCCCGATCAGCTGGGACCCCGACGAGAAGACCGCCATCGCTCGCGCGCACGATCAGTTCCGCTGGTTCGCCGGCGGCTGGTCGGTCAACGCCGATCTGCCGACTCCTGCGGGATTCGCCGGCGCGAGCGCGTTCGTGCGCCCGGAGGACGTGGCCGAGTCGATGCCCTGCGGCCCCGATCTCGACAAGATCGCCGAGGCTGTGCAGGAGTACGTCGAGGCCGGCTTCACCGACGTCGCGATCGTGCAGGTCGGCGATGAGGCGCAGGCGCGCTTCCTCGCCGAAGCCGCCGGTCCGCTCCTCGAACGACTCCGCGCCCTGTAGGCCGGGCGAGGCGCGAGGATGGACGCATGACGTCGATCCTGCGCCTCACCTCCGACGGTGAGCAGTTCGTCCGCGACCGCCACCTCGCCACCCTGTCGACGATCGGCCCGTCCGGTCTGATCCACGTGGTCGCGGTCGGGTTCACGGTTGACGACGGCATCCTGCGGGTCATCACGAGCGACGCGACGCAGAAAGTGCGGAACATCGAGCGCGACCCGCGCGCGACGATCAGCCAGGTCGCAGGACCGCAGTGGCTCACGGTCGCCGGCCACGCCACGATCGAACGCGAGCCCGCCGCCGTCGCTCGCGCCGTGGAGCTGTACGCGGCGCGCTATCGGCAGCCGAGCGTGAACCCGCGGAGGGTCGTCATCCGCCTCGAGCCGGCGCAGGTGCTCGGATCGTCCGGGCTGCTCGAGCGGTCCTGAACCGGATCCCGCGGCGCGCGTCGAGCGGATGCCGCGTCCCGGAGCGTGTCGGCGCGGTACGGTCGTTTCGTGGCCTCCGCGTATCCCGATGACGAAGTCGACCTTCTGATCGACGCCTGGTCGCGCCGGCTGCCCGAGGTGGACCTGACGCCGCTGGACGTGATGTCGCGGCTGCGTCGTGCATCACTGCGTCTCGCGCGACTGCGGGCGGAGGCGTTCCGCACCGCGGGACTCTCCTCGTGGGAGTTCGATGTGCTGGCCGCCCTCGGCAGGGCGGAGCCGCCCCACGAGCTCACCGCGACCCAGCTGGTCGACCTCACGATGATCGGCAGCGCGGCGATGACCAATCGGCTGACCAACCTCTCCGAGCGCCGGTTCATCACCCGCATGCCCAATCCGAACGACGGCCGGAGCGTGCTGGTCCGGCTGACGTCGGAGGGCGCTGCCCACGTCGATGCCGCCATGACCGAGCTCGTCCGCCGTGAGGCCGCCGAGCTGAGCGGTCTGACGCCCGCCGACCGCGCCGCACTGGTCCGTCTGCTCCGAGCTCTCGCCACCGACTGAGCTTTCTGCGTTCCCGGGCGGCGATTGTCAACCCCGGATCGCACTCCCGCCCCGACGGTTAACGTCGCGGTAGGAGGTCGCCGTTCATGACTCGGAGTCACAGGACTCACTCGCTCGGTCCCACGACCCCGTTCGTGCGGGCCGCCATCGATGCGGCACGTGCGGTCCCCGGATTCGGTGTGGATGTCGAGGTGACCCTGCGCTGGTGCGTCGAGGTGGCCCAGGACACGCCTCCGATCGCGACGGGCCGCACCACGGAGTTGTGGGACCTGCTGGCCGCGACCGCCGCCCTCGACGTCGCGGCCGGACGCATGCTGGAACCTCATCTGGATGCGCTGTCGATCCTGCAGCAGGCGGGCGCCGCACATCGTGCCGACCGCGATCCGCGGGGCGTGGCGGCCATCCGGGCCGACGCCTCATCATCGTGGGGCGTCTTCGCCGCCGAGGCGCCCGGCGCGCGACTGACGGCGAGGCCCGACGGAGACGCCTGGCGGCTCGAAGGTCGCAAGGCCTGGTGCTCGCTCGCGGGGTTCCTCTCCCACGCGCTCGTGACCGCCACGCTCGAGGACGGCCGTCGAGGGCTGTTCGCCGTCGCCCTGAGCGATCCCACGGTGACGACGCACGCGGGTCCGTGGCATCCGCGCGGGTTGACGCAGGTGGTCAGCGCCCCCGTCGATTTCGCGGGCACGCCGGCCGTGGCCGTGGGAGACCCGGAGTGGTACCTGCAGCGGCCCGGCTTCGCGTGGGGCGGGATCTCGGTCGCCGCCGTCTGGTGGGGCGCGGCTCTCCCGTTCATCGACCTGCTCGCGTCGGCGGCCGCATCGGAGCGCGCCGACCAGCTCGCGTTCGCGCATCTGGGTCGTGCGGATGCGGCACTGTGGGCGGCCCGCGCCGCGCTGCGCGAGGCATCCGCTCTCGTCGACCGCGCTGCCGACCCTGCCGACGCGCCCGACCCGAGGATGCTGGCCGCGCGCGTGCGCAACATCGTGGCGGCGGCGGTGACCGCAGTGTTGACAGAAGCGGATGCTGCGCTCGGTCCGGCGCCGCTGGTCGAAGCCGACGCGTACCCGCGGCGGGTCGCCGACCTGCATCTCTACCTGCGCCAGCATCACGGTGAGCGTGACGCAGCCCGTCTGGGTCGTCTCTTGGCCCCGACCGGGGAGAACTCATGATCCCGGCCTTCAGTCACCTCGACCCCGGCACGGACGAGACGGTGTGGGCGGAGCACCTCGGCGGTGTCGCGTTGCGGCCCTTTCCCGAGAGCGTGCAGAGCCTCGTCGTGGTCGCGGCGCACCCCGACGACGAGACCCTCGGCGCCGCAGGCGTGATGCAGAGGGTCCGGGCGGCAGGCGGAACCGTCACCGTGGTGGTCGCGACAGACGGCGCGGCGTCGCACCCCGACTCGCCGACGCATACGCCGGGCGCGCTCGCGCGCGACCGGCGCGGCGAGGTCGTCCGCGCCGTCGACCTGGTGGCGCCCGGCGCCCGCCTGCACTTCCTGGGGCTGCCCGACGGCGGGCTGCGCGAGCACGCCGGCGTGCTGCGTACCGCGATGGACGGGATCCTCGACGGGCTCGCAGCCTCATTCGACGACGCGGACCGAGGTGAGGGCGGCCGACACGGGGTCGCGTCCGACATCGTCGTGGTCGCGCCCTGGACGGGCGACGGGCATCGCGACCACCGCATCGCCGGCGAGATCGTGGTCGCCGCGTGCGCGGCGCGCGGGCTCGCGTCCTTCGGCTACCCGATCTGGCTGTGGCATTGGGGCGCGCCGTCGGACCTCCCGTCGCTCGCGGCCCGCGCGGTCGAGCTGTCGCCCGAGGAACGTCGCGTCAAAGCGGCGGCCATCCAGCTGCACACGAGCCAGGTCCAGGCTCTCTCCGCTGCGAAGGGCGACGAGGCGGTCGTCCACGACCGCATGCGGGCGCACTTCGAGCGCGCGACCGAGGTCTTCATCGCGGAGACCGACGTCGAGGCGCTCGCGTCGCTCGACGCCGCGTGGTTCGACGAGTTCTACGCGCGCAACGGGGACGACCCCTGGGGGTTCGAGACCCGATGGTACGAGGAGCGCAAGCGCAGCATCCTGCTCGCTGCCCTCCCCACTCCCGAGTTGGGTGCGACACTGGAGATCGGCTGCTCGACGGGAATGGTCACGGAGCAGCTCGCCGCGCGCGCGACGAGCGTCATCGCCCTGGATGCGGCGGAGGCCGCGGTGCGCCGCTGCCGCGAGCGTGTCGCGTCGCTCGCGCACGTCAGCGTCGAGCTCGCGACCGTCCCGCGCGATTGGCCGGAGGGCTCCTTCGACACGATCGTGCTGTCGGAGGTCGGGTACTACCTCTCGTCGGACCGTCTGGCCGAACTCATCGATCGGATGCACGCGTCCTTGAGCGCGAACGGCCGTGTCGTGGCGGTGCACTGGCGGCATCCGGTGGCGGCGTACCCGCAGAACGGCGATGACGTCCACCGGTCGCTGCGGGCACGGCCCGAGTGGGAGGCGAGCGTGCGCCATCTCGAGAGCGACTTCGTGCTCGAGGTGTTCGAGTTCCGCCCGGCGGTCTCGGTCGCACGACGGGAGCGGCTGATATGAGCACCGATGTCATCCGGGCTGTCGCCGTCGTGATCCCGGTGCACAATGAGGCGGCGCTTCTGCACCGGTGCCTGCTGGCCGTCCGCGCCGCGGTCCGCGAGGTCGATCCGTCGGTGCAGGTCATCGTGCGCGTCGTGCTCGACGACTGCACCGACCAGTCGCCGGCGCTCGTACGTGCGCACCGGCTCGTCGGTCTGCCCATCACCGCGAACGCCGTCGGGCGGGCGCGGGCGGTGGGCACGGCCTCGGCGCTGCAGGCGCTCCGCGGCATCCCGCGGGAGAGTATATGGACGGCGCACACGGACGGTGACTCCGAGGTGCCGGCCGGGTGGCTGACGACCCAGCTGGCCGCCGCGCACCGGGGCGCCGACGTCTTCCTCGGAACCGTGCGTCCCGATTTCGCCGACCTCACCGCGGCCCATCGGGAGCACTGGATCGAAACGCACGCGGGAGGGCGCGGGGTCGGCAACGTGCACGGCGCGAACCTCGGCATCCGCGCGTCCACATATCTTGCTGCGGGGGGCTTCGCTTCGGTGACCGAACACGAGGACGCCCAGCTCGTCGCGAGCTGCCGGCGCCGCGGCGCCCGCATCGCCGCGTCAGGACGAGCGGAGGTCCTCACCTCGGGGCGGCTCTTCGGACGCACGCCCGGTGGCTACGCGGCGTTCGTACGCGAACAGGCCGCCCACTTCGGAGGGGCGGGTTCCGCGGAGACGAGCCCGTCCCCGCGGGCTGAGGAGCTCCTCGACGCCGAGGAGCGCGCGGGCTGACCGCGAGGCGGCTGAGCCGCCCGGACGCGGAAATGCCCGGCACGGATGACTCCGCACCGGGCATTCCACAGGCTCAGTGCTTGAACGCGTCCTTCACGTTCTCGCCGGCCTTCTTCGCGTCGGCCGCGACCTGATCGGTCTGGCCTTCCGCTTCGAGCTTCTCGTTGCCGGTGACCTTGCCGGCACCCTCTTTGACCTTGCCGCCGAGGTCTTCAGCGGCGTTCTTGATCTTGTCGTCCAAGCCCATAGTGAGCTCCTTCCGTTGGCTCGGCGATGATGTTCTCATCGCCTTCCGATGCCCGGAGAAGCTCGTGCAACCCCGCGCGTTCCTCATTATCGGCACCGACCCTGTCAATCGGATGGGATTGACAGCCGCAGACCTCTGTGACATAACGATGCGCGGATGCTGCGCACGGTGCACATCCATCGGACTGCGCATTTCGCGGCGTAGGCTCGCCTCGACACCGAACGTAGGGAGTGGCGATGCAGCTGGGAATGGTCGGCCTCGGCCGGATGGGCGCGAACATCGTGCGCCGACTGATGCGCGACGGACACGAGTGCGTCGTGTACGACGTCAACCCCGCCTCGGTGGCCTCGCTGGTCGACGAGGGAGCGGTCGGCGGTGACAGCATCGCGGACTTCGTCTCGAAGCTGCAGACGCCCCGGGTGGTCTGGCTCATGATCCCCGCCGGACTCACCGGCATGGTCGTCGACCAGGTCGCCGAGGTGCTCGAGCCGGGCGACATCATCATCGACGGCGGCAACTCGAACTATCGCGACGACGTGCGCCGGGCGGCGAAGCTCAAGAGCACCGGCATCCACTACGTCGACGTGGGCACCAGCGGCGGTGTCTTCGGACTCGACCGCGGGTACTGCCTGATGGTGGGCGGCCCCGACGAGGCGTTCGAGATCATCGAGCCGGTGCTCAAGACGATCGCGCCCGGACCGGGCGAGATCGACCGCACGCCCGGTCGTTCGGGTTCCTACGCCCCCGAGGAGCAGGGCTATCTGCACTGCGGGCCCTCGGGCGCGGGTCACTTCGTGAAGATGGTGCACAACGGCATCGAATACGGCATCATGGCGGCGCTCGCCGAGGGACTCAACCTGCTCGACAACGCCGACGCCGGAGTGCGCGAGGCCGACCACTCCGCGGAGGTCGCCCCGCTAGAGGATCCGGAGTTCTATCAGTTCACGATCGACACCCCGAAAGTCACCGAACTCTGGCGCCGGGGATCGGTCATCTCGTCCTGGCTGCTGGATCTGGCTGCGGCCGCGCTCGAGGAGAACCCCACACTCGACGGCCTCGCCGGACGGGTGTCGGACTCGGGTGAAGGGCGCTGGACGGTCAAGGCCGCGGTCGACGTGGGGGTTCCGGTGCCGGTGCTGGCTGCCTCCCTGTTCGAGCGTTTCGCCTCGCGCGGCGAGGACCACTTCGCCAACCAGGTGCTGTCGGCGATGCGGCTGCAGTTCGGCGGCCACCAGGAGCTGCCCGCGGGCGATGTGCTCGAGGCGGGCGGTCGCAAGGCCGAGTCCGAGTGACCCCGCCCCGACGGTGACGTCGCGCGGCTCCCGGCGTACCGACGTCGCACAGCCGAGGCGACTAACGTTGCCGTCATGGCCTCTTCACATGATTCCGACACCCTCGAGGCGCAGGATGCTCCGCCCACGCTCACCTTCTCAGACCTGGGCCTCGACGACGGAGTGCTCAAAGCGCTGAAGGACGTCGGGTACGAGACGCCGTCGGCGATCCAGGCCGCGACGATCCCGCTGCTCCTCCAGGGGCGCGACGTCGTCGGACTCGCCCAGACGGGCACCGGCAAGACCGCGGCGTTCGCCCTGCCCATCCTGTCGCGTCTTGATCTCGCCCAGAAGACCCCGCAGGCGCTGGTGCTGGCACCGACGCGAGAACTCGCGCTGCAGGTGTGCGAGGCGTTCGAGAGCTACTCGGCGCACCTCCGTGGGGTGCACGTGCTGCCGGTCTACGGCGGGCAGGGCTACGGCCAGCAGCTGTCGGCGCTCCGTCGCGGCGTCCACATCGTCGTCGGCACCCCGGGCCGGATCATGGATCACCTCGACAAGGGGACGCTCGACCTCTCCGAGCTCAAATACCTCGTGCTCGACGAGGCCGACGAGATGCTCAAGATGGGCTTCGCCGAAGACGTCGAGACGATCCTCGCGGACACGCCCGACGACAAGCAGGTCGCCCTGTTCTCAGCGACGATGCCCGCGCAGATCCGGCGCATCTCGGCGCAGTACCTCCACGACCCCGAAGAGATCACGGTCAAGAACAAGACCACGACCTCGGCGAACACGACGCAGCGCTACCTGATGGTGTCGTACCCGCAGAAGGTCGATGCCCTCACGCGCATCCTCGAGGTCGAGAACTTCGAGGGCATGATCGTCTTCACGCGTACGAAGAACGAGACCGAGACGCTGGCCGAGAAGTTGCGCGCCCGCGGCTACACGGCCGCCGCGATCAACGGCGACGTGCCGCAGGTGCAGCGCGAGCGCACGGTCAACCAGCTCAAATCGGGCAAACTCGACATCCTCGTGGCAACCGACGTCGCGGCGCGTGGCCTCGATGTCGAGCGGATCAGCCACGTCATCAACTACGACCTGCCGATCGACACCGAGTCCTACGTCCACCGCATCGGCCGCACCGGCCGTGCCGGCCGGTCGGGTGCCGCCATCAGCTTCGTCACGCCGCGCGAGCGACGCATGCTCACCTCCATCGAGAAGGCCACCCGCCAGCCGCTCACCGAGATGAAGCTGCCGAGCGTCGACGACGTCACCGCGACGCGCTTGACCCGCTTCGACGACGCGATCACCGCGGCGCTCGCCGACCCCGCTCAGATCAGCCAGTTCCGCGATGTCGTCGCGCACTACGTGGCGCACCACGACGTCCCCGATGTGGATGTCGCCGCCGCGCTCGCCGTCGTCGCGCAGGGCGACCAGAAGCTGTTCGAAGAGGTCGAGGAGATCTCGCTCCCGCGCGCTGATCGCGGTGACCGCGACGGCGGGCGCTCGGGCGGCGAGCGGGCTGAGCGTCGTCCCCGCGCCGGCGGCGGGTCGATGACGACGTACAAGATCGCGGTGGGCCGTCGGCACAAAGTCGAGCCGCGCCAGATCGTCGGTGCGCTCGCCAACGAGGGCGGTCTGCGCCGGGAGGACTTCGGCGCGATCCAGATCCGCCCCGACTTCTCGCTCGTCGAGCTGCCGGCAGACCTCCCGGCGGCCACTCTCAAGCGGCTGGAGAACACCCGCATCAGCGGCAAGCTGATCGAGATGCAGCTCGACCGGGGCGCCCGCTCCGCGAAGCGCGAGGATCGTCCGCGCTACTGAACGGGGGAGCCCTTCGTCAGCAGCGCGGAGGCTCCAGCATCCGTGACAGCATGGCCAGCGCTTCGTCCTGCGGGGCGTCGGCGTCCAGCAGCCATTGGATCTGCAGGCCGTCGGAGGCCGCGATGACGAGCGCGGCGATGGCGTGCGGATCGACGTCGCGGCGCATGAGACCGCGCTCCTGACGGTCGGCGATCTGTGTCGCGAGCGTGTCCCGGAGATCGGCGAAGCGCTCGCGGGCGAACTCGGTCGCCGCCGGATGCCCGTCCTCGATGGCCGACGCGACGAGGGTCGAGTAGAGCTGCACCAGGCCCGGCACCTCACGGTTGCGTTCGGCCGAGACGGCCATCATCTCCACGGGGGAGAGGTCGCGGAGGGTGGCCTCGTGGTCATCCTCGCGTTTCGCGGCTTCGCGGTAGACCTCTACGAGCAGCTGCTCGCGCGATGAGAAGTAGTGCGTCAGGGCGGCGTGCGAGACGCCGATGCGCTCGGCGATGGCCCGCAGGGACGTCTTCTCGGCGCCGCGGGCCGCGAAGACCTCGATCGCGCGGTCGAGGATCTCCTGCCGGCGGGCGATGCCCTTGGCGTACGTGCCGCGCGCGCGTTCGCGGTCGGTGTCGTTCGCGTCTCTGGGCATGGGACCACTGTACTCAGCAAAAGCTCCGCGTGGAGGTTTCTTCTGGTAGCGTCGGACCGTCACGGCATCGCCCGTCAACGGAGACCAGGAAGAAGAACATCATGCAGCCCACCACATCGGTCCAGCTGTTCACCGTCAACGCCGCCCTCGAGGCCGACATGGACGGCACGCTCGCCAAGATCGCCGACGCCGGATTCACCTCCGTCGAACCCTACGACTTCGTCCGCCGTGCCGACGCCCTCGCCGCGGTGTTCTCGAAGTACGGGTTCGCGGCGCCCACCGGCCACGCCTTCCTCGCGTCGGAATCGTTCGTGAACCCGGACGGTTCGGGCTCGACCGTCCCGGTCCCCAGCCACGACGAGGTGTTCACGGCAGCCGAGACGCTGGGCATGAACCTCGTCATCGACCCCTACACGGCGCCCGCCCGATGGGAGACGCGCGAGCAGATCGAACAGACCGCGCGGCTCCTCAACGCCGCGGCGGCCTCCGCCCGCGCCCGTGGCCTGCGCGTCGGGTACCACAACCACGCTCACGAGCTCGAGGCGACGATCGACGGCCGCACGGGTCTCGAAGTGCTCGCAGAGCTGCTCGACGCCGACGTCGCTCTGGAGGTCGACCTGTACTGGGCCGCCCGCGCCGGAGTCGATGTGCCCGCGCTCCTCGGCCGCCTCGGCGACCGGGTGAAGGCCGTCCACGTCAAGGACGGCACCCTCGCCCCCGAGCTCCTGGCCGCCTACCCGCCGGCCGATCAGGTGCCGGCCGGACAGGGGAGCGTCCCCCTCGCGGACGCGCTGGCCGCAGCATCCGCCGTCGAATACGCCGTCGTCGAGTTCGACGCCTACGACGGCGACATCTATGACGCGATCGGTCAGAGCCGCGCATTCCTCGAAGCTCAGGCGACCCGCTGATGGCCACGACATCGGATGCCGTCGGCGTCGGCTTCATCGGAGCCGGGAACATCAGCGACACCTATCTCGAGAACCTCTCGTCCTTCCCCGACATCAGGGTGGTCGCCGTCGGCGACCTCGACGAGGATCGTGCACGCGCGCAGGCCGCGAAGCACGGTGTTCCGGCCGGGGGGAGCGTGCAATCGGTGCTCGATGATCCCGACGTCGAGATCGTCGTCAACCTGACGATCCCGGCGGCCCACGTCGAGGTCTCTTCGGCGGCGATCGCAGCGGGAAAGCACGTCTGGAGCGAGAAGCCGATCGGCGTCGACCGCGACAGCTCGCGCGCGCTCCTCGCGCAGGCAGCGGCCGCGGGCCTTCGGGTGGGCATCGCGCCCGACACCGTGCTCGGTCCCGGCGTGCAGTCGGCCAAGCGCGCGATCGCGCGCGGCGACATCGGTCGCCCGCTGTTCGCGCAGACCTCGTTCCAGTGGCAGGGCCCGGAGCTCTTCCACCCGAACCCCGCGTTCCTCTACGCCCGCGGTGCCGGTCCGCTGCTCGACATGGGGCCGTACTACGTCTCGGCGCTGGTGCACATCTTCGGACCCGTCGGCGCGGTCGCCGCTCTCGGGCTGTCGGCGACGCCGACCCGGCGCGTGCAGGTCGGCGAGCTCGCGGGTCAGGAGTTCCCCGTCGAGATCCCCTCCACCGTGTCGGTGCTCACCCGGTTCGAGCAGGGCGGCCAGGCGCAGAGCCTGTACAGCACCGACTCGGCGCTCCGGCGCCACGGCGTGTTCGAGATCAACGGCACCGAGGGGACGCTCGTCATCCCCGACCCGAACACGTTCGGTGGACGCATCGCGTTCGTCCGTCCGCTCGAGAAGATCGAGGTCCCGCCGGCGACCAACGTGCAGGAGTGGATCGAGGTCGAGCAGGACGGGGTCACGGTCGGCCGTGGTCTCGGGCTGCTCGACATGGCGCGCGCGATCCGTGAGGGTCGGCCCCACGTGGCGAGCGGCGAGCTGGGGTACCACGTGCTCGACACGCTCCTGTCGATCGAGGAGTCGGTGGTCTCGGGCGCGTTCGTGGAGGTCGGGAGCACGGTCGCGGCCGTCGGTTCGGTCTCGGCGGACTTCGACCCGTTCGCGCGCACGATCTGAGGCTGGCGCCGCGGCGCCGCGTGGCGGTGCGGCGGGGCGTGGCGTTCCGACGCTCGGACGCGCCGCGAGCGGTCGCGACATGCCGTTCGGCGCGTGCTCGGGTCGGTGAGCCGCGGCGTGTCGTGACCGTTCGCGGTGGCGCGGGGAACCGTCGCGCGCGGTCGTGCGAGGCATCCGCAGCGCCTCGTGGCGTTCCGACGTGGCGCGAGCGGTCGCGACATGCCGTTCGGCGCGTGCCCGGTCGGTGAGCCGCGGCGCGTCGTGACCGTTCGCGGTCGCGCGAGGAACGGAACACGTCGCGCGCGGTGCGCGAGCAACGGAACACGCCGCGCGCGGTCGCGCGAGGAACACCCGCGCGGCGCGGCGGGCGTCGCGTACCGCGGGGCGGGAGCCCGGCTTCCGTCGTCGGGCCGCGTGTCGGTGCATCCTGAGAGACTCGAGGGGTGAACCCCGACGCCGCCCCGCCCGTACCCGCGACGTCCGATCCGGCCGAGACCGGCACCCGCGGTGCGGCACTAGCGACGCTCCGCACGCTCGTCGGCCGCGACGACGTGGACTTCCACGAGGGACAGTTCGAGGCCATCGCGACCCTGGTCGACGGGCGTCGCCGCGCGCTGGTGGTGCAGCGGACGGGATGGGGCAAGTCTGCGGTCTACTTCGTGGCCACCCTGCTGCTGCGGCGGCGCGGGGCAGGCCCGACGGTACTCGTCTCGCCGCTGCTCGCCCTCATGCGTGACCAGATCTCGGCCGCCCAGCGGGCGGGTGTGCGCGCCGTCGCGATCAACTCCACGAACGCCCACGAGTGGGAAGACGTGCGCGCGGCGCTCGAGCGCGACGAGGTCGACGTGCTCCTGCTCTCTCCGGAACGTCTGAACAACCCCGCGTTCCGCGATCAGCAGCTTCCCGACCTGGTGGACCGCATGGGGATGCTGGTGGTCGACGAGGCCCACTGCATCAGCGACTGGGGGCACGACTTCCGCCCCGACTACCGACGCCTCGGCGACCTCATCGCCCAGATGCCGACCGGCGTGCCGATCCTCGCGACCACTGCGACGGCCAACAGCCGCGTGGTCACCGACATCGCCGAGCAGCTCGGCCGGGGGAGTGGGACGACGGATGCCGCGACGCGTGGAGGTGATCCCGACCTCGACGCGGAGGTGGTCACGATCCGGGGCCCGCTGGCCCGGGCATCCCTCCGACTGGGCGTGCTGCGCCTCTCCGATGCCCGCGCCCGCCTCGCCTGGCTGCTGACACACCTCGGCGACCTGCCCGGATCGGGGATCATCTACAGCCTCACCGTGTCGGGTGCCGAAGACACGGCCCGCCTCCTGCGTGAGGCGGGCCACGAGGTGCGCGCCTACACGGGCAGGACCGACCCGGCGGAGCGGGAGGAATCGGAGGCGATGCTCAAGGCCAACGAGGTGAAGGCGCTGGTGGCCACCAGCGCGCTCGGCATGGGGTTCGACAAACCCGACCTCGGGTTCGTCGTGCACCTCGGCGCACCGTCCTCGCCCGTCGCCTACTACCAGCAGGTCGGCCGTGCGGGTCGTGCCACCGCGAACGCGGACGTGCTGCTGCTGCCCGGTCCGGAGGACCCCGACATCTGGCGGTACTTCGCGACCGCATCGATGCCGACGCAGGAGCGCGCCGAGCGCGTCATCGCCGAACTGGGCGATCGGCCGATCTCGACGCCGGCGCTCGAGGCCCTCGTAGACATCCGACGCACACCCCTCGAGCTGCTGCTCAAGGTGCTCGACGTCGACGGCGCGGTGCGAAAAGTGCAGGGCGGGTGGGTGTCCACCGGCGTCGCGTGGACCTACGACGCCGAGCGGTACGAGCGCATCGCCGAGGCTCGACGGGCCGAGCAGCAGCACATGCTCGACTACGAGCGCACAGACGACTGCCGCATGGAGTTCCTCCAGCGCACGCTGGACGATCCGACCGCGGCGCGGTGCGGCCGCTGTGACAACTGCGCCGGCGCGTGGTTCGACTCCGGCGTCGCGTCCGAGGCGACGGATGCTGCGGCCGGCGCTCTTGCGCGGGTCGGCGTGCCCATCGAGCCGCGGGCGCAGTGGCCCGTCGGAGCCGACCGTCAGGGCGTGCCCGCCAAGGGTCGCATCGCCGCCGACGAGCGGTACGAGGAGGGACGTGCGTTGTCCCGGCTGAGCGATCTCGGCTGGGGAGGGGCTCTGCGCACGCTCTTCGCGCAGCCTGTCACAGACGCGCCGATCAGCCCCGCACTCTTGGACGCCGCCGTGCGGGTGCTCGCCGACTGGTCGTGGGAGCACCGACCCGTGGCCGTCGTGGCGATGCCGTCGCGCGGGCGCCCGCAGCTGATCGAGTCGGTCGCCCGAGGCCTTGCGAGTGCGGGCAGACTGCCCTACCTCGGTACGCTCGGTACGCGCAACGGCGGCCCGAGCGGCGGACCAGGCGGCAACAGCGTCTACCGACTCGCCGGGCTCTGGGACCGCTTCGACGCGTCGGGCCTCGACGTCCCGGGCGGACCCGTTCTGCTGATCGACGACCTCGCCGACAGCCGCTGGACGTTCACGGTCGCCGCCCGCGAGCTCCGGCGGGCGGGCGCTTCCGCCGTGCTTCCCTTCGCCCTCGCGCTGAACGGCTGATCGAGGACGCCCGTTCGCGCGAGCCGCGGGGGTTGACCCGCGTCGATCCGCCGCCTAGCGTTCACCGCGACGTGAGGAGTCGCAGATGATCGACACGACGAAGGGGTTCACGCTGACGCGTGTGCTCGACACCACCCCCGAAGAGGTCTGGAAAGCGTGGACCGATGCCGACGAGGCCGCCCAGTGGTGGCATCCGCGTGATCTGGTCACGCCGCGGGAATCCGTCCGCATCGACGCGCGGGTCGGAGGAGAGTACGCGTACACGATGGTGAACGAGACCGACGGCGAGGAGTACCCCACGGGCGGCGTCTATCGGGAGGTGGAGCCGCTGCGACGCCTGGTGTTCACGTGGGGCGACCCGTCGGCCGACCCGGACGACACCCCCATCGTCACGGTGACCATCGATGACCTCGGCGAGCTGACCCGCCTGACGTTCGATCTGCGCGGCGTCGACGGGGTGAGCGGGGACGACGAGTTCTACGACGGGTGGGACAGTGCCCTCGACCAACTGGTGGAGCATCTCGGTCAGACCGCCGTCCACGGCTGACTCGATCGCCACCGGCCTCGGACGCGGTCCTGCGTCCTCCCAGGCGTGGCAGAGTTGACGATCATGAGCACACGCACGATCGTCATCACGGGAGCCAGCGACGGAATCGGGGCAGCGGCGGCGCGCGAGCTGTCGAGCAAGGGCCATGAGGTGGTCGTGGTCGGGCGCTCCGCCCCGAAGACCAAGGCCGTCGCGGATGAGATCGGCGCCGAGTCGCATCTCGCGGACTTCTCCGACCTCGACGACGTCCGACGCCTCGCCGATGAGCTGGCGTCGCGGCATCCGCAGATCGACGTGCTCGCGAACAACGCCGGCGGCATCTTCGCCAGCGAACGCGCCGAGACCGAAGACGGGCACGAGATGACGTTCCAGGTGAACTACCTGGCTCCGTTCCTGCTCACCCATCTGCTCCACGACAACCTCGTGGCCGCGGGCGGCACGGTGATCAACACCTCGAGCGCGGCCGGCCGACTGTTCTCGAAGCTCGACCTCGACGACCTCGATGCCCGGCGGAACTACGACGCCCGCCGTGCTTACGGCAATGCGAAGCTCGCGCAGGTGATGTTCGCGAAGGAGCTCGACCGCCGTTACCGCGACGAGGGCGTCACCTCGACGGCCTTCCACCCCGGAGTGATCGGATCCAACTTCTCGGGCGACCCGGGTTCGGCGATGGCTGCCGTCTACCAGTCGAAGATCGCGCAGCGCTTCCTCGCGCCGGTGGAGAAGGGGGCTGACACCCTCGTCTACCTCGCCGAGCATGCGCCCGGCGTCGACTACCCGTCGGGTGAATACTTCGTCGACCGCAAACGCGCCCGTGCCCACCGGATGGCGTCGGATGCCGCGCTGGTCCGTCAGCTCTGGAACCGCTCCGCCGAGATGCTCGAGATCGGCTGACCCGGCCGGGATCATGCAGGAGGCTCAGGACCCGCGCGAGGCGGCGGCGCGCTACCGCCAGGGTCGTGCCGCGGCGCAGGATGCGACGGGTGCAGAACATGCGGCGCCCGACGGTGCCGCATCCGATCCGCCTCGCCCCGCCTCCGCGGAGCGCAGCTTCTCGGCTGAGGAGCACGCGGCGTACGTCGAGACGGCGATCCAGCAGGCCGTCCGCCGGGGCGAGTTCGACAACCTGGCGGGTGCCGGCAAGCCGCTGCCCGGCCTGGGATCGTCCCATGACCCGGACTGGTGGCTGCGTCGCAAGATCGAGAGGGAGGGGCTCACGGGGCTCGGTCCCCCCGCCCTCACCCTGCGCACCGAGTACGCCGGCCTGGACGCGCGGATCGATCAGTGGCGCTCGGAGGCGGAAGTGCGCGACCACCTGGAGGACTTCAACCGCCGAGTGATCGAGGCACGGCGGCAGCTGCTCGGAGGGCCGCCCGTCGTGACGCCGACGGTCGACGTGGACGAGCGGGTGCGGGAATGGAACGAGCGGCGGGATGCTGCGACTCGGGCACGATCCGATGTCGACGTCATAGCGACACCGCGTCGGCGACTGCCCGGGTGGACGCGCGCACGCCGACCTCGGTGACCGAGGACCGGGAGGGGTTCAGGCGGTCTGCCGACCGCACATTCCGCACTCGCCGGTCGCACTGACCTCGACCCAGCAGTCGGGGCACACGGCGCGCTCGTGGTCGGGGACGGGGGGCTTGCGCCCGGAGGGTTCGCGGCGCTCGGAGCTTCCCGGCGTGCGCGCCGGGGGACGGCTGCCGGCTGTGCGGGCCCGGGCCACCGGCGCGGCGGCGGGCGCGGGGGCGGCGACCGGTTCGGGCAGGTGGTCGGCGCAGTAGAAGCGGACGAAGCCGCCGTGCTGCTTCGGATGGCGGTGCTTGACGGCCCAGAGCTCGTCGCGCTCACGGGGCTCGGAGTCGCTCCCGCACACGGAACAGCGGGTGGCCTCCCCGGGGGCCAGGTCAGCGACACTCACGGGTGTCTCGAACGCGATCGTGTCGCGCCAATCGGATGTGGAGACGATCTTCATGGCGTGCCCTCCTGGTGCGCTCGCCCGCGCGTACGGATCGCTCGGGCATCGCACTCTCCACGGTACTCGCCCGCAGGACCCCGTCGGACCTCCGCTCGACCCGCGGCGTCCATCGGTGGACGCGACACGCCGCGCGCCGGCCATGTCGCACGGCGTGTCCCGACCCTGGCCGGTGACAGCGCACGCGGTCGGGAGAGGGTGCGAGCGCGATCGGCGCTCGACCGATGTTCGCGCTCACATCCGTTACCGGAATGTTGCAGAGCGGCGGCTCCCACCTGCTTGTGAGCGCTAACAGTGAGCGCTAACATCCTGATCACGGCCATGGCGGCCAGGCACCAGGAGCGCAGAGAAGCGCCTACCCGGAACGAACACGGAGGTTCATGCAATGAAGAAGATCATCTCGGTCGCGGCGGTCGGCGCACTGCTGATCGGACTCGCGGGATGCGCCGGCGGCGCAGACGCCGGCGCCGGGGCGAGCTCGGGTCCGAAGGCGCTCGACGAACTCGTCGTCGGGTTCGCCCAGGTCGGCGCGGAGTCCGGGTGGCGCACCGCCAACACGAAGGACATCCAGGCCGCGTTCTCCGAGGCCGACATCGAGCTCAAGTTCTCGGACGCACAGCAGAAGCAGGAGAATCAGATCAAGGCGATCCGGTCCTACATCCAGCAGGGCGTCGACTACATCGCGTTCTCGCCCGTCGTCGAGACCGGCTGGGACGCCGTCCTGAACGAGGCCAAGGCCGCGAACATCCCGGTGATCCTCACCGACCGGGCCGTGGACTCCGCCGATGACTCGCTGTACGTCTCCTTCCTCGGCTCGGACTTCATCGAGGAGGGGAAGAAAGCCGGCGCCTGGGTGCTCGACGAGTACAAGGACGCCAGCGCGCCCGTCAACATCGTCCAGCTCGAGGGCACGACCGGCGCCGCGCCCGCGATCGACCGCGCCGAAGGCTTCGCCGAGACCATCACGGAGAACCCGAACCTGAAGGTCATCGCGAGCCAGACCGGCGACTTCACCCGCGCCGGCGGCAAGCAGGTCATGGAGGCGATGCTGAAGTCCAACCCCGACATCGACCTGGTCTACGCACACAACGACGACATGGGCCTGGGCGCGATCGAGGCGATCGAGGCCGCCGGTCTCGTGCCGGGACAGGACATCAAGATCGTCACGGTGGACGCGGTCAAGGACGGCATGCAGGCCCTGGCCGACGGCAAGATCAACTTCATCGTCGAGTGCTCGCCGCTCCTCGGTGCCCAGCTGGTCGACATCATCAAGACGCTGAACGACGGCGGCACGGTGGAGAAGCGCATCGTGACGGAGGAGACGACGTTCACTCAGGAGCAGGCCGTCGCGGCTCTGCCGGACCGCCAGTACTGACGGACGAGCGGATGCCGCGGCATCCGCCCGCCCGACGTCCGCTTGACCCTGGTGGGGTGCGCGCCGGTCGCGCACCCCACCTCTACGCTCGACACACACCGCCCGCCTCGTTCGACGGAGAACACAGGATGACTGAGCTCACCCGGCCTGCCGCGCCCGCCGCCCACCCTCGTCCGGTCGTGGAGATGACCGACGTCTCGATCAGCTTCCCCGGTGTGAAGGCGCTCGACGGCGTCTCGTTCCGTATGTTCCCCGGCGAGGTCCATTCGCTGATGGGGGAGAACGGCGCGGGCAAGTCCACGCTGATCAAGGCGCTCACCGGGGTGTACCAGATCGACTCGGGATCGATCGTGCTCGACGGCGCGCCCGTGTCGTTCCGCGGTCCGGCGGATGCGCAGAACGCCGGCATCAGCACCGTCTACCAGGAGGTGAACCTCCTGCCGAACCTGTCGGTCGCCGAGAACATCATGCTGGGCCGCGAACCGCGTCGATTCGGGGCCATCGACGGTCGCCGCATGCGCAGGACCGCCAAGACGGTCCTCGAGGGGCTCGGTCTGGACGTCGACCCCGGTTCGCTCCTCGGCTCGCACTCGCTGGCCATTCAGCAGCTCATCGCGATCGCGCGCGCGATCAACATCGACGCGCGCGTGCTCATCCTCGACGAACCGACGTCGAGCCTCGACGCCGACGAAGTCGCCGAGCTCTTCCGCATCATCCGCTCGCTCAAGGACGACGGCGTGGCGATCCTCTTCGTGTCGCACTTCCTCGATCAGGTGTACGAGATCGCCGACCGTCTCACCGTCTTCCGCAACGGGCGCTTCGTCGGGGAGTACCTCACGCCCGATCTCCTGCGTATCGACCTCGTGCAGAAGATGATCGGCAAGGAGCTCACAACCCTGGAAGATCTCGAGCAGCGCGTGCAGGAGGCCGAGGCCGAGGGAGCGGATGCCACGGTCTTCGTCCGCGCGCGGGGCATCGGTCGTCGCGGGTCGGTGTCGCCGGTGGACATCACCATCCACGAGGGCGAGATCGTCGGCTTCGCGGGCCTGCTCGGTTCGGGCCGCACCGAGGTCGCGCGGCTGCTGGGCGGCATCGACCGGTCCGACGGCGGCCAGTTGACGCTCGCCGGCAAGCCCACGCGGCTGAGGACCCCGCGTCAGGCGCTCACGCGTCGGATCGCCTTCTCGAGCGAGAACCGGCGCTCCGAGGGCATCGTCGACGAGCTGACGGTGCGCGACAACATCGTGCTCGCCCTGCAGGCCGACCGGGGCTGGTTCCGCCCGATCCCGAAGAAGCGGCAGGACGAACTGGCCCAGAGCTACATTCAGGCGCTGAACATCCGCCCGGCGAACCCCGATGCGATCGTGCGGAACCTCTCGGGCGGCAACCAGCAGAAAGTGCTGCTCGCGCGCTGGCTGGCTGTCGCCCCGCGACTGCTGATCCTCGACGAACCGACCCGCGGCATCGACATCGGTGCGAAAGCCGAGATCCAGAAGCTGGTCTTCAGCCTGGCCGAGAACGGCATGAGCGTCGTCTACATCAGCGCCGAGCTCGAGGAGGTGCTGCGCCTGAGCCACCGCATCGTCGTGATGCGCGACCGGCAGAAAGTCGCCGACCTCGACAACGACGACCTCAGCGTCGACAGCCTGCTCGCCCTCATCGCCGACGGTGGGGCCGACGACGCGCCTGCCGGCACCCTCGTGTCATCTCCATCCGCCGACGACCGACCCGGAGCCCCCTCATGAGCACCGTCCTCGCCCGCACCTTCGCCAGTCGCCTTTTCTGGCCGATTGTCATGCTGCTCGCACTGTTCCTCATCAACGTGCTGGCCTTCCCCGGGTTCTTCTCGATCACCATCCGCGACGGCAACCTCTACGGCAGCCTGATCGACATCCTGCGCAACGGCGCTCCCACCTTGATCGTCGCGGTCGGCATGACGCTGGTGATCGCGACCCGGGGGATCGACCTCTCCGTGGGTGCGGTCTGCGCGATCTCCGGAGCCGTGGCCTGCAGCATCCTGCTGGGATCGTCCGACCCCACCAATCCCGGTACGGTCGCCGTGGCGATCGTGGTGGCGCTGGCGGTGGGTCTCGTCTGCGGGTTGTGGAACGGATTCCTCGTCTCGGTCTTCGGGATCCAGCCGATCATCGCCACCCTGATCCTCATGACAGCCGGGCGCGGCATCGCCATGCTCATCACCGAGGGTCAGATCCTCACGGTGAACAGCCCGCCGTTCAAGTCACTGGGCGCCGGGTTCTGGCTCGGGGTGCCGATCGCGGTCTTCATCGCCGCATTCATCTTCCTCG
Source organism: Microbacterium sp. P03 (assembly GCF_043556235.1). NCBI lineage: Bacteria > Bacillati > Actinomycetota > Actinomycetes > Micrococcales > Microbacteriaceae > Microbacterium > Microbacterium sp. P03. The sequence goes on from NZ_JBIGIM010000001.1 coordinate 177,061, forward strand.
TGGCCGCCGTCCTCACCCGGCGTACGGCGCTCGGCATGCTCATCGAGGCCGTCGGCATCAACCCGGAGGCGAGCCGTCAGGCGGGCGTGCGCGCGCGGGGCCTGCTGTTCGCCGTCTACACCTTCGCCGCGGTCTGCGCCGCGGTGGCGGGACTCATCCTCACCGCCAACACGATGGCCGCCGACGCCAACAACACGGGCCTCTTCATCGAGCTCGACGCGATCCTCGCCGTCGTGATCGGCGGCACGTCGCTGGCCGGCGGGCGATACTCGCTGGCCGGCACCCTGGTGGGCGCGCTCGTGATCCAGACCCTCGTCACAACGGTCTACACCGTGGGCATCCCGCCGATCGCGACGATGGTGTTCAAGGCCGCGGTCGTCACGATCGTGTGCCTGCTGCAGTCGCCGACGACGAACGACGCGCTCGCCTCGTTCCGTCGCAAGCTCGCCCTGCGAGCCGGAAAGAAGAAGGAAGAGGTGGTGGCGGCATGAGCGCCGGCGCATTCTCCCCGCGGACGCCCGCGACCCCGCTGCAGCGCATCGGCGCGGGCATCCGCGACACGTTCACGAGTCCGAAGTACGGTCCGGTCCTGGTGACCGCCATCCTCTTCCTGGTCGTGTTCATCGGCGGCGGCGTCCGCTACCGCGGCTTCCTCACCGGTCAGGTGTTCCTGAACCTGTTCGTCGACAACGCCTACCTCATCGTGCTCGCCGTCGGGATGACGTTCGTGATCCTGACCGGCGGCATCGACCTATCGGTGGGTGCGGTCGTGGCCCTCTCGACGATGATCGCGGCGAGCCTGCTGCAGGCTGGGTGGGCGCCCGCGGCGGTGATCCCCATCATCCTGATCTGCACGAGCGTGCTCGGCCTGCTCGTCGGTCTGATGATCCACTACTTCAAGGTCCAGCCCTTCATCGCGACGCTCGCCGCGATGTTCCTCGCGCGCGGCCTGTGCTACGTGATCAGCCAGAACTCGATCTCGATCACCGATCCGGGGTTCATCGCGCTCGCCGTCACACGCATCCCCCTCGGCGGCGGCCTCTCGATCACCCCGAGCGTCATCATCGTGGTCGTGGTCGTGGCGGTCGCGGTGTGGGTGCTGCACCAGACGCGACTCGGCCGCACGGTCTACGCGATCGGAGGCGGCGAGCAGAGCGGAATGCTGATGGGGCTTCCCGTGGCACGCACGAAGGTGCTCGTCTACGTGATCAGCGGATTCTGCTCGGGGCTCGCCGGAATCCTGTTCACCTTCTACACGCTGTCGGGGTATCCGCTCACCGCGATCGGCACCGAACTCGATGCCATCGCCGCGGTCGTGATCGGCGGCACCCTCCTCGCGGGCGGGTACGGCTTCGTGCTCGGATCCGTCCTCGGAGTGCTGGTGCTCGGCATCATCCAGACGATCATCACGTTCGAAGGAACGCTGTCGTCGTGGTGGACGAAGATCTTCATCGGCGCGCTGCTGCTCGTCTTCATCCTCCTGCAGCGGGTGCTCACCGCGCGCCGGCGATGAGGACCGATGCGGGCGTGGTCCACTCGGACCCCGCACCGGATGCCGTGATAATGGGTGATCAGGCGCGCACCGGCGCGCGCGGGGGGATGCGGCGGGGCAGGTGAGCAGCAACGGCGACCGCACGCGGGGAGCGACGATCTTCGACGTCGCACGCCTCGCGGGAGTCTCGCATCAGACCGTCTCGCGGGTGCTGAACGACCTTCCCAACGTCCGTCCCGCGACGCGGGAGCGGGTCGAGCAGGCGATCCGGCAGCTGCGCTACGTGCCGTCGCAGGCGGCACGGGCGCTGGTCACCCGCCGCTCGCGCACGATCGGCGTCGTGGCGACAGGCCTGCCCGACTACGGGCCCTCGAGCATCGTGCTGACGATCAACGAGTCGGCGCGGGACGCCGGGTACGCCGTGATCACGACGAGTATCGCGGATGCTGCGGGCCCGAGTCTGCGGTCGGCGGCGGAGCTGCTGATCCGGCAGAACGTCGAGGCCATCGTGCTCATCGCCGCGGAGCGCTCGGCACTCGATGCGTTCGACGGGTGGGAGCTGGGTGTGCCGCTGGTCGCGGTGGCGTCGGAGTCGCGCGGACGCGCGCTGCGGGTGACCATCGACCAGTACGGCGGCGCCCGCACCGCGGTCTCGCACCTCATCGAGCTCGGTCACCGCGACATCCGTCACATCGGCGGCCCCGCAGGATCCATGGATGCCGAAGAGCGTCTGCGGGGGTGGCGGGACCGGCTGATCGAAGAGGGACTGCCCATCGGGGAGCACACCCGGGGGGATTGGACACCCGACGCGGGGTTCGCCGCCGGCGAGGCGCTGCTGGAGCACGGTGTGCCGGGTGCGGTCTTCGTCGCGAACGACCAGATGGCGCTGGGGCTGCTGCATGCGCTGGGTGCCGCGGGCGTGCGCGTGCCGCAGGATGTGAGCGTCATCGGGTTCGACGACATCCCCGAGGCGGCGCACTTCTCGCCGCCGCTGACCACGATCCGTCAGGACTTCGTCGCCCTCGGGCGCGACGCCATGATCGCGGTGCTCGCCCTTCTGCAGGACGAGCAGGCGGGAGCCGTCCCGCCCGCGCCGCGTCCGCCTCGGCTCGTCGTGCGCGGCAGCACGCGCGCGGTCTGACGCGGCGACCGCGGGGGATCAGACCTCGTCGCGCCAGGAGTGCTGCGGATCGAAACCGAGCAGCCGGCGGGCCTTGTCGATCGACAGCAGGGTCTCGTGCTCGCCGACGCCGGCCTTGACGGGCACTTCGGGGAAGACCTCGGCGATCAGCTCGGCGTTCGGACGCGACATGACCGTGTCGGCCGCCGCGATGATGAACCGTGCGAACCCGGGGGGCGCCACCTCGAGAGCGCGCGCGATCGCCTGCGCGCCGTCGCGAGCGTCGATGTAGCCCCAGAGATTCCACTTGCGGGCACGCGCGTCGGCGTCGAACGACGGGAATTCCGCGTAGTCCTCGGGCACCATCACGTTCGAGAAGCGGAGCGCGGTGATCGAGACATCCGGGTGCCAGCGCACGAGCTCGATCGCCATGGTCTCTTCGAGGTGCTTGACGAGCGAATACACGCTCTCCGGCCGCGCGGGGTACTCCTCGTCGACCGGGATGTAGGGCGGCGGTACGTCGAACGGGAGGCCGAGCACCGTCTCGCTCGACGCGTAGACGATCTTGCGGATGCCGAGGCGGATGGCCGCCCAGAACACGTTGAAGGTCGCCGGCATGTTGTTGTGGAACGTGGCGACGTCGGGACGGATGCCGGGAGCCGGGATCGCTCCGAGATGCACGAGGGCATCGAACCCGTCGTGCGTGTCGTTGACGGCGGTGAGGGCGTCCACCACCTGCCCGTAGTCGGTGAGGTCGACCTGCACGAAGTCGGCGGACCGCGTGCCGATCACGTCGAGACCGATGACCTCGTGGCCGGACGCCCGCAGTTCGCGGGCGACGACGGTGCCGAGTTTTCCTGATGATCCGGTGAGGGCGATGCGCATCGTGTCAGCCTGTCACGCATCGACGACGTCGAGGCCGCCCGCGGCGAGCCGTCGCAGACGCTCCCGGGCGAAGTCCTGCGCGCGCGGTCCGCTGCCGAGCGCTCTGCCGGTGACGGCGAGTACCAGGCGGGTGAGCGTCACCACGGGGAACGGCGAACGCCGGATGCCGAGCAGTCGGCGGTACCGTGCGGGGATGGTGGCCACGGCGCTGGCGAAGAGCAACCGGTACGCGGTGTTCATCGATCCCTCGAAGGGCGGTCGCCGCAGGAAGCTCACGACGTCCGCGACCCGATGCTCGTCGCCGATGTCGCCGCGCAGCACTCCGCGGGCGAGGAGGTCGTCGATGCGCGTCCGCATGTCGGCGGCGGTCTGCGGCGGTTCGGCGAGGCGCATGAGCCGTCCGGCCGTCGCCCAGTCCTTCACGTAGGCGTCGGGACCGCCCGGGATGGGCGCGCCCCATGCCTCGTGGCAGGTGAGGAACGAGTCCGTGAAGGCGATGTGCACCCATTCGACGAGGTCCGAGTCCGAGGCGCTGTACGACGAGGGGGTCCCGTCGCCGGCTCGATAGTCGCCCGTCACCCGCGTGTGGAAGCGCGCCACCCGCGCCGTCTCGCGTTCGGCCTGCGCCTGCGAGCCGAACGTGACGCAGATGATCCATCGCACGGTTCCGCTCAGGCGTCCCAGGGGGTCTTCCCGGTACCGCGACCAGTCGTGCACTCCGGCGAGGGCTCCGGGATGCAGCGCCTGCATGAGCAGGGCGCGGATGCCGGCGACCATCGTCGCGGTGCCCGCATGGACCGTCCACGCGGGCCCGTCCTCGAGGAAGAGCCCGGTGTCATCGCCGTCGGCGAGCTCGAGCACCCAGGGTGGTGTGCCGTCCGGGTCACCGGCGAGGGCGGTCAGCAGGCGTGCGCGCAGTGGGAGCGTGGTCATGACGGCATCGGGAGCCGCCGGAGCGGGAGAACGGGCATGATTCCAGCGTCGCACGCCCCACCGGGGCGAGGGTCGTGGCCCGCAGATCGCTCCTTCTCGCGGGATCGTCCGAGAGGGCGGCGCGACCGCCGAGCGCCCTGAGGTCATGCCACCGCGGGCAGGCGGACCACTAGCCTGAGCACGATGAGCGCAGCCGGTGCGGAACACGCTCCCCGGGTCGGGGTGCGGGATGTCGCGCGCCTGGCGGGGGTGTCGACGCAGACGGTCTCCCGTGTCATCAACGATGTGCCGAACGTGCGCGAAGACACGCGACAGCGCGTGCGCGAGGCCATGGCGACCCTCGACTACCGGGTCAACAACGCCGCCCGCTCGCTCGGGACGCGCACGACGCGCACGATCGGCGTCATCGCCTCGGATTCGACCCTGTACGGACCGTCGGTCGGGATCGCGGCCGTCGAGGCCGCCGCGCGCGCCGCGGGGCGCTGGGTGGCGACGGTGTACGCCGACGCGGGCGACGAGGCGTCGGTGCGGTCAGCGGTCGACCACCTCCGCGCCCAGGGGGTGGACGGGGTCATCCTGATCGCGCCCCACATCCGCACGCAGCGCATCGTGGCCGACGCAGGACTCCGGGTGCCGCTGGCCGCTCTGCACGAGGGCTCGGGCGCGCAGCGGCAGGCGGACGGCGTCGCGCTGGTGGTCGGCCACCTCGCCGATCTGGGCCACCGCGTGATCGCCCGGGTCGGCGGTCCCGGTGACTGGTGGGACGAGCGAGCGCGCGCGACAGGGTTCGAGTCCGCTCTCCGTGCGCGCGGTCTGGAGACCGGTCCGCAGTGGGCAGGGGACTGGTCGGCCGATTCCGGAGCCGCCGCCGCCCCCCGCGTGGCCGCCGCCGTGCGCGCTCCGGGCGGTCCGACGGCCGTCGTCGTCGCGAACGATCAGATGGCGCTCGGACTGATCGCCGGGCTGGAAGCGGCCGGTGTCGACGTGCCCGACGACGTCAGCGTGGCGGGCTTCGACGACAATCCGGATGCCGCGTACTACCGTCCCGCGCTCACCACGGTGCGTCTCGACATCGCCGGCGAGGCCGCGCGCGTCGTGGCGGCGGTGCTGGCCGTCGACGCGCCGACCCAGGGTCCACCGTCGGTCGTACCGCCCGTGCTGGCGGTGCGGGATTCGACCGCCCCTCTGCGCGCTGAGCGGCCCTGACACGACATCCTCCCGGCGGGGCGCTCCGCCCCGGCTCCCCACGTGCCGGGTCCCGGATGACTGCTCGCTGTGACGACACGCCGGTGAGTGTGACCGCCGGACGACGCACCGCCACGCTGAGCAGAGCTGAGGGACGCGGTCGGCCACGAGCCGGCCTGATCGGCGCCCCGCCCGGACCCGACGTGGATGGCGGCAACCCCGTGTTACCGGTAACATGGGGAGGACGCACCGAGACCGATGGAGGACTCCCGTGACCGACGACGAGACGACCGGGCCCCTCGCGGCCGCGAACGGCGAAGCATCCGTGTCGGCTGTCGGCTCCGCGGGTACGGCGCGGGCGGCGATCCTCGCCGGCCGGACGGCTCTGGGCATCGAACTCGGTTCGACCCGCATCAAGGCGTGCCTGATCGACCGCGACACCGCCGAGGTGCTGGCGGTCGGCGGCCACGCGTGGGAGAACGCCTTCGTCGACCGGGTCTGGACCTACTCGCTCGACGACGCCCGATCGGGGCTGCAGGCCGCCTACGCCGCACTTGTGGCCGACGTCGAGGCTCGACACGGCGTGCGCCCGACGACCTTCGGGGCGATCGGCGTCTCGGCGATGATGCACGGCTACCTGGCGTTCGACGACGCGGGCGAGCTGCTCGTGCCGTTCCGCACGTGGCGCAACACCACGACCGGCGCCGCCTCCGCCGAGCTGTCCGACCTGTTCGGCGCCAACATCCCGCTGCGCTGGTCGATCGCCCACCTGCACCAGGCGGTCCTCGACGGCGAGGAGCACGTCCCGCGGGTCTCGTTCCTCACGACGCTGGCCGGGTACGTTCACGGGCAGCTCACGGGCCGCACCGCGATCGGCGTGGGCGACGCATCCGGCATGTTCCCGATCGACGCCGCGACGCGGACGTACGACGAGCGGATGCTGCGAGCCTACGACCAACTCGTCGGCGATCGCCTGCCCGCTCCGATCGTCGAGCTGCTGCCGGAAGTGCTGCTCGCGGGTCAGGACGCCGGTGCGCTGACGGCCGCCGGCGCGGCCCTCCTCGACCCCTCCGGGGCGCTGCAGCCCGGTGTGCCGTTCTGCCCGCCCGAGGGTGATGCGGGCACGGGCATGGTCGCGACGAACTCCGTCGCCCCGCGCACCGGCAACGTCAGCGCCGGCACCAGCATCTTCGCGATGGTGGTGCTCGAATCCCCGCTGGCACGGGTGCACGACGAGCTGGACCTGGTGACGACCCCCGCCGGCGATCCGGTGGCGATGGTGCACTGCAACAACGGCGCGAGCGAGCTGGCGGCCTGGGCCGGTATGTTCGGGCAGTTCGCGGCGGCCGCGGGCGCCCCGCTGGACGGCGACGGCGTCTTCGACATCCTCTTCGCCGCGGCGCTCGACGGTGACGCGGACGCGGGCGGGCTCCTCGCGTACAACCACCTGGCGGGGGAGCCGATCGCCGGTCTCGCGGAAGGGCGGCCGTTGTTCGTCCGCACGCCCGACAGCAGGCTGACTCTTGCGAACTTCGTCCGCTCCCAGCTCTACGGCGTCTTCGCCACCCTCAGCCTCGGCATGCGCGTGCTCGCCGCCGAGGACGTCGCGCTCGAGAAGATGTACGCGCACGGCGGGCTGTTCCGCACCGCCGGCGTCGCACAGAGGATGCTCGCGGGTGCACTCGCCGCTCCCGTGGCCGTGGCGGCCACGGCGTCGGAGGGCGGGGCGTGGGGCGTCGCGGTGCTCGCGGCCTACCTCGATTCGGCCGGCGAGCTCGACCTGAGCGACTACCTGACGCAGCGCGTCTTCGCCACGGCCGAGATCGCCGTGGTCGACCCCGACCCGGCCGACGTCGCCGGTTTCGCCGGCTACCTCGACCGATACCGTGCGGGCCTCGCGGTCGAACGCGCCGCCGTCGTCGCCCTCTGAGCACGTCTCGTCTCACTTCGCTCGCTCCACGACCGGAAAGCTGAAAACCATGACCCGTACGCCCCTGTCCACATCCCTCGACGGTTATGAGGTCTGGTTCGTCACCGGCAGCCAGAACCTCTACGGCGAGGAGACGCTCGCCCAGGTGGCCGAGCAGTCCCGCGCGGTGGTCGAGGGTCTCGCAGGGCTCCCGGTGAAGGTCGTGTGGAAGCCGGTGCTGAAGGATTCCGACAGCATCCGCCGCCTCGCCCTCGAGGTGAACGCCCGGGACGACGTCATCGGCGTCATGGCCTGGATGCACACCTTCAGTCCGGCCAAGATGTGGATCGCCGGGCTCGACGCCCTGCAGAAGCCCCTCCTGCATCTGCACACGCAGGCGAACGTCGAGCTGCCGTGGGCCGACATCGACTTCGATTTCATGAACCTCAATCAGGCCGCCCACGGTGACCGCGAGTTCGGCTACATCCAGACGCGTCTCGGGGTCGCGCGGAAGACCGTCGTCGGGCACGTGTCGAATCCGGCCGTCCAGCGGCAGATCGAGGACTGGCAGCGCGCCGCCGCCGGGTGGACCGCATCGCGCACGCTCAAGCTCGCACGCTTCGGCGACAACATGCGCTACGTCGCCGTCACCGAGGGCGACAAGACCGAGGCCGAGCTGCGGTTCGGCGTGCAGGTCAACACGTGGGGGGTGAACGAGCTCGTCGAGGCGGTGCAGAACGCCACGGATGCCGAGATCGATGCGCTCGTGGAGGAATACGTCGCCTCCTACGACGTCGCGCACGAGCTGCTGCCGGGGGCTGAGCGCCATCAGAGCCTGCGCGACGGGGCGGCCATCGAGCTCGGCCTGAGGTCGTTCCTGGAGGAGGGCGGCTTCGGCGCCTTCACCACGAGCTTCGAGGATCTCGGAGCGCTCACCCAGCTGCCCGGGCTGGCCGTGCAGCGGCTGATGGCCGAGGGCTACGGCTTCGGCGCCGAAGGTGATTGGAAGACAGCGATCCTGGTGCGCGTGGCCAACGTGATGGGCTCGGGACTTCCCGGCGGCGCCAGCTTGATGGAGGACTACACCTACGATCTGGTGCCGGGAGGGGAGCGGATCCTGGGAGCCCACATGCTGGAGGTGTCGCCCTCGCTGACCACGGCGAAGCCGCGCCTCGAAGTGCATGCGCTCGGTATCGGCGGAAAGCAGGATCCGGTGCGGCTCGTCTTCACCGCCGACCCCGGGCCCGCTCTCGTCGTCGCGATGAGCGACATGCGCGACCGGTTCCGCCTCGTGGCGAACGTGGTCGAGAACGTCGAGGCGCCCGATCTTCCGAAGCTGCCGGTCGGTCGCGCGGTGTGGAAGCCCGCGCCGGATTTCGCGACGAGCGCGGCCTGCTGGCTCGAAGCCGGTGCGGCACACCATACGGTGATGACGACGGCCGTCGGCATCGATGTGTTCCGGGACTTCGCCGAGATCGCGCGCACGGAGCTCGTGGTCATCGATGAGGACACGACCGTGCGCGACTTCCGTCGCGAGCTGCGGTGGAATCAGGCCTACTACCGTCTCGCCCAGGGCCTCTGACTCAGGCGAGCCACCCACTTCTCCAGAAAGGCCGACCCATGGCGCACACTCCGCTCTCGGGCACCCAGCACTCTCTTCGAGCCGGCGGCTACGAGGCCGTCATCGCGAGCGTCGGGGCGTCGCTGCGCTCGCTGACGTACGAGGGCCGCAACCTGACGGTGCCGTTCGACGCCGACGAGGTGCGACCGAACTTCCGGGGCGCGACGCTCGCCCCCTGGCCGAACCGCATCATCGACGGACGGTACGTCTTCGGCGGGGTGGAACGTCAGCTCGCACTCACCGAGCCGCGGCGATCGCATGCGCTGCACGGCCTGGCGGGGTGGCTGGAGTTCGAGGCGATCGACAAGGGCGCCTCGCACGTCACGCTCGCCGCCGTGATCGAGCCGCAGATCGGCTACCCGTGGCGGGTGACGGTCACCACGACGTTCGCCCTGAACTCCGAGGGCCTCACGCAGACCGTCATCGCGACGAACGACAGCCGCGAATCCGTCCCCTGGGGGACATCGGCGCACCCGTATCTGAGCGCGGGGGAGTCGGCGCTGGATTCGTGGAGCCTCGAGCTGCCGGCATCCGACGTCCTCGCCGTGGCCGGGGAGCGGCTGCTTCCCGACGGCCTCGGTGGGGTAGACGACTCCGACCCCGAGCGCTTCGACTTCCGCCGGGCGCGTTCTCTGGGCGCCGTCGAGATCGACCACGCCTACACGGGCCTCCTCCCCGACGCCGACGGTCTCACGACGGTACGGGTGACGGATGCCGCGGGCCGAGGCGTGGCGATCATCTGGGATGCCGCATGCCCCTGGGTGCAGGTGCACACGGCCGATCAGCCGGACGGCCCGTCGAATCCGAACCACCGCATCGGCCTGGCCGTCGAGCCGATGACGTGCGCTCCCGACGCGTTCAACGCTGATGCCTATCCGTACGACACCGGGCTGATCGTGATCGAGCCCGGCGGGACGTCCACCGCGCACTGGCGGATCGTCGCGATCGCCTGATCCCTCATCGACCGTCGGGACTCAGTGTCCGTGCTCGACGAAGACGATGTCGTGCCCGCCGTGATCGGGTGCATTCCGGCCGGCCTCGGTGGATCCGAGCGCGGGCGTGACCACCGCGGCGACGACGGTCGCGGCGACGAGCAGACCGAGAATTCCCACGCGGCGGTCCGTGCGGACGCGCCTGCTGCGGACCGCGACCGCGCAGGAGATGCCGCACGCGATCAGGAGAGCGGATGCCGCGGCCACGGCCAGGATGCTCGTACGCTCGGGATCGATCACGAGAGCGGCGGTGCTCAGGACGATCCCTGCGAGAGCAGCGGCGACACCCACGCGAGGAACGATGACTCGCCCTCGCGTGAGTGCCACTGCCCCCCAGGCCAGCCCGCCGATGCCGAGACTCACGAGGGATGCGCCGGTCACCCCCGACCATGCGCCCCATCCCACCCCCGTGAGGAGCCCGGCGCCGAGTGCAAGCTGGAGGAGTGCGGCGCCCCACGCGACCAGTGCCGGCCACGATGCGGTCCAGCGGACCCCATTCATCGTGAGGGCGTCCTGGGCCGCGACGACCGTGTTCCGCGGAGTGACGGATGCCGAGGCATCCGTCACCGTCGCGGAGAGCACCGGGGCGCCGAAGGTCATCAGACCGTCCGGCCCTCGGATGTGCGCAGGACGCGGTCGGCGGCCAGGCCCGTGCCCAGCAGCACGATGGCGCTGGCGAGGTGCAGGAAGTGGTCGGGCGTGTTGAGGGCGAGCACGTTCAGGTCGGTGCCGACGAGGAAGAACCCGACGACGCCGAGCAGCAGGTAGACCGCTCCGATGAGCGAGTTCACGGTCTTGGCGGCGACGACCGACGACAGGCCGGCGATCAGCAGGGCGGCGCCGATGAGCAGGTGCGCGATGTTGTGCAGCGGATTGACCTCGAAGATTCCGAGCAGCAGCCCGCCCTCGGTGGCGATGAAGCTGACGCCGCTGGTGACGGCGAAGCCGAGAGCGCCGACGAGCAGGTAGACCGCGCCGAAGATCGTGGCGACGAGGCGATTGGGTGACTGACGCATGTGCGACCTCCGTGAGTGCTCGCGGCCGGTGCCGCGATACGGGTACTTCGGAGTCGCAGGGGGAACGGATGGGACGGTCACCGTGCGGGGCCGGCGCCGAGGGCGCTCCGGCGCAATGCCAGAAGGCCCCCGAGTACTCTCAGAGGCCCACCGGATGTCCGGCCGCCAGGCCGGGGTCGCGCTCGGATCCGCGGCAGGATCGATCCTCGATCTGATCGGCCCGAATCCGAATGTCGTGCTCCCGCGGCCTCCTTGCCGCGGTCTGCATCTCATCACACACTACGCGGATGGAGCGCTGTCCGGGGTGGGGTTGCGCGCGCGCTTCCGGGTCGCTAACGATCGGCCGATGTTCTTCCGCGTCGGCCGCGAGGTTCTTCCGCTCGTGCGCCTGCGCTGCCAGACTCGGCCCATGCGCTTCGAGACCACGCTGCTGGCCATGGGCAACAACACCGGCATCGAGGTGAGTCCGGAGCAGATCGAGGAATTGGGCGCAGGGAAGCGGCCGGCCCTCGCTGTCGTCGTGAACGGGTTCGCGTACCGCAGCACGGTCGGCGTGATGGCGGGGAGGTTCCTGATCCCGTTCTCGTCCGACAAGCGGGCGGCCACGGGGTTGTCGGGCGGAGACCCGATCACCGTCGACATCGAGGTCGACACGGCCCCGCGCACGGTGGAGGTACCCGATGACCTCGCTGCGGCGCTCGCAGACGCCGGCGCACGGCCCGCTTTCGACGCGCTCTCGCCGAGCAAGGCCAAAGCACACGTGACCAGCGTCACCTCCGCGAAGGCGGAAGACACGCGAGCGCGTCGCATCGCGGCGGTCGTGGCATCCGTCACCGTGTGAGCATTCAGCCGCGACACACTCAGGAAACACACAGAAAACGTTTCTTGCCCCTAACATGAGCGGCATGAACTCTCTGCAGACTCCCTCGCCGATCAGCGCGGACATGTATCAACTCAGCCCCGGTCATTTCATCGTCGGCCTCATCGTCTACATCGTGCTGGTCATCGCCTATTGGAGGATCTTCACGAAGGCCGGCGTCCCCGGCTGGCTGTCGATCATCCCCTTCGTGAACATGTACTTCCTGGTGAAGATCGCCGGTATGAACGGGTGGCTGTTCCTGCTGCTGATCATCCCGATCGTGAACGTCGTGTTCAGCGTGATCCTCGCGATCAAACTCGGTGCCGCGTTCGGCAAGGGTGCGGTGTTCTCGGTCGTCCTGCTCTGGCTGTTCTCCCTCATCGGATACCTCATCCTCGGCTTCGGATCGGCCGAGTACCGCAAGTCCGTCGCCGCCTGAACCTGGCATCGCTCTCGAAGGCCCGCCGGAGACGGCGGGCCTTCGTCGTTCCGGGGGACTCCGGGCGAGCGGCCTGCACGGTAATCTCGAGGTGAGGGAACGGGGTGCGAATGGGTAAGTCCTCGGATGCTGTCGCCGAGGGAGTCTCGATCGCCTCCTCCGCCGCACGACTCGTCGTGCGCAACCACATCCTGGTGGAGACCATCGCCCAGGGTGGACAGTTCGATCGGGAGCAGGTCGCGGACTTCACTCGCGAGACACTGCAGTCGCTGGCGTCGGAGCAGGAACACGCCGCGGCACTGGTGAAGAAGCAGCGCAAGCGGGCGTGGGGCAAGTTCACCGACTCGGACGGCACTCATGACTATCGCGATCGCGACATGCGGAACCTCCGCAAGCGTTACCGGCAGTATGTGCGCGTCGCCGCGAAGCTGCGCGAGATGGCGGACGACCCGGAGACTGTCGGAGCGATCGTCGAAGAAGCGCGGGATGCCGCGTGGGGCGACGTGGAGCAGAATCTGCAGCGTCGCCTCCGCGTGGAGGGGATGACCGCGGACTCGGATCCGGACTACGCCCGGATGCGCACCGCCCGCATGCAGGCGCTGCGGCTGGTTGACCTGCAGCGTCTGGCGGCACACCAGCGGAGCACCGGCAGGGTGCCCAAGAAGAAGCACTGACGCGGGGAAGCAGGCGTGACGGGGTTCCCGCCGATTTCGCGACCACGCGCGGGATGGGCTATTCTGGTCGCTGGCCCGCGCGCCGTTTCGCGCGTGGGTTTTGCGCCCGTAGCTCAATGGATAGAGCATCTGACTACGGATCAGAAGGTTGGGAGTTCGAGTCTCTTCGGGCGCACACTGTGTTGAGACAGTAACAGCAGAAAACCCGCGGAATTCCGCGGGTTTTCTGTGTTAACGGGTGCAGGCCCTGTGAACCCCCCAACGCTCCGAAATGCACCCCTATGTGTGCACGCATGTGTGCACTAGAAGGGTTCTGCGGGCACGCTCGATCGACAGGATCACAGCCATAGCGTGGCGGATCTCTTGCGGGCGCGGCCGGTAGGCGCGACGCGCTGCCTCACAACGCCTCCATCTTCAAAACGGACACAGACACATGTGTGCACTAGGAGTAGTCTGCGGGCATGCCCAAGAGGCGGGACCATGGCCAGGGCGCGCTTTACGAACTGAAAGCGCGCGGACTGTGGCGCGGCGTCGTCGACAACGGCTACACGCCCGACGGGCGCCGACGGCAGCAGTACGTGCACGCCAAGACGCGCGACGACTGCGCGAAGAAGCTTCGCCGACTCATGCAGGAGATCGCCGAGCACGGCGGACCACTGGACCATCACACCCGGGTGTCCGAGCTCGCGGACCTCTGGCTCGCCGATGCGGGAGACCGTCTGAAGCCCAAGACCATGCAGGGCTACCGCTCCCACATCGCCACGAACATCGTTCCTCTCCTCGGTAACCGGATCGTCGCCGACCTGAAGCCATCCGACGTCCGGCGCCTGCACAGTGCGGTTTTCGCCCGCAAGGTCGGACCGGCGACCGTCGCCGGCGCCCACCGTACGTTGTCCGCGCTCCTCAGCTACGCCGTCGACGAAGGACTCATCTCGCGCAACGTCGCCGAATCGGTCGACATGCCCAGGCAGGCCCCCAGCCACAGGGACTCGCTCACCCGCACCGAAGCCGAAGCGCTGCTCTCCGCCGGTGACCCCCGATGGACGCTCGCCCTGCTCTCCGGCGCGCGCGATGGCGAGATCCGGGCGCTGCGCACCTCGGACCTGGATCTTGAGAGGGGCATCGCGCACATCTCCTGGAGCCTTGCCGAAGTCACGTCCCGGCACGGCTGCGGCGGCACCTGCGGGCACGTGCGCGCCGGGACGTGTCCACAGCGTGTCCTTGACATCGCCCCTAACCTCGAAGCTCGCGAACTGGAGGGCCGGTGGGTCGCGGTGCGACCGAAGTCCTCGCAGCCACGGCACGCGCCGCTCACGCCCGAGCTGGTCAGCCTGCTGCGCGCACACCTGGATGCTGCGGACGGCGCGAATCCACACGATCTCGTTTGGCACCGCGCCGACGGCAAGCCGCTGTCCAACACCGACAGCAACATCGCGTTCCGCGCCGCTCTCGAGGGCGCCGGCATCGACCGACCCGCGACCGTGCACTGGCTGCGGCACACCTATACGACGATGGCTGAGCATGCTGGCATCCCGTGGGTCGTGTACTCACGGATCTCCGGACACGGGTCCGAGGACATCTCCCGCCGGTACACGCACCAGCTCGAGCAGGAATCGCAAGATGGAGTCGCCACACTCGAAGCGTTCCTGCGAACGAGCTAAGGAGTCGGAAGGTGTTCGGGGTGGGTCGGGAGCGCCTCGACGAACCGTTGCAACTCGGAGATCAGATACAGCGGCTTGGAGCCGGAGAAGTGCGGGACGACGTCACCTAATCGCACGTGCTGGCGCAGCCGCGAGGGGCTGATACCGAGGATCTCGGCCGCGGTGACGTGGTCGACGGAGACGCGGTCGCGGATTGCGGTGACCATCAGCCCGCCGCCCTACCCATCGACCCGTCGACCGGCGACGTAGGCCATGCCTTCGAGGCGTCCGGCGTCGCGGGCTTTGCTGATCCAGTCCGCGGCGGTGCGGTGGGGGATGCCCATTTCGTTCTGTACGGCTTGGGTGGGGGGGAGGCCGGAGAGGGCGGCGACGCCGTAGACGATCTCGACCGCGTCCATGCGGGCTTCAGTGTTCTTCCGCTGACGCAGCTGCGCAACGATGAACGGTGGGAGGATCCGGTCTGCAGAGAGGGCGAACTCGCTGGCTTTGACCCAGTGCCCATCGTCGAGCGCGTCGAAGGTGATGCACTCGGGGGCGGACGCTTTCAACACGTCCGCAGTACGGGCGAGCCGCAATCGGACCGCGTTGACTTCTTCGCCTGGTCGGGCGCGGAAGGTTGCTTCGGCGATCACGTAGCGGCCGTCAGTAGGGGAGTAGTGCACTTCGATGTTCGTGTCGAAGGGAACGTCGGGTTGTTCGGTGGCGGTGGCACGGAATGTCGGCACGATCCGTAGTCCGGTGCCGATCGGCAGGGTGGCATCACGGGTTCGGATCTTGGAGCCGGTGAGGGTTCGCACGTCGACTTTCACCTCCCTAGTGTTGCGTAACCAAGCCACAGCCTTACATGTCTAAGGGTGGCACAGATATTCGTGGTGCGAAAGGTCGGCGCTACCACGTCCTAGGCTCAGCCTCATGCGTGGGGTGCGAAGTGCGGTGGTCTTGATCATGGCGGGTTTGCTGGTGGGGTGCGCACCTCAACCCCCGGCCGGTTCCGCGACGTCGTCCACTCCCGCTGCGGACGCGCAGGTGAGATTCGCGTCCGTGGTCGACGGCGACACGATCGAGACCAGCGAGGGCACCGTGCGAATCATCGGGGTCGATGCGCCTGAGCGCGGCGCATGCGGGTACGCGGAAGCGTCGGCGTTCATCGCGTCTCTGCTCAGCGAGGGCGACCCCATCATCCTGACCCTCCCTGACGGGCAGAACGACGAGGACCGGCACGGCAGGATGCTCCGCTACGTCGACACCGAACCGGGTGTCGATGTCGGGTCGTCGATACTTGCGGCCGGCCTTGGCATCGCCCGGTACGACTCGACGGACGGTTACCCCTCCCACCCCCGCGAGGCGGACTACCACGCCGCGCAGATCGCGACATCCGACGCCGCGGGGGCCGTTACGACCGTCGCTTGCAAGGCCGCGGCTGACGCAGCAGAGCAGGCGAGGATCGCGGCAGAACAACAGGCCGCGGAAGTGCCGGACCCTGCGCCGGTGGCCGAGGAGTGGTGGCGGCAATACACGTCCTGCACGAAGCTCAAGAACAACGCCAACGGAAACCCCACCGGCCCCTTCTCACGAAACAACCCCTCAGAGGCCGCGATCTACGACTGGTTCGCCAACGGCACAGGCAACAACGGCGACGGCGAAGGCGACGGCCTCGCCTGCGAATGAGAGCCAGCAGTCTCGCGACTGTTCCGGTAGTTCGAACTTCCGCGATCCGGCCACCGCAGCGCGCAATGCCATGCCGTACCTGCGCCATCCGTAACGCCCGCCTCATGCGCCATCGCAGGACATGCAAGATCCACACGGTACAGAGGAGTAGGTAGCGGCGTTTGAGGGCGGCCAACTAGCGCTTGGCATCCACCCATCAACGTGGCGGATGGCAAGACACTCTCATTTCGTACCCGATAGAGATCCCAATCTGATTTCGAGCCCGACGGAGGATGGTTCAACGAGACGCTGAACGATGCCATTCTTCTAAGCCGTCGAAGACCGTCTCGATGACGTCCCGAGGTCGTCGTGCGTCGACTCCGACGATGGCGCGCGGTGTCCGACCAGAAGCGTCGACCCAAGTGCCTACGGCGGGTTCTTCGCGAACATCGAACCGAACCGCAACGGCATGCCCGGCTACGGATGTCCGCACACCCAGCAAAAGTCCGTCGGCATCGGACTCGATCGTCGTCAGGCCGCTCGCTGCCTTCGCGACCGTATGCAACGCATCACGGACACTCTCGACGGGAGATGGGACGATCAACCACCCAGACGCGGCAGGATCACCGATACGAGTCACCGGACCAATAACGACTGAGCGACGTAGACGATCTGCCACACGCGAACCATACGCCTAACCGGCGGCTTCTAATCGTGACCGCAGGGCGGATCCTTTGGGGACGGCAGCCCCGTCGTCTAGTTGCGGTCGGCTCGATCGCGCGAGTGTCTAGCCGTTACATCAACTGGCTTCACTCGCAAGGCGGGAAGGCGCGACACCAGCATGGCTCCGACGATGAGCGTGATGTCGATCAAGATGCAAGCGACCAGGAACGCCGATCCTGGCCCGGTCTCACCGCGCGTCAGCTTCTCAACTCCCGGAACTCCGAGAAGTAGGCCGCTCAGTCCGACCGCGACGATCGAACAGACCAACAAAAGCAGCAACCGGACTCGGGGTGCACTCATTTCTTGATTGTCCACCTTCAGCGACCGCAGAAGGTTCAGCCTCAGGACTGTCAGCACGCGCCGGGCGCGTTCCGATTCGCGGCGAGGTCAAATGCGATCGGCGAGTCAGTTGGCCGTCGCGAGGAACAGGAGGCGCGGCGGCGTGTCCAGCGTACGAGGACGTCAGACTGTCATCTAGCGCCGTTTCGCCGCCCAACGCTTTCCGCCACGTTTATCTAAGGCCGATTATCGACATTCGTGGGTCAGAGGGGGAGTCCGCCCTCTTGTGGGTGATGGCGGGGGAAGTATCCTGGTCGCGGAGGCATGTGATGAGTCCCGTCGGCGGATCGCCAGGTAGACGCCTGCGTGGCGCGCCAGGTCGTGCGCAGGAGGAGGACATCACATGCAGGTGCGGTCAGGAGTACGCAATTCTCGCCTCCGCTGTAGATCTGGCACGTTGCCCGAATCGTAAGTGCAAATTGCCGACACGCCTGCTTCCGCTCGCAAGTTAGATCTACTCAGTTCTCTTGATTGCTAGCGTGAGTACATCGGCGAAGCGCTAAAGGAATTCGGGAGTCGGCTTCAAGCCATCGGCTTGTTGCCGACCGCGCTTGCCGTTGGTGTTTTGGTTTTCCTGATTGCCGCGGATGCGCCGAGCACGCCGCTCACGCTCGGCACCATTCAGGCGGGTGCGGCAGCAGTTGGCGCCGTTGGGGTCATCATCATCTTCGCGGTGTCCGCTGCCGTGGCAATCTCGCTCCAGCCTTTGCAGTTCCGCCTGGTGCAGCTTTTAGAAGGCTACTGGCCGGCCTGGTTCCCACTGTGGATAGCTCGTGTGGGCGTTCGTCTGGAGATGTGTCGCCGTGATCGAGTATCGAGCCGGTTGCAGTCCACTCGTCGCCCCACCTCCGAGGCGGCCGCCATTACGGGTCGGGAACGGAAGCAAGCCGCCGAGACGCAACTTCGACAGCGATTCCCGGCTGACGACCGCCTCCTACCGACCGCGTTAGGGAACGCTCTCCGCGCGGCCGAAGACAGCGTCGGGAAGCGATACGGCCTGGAGAGCGTGGTGATGTGGCCACGGCTGTTCCAGGTGCTGCCCGAGAGAGTTAGGGCCGGTGTTGACGACGAGGTCACCCAGCTCGACGTGTCTGTTCGCCTCGCCGTCACGTGGACCGCGGCAGGAGTGGCCAGTTCGTTCCTGTTGCTCCGTGACTGGTCGTCGCTGGCCACGTACCCCTTGTGGGTCCTGGTGCCAGTCGGCATTTTCGTGCTCGCACGGCTTGCCTATCAGTCGGCCGTCGAGTCGGCGATCGCGCACGGCGGCGATCTCGAGGTCGCGGTCGATTTGTACCGGGCCCGAGTAATCGACGCGATGCGCCTGCGCCCAACGACCTCGCTTCAGCAGGAGATTGATGTGTTCGGTGAACTCACCGAACTGTTCCAGTCCACATCCCCATCTGAGCTCGATCTCAATTTCGACCCGAAAGCGCGCGCAGGCGGACCAGCAGACTGAGTCGCGATCTACTCGTGGTCGAGTCGAGAATCCGTCCCGCGGATCGCTTGCGTACGGGTACGTTTCGGCCGCACATGCGGGTCCCGCAGCGCACTTAGAGAGCACTGGCGCTGGGCGGGCGGCGCGCTCACACGAAGAACTTGGTTAGTCGCAGTTGGCCCCCCACGCCTCTCCACTCAACGAGCATGGCCGCGATCGCTGGACCACCTAGCAGGTCGTGGACTATGAGCCCGAAACCCTCGCCCGGCTGAACGACTCCGGGAAACTCGGAGCGCAATGTAATCGTCTTGCCACCGGATGGGACGCGGATATCGACGATCTCAATCGGGTGCTCCGTCAGGTTTCTGATTGCCGTTTGCGAGCCGTGGGCGACGAGCTCGAGAGGCTGTGTTTGATCGGACGTTCCGAGGCGCGGCACAATCGATGGCTCGTTGGTGGGCGCGTCCGTCGTAGTCGACGAGGACTGGGCGACCTCGTTCAGTCCCTTCCTGGTTCTGATGTCTCGGAGGAAGGCGATGACGGCTACGGCGCTAGCCGCGATTGATCCGACGGCGCCGAGGTAGGCGGGAAAAACGCTCGCCCAGAACATCGACCAATCCATATTCGCAGGTTAGCTCGCGGCACCGACGCTGTGGGCGATCGTGTAGTTGGTAAAGAGCCCGCTAGCCGGTCCCTCAGAGCTACAGACTCCGGCCCGGATGAGGATCGGCTATTGGACTTCGTCGCTGTTCAATGTTTCCGTTTCGCCAGCACTGCTCCGACGGCTCGCGCCCGGATCAAGAATGTAAACGGCACACCCTCCGCCGAACAGAAGCGCCGCACCAACACCTGCCGCGAGTGACCAGCCCAGCTGGAGACCGAGGCTCTGCGCGCCGAGGAAGGCAGTGACCGCGCTACCAAGTCCGATGACGAGAGTCCAGAACCAAGCCCAAGGCTTTGAGTACATAACGCGTACCGTACAGCGATCCCCCGCTGGCGGGCCCATGAGTTCGCGATCGCTTAGGCGTGAAATGCAAGTCGGTGCGGGGAGCGTACTCGCTATCTGTGTCTTAGCTATGCCACCGATGAGTCAGAGGCGCGCGGCTGGCTCACTAGCGCAGCGGCTGCGGGCCTGAGTGGAACTCAGCGTCGAATGCGACCGATGGATTGGTGAAGGGTGCGACGCCAGGTTGAAGCTGATCCGCGATCTCGCCACCGTCGCCTGCCTGCCTGCCTGCCTGCCTGCCTGCCTGCCTGCCTGCCTGCTCGTTGAGTCAGTGACCTTTTTCCACCACTACTGAAGCGGCGGCGCACAGTCTCACGCGGAGACGGTCTGCGCGCGCTCTGGCCCGACCATGACAAGGAGCGCGCGGGTTCCCGAGCCGCTTTCGTAAACCCAGTCCCGAAGTGGAGGCTTTTCGCGGAGCTCTCCCGGGGGTTTCCCACTGCTCGAGCCGTCAGCCCAGAGCATGTCGATGGGGTCCCAGAGTGGATCGACGAACCGGAACGACGAGCTCGTTGTTCCGTATCCCGCTTCCGCGTTGTGGGTCAGGTCATCGGCATCACCTCCGTCGGATGGACCGACTCTAGGGCGAGGGTTCCCGTAGCGCTTCAGGAGCTTCGCGACGATTGCCGGGTCCGCCTTTCCTCCCCATGTGCTATCTGCGTTCGGGTCCTCACTGGCGTTCGGCGAGTCAGGATCGTCGGGATCTGGCGCCGGATCGGGCGGCGGGTCCTTTGGCGCTTCAGTGGTGGTGGTCGGAGTCGTCTCCTTCTTGCTCTCGTAGGTCTCCGCCGCGATGTATATGGCGACCCCGGCCGCTATCACCAATCCCACGCCGGTCAACAGTGAAGCGGCCCCCAACACACCGATGACAGCCCCGGCAGTGGCCCCGGCGACCTGCGCGATGAAGATGTTGGTGTCGTGCTGATTAACGGCGGACACGCGGTCGCGGTTCGTAGTGAAACTTGGCGACCCGCCCCCGTCTGGGCCGGATCCGCCACCGTAATGACCGCCCCCAAACGGGTCATCGTGCGGACCGGGGGCTGAGAGGCCGTCCGGACCTTCTTCGCCGTGCGCGCCGCCGGAATTCTCGCCGACGCCGTGGCCGCCGCCCACGCCAAGGTCTGCCGCGGCCGCTTCGAACCAGTGGTCTCGGTCGCCGAGCCAACCCGACATACTGCCAGTCCCGAGGACTCCCTCAGTGAAGGAGCTTTTGAGGTCCTCCACCGATGACTTGTTGATTTGCTTACGAACGGGGTCCAACGCGTCCGCGTCTCGCGCAAGCTTCTCTCGGTCTTCGTCCGACAGCATCAAGTTTTCCGGCGGCCACGTAGCGGACAGTGAACCGTCTCGATGCTGAACCAGAGCTGGCGCTTCCTCGATGAATCCGCTCGTCGCGGTCATTTCGGCGACGAGGTCGAGGACGCCTTCACGAACTGCCGAGGGCGCGTCATAGGCGACGAAGTTTGCCAGTGACAAAGCAACGCCCTCGAGTCCTGGCCTGTGGACGAGCGCGTACCTGTCCCTAATGACGGCCGCAGCGGCGATCTGAATCCAAATGTCGGCGCGTCGCAGCTGCTCTGTGAGCTGGGTCTGCACTGCGACGTGCTGAATGAATGCCTCAGCGCCGGACGTCCGCATCGCCAGCGTGCTGGTGACCACCGACTCGTCGAATTGCGCGCGAGATGCTAGTTCCTCGAGAAGCACCAACACGCTGGCGATTGGCAATCGCGCGGCGGTCGCGCGTGATGCGTAAATCGGGCCAGTAGCGGTTAGCGCAATGAGACCCCTGTTGGGCCTTTTGACGTCCACCTCGTCTCCCTTCGATTCGCCGAACGCGCCATATTGTCCTCCGCGCACGTGTCGCGCACTAGAGGGTCTCGTGCACTGTGGCAGATGCTGTTCATGCTCGTGCTCGTAGTGTTCGGCGCAGCGGCTTTTGCGTCGGCTGCGCGCTACCTCCGTAGATAGGCACGGGAAGACGGCTACCTGCGTCGCTCAACGAGCGGAGTGTCGCTCGCGGTTGACCTCGAATCTGCCGCGGGAGGTTCCCGACGGAATGGTCGCGGGGTCGGGATTGGTGGGCGTGTGGACCGTTGGGGGATGATCGTTCGCGAACTCTATGAGTTCCGTCCGCAACCGAGGTCGCTTAGCGCGACAGTTCCAGTCCCATGGGTGGATCCTTTAGAGGCGCCTGGTTGTGGTCGCCTGTTGCTGTCGTTCGATTGTCCGGTAGATGGTGGACCGGGCGACATTGAAGAGTTCTGCGAGCTCCGCCGTTGAGTGCGTACCCGCGTCGTGCACCTCCATTAGGTGGCGCTGCTGGGCTGTTGACAGCTTGGGTTGCTTCCCGCGGAGGTGGCCTTTGGCTTTAGCCACCTGCATTCCTTCGCGGGTTCGGGCGCGGATCAAGTCCGATTCGAACTCGGCGACCATGGCGAGGACGTTGAACAGCAACCGGCCCACAGGGTCGAGTGGATCGTGTACCGAGCCTCCGATGCTCAACTTGACATGCTTCGATGTCAACTCATCGATGATGTCCTTCGCATCGCGGAGTGACCGAGCTAGCCGGTCGAGCTTTGCAACGACGAGGGTGTCTCCGTTGCGGCATGCGGCCAGCGCTTCGCGAAGACCGGGTCGCGCGCGATTCGTGCCGGTCAAACCGTGGTCGGTGTAGATGTCCGCGGGGTCGACGCCGAGCCTTTCGAGGGCGATCTTTTGTGCGGTGAGATCTTGTTCGTATGTGGACACGCGCGCGTATCCGATCAGTAATTCATTCATGCCCGAAGACTTCTCCCACGAGATCGCTTGGGCTAGACATCAGCTCACCCAAGCAATCGGTCGGAGACCCCTCGAATCACTGACGAACCGGTCCGCGAACTTCTATGTCTCGGTGATCTCATGCTCCGTCAGGTGGAAATCGCCGGACCAGCCCATGCAGCGAAGGTGCCAGTGGTCGCGTAGCTTCATCGCATGCCCGATGATGAAGCCACGCCTGCCGGGGTCCCGCCCGCGAATGGACGGGTCGAGTTGTCTGCGCAGCTCAATCAGATCACCGAGGAACTTGAAGAGATCGCTCGGCGCAGATTGAGACGTCTACCCAATTCGTGGACTTTGGCCGTCGAACGTCGATCCGAAGAACTTGAGGCGCAAGCAGACCTGCTCCGCGCTGTACTGCAGCAGCCGCCGGCCACGGGGCGACCTCCGAGGTCGAGCTGGGCCGGCTGGGTCGTCCTCATCGCCGCCGTCCTTGCCGTCTGTGCGACGCTCATAGTGGTCATTCCACAACTTCCAGCGTAGAAGCGACCCGTCCGAACCGCGTCAGGTCGGGGTGCAGAGCGCTAGCGGCATTCACAAGGACTAGAGCCCGTTGCGATCCGGAGGGCGCGACTCATCGAGTACGCCACGACCCGGCGCACGGGCCGACCGTCTCCCCGGCGTCAATGCGATGACGACATCGATGATCAAGACATTTGACAGAGGTGGCAGCACCGGGCCGGGCGTGATGGCGCGAGGCTAGCGGCAATAGCGCAAACGGATCCTGAAGCGAATCGCTCGTTGGCTATTCGGTGCGACCCGGATCTGGTTTCTCAGTCGCCCGGCCAGAGAATGTCCCCCGCCTTAACTCGCGTACGTGCCATGCCACCCAGAGGATGTCATACGCGAGTAGAGCGCCAAGAAAAATAACGAGGATGGGCGACGCACCAGTATGGATGGACCAAATCACCCCTGCGGCGAGAGGGATTGCCAACACGGCGCGAACCCAGGTACCCGTCACGATCAGCCGGCGAAGGCGAGCAGGGTCGCCAGGGAGAGTGATATCTCGCACGACGCGAGCCTAGGGTGAATCACCTCCACTGCGCCAAGACTGTCCGCTGCTCCCGTGGGCCGCCAGCGATTCCCCGTGATGGGTCCCTCAGCGCGATGGTTCCTGTGCATGAGCGGATACCGTGCGGAACAAGACGCCAATTAATGAGTCGTTTGTCCGAACTTCTTTAGTCGAAGCCTCAGGGTTACGAGGGTGATGACGAGACCGATGTCGATGACGGCCAGTGCAACAACGATGATCATTAGGAGCTGACGCGCTCCCGTTTCAGCTCCACTGGCAAATCCGGATACGAGGCCCAGCGCGATAGTCACGATTGTCAAAGCGCCGGCTAGTTGAAAAACGATGCGTTCCAGTCGACGACGTCGTCGATCGGTATTCGACGTAGGGTCTGCGGCCACGCGAACAAATCTAGTCCGTGCGCCGCAGCAACACAGACCGTGAGGGGATCGTCAATCGGCTATGGGAACGGCCGATGGGAGGGGGTGCTACAAGCGACGTCGCCATAGGAAGGCATGGACCGCTAGGCCAAGGAATACCACCCCGACGGCAATGAGTAACCCGTTCCAGCCCCACCCAGGAAGATTGAGCACGTTCCCGTCGGACACCTTGGATAGCTCCTCGGAGGTTTGAGTGACTGCGAGGACTATTCCCAATAGGAGGCACATGATGCCTAACACTGCGGGAGCAAACACGGCCTCCCTCGAGGGCCGTCGTGCCGGGCGTGCCATTCCGTAACTGTAGGCCTCACCCGCAGTGATCATCGACATCCTCGATGAGGATCTGCTTGCGCCAACCCAACTGTCCCGTTCGACTGACGGAAGGCGGGACTGGAGGGTCACGGCACCCCCGACCGTCATCGAGCGGTCGCGACTCTCGGCAAACCTCGGGCACGGCTACCCTCCCTGACGACATCGAGCGACCGCTCGAAACGCGTCCGGACTCGGTGACTATGCCTGCTGGCGAAGTCACGCGGGCTGAGCAAAACCGGGATATGTCACCTGATAAGCACTCAATAGACGGTTGGTCAGCTCAAAAGATCATTCCCGGAAGCGGATCCGTTTGCGCGGCGAAGGGAGCAGCGGGGCGCCCAGGCAATCGGGTCGTCCGTACTGCGCTACTGACGGCCAGCGTCGCGGCCGTGCTCGAGCTCGAACTGGGTGATTGCGGCGCGAGCCCCTCTCCAACGAATCGCCGCTAATGCGCCGGCGACGGCCCAAACGATCAGAAGCACTTGGAGCACCCATACCCAGGGAACGTCACCCTCATCGGTAAACCGCATCCATGCAGTCCATACGAAAAGAAGCGCAGTCACGACGACAAGAGTCGCTTGCCAATTCTTGCGGCGCTCCAGACTCATCCGCTGTTGCGTGAGAGAGGCGGGGGGAACGGTGCCGTGATTCGCGCTCACGGACTCGATACTTTCGTGCGCGCACCGACCGGTCAAGGACCGGATGCCCGATTACCCATCCCTGAACGGGCGGCGGCCCGGCCGGTACCCCACGGCCGACAGATCTTTCTCTACTAAGCGCGCTCGACGGGGAGCCAGAGCTCGCAGGTGGCTGTGCTGAAGTCGTCGGCACGGTCGAGTACCGCGACGATGGACGGCCCAGGCCGGAGCCGCCAAGGGTTCGACGGAAACCAATCAGTCGCGGTCGCAGCCCATGCCTCCTGCAGCGCAGCCGGGTACTCGCCCTCGGTGTGGAACACCGCCCACGTGCCAGCCGGAACCTCGATCGTGTCGAGATGGTCGGCCACCGGGGCCGTGCCCGCGACTGCGACGCCGTGCAGGTAAGTCAGTTCGCTTCCCTCGGTGTAGTCCGGGTCGACGTCGGCGCTGACCTGGAGCAGACCGGCCGGCTCGGTGTCGCTCAGGGCTTTGAGTCGTGCGTGTTCTGCCGCCGGCAGGGAGGCGATATGGGATTGGATGTGCGGGTTGACGCCCTCGTGAATGAGGGGCACGCGGGTGGCGTGGCCGACTAGGAGAGACGCCGGTCGATCGGTAATTCGGGTGTCCATGGTGATGTTCCCTTCTACGGTCAGGCGGAACCTGAGCTGCGGTTGCGTGCGAAGGGGGCCACCATTTTGCTTGACGTCGCCGACGCTGACGCCATGCACCGATCGGAATGCTCGACCGAAGGCCTCGGTCGAGCCGTAGCCGAAGCGCACCGCGACGCTCAGCAGGTCGTCCGTTCCGAGAACGTCTGCTGCCGCGACTGACATGCGGCGACGCCGGATGTAATCCGACAGCGGCATCCCAGCGAGTGACGAGAACATCCGACGGAGGTGGTACTCCGTCGTGCCGAGTTCTCTCGCCAAGGATGCAACGTCGAGGTCGTCGTCCAGACGACCTTCGACCAGTTCAACCAGTCTGTTTAGCTCCACGATCATGCCGCCTCCTTGGACTCCCACACTTCCGGGTCGTCACGATCGGCACCCTACTATCGCGGTCCGATCGGATCGCCTCTGTGCTCCAGAACGCGCCCGTAAGACGGTCCATCAGCGCGACAAGTCCGTCGCGCAGGAGGATCCACTTAGGGGCGGATCGATATCCGCGACTACAACCGCCGTTTCAACAAATCGAGTGGCGCTGGCTTACGTCATGACCAGGTCGCGACATCAGTAGCTGGAACCAGCTGAACGCTTGCGCCACGCCTGAGCGGTTGTGCGTACTGGGCGCGTAGGTGATCGGCGAATTGCGCGCCCGCAGGAAGGTCCTCTCGCGCCACAGGACAATCGGCAAAAATTAGGAGTGTTCCTCTGGTGTGGGCTTCGGTGGGAACCGGCGGTAGTGAAGTGTCGAGGTTGTCGAGGTAGTCCTGCCCGAGCCATGCCCACGAGACCGGATATGGGGGTAAGCCCATCAGATCCCCGCTTGGAGCAAGGTAGGCGACGAAATCTGAGTCCGGGGTGTAGGACAGTGTCCGACCGTTCCATCGCATGCCGGTCTGCACCTCAGCAGAAGCAAAGACGGCGGACGAAGCGGCGGCAAAGCGGGTGAAGAAGCGGCGAACCGCAGTCCGCCAGCCCGGATGCTCGAGCGGCTCCATCAACACGGTCAGAGTATGGACGACGAATCGCTTGTTCTGCCGGTTGTTCGAGATGACACCGTTGAGGCAAGGCTGCGTGCAGCGCAGAGTGATGAATGGATCGGCGCTTTCGGCGAGTGTGATGAAGGCTTCGTCGCCGTCGATAGCCAGCTTGTGCTGCAACGGCTCGAAGACGCCAAACCGTCGCGGGAGCGCTTCGGGCAGGTCTCGTCGGGCGCATCCGAGCCACATCCGCGCCGTGTCTCGCCCGCTGATGGCCGGTGCGTACCAGGTCATGACCAGCACATTTGTGGACGTCCCGTGAGCAACGGGATGCACTTCGCGGAGTCTGGCCCCGCGCCGGGAGAGTGCGGCCTGAGGGTCTTCGACGACCCCACCGACGGCATGAGCAAGACGTGCAGCGAACCGCAACGCATGGGGGATCTCCGTTGCGCTGCTTCCCTCTACTGAGAGTCTGTAAAGGTAATGGGGTTCGAGGATAAGGGCGACGATGTGCTCCGGTACATCGTCCGGATCGAGGTCGACTGGCCCTTCGAAGGAGAAGCTGTACTGCCGGCGAACACCGCGGAGTACGGTGATGACGTCTCCACCAGGCGCGTCATCGACTGTCAGAGATCCAAGGTGCAGCAGCTCATCGATCCCTTCTCGCGACAAGCTCGTCCTCCCGTACACGCGGACGTCGTAAGACATATCCAAGACCTCCTCCTGCGCATGAGGCACCCCGCCCGTCACTGCCCATCATGTCTCACCACCATCGTTGCGTCGACGGATCCGCGGGCCGCCTCCGAGTTGGCTCTCGTGAAAAAGGCAGCAGTGTCCGCATGGCGATCCGTTTCCGGACGGCGAGGGATTTCGGTAGGAGACGAGCGGGGCGGTGCGTTGCCGAGAAACCGCAATTCTCGAGGGGTTAAGAGCGGGAATGTGCGCGCTTGGGGCTTCAGTCCAACGGGGATGAGTACCGATCGTGGCGTCGAATCAGCGTCTGTCGGCAGGAATGTTCATCATTGACGGCGTGCTTAGTCGCGTCCGTGCGCCCAGTATTCAGTGGCCAGCGGAACGTCGCATGTTGTCAGCAGGAATCCCTTGACCCATCCGTATCCGAGGATCAGCTTCGGGTCGGGGAAGAGTTGACTCACCTTGCCGTTTGCGTCGATACGCGCGGCGCCGTCGCTAGACATCGACCAGCGAGCGTCACCGCTGATCGTCACCGGTTCACCGGACAAACACCACCGCCCCTCCCCATTTTTGGTGACGTCGTCCGCGAGGACCACGTTCGTCAAAGTGGCGCTGCCATCCTTCCTGAGGATGAGGCTTGACCTATCCCCGGTGTAGTTCGCCGGCAACCCGACTTGCGAGTCAAGCTCCGCTAAGGCCCGAGGCGCGTACAGGGAGGTG
Source organism: Microbacterium sp. P03 (assembly GCF_043556235.1). NCBI lineage: Bacteria > Bacillati > Actinomycetota > Actinomycetes > Micrococcales > Microbacteriaceae > Microbacterium > Microbacterium sp. P03. The sequence continues at coordinate 205,265 of NZ_JBIGIM010000001.1, forward strand.
TCGATCACGCTGACAGCGATCAACCCTGCGATAAAAGTAATCGCGACCGCCGACCAGGGGCGTCGCCACCTGGGGGGAGCGAGACGTGCGACGCACCAATACCCGGTCACCGCCAACACGATCACTCCGACGATTCCGATACCCCACACCACCCACGAGTCAACGACCATGTTGTCAGGGTACGACCCGGCACCGAATGCACCTCGAAGCGCCGTCACTGCCGCGGCATCTAGGTTGCGTGCGAAAGCACCACTCAGCGTCGCGGCGGCGGAGGTGAAGGCCGTCGATCAGCTCGTCTGACTGGTCTTGGCAAGTCGCGCCCAACTCCTCCCTTGCGGGTCATTACCTGGGGCTGAGTCCGTTCGTGTGGGGAGAATGGGGCGTGGACGTCTTAGCCAGCATCTCCGGTCGCTTCGGCGCTGTCATCTTGAGCGCCGTCTTGCTAGGGGTTCCGCTTGCTGCAGTGGCAGTGCTCGTATTGAGCAGGCGCCGGGTCGCGGCGGGGCGGGCACATCGCTGGGCGTTGCGGTCCGCAGCGGCCGAGGTAGGTCTGGTCGTCGGGACTGCCCCCTGGATCTGGTTGATCTTGACACCCACCGGCGCACCTAGCAGCGTGCGTCTGGCGCCATTTCGAGATCTGGCTGGTGTTCTCGAGGGTGGAGATGCCGTGGTTCAGCTTGTCGGCAACCTACTGGTTTTCGCGGCTTTCGGATTCTGCTTGCCCGTTCGGTTCCGTATCGCCGCCCCAGCAGGCGTCGTACCCGCCATCGCGCTCATGGCCGCAGCTTCTTCGACCGTCCTCGAGTTGCTCCAGCTGGGGCTGAATCTCGGGCGGGTCACGTCCGTCGACGACGTCCTATTAAATGCGTTGGGCGCCGCGCTGGCATCGCTGCTGTCCTACAAATGGTGGCGAACCCGAATCGGACCACATGAAAACGGCGCCTGAGGGAGTGTGATCGAAACCGCCATCTCCGCCGCCAACCAGTGCAATCTCGATCGCGTAGTCGTGGCAGACGGGTGCTGGCATTCTCTTTTGCCGGACGTGATTCGCGGTGCTTTCGTCTGCGAGCAGATGATCGGGGTCTGTCGCGCTCGGGATCGCTAAACGGTGAGGGCGCCGGTTCCGTCGCATCCGGGTTGCGACCCTATTCCGCTCGATCGCGCCGTTGTACTTTGAACCAGTGAAGAGCTTTCTGGTTAGGTCCGGCATTCTCGCCTGGTTTCTGGTGCTGGGAGGAAGCCTCCTAGTTGTGGCCAGCCTCCTCGCATTGATCCTTCTTTTTGACCGGCCCCTGTCGTGGATCCCCACCCTTCTGTTGGGCGTGTTCGGGTTGTATCTAGGGGTATCGAGCCTTCGTGAGATCCGCCAGATTCGGGGACACGTCCAACAGAGAGGCAGTGCGGAATGAATCGCTCGCTATTCATCCAAGGCGCGGTAGCAACGCCCCTGCTGCTTCTTCTGATCGTCTTCATCGCCAACCAATGGTGGCCAGCGGTAGTGATAACCGTGATCGCCTTCTTCGCTTCGAGCTTCCTCGCCCGAAGAGCCGTTGCTAACCAGCGAATCGACGAGGCAGTACAGGCCAAGAAGGACTTCGACGCAGCCACACGGGATGACGCAGACTGAGCTTGCAGGTTGCCCTTGCGACGATGCCGCAATATTGGAGCGTAAATTGGAGGCCGCAGTGAGCGATGCCTCACCGATGCTGAGCAACCGCCTCCGGGTGGTTGTCTGGACAACCGTGACCGTTGTTTCGATCACATTGGTGGCGATTGCGACCTGGGCGGCGGCTAGCCTTTTCGCCACCCTCTTCCCGACCGATCCCTACGGGATTCGAGCGCATATGAATTTTCCGACCTCCTACACCACAGCCCGGGAAACTGGCGCCGATGAGCGGAGCGTCATTGTCTTGAATGAGGACGGGTCGGCCTCCGTCACGAATCTGGGATTCGGAGAGGTGAAGACGGTGGATGGGAGAACATGCGCAACGGTTACCGGAGAGCCGTATTCAGGTGAGGCGACGTGGAGTTCGTACAAGCAAGGGTGGGTGCTCATCGAGTCCCCCGCAGGACAGACGGCGTTGGGTGGTGGGTGGTACAGGTTTGACATGGATTGGACGGAAGCCGCCACGCGAGACTGTGCAACGCAAGAGCAGTCTGAATACGTCGGCGGACTCGAAAATGTGAAGCGTCGATAGCTGACTGAACATCTCCGTTGCGGTTCATCGGCGGCGCGGCCCACCTCGATGCCGAACAAGGGCACGCCGAATGACTGCTGTCTGCTACACAGATCCCATGCCCGTTGACGAGGACTACGCCCGCGAAGAGCGGATCAGGCGCCTGCGCCGGATCGTAACCGCGGGGCAGGCGCACCTGCTCTACGTTCACGAGGCGGTGCCGACATACCTGCGACTTGGCACGATGTCAGACGAGTCAACCAATCGGCTCTTCGGTGGGCACGACACGTTTGCCGAGCTGGCGACCCCAGAACTTCAGCGCGAGACCCACGTGTCCATAGGTTGGATGGTCGACCAGCATTCTCACGGCACCTACACGCGGATATATCGCTGGATTGCCGACTCGGATAACAGCTCGCCACGGAATCTCAGCGACGCCCTTGCTCTGGAATATTCGAGGGTGCCCCGTCTCTTCCAGATCACCGCCACGAACTCGGAGGAGACCGTGGAGAGTCAGCTGGGGAGGCTCGCCGAGCTTATCGAGCAGCGCCTTCTCATCTTCGCAGCTCAGCTCCGCATCGACGGCGAGTTCGAGGACGTCACGCCTGCCCTGCGCGATGCCGCTGGGGGATGGCCCCACCTGCGAGGACAACTGCCCGATTCGGTCCTCGACGGATACCTCGCCACGATGCGGAAACGCCGCACTCGCTCCGACATCGCCGGTGCCATCGGTGCAGCCAAGGAAGTCGTTGAGGCGACCATGAAGGTGCTCGCCGCCAAGCACGGAGCCGTTCCCACAGCCACCGCGCCCGATCTGCACGACTGGTGGAGAGCACTACGTCCCCATCTGGTCGACGCTCAGGTGGAAGCCGCCCTCGGCGCACGAGAGGGCGCGGTACTGAAACTCATCAGCGGAGAGGTGGCAACGGTTCAGGCCCTCGGCGAGCTACGAAACAGGGTGGGCACTGGGCACGGACGGACGGCGCATCCCGCTGGGCTAACCGCTGCTCACGCGCTGCTCGCCGTCGACACCGCGCATACCGTCACGCGATTCCTGGTCGGCTAGTGGCTCAGCCAATCGCGAACGGAGAGGACCTGCACGGACCGCTCTACGCCTGGTGCGCGGTGGCGCTCGTGCACGCCGACCGAATGTACGCCAGTTTCCAGGCCTGGCTCCAGGCAGAGGCCGAGCATCGGTTCTATCTCGGCTGGGTGAACAACGGTCGTGATGAGAAGTGGGAGGAGACCGCTGCCGAGTGCACCCACCGGCTGACATTCGGCCGGCTTTGGCAGCTGACGGCCGACGTCCAAGGCTTCATCAATGCCGCGGCCCAGGTCGAAAAGTGCGTGCGTACCATCGGGTCAAGGGAGTTTCCCGACCCACCGCCCGGTCCCTCGATTCGCGACGTGCGGAACTTCGAGGAGCACTGGGAGAACCCGTTCGCGTACACGGTCAAGCAGGTGAAGGGAGAGCTGCAGGGCGACATCGAACCCGGACAGATGCACTTCACGGGTAAGGGCCTCTGGGTCGCGAATCTCTCGATGTTCGACCTCGTTGACTGGGTTCGAGCGGTCCAGCAGAAGGCGGCTGTCGTAGTGCGTGAGTCAGGGATCGAGCCGCCGACCGCGCGTCATCATCTGCTCCGGGTAGACCCGCCGAGTAAGCGCGACCACGACCAAGCGCGCGCGCCCGATGCCGGTGAGGGGCGGAGCGCTTCGTAAGTCCGCTCCACAGCTGACCCGAAAGGTCAGTGGCTGGCAGAGCAGCCCGAGTGCCCGAAAGTCGCAGCAAGTGAGCTGCCGATGGGACTGAGCGTGATCACCTCGTCCCCTGGAATGGCCTGGCAGGTGCCCCAGGAGGTTCCCGCCCGGAAGCCGGTCCTCGAGCGCGACAGCATCGTCGCGAAAGCGGATCCACGACCGGCCTTCCGATTGTCCCGCAATTTCACCCTGGCGTGCGCTACCTGCGTCGTTTCACCAAGTAAAAGACCCCGACGAGAAGCATCGCGACACCGATGGCGAGTCCTGAGTAAACGACAGCGCCCTGGGTAAGCGAAGGAAACCGTGCAGACGACGATGACAGGTCGCGGGTGAGTAGAAGCGGCACGGCGATCAGGATGCAAATCGCACCGATGCAGGTGAAGAAGAGCCCCGCGCGAAAATTCTTGTTGGATTTCATGCATTCGTCCGATCGGGCTCGGGGCTACACCCGGGGGGTTCTGGCGCGCTTGGTTGATCCTGGCAGAACACGATACTGATAGCCGTGCCGGTCGAAACACGCAGTTCCCGGTAGTCGGACAGGGAAATGCCCGCAACGGGGTCACTCACGAACCGGCTCAGCGTTGGTTTCCAGTATTAAAGGTGCGGCGCCGCATCTCCCGCTTGGGATCGCTCATCGTGATAAACACTCCCGGAGCCCAACTACCAGAACGACGACCAAGCGAGGAGGGCGACGATCACTATCGCGGTCAAGCCGATGGTTATCCATCCCGTTCGCGAAGACCCTTTGCTCAGAGTTGGCCGGGGTCTGCGACGCCGAGCCTCTCTCGGATCTCGCCAGCTTCCTTCTCCAATTCATCACGTTGGCCGATCGGTGCATCGAACAGCATGGCTGGCGGCAGCGACATCGCCCGCAGTTGCGCGTCGATCTCCTGCAGCCGCGCACGCAAGCCGTCTGCATCATCGTGACCGGGTTCAGTCATCTTCGAACGTCCCTCTTCCCATGACAGAGGCGACTCTAGCGCGACCTGAGTGGGCGCCCGCATGCGGATCCGCGTGCGGTCACGGCTAGAACCCGCCGTTTAGGCGTATGGTTCGCGGGTGGCAGATCGTCTGCGTCGCTCAGTCGTTGTTGGTCCGGTGACTCGTCTTGGTGATCCTGCCGCGTCTGGGTGGTTGATCATCCCATCTCCCGTCGAGAATGTCCGTGATGCGTTGGATACGGTCGCGAAGGCAGCGAGCGGCATGACGACGATCGAGTCCGATGCCGATGGACTCTTGCTGGGTGTGCGGACATCCGTAGCCGGGCATGCCGTTGCGGTTCGGTTTGATGTTCGCGAAGAACCCCCTGTAGGCACTCGGGTCGACGCTGCTGGTCGGACACCGCGCGCCATCGTCGGAGTCGACGCACGACGACCTCGGGACGTTATCGAGACGGACCTCGACGGCTTAGAAGAATGGCATCGTTCAGCGTCTCGTTGAACCATGGGCAATCGGGCATCCGGTCCTTGACCGGTCGGTGCGCGCACGAGAGCATCGAGTCCGTGAGCGAGAACCACGGCACTGTTCCCCCCGCCTCACTTGTCCGACAGCGGATGAGTCTGGAGCGCCGCAAGAATTGGCAAGCGACTCTTGTCGCCGTGTCTGCGCTTCTCTTCGCATGGACTGCATGGATGCGGCTTACCGACGATGGTGACGTTCCCTGGGTATGGGTGCTTCAAGTGTTTCTGATCGTGTGGGCCGTCGCCGGCGCATTAGCGACAGTTCGTTGGAGACGGCCTCGCGCCGTAATCACCCAGTTCGAGCTCGAGCGCGGCCGCGACGCTGACCGTCAGTAGCGCGCTACAGACGACCTAATTGCCCCGGCGACCCGCTGCTCCCTTCGCCGCAAAACAATCCGTTGGCGCGCAGTGCAACCGGGACCCTCCTTTGACGTTGAGAGTAGATTGCCTGGCATGTCCACCGATCCTCGCGCCATCCACCGGCAACGTGTGATGCGTGGTTGGGCTTTGACACTATGGGTTGCCACGCCGTTGGCGTTTCTCCTGACGATTGTTTTCAACGTTACGTGTCCAGAACCGTCAGCCTGGCGCTGGATTCTGAACCTCGTACCCGTATTGCTTCTCAGTAACGGTTTCATCTTCTGGCGCTTCTCGGACCCGGCGTACTCGGGTTACCCACCAGTCGACGACTCAGTTCCCGACTAAAGGTGGCAGCGCGCGGCAATGGGGTGAGCCCGATGCCGCGCTCAGGGATCGAGGCCTGGTACAGCCCCAGACGCCGCCACTCGGGCGTCGGCGACGTCTCACCACTCGTGTTCGAAAACACCCATCACGCCGCCATCGCGGCATCATTCACTACACAACCCGTATCCACCGAACTGGGTTCAGCTCCAACCGAGCGGACGCGCCGTCGCGTATCGAAGCGTGGGCGCTTCCGCGGGACGTAGTGCTATGAAGGTTGAATCATCTTTATATATCTCTAGCTCATGCAAGAAGCCGTTTCGAAGATGAATCAGCAAACTGACAGTGATTCCGTCAGCATCTTCATATCTCCCCTCGACGGGAGCAAGGCCCGCAAAACCAGCGGGGGATCCCTTTTGTGGATACAGCCGAATACTCCCGTCGTCGTCTATCGACTCAACAAGAATTCCATCCAGTTGCGCACGAAGTTCCTCAACGTCTTGGAAATCTTTCTGCAGCAACCATTGAAGCAGGCCCGACTCTTCGTTGGATGGCCGCCGGACCTCTGGGTTGCTAGAGCACACAGTATGTTTCTACCTTTACGTTTCCTTCACTATCAAGTGGTCGGAACACTCGATTCGTCGCGTCTCCTATCCACGGTGGGGCATCCTCAAACGGTCCGCGCGTCAACTCCAGTCCGCACGCCTGCGCTGCTTGACGTAGGAATCCGCAGTGTAGCCCGGACGAGCCGTCGCCAGATCGCGGCAAGCTAACTTGGATTCGAGGTAGTTCCCTGCAAGATCGGGCGCGAACCTAGATCCAGTTCTTCTTTATAGATTCCCGCGGGTCATTTCGTTATCGCGCGAGACATTTCGACGGTCTTTCGGAAACAAAAAGAGCCTGGGAATCGCCGGCAAATGTCCGATCTGTCGAGAATCCGGTTCGAGCGGGCCAGAATCGCGGGCGCCGCACCAGGTGCCGTTCGAATCGGCTGGTGGCGGTCAGCTCCTAGGAGGAAGATGTCACATACCCTGCGGTCATGGCGAGAGCAGCAGCCCCTCTGAATTGGCTTCCCGCACACCAGGCGCATGTCTTCTACACTGCAGCCCACGTCGACTCAACCATCGAGCTGCTTTCCGACGTCCTCCACGTGTACCTGGCTGCCGACCCTCTGCAGCTGGAATCGCGCTTCACGCCAACTACGGAAGAAGTGGTGTTGAACGGCATTGATCCGTTGCCGGAAGCTGTCCCTCGCCTCTTCGCCGACGCATTCAATCAGGCGCGGAACATGCTTGAGCACGCGTTGTACGCCGAGGTTGAGCACCGGCTGGACCGCGAGCTTTCAGAGAACGAGGCAAAGGCCGTGGAGGTGCCCGCGACTAAGTCGCCAGAAGCATTCAGCCAGTGGTGTCGTCATCCCCATCGACGCAGCTTGGGTCTGTTCGACCTAGGCTCGGATCTCGTCAGCCGGTTGGAACGGATCCAGCCTTACCACCGCAACGACAGTGACAACCATCCCCTCCGCATGCTCGTCGAGCATACGAACTACGCGAAGCACCGCGAGCCCACCGTCGCTTTCACTCGCGTCGGTCGCGTCGACGTCGGCGCGGTGACGTCGGCGCCGTCGGCGCAGACCGCGGAGCACCAGGAAGTCGTCCACATCGGCTCGGTGCTGGCATCCGCCCCGCGAGGCAGACGCGTGGAGGTTGCAGTGTGGCCGCAGGTGATGGTGCAGCGACCACACACTGGGGTTTGGCGCACGCTGATGCACGAGGTGCGGGACATCGAGGACTGGATCCGACGGATCGCGATGCCTATCGTCGTCGAAGGTCGGACGGACCTCCCAACGGTGCCACCGCATCTCGATCTGAGACGCGGGTACGCCAGCGTCGAAGAGGCGTGGAACGTCGCCGGCGTGGTCGCGGCAGCTGGCCGCGCGACTCGCAGAATGACAGCCCAGGCACTCCGCCGAGACATCCGCGACATGCTGGTGGACGAGAACGGCGAAGACCTGCGCGACGCCGCTGACGTCTGGCTTGAAAGCCTCGGCGACGGCGAGGTCATTGCCACCTTCGAGCCGGTAGGAGAAGCGGCCCAGCGGGGTGATTCCGCGACGGTGGCCCGCTTGACAGATGAGTGGCGGGTAGCGATAGGCCTAGCCCGAAGAGAAGCTGCTGACGACTGAGCGCTTGAGTTACCCATCGAACCGCCAGCTCACCGCGTCGCAGACGCTCGCGGGCGGCTACTGCTGTGCAGCCACGTGGTCAGGTTCTTGCACCACCGTGTCCAGCAGCTGCGCGGCGGCGGTCCCCATAAGTGGGTGGCAATCCTGCCCGGGTACGGCCGCACGCCAGACCGCTGCCCACACGAACGGTGAGAGCTTCCGCGACTGACTTTGTCGCGATCGAGGATCCAGAATCGGTCAGCGCCGGCTGATTATGTCAGTCCGCGGTAGATGCCCTCATCGTCGACAGCGTCTGCGAATTCATGCCAGTCCATATTCGCCAGGTTCAAGTTGTTCTCGACGGACCAGAGCTCTTTTGCAACCGCCCGAAATGGGCTCTCGTCGCCGTTGAGTTGGATCGCCAGCACCGGAAGGTCGGGAGAACCCAGGGTGGTTTCATCAGCGACGAAGAGAACGGCCGCTTCGCTCGGGGGAACTGCAGCTCGAATCGCGTCCGCGGCCTGCCCGTACCAGCGGCGATGATCGACCGGCTGAACATAGGCCCGGAACCCGTCGGCATTCTCGCGACCGATCACCGCAAGCAGCTCACGCCACTCAGCCGACATGGAGCGGCTGGTTCTGACCAGGAGTGAGTCGCTGGACAACGGGAGTGATTGCACCAGAGGAGTCTGTCAGACGGGTCGCGAAGACCCCGCCGACGGTTTGGCAGGTCGGACCGGTTGAGGATCGCTCAGCGGGGCATCACGCTGTTGCGTACACCAGCACGCCCTCGGCCTCCAAGCGCTCCAGTGCGAGCGTCAGGTCATTGGAGTCGCGCCAGCTGATGCCAACCAGCTTCTCTGAGTAGACGTCAACGACGCAGCCTTCGGCGGCAAGGGTTTCGCTCGGCTGGCGCCACGATTCCCCGCCGTCCTCGAACCACAGCCTCGCGCTTCGGTAGCCGCCGCGAGCAACTACTTTGGTCACGACGAGGGCGCCCTCGTCCGAAGAGGCGACTCGCACGGTGTCACCAAACGCGACTTGCGCAAACAGTGCCGGGCAGCCACACACGGTGAACGTGTCCTCGGCAACCTTCGAGGCATTCAGCGCTTCCCAAATCGGTGCCCCTTCGATCTCGGCATCGGGTGGCAGGACAAACCACACCTGCGCGTCGGCGGCTAGCGCGTCTGGTGCGGGAATCAAACGGGTCCCGTCCCATATGGACGCCAACGACGGGTGCTCGCGAAAATCAGTCACGACGGAACGGTAACAGCACGCGCCGCTGGGGACCGCAGCTAAGGTGCCCGCAGCCGGGCGACCGCCCGGGCGACCGGAGAACGACGACTCAATTCCGTGAGGCGGCGTGCTTGCTATCCGGGTCGACCCGAGATCCGGTCAAGTAGTTGGAGTGCTTCCTCGACCGAGACTCCGATGCGCGTACTGAACTCCCAGTTCTCAATGGAGTCCGGCCCGTTGAGGACTTCATTCAATGCGTTGACGACCGCGACGATGTCGTCTGCGGCAAGGATGTACTGATCGCGGGCAAGCCACTCTTCACCGTCCCCCAACCAGCTTTCAGGAGGCGTTCGATAGTGGCCCGTCCGCAGGCAATCTGCACACGCCCACACGTCCTCGCTAGTCAGCCCGAGCCAGCGCGACCGAGTGCGGGATTCGTCAGATAGCGGTGCGGAGCACCAGTCGCAGTACTCTCGTGCGTGATCGGTCGTCATCCCGGCACGATACCGGGACGTTCGAGAGCCCTTCGTATTGCTAGGGATCTCGGACGGGCAACCGATAGTTCTTTGACGAGTCCTTGTTCGCAGTGTTGAACGTAGTGTCAGCAGACCTCGCCAATCCATGGAGAGTCGGTCTGGTCGTCGTCAGCATCGCTTTCGCCTGCTACTTCATCCCCAGCATCGTCTACCTCTGGCGACGTCGACGGTGAACCAGAGAGAGCAACGCGACGATCGATCTGCGTAACGCTCACATCTGTCGAGCCCTGTGGCGGATCCTCCAGCGCACCGGTGGACGAGGCGTCGCGAGTAACGATGTTGGCGTCTTGCTCTAGCGTCACACCATGGATAGCAAGCAGCTCGTGCTGATCTGGGCCTGTGTCGTCCTTAGCGGCGTTCTCGCCGTCTTGATGCCAGTTGTGGTTTGGCGACGGCTCCAAAGACCTGAGACCTTGCGCGAGGCGTGGAAGTATTCGAGCCCGGGTTGGAGGGTGACGGGCTGCGTTGTACTGCTGGTCGTCTTCGCGCTTAGCGGGATCCTGATGGCTTTTCTCGCCCACAAGCACTTTTTCCTGTGGGCCACAGTCGCTCTGCTTGCCGGCGCCTTCGCGGCAACGATGCTCTACCTCATTCGCTTCGCCCCATACGATCCACGCGACGCTCTCTTGGAATCTCAAGAACCGGAACCGCCTGCAGCTGACTTCGATCCTCCAGAGCGTCAATAGCGGGTCGGCCATCGCTCGGTTGCTCGGGACTCGGTTCGCCCGGCGCCGACGGGTGTCGAAGACCACCCTCATTCCCGTAAGACCCGCCCGGGAGAGATTTGAAGACAGGTGCGTCTTACGGCACCGCAATCGACGGACCGAGATCAGTCCACCCTCAAGCCCGGCCGACGCGCATCCGATGAGCTATCCCGTCGACCCGTCTATGAACTCCCAGCAGAAGAAATAGCGATGCACGCAGGCACCAATGTGAATCGGTGGCGCGGATATGCAAGATTGAGAGTAGCCTGAGCGCATGCGCGGGGGATTGGAACGGTGGAAGCGGGGCGTGGACTCCCGCGGCATTCGCAACGCCCTGGCCTACGCGCTCGAGGGCACGTGCGATGCCCACCACCCGCCTGCTCCGGCTGGTGCTGCTGCTCTTGAGGCGTATAGCGAGGTCGCTGGCGCGAGCGTGTCCCGGTTCGTTGTCGAGGAGCGCATCAGCAGGGACACGTTGAGCGCGGGTGGTTTGCGGGTGTGGTTGTCCGGGTCGGACCCGGTGACGGGGGAGGAGCGGGGCCGGCAGCGGCTGAGCGCGGATGCGGACCTGGTGTTGGACGGAACCATCAACCACCCGAAGTCGTTCAGTATCGCCGCTCTCCTGCACCCGGACCTCGCGGTCGAGTTCGAAGCGATGCAAGACCGACTCCGGGATCAGATTCTTCTCACCTGGCAGCGGGAACTGAACGTGCGCCGCGGGCACGGCGGGCTGGTGCGGGAGGACGTCGCCCGGATCGAGGTCGTCGAGTTGCAGCACCGCCGGTCCCGCGCGTTGGACCCGCACGCGCACCGCCACCTGTGGCTGAACGTCAAGGTCCTCGGCGCGGACGGCAGGTGGTCGAACCTGGACTCCCGGGTCGCGATGAAACTGCAGACCGTCATCAACGCGGAAGGTGAGCTCGCCGCCCGCACGGATCCCGAGTGGGTTGGTGCGCTCGCACGGCATGGGTACACGTTGGACGAGCACGGTGAGATCGCACAGCTGGCTGCGGCGGTCCGCCCGCTGTCTCGACGGTCTGCGCAGATCGAGGCAAACCGGGCAGGACTGATCGCCGAATGGACGCTCGCCTATGACGGGGCTGCCCCGAGCGTCACCATCCTGGAGCAGATCGACCGGCGCGCGTGGGCACTTTCACGGCCGAACAAGCCAGACAATCTCAATGAGCAGTCGTGGGAGGCAGCCGTCCGCGACGAACTGGAAACGCTGGATCCCGCGTTGCTGGTTGAGCGCGCCCCGACGATAGTGAACGCGACAGTTCTCACACATCTTGATCTGGGGCTGCTCGCTCAGATCGCCGTTGCGGACGCGGATGCGAGGTCGACCCGTTCCGGTGGCCGGTTCAGCGCCTTTGATCTGCGCGCGGAAGCAATCCGCGCGCTTTCCGAGAGCGGTGTGATTGCCGCACGCGGCGACCTCGCCGACACGATTGATCGGATCGCGGAGATGGCGCGCAGCCAGGTGAGGACACTCCTCCCAATGGCGGACGTACCGGGGCACGTGAAGGGGCTCATGGCTAGTCACGTGGTGCGCCTGAAGCTCCGCCTGACCGCGCATCTGGACGGTGTTGCAACGACGGGGCGGGCGCTCCTTCCTGAGGAGCTGGCCCGGAGCGTGCCCACCCCCGAACTCGTTGCAATGCTCGACACCTCCCAGCTCGCTGCGGCCGGAGCGATTGCTGGAACGGATGGGCTGGTCGCCATCACGGGGCCTGCTGGCACGGGAAAGACGACCATGCTGCGTGTCGCGCGCGAGGCGCTCCACCCACAGAAACGACGCATGCTCGTGGTCGCGCCAACCCGGAAAGCGGCATCGGTCGCGGCGCAGGAGGTCGGCGCGGCTGCGACCAGCGTCCACGCGCTCCTCTACGACCACGGATTCCGGTGGAGTATCGGGCCTGCGGGGAACGAAGTCTGGACGCGTCTCGCAGCAGGAGACCTCGACCCGACCACCGGTACCGCGTATCCCGGGCCGACGAAGTTGGTCCTTCGGGCGGGTGATCGCATCGTCGTCGACGAGGCAGGGATGCTGGACCTTGAAGCCGGAAACGCGCTCGTCGAGGTAGCGCTCGCTCATCGCGTGGGGATCGCGTTCGTCGGCGACCCGCATCAGGCCCTCCCCGTCGGGCACGCAGGAGCGATGGGCTCCGCGGTCCGTTCCGCGAACGCGTGCGTCGAGCTGGACACGGTGCACCGCTTCCGCGACCCCGACTACGCCGCCCTCACCCTCCAGCTGCGAGATCCCGGCAACATCGACGCAGCGACCCGGATCGCGGGGGAGCTATTCAACCGGGGCCACGTTCGGCGGGTAGGAAGCGAGGAGGACGCCCGCGATCAGATGGCCGACACGTACTTCGGCGAGCACGCCCGCGGCAGGAAAGTTGCGCTGGTGTGCGCTACCAATGCCGAGGCTGACGCCATCAACGACGTTATCCAACGGCGGCGCATCGACATCGGCGAGCTCAGCCCCAGCGTGGTCGCGGTCGGCATGGGGGAGCAGAGGATCTTCGTCGGCGACGTCGTGCAGACCCGCCGAAACGACACCGCCGCTGGAGTTGACAATCGTGCGATCTGGCTCGTCCACAACATCCAGGACGATCACATCACCCTCCAATCCGATCGCGACAGCGGCGAACTTCGTCGCGTGACCCGCGATTACGCCCTCGAGCACCTTCACCTCGCGTACGCCACGACCGTCCACGGCGTGCAAGGAGAAACGACTGACACATCAATAGTCGGACCAGGCGTGGACGCGGCAGGTCTGTATGTCGGTCTCACCCGTGGCCGGTCCCATAACACCGCACTCGCTGTCGCCAGCAGCGACCGCCGCGCTGTCGCAAACATCGCGGAAGAGATGCTGCGTGGTACACCCGAGGTGACACTGCACGACGCGTTTCGTGCCGCAGAAGTGGAGCTGCGTCGAGCCGCCCGGGACGCATCCGCAAACTCGGCGGCGGCCGCGACGCCATCTCGGGCAGTCCATGTGTCCCTCTGACGTCCGACGCTCTATGAATTCTCGATTGGCGCTACCGAACGAGCGGCCTGCCGCGCCTGAGTCGCGGCAGCACATGGAAACGCGGCAAAGGGTGTCCGCCTCATCCATCAAGACCCGTCGCTGTGCGTCGCGGCTCTATCCGTCCACGCGCGTGCTCACGCTCAGCTCCGTCGTTGCCTGAGGGGGTGAAGCTCACCCCTCCTCTTATCGGTCGCCGATGCGTACCGTTACCGACATGAACGAAGCGGTTCTCAGTCCCGACCTAGCGAGCTTCCTCCGCGCGCGTCGCCAGAATCTGACGCCAGCGCGAGCAGGTATCGATGCCGGCGGTGACCGACGAGTCACAGGTCTGCGGCGCGAAGAGGTCGCGGGTCTCGCCGGAGTGAGTCTGGACTATTACCGGCGACTGGAGCAGGGACGTGAACGGCATCCGTCGCTCCAGGTCCTCGAAGCATTGGCACGCGCTCTTCAACTCGACGCGCACGCGTCGCGGCACCTGTTCGCCATCGTCTCGCCGACACGTCAGGTAGAGGCGACTACGACCTCCGTCAGCGACGGCGTTCAGCTGATGCTCGACCACGCGCTGGTGGCGCCGGCCATGGTCGTGGGGCCAGCATCCGACATCCTTGCCCTCAACGCGCAAGCGACCGCTCTTTACAGTGCCTTCGCACGGGTGGACAACCTGGCAATGATGGTGTTCCTCGACTCCGCGGCTCCTGACTTCTATGCCGACTGGGACGCAGTGGCGCGGGCGTCGGTTGCGAATTTACGCGCTGCGTCGACGCAATTCCCCGGGGAACCTCGCGTCGCGAAAGTCATCGGCGAACTCTCCATGGAATCCGCCCTGTTCTCGACGCTATGGGCCGAGCACGAAGTGCGCCCACGCATCGAAGCGGAAGAGCTCTTTCACCACCCCGTGGTCGGTGACTTACGCATCCAGTTCGATGCCATGGCGGTGTCCGGCGTGCCGGGGCAGCGCCTCTACGTCTATACGCCGATCCCAGACCATCCCGGCTCCCGCGCGTTCCGCGCGCTCCTTGAGGACGGCGCCCTCCCGCCCACGAGTCCGCTCGTTCCCATCGATCGTCACGGGGAGCATCTCTCGCTTCCAGGCTGAGCTCGACTCCCTGCTCAGCCGTCGCAGCTGCTGCGGCGGTCTCACCCCAATTGGCACATCCCGTGCACAAACACGTCACACTGACGACCCAAGGAGACAGATTCTCATGACCCAGACCAGCAAGTTCGACAAGGTGGTCGACTCGCGCCCCCCGACGTCCGGCAGGCTATCCCGGCCGCAGTTTCTCGCCTGGCTCACAGCATTCGTTGGCTGGGTCTTTGACTACTACGAGATCGCGCTGATGACGTTTCTCATCGTGCCGATCGCGGTGGAGTTCAGCCTGGATGTCGGCCAGACGGCTCTGCTTCTTTCAATGCAGCTGCTCGGAATCGCAGTGGGCGGGGTCCTGTTCGGCTACCTCGGCGACCGAATCGGTCGCCGACGCGTCTTGATCATCACCATCGCACTTTTCGGCGCGTTCACCCTGGCTCGCGCATTCGCACCGAGCTACGAGATCCTTCTGATCTTCGGGGTGGTCGCGGCGATCGGGCTCGGCGGAGAATTCGGTGTCGGACAGTCCCTCGTGAGCGAAGTTGTCCCGACTGACAAACGGGGACGGTGGGGGGCGGCGCTTTATAGTGGCGCCGGCATCGGTCTTGCCGGGGCCGCGCTCGTGGGCGGACTCCTCCTCCCCGTGATCGGGTGGCGCTGGGTGTTCGCGATCTCGTGCTTCCCGGTCCTGCTCGCGCTCGTTGCCCGGTTCACGGTTCCGGAGTCCGAAGAGTGGGAGAAAGTCACGGACGGCGGCGTGCGGGCAAAGACAGACTGGGCGCTCATCTGGTCGGCGAAGTTCTTGAAGCCTCTGTTCCTTTCGATCTTCGCGTGCTCCCTCTCCTTCTTCGGCTTCTACGGGATCGCATCCTTCCTGCCCACCTACTTGATCACCGTGCAAGGGTTCAGTTTCAGCAAGGCAGCGTGGTACAGCGTCATCGTCGGCATTGCGATCACGCTCGGCTCGATCGTGTCTGGTTGGGCGGCGGACCGGGTCGGTCGTCGCGTTGCCTGGACGATATGGGGATGCTTCGCGACGATCGGATGCTTGGTCCTGGGGGTGCTGTTCCAGTCGGCCGTGATCAGCCTGTGGAGCTTGGCCGCTGTCTTCCTCACGTATTTCGGAACCAGCGGCGCTGCGCTGTTCGGTGTGGTGTTCGCCGAGCAGTTCCCGACGAGAGTTCGCTCGCTGGGTGTCGGAGCTGCCCTGCAGATCGGTAGGGGGCTGTCATTCTTCCCGCCGCTTATCGCCGCGGCGGTCTACCCCGTCTATGGCTACTCGCCGCTCGCTTTCGGTGCCGCCATTCTCTTCGCCCTCCTGGCGATCATGGGATGGGTCTTCAAAGAAGGTAAAGGCCGGCCTCTTGAGGAGATCGAGGCGGACTTCGCACCCGCCTCCAAGCCGCAGACTGCGAACCTCGCGAGGGGCGTCGAATGAGCACCAGTTCCGAGCTGGACAATCTCTACCGCGGCTTCGTGCCGCCGGCTCACACGGCGGCGATCGCACCGGGGGTGTGTGCGACGGTGCAACCGGACGGAAGCTGGGGGCTGAGCAATGCCGGGTTCGTGTTCGACGGCGGTGAAGTCTGCGTCATCGACACCCTGCTGACGGAAGGTCGGACACGGAGCTTTCGTGACGAGGTCCGACGGTATACGGGCCAGGAGGCTGTCAGTTACGTGGTCAATACGCACCACCACAGCGACCACACGTTCGGGAACTTCGTTTTCGAGGAAGCAGTGATCGTGGGGCATGTCGTCTGCCGAGAAGAGGTGCTCAACGTTGGCCTCTCTCCGATGCGTAAAGACCCGTTCGTGCCATGGGGTGACATCCGCCTGCGGCCTCCCGAGGTCACTTTCGAGGATCGGTTAGAAATTCATCTTGGTGCGACGCGCATTGAGCTGATCCACGTTGGGCCTGCCCATACTCGTGATGACGTCATCGTCTGGCTTCCCCAGCCGCGTGTTCTCTTCGCCGGCGATGTCCTGTTCAACGCCGGCACTCCGATCCTGACCGATGGATCACTTGCGGGATCGATCGCTGCGCTGGACCTCATGGAATCGTTGAACCCCTCCGTGATCGTGCCAGGCCACGGCGAACTGGCCGGCGGTGCGCAGATCGAAAGCTGGCGGTCATACTTCGAGTTCCTCAGCAGAGCGGCCACGCGGGCATCCGATCGCGACATCAGCCCGCTGCAGGCCGCCCGGGAACTCGATCTCGGGGAGTTCCGCGATTGGGTGAACCCAGAACGCATTGTTTTAAACCTGCATCGAGCTATCGCCGAGGTCCGGGGAGCAGCGCCCGGCGCGGTACTCGACAGCGCGGAGATCTTCGCCGACATGTTGCGGTTCGACCCGACCGCATACGGGCACAAGCTCGTCGACGGGCGCGAGACCTACGTGGAGAAGGAGAACGCATGAGCGCCCTAACGACGTCGCCCGACTACTTCACCGAGTTCTCGCGGGCACAGCTACGGCGGGAGGATGGGATCCTGGAGGTCACTCTCCACACCGATGGCGGATCGCTGCAATGGGTGACGGCGGCACATCGTGAATACGAGCAACTCTTCCGCGCTATCGCGAAGGACCGCGCGAATCTGGTGGTCATTCTGACGGGCTGCGGTAGCGACTTCTCCGGTCCGGAGGCGAGTCTGGCAGGGAGTAACCACATCGGGTCCCGCACCCCCGATGAGTGGGATCAGTTTCGCAGCGGGGGCAAAGAACTGCTTCTGAACCTTCTCGACATCGAGGTTCCCATCGTCGCGGCCGTGAACGGACCCGCGCGCCGCCATGCCGAGATTCCCCTGCTTTCGGACATCGTCATCGCTTCGCAGAGCGCGGTCTTTCAGGACTCCGCGCACTTCGTCAACGACGTCGTCCCTGGGGATGGGATGCATGTGGTCATGCCGCTCCTGCTCGGGTACAACCGTGGACGCCATTTCCTCTACACCGGGCGGGAAATCCACGCCCAAGAGGCATACGACATCGGGCTCATCGCTGAGATCCACCCCGCGGAAGCCCTCCTCGGCCGGGCATGGGAGATCGCCCGCGAGCTCGCAGGACGCCGAGACATCGTCAGAAGACACACGAGATTGGCCGTCACCCAATTGCTCAAAGTTCAGCTCATGGAGGTGCTCGAGTACGGACTCGGGCTGGAGGCACTCGCGGCCATCCACACTGAAAAGGAAGGAGCGTGACCATGCCAGGGACCGATGTTCCCCGCGGGGAACGGATCATCATCCGAAACGCAACCATCCTGACGATGGACGAGAGCATCGGCGACTTCGCCAACGGCGACATCCTGATCGACGGTGGCGTGATCGTGGAAATCGGGCCGTCGATCCAAAGCGACGCCCACGTCGTCGAGGCCAACGGGAGCATTGTGCTCCCGGGGTTCTGCGATCCTCACATCCACTCGTGGGAAGGTGCGCTCGGACGGCTCATCCCCAACAACGCGTCCACGCCCGAGGCCGATGGTTTGCCGGAGGTAGTGCGACAGGGATCCGACAGCACACGTGCGTATTTCACCGTGCTCCACCACCGATTTGCTCCGCTCTATGAGCCCGAAGACATCTACATCGGGACGTTGGCGACTCTGCTCACCGCCATCGACGGCGGCATCACGTCGGTGGGCGACAACATGCACAACGCCCGATCCTTCGATCACTCGGTCGCCGCGGTAGAAGCGCTGATCGATTCGGGAGTACGCGGATTCCACGCGTACGGTCGACCGCGCGTCGGCTCTTATGACCTCCGCTTCCTCGCAAACGCGGAACGCCTCCGGGATCAGTACTTCTCGTCCGACGATCAACTCACCGCAATGCGGATCTACGCGCTCGGACGCGACGATCCCGACGAGGTGCGTGACCTACTTCGTGTCCGCCGCGACCTGGACCTGTGGGTAACCTTCGACAGCGGCTTGGAGACCCTGCCGCTCGAAGAGCTCTACGGATCCGGTGAGCTCGATGATCGCGTCACCCTCAATCACGCGAGCTTCCTCGATCTCGATCAGCGCTCACTTCTCCGCGACGCCGGCTCGCGCGTGAACGTGTGCCCGAGAATCGAGACGCAGTTCCGGCGGGGAGACATTCCCTACCGCGAATGGGTGGACATCGGCGTGCAGCCGGGTCTCAGTAACGACAACCCGGCCACGTTCGGGATCGATATGTTCGCCGAGATGCAGACGCTCTATAACCACGTCCGCGCACAGGGCTACCGTGCGGGAGTCGAACCACGGATCACACTCCGTGAGACCCTCGCCGCCGCCACACGTCGGGGAGCAGACAACTGCGGATTCGGCGAGATCTCGGGGGTCCTCGCCCCCGGCCGCGCCGCGGACCTGATCATGATCGACACCACCAACGTCCGCCTCACACCCACCAACAATGCGTACGCGAGCGTCGTTCAGGCCGCTCACCCTGGCCTCGTAAGCGCAGTTATGATCGGCGGACGCTTCCGAAAGTGGGAGGGAGAACTCGTCGATGTAAACCTCGGCGAGATTCGTAACCGCATATTCGCATCCCAGGAGCGATTGTTTGCGAAAGCGGACTGGCCGCTCAGCCGCATCGACTTCAGCGACTGAGAATCAGCGAACCAGTGCGACGGCGTCTATAACACCACCTCGAAGCAACCCGCCAGGTTCATACGTCAGCGCGACAGCTGGCGTCTCGACGGGGGATTCTCGCGGGGAGAGCGAGCGTACGCGTCCCCCGACGTTGTAGCGCGCGCTCAGTCCACCTTTTCATTCCTGATGGCGGCTTGAAGCGTGCGGATGTTTGACCCAAGGGCACCGGAGGCCAGGAGCCCAGAACCGAGAGGGCCTGATGGGTCCTCTCCGAGAAGTGGCAGGCGTCGCAGTGACTCCCTCACCGACCGGTTCATGTGCTGCACCTGCCATTGGATCTCGGCGTCGCCACCCCGACTTGGTGACGCCAGCTCGGCCGCCTTCGCTGCGTAAGCGGCGGC
This sequence comes from Microbacterium sp. P03, assembly GCF_043556235.1. Taxonomy (NCBI): domain Bacteria; kingdom Bacillati; phylum Actinomycetota; class Actinomycetes; order Micrococcales; family Microbacteriaceae; genus Microbacterium; species Microbacterium sp. P03. The sequence continues at coordinate 225,067 of NZ_JBIGIM010000001.1, forward strand.
GCCAAGCGCGTGCGCGCCCATGTGGGCGACCGGCGGCCGACCCGTCGCCCTCGCACTGGGAAAGAGCGAACCGATCACGGCCCAGACTTCGTCGCACATTGGTGAGCGGGTGGGGCGACACTAGCTGCGTCGACCGGCGAAAAGTAGATGTCGGCACATGTGTGCACAAATGTGTGCACTTCACCTGCCATTTCGCGGATTTGCGGGCCTATCGAGCCCATCAGTGTCGGCCTACGGATCAGAAGGTTGGGAGTTCGAGTCTCTTCGGGCGCACACTGTGTTGAGACAGTAAGAAGGCCGGACTACGCGGATCGCGTGGTGCCGGCCTTCTGTCTTGGGTGGGCGGGCTGTCGAGCGTCCAGCGAGCGGACGGCTCATGAGCAGCTCCTCGCCGCCGAACGCGCGGACCGGAGTGATGGCTGTCGGTGCCGGCGCTCGATGGCCTGCCCGGCATAGCTCGCGGCGATGATCAAGACTGCCCCGCCTATCCCGAGCACTCCGATCGCGTCGCCGGCGATGAGGACTCCGACGAACAGCGCCCACACCGGTTCGGTTCCCATCAGGATGCTCGCGCGGGAAGCCGAGGTGCGCCTCACCGCCCAGAGCTGCACGATGAAGGCGAATACGGAACACAGCAGACCCAGGAAGAGCACATTCGCCCACTGCTGCCCATTGAGCTTCGCGACGGCGGTGGGCAGGTCGGGGCCGGCCATCGCGGTGAATGCGGCCGCGCAGACGATCAACTGGACGAGCACCACGCCGAAGGTGCCTTCTGCGCGGTCGCGCGTCAGGTGCGCGCTTGCTGTGACGTGGAAGGCCCGGACGATCGCTGCGGCGATCACGAGGCCGTCACCGACCGTCGGTGTGCGGAGGCCGCCCTCAGAAACGAGGAGCGCAACGCCGACCACGGCAGCGACGGCGGCGACGAAGTAGGACCGGGGTAGCCACGATCTCGACGCGATGCCATCGAGGACGGGCGTCATCACCAATGCCAGGCTGATCAACAACCCCGCGTTGGTCGCTGAGGTCAGGTGCACGCCCCAGGTCTCGAGCCCGATGACGACAGCCTGCGAGCAGCCCAGGCAGGCCGCGATCACGAGGCCCTGCCCCCGGGGGAGTCGTTCTCTTCGCGCGAGGCATATGAGCCATGTCGCGGCTGCGGCGACGAGGAAGCGGAGGGCGACGGCCGTGGGTACGCCCGTCTCGGCGGCGACATCCTTCGCTGCCAGGAAGCTGGCGCCCCAGACTGCGGCGACGCTGACCAGGAGCAGATCGACGAGAGGTTCGGAACGCATACGAGGTGCCATGCCACTACTCTCTAAAGAACCAATGCGGAAGAACAACGGCCAGTGTCTTGATCGACGATTTAGGAAACCTTATGGATGCTGCTCGCCTCCGTCTTCTCCGCGAGCTGGGCGACCGGGGCAGCGTCGCTGCGGTCGCGACCGCGATGCACGTCAGCGCGTCGGCCGTCTCCCAGCAGCTCAGTGCGTTGCAGGCCGGCATACCGGTGCCGCTGACCACCAAGCACGGGCGCCGACTCGTGCTCACCGAAGCCGGTGAAGCGTTGGCGGTCGCCGCGGCACGTGTCGACGAGGCCCTCGCCCAAGCCCGAGAGGCGGTCGGGTCCTTCCTCGAACACGAGCAGCGACCCGTTACGGTCTGCGCGTTTCACAGTGCCGGTCTCGCCCTGTTCGGCCCGCTTCTCACCGAGCTGGGCACCGGCACGCATGTCTCCCTCGCTGACGCCGACGTCGCCCAAGACAGGTTCGCCGGCCTGACCGCGGACTACGACCTCGTGATCGCGCACCGTCTCGCGCACGACCCCACATGGCCGACCGGACGCCTCGTGGTGACACCGCTTCTCGTCGAACCACTCGAGATAGCCCTGCACGCCGCCCACCCCCTGGCTGCGCATCCCGGCATCAGACCTGAGCAGTTGCGAGACGAGCGTTGGATCTCCACCCACGAAGGGTTTCCCCTCACCGGTGTGCTGGCCCACCTGGGAGCCGTGATCGGTCAAGCCCCCCAGGTCGATCACCGCATCAACGAGTTCTCCGTCGCCGCGGAAGTCGTCCGCACCGGCGCAGCGATCGCCGTGATGCCACGTACGACCGCCGCCCCACTGGCGGTCAACGGAATGGTGCTGCGCCCGGTCACCGGCGTCGCACTCGTCCGCCACGTCGACGCACTGGCCCGCCCAGACGCGTTGGCGCACGCCCGCGTCCGCAGGGCCCTGGCGGCACTGCAAGAAGTCGCCACCGTCGCCACACGACAAGCGAGCACACCATAGCGACTCGGGAGATCCTCTGACCGGTGTCCGTTGCCCCACGTACGTCATTCACGGGGACGCCGACAGACTCATCGACCCGACAATGGCGCACGAACCAGCAGCCTCGATCCCGCGAGCGACGCTGTGCATGGTGGAACGGGCGGGGCACTTCCTTCTCGTCGAGCAGACCGGTGCGGCCAACTTCGTGATCGATGAGTTTCTCCGGGCTATAGCGGCGTAGGCGACCTGAACGAGCGGGTCCCCCGCTCGCTCTTGAGCGCTTCAAGCGTGCGTGGCGGGGTGCTCCCGTCCAGGCAGCCGTGGCCCGCAGAACGCACGCCGCGCGTGTGCGTGCGAGTGAAGATGACACAGCCCGGACATCCGCCGCGAGTCGTCCTAGGCCGGTGTCGCCGCGACCGATTGCAGACCCGTGACACGAAGCAGGTCGAGCCTCGCCTGATCAGTGCCGCCGGGTGCGACCGTATAGACGACGATGCGGAGGTCGCTCCCGGGCGCGGTCAGGACGTCGCAGTCGACGGTGATGGGGCCAACCCGGGTGTTCGTCACCGTCTTGCGGCTCGACCGGTGTTCCGCGACCCTGGCCTCCGCCCAACGTCGTTCGAACTCCGGTGACTCGGAACGGAGGCGCGACACGAGGTGGGAGAGGGCGCCGTCGTGCGGATAACGGCCGGTCGCCGCCCGCAGATCCGCGGCGAGATCGCTGGCGAAGTCTTCTTCGTGCTGCTCATCGAAAGAGGTTCCCTCATGGCCGGACGTGAAATGCCGCCAGACGAGGTTCCGATCTAGGCCGACGTAGCGGGAAGGATCGCCGTTGATGGCCGCCCAGAGAGGGTTCCACATCAGGATGTCATGGGCTGCCGTGAACACCGCCAACGGCACATCGCCGAGCCGATCCACGATGCGCTGCACGCCCGGACTGATGTGCTGAGGAACGATCGCGGCAGACGGGGGCGCCAACCCCGCCGCCCGGTAGAGATGGTCGCGCTCCAGGTCGGTCAGCCGGAGAGCGATGGCAAGCGACCGGACCAGCTGCGAGGAGGGATTCGTCGCTCGCCCCTGCTCGAGGCGGACGATGTAGTCCACGCTGACACCCGCGAGGGCGGCGAGTTCCTCGCGGCGAAGACCGACGGCGCGACGACCTGAACCAGCCGGCATGCCGACATCCGCTGGGCTGATTCGGTCGCGCCACGCTCTCAAGACGCTCGCAAATTCGCTCATAACACTCATCATCTTTCAACGTTCGCGATGATCGTGGTACTCGCGGTCCTCCCGTCAGGGGGTGCCTGTGTGGTCTTGCGGTTGCGCGGCAGGGTGGACGCATGACAACAACACTGATCACCGGCGCCAACAAGAGCCTCGGTCTCGAGACCGCTCGTCGGCTCATAGAAGGCGGTCACACCGTCTACGCGGGGATGCGGAACACCGCACACGGCGAGGCCGCCCGAGCGCTGGGGGCGATTCCGGTGCAGCTCGACGTCACCGATCCGGTCAGCGTCGACGCCGCGATCGATTCGCTGCCCGAGCTCGACGTGCTGGTGAACAATGCGGGCATCTTGGGAACCTCTTTCGGCGTCGACGACCTCACCCCCGAGTCCATGCAGAATGTCCTCGACACGAACGTGGTCGGTATCGTCCGCGTCACCCAGGCGGCGCTGCCGCTGCTCCACCGGTCCGCTCGACCAGTCATTGTGAACGTCTCGTCCGGTGTCGGATGGCCCCGCTTCTTGAGCACCGAGGGGCACGACGAGTTCCCCGTCGCTGCCATCCCGTACGCCGCGTCCAAAGCCGCGGTCATCGCGCTCACCGTGCAGTACGCGAAGAACCTGCCGACGTTCCGCATAAACGCCACCGACCCCGGATACACCGCCACTGACTTCAACGGTCACGGCGGACACCAGACCGTGACCGAGGGAACCGACGCGACCGTCACCCTCGCCCTCGTCGACGCCGACGGACCGACGGGGGAGTTTCACAACCGGAACGGTCGAATCGACTACTGAAGCGCAAGCCACGCTCAGACGTGAGCAGCCCGACCTCAACCGCTCGAGTGCGAGTTCGGACTCAGCGCCCTACCGGGCGGGTGCGCCGCCCCGTCGCGGTGGCGGGCAAGGTCTTCTGAGCGACGCATCAGAAGGTTGAGAACTCGGAGATGTACCCGCATGGAGGGGCTGGCATCTACCCAGCCAGCGACCGTAAGAGCGAGACACGATGTCGGGACCACTACGCCCGCGGGTCGGCGACGCAGACGCATTCGTGCAGGCCGTCCGCCATCGCATTCCCTGGTCTGCCGGGTTCACCGATCGTTCTGTTGACATCGGGGGACCCACGCCCGATGATCAGGGATCTGACCCCCGACCCCAACGCATGCTGAGGATCCCTTGAACAGCCGCGCCATCCCCGCCAAGATCCCGTTGTCGCGCCGCCGTCGCCGGAGGAGAAGCAACGCGGCTATCGCCGCGGTGCTCGTGCTGGCACTTTCGGGATGTACTTTCTCGCTACCTATCCCGGTGGGAACAGATGGGGCCCAGGAGTCCGAAGGAACCGGCTTCAAGTCCTCGGAGACGGAGTTGCAGGTCCTGTACGCTGCGGGCGATACCGGCGGTGTGGCTGCGCAGCGCATCTCGGTGAAGCCGTCCGACGACGGCGACCTCTCGATCGACATTTCGGAGGACGAGGTCTCCGGAGTAGGTGAGATGACGCAGGCGGCATCATGGAACGCCGTCTCGGTTGCGACGCTTCTGACCGGAGCACCCCTGGACGTCGCCTACCGCTTCGCCTTCGACGGGATGATTGACGGTCCAAGTGCCGGGGCGATCACGACCGTGGGGCTGCTGTCGCTTTACTACGGGCACAAGATCAGTGACACCGTCACGATGACGGGAACCATCAACCCGATGGGCACGATCGGGACTGTCGGGGGAATTCCACAGAAGATACAGGGGGTCATAGACCAGGGCGACATCAAGACGGTCCTCATTCCCGCCGGACAGCGGAATGTGCCCGACTCCTCGGGCCAACTCGTCGACGTTGTGCAGCTCGGCGCCCAGAACGACGTCGAGGTGAAGGAGGTCGCGGACCTCTACCAGGCGTATCCGCTGTTGACGGGGGAAGAACTGCCGCGGCCGGAGTCGCCGTCCAACCCCGCGATCACCGACGACGCGTACACGAAGTTCAAGAGCCAGACCGACACCATGCTGGCCGCTTACGATCGCGCAGCGGCCGATTTCCTCGCCCTCGACCCGAGTCTTCAGACGGCGGCCGGCACGACCGTGCAGCAGGCTGCGGACTCTGCAGCGCGCGCTCGCGACCTGCAGGTGCAGGGCCTTCAGGGCGGCGCTTTCTTCGAGGCATCGCAGGCAGCCGTGCTGATGGAGGCGTTGACGAGCACATTCCGCACCGTTCAGGACCTCATCACCACCGGTGGCACGGCGATCGACGCGCGTATCGCGGGAGCGTCGAGCGCGGAGAGCGAGTTCACGGCGTTTCTCGATCAGCTCGGTACGTACGATCCGCAGTCGCTCGGCGACGTGGAGGCGCTGACCGCCGCGTACGGGAATGGCTTCGATTCCTACTCGCTGCTGCAGTACGCGACCGGGGCGCTGCAGAATGTCGCGGATTCGATCGCTGCAGCCTCGTACACCTCTTTCGAGCAGCTACTGACGGATGTATTGCTTCCCCTGATCTACTACGACTTCGCCCGGGGCAACCTTGCCTTCTCCAAGGCCGTGTTCGAGATCGGCCGTGACAACGGGGGCGCGCCGATCGCGAAAGACGCGGATCTCGCGGCGATCGGATCGTTCTTCCGCCGGGCCGCGAACGCCGACTGGGCTGCCTTCGAGACCGGCGTGATCCAACCTGCCGCCGAATCGCGCGGCCAATCGAACGATGTGTTCCGCACCGCCCTCGCGGGTGTCGACTTCGACGTCGCCCTCGCCTACACCGCGCAGCAATCGGTGCCATCCATCGAGGCGTATATCGGCGCGGGCGACAACGCCGCCTTTGCCGCGATGGGGTACGGCTATGTCAACTACGCGCGTAATGCCGTCCTGCTGGAGAAGTATTACAACAACGGCGTGCTCGGCGATGACCTCCAACTGATCGACGTCGCGAGCGACACGATCCTCAGCAGCGCCCTTGACATCGGGCGTGAGCAGACCGCGCGGGGTCTTGGGCTGCTCGGTACGAAAGACACCGACGCCGTCCTCGCAACGGGTGCCTACGAGCAGGCGGGCGTCGCACGGGAGGGGGACATCACCGACAAGTTCCAGGCGATCTCGCAATACGCGGGTGCCTTCACGCTCTCCCGGGCCCTGGCCTACGTCGGAGGGTTCCCGCAGGACGGGTGGAACGCGGATTGATGCTCAACGGCCGGGAGTTCTGCGGAATGACAGGCCGCCGTCCCGCCCCTGAGGCCCCGGGCCGGTCTCGAACGGCAGGTCTCTTCGCGCCCTGATCGTGGAGACACCCGGCGCATCGAGCATCCGTTCACGAGGGCGTCATCGGCGAGCGGAATTAGCTTTCGCGTTCACTCGGTCATCGTGGCGCCCGTATAGAACCCGTACGTTGCATCCGCCGCCCGAGCGGCATCATCGGCGGCTGTGCCTGCCGCGATGTGCGCGTCGCGCCAGCCGTCCGCCGCACCCCGATAGAACGCACGGCCCTCGTCGGTGAAGGCCCAGTCCGGCGCGGCCTCAGGATTGTGATCCGACTTCCTGGACAGGTGCAGCGCGAGGCCGAGCAGGCCGCCGTCCCACCCGACACCAGTCGCCCCGGGTCCGAACTGTTCCCAGAATCCCGGCGGGATGTCGGACTCCCGAGACGTGTGCTCGAGCGCGAGGGTGGTCGTCTCAGCGGCGACCGCGGTCAGGCGCACCGTCAGCCAGGTCACGCCGCCGCCGTACTCCCAGGTCACCCGGTAGTGCGCGCTACCGTCCTGCGGTTGCGCGCACTCCAGCACCTCGCCGCCCGCGTTGCCCTCGAGCTGATAACGGCCCCCCAGCCGCAGGTCACCTGAGATCGGCAGGAACCATCGAGGGATCCGCTCAGCGCTCGTGACGGCATCCCAGACGTCGTCGATCGGACTGGGATAGCTCTGCGACAGCGTCTGAGTGAAGAGGCTTTCGCCATCGACTCGTTCGTCACGCAGGCTCCGCGTCACAGCCGCTACCTGGGCATCGACATCCACCATGTCAGTTCTCCTTGTCGGGATTGTCGTCAACGGACACCCCGGCCGGGGCATCTGCCTCGGCCGCATCCGCAGCCGACGTCCTTCGTGTACGGCGCCCTCGGGCCAGCTCGGTGCCGAGCGCATCGAGGCGCGGCTGCCAGAGCCGCCGGAACGGGTCGAACCAGGCGTCGGCTGCGGCGAGCGGTGAGGGGTTGACGGCATACAGCCGGCGCGCCCCCTCGGGGCGGACGCTGGCGAATCCCGACTCTCGCAGGACACGCAGATGCTGCGAGACAGCGGGCTGAGAGATCTGGAACTCCCGCTGAATGACTTCTCCGATATCGCCCGCGCTGAGTTCGCCGTCGGCGATCAGTTCGAGCACGCGACGCCTCACCGGATCGCCGAGGACGTCGAGTGCGTGCATGCTTCATGCTTGCATGAGCACTTATATAAGTCAATATCGATATGAGGGAGCGGTGGACCACCGATTCGCAGAGGAGAACGCACATCCCGGCGAGCTCGTGGTGCGCTTCGTCACCGATCCCGCGGAGCGCGGGCAGGGCCGGAGTCTCGGCGATCGAGCTCATCACGGCCACCGGCTACACGGTCTGGCCACGGAAGGCAGCGACCAGCCGGTAGAGTCAGGCCCACGACGCCCAGCCCCCGCGTCCCGGCACCAGGCGTAACCGCCTCTGCCGACAGGGAAACGAGGGGGTCATGGTCGGAGCGGGGAGCGGTACCGGCGGCGTCGACCAGCCGGGTTCGGTTGAATTGCACGCTGGTTTCGTGACGCGCCTCCCCGTCGATGGAGCGTCGGTATCCGTGGTGACCATCGCAGGCAGCCATTCCACGGTGTCTTCCAGCGATCCGTTGGCCGCCCGTCTCGAGCAGCTTCAATACGACCTCGGAGAAGGACCGCATTTCCGGGTGCTGGACGTGGGCAAGCCCGTGCTGGTGCCCGATGTGCACACCGCCGATCACTCAGGGTGGCCGATGTTCGGACACGCCGTCGTGGACACCGAGGCGAGGGCGCTGTTCTCCTTCCCGTTGCGTATCGGCGCGGCGACCGTCGGAGTCGTCGACATGTACCGCCTCGCGCCGGGTGGTCTTTCCGACCTCGATGTCGCCCACGCACTTGCTCTCAGCGGGGCTGCCGCAGGAAAGGCGGCGGCGTACGCGGTTGCGGATGCGGAGAGCGATGAACGGCAGGATTCGGAGCTGGTGGCGGGCACGCGCCGGCACGTCCACCAGGCGACCGGCATGATGTCCGTCCAACTCGACACGTCGATGACGGACGCGTTCGCCCGGCTTCGCGGGCATGCGTACGTGGTCGGACGGAGCGTGGATGACGTGGCTCGTGACGTGGTCGGACGGACCCTGGACTTCTCCGAGCCCTCGGCAGGTAGCGAGACAGCGTGATCCGCAGGACACTGGACGAAGGAAAGAGATGATGGCCAAGAAATCGCGGGACGCCCGGCTCAGCGAAGCTTTTGTGAAGCTTGCCGACACGTTGGTCGATGACTACGACGTGGTCGACCTGCTCGACACGCTGGTGCAACAGTGCACCGTCCTGGTCGATTCCGATGCGGGCGGGTTGCTGATCGCCGATACGGATGGGTGGTTGCAGCTGATCGCCTCCACCAATGAAGACGCCGAGTTCGTGGAGATCATTCAGCTGAACGCGGGCGAAGGGCCGTGCGTAGACGCATTCGAGACCGGCAAGGGCGTGACGGTCGCGGACATCTCCGAGGAGGATCGGTGGCCGGCGTTCTGTGACGCGGCGACCAAACACGGATTTCAGTCGATGCACGCATTCCCGTTGCGGTTGCGTGGTCAAACCATCGGCGCGATGGGCCTCTTCAGCGTGACCACCGGGGAGCTCAGCGAGCCGGATCTCGCGATCGCTCAGGCGCTGGCCGATGTTGCCACCATCGGTATCCTCCAGGAGCGTTCGCTGCGTGACAGCACCATCGTCACGGACCAGCTGCAACGTGCCCTGGACAGCCGGGTCACCATCGAGCAGGCCAAGGGCGTCATCGCCGCGCAGACCGGCGCTGACATGCACACCTCGTTCACGATCCTCCGCGACTACGCACGCCGCAATCAACTCAAGCTCAGCATCGTCGCCGAAGACGTCGCCGAACGCACGCTCATCATTCCGGCACTCGCTCCCGCGTCCACCGCGTAACCCGCGCGGTCGGTGGTCCGCTCGCAGACTGATCACCCTGCGGTACCGTCGACGAATGACAGGGATGCCCCGTTCCGAGACACCCGACTCTGCGTCGTCGCGTCGCTCGGATGTGCTGGGCGTCGTCGCGGTAGCCATCGGACTCATCGCGTTGCTGCCGTCTTTGGCGATCTTCCTCATCGGGCTGTTGCCCGACATGCAGGCGATCTTCTGGCTCCTCATCGTGACGATCCCGATCCTCGGCATCGGCGGCGTGACGGGACTGCTCTTGGGCGCGATCGGGATCATCGTCGGCGTGAGGCGTCGGTCTCGCTATGTGTGGTCACTCATCGCCGTCGTGCTGGGTGCCCTGATGCTGGTACCCCTCGGACTTCTGTACTTCGGTTAGTCCGATTGGTCGCCACCTCGGGGATGGCGCTCACCTCCACGACCCTCGCCGCTGGATCCGTCGTGGCTCTCGCCCGAAACGAGCGCTCGGAATCTGCGCGTCTCATCGCGTTAACACTGGTGTCGTAGCATCGCCGAAGTACGGCGGCTTCTGAGAGTTCACCCCCGAGAAGAGGAGAAGGTGGCGTGGCGACACCGGGGTACGAGATCAGCGTCTGGGAGCGCTACGCCACGGAACTCGCGCTTGCCTTCTCCGACAACCCCGCGCGCATCCAAGCAGTGCGCGTGGCCTACTTCGGTCATGGGTTCGATGTCGACCTGATCGCGCAACTCAGCGGCTTTCCGATCTGGAGGATCCGTCAGGCACTGCGCGACGGGCCGCATCGAACGGACTGACAGCGTTGCCGGATGTCTGACGGTGACCCTGTGGGCGGGATTCGGACGAGCCATCTCCCTCGCGTGGCGTAATGACGCGCGAGGCGGAGACATGGCATACGCCGGATGGTGTCCGCCGAAATGGGGACAGATGTTTTGACGGTATGTCTGTAGCGTCGATATTGCACAACCCCCTTGTGATCGAGGGGGCACGTGCAGTATGCGGGCGGTTTCCGCCGGGAGGATGCAGAAATGGCGAGCTACATCATCAACGATGACAGTTGCTGCCCGTTCGAGCTCGCGGGCGCGAACACCGTCCGCGATTCCGAGGGCGTGCTCTACTTCACCAACGAGAAAGCCGGAAAATCCGAGACGGTGTTCATCATGAGTGCAAGCGCGGTGCGAAAGATCGTGCGGGTGGACGACGCGTGACAGCTTGCCATGTCGCCGAGCCTCGATGTGCCCGGGACAGGCCGGTTGTTCACGGCGTGACGAAGGTCAGGGTCGCGATCAGCTGCTGAGCGTGGGGAAGGAGAGCGTCGAAGTCCGCGGCGGGAGCGTCGATGATGACGGCGGCGGTGTGGCCCCCTCCGAGATCGAGGGGATAGAAGTGCATCCGCTCTCCGCCACTGATGCCCCACATGTACGCGTCCTCGGCGCCTGCGCGTCCCGCGATGAGAGGCACGAACGGGCCCCATGAACACGATGGGGCCGTGTCGGGATCCAGCTCGAGTTCGATTCCTGCGACGGAGAGATCCCCGATCGCGGCTTCCGTGAGGGAAGCGGTCGTGACACCCGGCAATGCGGATATCCAGGCGATGAGTCCTGCGGCGTCGGTGGGGGCACTCGGGTCGGCCTCCTCCGGACAAGCAGGAAATTCTTGGAGCGCCCCGGCGATGTCCGCCCAGACGTAAACGCCCGGCAAGAAGTCATCGCCGGTGCCGGCGGCATACGGGTCCGCGGGTTGGAACCAGTACGCCGGCGAGTGGTCGAGCGCGTTCGCCCAGTATCCGTCGGCGACGGTGTACGTGAGCTGGCCGGGGGACGACTCGCCGGAGATGGTGAATTGCTCACTGGCATACGTTCCCGGCGCCAGCACGCCGAGGCAACCGCCATCATCTCTCAGGCATCCTTCCGCTGCCGGCTCGGCGGACGTGGACCGGGAAGCGGGCGGCGCGGTGGTCTGTGAAGGAGCGGCGCAGCCTGCAGCGAGAGCCAGGACGGCGGAGGCGACGATGATCTGAGAGGCGGTGCGATGACGGTGTGTTCTGTTCATACCTCGACTCTCGTGCGGGACGATACGCGCCCGATTGCGCACCGATACGCGTGCGATACGCGGCGTCGGCGCTCCGGTTGACCTGGATACCGCGGAGATTCACACTTCTTCCATGGCAGTCGGTGTGCTCGGGCTGCTCCAGGTCGGCGACGTCACGCTCCGACCGCAGGAGCGTCGACTGTTGTGCGCTCTCGTTCTCAAGCGGGGCGCCGCCGCGTCGCCGGGTGAACTCGCCGACGCCTGCTGGGGCGAGTCGCCGCCGGCGACGTGGTATCAGCAGCTGAAGACGTCGGTTGCGCGGATCCGCCGAGCTCTGGGCGGCAACGCGATCTTGACCGATTCGGCGGGCTACTCATTCGGGTGGGAACTCGACAGCGTGGACGCCGTGCGATTCGAACGGCTCGTGAATCGTGCCCGGGAGCACGCGATCCGCGGAGAGGACGACCGCGCGGCCCATGCGTTCGAGCTGGCGTTGGCCCTGTGGCGCGGGAGGGCGTTCGAGGACCTGGAGGACTGGGCTCTCGCTTCGATCGAGGCCGACCGGTTGGCCGAGATACGCGCCACCGCCGAAGAGGAGCACCTGGTGGTGCGATTGCGCCTCGGCCATGCTGCCGACGTTCTTCCCGATGCCCAACGCCTCGTGCGCCGGGAACCGCTCCGGGAAGAGCGGTGGCGGTTGTTGGCCCTCGCCAATTATCAGAGCGACCGCCAAGCAGAAGCGCTGGCGGTGCTGCGTGCGGGACGAGACCGCCTGCGGGCGGAGCTCGGCATCGACCCCGGCAGTCGTCATCGCGAACTCGAGGCGGCGATTCTCCGCCACTCGCCTGACATCGCCGCCCCTGCGTCGCAGATCCGGACGAGCGAGATGTGTCCGTATCCGGGGCTACGCGCCTTCACTGTCGACGACGCCGACATGTTCTTCGGACGCGAAAGTGAGATCGACCTTCTGGTGGACCGCCTCGCGCCCGGGGAGATCACCACAGTCGCGGGTCCCTCGGGCTCGGGGAAGTCATCTCTTGTGCGCGCAGGAGTACTGCCTCGGATCGTCGGGGACGACCGGGCGGTCACCGTGCTCCAGCCCTCGCGGGAGTCGCTGACCACTTTGCGGTCCTGGGATCGGACTGACGCGCTCGCCGACGTGCTCGTGATCGACCAGTTCGAGGAGCTGTGGCGGGAGGAGAAGCTCTTCGTCGACGCGTTCTGCGCAGCGTTGCAGACGGTCAGTGACCGCCGCGCGACACTCATCGTCACAGTCCGCTCCGACTTCCTCGACAGGGCGACCGCGCTGCCCCATATCGGCGGAGGGATCGGACGTAACGTGTTCGCTGTGGGCCCGCTGACCAACAGCGACTTTCGGCGAGCCGTGGAACTGCCGGCGGAACGGGCGGGGCTCCGCGTCGAGCCTGGGCTGACCGAGCTCATGCTTCGAGACGGCGGAAGTCTGGCCACGTCGCTTCCGTATCTGTCTCATGCACTTTCGGAGACGTGGGCCCGGCGCGAGGGCAACACACTCACGGTCGCGGGGTACGAGGCCGCAGGCGGTATCGCCGGCGCGATCGCACAGTCGGCTGAAGATCTCTACACCGAGCTGCCCGCCACCGACAGGTCGATCTGCCAGTCCGTGCTGCTCAGGCTCGTCGAGCGAACAGTCGAAGGCGCATCCGTCCGCCGTGACGCCGAGATCGGTCCGCTGGTCGAAGATCCGCGACGCCGCGAGATCATCGATCTGCTGGTCTCGGCGCGGCTGCTGTCGGTCGACGGCTCGACGATCACACTCACTCATGAGGCGATCGCACAAGCGTGGCCGCGTCTGGATCGCTGGTTGCAGGACAACGCAGACGGCGACCGGATGCTTCGAGATCTCCAGGCGTCCACTGCACGATGGGTGGAGAGTGCGCGGTCGGACGATGAGGTCGCCCGGGGCGCGCGGCTGCACGCCTATCTCGCGTGGCAGCAATCCGCTCGTCCCGACCTGACAGCCACGGAACGGGATTTCCTGGATGCCGGTTCGGCTCGAGAACAAGATGCGATGCGTGTCCTCACCGATCGAGCTGCTCGTGACCGTCGGCGTGTTCGCTCTTTGCAATGGGCGCTCGGCGGAGCGGCGGCATCGCTCATCGTTGCCCTCGTATCGGGCGGAATGGCTCTTGTCCGCGGCAGTGATGCGCTGGCGGCGGAGCGCGACGCGCGTACGACTGCCGTCGCGGCGAGCGCGCGTTCCCTCGTGGAAACCGACCGGGATGTCGGCGCTCTCCTGGCGGCCGAACTGTATCGCCGGGATCCGGACGACCCGCGCGCTCGTGCGGCACTGATGGACGTGCTGGGGGCGCCGACGCTGCCGACGACCAAGATCAGTTTCGCCGGAGACGAGCGACTCTCCGCGACGGCCGTTCCCGGGACCTCGTTGATGCTGGTCGTGATAGATCCGGTCCCCGAGACCGGGGGTGGCACCGCGACACCGCGTGTGGAGATATGGGACGCGGTGAAAGGAACGCGTGAACGATCGCTCGACGCGCCCCTCCCGGTCAACGCGACACAGGTCGACCGCAACATCTTCATCGACCCCCGCGGTGAGCGTGCCATCGTCATCACGCCGGCGTGGTGGGAGGACTATCCCGGTGACTGCTGCATAGCCACGGTATCCGCGATGGATCTCCGCACAGGTGAGGTGACGCGTCCGACAGATGAGCTCGGACTCGCACTCTCGCGGGACGCGGCCATGGCGCCCGACGGCAGTCGCCTGACCCTCCTCGATCGATACTCGGGCGAGCCCGTGTGGGTCGACGCCGTCACTCTCGAAACCGAGACGGCCGCGATGCCCGCGGGCCATGACAACGCGCCGTTCGTTTCGGACGCCATCGCCGCGCTTCCGGGCGGTGACGTCGCGATCGGCGAGCGGGCCGGCATCCGCATCTACGACGATCGGTCCCACGCGACGATCGCCCTCATTCCCCTTCGCGCCGACCTCGCGACGTCGTCGATGGCGGATGCCGGTGACGGACGTCTGCTCGCCGCCGGCCCCGACGGGCTCGCTCTCGTAGACGTCACCACGCGAGCAATCGTCTGGCAACAAGGTTCCGTTCCCAGCAGACCGTGCTCACGCGTTCGGGCGGTTTCACCCGATACGGCATTGTGTGTCGGCAACACCAGTTGGGAACTGCGGTTGAGTGACGGGCTCCCCACAGGTCGATCTTTCGACACGCAAGGCGGATGGACGGCGAATCTCGACGAATTGTCCGACGGTTCGGTGGTCGCGGTCAACCAGCGGGATGCACCCTCTCTGGTTCGGTTCCCACTGGACGGCACCGGACCGCTGACGCGACTCGTCGCGGAAGGGCAACAGGCGGCGGGCGACTTCATCGACGCGCACACCATCATCACCAGCCCCGGCAACGGAGAACTGACCCGCTGGGACATCGCTCTGGATGCTGCCGGGCCAACCCAGGACGGCGACCTCTTCGTCGTCAGCCAAGGGCGCGCGCATCTGTGGACGACCGACCTTGCGGCTACCGTCCTCGCCGACGTGCAGGCGGAGGGAGGCTGGCCGATCACGGGAGACTTCGATGAGCCAGGGGATCAACTGGTTCCCGTCTCCGGGGGTGCAGGCGAACGATCCTTCGCGATCGCGAACGACTGGATCGTGCCCTACGACCCGCGCACGGGCCACATCACCGGGCCGCCCATCGATTTCGAAGGCAAACAGCTTCACTGGCGGTGGGTGATGGTTCACGAGGTGCCGGGCATGGACCGTGCCGTCATCACCTGGTGGGACCGGGAGGACTCGCAGCTGCACACGGCGTCCTTCGACCTCACCACCGGCGAGGAGCTCGATCGCGGGCTGACCGGCGACGTAGCGTCCATTCCTCTGCCCGACACGAACATCCTCAGCGTGAACTACTCCAGTCTCACGCTCAACAACCTCGATCTGGAACCGCTGAAGGTGTTCGCCAAACCCGAGAACTCCGCCAACGTCTTCGAACTCTCGGATGACGGTCGAACGCTGCTCGTCGAAGCTTGGAACGGCGACGCGGCGATCTACGACCTGCCGACGTTCACAAAGATGGGAAAGGACATCGTGGTCGCATCGCCTGATTGGGAATCCGCTCACCTCAGTCCCGACGGCAGCACGCTTGTGACCAATGCGCTGAACGGGGTGTTGGTGTGGGACCTCGATCCCGCGGCGATGCTGAAGGCCGCGTGCCGCATCGCGGGGCGGTCGCTCACATCCGCTGAGTGGGCGACGCACTTCGCCGACGAGCCGTACGCCGATGCCTGTGCCGACCGGCCGTGAAGCCGCCCTCGGCGGGAGACGCTTGACCGGACGGAGTGCCCGGTAGACGTCGCTGAACCCGCGCCGATGAGCGGATCATGCCCACCGTCGGCCAGTCTGTACACATGACACCCGCACCCGCCGGTCCGGCATCGGCGATCGACGACGCCGGGCACGGAGCGGGCGCCGTCATCGTCGCCCAGCTGCTTCTGCGGACCGCATCGGCCGCAGGGGCCTTGGCGCTGGGATCGTACTTCGTCGAGCTGTCCCGCAACGGTGCCCCTGTGGGCGCTCTCCTGCTGGGCGTCCTGTCGGGGTTGAGCTTTCTCGCCGAGCTGATCCTCGCCCCGGCAGCAGGCTCGGCCAGCGACCGCCGCGGACGGCGGGTCTTCCTCGTCGCCGCTCCGCTTCTCGCGGCAGTCGGCATTCTGCTCGCCCCCGGCGCATCCGTGCTCGCCGCCGTCCCCTCGATCGCGCTCGTCGTCGTCGTCGTCGGTACGTCGCGACTGCTCGACGGGGCCGGTGCCGCGATCTCCGCGCCGGCCACGCTGGGACTTCTCGCCGACGCGAGCGACGGCGACAGGATGCGACGCGGTCGGGTCACGAGCCTGTACGAGCTGTCCTCGTCGGGCGGGATCGCGCTCGGCGCCGTGGCCGGACCGCTTCTGTATGCCGGTCTCGGACTGTGGTCGTTCGTCGCGTTGGCCGGGGTCTACATCGTCGCATCAGTACTCGTGCTCGTCTTCGTCCGTCCCAGGGCCGTGACCCGGACCTCGAGGGAGTCCGCATCGGTGCGCGATCGCGTTCGGGTGCTCGCGCAGCCACGATTGCTCGCTTTCCTGCCGGCGTGGATCGCCGTCAACGCGATCCTCGGGACGTGGGTCACATCACAGATCACTTTCGTTCTGGCGGGCGATCGGCGCGCCGCCGGCCAACTGTTCCCCGGCGCGTTCGTCGACAATGAGGGAGGTCTGTCAGCCGTTCTCGGCGTCTACGTGCTCGCTTTCAGTGTCTGCATCGTTGCCTGGTCGTTCTTCATCGGGCGCCTACCCACCGTGCCGGTCCTCTTCGTCACGGTGATCGGTGCGATCATCGCCTCCGTCGGTCTGTTGCTGGCGAACCGCGGGCTGCCCCTCGTCATCGCCCTCCCGATCGTGCTGGTGGGCGTGTTCCTCGAAGCAGGCTTCACTCCGGCGGCACTCACGCACCTCAGCGACATCTCGGCCGAGTATCGCGAGAATCGCGGGCTCATCATGGGTGTCTACTCCGTCGTCGTGGGCGCGGGATACCTCCTCGGCAACGTTCTCGGCGGAGTGTTCGCCGAATGGCTCCTCTTCGACGGGCTTGCACTGCTCACCATCCTGCTGGCAGGAGTCGCGCTGGTGTCGATCGCGACGATGTTCGTGGTGGAAAGACGTCTCCGCGCGCGCGGGTGACCTTTGATCGTCCGCCGCAGGCCAGGTCGGCGCCGATCGGGCTGACGTAGGGCAGAATGCAGAGACATCCGCACTCGTCATCCATCGACGGGCGCGCGAGCGCCGAACCGCCTGCAACGCCGCGGGGCCGGAAGCCCTCCACCTCGGTACGGAAGGACGCCATGCACCTGGCCACGACGCTCAGACGGCTCGAACTCGAGACACGACCCATTCATCCGGATACTCGGCGCGCGCTGGACCTGCGCTGGGCGGAGCTGCCAGACCACGTGAAGACTCCGAATCAGCTGCTCGGCCGCTGCGCCGTGGGTTGCGAGGGAACACACGGCGTGTTCCCCAAATGCGACCTGACGTGCTCGCCCTGCTACCACTCGGCTGATGCCAACAAGGTGCGGATCGACGGTGACCACACGGTCGAGAACGTCAAGAAGCAGATGGACTACCTGCGGCAGGTGAGGGGGCCGCGCGCGCATGCACAATTGATCGGCGGCGAGGTCAGTCTCCTGTCCGCCGAAGACCATGCGCAGGCCCTGCTCGCGATGCGGGCGGTCGGCCGTGAGCCCATGTCGATGACGCACGGCGACTTCGACGACGAGTACCTGCGCGACCTCGTCCTGGACGAGCACGGGAAGCCACGTTTTCAGAAAGTGTCGTTCGCGGCGCACTTCGACTCGCTGATGCGCGGACGGCGCGGGGCCGTCCGGCCACGGAGCGAGGCCGAGCTCAATCCGTTCCGCGAGAAGTTCGCGCAGATGTTCGTCGATCTGAAGCGCGACCACGGGGTCGAGCGATACCTCGCACATAACATGACCGTCACGCCGTCCAATGTCGACGAGGTGGAGCAGGTCACCCGTGATGTTCTGAAGATGCCGTACGACATGATGTCGTTCCAGCCTGCGGCGTTCATCGGAGACGATCGCCGCTGGCGGGAGGATTTCGGCGAGGTGACCATCGACGCGGTCTGGGAGCGAGTCGAGCGCGGCGCGGGTCACAAGCTCCCGTGGCAGGCGACGCAGTTCGGCGACCCCCGGTGCAACCGCTCGACCGTCGGCATCCGCGTCGGGGGCGGGTTCGCCGCGCTCCTGGACCCGGAGGAGCCGAAGGACATCGCGGCCCGGGATCGCTTCCTCGACCACTTCGGCGGGATGATCTTCGGCGACATTCCCCGGCGGATCCTGTTCGTCAAAGTCGTGCGTGCCCTCGCGGCGCACCCGGCTGACATCGTCCCGCTCGTCGGTCTCGCCCGCCGCGTTCTGCGGCGGGCGGGCGGTCTGCCGCGAGTGCTGCGCGAGGCGCGGAGGGGGGAGGTCTCGTTCAAGACCTTCGTCGTCCACAACTTCATGGACGCCGCACAAGTCGATCCCGCGTGGAAACTCATGGAGCAGGGCGTCGTCGCCACCGACCCCCTCCTCAAGGAGACGCAGGAGCGGCTCGGGTCCTGCATGTACGCGATGGCGCACCCCGAGAGCGGGCGCCTCGTCCCCGCGTGCGTGCAGCACTCCGTCCTCGACCCGATCGAGAATGTGGAGCTGCGCCGCCTGCTGCCGTTGCCGTCGCTGAGAGACGGGGCTGCCGCCCAGGTGGTCGCGCGCCCCTCGGGTCTGAGCCCTGTGCGCCAGACCGGCCCCGCGCGCGCCACCTGAACCGGGGGACGCGCGCGCAGCCCGGGGGCGTCACACCACACGACGCCCGTGGCACGTCGGCCGCGCTCGGGTGTCCGGTTCTCAGATCGATACGACGTGCACGGCGTCGGCGGGCAGCGACAGGGTCACGCGGTCGCCGACCACGCACGGCTGCGTCGGCGAGATCTCCGCGCTCAGCAGCACCTCACCGCAGCGGACGCCCACCTCGATGCGGGCTCCCGAGACCCGTGCAGATTCCACGACGCCGGGGACGGATGCTGCGGGAACGTCCGCTGCCGAGCCGCGATGGAGGACGACGTCCTCTTGACGGATGACGAGGATGCCGGCGCCCTCGCATGCACCCGAGCCGAAGGGCACGTCGCCCAGAGCGCTGTGGTGCACGGCGCCCCGAACGGTGCCCGGTACCTCGTTGCGCCCACCCATCAGCTGCGCCGCGCGCAGGCTGCGCGGCCGGCGGTACGCCTCGGACACGGTCCCCTCGGTGAGGAGGACACCGTTCTCGATGAGGGCGATTCGATCCGACACGCGCGACGCCTCGTCCCGGTCATGAGTCACGAGGACGATCGTGGGCGACGCGACGGCCCGCACCGATTCGAGCAGATCGTGCATGTCGCCGCGGAGCGCAGCGTCAAGGGCGCTGAAGGGTTCGTCGAGCAGCAGCACCGCAGGCTCGGCGGCCAGCGCACGCGCGATCGCGACGCGCTGCTCCTGGCCTCCGGACAGCTCGTGCACCCGACGGTTGCCGAACCCGTCGAGCTGCACCATCGCCAGATATTCCGCGGCACGGGCGCGGGCTGCGGCCCGTCCCACGCCCGAGACCCTGCCCGAGAAGGCGATGTTGTCCAGAACCGAGAGATGCGGGAAGAGGAGGGACCGCTGGAAGACCATGCCGACGCGTCTGCGCTCGGCGGCGACGGCGACCATGTCGTGACCCCCGATCCGGACGGTCCCTGCGTCCGCTGTCTCGAGTCCGGCGATGACGCGCAACAGCGTGCTCTTGCCCGATCCGCTCGGGCCGAGGATGGCCGTGCAGGTGCCGGCAGCGACAGTGAGGGAGAAGTCCCGGAGCACCGGCGCACCTGTGTCGGCGAACGTCTTGTCGATGCCCTGGAGGACGAGGTCGGCGCTCATGCGGCGATTCCTCCGCGCGCGCGTCCGGCAGAGGACTCGACGATCGGAACGCCGGAGCGCGCTCGCCGCGTGCGCGACGGGCGCGGCCCGCGGAGCCCCAGCACTGCGACCAGCAGTACGACGGGAGGCACGGTCGCTGCGAGTGACATCACCGCGACGGCCGAATCGTTGCCCAGCCCTGCTGCTGCGCCTGCCACGACCAGCGGAAGAGTGACGAGTTCGCCGCCGCCCACGATCAGGGTGACGATGTAGTCGCTCCAGGCAACGAGGAATGCCAGGAATGCCGCCCGCGCCAATGCCGGCGCGATCATCGGAAGGTGCACGCGGCGCATCACCTGAGCGCGGCCCGCGCCGAGCAGTCGAGCCTCCTCCTCGAACGACAGGTCGTAGGAGCCGTACGCGGCGCGCAGGACGAACGCGGTGTAGGGCAGGGCCATCACCACCAGCACGAGAACCACCCCCGCGATGGAGGGGACATGCACGCGCAGGAGGACGACATTCACGCCCAGCACCGCCGCGAACGGCGGGAGCGCGATCGGCGCGAGGAGCAGCGCCGACACCGTGCGAGGGAACGGCACGGCGCCGAAGGTGAGCGCGCGGGCAGCGAGCGCACCCAGTGGCGTCGCAATGGCCGCGACCACCAGACCGAGGAGAACGGAGCGGCCGAACGCGGGCAGCGCGCCGAACCCGGCGGCATCCTGCAATCCCGCCACACCCCACATGGTCGGCACCGGCGACGGGTAGGACCATGCGTCGGCGAAGGACCACATCGCCAGAGGGAGGAACGGGAGTGCGAACCACACGACGAGGGCGGTCGTCGCCGCGAGGCGGATGATCCGTCCAGGGCCCCGAGGTGAGGTGAGCGTGCTCGCATTCGCACCGGTCACCGCCAGACCGCCGTACGGCGCAAGGCCATGAACGTGCACGCGACGAAGACCAGGGCGATCGCGCTGGTGATGATCGCGACCGCCGCCGCCTCCGGCCGAGACGCCAGCGACACGCCCTGGAACAGCCGCACCGCGAGAACCGGCAGCGGCTCGGGGTAGGTGCGCCCGAGCAGCCAGGAGACCTCGTACGACCCGAGGGCGTAGACGAAGCTGAGGGCTGCGCAGATCACGATGGACGGCGTGGTCAGGGGAAGCAGCACGTGACGGAAGCGACGCCACCGACCCGCGCCCAGCAGCGCGGCCGTTTCGTCATACGTCGCGACACGCGTGGCGAGCGTACCCGTCACGACGAGGGCGACGAAGGCGGACTCCTTCCACGCGAATTCGGCGATGACCGCACCCCAGAGGGGCCCACCCACCCAGGCCGGCCATGCTTCGGGAGCGATGCCGAGCAGCCGCGGGAGAACCCCGGCGTCAGAGAGCAGGAGGCCGATCGTCGCGGCGCCGACGAGGTGCGGCACGGTGACCGTCGTCGCACCCAGAGCGGCGACGAGGCGACTCCCCGCCCGACTCGAGACGATGACGACAGCCGCCGCGGTTCCGACCACGACGGCGATGGATGTGGAAACGGTCGCGATGGCTACCGACACGACGATGGCGGCACCGAGGTCACGAGGATGCGCGAGGAATGCATCGAGGCTCGGTGCCACAGGTCCCGCGATGGGCATCAGGCCGAAGGCCTGCAGCATCGTCGCGATGACCCCGCCGGCCACCACGAACAGCGTCACGAGCACCGCCGGGAGCACGAGCATCGCTCCGCGCAGTCGCTCGGCGGTGGTGCCACCGCGCCGCTCGACGGGCGCGAAGCTCATCGATCGAGGACGCCGGCGCGCCAGCCTTCGTCCAGTGCGGGCACCCACTCGGCGGCGAGCTCGCCGTGGGCATTGCGGGACAGGACGTCATAGCCCGGGACGACGGGGGAGTCGGGCAGATCGTCGAACTGCGCGCGATCGGATTCCGGCAATCCGTCGATGTCGAGGACGGTGAACTGACCCCAGACATCCGGCTGGGCTTTCGCGACCTGCTGATCCACGGAGAGTGCCGTGTTCGCGACGACCATCGCACCGGCGATGGAGTCGGAGTTGGCGGGCAGGCCGAGGAAGCTCGCGTTTCCGACGGTCCCGTCCTCGAGCGTGAGCACCGTGGTCGCCGGGGGGTAGGTGCCGTCAGCGACGAGGTCGGTCAACGTCGCCGGCCCGTAGGTCATGGTGATGTCGATCTGACGGTCGGCGAACAACTGCCCGAGTTCCGCCTCGTTCGCGGGGTAGGTGTCACCCCCGCGCCACAGGCTGGGAGCGAGAGTGCCCAGTCGTTCGTACAGCCGGGGTGCGAGCTCGCTGAATGCCTCGTCGGAGTACGCGGCGGGGACGTTGTCAGCGCCGCCGGACACACTCGCGAGCACCTCGCGCAGGAAGACCGAGCCGGTGAAGTCGGGCGGGGCCGGATATGTGAACCGGCCCGGGTGGGCCTCCGCCCATTCGAGCACTCCTTCGAGAGTGGTCGGCGGATCGGGAATGGCCTCGGCGTTGTACGCGAGCGTGAATTGCGCCTTATGCCAGGGGGCCTCGCATCCATCGACGGGCGTGCCGAAGTCCGACGTGAGCAGCGGGTCGTCGGGGTCGGTGCCGAGGGTCGAAGGCATCAGGTCCGTCCACCCGCACAGCCACGCGTCGGCTTCCTTTCCGGTGCGGAAGTTGTCTCCGTTGACCCAGATGAGGTCGACTGTTCCATCGGAGCGGCCCGCCTGCAGCTCGGTGAACACGCGATTCAGTGCGTCCCTGGTGTCGGTCACGGGAACCCGCTCCAGAGTGACGCCGTACTCGGCGACGGCGGGGGCGAGGATGTCGTCGACGTACGCGTTGCCTTGGTTATCGCCGCCGTACATCCACAGCTGAACCGTCTGCCCTTCGGCATCGGCCAGCACGCTCTCCCAGTCGTCGTAGGTAGTGGCGGAGCTGGTCTCCGGCGCCGCGCACCCGGCGAGGGTGAGGAGCGAAACGCCGACTGCCACAACGGAGGCGCAGCGGGATCGAGGTCCAGATCGGGGCATTGCTTCCTCTATTCAGGACGGCGACCGGCGGTGTCACGTCGGACTAGGGTATGGGATGTCGGAGAGGATGCGTGAACGCTGATGGTGCGCGTGTTCCGTGACGTCTCCTCCGTGCGATGGGCCTGGATCAGGCTGGCCTTCTTCGTACTCTTCGTGGCGCTTGCGGCCGTGGTCGGACTTCTTCTCGTCCCCACCGACCTGAACGAGATACGGGAGTGGGTCGAGGGTCTGGGGCCGGGCGCGCAGGTCGTCTTCGTCCTCGGCTATGCAGCGCTGACACTGACGCCCGCTCCGAAGAACGTGCTCACCATCGCTGCAGGTCTGGTCTGGGGCTTCTGGCCGGCGCTGGGGATGGTGTACGTCGGTGCGCTGCTGGGCGCGGCCGCTTCCTTCGTGATCGGGCGGTGGGCGGGGCGCGAAGCCGTGGAGCGGCTGACGGGTGCGCGGGTCGCGCGTCTGGATGCCGCCCTCGCGAATCGCGGCTTTCTCGCGGTGCTGGGAGCTCGGCTGGTGCCGATCATCCCCTTCACCCTCATCAACTACGGTGCCGGGCTGACGGCAGTGCGCCCGCGAGATTACGCGGTCGGGACGGCTTTGGGCATCATCCCCGGGTCTGTCGCCTACGTCGCCCTCGGCGCGTTCGGCGTCGAGTTCGGACCGCCCTTCTGGATCGCGCTCTCGGTGCTGGGAGTGCTCGCGCTGGCCGGAGTCATCACCGGAGTCATCGTCCGCCGTCGCGGACATCGCGCGGCGGGAAGCTCATCGGATGCTGCTTCCGTGGAGGCCGACGATGCTTGACCGGGCCCTTCGATCATTCCTCGCGCGACCTCTCGGGGCGGCGGCGGCGGCGATCGACCGCCCGGGCGTCACCCCCGACGGTCTGACGATCGCAGGGCTCGTGCTCGGCGTCGCGTCGGCGACGACGGCGGCGCTGCAGCTGTGGGCGGTGGCGCTCGCGCTCTGGCTCATCTCCCGGGTTCTGGACGGTCTCGACGGCACGCTCGCGCGGCGCCGGCGCGGACGTGCACAGCTTCAGGGCGCGCCATCCCCGCCCTCGGAGGCGGGAGGATTCCTTGACATCACGGCCGACTTCGTCGTCTACGGAGCATCGGTGGTCGGGATCGCGATCGGGGCGACCGCGCAGTTCGACGGGCCGTGGTGGCCGTTCCTGCTGGTCCTGTTCGCGTACTACGTCAATGGAACGGCGTTTCTGGCGTTCTCGTCGATCGCCGAGAGGACAGGACGCACGATCGACGACGGGCGCTCGCTGTCCTTCCTCGGTCGCCTCGCCGAGGGGACCGAGACGATCGTGGTGCACGCCCTCTGGCTGATCCTGCCCTTCTGGGCGTGGCAGATCGCTCTCGTGTGGTCTGCCTTCGTCGCGGTGAGCGCCGTTCAGCGCATCGTTGCGGGGTACCTGCGCCTCCGCTGATCCGCGGACGGTGCGGGTCGACGACCTAGCCGCGCCGACGGCGTGCCGCAGAGAGCCCGCGGACGCCGAGACGCACGATGCCCGTGGTCAGCGCGTGCTGCGCATCTTTCACGACAGCGTTCCATCCCGCGTCCGAGTACGTCGGGTAAGCGTGGATCGTCGTGGCGAGGGTGCGCACCGGCGTCCGAAGACGCGTCGCGGTGGTGAACTCCGCGAGCGACTCGCCCGCCCTCGGACCGACGATCACGGCGCCTCGCACCCGTCCGCGACCATCGACGACCACCTTCGTGAAGCCATCGGTATGCCCGTCGGCGATCGCACGGTCGACGTGGGCGTGCTGCTGCACGAGCACCCGCATCTTCCGCCGGTCGGCGTCAGCCGGTGCGACGCCGACCGCGCCGACCTCCGGTGAGGTGAACGTCACCCGGGGTACGACCTCCAGGTCGGCCTTGCGCGACAGTCCGAGCACGGCGTTCGTCGCGGCGACGCTGGCGAACATCCCCGCGGTGTGGGTGAATCGGGGCAACGGCGTCACATCCCCGGCGGCTCGGATCCGTGGGTTCGACGTCCGCAATGCATCGTCGACGACCACGTCGCCGCGCTCGTCGAGCTGCACGCCTGCCGCATCCAGTCCCAGCCCCTCCGTTCTCGCGCTACGCCCGAGCGCCACGAGCGCACGGTCGAAGGCGATGACCGAGCCGTCGCTGAGCAGCGCCGTGCCCGAGTGGGACGAGGCCGCGGGGGTCGCGTCGGAGGTGAAGGACGACACGGTGGCGCTGAGGTGGACGTCGACGCCGTCGGCCTGCAGGGCTGCCACGACCACTCGGGCGGCATCCGGGTCTTCTTTCGGCAGCAGTCGTTCACCACGGTGCACGAGGGTGACGGCGCTCCCCAGGCGTGCCATCGCCTGCGCGATCTCGCATCCGATCGCGCCCCCTCCCTGGATGAGCAATCGCGGCGGCAGCTCCTCCAGATCCCAGAAGGTCTCGTTCGTGAGCATGTCGATGGATGCCGAGCCGTCGGCGTCGCTGCGCACAGGCGTGCTCCCCGAAGCGAGAAGCGCATCGCGGAACTCGATCCGCTGCCCGTTCACGAGAAGAGAGCGCGGACCGTCGAACCGGGCTCGACCCACGAGAGCATGGACGCCGTCTCGGGCGAGCGACTCGGGCGAGTCGACCGGTTCGATGCGATGGATCGCCGTGCGCACGTGCCGCATGACACCCGGGAAGTCCACGTCGATGCCCTGGGTTCGCACGCCGAAGGCCGACCCCTGCCGGGCGGCGTGGGCGGTTGCGGCCGCCGCGATGAGCGCTTTCGAGGGCACGCATCCGGTGTGCAGACACTCGCCGCCGAAGCGTCCTGCCTCGATCAGCAGCACACTCGCGCCCAGTGCCGCTGCCGTGCGGGACCCGACGAGCCCGGCGCTTCCCGCTCCGATCACGACGAGGTCCCATGCGCGACCTGCCGCTTCTTCGGCGTCGAGGGTGAAGCCGGAGCTGCTCGGGGAAGGGATCATCCTCGAAGCCTAGAGTGGAAGCGGAACGGGGGGTCCGATGGCGGCACTGCTGCGACGGTACGGCGTCGGCGCCCGCTGGTACGACGTCCTCTCGGGCGAACGGTGGGTGTACCGGGCCGGACGCCGGGCGGGGGTCGCCTTGCTCGACCCGCGGCCGGGGGAGGTCATCGTGGATCTGGGATGCGGGACGGGCCTCAACTTCCCCGTCCTGAGTGAAGCCGTGGGGCCGACTGGTCTGATCGTAGGAATCGACCGCAGCCCCGACATGCTGGAGATGGCACGCCGTCGCGTCGAACGCGCGGGCTGGGGCGGACGGGTGCGCATCCTCCAGGCGGACGCGACTGCGCTGCGCCCTTCAGACGTCGCTGCGCTCGCCGGTGCCTCGCCCGATGCGTTGCTGGCCACTTATTCGCTGAGTGTCATCGACGGACGTGAGGAGGCATGGCGTCGCGCGTCCGCCAGCCTGCGGCCGGGCGGTCGAGCCTGCATCGTCGACATGCAGCCCCCACGGGGCACGTGGAGAGTTCTCTCGCCCCTGGCGCGGCTTGCGTGCTCAGCCGGTGGAGCCGACATCACCGCCCATCCGTGGCAGATGCTCGAGCGGGACGCCGAGCCGGGCAGCCTGCGCAGGTCGGAGCGGAAGGGCGGCCACATCGTCGCCGTCGCAGGTCGGCTCGCGTAGCCCGCCGAGCGCACCGTCGCCTCATCTGCGCGATGTCACCGCAGTTCCGTCCGCGGGCGGACGACGACGTCCGTCAGATGGACGTCGGGGCTCGCATCCACGACGAACCGCACTGCGCGGGCGACCGACTCCACGGTGATGTACCGCTCGGGCTCGTACGCCGCGCCGGCGGCAGCGATCGACCGCTGCAGCATGGGGGTGTCGGTCTGCCCGGGTGCCACGGTGGCGACGCGGATGCCGTGCGGCGCCTCGTCGATGCGCAGGACGTCGGCGAATCCGCGCAGGGCGTGCTTGGACGCCGTGTAGACGGCGCTTCCCGGCACCGCCTTCGTGCTCGCCCCCGAGCCGATGAAGATCACGGTGCCGCGCGCACGCCGCAGGGGAGCGAGCAGCAGTCGCGTGAGGTCGGCGGGCGCGATCACATTCAGCTCGAGATACGACCGCCACACCTCGGGCGTCGCTTCGTCGATGGAGAGTCCTTGTCCGACGGCGGCGCAATGCACCACGACGTCGACGCGGTCCACCGACGCCGCAAGGGCGGCGCGCGCACCGTCGTCGGTCAGGTCGACCGCAACGGCCGTGATCCCGGGGAGGCGAAGTGCCTCGACCGAGGCGGCCGTACGCCCGACGGCGACCACGTCGTGCGTCGTGGCGAGATCGAGAGCGATGGCAAGACCCATCCCGCTGGTCGCGCCGGCGACGATCGCCACGGGACGCTCCGAGGGCGGCGTCGGGTCGGACGGGTTCGAAGTGTGAGGCATCCGGATCTCTCCTGTCGAAGGCGGGCGCAACCGATCGTAAGGGGCCGACTCAGCCCGCGGGGATCAGGCGTTCGGCGCGGTAGCGGTCGAAGAGCGCGGTGAACGAGTCGATCGTGCGGTGGTACGACGTGAAGCCTGCGAGACGCGACTTGCTGATGTCGGTCACGACCTCGATCTGTCGGCCCAGGTCGGCATCTGTGTGCCACCACGACGCGAGACGGTCGAGCTCCGGCCCGACGAGACCGTGCTCGTCCACGAGGCGCTGCCACGTCGGCGAGGCGTTCGCCATCTGCTGCTCGAGAGGCTGCAGATCGCCGCCCGGACCGACCGGCTCCACGCCGAAGTACTCGGCGATGCGCGCCCACATCCACCGCCAGCGGAAGACATCGCCGTTGACGACGTTGAAGGCCTCGTCCCGCCCCTCAGGAGCCGTGGCCGCCCACAGCATCTGATCGGCCAGGATCGTGGCATCCGTCATGTCCGTCAGCCCGTTCCACTGCGTGAGCGAGCCCGGGAAGACGAAGGGCGTGCCCAGTGCACGGCAGATCGACGCGTAGACGGCGATCGTCAGGCCCATGTTCATCGCGTTGCCGACGGCGTGACCGATCACCGTGTGCGAACGATGGACCGACCAGTGGAACCCGCCGCGACCGGCCGCGGCGAAGAGCTCGTCCTCCTGCGCGTAGTAGAAGTTGGGGGCGTCCAGGCGGGCTTCGTCCTCGTGGAACGGGGTATCGGGCATGCCGCCCTGCCCGTACGCCTCGAACGGACCCAGATAGTGTTTGAGTCCCGTGACGAGGGCGACGTGCTCGAGCGGCGCATGCGACAGGGCGGCCAGGAGATCACGGACCATGCCGCCGTTCACGACGATGTTCTCCTGCTCGGTCGGCTGACGCGACCACGCGGTGAAGAACACGTGCGTGGGGCGCTCGTCGGCGAGTGCGCGCGTGAGGTCCTCGGCGGAGCGCAGATCGGCGGAGAGGGGGCGCACCCCGGAACGTGCGACGCCGGGCTGCCGCGAGAGCGCGATCACGTCCCATCCGTCCGCGGCGAGAAGATCCACCAGCGCGGAACCGCCGATACCCGTCGCGCCGACGACGAGGGCCGTGCGTTCGCCAGGATCGACCCCGGTGCCGGAAGAACCAGATCGGGTTTTGTCGGACATGTCGGGTGCGGGAGCCATGCCCACCCCAACGTGCTCGTCCGGCGTCCATTCCCTGCCGAGCAGATGAGAGCGCGTCCATCTGCAGGAAAGGTGGGACGGCCGTCGCCTCGGGCGGCCGCCGAGGAGACTCCAGCCCCACTGTTCCGGCGAATGACGAGGAACCAGCCTGCGGATTCGCGCCTCGGGCTTGGGGACAGCTCATAGCCTCTCGGCCCCGTGCGGGCAATGGGGCAGCGGAAAGAGACACGGCCCCCCAGACTCGGAAGATGAGCAGCGACGTGGGCGACCAGAGCATCCGAGTGACCGAAGACGCGGAGGCGCTGCAGCCGCTGCGCGACGGCGACACGTCGATCGAGCCGGATGCGGCGGCGGACCCGGCCCAGGCGGAGTGGGATCGCACGACGGCGATCGACGAGGGTGCCGATCCGGAGGATCTCGACATCGAGACCGCCACCGGCGATGACCCGGCTCAGCTCCCCGCCGACGACGACGATGTTCCGGCCTTCGATCTTCCCGGCGACGGACTGCAGCCCGAGACGCAGGGTGCCGGCCCACTGGACGCCGAGCTCGGCGATGACGGACAGGGCGATCTCGCGCCGGAAGACCTTTGAGCTACGCCTGCGCGAGCGTCCCGTCGTAGCGCTCCCGGGATGCGGCCACCTGGCCGAAGTGATCGATCGACCATCGCTCGAGGGCCTTGAGGGGCTCGCGCAAGGTCTGGCCGGCTTCCGTCAAGGTGTACTCGACACGGGGCGGCACCTCCGCGAAGACCGCACGCGACACCAGACCGTCGCGCTCCAGACCCCGGAGCGTCTGAGTGAGCATCTTCTGCGAGATGCCGTCGACCTCACGTCGGATCTCTGAGAAGCGGCGAGGTCCGTCGCTGAGCGTCCCGATGATCAGCACGGTCCAGCGATCGCCGATCCGGTCCAGAAGGCGGCGGCTCGGACATCCCGCCGCGTACGGATCGAGGTCGTCCGCGCGGAATGCGGCGGTGGTCTTGGTTACCAAAAGGTGCCTACTTCCCGAAAGTGACCTTTGCGAATAGCGTAGCGTCCGCACATCGAAAGCACTACGGAGGAACGTCATGACCCGCATCACCGTCATCGGAGGAACCGGCTACGCCGGTAGCAACATCGTCAGAGAGGCTGCGTCTCGTGGCCACGAGGTCGTCTCGTACAGCAGGAATGAGCCGGATGCCGCGACCCGCGTGAACGCGGTCGCCTACGAGACCGGATCCATGCTCGACGCAGACGTGCGCGACCGAGCGGTCGCCGGCGCGGAGGTGGTCGTCTCCGCGCTTTCTCCCCGCGGGGAGCTCGACGGACGACTGGTCGAGGTGGATCGTGAGCTGGCCGCTCTTGCGGAGCAGCGCGGCGTGCGCATCGCCGTGGTGGGTGGCTTCAGCTCGCTCCGCCTCGAGGAGGGCGGCCCGCGGATGGCCGACGGCGACGACATCCCGCCGCAGTTCGCCGACGAGGCGAAGCAGATGAACACCATCCTCACGGAACTGCTCGAGGCGCCGGCATCCGTGGACTGGGTGTTCTTCTCCCCGGCACAGCAGTTCGGCGCCTACGTTCCCGGCGAGGCGCTCGGGCGCTATCGCACCGGCGGCGACGTGGTGTTCACCGACGACGAGGGCGTGTCTGCCATCAGCGGTGCGGACTTCGCGCGGGCGGTCGTCGATGAGATCGAACGGCCCGCCCACCGGCGCGAGCACATGAGCGTCGCGTACTGATCGGCAGAGCACCTCGCATGCGCCGACGCCGCCGGAAGCCTGCGTCGTGATCAGACCGCGGCGGTGCGACGCGTCAGCGTCTCGAGCGTGAATTCCCGCACGGATGCCGGACGCGTCGCACCGCACGTGCTCAGCAGCGGCTCCGAGGCCTGCTCGCGCATGGTCACGGCCACCACGTCGGCACCGTGCCCGAGGTCGACGCGCCAGCGGCCGTCGGCCGCGCGTTCCTCGTGCAGCGGCGGGAAGGCCTCGATCCGCCGGTCGCCGGTGTCGGCCAGGGCGAACGACTGCGCGGCCTGCACGACATTCGTGAGGGAGCTCCGGCCACGGAAGAAGTCGGGGACGATCTCGCCGTTCCGGTAGCGGTCGACGATCGTCGCGGCATCGCTCGCCGGAACGCGCCCGTAGTAGAGGCCGTGGGGAAGCAGGATCATCGTCGCCGCGAACCGATCTCCGCCGAGGTGCGAGCTCTCCCACGTCTCGTCGGTGAACGCGCGCGAGAGCGTCTGCGCCACGGGCCTGCCCCGGACCGCACAGCACTGGTCGTGTCGCGCGTGCGTGCACACGAGCACGACGGGCTGATCGGTCGGCGTGCCCGCGCTGCCGTCCAGGGGGAGGTCGAGCAGGCGCGAAGGGTCGTCGACGACGCCCCAGCGCAGGGACTCGCGACCGGGGCGCGCGTCGGCCAGCGCCCACCGCCACGTCGACTGCGAGCGCCGTTCATCGCCGCGGCGGCCGAACCGACGGATGGCCACCGGTCGGATGCCGGCCGACTCGGCGCGGCGGACGAGCGCGTGCCCGATCTCGGGGTCGAGGCGCGACTGGAAGAACGCATGCGTGCCCCAGGCGCCGTCGATCTCGACGAGGAGCCAGCGCGCACCGAAGCCGCCCGTGCCCGCCAGCGGGTCGCCCCGCTCGAGTGAGCGGTCGCTGCAGGGTTCCCACCCGTCGACAGGACCCGAAGTCGACGGCAGAGCGGTCGCACTCACGCTCGTCGACTCATCTCGGCACCAGCACCCCTTCGCGGAGCAGGCGGCGCGAGATGACGAGCGAGGACTCGGGGTCGAGCCCGGGCAGCCGCCCCGCGGGATGGTCGCTCGTCGTCAGGGTATGGACGGCGGTCGACGCCTCGGCGGGAAGCGCGACGGTCTTCCGTGCCATGACGATCCGCACGGTGCGCTCATCGTCCTCGATGCGCGCGGACAGCTCACCGCGCCAGCCGACGACGGTCTCGGGGTCGAGCCTCGCCATGAGATCCACCGTCGCCAGCGGCCGCACGGGGGCGGGGCGCGTGGCGCGGCGGAGGTCCCGCTCGAGGGATACGCCCACGCGCCCGTCGCGGGCCGCACCGTTCAACAGAGCACCGGCTGCGACGACCGTCGCGGCCAGGTCGTCCGCGAACGACGCGCCGTCGGTGTAGTCCACTCCCAGCGGCAGCGGCGCACGAAGTCGGGCGTCAGCGCCCGCGTCGGCGAGCAGCTGCATCAGCAGATCGTGCCGGGTCGCCGCCCGCACTCCGATCGTCAGATGGATCGAGGTGCCGCCCTGCGCGACCGCCGAGTGGATCCACCCCCGCGGCAGGTAGAGGACGTCGCCCGGTTCGAACACCGCGTCGATGACCGGGGCGGTCGTTGCGCGCTCGGCGACGGCGTCGCGGTGGTCGGTCCACGGCTGGTCGGCGAGCGGATGCGTGTGCACGGGCTCGTGGATCGTCCATCGCTTCGCACCCGCGATCTGGATGACGAAGACGTCGTGCGTGTCGTAGTGCGGGTCGAAACCCCGCGACGACGCGGGCGTGATGTAGGCGTTGACCTGGGCGGGGTGACCGAGATCGCCCACGAGCTGCCGCGTGAACGCCGCGATCGGCTCCCACGTGCGGTGGAGCCCCTGCAGCACGATGGTCGCACCGCCGGCGAACTGCTCGAGCACCTTGGCGGAATCCACCTGATCGCCGATCTCGGCGCCGAACCCGCCTGATCCGGTGAAGAGGGACGGGGAGAGCACCGAGCCTTCGGCGGCCATGCGCACGAACGGGGTGCGCAGACCGCGGTCGGCGATCAGCTCATCCGCGGCTGCCGGGCTGAACAGGTCGTCGAAGCCGCCCGCGTTGCGCGTCAGGAGCGGTCGTTCCCCCCAGTATGCGCGGAAGTCGGTGGTCGAGATGCCCGCGAGACGGGCGAGCGCGGGTCGATCGCTCGACCCGCGCCCGGTGTCGTGGCTCAAGCGGATCCGTCGGCGCCGCCGTCGTGACCGCCGGGGTTGGCGCCGCCGTCAGCGGCGCCCTCGCCGGCGTCGGCCGAGCCGTCGGCGCCGCCGTCGTGGCCGTCCGCGTTGGCACCGCCGTCTGCGGTGCCCTCGCCCGCCGAGGCGGATCCGTCGGCGCCGCCGTCGTGACCGCCGGGGTTGGCGCCGCCGTCGGCCGGGCCTTCGCCGCCGGTCGAGCTCGTCGTGGTGATGTCGTCGTCGTTGATGCTCATGGCAACCTCCGGAGGTGTCGGGTGGCGCGGATGCGCCGACCTCGACGATACTCGCGAGGACGGGCGCGGACGAGACCTTGACACCGTCTGTTCACGCGCTCGTGCGCCGATCAGGTGGGCGTCGCCGTGGCTGCCCGTGCGGCGAGCGCCGCGCCCATGCGCTCGATGGCCTCGCGCATGATGGGACGGGGGAGCGCGAACACGAAACGGGTGTGACCGATGCCGGCTTCGCCGCAGGCCGCGCCGTCCGTCATCGCCACGTGTGCGTTATCGCGGAACCATTCACCCAGGTCGCCGTCGAGGCCGTAGGCGCGGAAGTCGATCAGCGCGATGTAGGTGGCCTCCGGGAGGGACATCCTGGCGTCGGGAAGGTGCTCGGCGACGAGCTCCGCCAGGAGGAGGCGGTTGCCGTCGAGGTACTCGGTGACCTCGTCGAGCCACGGGCGCCCGGCCGAATACGCCGCGGTGTTCGCCAGGACCCCGAGGGTGGCCGTGCCGTGGCCCGCCCAGAAGCCGAACTCCTCCCATGCGGCCGCATCGGCGTCGTTGGAGAGGATGACCTGCGCGCACTTGAGCCCGGCGAGGTTCCAGGCTTTCGAAGCCGAGACGGCGGTGATGGTGTGGGATGCCGCGGCTGCGGAGACCGAGGCGTAGGGGATGTGCCGAGCAGGGGCGTACACGATCGGCGCATGGATCTCGTCCGAGAACACGCGCCCGCCCTTCTGCGCGACGAGATCGGACACCGCCGAGAGTTCCGCGCGCGTGAAAACGGTGCCGAGGGGATTGTGCGGGTTGCAGAGCACCAACATGCCGGCGCCCGCGTCGAAGGCGCGGGCAATGCCCTCGAGGTCCATCCCCATGCGCCCGTCGCGCTCGATGCTCGGTACCTCGATCACCTCCCGCCCGTGCATGGGCGGCACGACGAGGAACGGCATGTAGGCGGGGGTCGGCACGATCACGGCGGACCCGGGAGCCGTGAACCGGTCGATCGCCAGTTCGAAGGCCGCGATCACGTCGGGGACGTGGTGGACGCGCTCGGCCGGCACGTGCCATCCGTAGGTCTCGGCGCTCCACGCGGCGGTCGCGGCGGAGAGTTCGTCGGCGAGCCGCGCGGGGAGATACCCCGTCGCGCCCTGGTCGACGGCCTTCGTGAGGGCGTCACGGATCGGAGGAGCGAGCCCGAAGTCCATCTCGGCGACGAAGGCTCCGATCGTGTCGGGGAACATCGACCACTTGACGCTCCCGATGCCCCGCAGCTGCTCCTGCGTGATCTGGTCGTACTCTGTTCCCGTCATCACCCTCACCCTCGCCCTCGATCTCGCCCTGCCAGGCCGTGTCGCGACCATCCGGAGTCACCATCCGGAGTCATCGACGGTACACGTACAGGAGGGGCACCCATCGGGTGCCCCTCCTGTACGCCGCCGGCCGCGCCGAGCTCAGTCGCTTGCGCGGCCGGTCTTCTCCTGCAGGCGGTCGATCTCCTGGGATGCCTCGCCCTTGGTGATGTCGGCGGAGATCTCCTCGCCGGCCTCCCGTGCCAGGGTGTCGAGGTAGCTCCGCTGCGGGGCGGTCATGGGCTCGTCGCCGGTGACCCAGTCGGACGGGTCTTTGACGGCGGGGTCATCGGACGGGGTGGTTGCTCCGAGCATTTCGCCGGACGTGTTGGATTCAGACATGTGTTCGATGGTAGTGACCGGGCGTCCGCCGGCAGAGGGGTTGACAGAGGTCGGCTGGCTGCTCCTGAATACACGTCGCGCAGAACTCCTCAGGTCTCGGGCTCGTGGGCGCGGTACCCGGCAGAATCCGGACGTCGCCGGTCGGATCTCCGGAGTTCGGCCCACGGTGCCGCGGGCCCACGGTCACGACGATGGGGGAGCGGTCACCCGCAGCCACGCGAAGCCGTGTGCGGGCAGCTGCACTCCGGCCCCGAGGTCGATCGCCGAGCCGGTCAGAATGTCGTGCGCCTCTCCGGCGAATCCCGACAGCGTGAGCGCATCGATGTGCACGGGCTCGTCGCCGACGTTCGCCAGCACCAGGACGCCCGCCCCGCCGACTCCCGGTCGCTGGAACGAGAGCACTGACGCGATGCCGGTGAAGAAGTCGATCAGCTCGTTCCCCGCGAACTCCGGCGTCGCCTGGCGCACGGCGATGAGTTCGGTCATCCGCGCGAAGACACGGCCGGCGGTGGTCGCGGCATCCGTCCGCTGCGCGTAGCGTGCGACCGAGCGGCGCGGGCGGTGCACCCACCGGGTGTCGCCCGCCTCGTGCGGATCGTCCCGGAACGCGTAGTCGTTCGGCTGCGCGACTTCGTCCCCGAGGTAGATCAGCGGGATCCCGCCGGTCGACATGGCGATGGCGTGCGCGAGGATGACGCGGTCCTCCCCGGCCGGGTCGCCGGCCTCGATACCGGCGAGCGACGCGGTGGTTCCGGTCACGCGGGCGTCTCCGGTCTTGGGGTTCTCCTGGAACGGCACGCCGCGCGCGAAAGTGCCCGGCGCCCGGCCGACGTAGAACTCGTTCAGGAACCTGCGGTGGTCGTACGCCGCGAGGCCCAGCTCCGCCGCATCCTCGTCGGCGAACGTCCAGCCGATGTCGTCGTGGCTGCGCACGTAGTTGACCCAGGCGGTCCCCGGCGGCAGCCCGTGGCGGCGCTCGAGGGCCTGCTGCAGCATCCGCGCGTCCCTCGTCGCGAGAGCCTCCCACGTGAGCGCCATCTGCAGCGGGTTGTAGGAGAGCTGGCATTCTTCGGGCGATATGTACTGGATCACCTCGTCGGGGTGGACGATCGCTTCCGATTTGAAAAGCAGGGAGGGCGCACCCATGCGCAGCACGGCGTTGAAGGCACGTAGCAGCAGGTGGGCCTCGGGCAGCGATTCGCTCGGCGTCCCGAGTTGCTTCCAGATGAACGCGACGGCGTCCATGCGCAGGATCTCCACACCCTGATTGGCGAGGAACAGCATCTCTCCCGCCATCGCGCGGAAGACGGCGGGGTTGGCGTAGTTCAGATCCCACTGGAAATGGTAGAAGGTCGCCCAGATCCAGCGCCCGTCTGGGAGCTGAACGAAGCTGCCCGGGTGATCGTCGGGAAAGATTTCGCGGACGGTCTTCTCGTAGGCATCGGGCATCGTGCGGTCGGGGAAGATCAGGTAGAAGTCCTCGAACCCCGGCTCGCCCGCGACGGCCTTGCGGGCCCACTCGTGCTCGTTGCTCGTGTGGTTGAAGATGAAGTCCACCACGAGGGAGATGCCGGCGAGCCGCAGGTCCGCCGCGAGAGCGCCGAGTTCGTCCATGGAGCCGAGGGCGGGGTCGACCCGCCGATAGCTCGAGACGGCGTACCCCCCGTCGCTGTTGCCCTCTGGGCTCTCGAACAGGGGCATCAGATGGAGGTACGTGAGACCGAGCTCCTGGAAGTACGGGATCTGTTCGCGCACTCCCGCGAGCGTGCCGGCGAAGCGATCGACGTAGCAGACGGCGCCGAGCATCCGCTCGCTGAGGAACCAATCCGGGGCGGCTTCGCGCTGGGCGTCGCGGGCCTTGAGTTCGACAGGGCGTGCGTTCCAGGATGCCGCGGCCAGCGCGACCACGTCGGCGAGGGCCTCTCGTCCGTTCGTGTGCTCGCCGTACAGCTCGCAGAAGAGACGGTGAAGCGTGGGGAAATGCACGGCGAACCGGCTCTCGAAGTCGTCGTCGAGCGCCCCCGCCACTTCTCCTGCGACGGTCCTGACGAAGGCCATGTCTGCGGCGGTGTCGTCACTCAGCTGGGTCATGCGTGCTCCTCCGCGGCGGCGTTTCTCCGCCGAGACTAGTGGGTCCGCTGCGGACGCGAAGAAGCCCCGCCCTGGTCGGGGCGGGGCTTCTGCACGGACGGCCTACTTGTCGCCGGTGAGCTTGTCCTTGACGTTGTCCGCCGTCTGCTTGACGTCGGCCTTCGCCTGGTCTGCCTTGCCCTCGGCAACGAGCTTGTCGTTGTTGGTGACCTTGCCAGCGGCTTCCTTCGCCTTGCCGGCGAGTTCTTCCGCGGTGTGCTTGATGCTGTCTCCGATGCCCATGGCATCTCCTTTCTCAGGGTGACCCGGTCGGGTCGTGGTGGGTGGTGCGGGGTCCTGCGTGACCTGACAGGCGTGAGGCGGCTCAGCGCTGTGCGGCGCGAACCAGCTTCTTCGCCGTGCGGCGGGTGGTCTTGCGTGCGCCGCGGACTTCTGAGGATCCCCAGAAGCGCTTGGCGTTCTTCTTGATGTGTCGGTAGCGCGCCCGCCCGGCGCGAGCGCCGAGGAGGTACGCGGCGAAGGCGATCGCCGCGATGAACAGGATGCGTAGGAATGTCATGAGTTTCCTCGGGGGGTGCGGATCAGGCCAGCCGGCGCTGATCGTGTGCGAGCTTCGCCCGCAGTCCGCTGTGGATGGAGATATAGGTCGGAACATCGCTGCCGGTGAGGGTGGCGAGGTTCGTGACCAGGTGATCGACGTCTGCGACGACCTCGCGCGGCGACGTGTTCTGCCGCGGAGTGACGCTGACGTGCATGACCGGCTGACGACGGATGTCGTTCGCCGTCACGTGCGTGACGAGGATGTCCTCGCGACCCGAGAGCGAGTGCGTGATCGCATCCGACGCGAAGGACTCGTTGACGGTCACACGGCCGATCGGGTTCTCGGACCCGCTGGAGCGCAGAACCGTCTTCGAGCGACGTCCCGCCACCGACCGCACGACGGCGACGATGAGCAGCACGATCAGCAGGATGATGAGCGCGAGGACGCCGAGCGCGAGTCCGCTGACGGCGGCCGCCCCCATGGCGGTGGCCGACGCGGCCTGCTCGAGCCAGGACTGGCCGGCTTCGCCCGCTCCGGTCCACACGTCCACGGCCGCCGGCCACACGGTGACGGTGATCAGCGCCGCGCCGATGGCGAGGATGATCAGCCCGATCACGAACAGGAGGATCCTGTTGGCGGCTCGATTGGTGTTGTTCACTTCTCCCACTCGCTTTCCTTGGGTCGATCGACCCGGACGCGCGTCTTGACGGACGGCACGAGCCGGTACTCGGCGATCTCGGCGTCGGCGATGCTCCGCACCTTCGACTCGTCGAGCGGGATTCCCGCTCCCGGCCGCACCGTGACATCGACGCTGCGGTGGGCGACGCCCACCGAGATCTGGTCTCGGGGCAGCCCCGTCTCGTCGCTCAGATGCTGCGCCAGCGCGGCGGCGATGACGCCGTTGTCGACCACGACGGCGCGGTTGTCCCACGTCATCTCGTGCTTCGACAGGCGTCCCGGGGTGATGGCGAGCACCACGAAGATCAGTCCGATGACGGCCAGCACGGCGCCGGCGGTCGCGAGGACCCCGCCGGGCGTAGCCGTGGGAAGGCCCACGAGCCACGCGAGGCCGGCTCCGGGCCCCAGCAGGAGTGCAGGCTGCCCGAGGAGGCGCAGCACGATCTCGAGCCCGACGTAGGCGAGCGCGAGGATCAGGATGATGACGGCCACGAACATCGCGACCGTGCGCGGGGAGTGCGTTTCGCGTCGCACGACGCGGGCCAGTGCAGGACTGGTCATTTCACTCTCCTTCGTTTCGGGGTGGTCGCCCCGGTGATCGTGATGTTGATGCGGTGGATCTCTTTGCCGAACAGATGCGAGAGGCGCTGCTGCAACTGCTCCTGCAGCGCACTCGCACGGTCGAGCACCTTGGGGCCGGCGTTGATCGCCGCGGTGTCTTCCAGATCGGGGATCGGCAGTTTCGTCGACAGGCGCACGGCCATGCCACCGCGATAGTCCGCGACCTCGACGGAGACGTCGCTGCGGCTCACGCCGATCACGGACGCGGATGCCTCTTCCGCGACTTTCCGGAACACCCGCTCCTCGACATCGATTCGTCCGGGGTACGTGGGCTCCCCGGCGGCGGCCCCCGAGGGGCCGCCACCGGCGGATCCGATCTGGTCGACGCGCATTATGACGTGCGCCGACCTGAGAACGCGTTCGCGACGCCACGGACGTCGAGCTCGCCCGAGAGGATGCGACCCACGACCGCGCCGATGGCCATGAACAGGGCGACCAGAAGGAAGCCCCAGAACCCGAACAGGAGCGCGGCCACCGCGAGGACGGCGCCGATCAGGGCGCCGGTGACGGTGGTGCTCACGAGACGCGCGACTCGGTGTCGTCGGTGTTGTCGTCGCTGGGCAGGTGCACGTCGTTGACGGCGACGTTGACCTCGACGACCTCCAGGCCCACCAGGCGCGTGATGGCGCCGGCGACGGCGGCACGCACGTTGGCCGCGACCTCCTGGATCGGGGCCGGGTACTCGACGACGATGGTGACGTCGGCGGCGGCCTGGGTCTCTCCGACCTCGACCTTGACGCCCTGCGTCAGGTCGGTGGCGTTCACCGCGTCGCGGATGGCGCCGAACGCACGAGCGCCGCCACCACCGAGCGCGTAGACACCGGCCACCTCACGGGCGGCGATGCCGGCGACCTTGGCGACGACGCCATCGGCGATCGTGGTGCTGCCGGCGGCGTTCTCGTCCGCGGGGATGCGCGACGACGAGAAGCTGCGGTCGACGCGCGAGTTCGAAGGAGCCTTCGCCGCGGCCGCTGCGGGCGTCGACGAGGGGGTTCCGGTGGCCGGAGCTGCGGGCGTGGTGTTCTGGG
Organism: Microbacterium sp. P03; assembly: GCF_043556235.1. Lineage (NCBI taxonomy): Bacteria > Bacillati > Actinomycetota > Actinomycetes > Micrococcales > Microbacteriaceae > Microbacterium > Microbacterium sp. P03. The sequence goes on from NZ_JBIGIM010000001.1 coordinate 264,633, forward strand.
CTTCGTTAGCCATGATTGATCCTTTACCTCGTATGTTGGGCCGAGATCAACCGCTCGCGCGGCCGGTCTCGGAAGCGTTACGTTCGCTCTACAGATGAGAGGCGCTGAGGCGCCGATGTGTCACGAAAAAGTCGCGAAAAAGTTTCAGGAGCGTCGATGAGCGAGGATCGCACCGCAGAGGAAGGCTCTCTGGCGCAGGTTCCCGACCGCATCCTCGTCGAACGCGCTCTCGATCAGGACACCCAGGCGTTCGGCGAGATCGTCCGTCGGCACTCGCCTCTCATGCGTGCCTACGTCTCTCGAATAGTCGGTTCGCTGAGCGAAGCCGACGACGTTGTGCAAGAGTCGTTCGTGCAGGCGTGGCGACAGCTGCCGGGTCTGCGGGATCACACCGCGGTGCGCGCCTGGTTGATGAGGATCGCGAGCCGCGAGGCGTTCTCCTTCCTCAGGAAGCGCCCCGACAACGCCCCGCTCGACGGCTACGACGGATACGTGTCCGCCGATGCCCAGCCCGAGGCGCGCGCGATCCGCAACGCACAACTGCACGCCCTGTCCCTCGCTCTGGACAACCTGCCCGAGAACCAACGCCGATGCTGGCTGCTGCGAGAAGTGGCGGATCTCAGCTACACCGAGATTGCGGAAGAAATGGACCTACCCACCAGCACCGTTCGCGGGAACCTCGCGAGGGCGCGGGCGAGCATCGCGACGCAGATGGAGGGATGGCGATGACCGACGACGACTCCACGGTCCTGGACTGCGGGAAGACGATCGACGAACTCAGCGACTACCTCGACCGCGGACGCGAGCCGTGGGATGCCTCGATCGAGACATGCCCGGTGTGCTTGAACGCCCTCGACGCGTTGGCGCGCGTCGCACGACTCTCACGCGACCTGATAGACGACGACGCGACGCAGCTCCCGCCGCCCCCGGAGGGTTGGCTCAAGTCGATCATGGACTCCGTGCACGCGGAACTGCGGGCAGGCCGGGAGCTGCCGCTGCGCCATCCCGATCCGCGCGTTCGCATCACGGTCACGGAGGGTGCCGTGCGCTCCCTCCTGCGCGCGACCGGCGATGCGATCGACGGCCTCTTCATAGGTCGGACCGAGATCATCGGAGACGCCGAGATCGCCGGTGCCCCGATCGAGATCCGCCTCACCGCGACCGTCGGATGGGGCACGTCGATCCCGGAAGTCGCCGACACGCTGCGCGCCCACATCTTCAGCGTGCTCGAAGAACATACTGAACTGAACGTCATATCCGTCGACGTGACCGTGGAGGACATCCACGGTTACGACCACACGAAGGACCGAGCATGAGCATCGTCGTCGACCCCGCAGGCGCCAGCCTGGACGCCACCGTGCTCGCCGTCCCCGGCGTGACGGGACTGTTCCCCGCCCACGGGACGCTGCCGCAGATCCCCGCACGGGTCGCCGCCGTCGTCACGAGCGCCGAGGCTCCGAGCGATGTCTCCCTCGTCACGCGGGGAGACTCGACCCTGATCACCGCGCGGATCTCGGCATCGATGGACACTCCCGTGCGTGAGACGGCCTATCTCGTGGGCGAGCGGCTCGCCGAGATGTTTCCCGATCCCTCCGTGAAGATCGAGATCCGCGTCGCGCGCATCCAGTAACGGCGACCTCGCGGTTAGCCTGGCAGTATGAGCGCCTACATCTCGGCGTTCGAGCTGTTCTCCATCGGCATAGGACCCTCGAGCTCCCACACCGTCGGCCCGATGAGGGCTGCGCACGACTTCGCGGCGCGTCTCGACGCCGACGGCATCCTCGGACGCGTCGCCCGGATCACCTGCACCCTCTACGGATCGCTCGGTGCGACGGGGATCGGGCACGGTACTCCTGACGCGGTCGTCGCCGGGTTGCAGGGGCTGCACCCCGAGACGGTCGATCCGGATGCCGTGCGCGAGGCCTGGACCCTGTGGATCCCCGGCGCCGAGCTGCGTCTGAACGGCCGGCACGACGTGCCCTTTTCGAAGACGGACGTCGTCTTCGCACCCCGGACGCGACTGCCGGGGCATCCGAACGCGATGACTCTCGAGGCCTGGGCTGCTCCTGCTCTCGAGTCGGATCCGGCCGTCGAGCGAGCGCAGCGAGACGAAACGCCCGCGCTGCTCCTCGCAGAGACCTACTATTCGGTCGGCGGAGGGTTCATTCGCCGCGAGGGCGAGGTCTCCGCTCCCGGGTCTCGGCCGTTCCCCCTCGGCTTCCACGACGCCGCGTCCCTGCTGGCACTGTGCGACGAACGCCACATCACGATCGCGGAGGCCGCGCGCCGGAATGAGGAGGCGCTGAGGACTCCCGAGGAGATCGCCGCGGGCCTCGACGCGATCTGGGACGCCATGGCCTCGAGTATCGACGAGGGGCTGCATCACGAGGGCGTCCTTCCCGGCATGCTGCGCGTGAAGCGTCGGGCCGGCGTCATCCGGGCACAGCTCGAGGAGGCCGAGGCCGGCGGTCACCGCGAGTTGCCCGGGGAGTGGTTGGGCGCATTCGCCCTCGCGGTGAACGAGCAGAACGCTTCGGGCGGCCGCGTCGTCACCGCGCCCACGAACGGCGCGGCGGGGATCCTGCCCGCCGTGGCGATGTACTGGTGGCGGTTCCTCGCCGATTCCGGGCTGGGCGAGGGCAACGCCGTCACCCCCCACGGCGAGCTGGTCGGCAGCGCGCTCCTCGGATTCGGCGGCTCCGTCGACGTCTCCTCCGGCGCGCTCGCGAGCGGTGAGCCCGAAGACGAGGATGCGATCGCCGAGGCGAACCGCCGGCGAGGCATCCGTCGCTTCCTGCTCACAGCCACCGCGCTGGGGTCGCTGTTCAAGGCGAACGCCTCGATCTCGGGCGCGGAGGGCGGCTGCCAGGCGGAGGTCGGGTCGGCCTGCGCGATGGCGGCCGGCGGGCTGACCGCGGTGATGGGCGGTACCAATCGCCAGATCGAGAACGCCGCCGAGATCGCGATGGAGCACCATCTCGGCCTCACGTGCGACCCGGTGGGCGGGCTCGTGCAGATCCCGTGCATCGAACGCAACGCGATCGCGGCGTCGACGGCGGTGACGGCCGCCCGGCTCGCGCTGCGAGGTGACGGGTCGCACTTCGTCTCGCTCGACATGGTGGTCGAGACCATGCGGCAGACCGGCATCGACATGTCGACCAAGTACAAGGAGACCAGCGAGGGCGGGCTCGCGGTCAACGTCATCGAGTGCTGACGGCGGCGGGCGAGAACCCGCGGATCACCGAGCACCTCACCCGGATGCGGGCCGCGGTCTAGGCTGACCGCATGCCGGAGTACGCCGTCCCCACTCCGCCGCGACGGCGGGGGCGGCCGAAGGCGGGGGAGTCCGATGCCCAGGCGCGCATCGGCGCCGCTGCGATCGACGAATTCGGCGAGCTCGGCTACGACGGCGCCACGATGCGGGGCATCGCGGTGCGGGCGGGCGTCGATTCCGCGCTCGTGCACCATTACTTCGGCACCAAGGCGGACCTCTTCGCCCACACGGTGGGTGCCCCGATGCGTCCCGAGGTCGACATCCCCGCCCTGCTCGACGGGCCCGACGACGGGCTCGGGGAGCGCTTCGTACGCTACATCCTCGAATCGTGGGAGCGCCCTGAAGTGAGCAAGCGCGGGGTCGTGCTGCTGCGGGCCGCGCTGGGGAACCGGATGACCACGCCGCTCATGGCCGCCTTCCTGCAACGGGAGCTGATCGGCCGCATCGCCGCGCGCGTGGAAGCGCCGGATGCTGCGTTCCGCTCGTCCCTCGTCGCGAGCCAGATCGCGGGCCTGCTGATCGCCCGCTACGTCCTGCAGCTTCCGGCGCTGGCGGAGGCCACCGTCGACGACCTCGTGGAGCGGGTCGGCCAGACGGTGCAGCGCTACCTGTTCGATTGATCGCACGTGCCGCAGAGCGGCGGAAGGAGTCTCATGTCGTTCCAGGCATATCTCGACAACATCGAGGGCAAGACGGGTCTGACGCCTCGGCAGTTCATCGATCTGGCCACGGAGAGGGGATTCGGGCCGGGAACCAAGGCGGGCGAGATCATCGCCTGGCTCGCCGATGATTACGGCCTCGGGCGCGGCCACGCCATGGCGCTCGTCCATGTCATCACGAAAGGTCCCCAGATCGGCGCGACGCACGTCGACTCGGGACGGGCGCACAGCGACCCGTCCGACACGCTGTGGCTCGACGGCACGGCGACGAACCCGGGGACGTGAGGCCGGGTCCCTTGACCTGACCTGGCGGCATCCGGATAATTCATCGCGTGATGAATAAATTCGCGGTCGAGATCGCCGGCCTTACCGTGCGACGAGGGCCGCGGACGGTCTTCGACGGCGTGGATCTCTCCCTGCCGGCCGGCCGGATCACCGGGCTCCTCGGCCCGAGCGGCGGGGGCAAGACCACCCTCATGCGCGCGATCGTGGGCGTGCAGAAGGTCGACGGGGGCAGCGTCACCGTGCTCGGCGAACCGGCAGGATCACGAGGCCTCCGCCGCGACGTCGGGTACGCCACGCAGGCCGCGTCGGTCTACGACGACCTCACGGTCGAGCAGAATCTGCACTACTTCGCCACGGTGCTGTCGGTCCCGCGCCGCGACGTGGCGCGCGTGATAGACGCGGTCGATCTCGGGGACGCCCGGCGCCAGCTCGTCTCGTCGCTCAGCGGAGGCCAGCGCGGGCGGGTGTCGCTCGCGACCGCGATGCTGGGCCGCCCCCGACTCCTCGTTCTCGACGAGCCCACCGTCGGGCTCGATCCCGTGCTGCGCGAGAGTCTCTGGGCGATCTTCCGTGCCCTGGCCGACGACGCGACCACGCTGCTGGTCTCGAGTCACGTCATGGACGAGGCGCAGCGGTGCGATGAGATCGTGCTGATCCACGGTGGAGCGGTCATCGCGCAGACGACTCCGCGCGGTCTCCTCGAATCGACGGGGACGGCCGACGCGGATGCCGCGTTCCTCGCGCTCCTCCAGGGCGGGGTGGGGCGGTGAACCCCGGGCGCACCCTGGCCACGGCCGGTCGTGTGCTCCGTCAGCTGAGCCACGATCCCCGCTCCCTCGCGCTCATGCTGCTGGTCCCGAGCCTGCTGATCGGGCTCTTCGCGTGGCTCTTCGTCGATCAGGAGGGTGTGTTCGACCGATTCGGCGCCGCGATCCTCGCGCTCTTCCCGTTCATCGTGATGTTCCTCGTCACGTCGATCACCACGCTGCGGGAACGGCGGTCGGGCACCCTCGAACGACTTCTGTCCACGCCACTCGGAAAACCGGACTTCATCGTGGGCTACGCGTGCGCCTTCGCGGTGGTGGCGGCGGTGCAGGCACTGGTGACGGTGGCGTTCGCGGTCGGCGTCTGCGGACTGGCCGTCGACGGTCCGCTGTGGCAGCTGGGGCTCGTCGCGGTCGCCGATGCGATCCTCGGCACCGCCTTGGGGCTCCTGGCGAGCGCGTTCGCCCGCACGGAGTTCCAGGCGGTGCAGTTCATGCCGGTCCTGATCTTCCCGCAGATCATCCTCGGCGGGCTGTTCGTACCGCGCGATCAGATGCCCGACGTGCTCCGGGCCGTCTCCGATGTCCTGCCGCTCAGCTACGGGATCGACGCGATCAACGCGGTCACCGCGGGCGAGGGTGGTGCAGAGGTCTCGGGCCCGCTCCTGATCGTCTTCGCGTTCGCGATCGGCGCCCTCATCCTCGCCTCGCTCACCCTGCGTCGCCGCACTGCCTGACGGCGCAGGTCGGCGCTCAGCAGGAACGCGGGGTGCGCAGCTTCGCGGTGAGATCGCGCAGATGCTCGAGTTCGTCGTCGCTGAGCTGCGACATCCGCTCGGCGATCGCCTTGCCGTGGGCGGTGGCGATGCGACGGAACGCGGTGGCCCCGACATCCGTCGCCCGCACGATCGATCCGCGGCCGTCGTCGGGGTCGGCGCACTTCGAGATGAGGCCCCGCGAGACCATTCGATCGACGAGGCGCGAGACGCTCGGCTGGCTGATGAGCATGTTGGCCGTCACGTCACGCAGCCGCGCGGTCATGTCGGGTCCGCGGGTCACCGTGAGGAGCACGTCGTACTCGGCCTGCGACAGCTCGGTGCCGTCGAAGTCGCTGCTGATCTCGTTGAACACCTCGTGCTGAGCGCGGAAAAGACTCTCCCACGCATCCACGGCGAGGCGTCGATCGGTCATGCCACAAGAATATGCCGCGCAGGGCTTCTGCGGCAGGCGCGGGACCCCGCGTCGACCCCGCCTAGGGTGGGAGGCATGAGACGGATGCTGCGACGTCTGGGTCTGGCGATGGCTACCGGTGCGGCATCCGCACTGCTGCTCGCGGGTCCCGCCCTGGCCACGGTCGCGCCGGAGGCGCCCCGCCAGACCGGTTCCACTGCGGCCGCGGTGACCGCGGTCGGCCCGGGGGGTGCGCCCGCGTCCGTCGAGGACTTCACGTTCCAGAGCATGGACGCCGACTACACCCTGGGCCGAGCCGACGACGGGTCGAGCACCTTGACCGTCGTCGAGACCTTCGTCGCCGACTTCCCCGACAGCGACCAGAATCGCGGCATGCGTCGCGCGATCCCCGACACCTACAACGGCCAGCCCCTTTTTCCGCGTCTGGTGTCGATCACCGACGAGAGCGGCGATGCCCGGCCCGCCGAGACGGACTCCGAGGACGGCACCTTCCAGATGACGTCGCGCGCCGACGACTACGTGCATGGGGCGCAGACCTATGTCTTCACCTACACGCTCGAGAACGTCACGTGGACTTTCGACGACACCGAAGCCGAGGAGTTCTACTGGGATGTCAACGGTGTCCAGTGGCCCCAGCCGTTCGGCCGGGTGACAGCCCGATTGCACGTGCCCGCCGATCTCGAAGGCTCCCTCACCGGGAACACGGCCTGCTATGCGGGTTCACAGGGGTCGAACGACCCGTGCGAGATCGGCACGAGCTCCGACGCCGATGGGGGGACCGTGGTCGAGGCATCCGCCACCGGGCTTGCGGCGTATCAGACCGTGACGATGGCCGTCGCCTTCACGCGGGGGACGTTCACGCCCTTCGACTCGTCGTACCTGGCCTCGCCGTGGGGCTGGGTGCAGGCCCTCACCGGGCTGGGCGCCGCCGCCGTCGTCGTGCTCGCCGCCATCACGCGCTCGCGGAAGCTCCGCGATGCGGCGGGGCGACCGACGATCATCGCCGAGTACACGCCGCCGTCGGGCGTGGACGCCCTCGAGAGCGCGGTGCTGCTCGGCAAGCCGGCCAAGGCGATCCCCGCCGAGGTGCTCGAGCAGGCGGTGGTGGGCAGCATCCGCATCGTCGAGGGCGACAAGCGCTGGTACGGCGGCGCTCCGCTGCGCGCCGAGCTGATCGATCCGTCGCGGGCGGACGGTGACGGGCGGATGCTGCTCGACGGGCTGTTCCCCGACCTCGCGCCCGGTGCCGTCTTCGAGTTCGGCCGCTCGGATACGCGCTTCTCGAAGGCCGCGCAGGCGATCCTCGCCGAGGCCGGCACGGAGATCTATGCGCGCGGACTGCGCCGCAAGGTGGGCGCGGGGCCTCGCATGCTGCCGATCGTCCTCTCCATACTTCTGGCGATCGGGGCGGGGGTCTTCGCGATGGTGGCGATCTTCGGCGGAGTGTCGCCGCTCTTCCCCGTCCTCGTGCTGGTCTTCGCGGTCATCGCGGCGTTCGTCGCCATCGGTCTCGTCTCGAACACCCCGCTGACACCGCGCGGCGCAGAGACGCGAGACCACCTTCAGGGTCTGAAGGTCTTCATGGAGTGGGCCGAAGCCGACCGGATCCGGATGCTGCAATCCCCGGCGGGAGCGGAACGCCGACCCGTCGACACCGGTGACCCGCGACAGATGCTCGACCTGTACGAGACCCTGCTGCCGTACGCGGTCGTGTTCGGCCTGGAGAAGCAGTGGGCGGAGCGCCTGGCGGTGCTCTACGGGCCGGATTACACGCCGACATGGTACTACGGCACCGGCGGGTTCAGCGCCGCCGCGTTCTCGAGCGGGATCGGCACGCTGTCGGCGACGGCGTCCTCCTCTTCGTCGACGTCAGGAGGTTCCTCCGGTGGCGGCGGGGCAGGCGGGGGCGGCGGCGGGGGCGGCGGGGGCGGTGTGTGACCGCCGGCGCATAGCCTGAACCCATGGCTCACGCATCCGCTCGCACTGCTCTGGAGACCGCGGACTGGCGCCGCCGCGTCTTCGCGCTCTACGCGGCCGTCCGCGCCGAGGTCGACCCCGAAGACGCGCATGAGCTCTGGCGCATCGAGCGGGATGACCTGATGTCGCGGCATCCGGCATCTCCCATGCTCGCCGACGATCGGCTGCTTTTCGAGGGGCTGCCGATCGCGCCCTACGACCCCGAATGGCGATTCGAGCTGCCCCTCGTCCCGGCTGAGCCGGGCGGTTTCGAGTTCGCGACCGGCACGGACGGCATCGTGCCCTTCGAGCGGATCGGCGTGGTGGAACTGCCGGGCGCTGGCTCGCTCGACGTCTGGCGGCTGATGACGTACGGGGGCGGCATCTTCCTGCCGGTGCGGGATGCGCTCGCCGGTCGCGAGGATGGCACGTACGGCGGCGGTCGCTACGTGCTCGACACCGTCAAAGGCTCGGATCTCGGGGCGGATGCGGCAGCCGGGAGGATCGTCGTCGACTTCAACTTCGCCTACAACCCGTCGTGCGCCTACGATCCGGCCTGGGCCTGCCCGCTCGCGCCGCCGGGCGATGTGCTCGACATCGAGGTGCCGGTGGGGGAGTTCTTCCGCAGCTGAGCGCATGCCGGTGACGACGCCGGTGCGGCTGGGGGTGCGGACGGTGTCGGGAATGGTGAAGGGCCGGTCGGAGAGGCATCCGGCCGGCCCTTTTCCCTTTGCACCAAGAGTGTCCTGCAATCACATGTCCGGTCTCTGCCACAGCAAAACATCGACCGTTCCTGAACTGTATAACGAGAAGATAACGACGGCAAGGGTTTTTCCGTTATCCGTTCGTGATCATCGAAAACCCATAAGATTCGGGTTCTTCCGACGGCCGCGGACGGAGCCATCGACCTCGGCGACGCCCAGACTGGACGTCGTGGACATCTCGAGGACAGCGCCCCCGCTGGGGGGCTCGATCGTAGCGGCGCAGGAGTGGCGACAGGTGGCCTTCGTGCACTGGCGTGCGGCGGTCGAGGACGTGGCCCCGTTGCTCCCGCCCGGGGTCGTCCCCGATGTGTGGGGAGGATCGACGTGGGTCGGGCTCATCGCGTTCCGGCTCGGCGACGCCCGGATCGGACCGCTGCCGCCTTCACCGATCGGCGGGTCGTTCACGGAGGTGAACGTGCGCCTCTACGGCGTGGATGACGAGGGACGCCGGGGAGTGGTGTTCCGGTCGCTCGAGGCATCGAGCCTGCCGGCCGTCCTCGCCGCCCGTGCCCTGTTCTCGCTCCCCTACATGTGGGCGCGCACCGCGCAGCGCCCACGCGTGGACGGGTGGGAGTACGCCGCTCGCCGCATGTCGGCTTCGCCCTCTCGGCGGGGCCCGGGCTTCCGTCTCGGTGTCGCGGTCGATGGGTCGCAGACCGTGGATGACGGGCTCTCGCAGTTCCTCACCGCCCGATGGGGCCTGTTCCAGCGTCGCTTCGGGCGAACACAGTGGTTGCCGAACGAGCACGAGCCGTGGGTGCTGCATCCTGCGTCCGTGACGTCCCTCCACGACGAGCTCTGCGCGGCCGCGGGCCTCCCGGGCATCGTGGACCGCGCGCCGGACTCGGTGCTGTTCAGCCCCGGAGTCGATGCCCGATTCGGCCGGGGGACTCTGCTCGACCGATGATTTCGCTGAGAGCGAACGGGGCGATATCCGTGGCGCCCTGCATGTCGACGCGTCGACATCCGCAGCTGGCGCACTTCGCGTAGACGACAGAGCCGGAGCTCACGCGATGGCGCGATTCGGTCGTCCACGCGTGCTTCGAGCACTCGGCGTGCTCGGTGGGGCGAGGGGAGGACTGCTGCTCGATCGGGCTCACATGTCCACGATGATGTAATGGCCTTATGCACCTCAACCCTTACGGCGAATACGCGGTACTGCTCGCCGCGTCGCTGGCGAACGACTGGCCCGTCGACCGGGCGGGCATCGAGCGGCGCGCGCGCGACTTCGGGATGACCATGGCCTTCCAGCCCGACGGCCGCGATCACGAGCGCACCCGGCGTGTGGTCGACCGGTGGCTCGCGGTCGTCGATGCGGGTGACGGGCGGACGAAGGCCGCCCTGCTGAACGACCTCATGGCTGAAGTCGGCGCGTATCCGCGGATGACGGACCACGACGGCGAGGGGTGGCATCTGCACTACCGCGACGAGGGGCGGGCCCTGCCCGATGTGCTCCTCGCCGTGTTCAGCGTGGGAACGGCGCTCCACCTGACGACGCGGGGAATGAGCCGCCTGGCACGCTGCGAGGCCGGCGCGGCGCCGGGGGACACCTGCCGCGATGTCTTCGTGGATGTGACGCGCAACGGCCGCCAGCGGTACTGCTCGGTCCGATGCGCGAACCGTGCGGCGGTGCGGCGGCATCGCGCGCGCCGACCGACGCAGGGGACCGGGGCGTCGCCCGCCGGGTGACGGGGATCTGCTGAAGAGCGGATGCCTCGACCCGACGTGCTCCGAAATACGGCATCTCTCCGCGTGCCGGCAAGGGTCGATCGCAGCGGCGCGATTCGCGGGCGGCGTGCCGCCGTTCACAGGTCGAGCCCCGCCCGCGGCGTAGGTTGGAGATCCCCGAATACTGAGGAGCCTGCGCATGGATCACCCGGACCCCTCGAACGAACCCGGCGACGTGTCCGCCACCCCGGGCGGCGATGTGTCCCTGGCGGACCGGCCGTGGATCGCGGCCTACGCGGAGGGCGTGCCGGCCGACATCACCCCCGTCGACGAGACCCTCGTGGACATGTTGGACTCCGCCGTCGCGCGCTACGACGGCCAGGTCGCCCTCGAGTTCTTCGGGGCGGAGACGACCTATGCAGAACTCGGCGAGCAGGTCGCGCGAGCCGCGAACGGTCTGCGCAAGCTGGGCGTCGTGGCCGGCGACCGCGTCGCTCTGGTGCTGCCCAACTGTCCGCAGCACGTCGTCGCGTTCTATGCGGCGCTGCGCCTCGGCGCCATCGTGGTCGAGCACAACCCGCTCTACACCCCACGCGAGCTGCGTCACCAGTTCGAGGAGCACGGCGCCGTGGTCGCGATCGTCTGGGACAAGGTCGCCGACGTCGTCGCGGGTCTTCCGGCCGATGCCGCGCCGGGAGCCGTCGTATCGGTGCGAATGACCGACGCGCTGCCGCTGGGCAAGCGCCTCGCGCTGAGGCTGCCGGTCGCGAAGGCGCGCGCGTCCCGCGACGCGATGACCGCCACCCCGAAGGTGAAGTCGGTGATCGAGTGGTCGCGCATCTCCGACGCGCGCCGCCTGCCCAAGAAGTGGGCGCGTCCCTCGCTCGACGACATCGCCCTGCTGCAGCTGACGAGTGGGACCACGGGGCAGCCCAAGGCCGCCATCCTGACGCACCGCAATCTGCGTTCGAACGCCGCGCAGGGACGCGCCTGGGTTCCCGGCCTGGAGGAGGGCAAGGAGGTCTTCGCGGCCGTGCTCCCGCTCTTCCACGCGTACGGGCTGACGCTCTGCCTCACCTTCGCCATCTCCATCGGCGCGCGGGTCGTGCTCTTCCCGAAATTCGACGTGGACCTGTTCCTCCGGGCGGCCCGCGGCACGCCGCCGACCTTCCTGCCTGCCGTCCCCCCGATCTACGACGCCCTGTCGCGCGCGAACGCCGACCTGCGCAGCATCCGGTTCTCCATCTCGGGGGCGATGAGTCTTCCGGTCGCGACGGTCTCGCGGTGGGAGCAGCAGAACGGCGGTCTGCTCGTCGAGGGCTACGGCATGACCGAGACGTCGCCGGTCGCTCTGGGCAACCCCATCGGGCCGACCCGCCGCCCGGGCACGGTCGGCATCCCGTTCCCGAGTACCGAGATCCGCGTCGTCGACCCCGAGAACCCGTCCGAGGATCGCGCGATCGGTGAGGCGGGCGAGCTGCTCATCCGGGGTCCGCAGGTGTTCCAGGGGTACTGGAACCGTCCCTCCGAGACGGCCGAAGTGCTGCTCCCCGGCGGCTGGCTGCGCAGCGGCGACATCGTGACGGTATCGCAGGACGGTTTCGTCACGGTGATCGACCGGGTCAAGGAGCTCATCATCACGGGCGGCTTCAACGTCAGTCCCACCGAGGTCGAGCACGTGCTGACGATGCATCCCGACATCGAGTCGGCTGCCGTCATCGGGCTCCCGCGCTCGTCCGGCGGCGAGCAGGTCGTCGCCGCCGTGACGGTGCGATCGGGTGCGAGGTTCGACGAGGATGCGCTGCGCGATTTCGCCCGGTCGCACCTCGCCGCCTACAAGATCCCCCGCCGGGTCGTGCAGATCGACGACCTCCCCCGATCGCAGATCGGCAAGGTGCTGCGCCGGATCGTCCGCGAGCGACTGATGGACGAGAGCGCGTGACGGCGGCGCCGGCTATCCGCCGGTGAGCAGGGCGACGCCGTCGATCACCGCGCGGTGCGTGAGCGACGAGCCCAGCACGCGGAAATGACCGACGGCCGCCACCTCGACGTTCGTCGCGCCGGTGAGCGCGCTCCCCTCGGGGATGTGCGGGTCGTAGCGCCCGTAGACCGACACGATGCGTCCGTTCACCGACGTCGACCGACCGAGCATCACGATCGTCTCGTCGGTGGGTCGGAACGCCTGGATGCTCGGGACCCGCACCCATTTGGCGAGCCCTGAGCCGCTGAAGGGTGTGCACACGGCCACCATGCCGAGCACACCGAGGGGGCGAGCGGATGCCGCATCCCGTGCGGTCGCGGGCGTCGCGCTCGCGGCGGCGACAGCGGGGTCTTCGCCCGAGGCCGCCGCGCGCGCCGCATCCTGAGCCGCGCCCGTCGTGACCAGCAGATGCTTGCCGATGAGTCCGCCCTTGCTGTGTGCGACGAGGACACGGCCGGCGGGCGGCGCGGGCGATGCGGCCAGGGCCTTCTCGAGCTTCGCCGCGGTGGCCCCGACCGGCAGACGGTTTGTGCGCAGTCCGTGCACGACGCGCACACGGTGGCCCGCGGCGTTGAGCGCGTCGCCCAGCGGCCGGAGGAACGACCAGTGCTCGTACACGCCGGGCAGCAGGACGATCTCGGGGAGGCGCGACGCACCCTCGTTCCAGGCCGTCGGCGCTCGACGGGGCCCGCGCGTCCAGGGCGGCGCGAAGATCGCGAGCTGGCGGGTGCCGGCGTAGAGATAATCCAGGGCCCACCACCACGCATGTACGAGCCACGGCATACGGCGCAGTCTACGTCGCGACCGGAGGCGGGTCGCCTTCAGCGGGAATATCCTCCGCCCGCCCGCGCTATCACCCGTACGTCGTCGAAAGGAAAAATCATGACGAGCAAGGTCTGGTTCATCACAGGGACATCGCGCGGGTTCGGTCGCGAGTGGGCGATCGCAGCCCTCGAGCGAGGAGACAAGGTCGCGGCCACGGCACGCAGCCTCGACGCCCTCGACGATCTCGTCGCACGGTTCGGCGACGCCATCCTGCCGATCGAGCTCGACGTCACGGACCGGGATGCGGACTTCGCGGCCGTACGGCTCGCGCACGAGACGTTCGGCCGACTCGACGTCGTCGTCAACAACGCCGGGTACGGGCAGTTCGGCTTCGTCGAGGAGCTGAGCGAGGCCGATCTTCGCGATCAGCTCGAGACCAACGTGTTCGGCGCGTTCTGGGTGACCCAGGCCGCGCTCCCCTTCCTGCGTGAGCAGGGCGCCGGTCACATCCTGCAGGTGTCGTCGATCGGCGGCATCAGCGCGTTCCCCGGGATCGGCGCGTATCACGCATCGAAGTGGGCGCTCGAGGGCTTCTCGCAGGCGCTCGCCGGCGAGGTGGCGGCGTTCGGCATCCACGTCACGCTCATCGAGCCCGGCGGGTTCTCCACCGACTGGGGCGGATCGAGCGCGCGTCACGCCGACCCTCTCGCGGCGTACGACGACGCCCGCGACGCCATGCAGAAGTCGCGCGCGCAGCGTTCGGCACAGCCCGGCGATCCCGAGGCATCCGCGGCCGCCGTCTTGAAGATCGTGGACGCGGACGAGCCGCCCCTGCGGGTGTTCTTCGGCTCGGCCCCCCTCGCGATCGCGAAGGCCGACTACGCCGGTCGCATCGAGACCTGGGAGAAGTGGAACGACGTCTCGCTGCTGGCCCAGGGCGGCGCCCGCTAGCGACGCGCGCCGGGGAGTGGTCCGGCGCCGGTCCGGCGCGATGTCGGGCCTCTGTGAGGATGGTCTGATGACTCCGAGGCCCGACATCCGCCTGATCGCCGCAGACATGGACGGCACGCTGCTGGACGGTGACGGCGAGGTCCCCGACACCCTGTGGCCGCTGCTCGAGCGCTTGAGCGCTGCGGGGGTGGAGTTCGTGCCCGCTTCGGGCCGGCAGCTGGCGACGCTGCGGAGGACGTTCGGCGCAGCATCCGACCGCATGTCCTTCATCGCTGAGAACGGCACGTTCGTCGTGCGCGGCCACGAAGAGGTCAGCGTCGACGCGATGGACCCGGTCTTCGTCGATGCGCTGGTGCGACGACTCCGGGAGCTCGCGCTCGGTGGCCTCGACATCGGGGTGGTCGTGTGCGGGAAGGAGTCCGCCTACATCGAGAGGGCGGATGCCGCATTCCTCGGTGAGGCCGAGAAGTACTACGCCAGGCTCGCCGTCGTCGACGACCTGCTCGCCCCCGACGACGCCATCCTCAAGATCGCGATCTACGACTTCGGGTCGGCGGAGGAACGGACGGCGCCGGCGCTCGCCGACCTTGCGGAGAGCCACCAGGTGGTGGTCTCGGGACACCACTGGATCGACGTCATGGAGCTCGGCGTCAACAAAGGGGTGGCGCTGCAGACCCTGCAGCGCGCTCTCGGCGTGACGCGATCGCAGACCGCCGCGTTCGGCGATTACCTGAACGATCTCGAGCTCCTCGATGCGGCGGAGTGGTCGTTCGCGATGGAGAACGCGCACGAGCAGGTCGCTGCGCGGGCGGCGCACCGTGCACCGTCGAACCTGGAGCACGGCGTGATCACCACGATCGAGCGGCTCGTCTTCGGGGGTGACGGCGCTCGCGTGAAAAGCTGACGGGGTGATCCTCGTGGCCGTCAGCAGCGTCGTCGTGCTCAACCTCTATGCCGCGGCGCTGATCCTGCTGCGCTCGTGGGTCTACAAGGTGTCCCTGTACCGCCCCATGCTGCTGAACATCGGCTTGTCGTTCGCTCCGGTGCTGCTCGCGCTGACGGCGATCGGCGGGCTGTTCCTGCTCGGCGCCGCCCTCGACCGCCTCGCGGTGATCCCCGGACTGATCGCGGCGACCTTCGTCTGGGGCTACATCGCGGTCGGGACGCTGCTGTGGCTGCTGTTCTTCCCCAATTCGGTCTACCTCATCACCGAGCTGAACTTCAGCCATCGAGCCGAAGAGACACCTGTGCCGCTCTGGTACGACATCGTGCAGACGCTGGCGCTCACGCTGTCGGGCATCGGCAACGCCGTGCTGAGCCTCGCGGTGATCCAGACCGGGGTGATCCTGGTCGTGCTCGACCCCGATGACGCCGGCGCGCCGGCCGCGTCGTGGGTGTTCGCGGGCGTCGTGATCGTCCTCGGCGCCGTCGGGGTCTACATGGGGAGGTACCTGCGCGTGAACAGCTGGGATGTGCGGCACCCCTCATCGATGATCGCGAAGATCACGGGCCACCTGCGGCAGCGCGGCAAAGCGCTCGAGGCCTTCGGTTTCGTCCTGACCCACGCGATCCTGATCGCGCTCATCTACGTCCCGCTCTCCCTGCTCGGGTTCGGGGCACTGCGCGGCTGAGCGCAGCTGCTCGTCGTCGGCTGCCCCTGGCCGAATGTCGGGGGGTCGTGGGACCCTGGAACCGTCACCAGATCCAGCTGTGCCAGACCGAGCTGTGCCGAACCGGGAGTGACCCACGATGTCCGATACGCCCCGCAATGCCTCGACGAGCGAGCCTGACCAGTTCGCGCCGGGGCCGTCGACCCTGCGCAGCTTCTACGGGGTGTTGCTGAACACCGCGATCGCCAACGTCACATCGAGCTATCTGTGGTGGGCGCTCACGTTCTGGGTCTACCTCGAGACGCGTTCGGTGCTGGCGACCGCGATCATCGGCGGCTCGTACATGCTGCTGGTCGCGCTTCTGGGCGTGGTGTTCGGCGTGATCGTCGACCGCACCAAGAAGAAGGCGGTCATGGTCCTCTCGAGCGTCATCACGCTCGCTGCCTATCTCCTCGCCGGGGCGCTCTACCTCGCCTTCCCCGAATCGGTGCTCGTCGATTGGGGCGGTCCGTGGTTCTGGGTGTTCGCCGCGGTCATCCTCGTCGGCGGGGTGGTCGAGAACATGCGCAACATCGCGCTGTCGACGACCGTGACGCTGCTGGTGCCCGGCGACCGCCGCGACCGGGCGAACGGGCTGGTCGGCACGGTGCAGGGCATCGCGTTCATGGTCACGAGCGTGTTCTCGGGTTTGTCGATCGGGCTGCTCGGCATGGGATGGACCGTCGTGATCGCGATCGTCGCGACCGCCCTCGCGCTGACGCATCTGATGTTCGTTCCGATCCCCGAGCGCACCATCGCCCACGTCGAGGGCGCGACGACGTCGTTCGACTTCCGGGGCGTGATCCCCGCGATCGTCGCTGTTCCGGGGCTGCTCGCCCTCCTCCTGTTCAGCACGTTCAACAATCTGGTCGGCGGCATCTTCATGGCGCTGATGGACCCGTACGGGCTCACGCTGTTCTCGGTCGAGCTCTGGGGGGTGGTGCTCGGCGTCACGAGCACGGGGTTCATCATCGGTGGACTTCTGGTCGCCAAGTTCGGGCTCGGCAAGAATCCGGTGCGGACGATGCTGCTGGTCAACGTCGGCATCGCGGTGCTCGGCATGACGTTCGCGATCCGAGAACTGTGGTGGGTCTACGCGCTGGGCATTCTCGTGTTCATGTGCCTGATGCCCATCGCCGAGGCATCCGAGCAGACCATCATCCAGCGGGTCGTGCCGTTCCAGAAGCAGGGGCGCGTGTTCGGATTCGCGGCGAGCATCGAGTCGGCGGCCGCGCCGGTGTCGTCGTTCATCATCGGCCCGATCGCGGAGTTCTGGCTGATCCCGTATATGCGGACCGACGCCGGCGACGACGCCTTCGGATGGCTGCTCGGCCAGGGGGAGGCTCGCGGCATCGCCCTCGCGTTCACCGCGGCGAGTCTCGTGCTTCTCGTGGTCGTGCTGCTCGCGTTCGTGTCGCGGCCGTACCGCCGTCTCTCCGCGGCGTACGCCGCGGCGCCTGCGACGGCGCCGGACGAAGAAGCCGGCGCTGCGGTCGACGGCGAGGAAGCCGGCGCTGCGGTCGACGGCGAGGATTCCGCGTTCGAGGACACTCGCGAGATCCGCGATTCTCGCGGGACCGCCGGCGAGAAGGCGATGGATGCTGCGTCCGAGGGCGCGACCGCGGCCGGGCGCAGCGCCCCCCGCCGCAGCGCCGAGTCCGTCGATCAGTGACCGGCGACGGCCTCACGCCGGTCGCTGCCGCGTCTTCCCTTACCCGAAGGTCTCTTCGTTCGCCCCATCCGGCCGTTCAACGTGCAGCAGCGAGTCGAAACGCGCACCACCTGTAAAGATCGAGCGTGCCCATCCCTCTCGTCATCGACACCGATACCGCCGCCGACGACTGTTTCGCGCTGCTGCTCGGACTGCTCGACCCCCGCGCAGACCTCAAGGCCATCACGATCGTCGCGGGGAACGTGGGGTTCGCGCAGCAGGTCGACAACGCCTTCCTGACCCTCGAGCTCGCCGGTCGCCTCGGCGACGTCCCGGTGCACGCCGGGGCCCACGTGCCGCTCGTCAGCGAGTGGGTCGGCGCGACCGAGGTGCACGGACTCGACGGTGTCGGCGGACAGCGTCGCACCAACGCCGAGCCCGCGTCTGAGGAGCACGCGGTCGATGCCCTCGTCCGCCTCGCGCGCCGCCACGCCGGTGAGCTCACCATCGTCGCCATCGGGCCGCTCACCAATATCGCGCTCGCGGTGCGCCGCGACCCCGCTTTCGCCGCCAACGTCCGTGAGCTCGTCGTGATGGGCGGTTCCCTCAACGGCCGAGGCAATGTCACCCCCGCCGCGGAATACAACATCTTCGTCGACCCGGAGGCCGCGAACATCGTCGTGAGCGCCGGCTTCCCGAGCCTGCGCTTCGTCACGTGGGATCCGCTCACCATCGCATCCACGGTCTTCGGACCCGAGCGCATCGCTCAGATCGAGGCCCTCGACACACCCCTCAGCAGGTTCTTCGTCCGAGCGAACCGGGCGACGTTCGCCTTCGATCACGCCGCAGGTCTCGGTGGGTCGACGCACCCGGACTCGCTGTCGGTGGCCATCGCCCTCGCGCCCGAACTCACCCGCAGAGAACGGCCCTACCGCGTGGCCGTCGAACTGCGCGGCGAGCACACCCGCGGTGCCACGGTCTTCGATTGGCGAGCGGACGCCGTGCCCAACGCCACCGCGATCGAAGAGGTCGACTCCGCCGCGTTCTTCACACTGATGCGCGACCTCCTCGCCCAGCGACCTCACGTTCGGCGCGGACCCGAGGTTCAGCCCGGCTCGGGCGGCTTCGCACGCGCGTGAGGCCGCTCGCCTAGGCCCGGTGCGCGGTGTAGTACTCGAGCAGTGCGCGGGTCGAGGCATCCTGCGAAGCCAGCGCATCGGCGTCACCCTCGATCGCCGGAGCGATCTGCAGGGCGAGCTGCTTGCCGAGTTCGACACCCCACTGATCGAACGAGTTGATGCCCCAGATCGTGCCCTGCGTGAACGTGATGTGCTCGTACAGCGCCACCAGCTCGCCCAGCACCCGCGGCGTGAGCGAAGCCGCGAAGATCGATGTCGTCGGACGATTGCCCGGGAAGGTGCGCGCCGCCACGAGTGCACCCGTCGTCCCCTCGGCCTCCACTTCCTCGGCCGTCTTGCCGAAGGCGAGGGCCTTCGTCTGCGCGAGGAAGTTCGCCAGGAACAGACCGTGCACGTCGCGCCCGGCGTCCTCGAGCGGATACGCGGGATTCACGAAGGCGATGAAGTCGGCGGGGATCAACCGCGTTCCCTGGTGGATGAGCTGGTAGAACGCGTGTTGGCCGTTCGTGCCCGGCTCGCCCCAGAACACCTCACCGGTGTCGGTGGTGACCGGTGAGCCGTCCCACCGGACCGATTTGCCGTTCGACTCCATCGTGAGCTGCTGCAGGTATGCCGCGAATCGGTGCAGCTGCTGCGCGTAGGGCAGCACGGCATGCGACTGCGACCCGAGGAAGTTGTTGTACCAGACGTTGAGCAGCCCCATCAGGACCGGTACGTTCTGCGCCAACGGTGTCGTGCGGACATGCTCGTCGACGGCGTGGAATCCGCCGAGCAGCTCGCGGAACGCGTCAGGACCCAGCGTGATCGCCAGCGAGAGGCCGATCGCCGAATCCACCGAATAGCGTCCGCCCACCCAGTCCCAGAACCCGAACGCGTTCTTCGGATCGATGCCGAATGCCGCCACCTTGTCGAGAGCCGTCGAGACGGCGACGAAGTGGTGCGCCACGGCATCGGTGCGGGATGCCTCGTCCGACCCGATCGCGCCGGAGGACTCGAGCTGCGCCCACAGCCAGTCGCGCGCGAGCCGCGCGTTCGTCAGGGTCTCGAGGGTCGTGAAGGTCTTGGACGCGACGATGAAGAGTGTGGTCTCGGGGTCGAGCCCTTCCGTCTTCTGGGCGATGTCGGTGGGGTCGATGTTCGAGACGAAGATCGCGTGAATGCCGGCGTCGGCGTAGGGCCTGAGTCCTTCGTAGATCATGACCGGACCGAGGTCGGAGCCGCCGATGCCGATGTTCACGACGTGCGTGACCTTCTTGCCGGTGATGCCCCGCCACTCGCCCGATCGCACGCGATCGGCGAAGGCCGACAGCGCATCGAGCACCTCCTGCACATCGTGATCGACGTTCTGCCCGTCCACGACGAGGGCGGGGGATGATCCGGCCGGCCGCCGCAGCGCGGTGTGCAGCACGGCACGGTTCTCACTGGTGTTCAAATGGGCGCCGGCCAGCATGTCCGCGTAACGCTCAGCCACCCCGGTCTGCTCGGCGAGCCGCACGAGCGAGGCGAGGATCTCATCGGTCACGAGGTTCTTCGACAGATCGACGTGCAGGTCCGCAAGGGGGAAGCTGAAGCGCTCGACCCGCCCGGAGTCCTCGGCGAACCACGCGCGCAGATCAGGGGTGAACGAGCTTCGAAGAGCGTCGAGCTCCGACCAGGCAGCGGTGGACGTGGGGTCGATCGGAGAGGTCATGCATCCACGCTAGCGCCGTGCGGCGTAACCTGCACTCGTGTCGATCGAGCTGACCGCAGCGCACCTCGCCGCCCGCCTCGATGCGCTCGGTGACCCTGCCCACGCGGAGATCCTGCAGCGCTTCTTCCAGACGGGGCCGGGCGGATACGCCGAGGGCGACGAGTTCATCGGCGTCCGCGTGCCGGCGACGAGAACCGTTGTCAAGGAGTTCGCGGCCCTGCCCGCGGCGGAGGCCACCGCGCTGCTCGCGAGCCCGGTCCACGAGCACCGGCTCGCGGCGCTGCTCGTGCTCGTCGCCCAGGCCGAACGCGCCGCACGGACGGGCGACGACGACGCCCGTCGCAAGATCTTCGACCTCTACCTGGCGGCCGTCTCGCGGGGGGAGGTCGACAACTGGGACCTCGTCGACTCGACCGCCGAACAGATCGTCGGGCGATGGTTGCGGGAGCAGGATGACGTCGAAGCCTTCGCCCGACTCGATCGGTTGGCCGCGGGACCGCTGTGGGAGCGTCGTGTCGCCGTCATCGCCACCTTCGCGTGGATCAAGGCGGGCGACGCCGAACCGACGCTGCGGCTCGCCGAGACGCTGCTCGGAGACCGCGAGCCGCTGATCCACAAGGCCGTCGGATGGATGCTGCGCGAGGTCGGGAAACGGGTGGACCGCGGCGAACTGCTGGCGTTCCTCGAGGAGAATGCCGGACGGATGCCGCGCACGATGCTCTCCTATGCCGTCGAGCACCTCGCTCCCTCGGAGCGGGCTCGCCTGCGCGCGATTCCGCGCCGACCCGTGCGTTCGACGGGTGAGGCAGGGCAGGCGATCCAGGGGAGGAGTGCGCGCGTCAGCGCTCCCGGACGCTGAGCACGGCGTCCCACAGTGCATCCGAGACCGCCCGCTTGTGACCGCCGGCATCGGCGAGCACTTCGCCGCCCGGCCCGATGATCGTCAGCTCGTTCTCTGTGGACTCGAAGCCCCGTGTCCATCCGACCTCGTTCACGGCGAGCAGGTCGACGCCCTTGCGTGCCTGCTTGCGCCGGGCGCGTGCCAGGAGATCAGCCTGATCGGACGACGTCTCGGCGGCGAAACCGACGATCGTCTGCCCCGCCGGACGCTCCCGCACGAGTGCCGCGACCACGTCCTCCGTCTCGACGAGCTCCAGCGTGAGCCGACCGTCGGGGGACGACTCTTTCGTGAGCTTGCGCTCCGACACCTCGGCTGGGCGGTAGTCGGCCACGGCCGCAGCCATCACGATGACGTCGGCATCGACCGCAGCCGTCCGCGCGGCGGTGGCGAGCTCAGCGGCCGTGCCGACGGTCTCGATCTCGATCGAGGGCAGAGCGGATGCCTCGGCCAGCACTCCCGCGTCGACATGCGCGACGATCAGTCGCACGTCGGCGCCGCGTGCGGCGGCGGTGACGGCGACCGCCGCGCCCTGTCGGCCGCTGGAGCGGTTGCCGAGGAACCGCACGGGATCGAGGGGTTCGCGGGTGCCTCCGGCCGTGACGACCACGCGGAGTCCCGCCAGGTCCCGGCGATGGACGACGGACGCCGCCTCGAGGATCGTCTCGGGTTCCGACATTCGTCCCGGCCCGCTGTCGCCACCGGTGAGCTCGCCCGTCTCCGGCCCCACGATGCGGACCCCCCGCGAACGCAGCACCTCGATGTTGTGCGCGGTGGCGGGATGGCGCCACATCTCGGTGTGCATGGCCGGTGCCACGATCACCGGCGCGGTGGTCGCCAGTAGGCTGGTTCCGAGGAGATCGTCGGCAAGCCCGGCGGTCATCTTGGCCAGGAAGTTCGCCGTCGCGGGTGCGACGATCACGAGATCCGCCGACCGTCCGAGCGCGACATGCCGCACCTTCGCGACATCGTCGTGCACGGACGTCGTCACCGGGTTGCGGCTGATCGCCTCCCACGTCGGCAGACCCACGAAGCGGAGGGCGTCTTCGGTGGGGATGACATGCACGTCGTGCCCGGATCGCACCAGCAGGCGCACGAGATGCACGGTCTTGTAGGCCGCGATCCCACCGGTGACTCCCACGACGACGAACATGCCTCGATCTTGTCAGGAGATTTCTGCAGTGTGCACGGTGATCATCCACGTTCCTGTCTCGAGCGACGAGCCGACGCGGGTCCTCGCGATCCGAGACGAGGACCCGGGCCGGGCATGGGACCCGCTGGGGCGACGGTGGCCGGAAGAGCACCCCGATGTCGTGGGGGTGCGCGATCAACGGTCGGGCGGCGCATGGCTGGCGGCGGACTCCTCGACGGGCCGGTTCGCCGTGCTGCTGAACCGCGCCGACGTCACCGAGCTGCCCGCCGAGGGGCTGCGGTCGCGCGGAGAGGTCGTGCTGGACTCGGTTGCCGGACGGTCGGTCGCTGGACGGCCGCGCATGCACGGATTCAACCTCGTCGAGGTGGCCCGCACCTCTCCCGGTACCGCAGCAGGCACCTCCCCTGACATCGTGGCCGCGATCGTGACCTGGGACGGTGATGTGGTCCGGCGGACTCCGCTCGCGCCGGGCACGCACATGATCGCTCACGACGACATCGACGACCCCGAGACCGCGCGCATCGTCGAATGGCTTCCCGCCTTCGAAGCGCAGGTTCCGGATGCCGCGAGCGCGGAGTGGTGGCGGCCCTGGCTCGAGATCCTCGCGCGGAGCTCCGCCCTCGACCCCACGGACGAGCGGGCGATCGTGCGGGACAACCGGCCGTACGGCTACCCGACGCTCTCGCTGCTGGTCTGCGCCGCGACGATCGCGTCGACGGGCGTGGATGTGCGTTACGGCGAACTCACCGAGCCCGGCCGGTGGAACGCCCTCGAGCTCGGGTGAGACGGTGCGGACGGTGTCGGGGATGGTGAAGGGCCGGTCGGAGAGGCATCCGGCCGGCCCTTTTCCCTTTGCACCAAGAGTGTCCTGCAATCACATGTCCGGTCTCTGCCACAGCAAAACATCGACCGTTCCTGAACTGTATAACGAGAAGATAACGACGGCAAGGGTTTTTCCGTTATCCGTTCGTGATCATCGAAAACCCACAGATCGGCGGCGGCGGACCCGTCCGTCTACCGCCGTACGGGGGACGGCACGACGCCGCTGAGGGTCTCCGACAGCTGCCACAGGCGGGCGGCGTCGTCGACGTCGCGCAGCGGCCGATAGAGGTCCTGCTGAGCGGGAGACCCACCGATGTGTCCGGGACCGTTCGGTCCGTACAGGGTGCCGCCTTGCGCGTCGGGCGCCGTCGCCGCCGCGAGGGCCGGAAGCGCTGCGGTGTCGACCGTGCCCACCAGGATCCCGCGCGCTGACAGCCAACGGATCACACGCACCTGCGGGGTGTCTCCGTCGCGCTGAAGCTCCGGCCGGGCGGCGAGAAGACTGGTCGGCGCGACTCCCGGATGCGAGAGATTGCTCGTGATGCCCCAGCCCTCGGTTCGGCTGCGCCGGTCGAGCTCGAGACCGAACAGCCCGAACGCGATCTTGGACTGCGCGTACGCCTGCATGGCGTTGTAGCGGCGTTCGCTGTTGATGTCGTCCCATCGGATGACCCCGGAGCGCGCGGCGATGCTGATCTGCGACGTGACACGGGCCCGTCCCGCGCTCAGGAGCGGGAGAAGGTGGCCCACCAGCGCGAAGTGACCGAGATGGTTCGTGCCGAACTGGAGCTCGAAGCCGTCAGCGGTCGTCTGCCGGCTCGGTGGGGTCATGACACCCGCGTTGTTGATCAGGATGTGGATGGGCAGGCCCTCCTCGCGCAGAGCGTCGCCGAGGGTCGCCACCGATTGCAGCGAGGACAGATCGAGGTCGCGCACGTGCACGGCGGCGGTCGGCACGGCGGCGCGTATCGACGCGGCGGCGCTTTCGCCCTTCCGGCGGTTGCGCACGGGCATGATGACGTGTGCGCCGGCGGCGGCCAGACGCCGCGCGATGACGAGCCCCATTCCGTCGCTGGCTCCGGTCACGAGTGCCCGGGTGCCGTTGAGGTCGGGTAACCGGATGTCGGCGGTACGAGGTGATCGTGCGGGTGTCATGTCTGCTCCTTGCGGGAAACCGCTGCTGGCGCGGGTCTGCCACCAGCGTGCGGCGGGAGGACGCAGACAACCAGGGCCTGTCGATCCGTGGATTCGGCATCCCCGGATGCGACACCGTGATCGGGGGATCGGCAGGCCGTGGCATCCGCTCACGGAAGAAGGGTAGACAGGAGGAATGAGCACCATCGATCGTCCGGGGCTGGCGGCGTTCCTGCGGAACCGGCGCGAGGCGTTGCAGCCGGAGGACGTCGGTCTGCCGCGTGGCGCGCGTCGCCGGACCGCGGGCTTGCGACGGGAGGAGGTCGCCATGCTCTCCCATATGTCGATCGACTACTACGCCCGTCTCGAGCGCGAACGGGGTCCGCAGCCCTCCGAGCAGATGCTGGGGTCGATCGCCCAAGGGCTGCACCTGACCCATGAGGAGCGCGACCATCTCTTCCTGCTGGCCGGTCACCCGCCGCCCGTGCGCGGTGCGGCCAGCGACCACATCAGCCCAGGTCTGCTGCGTGTGCTGGACAGACTCGATGACACGCCGGCGGAGATCGTCACCGAACTCGGCGAGACGCTGAGGCAGTCACGGCTGGGGGTCGCGCTCACCGGTGACGGTGCGGGTCGCGTCGGACCAGAGCGCAGCATCGGCTTCCGATGGTTCACCGACGCCGACTCGCGTCGGCTCTACGCGCCGGAGGAACACGACTTCCTGAGTCGTCTGTACGCGTCCGGTCTGCGGGAGGTCGCCGCCCGGCGCGGGCCCGACTCCCACGCGGTCCGGCTGTCGCAGCTCCTCCTCGATCGCAGCGAGGAGTTCCGACGCATCTGGGCGCTGCACGAAGTCGGCCTGCGGCCGCACGACGTCAAGCGTTTCGTCCACCCGGAGGTCGGCGCACTCGAGCTCTACTGCCAGAGACTCGTCGACCCGGGTAACGCGCACTCCCTCCTCGTGTACACCGCCATTCCGGGGAGCGAAAGCCACGGGCGGCTGCAGCTGCTGTCCGTCATCGGAGCGCAGCCGCTGCGATGACGACGCCGTCTCAGCGGAACCGCACGGCCGAAGGGACGGGTCCCCGCCGATCGAACGGCTAGCCCATCGACGGCCGATCCGGGCGCGCGCTCCAACCGACACGCTCGAGCCCGAGTTGCAGGCGAGCGGCCTCGGCGGTGGCGGTTGCGAGGGAGACGTGCGAGTAGATGTCGATGGCGAGCGGCGGCGGGTCGGCGAACTTGGGGATCTCGACCTCGGCCCACGCGTGCGCCCCGATCCTCACCCGGGGATGCGCTGTTCCGGCCCCCTCGATCGCGCTGTCGGCGACGAAGGCGACGACGTCGAGGGCGTCGAGCTTCGTGATCGGCGCATCGACGATGATCGAGACGACGTAGAGCGGCTCATCGGTGTTCGCGGTCACGCCCCCATTCTCCCGCGCGGTCGAGGGGGAGGGGCGAGAAGCCGTCACTGC
The DNA here is from genome assembly GCF_043556235.1 of Microbacterium sp. P03. Taxonomy (NCBI): domain Bacteria; kingdom Bacillati; phylum Actinomycetota; class Actinomycetes; order Micrococcales; family Microbacteriaceae; genus Microbacterium; species Microbacterium sp. P03. The sequence continues at coordinate 290,502 of NZ_JBIGIM010000001.1, forward strand.
GCCGATGCGTGCGCACGCGCCCCGTCCGGTCGTGAAACGATGGAAGGATGCCCGATCCGCTCGTCCCTCTCGTCGAAGAGCTGACGATCGCCCGCCTGGTCGGGCCCCTGTCGCACAGCCGGGGCAAGGCCTACGCCAGCGGCGGGCGCGTCCATCACCTTCACTGGGACGCGCCCGATCAGCGCTTCACCGCGGACGTGCAGGGCTCGGAGCCGTCGCCCTACCGCGTCTCGGTCACGCTGGCGGGCGCGAACACCACCCGCGTGATGGTGCGCAGGGCGGTCTGCTCCTGCCCGATCGGCATCAACTGCAAGCACGTCGCGGCGGTGCTCTTCGCCGGCAACGAACTGCACCGCGCCGGAGTCGCCGCCCGCGCAACCGCCGATCAGCACGAAGCGGCCGAACCGGGCTGGCGAGGGCTCGTCGCCGCGCTCGACCGGGTGCCGGCGGCTTTCGGCGAGCCGACCAGGCCGCTCGCGCTGCAGTTCGAGCTGCGCCGGCGAGGTGGGGCGCGCCGCCCCGGTCGCGGCGGCCTGACTGCGGGCTCGCCCGCACGCGACGAGACCGCGAAGGACGCGGCATCCGTCGACCGCCTCGCCGTCCGACCCGTGACGACCGGCACGCGCGGCGGATGGGTGAAGGGCGATCTGACCTGGCAGAACGTGGGATACCAGGGCACCGCGGGCGGCTACGACCCCGCGCATGCGCGGTGGTTCGCTCAGCTGAACATGCTGAAGGGGGCGTCGCTCGGCGGCTTCATCGAGTACGGCGCCGACTGGATCACCCTCGACACGTTCGAATCGAGCCTGCTCTGGGCGCTGCTGACCGACGCGCAGGCGCTCGGCATCCCCCTCGTGGGCTCGGGCGGGACGTCGAGGGCGCGAGCCGGGCTCATCACGATCGCAGATGCCGCGATCATCGGGTTCGACGCCCATCGGGGGAGCGACGGGCTGCGACTGACGCCGAGCGTCACGATCGACGGGGTCGCGCGGGATGCCCGGAACGTCGGTCTGATCGGCGCGCACGGCGTCTACGCCTACGAGTTCGGAACGGAAGGATCCGACGTGGTGCTCGCCCGTCTGGCGACACCGCTCACCCGGGCGCAGCGCGTGATCATCGAGCATCCGAGCACCGTGCAGATCGCCGAGGAGGAGGTCGACGAGTTCGTCGGCGAGCACTTCCCGACGCTGGCGAGGTCGGTTCGGGTGACCAGCGCAGACGACAGTTTCTCGCCGCCTCCCGTGCCGCCGGCCACCCTGCTGCTCACGGCCAGGTTCGAACCGTCGCAGCTGCTGCGTTTCGATGCGCAGTGGGAGCTCGCCGACGGGCGACGGCTTCCGCTGAGCATTCCCGACACGGCGTTCCTCGACCCGGTGGAGGAACGGACACCCGCCGCCGCCGTGGCGGAGGCGCTGCGGAGTGACCCGGCCGGCTCCCCGGCGCTGACCTCGGGCGGAGCGCTGCGCGCGACCACCCTCATGCGGGCGCTGGAGGCCGCCGAGTTCACGGCGAGGGTGCTCCCTGCGCTGGACGAGCTCGACCGCGTACGCGTGGAGATCGTCGGCGAGAAGCCGGATTACCGGGAGGTGGTCGAAGCGCCGGTCCTCAAGGTGAGCGCCGTCGAATCCGAGCGCAACGACTGGTTCGATCTGGGAGTCATGGTGACTGTGGAGGGGCGGACGATCCCGTTCGGACCGCTTTTCAAGGCTCTCTCCCGCGGAGCGAAGAAGCTGCTGCTGATCGACCACAGCTATCTGCGCCTCGACCAGCCGGTGTTCGAACCGCTTCGCGAGCTCATCGAAGAGGCGGGCACTCTGCAGGAGTGGGAGGCCGGCATGCAGATCAGCCGGTACCAGACCGCGCTGTGGAGTGACTTCGAGGATCTCGCCGACGAGAGCGAGGCCGCCGTGGCGTGGCGTGCGACCGTCGACGGCCTACGGCGCGTCGGGGAACGCGCCGAGGGTGCGGACGCGGCCGAGGAGTCGGCGCCCCTGCCCGACGGGTTCGTGGGCGAACTGCGCCCCTACCAGCGGGAGGGATTCGCGTGGCTCGCCTTCCTGCACGATCACGGGCTCGGCGGCATCCTCGCCGATGACATGGGCCTCGGCAAGACCGCGCAGACGCTCGCCCTGATCGCGCATGCCCGTGCCCGTGCGGGCGCCCAGGGCGCCCCCTTCCTCGTGGTGGCGCCGACCTCGGTGGTGTCGAACTGGACCCGCGAAGCCGCACGCTTCACGCCCGGCTTGTCGGTCGCGGAAGTGACCGAGACCAGGGCGAAGGGCGGGAGGAGCATGGCGGATGCCGCGGCCGGCGCCGACATCGTCCTCACGACGTACGCGATCCTGCGTCTGGACGCCGACGACTTCGCCGGACGCGCCTGGGCGGGCCTGGTCCTGGACGAGGCCCAGTTCGCCAAGAACCCCGCCTCGAAGGTGCATGAAGCGGCACGGGGCATCCGCGCGCCCTTCCGGCTGGCCGTGACCGGCACGCCGATCGAGAACAACCTGTCGGAGCTGTGGGCGCTCTTCCAGATCGTCGCGCCCGGGCTCTTCCCGTCGGCGCGCGACTTCGCGGAGAAGTACCGACGCCCGATCGAGGTGAATCAGGACGTCGAGCGGCTCGCACGTCTGCGTCGCCGCGTGCGCCCGTTCATGATGCGGCGCACGAAGGAAGCGGTCGCGCCGGAGCTGCCCCCGAAGCAGGAGCAGGTGCTGGAGATCCCCCTCGAGCCTCAGCATCGCCGCATCTACGACACGCACCTGCAACGGGAGCGGCAGAAGATCCTGGGGCTCGTCGATGATCTGGACCGCAACAGGTTCATCGTCTTCCGCTCGCTCACCCTCCTGCGGATGCTGAGCCTCGACGCGGGACTCATCGACCCGGTCGCGTACGCCGACGTGCCCTCGGCGAAGCTCGACGCCCTGCTCGAGCAGCTCGACGATGTCATCGGTGAGGGACATCAGGCGCTCGTCTTCAGCCAGTTCACCTCGTTCCTCCGGCGGGCCGCCGCGCGGCTCGATGCGGCCGGCATCCCGTACGCGTATCTCGACGGCGCGACGCGCAAGCGCGACGCCGCGATCGACGGGTTCCGGGACGGCGACGCGAAAGTCTTCCTCATCAGCCTGAAGGCGGGCGGCTTCGGTCTCAACCTCACCGAAGCCGACTACGTCTTCCTACTCGATCCGTGGTGGAACCCCGCCAGCGAAGCGCAGGCCGTCGACCGGACCCACCGCATCGGTCAGACCAGGCAGGTCATGGTCTACCGCATGGTCGCGGCCGGGACGATCGAGGAGAAGGTCATGGCGTTGAAGGCGAAGAAGGCCGAGTTGGTCTCGGCGGTGCTCGATGATGATGCATTCTTCAGCGAGTCGCTCACCGCCGAGGACATCCGCAGCCTTCTCGCGTGACGGAGGCGGTCGGGTCGGGCGCGTCCTCCTGCTAGGTGATCACGCCCGCGCTCACGCCCACCCGATTGGGAGCGAGGGATGCGGCCGCCGCGAGTGCGGCATCCAGGTCCTCCAGGGCGAAGAAGTCGCTGACCAGCTCCGCGAACGGGTGATCATCGCCGTGCCGCTGCAGGAAGTCGACGGCGGTCACCAGATGCTCGGGACGGTAGCCCTCCACTCCCCGGATCGTCAGCAGCCGCCGCGCGACGCCCGCCGGATCGACCGCCGGCAGGATGATCGGCACGTTTCCCGCGTCCGGTGCAAGTCCGCCGCCGACGAGCACGACGACGCCCCCGACCGCTGCGGAATCCAGCGCGAGCTGGGTCGATGAAGACGTGCCGGATGCCTCGATCACGATGCTCGGGCCGTCGCAGCGGCGTGCCGGCGACAGCGCGGAGGCCACCACGTCGGGGAAGGGTTTCACCGCGCGCGTCGCGCCGAATCGCAGCCCGAGATCACGTTGCCCCGGGTCGCCGTCGGCGAAGATGACGCGCGCGCCCGACCGGGAGGCGAGCGCGACCGCCGTGAGCGCGGTCGGCCCGCCGCCGGTGACGAGGACGTTCGCCCCTCGGAGCGGCACGACCTGCGCCGCGGCATCCACCGCGGCGACCGCCGTCGCGCCGCTGCAGCACGCCAGCGCGATCACCGGCGCGGGCGTCTCGGCGTCGACGGCGACCACCGTCGTCCCGGCACGCACGTGCACATGCGATGCGAAGCCGCCGCTCAGCTCCCAGCCTCGCGCCATCCGCTCCCGGCCGTACGACGCGAGGGCGCGGCAGCGCTGACGCATCCCCGACCGACAGCGGTCGCACGACCCGCAGGAGATGGTCGACGACCACACGACGCGGTCTCCGATCCCGAGAGCGGTCCCGTCCGAGCGCCGCGCCGCCCCGCCGACCGCGACGACGCGACCGACCTGCTCATGACCGAGCACCAGCGGAGCGGGGACGGCTCGTCGGCCGGACACCGCCTCGACGTCCGATCCGCAGATGAGCGCGAGCTCGACCTCGACAAGTGCATCACCGGGTGCGAGCACGATGCCGGGCACGGCGATCGGCTCGTGAGCGGCCCGCGGCTTCTCCCACACCATCGCGGTCGGCGCGGGAGAGATCAGCGCATCGTCGCCGCGTCTGCGCACGACGCTCTGCGGACGTGCGATCGAGGTCATGCCTCGACGATGCCAGCGTCCGCCGTACACGGACGGGCCCCCGGTCCGCCATTCACGGGATGTTCACCGCACGGCTCGCGGGCCGAAACCGGTCGCTTCCCGATCAGACGGCGGGGTCCCCTCGCCGCCGTCCACGCCGCCGCCCGAGGCCACGACACGCGAGGCGATGACACGCGAGGGCGGGAGACGCTGCTGATCCCGCAGTCGAGGATCCCTCAGACTGATGAGCATGACCATCGAACCCAGCGTCGAGACCGATGACCGTGACGTGCACCTCGCCGGCGACGCCACCTGGTGGCGCCAGGCGGCCGTCTACCAGATCTATCCCCGCAGTTTCGCCGACGCCGACGGCGACGGGATCGGCGACATCGCCGGCATCACCGATCGCGTGCCGTACCTCCGTGACCTCGGCATCGACGCGGTGTGGCTCAGCCCGTTCTACCCGTCCGAACTCGCCGACGGCGGCTACGACGTCGCCGACTATCGCGACGTCGACCCGCGTCTCGGCACGCTCGCGGATTTCGATCGGATGCTGCGGGCGCTCCATCGCGTGGGCGTCCGCGTCATCGTGGACATCGTGCCGAACCACTCGTCCGATCGGCACGAGTGGTTCCAGGCCGCACTGGCGGCGGCCCCCGGTTCTCCGGAGCGGGCGCGCTACATCTTCCGTGACGGTCGCGGACCCGACGGAGCCGAGCCGCCCACGGACTGGGAGTCGGCGTTCGGAGGTCCTGCGTGGGAGCGCGTGGCGGACGGCCAGTGGTACTTCCACAACTTCGCCGTCGAACAGCCCGACTTCGACTGGAGCAACCGCGAGGTGCGCGAGGACTTCCTCACCACGCTGCGCTTCTGGTCGGATCGAGGGGTGGACGGATTCCGCATCGACGTCGCACACATGCTGACGAAGGACTTGACCGAACCGCTGCCCATGCGTGCCGAGCTCGCCGAGATCCCGATCGACGGACGGCACCCCATCACCGACCGCGATGACGTGCACGAGGTCTACGCCGAGTGGCGCCAGGTTTTCGATTCGTACGACCCGCCACGGACCGCCGTCGCCGAGGCCTGGGTCGCGCGGGACCGCCGTCAGCGCTACGCGAGCGCCGAAGGGCTCGGCCAGGCGTTCAACTTCGACCTGCTCGAGGCCGATTTCGACGCTGCACAGTTCCGGGCGATCGTCGCCGACAACATCGACCTGGCCGAGTCCAGCGGATCGTCGACCACGTGGGTGCTTTCCAACCACGACGTCGTCCGGCACGCCACACGCTACGGCCTGCCCGACCCCGACCGGGCGCCGGACGGGCGACCCACGCTCAAGCACGGCAACGAATGGCTGCTTTCGAAGGGGAAGTCGCCGAGACTCGACCGGGAGCAGGGCCTGCGTCGCGCCAGGGCGGCGACACTGTTCGTGCTCGGGCTCCCCGGCTCCGCCTATCTCTACCAGGGCGAGGAGCTGGGCCTGCACGAAGTCGTCGAGATCGACGGTCGCGACCGCCAGGACCCGACCTACTTCCGCAGCCCCGGGGTCGACATCGGTCGGGACGGATGCCGCGTACCGCTGCCGTGGACGCGGGAGGGCGAGTCGTTCGGCTTCGGCGCCGGTGGCGCGCACCTGCCGCAGCCCGCGTGGTTCGGCGCCGCGTCCGTCGAGGCGGAGGAGGAGGACCCGCACTCGACGCTCGTGCTGTACCGGGCGGCACTCGCTCTCCGCCACGAGCTGCAGAGCGCAGAGCACCTCGAATGGATCGAGACCGGCGATGACGACGTCCTGAGCTTCTCCCGCCCCGGCGGCTGGGAGATCGTCACGAACTTCGGCGACCAGTCGTACGATCTGCGCGGGGCGGAGGTGCTGATCGCCAGCGCCGAGATCGTGGGCGGGTCGCTGCCGCCCGCCGCGACGGCGTGGATCGCACGGAAGGAGTAGCCCGCAATACTGGCTGCATGGATCCCATCGAGATCATCGCCTGGTCGGTCGCGTTCGTCCTGGTCACGGTCATCGTCACGGGCCTGGTCGGCCGCATCGGCTTCTCGGCACCCGTGGCCCTCGTCGTGGTCGGCGGGGTCGCGTCGTTCATCCCCGGGGTGCCCGAAGTGCACGTCGAACCCGACGTGATCCTTTACGCGATCCTTCCGCCGCTTCTGTTCGCGACCGCGATCCGCACGTCGCTCATCGACATCCGCGCCCGACGCGACAGCATCCTGCTGCTGTCCGTCGGGCTCGTCGCCTTCACCGTCGTCGCGGTCGGCTTCACCACCTGGGCGCTCGTGCCCTCCATCACCCTGGCTGCCGCTTTCGCATTCGCTTCGGTCGTCGCTCCGACCGATGCGGTCGCCGTCACCGCGATCACGGGCAAGGTCGGCTTGCCCCGACGCGTCGTCACCATCCTCGAGGGCGAGAGCCTGCTCAACGACGCGACCGCGCTCGTCGCCCTGAACGCATCGATCGCGGCGATCGTGAGCGTCGTCGACCCGATCACGATCCCGATCGACTTCGCGATCGCGATCATCGTCGGGGTGGGGGTGGGGATCGGCGCCGGCTGGCTCATCTCGCTCGTGCGCCAGCACCTCCGTGCCCCCGTCCTCGACACGAGCCTGGTGCTGGTCGTGCCGTGGGCGGTGTTCCTGGTCGCCCAGACCCTGCACGGCTCGGGCGTGATCGCGGTCGTCGTGGTCGGGATCTACATGGCTTACCGGTCGCCCACGGTGGCGTCGGCCGAATCCCGGGTCACCGTCAGGCTCAATTGGCGGACGATCCAGTTCCTGCTCGAGAACGCCGTCTTCTTGTTCATCGGCCTGAATCTGGCGGGCATCCTCAACGGTGCGGTGGATGCGGGGCCGGGGTTCTGGCCGTCGGTCCTGATCGTGGCTGGCATCCTCGCGATGCTGGTCGCGTCGCGCTTCGCCTGGGTCATGGCCACGACCGTGATCTACCGGCACGGCCCTCAGCGCATGCGCGAGCGCAGCTGGACATACCCGAACGGCGTGGCCGTGGCATCCGCCGGCGTGCGTGGTGTCGTGACGCTCGCGGCGGTCTTCCTCCTCCCGGAGAGCACGCCCGAGCGGTCGTACCTGCAGTTGCTGGCGTTCATCGTCGTCGTGGCGAGCCTCCTCGGCGGGTTGGCACTGCCGGCCATCATCCGCGCGCTCAAACTGCCGCCGCCCAATCGCCAGCAGGAGCGCACCGAACTGAAGATGCTCATGGCCGAAGCGCGCCGTGCGGGAATCGAGCGCCTCGATGAGGTCGCCACCCCTGCAGACGAAACCCGCGTCGTCGAACTGCTGCGGGCGGATGCCGCGTTCCTGGGCGACACGATCGACGCCTATGAGCCGGCCGCCGCGTGGCCGCAGCTGGAATCGCAGATGCGTCTGCGCAAGGCGATGCTCGCCGCCCAGCGGGAGGCGATCCTTCGCGCCCGTCGAGAGGGGCGCTACCAGGAGCCGGCGATCGTCTCCGCGTTGAAGGCCATCGACGCGGAGGAGACGTCGCTCGGAGCGCACGAACCAGAGGACGGCTGAGTCATCGGCGCGGAGGTGCAGGTGAGCGCCGTGCGCCTGCCCTCCTAGATCTGTGCGCCGTCGTCGTGCGGGTCGTCGAGACCGACGGTCCGTCCACGCCAGGACTCGTAGGCGATCAGCCATCCGATCGACACGATCGCGGCGAGGAACAGCCCGAGCCACACGCTGCCGAGCGCCATGCCCACCAGGGCACCGACGCCGAACAGGACGACGGTCCCGACGATCCAGCCGAGTCGTCCTCGGGGGAAGCCGGTGCGGGACCGTGACGGGGGAGTGCTCATGGACTCAGCTTATGGTCCAGGCTCTCAGCGATCGCGGTGATCCTCCGGATGGAGCCGCGGCCCCCGCCGCGGCTCGCGGACTCCCGTCGTCTCGATGAGGCGGATCACGCGCTGACGATGACCCGGCCACATCGCCAGGAGCCGGACCATGCCGTCGTCGTCGGTGCGCTCCCCGGTGAGGGCGTAGCCGACCTCGTGCGCGAGGTGGAAGTCGCCGACGCTCACGGCGTCAGGATCGCCGAACGCCCGGATGCGCGTCTCGGCCGACGTCCACGCTCCCACGCCCTTCAGCGAGATCAGCACGCGGTCGCGGGCCTCGCCGTCCTCCGCTCGCTGGGTCGCCCGGACGATGACGTCGCCGCGACGCGCAGCCGCGACGATGGTCCGGGACTGCGGCGGTTCGAGGCCCGCACGGTGCCACGCCCACGACGGCACATGGCGCCACCCCTCGATCGACGGCGGTGCGAACATCGCGCGCGGGGTCGGGCCCGGTGCCCTCTCGCCGTACCACGACACGATGCGCCGCCATGCACCGAAAGCCTGCACGGAGGTGACCTTCTGCTCGGTGATCGCGCTGGCGAGCGCGTCGAACACCAGATCGGTGCGCCCGATCCGCAGGCCCGGATGCCGATGGTGGGCATCGGCGATGAGCGGGTGCGCCGACGGGTCGAACCCCGACGGGTCATCCTGTGCCCCGCACAGGGCAGGCAGCTGGTCGAGTGCCCACGCCGCTCCCGGTCCCCATGCGGCGCCACGGATGACCCCGGGCGTGCTCTCGCGGATGGCGAGGGTCGCGACCCCGAGCGGCGTGCGGCTGGCACGCCAGATCACGCCGGCGTGCTCGAACATCGTCGGGTCGCCTGCACCGTGTCGCTGGTACATCACCGCCCGCCGCATCTCGAGGGGATGCCGCGGTCGGTACTCCGTCTCGAGTCGAGAGCTGTCCCCTCGCCCGGTCTCGGTGCGCGGGGCCTCGGTGTGCGAGGTCATGCCGACACCCTACGCGGGACCCGCGACATCCCACGCGACGTCGTCCCCCGCCGGCGCCCTCTGCGAGGGCCTGTCAGAAGCGGTCGGGCGAGGGGGTGCCGTGTCCGTACCGGATCGCCACGTCGGCATGCCGATCGAACCGATACCCGACGCCTCGCACCGTCCGCACGATGTCCTCGTACCGACCGAGCTTCGCGCGCAGCCGGCGCACGTGCACGTCGATCGTGCGCTCGCCTGGTGCGTCCTCGTCGCCGGCCTGCCAGAGCGACGAGACCAGCTCGCCGCGCTCGATCGTGCGGCCCTCGCGCAGCACCAGGTACTGCAGGAGCTCGAACTCCTTGAAGGTGAACGCGGCCGAATCGCCGTCGATCAGCACGCGCTTGCGCGAGATGTCCACGACGACGCCTTCTCCGGCGCGGTCCTCCTCCGCGGGCTCGTCCTTGGTGCGGGCGACAGCCGACGGCTCGTGGAGGGCGAGACGGACCACGTCCACGTCCCGACCGCCGGCGCCGACCGGGGCGAGCGCGACGGTCGCGTACGTCTCGGCGTCGGGGGCGATCTCGGCGAGCGTACGGCGAAGCGCGTCGACCAGGACGCCGAGATTCACTCCGGATGCCGCGGCCTTCGTCTCGTCGATGCCGACGTACAGCGCGAAGCCGCGCGGCGCGGTCCCCGGGGGGAGGTGGCGGGCGGCGGGCGCGGCGGGCGCCGCATCCGCGAGTGGAGGCACCGCACGCAGATGTGCGGGACGCGCCGAACCGGTGGGAGCGGCGGCGGAAGCGGCTGGGGCGGGGGAAGCCGCCCCCGCGGAGCGGAGCGGACGTTCGAGGAGGGCGGTGTTCGACATGATGATGGTGTCCTTGCGGAGGGAACCCCACGGGGGTTCGAGGGTGCGACGGTGTCTGCCCGGAAAGGGCGGGGACGAGGCATCCGGCGCGCGATCTCGCGCTTCAGATCCGGAGAGCTCGGGGGTGTGCGGAGTCGTATTCAGAAACGACGCGGCAACCGGCGTGACAGCTGGTCAGCGGCACATTCGACAACACATGACGACGCTGCCGGGCATCATCATGCCGGCAGTCCCGTTCGCCTCCAGGGCGGACAGAGAGCGTGCGGTGTCAGTCATGAGGCTGATTATGACCGAATACGTCTCCTTGCGTCAAATCGCCCTGTTGCAGAGGTCCTTTCCTCCCCACGCTGCGCACTTTGCTCAGTCTGCGGTAAGGGTTCGCTGAGGGTGCGGGTCGCGCCACGCGGGGTGTCCGCGCCCGGCGTAGCCTTAACGGATGAACGAGCTCCGCTTCGCCGATGAGAAGGACGCCTCCCGCTACACCCTGCACTGCGGCGACGACCTCGTGAGCGTGCTGGACTACCGGGATGACGGCCACACGGTGGCGATGACGCGGGCGTACACGATCCCCACGTTCCGCGGGTCGGGCTACGCGGGCGAGCTCGTCGATCGTGCGGTCGCCGACCTCGAGCAGAAGGGCGGCCGTCAGGTCAGTCCCGTCTGCTGGTACGTGGCCGACTGGTTCGCCACGCACCCCGACCGCGCCGCCATCCTGCAGCACCGTCGCTCGGCCTGACGATCGGCGGATCAGGCGGAACGGCGCCGTGTGCGACCGCCCTACACTGACGTCGTGGACATGGAGCCTGGTTTCACCGCGATCGCGGTCGGATTCGAGGCGATCGGCGCCCTGACCATGGTCATCGGCTTCATCCTCGCGGTCGTCCTGGGCGCCCGCGCCCTCTCCCGCGGCGAGGGCGGTGCGTCGGCGTTCGGTACCCTCCGCAATACCCTGGGCGGAGCCATCCTGCTCGGTCTCGAGGTGCTGGTCGCCGCCGATCTGATCCGCACGATCACGTCGAAGCCGTCGATCGAGGACGCCCTGATCCTGGGCATCATCGTCTTGATCCGGACGATCCTGTCGATGTCCATCCAGATCGAGATCGAGGGCGTGCTGCCGTGGCGCCGCGCCCTCTTGACGAGCGGCGGGCAGGTCGTCGGGGCCGCGATCGAGACGGATCGCGCGAAGGCGCGCGCCGCCCGCACGCGCTCGGGCACGTCGTCCGACGCGGCGCCGGATCTCTCGGACGCGCCCTAGTCGCGGCATCCGGGGTCGTCAAGCCCTGGCACCGCCGCGGTCTCACGCGCCAGAGTGGTCGAAGACGAGGGGAGCTCTCATGAGCGACGACAAGAACCTGACAGCGGATTCCGCGGTCGACGCCGCGATGGCCGACGCGATCGGATCCACCCGCCTCACCGAGGTCAAGGGCGGGGATGCGCCCGCGACCGAGGATGACGGCACCGTGGAGGGCGCAGAGGCCACGGCCGGGCTCGATGCCGACCTGGTCACCGACGAGGAACACGAGGAGCAGTCCTGATGTCGGACTCGGCGAGCACAGGAAGCGCGGCAGCCGCGAACCAGCAGACGGAGCCGATGATGGACATGCATGACGCGTCCATCGACGACAAATTGGCCGGCATCGTCGCGCAGACACGTCAAGACGTCGCCGACGGCGACCATAAGCGGGTCGAGGAGGTACTCCGCCAGCGGCTGCGCGACACGGGTATCGATGTCACCGATGAGCAGCGCACGGCGCTGGTGCACGAAGTGCGCGGAACGACGCCCGAGTCCTCCTGAGCGCTGACGGACCCGCCCGCGCGGTGCGCCACGCACCCGCCCTGTTCTCGGGCGCGGTGTCGGCGTACCGTCGACGTATGTGCCGGAACATCCACACCCTTCACAACTTCGAGCCCGCGGCGTCGAACGACGAGATCCAGGCCGCCGCATTGCAGTACGTGCGGAAGATCGCCGGAACCACCAAGCCGTCCAAAGCCAACCAGGCGGCCTTCGATCACGCGGTGGCCGAGATCGCCCACATCACCGGACATCTCCTCCAGGATCTCGTGGCCGTCGCTCCGCCGAAGAACCGCGAAGAGGAGGCCGCGAAGGCCCGGGCGCGGGCAGAGGCGTCCGGCCGCTACGCGCCGCGCGTCGGCGCAGCCGTGGACGTGGCAGCCGCGAGCTGAGCGGCTCGTCGCCGTCCGAGCATGAAGAACACGGCGTAGGACAGGGCCGCCGCAACGACAGCCGCGATGATCGGCCGGGCAGCCAGTTCGGGGATGAACAACGCCGTGACGAAGATCTGCACGCCGTAGTCGGCCATCCCGGCCAGATCGCTCGCGAGGACGCGCGTCCCCGTCGCACTCGCCAGCCCGGTCACGAGCGCCGGTGCGACCCACACGAGTGCCAGAGCCACCAGGGACGACAGCATCCGGCCCACGGTGTTCAGTCCGGTCCACCCGATGGCGATGCCGGTCAGCACAGGCGTGATCCACTGCGCACCCGCGAGCACCCACACGACGACGTCGGAGGGGACCGTGCCGAACGGTGACACCAGCTGCGTGAGCCACGGGCTCACGGCGATGGCCGCGACGGTCAGGCCGAGCAGCGCACCCGCCCGCGGCGCGCGGGCGATGAGCCAGAATGCGACGACCCCCGCCGCCATCGAACAGACGGTGCCGACCACGAGCGCCGTGAGGTAGAAGGCCGACTCGGTACGGTCCTGCAGGCCGTCGCCCACCACCGCGGCGGTCTGGACGACGGCGATCAGCTGGACGGAGATCACGCCGACCATCACGAGGGCGCGGCCGCCGACGGGCATGCGAGCGCTCAACGGCCGCGCGCAGAGACCCGCGAGGGCGGCTCCGACGACGATGATGCTGAAGAGCAGGATGACGGCGTACTGGCTGAACGGAAGCAGCACCAGCGGCATGTCGTCGGGTGACGTGGCGTCCTCCCACAGATTCTGCAGGGGCAGCCGCATGCCGGTGACCAGCCACGGGGCGAGTCCCGCGATCGCGGCCCCCGCACCGATGAGGAAGCATGCCCATCGCGCGAGCGGCGCGGATCGCGCCAGCTCCGCAGGAACGGTGGGCGTGACGGCGGGAGTGCTCCGGAGAGGATCGGGGGGTGTGCCGGGGGACGTCATCGAGCGCCTTTCGATCAGAACGTGCCGGCGACCAGCGAGAGCGCGATGTTCTGCTGAATGATCCCCAGCGTCTGATCGGCGAGGTCATCGGACGGGCAGCGGCTGAGGACGAGCACGGCCTGCGCGTTCGCGGTGCTCGCGCGGCTGACGTAGAACTCCGAGAACCCGGCACCGGAGACCGCGATCACGACGGCGTCCGCGATCAGTCCGGTGTCGGTCGCCGCAGGTGCGTAGTGGAGTTGGACGTCGGTGGCGTCGGCCTCGTCGAACGCGGTGCCCAGGTAGCCGGCGATGGCCTGGACGCTGGCCGCGCGGTCGCCGGCCCCGAGCGCGTCGTCGGGTACCTGGAGACGCCCGAACTGCACCGTGCAGCCGGTACTCGCGTTCGTCCAGTTCTCGGTGTCGGACGACGCGGAGCGCGTCCATTCGGGGAGGGTCGCGAAGGAGTCGAGGGTGGACAGCGTGCTGTCCGTGGGCACATCGAGCCCCCCTTCCCACGTGAGGGGCTGCGTCAGCCACGCATCACCTGTCGCGCTCGGCCGGGGGCCGGCCGACGCGGTCGGGCCGGGGGCGGAGGCGTCGATGGTTTCTCCGGCGCGCGCGCCCGCCACGCCGCCGACGACGATGGTGGCGACCACGAGCAGGCCGGCGATCAGCGACAGCACGATGCCCGCTCGGAACACCCCCCGCAGGCTCAGCACGAACGCGACGATCCCGAGCGCCAGGGGAACACTCGTGGCGATCGAGGCGACGGTGCTCACCGCCCGCGCGTTCTCGAGGGCATCCGCCGACAGCTCGCCGCCGAGCGCGCCGATCAGAGCGAGGACGGACGTGCCGAGGGCGAGGAGCGCCCAAACGATGGCGACGATCGAGAGGATCAGCGCTGCCACACGACTCCCACGACCCGCCGGTCGTCGGGGTGCGACGGTGGGCGGGGATTGCTCGGGCGACTCACCCACAACACTCATCACGCCGCCCCTCCGACTCCGCTGCTCCCATCTTGCGGCATCCGGATCTTCACGCGGTGCGGCGCTCCTCCTGAACGACGGTGGCGAGGTCGTCCCCGAAGATGAACGTCGCCGCGATCGAGCCGCCCCGCAGCACCGACGGGAGCCACCGGGACGCGTCGTCCCACATGCGGTCGTAGGGAACGTCGTCGAGCGTGAACCACCGCGGCACGATCTCGTCCGTCTCGCGCGGCTCTCCGCTCCAGGTCGTGCACGTGAAGACGTGCGAGCGCTGCGACCACGACGGCTGCGCGGGAAAGAGGTATTCGAGCACGCCGACGGGCTCGAGATCGGATGCCTCGATGTGCAGGCCGGTCTCTTCGTGCATCTCGCGGACGGCGCCCCCGCGGATCGTCTCGCCCTCCTCGACCTTGCCGCCGATGCCGACGACCCGGCCCAGTCCCATTCCCATGCGCTTGTACCCCAGCAGCACGTCGGTGCCCCCGTCCGCCCGCGGGCGGAGCAGGTAGACGACGGTCACGTCGGGCAGCTCCATCCCGGCAGGCTACGCGGCGCGTGTTACGGATTCGTGTCCCGACATGCCGTCCCGTCATCGCTGTGGGCGAACCCGCCGCACGCCTCGCCGGCGATGTCGGCGGTGTCTCGTAGCGTGTGAGCATGCGCATCCTGCACACCTCCGACTGGCACATCGGGCGGACCTTCCACGGTCACTCCACGCTCGACGCGCTCCGTGGTGTGCTCGAGGCGCTCGTGGTGCAGGTCGGAGAGAACGACGTCGACGTCGTCGTGATCGCCGGCGACGTCTTCGACTCCGCCACCCCCGCCGCGGGGTGCTACACACTGCTCAGCGATGCGCTCGGCGCGCTGCGCGACGCGGGTGCGCGGGTGATCGTCACGAGCGGCAATCATGACTCGACGGCACGGCTCGGCTTCCAATCGCGCCTCCTGCGCGAAGGCATCCACGTGCTGACCGACCCGCAGGGCGTCGGCACACCGATCACGATCGCCGATGACCACGGCGAGGTGCAGTTCTACGGCATCCCCTACCTCGAGCCGGCCATCGTGCGGCACGTATGGGCGCCGATCGACCTCCGCAGCCAGGCGCAGACGATGGCGCATGCGATGTCGCTCGTCCGCGCCGATCTGGCTGCCCGGGGCGGGCGCTCCGTCGCCATCGCCCACTGCTTCGCGGCGGGTGTCGAACCGACGCCGCACCTCGAGCGCGACATCCAGCAGGGCGGTCTCGATGTCGTGCCCCTGTCGGTGTTCGAGGGGATGGACTACATGGCGCTGGGTCACATCCACGGCCGGCAGCGGCTGTCGGATGCGGTCCGCTACGCCGGCGCGCCGTTGCACTACAACTTCGGCGAGGGGGGCAAACCCCGTGGCTCGTGGCTCGTCGACCTCGACGCCGACGGCCTGGCCCGCGTGGAATGGCTCGATCTTCCGGTGCCGCGCGCGGTGGTCACGCTGCGCGCCACCCTCGATGAGCTGCTGCACGACTCGCGATTCGCCTCGTTCGAGGACGCCTGGGTGTTCGCGCGCTACACCGATACGGCCGCGCAGCCCGATCCGATGCGTCGGCTGCAGGCGCGCTTCCCTCACTGCGCGATCGTGGCTCACAGCCCCGCCGTCCTGCATACGCGGGAAGGGGCGACGTACGCCGACCGAGTGCGCGAGGCGCACGACGACGTGCAGCTCATCGACGGATTCCTCGCCCACGTCCGCAACGGCGTCGGTGCGACGGTCGCCGAGCGCGATCTGATCCGCACGATCGTCGACGAGAGCGTCGCCACGGCCGTCGTCGTGTGAGCGCGCGGGTGAGCTCGTGAAACTGCACCGCCTGGAACTCGAGGGGTTCGGTCCGTTCGCCGCGCGTCAGACGGTCGACTTCGACGCGTTCGACGACGACGGGATCTTCCTGATCTCCGGGCGCACGGGTGCCGGTAAGTCGAGCGTGCTCGACGGGGTGAGCTTCGCGCTCTTCGGGAGCGTGCCGCGGTATGCCGGCGGCGAGAAGCGTCTTCGCAGCGACTACTGCACACCGGAGGACGTCACCGAAGTGCGCCTCGAGTTCAGCGTGGCCGGTACGCACTGGCGCGTCACCCGCTCACCCGAGTACGAGCGCGCCCGCGCGCGGGGGACGGGCCTGACGAAGGTGGCTCCCTCCGCCCTGCTCGAGGAGGCGGTGTCGGGGGAGTGGGTGGGGCGCGCAGCGCGTGCCCGGGAGGTCGCCCACCTGCTCGAAGAGATCCTCGGACTCACCCACCAGCAGTTCCTGCAGGTGATCCTGCTCGCCCAGAACCGCTTCGCGGATTTTCTGCTGGCGGGCAACGACGATCGCCAGGCACTGCTGCGGACCCTCTTCGGCTCCCGTACCTACGTCGACTACCGCACGGCGGTCGAAGCCCGTCGGAAGGAGGGCGAGCAGATCCTCGCTCGCGCGGGGCACGGCGTCGAGATCCTTCTCGACGAGGCGGAATCCCTGATCGATGCGGAGGGTCTGCAGGGTCGCTCGCGCCCCGTCGGCGAAGGGGACGCCGACACGGATGCCCGCTCGGATGCCGGCGCGCAGACCCGCGAAGAGGCGGACGTCCCCGACTCTCCCCGCTCGGCGCACGACGTCGGCGCGCGGATCGCACGGGGCGAGCGCGCCGTCGATCGAGCCCGCTATCGAGCACAGACCCTCGCGCAGGAGCGCGATCGTGCCGAAGATGATCACGCGCGTGCGGCGGCAGAGCACTCGGCCCTGACCGCGCTGCGGGCGCGTCAGTCGGATCGCGCGCGTGCGCGCGCGTCGCTGGCCGGCCTGGAGGCGGACGAGCCCGCGATCGCCCTCGAGCGTGATCGACTGGCCGCCGCTCGTCGCGCCGAGAATCTGCGCGATCCGATCCGGGCCGCCGAACGCGCAGCGCGCGCGCTCGCGGAGGCCGCGGAGCACGAGGCCGCGGCAGCGGCATCGTGGTCGGAGGCCGGGGAGGAGATGGACGCGGAGTTCGGTGGGGGCTTCGACGCGGAGGCGCCGGATCCCGCGTCGCTGGAACGGGTGATCGACCGTCTGACGGGAGACATCGCGACCGCCGGGGCCGCCGCCGACCAGGAGCGCGAGCTGGTCCGCCTCGAGGACGACGCCGCCCTGCGGTCCGCAGAAGTCGACACAGCGACGTCACGTCTGTCCGAGGTCGTCGCGCGCCGCGAGATCATCCCCGAGCGTCTCGCCGAGGTGGCGCGTGCGCTCGCGCCTCTCGAGGGTGCGGACGGAACTCTCGAGTCTGCGCGCTCGGGGGCGGCGGCAGCGCAGGCGGCGCACGCGGCGGCGACCGAGGCACGCACCCTGCACGAGAGTCTTCGCGACCTCGAGCGCATTTACGCCGAGCGGATCAGGGCGTCGGAGCACGCCGGGCACACCGTGACCTCTCTGCTGCGCCGCCGCCTCGACGGCTATGCCGGAGAACTCGCATCGACCCTGATCGACGGCGAACCATGCCCGGTCTGCGGAGGGGTCGACCACCCCCACCCGGCAGCACCGAACCTCGAGCCCGTCACCGACGCCGATCTCGCGCGAAGCGAGAACGAGCGCAGCGCCGCGGTCGAGGCGGAGGGCGCGGCGGCCGACGCCGCACGCGCCGCCCGAGAGGCCCACGCCGCGGCGGTGCTCCGCGCCGGAGGCGACGATCTCGAGCAGGCGGCCGACCGCCTCTCTGCGGCGCACCGCGCCGTCGAGGAGGCCGAGCGGCGCGCGGTCGAGCGCTCGCGCCTCGAGGCCGATCGTGTCGCACTCGAGGCGGAACGACTCGAGTGCGAAAGGGAGCACGACCTCCTCCGCACGTCACTCGCCGATGCGGCACGCGCTGACGCCGTCACCGCCGAGCGCCTCGCCGCCGCCCGACAGGCCGTCGATGCCGCCCGTGGGGAGTTCCCTTCGGTGAGCGCGCGGATCGGAGACCTGACCGCCCGACGAGCTCTCGGAAGGGAGCTCGTTGCGGCGGTGCAGAAGAGACGGGCTTCCGACGACGTGCTGCGCGACGCCGTCGCGCTGCGCGACGCGCGGGTCGCGGCATCCGATTTCGACGACACCGCCGCAGCGTCGGCCGCGCTCCTCGCCGAGGAGACGCGGGCGCAGATCGACCGTCGCGTCCGCGCTCACGAGATCCTGCTCGCGACGGAGCGGGACAGACTGCGGGAGCTCGAAGTCGAGCTCGCGGGCGTGCCGGACGAGCTGGTAGACCTCGACGGCTCGCAATCCCTCGTCGACGTGGTGCGTTCGCGCTGGAACGCGACGGTCATCGCTGCGCAGTCCGCTGTGCAGGTCGCCGAGACGCTGGCGGCGCTGATCGCCCGGGCGAAGACGGATCACGCATCCACGGCGGCGCTCGCTGCAGATCATGCCGTGGTCGCGAGCCTCGCCGATGCCGTCAGCGGCCGTAATGCCGCGCGCATGGATCTCGAGACGTACGTCCTCGCGGCAGAACTCGAAGAGATCGTGGCGGCGGCGAACCTCCGACTCGACGACATGTCGGCGGGCCGCTACCGCCTCGCCCACAGTGACGCCCGCGCCGCGCGCAACGCGGCCTCGGGACTGGGTCTTGAGATCCTCGACGCCTACACGGGCAGGGCACGACCAGCCCAGTCCCTCTCCGGCGGTGAGACGTTCCTCGCGTCATTGGCGCTCGCGCTGGGACTCGCCGAGGTCGTCACCGCGCGGGCCGGCGGCGTGCGTCTGGACACGCTCTTCGTCGACGAGGGGTTCGGCTCGCTCGACTCCGACACCCTCGAATTGGCGATGCGCACCCTCGACGAGCTCCGCCAGGGCGGTCGGACGGTCGGCGTCATCAGCCACGTGGAAGCGATGAAGGAGCAGATTCCGGCTCAGCTCCTCATCTCCGCGACGCGCAACGGGCCGAGCGTCATCCAGCAGGCGGGAGCAGGCACCGTCGAGAGCGGCGTTCCCGGCCGCGTAAACTGACACCGTGAAGAACACCAGCACTCTGTGGACCATCGTCG
Organism: Microbacterium sp. P03; assembly: GCF_043556235.1. Taxonomy (NCBI): domain Bacteria; kingdom Bacillati; phylum Actinomycetota; class Actinomycetes; order Micrococcales; family Microbacteriaceae; genus Microbacterium; species Microbacterium sp. P03. Next base: position 309,868 of record NZ_JBIGIM010000001.1, read on the forward strand.
GCGTGGTCGTCGCGATCGTCGTCGCGTGGTTTCTCGTGAACGTCCTGTTCTCGGTCATCGCGTTCGTCTTCAAGCTCCTCATCGTCGCCGTCGTCGCGCTGGTCGTCTTCTTCCTCTTGCGGTCGTTGGTCAGCGGCCGGTCCGACCGCTCCTGAGCCCGAGGCGACCCGAAGAGCGCAGATCGTCGCACGGCGATACTCTGAGGGTGATGTCGAACTCACGGGATACCGCCTCAGCCGCTCCGCAGACGCTCACGATCGAGCTCTCTCCCGCCAAGCGATGGCGTGCCTTCTGGGTCTGCGTCACGGTCGCCGCGATCACGATCCTCGACCTGTCGAAGGTCAACGTCGCGTTGCCGTCCATCGAGCAGGCTTTCGACGCAGGCTCGACGGAGCTGCAGCTCATCGTCTCCGGCTACGTCCTCACCTTCGGTCTTTTCCTCGTTCCGATGGGGCGCTTGGGTGATCAGCGCTCACGACGCATGCTGTTCATCGTCGGCCTCTCGCTCTTCACGCTCGCGAGTCTCGCCTGCGCGCTCGCCCCGAACACGACCGTGCTGCTGGTTTCACGGCTCATCCAGGGCATCGCGGCGGGCATCCAGATGCCGCAGGTGCTCGGTCTCATCCAGCAGCTCTTCCAAGGCAAAGAGCGCGGGAAGGCATTCGGTCTGTTCGGCGCGACGATCGGTGTCGCCACCGCATTCGGTCCGACGCTGGGCGGGCTCATGATCGCGCTGGGGGGCGCGAGCGACGGATGGCGCTATATCTTCTGGATGAACATCCCGCTCGGACTCGCCGCGATCGGACTCGCGGCCTGGGTGCTGCCGAGCACGCGGGCGGCGGGGAAGAAGAAGAAGATCGAGCTCGACCCCGTCGGTGTCCTGCTGTTCGGGCTGACGATCATCGCCCTGATGTGGCCGTTCCTGTTCACGACCGGCTCACCCGCCGACAACCCCCAGCGGTGGTGGCTGCTTGTGGCCTTCGTGCTGTTCGCGGCCGGTTTCGTCGCGTGGGAACGCCGGTACGCGGCATCCGGCCGTCAGCCTCTCATCCCGTTCGGTCTGTTCGACGTGTCCTCGTTCCGCAACGGCACGCTGCTGCAGGCCATGTACTTCGCCGCCGCGCCGTCGCTCTTCCTGCTCACGACGCTCTACCTTCAGAGCGGCCTCGGGATCGAGCCCGTCTTCGCCGGCATGGTGACCATCGGATTCGCGCTGGCAAGCGCCATCTCGTCGTGGGTGGGTGGCAATATCGTCATCAAGTACGGTCGCCCCGTCGTGGTGTGGGGGTTGGTGCTCGTGCTCGTCTGCATCGCCGGGCTGGTCCTGACGGCGCTGTACGTGCCCGATTCGATCACGCCCTTCGTGATGGCCGGGGTGATGGTGATCGGCGGGATCGGCGGTGGCCTCGTGATCGCGCCGAACCAGACCCTGACCCTCGCCGACATCCCGGTCAAGCAGGGTGGGCTCGCGGGTTCTGTCGGACAGCTCGGCCAACGCATCGGCACTGCCATCGGCACCGCGGTCGCGCTCGCGCTCTTCTACGCGACGATCTACCGCGAGAACGGGGCGACCGGCGATGCCATCGTCTACCACGACGCCTACGGGTTCGGGATGATCTCGGTCGGACTCTTCATCGCCGGCGCGTTCATCATCTCGGTCGTCGACCTGTCGGCTCGTCGCCGTTCGGGCAAGGCCGGGAAGAAGCCGAAGACCGCCGCGGCTCAGACTCCGTAGAGGTCGAGCACGCGCTGTCGCAGCTGCGCGCTGCAGGCCGTCACCGTGTCGTGCCAGTCCGTGTGCGCGTCGTCCTGGGCGCGATCCGACACCGACTTGAGGACGCGGATCGGAACACCGAACTGCTCGGCGACCCAGATGTAGGCGTACGTCTCCATGTCGACCATGCCCGCTCCGAGCGGGCGGATCGCCTGGGCGGCCACCGCGTCGTCGACGAAGTGGTCGCCGGTCGCGATCGTGACGCCCGGCCGGCCGGTCTCCACGCGACGGGGGAGCGACACGTGCTGTCCGACGATGCCGTCGATGTCGGTGACGTCATGCTGAATGGCTGCCTCGATGTCATAGACGGATGCCTCGAGCTGCGGGTCGATCGCTCCGGCGGTGCCGACGACCAGGATCTCGTCGTAGTTCGCGGCGTCGAGGGCTCTCGTCAGCGCGTAGGCGGCCTGCAGCTTTCCGGGGCCGGTCACGAGGCGGTCGAAACCCGCGAGATCGTTCGGGAAGGCGACGAGTTCCGCGTCGAGGGCGGCAACGAGAAGTTTCACCCGTCTATTCTCCGTGACGCCGAGGAGAGGAGCGGACCGGGATAAGTTGCGAGTATCCACATACCCGTTGCATTCGCGGTCGAGAATGCCTACAGTGGCTGTCGAAGCGTTTCGCGAAGCGCTTCGACGAATCCGCATCCGCCGGAACACTCATACGACGATGGAGTCACCATGGTGAAGATCGACGAAGTGGCCACCGCCGCCGGCGTCTCGATCAGCACCGTCTCGTACGCACTCAGCGGCAAGCGCCCGGTGTCGGACTCGACCAGGCTCCGGGTGGAGGCCGCGGTGCAGGAGCTCGGCTACCGGGCGAACGCCGGCGCCCGGATGCTCGCGGGAAATCGCACCAACATCTTCGCCCTCACCGAGCCGTTCCGGCTCGACACGCACGCCCCCACGCACATGGCTTTCGTCCTCGCGACTTCCATTGCCGCGCGGCGCCAGGACTACGACGTCCTGCTCCTGACAGAAGAGGAAGCCGCGGCGGGGATGCGGCGCGTGGCCGACAGCGGTCTCGTGGACGCGATCCTCGTCCTGGACGTCGCGCCGCGCGACCGGCGCGTCGATCTCGCGCGTCAGCTCGAGATCCCGACGATCTTCATCGGTGTCCCCGACGACCGTGATGGGCTCATCTGCGTCGACCTCGACTTCGAGGCCGCCGCTGCACTCGCGGTGGATCGACTCGCATCGGCGGGGCATGAGAATCTCGGCCTGATCGGACACCCCGCGGCCGCCTACGAGCACTCGAACTTCCCCCCGCGCGTCCGTGCCGGGTTCGTCCAGCGTGCCGCCGAGCTGCACATGGACGCGTCGTTTCGCACGACCGGCGACGCCCTCGTCTCGGCCGCGGCCACGAGGGCCGCCGTCGGTCAGCTCGTGGATGCAGGGGTCACAGGCTTCGTGCTGCACTGCGGCGATGATGCGCACATCACGGTGCTCGCCGAGCTCGCCGAGCGCGGTCTCGAGGTTCCGGGAGATGTCTCGGTCGTTTCCGTGGGTGGCACCTTCGACACCACTCGGTTCGCGATCGCCCTGGACTGCGTGCCGCTCGTGCCCACGGCATCCTGCGATCTGGCTGTCGACCTCGCCATGCGGGCCCTGGGCGACACGGCACCCGCCCCGGGCGTGTACCTCATCGCCCCGATTTACCAACATCACGGATCCGTCGGCCGGGTCGCTGCGGCGGAGGACTGACCCTCATGACGGATCCCCTGCCGTTCGCGCATCATCGAAGCGCTTCGACAAATTCCCCGGACTGCACCACCGCACCACCACCCCACCCACGACCAGAGTTGGTCACCAGGAAAGGAATGCCGAAGATGGCACAGCTACACACCCGGAAAACCCGCGCGCGGCTCACGGCGGCGGCCGGCCTCCTCACCGTCGGCGCGCTCGCTCTCGCCGGTTGCTCCGGAAGCGGCGGCGCCGCCGAGAGCGGCGACGGGAACTCCCTCACCCTCTGGCACTACGAGTCCGAGACCAGCGCGATGGGCATCGCGTGGGATCAGGCCATCAAGACCTTCGAAGAGGAGACCGGCGCCACCGTCGAATTCGAGGAGAAGAGCTTCGAGCAGATCCGCTCGACCGCAAGTCAGGTGCTGAACTCCGACGAGGCGCCCGACATCCTCGAATACAACAAGGGCAACGCCACCGCGGGGCTCTTGGCCAGTCAAGGCCTGCTGACCAACATGACCGAGGCCGTCGAAGAGTACGGCTGGGCCGACAAACTCGCACCCGCTCTGCAGACGACGGCGAAGTACAGCGACGACGGCATCATGGGCTCGGGTGAGTGGTACGGAGTGCCGAACTACGGCGAGTTCGTCACGGTCTACTACAACAAGGACATGTTCGCCGCTGCCGGTCTTGAGATCCCGACCACCTACGACGAATTCGTCGACGTGCTCGACGCCTTCGTCGCCCAGGGTGTCACGCCCCTGGCGGAGGCCGGCCTGGAGTACCCGCTCGGACAGCTCTGGTATCAGCTCGCACTCAGCCAGGCGGACCGCGGCTTCGTGGACGACTACCAGCTCTACAAGAACCCGGTGGACTGGCAGGGCGACGAGATCAGCTACGCGACCGAGACGTTGAAGGACTACGTCGACGCCGGGTACATCTCGAAGGACGTCTCCGGCCAGAAGGCAGAGGATGCCGGCGTGTCGTTCATCAACGGCTCCGCACCGATCTTCGTGTCCGGCAGCTGGTGGTACGGCCGCTTCGTGAACGAGATCACGGACTTCGACTTCGGCATCTTCCCCTTCCCCGGCAGCGACCTCAGCCTGGGCTCCGCCGGCAACATGTGGGTGGTTCCGGAGAGCGCGAAGAACAAGGACCTCGCCTATGAGTTCATCGACATCACGATGCGTCCCGAGATCCAGGCGCTGATCGGCAACAACGGCGGCCTGCCGGTGGCCGCGGACGAGGCCGACATCACCGACGCCAAGAGCCTCGAACTCATCCAGGCGTTCAACGCCGTCAACGAGAAGGACGGTCTCGCGTTCTACCCCGACTGGCCGACCCCCACGTTCTACGACACGATCGTCGCCGAACTGCAGGAGCTCGTGAACGGCACGAAGTCGCCGGCCGACGTGCAGCAGGCGCTGGGCGACGAGTACGAGTCGTACGTGGCGGACTTCCGCTGATCATCTCGATTCGGCGTTCGGCCGTATCGACTCGGGATGCCGCGCCCCGCGCGGTCGCGGCATCCCGAGCTCCCTTCCGCATCCCTTTCGCGATTCTCCTCAGGAGCCGGTCATGACCGCTGTCCCGTTCGTGCGAGCCCCCCGAGCTCCTCAGAGGGCGCGCACGCCGCTGCCCCCCGATGAACCGCTGATCCCGCAACGCGGCCGTGGCGGGTCCGCCGGCTACTGGCTGTATCTGGTGCCCGGTCTCGTGCTGCTGAGCGCGGTGGTACTCGTCCCGCTCGTCTGGAACGTCTACCTCAGCTTCACCGAGTACCGCGGCATCCGGCCGCCCGAGTTCATCGGACTCGAGAACTGGGCCGAACTCATGGGCGATGCCAAGTTCTGGACCTCCTTCGGAAACAGCATCTGGATGATCATCGCGATGGTGATCGTGCCCACCGTGGTGGGGCTGCTGCTCGCCGCCCTGCTGTTCGACCTCGTGGGGCGCAAGTTCGGCGGCAGATTCGCGAGCTTCCTGCGTGCCACCTACTACCTGCCGCAGATCCTCCCCGCCGCCATCGCAGGAATCGTGATCGGGTGGATCCTGCGGCCGCAGGACGGCGCTCTGAACGAGATCCTCGAGAACATCGGTCTCGGCGCCCTGACGCACAACTGGCTCGGCAGCCCCGACACCGCACTCGCGAGCATCATGGTCGTCCTGATCTGGATCCAGATCGGGTATCCGGTCGTGGTGTTCATGGCCGCGCTGCAGCGGGTCGACCCCGAGCTGTACGAGGCCGCTGAGCTCGACGGTGCGAACTGGTTCCAGCGATTCCGCGCGATCACGGTGAGCATCATCCGACCCGAGATCTACGTCGTCACGCTCACCTGTACGATCGCGGCGCTGAAAGTCTTCGGCCCCGTCTACGTCCTGACCCGCGGCGGCCCCGGGACGTCGACGATCGTGCCGGCTTACTACGCCTACAGCGAGTTCTTCCAGGCCCAGCAGGTGGGGTACGGCGCCACCATCGCCACAGCCCTGACCATCGTGATCGCGGTCGTCTCGGTCCTGTTCATCCGTGCCCAGAACAGCGCGGAACGCAAAGAAAGGGCGGGACTGTGATGGTCGACGCGACCTCCACCGACGTGCTCACCACTCGCGCCGTGACCACGGCGGACGGCCCGAAGAACCGCGTCATCCGCCCGCGGCCTCGCGGGGGGATGAGCCGGCCCAAGGGCGTCGACTGGCTGATGCTCGCCTTCGCCGTCGTCGCGGCGATCCTCATCATCGCGCCCTTCTACCTCATCCTCGTCAACTCGTTCAAGTCGCCCACGGACTACTCCAACGGGGGGCCGCTGTCTCTGCCCACGAGCCTGTACTTCGACGGCATCGCGGCGTTCTGGGAACGCGTGAATTTCCCCGAGAAGGTGTGGAACTCGTTCTTCATATCGGGAATGGTCGCCGTTCTGGCGGTGCTGATCTCGGTGCTCAACGCCTTCGCGATCGGTATCGGGCGCATCAAGGGGCGCAGTTGGATCGTGCTGCTGTTCCTGCTCGCGAACCTTCTGCCGCAGGAAGCGCTGTTGTACCCGCTGTACTTCATCTTCAAGAGCGTGGGTCTCTACAACAACGTCTGGTCGGTGATCATCGTCTTCACGGTCATCCAGGCGGCCTTCGGCACCTACCTCCTGTCGTCCGTCTACGGCACATTCCCGAAAGAGATCCTCGAGGCCGCGTCGATCGACGGGGCCAGCCGGTGGCAGATCCTCTGGCGCGTGATCTTCCCGATCAGCCGGCCCACCCTCTCGGTGCTGCTCATCTTCTTCTTCATCTGGACGTGGAACGAGTTCCTGATCCCGCTCACGTTCCTCGTCTCCAATGCGAATCAGACGGTCCCGGTCGCCATCAGCGTCCTGCAAGGCGACCGCCTGATGGATGTCACGACGACGAGCGCATCGGCCCTCCTGGGACTCATCCCCACCCTGTTGTTCTTCCTCATCTTCCAGCGCACCCTCACGCGCGGCATCACCGCAGGAGCAGTCAAGTAATGAAGTTCACCGACGGATTCTGGCAGCTGCGACCCGGCGTATCGGCGCTCTACGCCCAAGAGGCGTACGACATCGACATGACGGATGCCACGCCGGACGGCGCGGGCCTCGTCATCACGGCCCCGACAGCGGTGATCCGCGGCCGGGGCGACACGCTCAATCGCGCCGTACTCACCACGACGTTGTCCTCGCCGCGTGAAGGCATCGTCCGCGTGCGGATCGTGCATCACGACGGCGGGCCGCACGACTCCGGCTTCGAGCTCCCGGGCGCCGACGGAGGGGGCGCGGGCGAAGCATCCGTTTCCGAAGAAGGCGGCGTTCTGCGTGCCGGAGCGCTGACCGCCCGCATCGCGAAGGGTGCCCCGTGGGCGCTCGACTTCGAGATCGACGGGATCCGGGTGACGGGCAGCGGCCCGCGTTCGCAGGGATACGTGCAGCTCGAGGCCGACGCGCAGGTCGACCCCGGCATCGTCGGGAACGCCCGCGCGGGTACGCCGGCGCGGACAGCCCGATCGTACGTGCACGAACAGCTCGATCTCGGGGTCGGTGAGCTGATCTACGGGCTCGGAGAGCGGTTCGGTCCTCTCGTGAAGAACGGTCAGACCGTCGACGTCTGGAACGCCGACGGGGGGACCTCGAGCGAGCAGGCGTACAAGAACGTCCCCTTCCACCTCTCCAGCCGCGGCTACGGGGTCTTCGTGAACGATCCCGGTCACGTGTCCTACGAGGTCGGATCGGAGACCGTCGAGCGCGTGCAGTTCTCGGTCGCCGGTGAAGCGCTGGAGTACTTCGTGATCGCGGGGCCGACGCCGAAAGACGTCCTCGACCGTTACACGGCGCTCACCGGCCGTCCGCCCGTCGTGCCCGCCTGGTCGTACGGACTGTGGCTGTCCACGAGCTTCACGACCGACTACGACGAAGCCACCGTCACGTCGTTCATCGACGAGATGGCTCGACGCGAGCTGCCCGTCTCGGTGTTCCACTTCGACTGCTTCTGGATGCGCGAGTTCAACTGGTGCGACTTCGAGTGGGATGCCCGCGTGTTCCCCGACCCGGAGGGCATGCTGGCGCGACTGCACGACAAGGACCTGCGGGTCTGCGTGTGGATCAACCCGTACATCGGCCAGCGGTCCCCGCTCTTCGCCGAGGCGGCGGCCCGCGGCTTCCTCCTGAAGCGCCCCGATGGGTCGGTGTGGCAGTGGGACCTCTGGCAGGCGGGTATGGGTCTCGTGGACTTCACGAATCCCGACGCCACGGCGTGGTACCAGACGCATCTGCGCCGACTGATCGCCCAAGGCGTCGACTGCTTCAAGACCGACTTCGGCGAGCGCATCCCGGTGGACGTCGAGTACTTCGACGGCTCGAGCCCCGAGCGCATGCACAACCTCTACACGCAGCGGTACAACCGGGCGGTGCACGACGTGCTCGTGCAGGAGCGCGGCGAGGGCGACGCCGTGCTGTTCGCACGATCGGCGACCGCGGGCGGGCAGAGCATGCCCGTTCATTGGGGCGGCGACTCCACGTCGACTTTCGTGTCGATGGCCGAGACGCTGCGCGGCGGGCTCTCGCTCGCGCTGAGCGGGTTCGCGTTCTGGAGCCACGACATCGGCGGGTTCGAGGGCACGCCGGATGCTGCGGTCTTCAAGCGCTGGACGGCGTTCGGCCTCCTCGGCAGTCACAGCCGTTTCCACGGCTCGACGTCCTACCGCGTGCCGTGGATCTTCGACGACGAAGCGGTCGAGGTGACGCGCCGGTTCACGCAGCTCAAACTGTCGCTCATGCCGTACCTGTGGCAGGCCGGGATCGAGGCGTCGCGGTCGGGAACGCCGGTGCTCCGGCCGATGGTGCTGGAGTTCCCCGACGACCCTGCGGTGGGCTACCTCGACCGCCAGTACATGCTCGGTCGCGACATCCTGGTCGCCCCGGTGTTCTCGGAGCGCGGTGACGTGGACTTCTACCTCCCTGCGGGGGAGTGGACCCACCTCCTGACGGGCGAGACGGTGACCGGCGGTGGATGGCGGCGTGAGACGCACGACGTCACCAGCCTGCCGATCTACGTGCGCCCGGGCGCGGTCCTGCCCGTCGGAGCGCGCCAGGACAGGCCCGAGTACGACTACCTCGACGGTGTCACGCTGCGGGTGTACCCCGGCGGATCGGGGCCGACGTCGACGACGGTCACGGCGCTGGACGGGCGGGAGGTCGTCTTCGAGGTCGTCCAGAGCGGCGGAGGCACGCGGATCGAGGCGGGCGCCGCGCCATCGGCGTGGAGCGCACAGCCCGGCGCCGTGCCCTGGACGGTCGTCGACGGACGCGTCCAGGCCCGGGACGGAGTCGCCGAGCTGATGATCTGACCACCCGCGTGGTGCGGTGCCGATACGCATTCGATGCGCGCGTGTCACCCGCGGGAAACGGATCGCGTCGTAGCCTGAGCTATGGCGCACCTTTCTCAAACCGGAACAGTCGTGGCCGTCGTCGGACCGTCGTCGGGCGAGGCGCTCGCGGCCCTGGGCGCATTGCCCGGCGTGGAGGCCCTGTCCCTTCGCGACGCGGACCCGTCCGTCGCCGCCCGCCGTATCGCGGCTGCGGGGACGCCGTGGGTCGTGCACGACGCCGACCCGCTCGAACACGTCGCGGCGGCCTGGGTCGAACTGTACGAGGAACGCTCGACGCTCGGAACACTCGAACTCGAGGTCGAGACCGCGCTCGCACAGTTCGAGGCGGGCGACGCGATCATGCCGGACTACTACATCGTGCTCGACCCCGATCAGGCGGACTCGACATGGCGGCACTGGTGGTGCGGGGCGCTCGGACACCGCGCGCCGCGGCGTGTGCTGCCGTCCCATGCTCCGTCGAACCCGGGCGACCGGACATTGCGCGCCGTGCTGACGAGACTGCCGTCCTCTCGTCCCTGGCCGAGCCCGGCGAGCTGGCTCCCGGGCCTCCCGTTCGACATCCCCGATCGGATCGGTCTGCAGGACAGGCCGTTCCCCCGGTCGTGACGGTGCGAGAGGATGAGGTGCGGCGCGCGCCGCGGATCGCGGGGTAGGTCATGGAATCGGTACTGCTGGACGCACCGGAGGGCATCAGCGCACGTCTGGGGTGGGACCCGAAGCTGAGTGTGCACGATCGGCGGCGCTTCCTGGCGCGAGAGCTGGTCGCTGCCCAGCTCGGAGCCGAGTACAAGGACGTGCGGGTCGACCGGGAGGCTCCGCAGCACTTCGGCTATCACACGCGGCTGCTGGCGACACGGGCCGACGTCGAGCTGCCCATCCTGATCAAGACGGCGAGCTTCCGCTCCGCGACGGTGGTGGCGATCTGCGATCCTGCGATTCCGCTCGGTCTCGACATCCGCGACACGCACCCCGACGACGCTCTGCTCCACGACATGCAGCGCCACTCGCACCTGTTCGACGAGAACGATGTGCCGGCGCTCATCTCGCACTGGACCAAGGTGCAGGCGGTTCTGGAGGCCGACGGCCGCGGAGTGCGGGTGAAGCCCGAGTACGTGAAGCTCGACAACGCCCGCCACCGCGGATGGGTACGAGACCGCTCGGTGCAGTACACGCTCGCCGACCTGTCGCGCGACGCCTGGGTCATCACGCTCGCGTACGGGGCGATGCCCGTCTGATCCTCGCGGGTCAGCCCTTCGCCACGTCAGGCAGCGCGGCATCCAGTTCTGCGAGCCACGCGGCGGCATTGCCGTCGGACGGCGCGCGCCAGTCGCCCCGCGGCGACAACGACCCCGCCGCCGAGACCTTGGGACCGTTCGGGGTGGCGGAGCGCTTGAACTGCGCGAACGCGAAGAAGCGCTGCAGGAAGATGCGGAGCCACTTCGCCACCGTCGGCAGATCGTAGGCGAAGCGGTCGTCGACCGGGAAGCCGGGCGGCCAGGCCCCTGCGTCCTCGTCGCGCCACGCGTGGAAGGCGAGGAAGGCGATCTTGGACGGCCGCAGCCCGTAGCGCAGCACGTGGAAGAGCGTGAAGTCGTGCAACGCGTACGGACCGATGCGATCCTCGGTCGACTGCATCCGGCCGTCCTGCCCCGCGGGCACGAGTTCGGGGCTGATCTCGGTGTCGAGTACCGACTGCAGCACGTCCTTCGCGCGGGCATCGAGATCGGTCGAGCTGCCTTCGTCGGCGATCACCCAGCGGATGAGGTGCTGGATGAGCGTCTTCGGAACCCCCGGGTTGACGGCGTAGTGGCTCATCTGGTCGCCCACGCCATACGTCGACCAGCCGAGCGCGAGCTCCGACAGGTCGGAGGTGCCGACCACGATGCCCCCGTGGTGGTTGGCGAGGCGGAACAGATAGTCGGTGCGCAGACCCGCCTGGACGTTCTCGAACGTCACGTCGTGCACGGGCCGACCGTCGGCGAACGGATGGCCCATGCGCGTCAGCATCTCGGTGGCCGCGGGTCGGATGTCGATCGTCTCGATCGAGGCGCCGAGCGACTCGGCGAGGGCGATGGCGTTCGCCTTGGTGTGCTCCGAGGTGGCGAATCCGGGCATCGTGTAGGCGAGGATGTCGCTCCGCGGCCGGCCCATGCGGTCCATGGCGCGGGCGATGACCAGCAGTGCATGAGTCGAATCCAGTCCGCCGCTCACGCCGATCACGGGCTTCGGGTCGCCGATCGCTCGCAGGCGCTGCTCGAGGCCCGACACCTGGATGCTGAACGCCTCGTAGCAGTCCTGGGCGAGGCGGGCCGGGTCGTCGGGGACGAACGGGAATCGGTCGAGCGTCCGTCGAAGGCCGATGTCACCCGAGGGCGGGTCGAGCTGGAAGTACACGGTGCGGAACTGCGGGTCGTACGTGCGGCGGTTGTCGTCGAACGTCCCCTGCCGGAGCCGATCCTGCCGCAGGCGGTCGAGATCGACGTCGGCGACGCTCCGCCGCGGGCCATCGGGGAAGCGCTCCGTCTCGGCGAGCAGCATCCCGCCCTCGTAGATCATCGTCTGGCCGTCCCACGACACGTCGTTGGTCGACTCGCCGGCCCCCGCCGCCGCATACGCGTACGCCGCGAGGCATCGGAGCGACTGCGACTGGCAGAGGTCCTTGCGATCCTCTGCGCGGGCGATCGTGATCGGACTGCCGCTGAGATTGAGCAGCACCGTCGCGCCGGCCAGCGCAGCCCCGGCCGACGGGGGGATCGGCACCCAGACGTCCTCGCACACCTCGGCGTGCACGATCAGCCCGGGCACATCCAGCGCCTCGAACAGCAGATCGGGTCCGAACGGTGCCTCCAGCTCGCCCACCCTGATGTCCTGACCGGCCTGATCGTCCCCGGGTGCGTACCAGCGCCGCTCGTAGAACTCCCGGTAGGTCGGAACGTACGACTTCGGGACGACACCGAGCAGCTCGCCCCGGTGGATCACGACGGCGCAGTTGTAGAGGCGGTTGCGGTGCCGGAGCGGGGCGCCGACGACGAGCACGGGCAGGAGCGATTCGGATGCCTCGACGAGGCGCTCGACGGCCGCCACGGTGGCATCGAGGACGGCATCCTGCAGGACGAGATCGTCGATGGCGTATCCCGTGAGGCACAGCTCCGGGAACACGGCGACGGAGACGGCATCGGCGTCGCACGCGCCGGCCGCCGCGAGCACGGCGTCGGCGTTGCGGACGGGATCGGCGATCGCGACGGGGATCGTGCAGGCGGCGACACGCGCGAAACCGTGCCGATAGGCGCTCTCGAAGGGGAGGCTGCTGATCACGTGTCCAGTCTGTCAGGCGACGCGTCGCGGCGCCGCGTGCCGGCGCATTCCTGCGCGGGTGCTGTCGGTGGCCGCGGGTAGTGTCGCTCGCGGAGGGCATCACATGCGTTACATCCCCGAGGCCGGTCGGGTGGTCTTCAGTGCGAGCGATCTGAAGGCGGCCGCCGAGTGCGAGTTCGCCTGGCTGCGTCTCCTCGACGCGCGGCTGGGGCGCACGGAGCGCGTGGACGAGCCCGACGACGCGATGCTGAAGCGCGCGATCTCGCTGGGGTTCCGTCACGAGGGGCGCCGCCTCGCGGCGTACCGCGAGACATTCGGCGAGCGCGTGGTCGAGATCGCAGAGGTCTCCTCAGCCGACGCCCCCCAGGTCGCGGCGGCGGTCGCGGCCACCAACGCCGCCCTGGCGTCTCCCGAGGTCGAGGTCGTCTACCAGGCGGCGTTCGCCCACGACGATTTCATCGGGTTCGCCGACTTCCTGGTCCGCGACGGCGAGCGGCGGTGGATGGTGCAGGACACGAAGCTCGCCCGTCGGGCGAAGGTCACCGCGCTCATGCAGCTGGCCGCGTACGTCGACCAGCTGGACCGGCTCGACGTCCCGCGATCCGATCGGGTGGAGCTCATCCTCGGCGACGGGTCGATCAGCTCGCACGCGGTCGACGACCTGCTCCCCGTCTTCCACCTGCGGCGGCGACGCCTGCGCCGTCTGATCTCCGAGCGCGACGTCCCGGCCGGCGAGACCGGTGGCATCGTCGCGTGGGGCGACGAGCGCTACACGGCGTGCGGGCGCTGCGCCACGTGCGAGATCGAGGTCGAGCGCCACCGCGACCTCCTCCTGGTCGCCGGCATGCGTCCGACGCAGAGGCAGAAGCTCCGAGAAGCGGGGGTACGGACCATCGAGGCGCTCGCCGGAGCGCATGAGCCGCCGGAGTCGCTGCGTGCCGACGCTTTCGAGAGGCTCCGCCTGCAGGCGCGGCTTCAGCTCGACAGCGCGGTCGATGCGGTTCCACTCTTCCAGGTCCTGACACCGGAAGCCCTCGCTGCGATCCCGACGCCGAGCGAAGGAGACCTGTTCTTCGATTTCGAGGGAGACCCGCTCTACACCGAACCCGATGACGGACGCGCGGGCCTGGACTACCTGTTCGGCTGGATCGACGTGCGGGAACGCTACGACTTCCTCTGGGCCGACGGTTTCGCCGAGGAACGCGATGCGCTGCTGCGGTTCCTCGGCTTCGTGGCCGAGCGTCGGCGGCAGCATCCGGACCTGCACATCTTCCATTACGCACCGTACGAGCCGACCCATCTGGCCGCGATGGCCGCGCGCTACGGGGTCGGGGAGGCCGATGTCGACACGCTGCTGCGCGACGGCGTCTTCGTCGACCTCTATCCGATCGTCACCCGGGCACTGCGGGTGGGGTCGCGTTCGTACTCGATCAAGAAGCTCGAACCGCTCTACATGGGCGACGACAACCGCGACGACATGGCCGTGGCCGCGGGCGGCGATTCGATCGAAGAGTATGTGCGGGCACGCGTGGCGCACGACGACGGCGACCTCGAGACCTTCGAGGAGATCCGCCGCGAGCTGCTCGACTACAACCGATACGACTGCGTCTCCACCCTTCGACTGCGCGACTTCCTGCGCGGCCTCGCCGCGGAACACGGCATCGCACCGTCCTCCACCGACGACGAGCCGGGAGCCGAGGCCTACCGGGCCTCCCCGCTGGCCGAAGAACTGTCTGCGGCCGCACGCGTCATGGCCGAAGGCCGTGAGGCACAGCGCCGTGAGCTGCAGGAGGCTGCGACCCGCGCGGCCGGCCCGGTGGAGGCATCAGTCCTCGCGGCGCACATCGCGGCACTCGAGGAGCCGACCGGTGATGAGACGGCCGTCCGACTCGCCGGGGCGGCCATCGACTACCACCGGCGTGAGCGGAAGAGCTTCTGGGGGGCGCACTTCCTCCGACTGCGGGAGCCGGTGAGCGTATGGGAGAACGTCCGCGACGTCATCGTCGTCGACCCCGATCGGTCCGAGGTGCGACGAGCGTGGAGTCAGGAGGACCGCGAACGCACACCCCATCGCCACGTCGCGCTCCGCGGAGACGTCGCGCCCGGGACGAAGCTGTCGGCGTCAGGCGAGCCGTTCCTCATCTATGCCCTCCCCGCGCCGTTCGACGTGCCTGTCTCGCCACGGTGGATACACGTTGCGCGCGCCGCGAAGGTCGTCGACACCGTCGAGGACGGGGTCGTGGTCGACGAGACCCTCAAGGGCGGCGAGGAGTGGCTCGACCTGCCCATCGCCATCGCGCCGGGCAGCCCGCCTCCGCCGCGCGCGCAGGAGCCGGCCGTCGAGGAGTGGGCCACCGCGCTGCTCGAGGCGCTGCCGGACCTTCCGCGCGACCCCGCGACCGACATCCTGCGTCGAATCCCGCCGCGCACCCGCTCGGGCGAGCTCCCCGGGGTGCAGGGCGACGATTATCGGAGCGCCGTCGTGGCGGCCGTGCTCGACCTCGATGACAGCTACCTGGCCGTGCAGGGTCCCCCCGGTACCGGCAAGACCTACGTCGGCGCGCACGTCATCGCCGCGCTCGTGCGCGAGCACGGATTCCGCATCGGGGTGGTGGCGCAGTCGCACGCGGTCGTCGAGAACATCCTCGACAAGATCGTGACCGACGGCGGGCTGCCGCCCGAGCGGGTCCGGAAGAAGCCGCAGCGGCCCGACGAGGAGCACGCCTTCCTCGACTTCCCACCCGGAGGGATCGTCGCGTTCACGCACGGCGCCGAGGGCGGCTACGTCGTCGGCGGCACCGCGTGGACGTTCAGCGACCCGACCAGGGTGCCCCGGCGCAGTCTCGACCTGCTCGTGATCGACGAGGCCGGACAGTACTCGCTCGCGCCGACGATCGCCTCGTCGGTGTCCGCCCGCAACCTGCTCCTGCTCGGCGACCCGCAGCAGTTGCCGCAGGTGAGTCAGGGAATCCACCCCGAGCCGGTCGACACCTCGGCGCTCGGCTGGGTGCTCGGCGAGCATGCCGTCATCCCGGCCGACCGCGGCTACTTCCTGGCGCAGACCCGGCGCATGCATCCCGATGTCGCGCAGCCGGTGTCGGTGCTCTCCTACGAGGGCCAGCTGGCCGCGCACGAGGCGACCGAACTGCGGCACCTCGAGGGCGTCACTTCCGGGCTGCACCTCGAACCGGTGATCCCGCCCGAGCCGACGACGAGCAGCTCGCCCGCCGAGGCCGATCGGGTGGTGCGCATCGTGCGCGACCTGCTCCATCACGATCGCCGGGAGCCGGATGCCGCGGCCGACGGCCGCCCGTGGACCGACGTCGACCTCGACACGGGCGAGCTCCGAGAGCCCCGCGCCCTCGCCCCGCACGACATCATCGTGGTGACGCCGTACAACGCGCAGCTCGCCCTCATCGAGGACTCGTTGGCCGCTGTCGGGCTCGCCGACGTGCGCGTCGGCACCGTCGATCGCTTTCAGGGCCAGGAGGCGGCCGTCGCCATCCTCTCGCTCGCCGCGTCGTCCGCAGCCGGCGCCCCCCGCGGGCTCGAGTTCGTGCTGATGCGCAATCGGCTGAACGTCGCGATCTCACGGGCGAAGTACGCCGCGTACGTCGTCTACTCGCCCGATCTGCTCGAGGACCTGCCCTACACCCCCGAGGGCGTGGCCCGCTTGAGCGCGTTCGCGCGACTCGTCGGTGATGTCGAGTGAGCGGGCCACGAGCCTAGACTGGCGCCGTGGTGGCGACACCCGTCCGTACGGCAGAGGGGAATCATATGGCCGACGATCCGCAGCGCCAGTTCGAGATCGACCTTCCACCTGAGCTCATCGGGGGCGCATACGCCGACTTCGCGAACGTCTGGCACACACCGACCGTGTTCGTGATGGACTTCGTCACGCTGGCCCAGCCGCCCCGCGAGGAGGTCGATGCCGAGACGGGCGAGCACCGCACCGTCGTGCCGGCGCGTGTCGTCAGCCGCATCCGTATTCCGCCGGAGCAGGTGTTCGAGCTCGCGAAGGCCCTCACCCAGCAGCTCGAGTTCTGGGAGCAGGAGACGGGGCGACGCCAACCCGCGAACCCGCTCCTCGACACGGAGGACTGACGAGCGTCCCATCGCTAACCCGGCGCCTCCGTCCCTGTCAACCCCGTCTGCGAAATTCTTCAACCGCCCTAACCTGAATCCAGTCGCGGCATCCGTTCGGCGAGGGACGGATGCCGCGACCATTTCGTCACCGGACGGGTCGCATCACGGCATCAGGGCCGGTATCAGCAGCCCCACTCCTCACTCTCTGCAGGGGAGGGGAGTGCCATGACCATCACGATCGCGCCGGAGGTGCTCCGCTCTTCTGCGCGCACACCGATCGACCCGCTGACCGACGGCCGGGAGTCGTGCTCCCGCCTGCTCTCGACCGACGCCGCGCGTGCGGCGCTCGCTCGCGAGGGCACCCCCCTGATGCTGCTCGACCTCGCGCCGGTGCGGCGCTGCTACCGACGCCTTCGCGCAGCGCTGCCCCGTGTGCGCTTCCACTACGCGGTCAAGGCGCTGTCACACGACGCCGTCATCGCGGCGCTCGGCGACGAGGGATGCTCGTTCGACATCGCGACCGCGCAGGAACTGCACCAGGTCCTCCGCGCCGGGATCTCGCACACGCGGGTCATCCACACCCATCCGATCAAGAAGCCGAGCGAGATCGCCGAAGCGCTCCGCCGCGGGGTGCGCATGTTCGTGGTCGACAATGAGAGCGAGATCGACAAGTTCACGGGGGCGCCGCCCGATACGCGGCTGCTCATCCGGCTGGCCTATCGCAGTCCTTCCGCGAAGAGCGATCTGTCGGGCAAGTTCGGCGTCAGCGGGGCCGAGGCTTCGGAACTTCTCGGGCACGCGCAACGCCGCGGCATCCGCATCGCAGGCTTCAGCTACCACGTGGGCAGCCAGCTGGACGATCCCGGCCGATTCGCGCGAGCGCTCACAGACACGCTCGATCTGATGGAGCGGCTGGAGAAGACGGCCGCTGCACGGTTCGACACCCTCGACATCGGCGGCGGCTTCCCCGTCGCCTACGACGAGCAGGTGCGTCCGCTCGAAGACTTCGCCGGGGTCCTCGCCCCGATCCTCGACGAGCGGGCGCGGCACCTGGACGTGATCGCGGAGCCCGGCCGGATCCTCGTCGCCGACGCGATGAGCCTCGTCACCAGCGTCGTCGGGATCGCCGACCGCGACGACGGCAGGTGGTACTACATCGACGACGGAGTGTACGGGTCGTACTCGAATATCGTCGCCGAAGACGTCCACCCGCTGGTGTTCGGGGTCGACGAGGTGCTCCAGGACGAGGAACCCGTCGCGCAGGCCGGGAACACCCGAAGACGCGTCACCCTCGGTGGTCCGACGTGCGACTCCGCCGACGTGATCGCCCGCGTCGTGCCGCTCCCCGATCTGCGGGTCGGCGACCTGCTGGTCAGTCCGGCGATGGGCGCCTACACGTCGGTGACGGCGACGACATTCAACGGGCGTCCGGTCACTCCGATCGTGGTGATCGGTGGTCAGACCGTGCCGTAGAGGCGGTCGCCCGCGTCGCCGAGTCCGGGCACGATGTAGCCCTTCTCGTTCAATCGCTCATCGAGAGCCCCGAGGACCAGCGTGACGTCGCGACCCTCGACCTGCTTCTCGATGGCGGCCACGCCCTCCGGGGCCGCCAGGAGGCAGATGGCGGTCACGTCGCGCGCCCCGCGCCTGAAGAGGAACTCCATCGCCGCGCCGAGTGACCCGCCGGTCGCGAGCATCGGATCGAGAACGAAGCATTCGCGATCGCTGAGGTCTTCGGGCAGGCGCTCGGCATAGGTGGTCGGCTCGAGGGTCTCCTCGTTGCGAGCCATCCCCAGGAAGCCCACTTCGGCGCTCGGCAGCAGCTTGACCATTCCGTCGAGCATTCCGAGGCCGGCACGCAGGATGGGCACCACGAGCGGGCGTGGTTCGCCGATGCGCACACCCATCGTCGTGGTGACGGGTGTCTGGATCTCGATGGGCACGACCCGCACGTTGCGCGTGGCCTCGTAGGCGAGCAGAGTCACGAGTTCTTCCGTCAGCTGGCGGAAGACCGGCGACGGTGTGCTCTGATCACGCAGGACGGTGAGCTTGTGGGTGATCAGGGGGTGATCGGCGACGTGGACACGCATGTCAGTCAGGCTACTGCGTGCGGGGCCCGACGCAGGAGCGCCCGGTACCGTGAACGCATGAGTCTGCCCACGCCCGCGACGTACGACACATGGATGGCGAGGGCGCTCGAGCTCGCCGACGTCGCGGCGCTCGAGAACGAGGTGCCGGTCGGCGCCCTGGTGACGGATGCTGCGGGCGCGGTGGTCGGCGAAGGCCGGAACCTCCGCGCGCACACCCACGACCCGACCGCGCACGCCGAGATCGTCGCGATCCGTCAGGCTGCGGCATCCGTCGGGTCATGGAATCTCGACGGCTGCACCCTGGTGGTGACTCTCGAACCGTGCCTGATGTGCGCCGGCGCGCTGCTGCAGGCGCGCATCACGCGCCTCGTGTTCGGAGCGTGGGATGCGAAGGCCGGTGCGACCGGGTCGATGTACGACGTCGTCCGTGATCGCCGGCTGCCCTACCGCGCCGAGGTCGTCGGCGGCGTCCGCGCAGCGGAGTCGGAGGCCCTGCTGGGGTCCTTCTTCGAGACACGCCGCTGAGCGCGCGGCCGGTTCCTCGGCGAAGGCCCGCGCACCTCGTGTCGGTGTCCGGGTTGAGCAGGTCGGTGCCGGCCGAAGCCTGCGCACCGTGGACATGAGCCGCTGGGAAGGTCAGCGGGGCAGGCCGGGCAGCACTTCCGCGCCGAGGTAGTCGACCTGTTCGGCGTCTCGCAGATCCATGAGCTGGAAGTAGACGCGGTCGGCACCGAGGGCGGCCAGACGCTGCACCTTCTCGGCGATCTCGTCCGGACCACCGCAGATGTTCGTCTCGCCGCGGAATTCGGCGAGATCGGAACCGACGGCCGCCGCCCGCCGGACGAGGTCGGTTTCGGAGCCCCCTGCCAGCGTGGGCAGCGCCACCGACAGCTTCAGGGTGTCGGGATCGCGACCGATGCGCTCGCAGGCCGCGCGCACCGTGGCGAACTTCTCGGCGATCACGGACTCGGGCTGGAATCCGATGTTGAACTCCGTCGCGAACCTGGCCGCGATCGCGGGAGTGCGTTTCGGGCCGCCCCCGCCGACGATGATCGGCACCTGCGCCTGCCGGGGCTTGGGCAGCGCGGGCGCGTCCGTGAGCACGTAATGCTCACCGGCGAAGCTGTAGGTCTCTCCGACCGGCGTCGCCCACAGGCCCGTCACGACCTCCAGCTGCTCCTCGAAGATGTCGAAGCGCCGCTGCGGGAACGGGATCCCGTAGGCGCGGTGCTCCGCCTCGAACCACCCGGTGCCGAGCCCGAGCTCGACGCGCCCATTCGACATCGCGTCGACCTCGGCGACCTGGATCGCGAGGATGGCCGGAACGCGGTGGGTGGCGGAGGAGACCAGGGTGCCGAGCCGGATCCGCGAGGTCTCGCGGGCGAGCCCTGCCAGCGTCGTCCAGGCGTCGGTGGGACCGGGGAGCGGGTCGCCGGGACCCATGCGCATGTAGTGGTCGGAGCGGAAGAAGCCGTCGAAGCCGCCCCGCTCCGTCGCCTGCGCGAACGCGAGCTGGTCGGCGTAGCTGAAGCCCTGCTGGGGCTCGGTGAAGGTGCAATATTCCATGATGCCGCTCAGTCCGCGGAGGTGATGACGATGGCCTCGGTGGGCGGCGGGGGAGCGTCGCTGCGATAGAGATCGGGCTCGAGGTAGATCACGCGCGCGGCGGGAACCGCGGCACGGATGCGGGACTCGATCGTGTCGATGTCGGCGGCGACGGCGGCGAGCTGCTGATCGGAGGCGAAGCCGAGCTTCGCCGCGACGAGCATCTCATCGGGTCCGAGGTAGAGCGTCTTGATGTGGATGAGCTTCTGCACCTCCGGGCCGTCCTCGATCGCTGCGACGATCCGATCGTGGTCGGCGTCGGTGGCGCCTTCGCCGACGAGGAGGCTCTTCGTCTCGACGCCGAGGATGATCGCGACGAGGATCAGCAGGGTGCCGATGGCCAGGGTGCCGACAGCGTCCCAGACCGAGTCACCAGTGACGACCGTGAGCGTGATGCCGGCGAGGGCGAACACGAGACCCGTGAGTGCTGCGACGTCCTCGAGCAGCACGACGGGCAGTTCCGGCGCTTTGGCGCGACGGACGAAGGAGACCCACGACTGGCCCTTCTCCCGCGTGTGGTTGCTCTCCCGGACCGCGGTGCGCAGAGAGAAGCTCTCGAGGCCGATGGCGATGATCAGCACCGTGATCGGCACCCACACCATCTCCAGCTCGTGCGGGTGCGTGATCTTGTCGACGCCCTCGTAGATCGAGAACACGCCGCCGACCGAGAACAGGATGATCGCGACCACGAAGGCATAGACATATCGCTCCCGTCCGTGGCCGAACGGGTGCTCGCGATCGGCCTCCTTGGCGGCCTTGCGCCCACCCAGCAGCAGCAGCAGCTGGTTGCCCGAATCCGCGACCGAGTGGATCGCCTCGGCGAGCATCGATGCCGAGCCCGACACGATCCAGGCGAGGAATTTCGCCACCGCGATGCCGAGGTTCGCGAGGAACGCCGCGATGATCGCCTTCTTGCCGCCGGATGCACTCATGACGACGAGTTTACGGATGCCGCGGCATCCGCCCGGACCTCTTCAGTCCGCGGACCGCAGGATGATGGCCTCGGTCGGCGGAGCGGGGTCTGCCGGAGCCCCCACGTAGCCGATCACCTGGAGGAGAGCGTGGCGGAACGCGGCGGGGTCTTCGAGGTGGGGCGAGTGCCCCACGCCTTCGAGCGCGAGTTCCGTCACCTCGCCGCCGGCGGCGGCGTAGGCGCCCAGCACGTCGCGGGTCTGCGACACCATCTCCTGCGCGGGGGCGACGTCCGCACCGGGCCACCCGGTGATGATGCCGAGCTGCCCCAGGTGGTTCAGGTCGTAGAAGGACGCGTCCGAGACGATGGCGTCGGCGGTGCCGTGGATCCAGAGGATCCGCGGCTTGTCGGCGAGCTGCACGATGCCGGAGGTGTCGAAGTACTTCGGAGCCATCGTGTTCAGCACCCCGATCGTGCCGACGCCGAAACCCGGCCAGTTCTCACTCGGTGTCCCGTCGCCCGGGTAGTTCCCTTCGGCGGTGGAGGTGGTGAGCATCGACTGCACCCACGCGTCCTCGTGGTCGGTCGTGTAGGAGGCGGCCACGTACCCCGACCGGAAGACCGAGCGCGGCGATGTCTGCGCGTCGGCGGTCGTGTCCTTGGTGGTGAGACGATCGACGAAGTCGGGATTAGCCCCGCCGCCGCCGCATCCCGCGTCGTCGTCGGTGAGGCGGGTGCCGTCGCGACGTGTTCCTCCGAAGCCGTAGGGCGAGACCGGAGCCTGCAGAGTGAGGCTCAGCACCGGGTGGTCGAGCGCGTACTGCATGACCACGCCGCCACCCATCGACCATCCGACGAGGTGCGCGGGGGGTACGTCCAGTGCCTGGAGCGCGGCATGGATGTCGTCGCTGAAGTCCCGCACTCCCCGGGTCGCGTCGATGGGTGCGTGCTCCGACCCTCCGAAACCGCGCAGATCGATCGCGATCACCCGCAGGTCGCTCGGGAGATCCTGCATGATCTCCTGCCAGAACAGCGCCGACGACACGTTCCCGTGCACGAGCACGACGGTGCGGTCGGCGGGTGTCGTGGGGTCGTCGCCCGCCCGCTCCAGAATCCCGACGGCGATCCGATCGGTGTCGATCACTCGCGAGGTGATGCCGTCGAAAAGTGCCATCGGTGGCCTCCAGTCAGTGCGGGTGGTTCGACTATACCGGCGCCTTCCACCCGGGCTCGGGGCTGCTCGGGGCCCGGCCTAGGATGGCCGCATGAGTGCAGCCGAAAGCCCCGCCCTTCCCCCGATCGCCATCCTCGGAGCGGGCTCGATGGGCGGCGCGATCCTGCACGGACTGGTCGGCTCCGGCCTTGCCGCCGGCGGCATCGTCGCGACCAACCGCACCCCGGCGAAGGCGGTTTCCCTCGCTCATCTCGCGGGTGTGACCTCGGTCGATCTGGCGTCGCATCCTGAGGGGAACAGGGACGCCGCGGCATCCGCTCGCATCGTGCTCGTGGGCGTCAAACCCGCCATGGTGCCCGACCTGCTGCGCGAGATCGCGCCCGCGCTGCGACCCGGCACGATCGTGGTCTCGCTCGCGGCGGGGGTGACGATCGAGACGTTCACCTCGATCCTCGGGCCGGATGTCGCCGTGCTCCGCTCGATGCCGAACACCCCCGCCATCGTCGGCGAGGCGGTGACGGGGCTGGCGCCCGCCCCCGGGGTGTCGACGGAGGATCGGCAGCTGGTGCGCCGCCTCTTCGAGACGTGCGGAGTGGTCGTGGAGGTGGGGGAGGACCAGATCGACGCGCTCTCGACCATCTCCGGCTCCGGGCCCGCCTACGTGTTCCTGCTCGTCGAGGAGCTGACGAAGGCCGCGGTCGGCAAGGGCTTCACCGATGCCGAGGCGCGCATCATGGCGGAGCAGACCTTCATCGGCGCGGCAGCCCTCCTCCAGGCTTCGGGTGAGGACCCCGCGGAGCTGCGACGGCGTGTCACCAGCCCGAAGGGCACGACCGAGCGGGCGATCGCGGTTCTGCAGGATGCGCACCTCGACGTGGTGTTCGCCGAGGCCACGGATGCCGCGCTGGCGCGCGCACGCGAACTCGCCGCGGGCTGATCACGCTCGCGCGACGAGGACTCTAGAGCGCCGCGGCTCGCCGGGAGCCCGCGACCCGTGCCGTGTGCTCGGCGATCGTCGCCGCCACGGTGCCGAGGTGGGCGGTGAACTCCTCCACCTCGCCGGCTTCCAGGTGCGCCGTCGCCCCGGCCACCATCTCGTGGAACTCGCTGTGGATGCGCTCCATCGTGGCGTGGGCCTTGGGTGTCAGCTCGAGGTAGAGGCTGCGTCGGTCATCGGGGTGGTCGATGCGCTGCAGCATGTCGGTGTCCACGAGGCGACGCGAGATGAAGGTGACGGCCGCGGTGGTGACGTGCATGTGATCGGCGAGTTGCTTGGGTGTCACCCGCACGTGCTCGGCGATGTAGAACAGCGTGCGCAGCTCGCTCGCCGAGAGTCCCTCGTCCGCGGCGATCTGCTCCCGGTTGCGATCGAGCGCGCGCGAGAACCGTATCGCCGCCGCAGGAAATGCGTCGAGATGGTGCGATCGTCCCTCGTGCTGTGTCATGTGTCCCCTCGCCAGATTGCGATCTTAGCGCGTGCAATCGGAAAGACTCTGTGGCAGGGTGTAACTCAGTTACTAACTAAGTTAGTATCTGAAGTGAGACGGCGTCCAGCCCGCCCACCCGATGATGAAGGAGTCAGACGTGATACCCGACCTCTTGACCGCCGCACAATTCTCGACGGTCTACAACTCGCTCTCGCTGGTGATCGCCGCACAGCTCTTCACGGCCATCTTCCTGCTCGTGTCGCTGAAGCGGGTGCTCCCGCGTTACCGACCCGCCATCACGATCGCATTGATCGTGTGCGGGATCGCCGCCTACCACTATTTCCGCATCTTCGATTCGTTCAACGAGGCCTTCACGACGGAGGCCGTCGGGGGAGCGGGCGACTACACCGAGACCGCGGGTGCCGCGTTCAACGAGGGCTACCGCTACGTCGACTGGCTGCTCACCGTGCCGCTTCTCCTCGTAGAGCTGGTCGCGGTGCTCGCTCTGGCCCGCGCGATGCAGAACCGCCTGCTGCTGCAGCTCGTGCCCGCCGCCATCCTGATGATCGTCCTGGGCTACCCCGGCGAGGTCAGCGAAGACCTCGGAGTGCGGACCGTCTTCGGAATCCTGTCCACGATTCCGTTCCTGTTCATCCTGTACGTGCTGTTCGTGCAGCTGAGCAAGTCGCTCGCATCGCAGCCCGTCGAGGTGCGCGGGACGCTGAGTCGGCTGCGCTACCTTCTTCTGCTGAGCTGGGGCGTGTACCCGATCGCCTATCTGCTGCCGGCTCTGGACCTCGGCGCCGACGGCTGGGTGTGGAAGCAGGTGGGCTATTCGATCGCCGACATCGTGGCCAAGGCCGTCTACGCGATCATCATCTTCCAGGTCGCCAAGACGAAGTCGTGGCTCGAGGACCCCGAGTTCGCCGCTGTCGAGCGGCCGCACGCGGACGCGGTCCCGCAGAAGGCGGGCCGCCGGTAAAGATGTATGTCAGCGATCGAGCGATGCGAATCTCTCGATGTCGCTATTCGTGCCCGACACGATGATCAGGTCGTGGTTGGTCACGACGGTGTTGGCCTCGGCGTAGCGGAAAGGCTTGCCGGGGCTCTTCACACCGACCACCGTGACGTTGTACTTCGTCCGCACGCCCGAGTCGTTCAGGCCCGTGCCCCGGATGAACTTCGGCGGATACATCTTGGCGAGCACGAAATCATCGTCGAAGCGGATGAAGTCCAGCATCCGTCCGCTGACGAGGTGGGCGACGCGTTCGCCGGCCTCGCGCTCGGGATAGATGACGTGGTTGGCGCCGACGCGCGCGAGGATCTTGCCGTGCGACTGCGACACGGCCTTCGCCCAGATCTGCGGCACCTTCAGGTCGACCAGGTTGGCGGTGATGAGGACGGATGCCTCGATGCTCGAGCCGACGGCTACGACGGCGACCTGGAAGTCCTGCGCGCCGATCTGCCGGAGGGCGTCGATGTTCTTCGCGTCCGCCTGCACGGCATGGGTCACGCGCTCCGACCACTTCTGGACGAGGTCGAGGTTGCCGTCGATCGCCAGGACGTCGCGGTCCAGCCGGTCGAGTTCGCCGGCGCACGCCGCACCGAAGCGCCCGAGGCCGATGACGAGGACGGGCGCGTCTCCGCGGATCTGCTCAACCAACGATCGGCCTTTCCACCGGCAGCGAGTAGAGCTGCGAACGGTTCGACGCGGCCACCGCCGCGGCGAGTGTCACTGTACCAACGCGTCCCATGAACATCGTCAGGGCCATGACGTAGATCGCAGGATCCGGCAGCTCCGCCGTCAGGCCGGTGGAGAGGCCGACCGTGGCGAACCCCGAGATGACGTCGAAGAGCACCATCTCGACGTGAGCGCCCGTGATCTGCGTGATCGTGATCGTCGAGATGGCGACGATCGTCGCGCCCCATGCCACCACCGACAGCGCCACGCGCTGGACATCGCTCGGGATGCGGCGACCGAAGGCCTGCACGGAGGGGCGGCCCTTGGCCTCGGAGAACACCGCGAGGGCGAGCACGGCCAGCGTGGTGACCTTGATGCCTCCGGCCGTCGACGCCGAGCCTCCGCCGATGAACATCAGCATGGATCCGACGACGAGCGACGACCCGTAGAAGTCGCCCATGTCGACGACCGAGAAGCCGCCCGACCGCGTCATCGCCGAGACGAAGAAGGACTGGAAGACCGTGTCCCAGGCGTCCATGCTTCCGTACGTCCGCGGATTGCTGTGCTCGAGCAGGAGGAACATCGCGGCGCCCGCGAAGAACAGGATCACGGTCGTGATCAGCGTCAGCTTGGCGTGCAGCGACCAGCGGCGGACGTGCCAGCGGTGCCGTGCGAGCGTGTAGATGACGGGGAACCCGATCGACCCGAGGAACACCCCGGCCATGATGACCGTCAGGAAGTAGTAGTCGTGCGCGAAGGGCGCGAGGCCTTCGGGATTCGGTGTGAAGCCGGTGTTCGTGAAGGACATCGCCGCGTAATACGGGGCCTCCCACAGCGCCGACAGCGGGTCGACGCCGCCGAGGAGCAGCGCCGGGTAGAGCAGCACCGCGAGTACCGCCTCGATGATGAGGGTCGACAGGGCGACGGTCGCGAGCAGGCTTCCGACTTCGCCGAGGCGCACCGTCTGCCCCTCGTTGACCGGGCCGCCGTGGGCGCGCATCGGGTTCGAGTCGCCGGCGGCGATGAGCTTCGCGCGCAGACCGAGCCGGCGCGAGATGACGAGTCCGAGGATCGAGGCGAGGGTCAGCACCCCCAGAGCTCCGACGTTGACGCCGATGTAGATGATCACCTGTCCGATGGGCGACCAGTGGCTACCCATGTCGACCGTGGACAGTCCCGTGACGCAGATCGTGGAGACCGCGGTGAAGAGCGCGTCCGCGAAGGCGGTGCGCCGTCCGTCGGCGGCGGCGATCGGCAGCGAAAGCAGCGCCGTGAAGAGCATGATCAGGATGACGAAGACGCTCACGGCGAAGCGCGCGGGCGACGCGGTCGTGAGATCGCGGAGGCGATCGAAGAGCTCCGCCCATCGTCGGCGCACCGAGAGTCGCTCGCGGCGTGAGGCGGGGTCGCCCGTCATGCGGTCGCCCCCTTCGTCCGGAGACCCCTGTCATGGTACTCCGGGCCTCGCGCCACTAGCCTAAGCACATGGCGGACATCTTCGACGTGATCGCGGACGGCACGCGTCGCGACATCCTGCAATTGCTTCTGGATCGCTCGGATGCGAACGGCCGCGGAACGAGTGTGTCGCACATCGTGCAGGACCTGGGTGTGAGTCAGCCGACGGTGTCCAAGCACCTCAAGGTGCTGCGGGAGGCGGAGCTCGTCTCGGTGCGCGAAGAGGGCCAGCACCGCTACTACAGCCTCTTGCGCGCGCCGCTGGACGAGATCGACGACTGGCTCGTGCCGTTCCTGGTGGACGACGCCGACGTGCAGAGCGCGATGGCGACCTCCGCCCTGCCGGATGGCGCCGCGCACGCGGCCGACGTGGTCGGCCGGGCTGCGGCCTCCGCGAAGCACGCCGTGGCGAGCGCCTTCAAGAAGCTGCCCGGACGCTGAACGCCGGCGCGCGCCCGTCACACGCGTCACACTCCTCACAGGTCCCTCATGCCGCCCAGTGATCACACGGGTTTACACGCGTCCCGCGCGGGCCATAGAGTGTGTCGCACTGGGACATGCAACAGCACATCTGGATCGTATGGAGGGGACCATGCCCGAACTGCCGGACGTGAGATTCCTCACCGTCGCCGAGGTCGCTGACATCATGCGCGTCTCGAAGATGACCGTGTATCGCCTCGTGCACTCGGGCGAGCTGCCTGCCGTGCGCTTCGGGCGCAGCTACCGGGTGCCCGAAACCGCGGTCACGGCAGCGCTGCAGCGCCCCATCGCCGACGTCGGCTGAGCCGGTCGCCCGCGCAGACCGCCCGCGCGCAGTTCTGGGCGCGGCGGGTGGGATAGACTGATCCGAGGTGTTTTCCGTAAAACTCCGTTCCCGGATGTAGCGGACCAGGCCGGTCCGCTCGTCCAGACCCCAGACATAGTGAGGTTTTCCGTGGGTTCAGTCATCAAGAAGCGCCGCAAGCGTATGGCGAAGAAGAAGCATCGCAAGCTGCTTCGCAAGACTCGCCACCAGCGTCGCAACAAGAAGTAGAGACGTGGCGCCGCGATCGCGAGCGCTGCACTGCACCGAGCGCCTGTCCACCGGACGGGCGCTTCGTGTCTGTCCACCCATCCGGACCGAGTCATCGAGGAGCCACCCGTGAAGTCGATCACCGTGCAGCAGCTCAGTGAGCGCGAGGGTGTTCCCCTCATCGACGTGCGTGAGCCGGATGAGTATGCGGCCGGCCACGTCCCCGGAGCCGTGAACCTCCCGATGTCCACCATCGGTGAGCGCCTCGACGATCTCCCCGACGGCGCGTTCGATGTCATCTGCCAGGTCGGCGGTCGTTCCGGCCGCGTCGTGCAGGCGCTCGAAGCGCGCGGATACGACGTGACGAACGTCGACGGCGGAACCGGCGAGTGGATCCAGTCGGGGTACCCGCTCGAGAGCTGAGCGCCGCGGCCGTCCTCGGGCTGCTCCGTGTCCTTAGGCTGGTCCGGTGACGACATTGACTCTCATCGGCAAGCCGGACTGTCATCTCTGCGACGTCGCGCACGACGTGGTCGACGCGGTGCTCGCTGACCTGCCGGACGACATCGCCGACGGCATCGACGTGCGGGAATCGTCGATCGCCGCGGATCCGGCGCTGTACGAGCTCTGGTGGGAGAAGATCCCCGTCGTTCTGATCGACGGCGGTCTGCACGCCCACTGGCGGGTGTCTCCCGCTCGACTGCGTGAGGCCCTGATCGCCGCGCAGCGGAGCGACTAGCTCCGGGGTCGGACGATGACCTCCCGCGGAAGGAGCGCGATCCGCACCCGCTCGTCGTACTCCACACGTTCGTCGGCGGGATGCTGCAGCCGGACCAGCGTGCCGTCGGGGGTGCGCACGAGCGTGCGGCGGAAGCTGCCCAGAAAAGTGCTCTCCTGCACGATGGCGTCCACGCCCGGCTCGGTCTCGGTCGCGAATCGCACGTTCTCGGGACGCACGAACACGTCCACCTCGCCGTCGCGCTGGGCATCCTGCAGCGGGAGACCGATGCCCCACACCGTGAGCGCGCCCCCGGAGACGACGCCCGGCACCACGCTGGAGACGCCGACGAACGCCGCGACATCCGCCGTCCGCGGACGAAGGTAGAGGTCTTCGGGTGTACCGATCTGCTGGATCGTGCCGGCGCTCATGACGGCGATGCGGTCCGAGACCGCCAGGGCCTCCTCCTGGTCGTGGGTGACGAACACCGTCGTGATCCCGAGGCGCAGCTGAATGCGGCGGATCTCGTCGCGGAGCTGAACGCGTACCTTTGCGTCGAGTGCCGAGAGCGGCTCGTCCAGGAGAAGCACCCGGGGCTCCGTGACCAGAGCCCGTGCCAGCGCCACGCGCTGCTGCTGCCCGCCAGACAGCTCGTGCGGGTACCGCTCGGCGAGATGAGCGAGTCCGACGAGGTCGAGCGCGTCGGCGGCGCGGGCGTTGGCCTTCACCCTGCCGACGCCGCGACGGCGCAGACCGAATGCCGTGTTGTCGGCGACGCGGAGGTGTGGGAAGAGCGAGTACGACTGGAAGACCATTCCGATGTCGCGCTTGTTGGTGGGGACGCGCGATACGTCCCGTCCGCCGAGGAGGACGGATCCGCTGGTGGCGACTTCCAGGCCGGCCAGGACGCGCAACGCCGTCGTCTTGCCGCAGCCCGAGGGGCCGAGCAGGGACACGAACTCGCCGGGAGCGACATCCAGATCCACGCCGTGGAGGACGCGCGTCGTGCCGTAGTCCTTGACGACGCCCTCGAACTGCACGCGGGTGCCTTCTCCGGCCTCCGCCAGGAGGGCGTTGTCGGTGGTCCGGGGCAGGGCGCGGGGAGGCAGATCGGCGGTGGTCATGAGGTCTTCCTTCCGGGGCGCGGCCGAACGGCCCGCCCGATGACGAGGAGCAGCGCCAGTGCGAAGGCGAGTGCCATGAGGGTGAACATCGCGGCGGCATAGGCGTCGATCTTGTTGACCACGACGAGCGCGGTCTGCAGCACCTGCCTGTTGAGCAGCGACGCGATGGTGAATTCGCCGAGCACGACCGCGACCGAGATGAGGGATGCCGCGAGCAGCCCCGGCCGCAGGTTGGGAACGAGCACCCGCAGGAACACGGTGAGCCATCCCGCGCCGAGACTGCGGGCGGCCTCGGACAGCGTGCGGATGTCGACCGCGTCGATCGATGCCTGGATCGAACGGTATGCGAACGGAAGCACCGTGATGCCGTACGCGAATGCGAGCGTCCACGCGCCGGTGCCGAAGGTGCGCCCGATCTGCAGATAGATCGGGGCGAGCCCCACCACGAGCACGATCGCCGGGATCGAGATCGGGAGCAGCACGAGGAACTCGAACGGGCGGCGGAGCGCGGGGAAGCGCAGGGCGACGAACACCATCGTGGGGGCGAGCAGGAGCAGGACGATCGCGACCGTCACGATCGCGAGCACGAGCGAGTTGGACAGTCCCACCCAGATCGGGGCGAACACGGAGCGCTTCGCGGGGTCGAACAGGCTCGCCCAGTGCACGAGCGACACTCCGTCACCGTCGCGGAACGTGTAGAGCAGTGTCGAGACGAGCGGCAGGGCGAACAGGACGCCCACGACGACGCCGACGATCCATCGGACGGTACGCGACGGGGCCAGACCCTTCACGACTGCCACCGTGCGGCGCGACGCTGGATCAGCGAATACGCGAACATGACGACCGCCACCACGACGATCATCCCGAGCGCGAGCGACCCCGCCAGATTCTCGCGACCGAGGAGGGTCTCGCTGGTGAGCGCCGTGCGGATCTGGAGCGGGACGATCTGCGACCCCTGGCTGGCGAGAGCCGCAGCGGTCGCGTACGACGAGAAGGCGTTCGCGAAGAGCAGCAGGAGGCTCGCGAGGAACGATGGCGCCAGGACGGGGATGCCGACGTGACGCCAGAACCCTCCACGCGTGCCGCCGAGGGTGAGGTTCGCCTCCGCCCACTGGGGTTTGAGCGCGGACAGCGCCGGCATGAACGTGATCACCATGAGCGGCACCTGGAAGTAGATGTAGGGGAGGATCAGGCCGGGGAGCTCGTAGATCCACGGCCCGTCCGCGAAGATGTCGACGCCGAACACGTCCAGCAGCAGCCGGGTCACGAGGCCCTGGAGGCCGATCGTGGCGATGAAGGCGAACGCCAGCATGACGCCGCCGAACTGCGCGAGCACGCCGGCCGCGGCATCGACGAATGTGCGCACCGCGCCGGTCTCGGGCAGACCCAGCATCGCGTAGCAGACGAGCGCGCCCACGACGGCGCCGACGACGGCAGTCAGGAGCGAAAGCCAGGTCGAGTTCCAGAACGTGGAAAGCAGCACGGGGTCCGCCAGGGCGGCGATGTTGTCGAGGGTGAACGCCCCGTTCGCGTCGAAAAGCCCTGATCCGATGGCCAGCACCGTCGGCAGAGCGAGGAACAGCAGGATGTACGCGGTGAAGGGAGCGAGCCCCAGCCATGCCCAGCTGGCGCGGGGGCGGTGGCGCGGTCCCGCGGAGGACCGACGACCTGACCGAGGGTCGTCACTGGACCGCAGCGGCCCAGTTCTGGCCGAGCAGGGTGCCGGCGGCGGTGCTCTGGGCCTCAGTCGGGACGACCGTCTCGGTCGGTGCTTCGGGCAGAGCCGCAGCGGCCGTCGCGTCGATCGTGCCGGCGTCGGTCATCGCCTGCATGCGCGCCGGACGAGCGCCGCCCTTGAGCCACAGGTTCTGCACGTCGTCGCTGTAGAGGAACTCCTGCCAGAGACGTGCCGCGGCCGGGTGCGGCGCGTTCTTGTTGATGGCCTGGTTGTAGTAGCCGGCGTACCCGGTGCCCGGCAGGACCTCGACCTTCCAGGCCGGGTTGTCGGCCGCGTGAGTGGTGTTCAGGTAGTCCCAGTCGAACACGACCGGAGTCTCACCGCTGGCGATGGTCGCGGTCGTGACGTCGACCTTGAGCATGTTGCCCGCTTCGCTCAGCTTCGAGAAGAAGTCGATGCCGGGCTGGAAGTCATCCAGCGTGCCGTCGCTCTGCACGGTCGCCAAGCCGACGGCCGCGAAGGCGGCGCCGGCCTGCGTGGGGTCGCCGTTGATCGCCACGGCGGCCTTGTACTCCGGGTCGAGCAGGTCGTCGAGCGTCTTCGGCGCGGCGAACTTCGACGAGTCGTAGCCGATCGACATGTATCCGCCGTAATCGCCGACGAACAGTCCGGTCGACTCCTTGAGGGCGTCGGGGATCTCGTCCCAGGTCTCCACCTTGTAGGGCGCGAACTCCGCGGTGTTCTGGAGTGCGACGGCGAGGCCGAGGTCGAACACGTCGGGGGCGGTGTCGAGGCCCTCGTTCGTCTTCGCTGCCTGGATCTCTTCGGCGCTGGACACATCGGGCGACTGCTCGTCGATCGTGATCTCGGGATAACGGCTCGCGAAGAGATCGAGGATCTCGCCGTAGTTGGCCCAGTCGCGGGGGAGCGCGATGACGTTCAGCTTGCCCTCCGCTTTCGCGGCGGCCTCGAGGTCGGCGAGGGAGCCGAAGTCCGTCAGAGCGGTCGCGGTCGCGGCGTCGACGCCCGAGTCCGTGGTCGATCCTGCGGAAGACGATGAGCATCCTGCCAGGACGAGCGAGGCGCTGACGAGGAGGGCGGTGCTGATGCCGCCCAATCGGAGAAGGCGTGCGGTGGGGGACATGGCGATGGTGGATTCCTCTCGGGTGGGCACACCGATATCCGCGCGTGAGCGCGTCGATCGGGGGTACGAGGAACCTATGCAGGCCAGGTGACGGGTCGACCAGTTCTGGCTGAACAGCTGGTTGACGGCAGCTGATGGATCGGGATCGAGCTCAGGGCGCGAGCCGGGTGGGGCCCCGGAAGAGGAAGGTGACCTCGCGGATGGAGGACTCACCGAGCAGCAGCATCAGGACGCGCGCCAGACCCATGCCGAAGCCGCCGTGCGGGGGCGTGCCGTAGCGGAAGAAGTCGAGGTAGTGCTCGATGCCCTCCAGGGCGAGACCCTTCTCGAGCGCCTGCGCTTCGAGCACGTCGATGCGGTGCTCGCGCTGGGCTCCGGTCGTAATCTCCACACCCTTGTACAGCAGGTCGTAGCTCTTGGTCAGCCCGGTCTGCTCGTCCTTCATGTGGTAGAACGGCCGGATCTCGAACGGGTAGTCGGTCACGAACACGAAGTCGTGGCCGAACTGCTCCTTGACGTGCGCCGACACCTGGCGCTCACCCTCCGGCTCGAGGTCGCCATCGGTGCGCTGCGTCTCGTGGCCGCGCGCCGCCACGATGTCGCGGGCGTCGGCAAGAGGGATGCGCGGGAACGGCACGGTGGGCACCTCGACCGTGACGCCGAAGAGCTCCTCGATCTCCGCGCCGTGCTTCTCCTTGACGGCGGCGATCGCGAAGGCGAGTAGCTCCTCCTGCATGCGGGCGACGTCGTCGTGCGAATCGATCCAGCTGATCTCGGCGTCGACGGAGGTGAATTCGGTCGCGTGGCGGCTCGTGAACGACGGGTCGGCCCGATAGACGTCGCCGATCTCGAAGATCTTCCCGAACCCTGCTGACTGCGCCATCTGCTTGTAGTGCTGCGGGCTCTGCGCGAGGTAGGCGGTCTGGTCACCGAAATATTCCAGCGAGAACAGCTCGGCGTTCGACTCGGACGGGCTCGACATCAACTTCGGAGTGTGCAGCTCGATGTAGTCGCGCTCCACCCAGTAGGTGCGGAACGCGTGCTCGAGGGTGGTCGAGACGCGGAAGATCAGGTTGTTCCGTCGCTGACGCAGGTCGAGGAAACGCCAGTCCATGCGCTTGTCCAGGCCGGAGTCGGCGGCGATCGGCGTCTCGGGGAGCGCGGCGGACGACACTTCGAGCGCGCCGACCTTGATCTCGACTCCGCCGAGCTTGACGCGCTCGTCGTGCTTGAGCTCGCCGGTGACGGTGAGGAACGTCCCCGTCGACAACTCCGAGATGAGGGAGGTCAGCGCGAGCGCGTCCGCGTCCTGCGCGGGGGCGTCCTGGGTCGCGGCATCCTGCGCACCCTCAACGGGCGCGGCGGGACGCGTGGCGGGATTCACCAGCTGAACCGCACCGCTCTCGTCGCGCAGGACGACGAACTGCACCTTCTTCTGGTCGCGGACGGTCTCGACCCATCCCGAAACGGACACGGGACCAGCGGGGAGACCCTGAAGCTGCTTGACAAGAACGCGTTCACTCACGAGGGGACAGTCTACGCGGCGCCCCGTCGCGCCTGCGGCCCCGAACGGGGCGGTGCGGGCGCACACGTCCTTCACAGCCCCCGGTAACCCTGCCCCCGTAACGTCGACCCTGCACGAGTGCGACCCCATCCGCACGACCCCGACGATCACCGAGCGCGAGGCACCCGATGACCGCTACTGCGACCCTGACCGCCGCCGACGCAGGAACGTCCTGGCTGACGGCCCTCATCGATTGGGCGATCTCGCTCATGGAGGTCATCGGCCCCGCGGGCGCAGGACTGGCGATCGCCCTCGAGAACTTGTTCCCGCCGCTGCCGAGCGAGGTCATCCTGCCGATGGCGGGCCTGACGGCGAGCCGCGGCACGTTCACCGTCGCAGAAGCGCTCGTCTGGACCACGCTCGGATCCGTCGTGGGCGCGATGGTGCTCTACGGCATCGGCGCGTGGCTCGGCGTCGACCGCCTCCGCCGAGTGGCGGCGCGGGTCCCGCTGCTGCACCCCGAGGACATCGACCGCACCGTCGGCTGGTTCCAGCGCCACGGGGGCAAGGCCGTCTTCTTCGGCCGGATGATCCCCGTCTTCCGCAGCCTGATCTCGATCCCCGCGGGAGTCACGCGCATGCCGCTGTGGAAGTTCGGCCTGCTGACGACCGCCGGCAGCCTCATCTGGAACACGGTGTTCGTGATGGCCGGGTTCCTCCTCGGCGAGTCGTGGCACGTCGTCGAGCAGTACGCCGACATCCTGCAGTACATCGTGATCGCCGCGGTCGTCGTCGGTGTCGCATGGTTCCTGTACGTCCGCGTCCGATCCCTCGTGGGTTCGCGGCGAGCGGATGCCGCGGCATCCGGCGACTGACGCCCTGAGGAGCGCCGTGCATAGCTCCTCCCCAGCCCGCGCCCAGACCCGCCCCGCGTAGAATGGGAGGGTGCCTGCCGACCGCCTCCATCTCGTGCGTCACGGGGAGGTCCACAACCCCGACCACGTGCTCTACGGCCGACTCCCGAACTTCGGGCTGAGCGTCGAGGGCCGCGGAATGGCGCGCCAGGCGGCGGATCACGTCCACGCGTGGGAGCGTCCGATCTCGAGCCTCGTTTGCTCGCCGCTGCAGCGCGCTCAGGAGTCCGCCCGACCGTTCACCGATCTGTTCGGCATCGAGCCGCTGATCGATGAGCGCGTCATCGAGCCGACCAACGTCTTCGAGGGCAAGGTCATGAAATGGGCGGTCATGAACCCCCTCAACTGGCGGCACCTGCGAAAGCCCGCGGTGCCCAGCTGGGGCGAACCGTACGAGCAGATCATCGCCCGGATGGACGCGGCGATGACGGATGCCTGGACCCGCGTCGACGGCGGCGATGTCGTGATCGTGTCTCACCAGCTGCCGATCTGGGTCACCCACCTCTGGGTCGCCGGAGAGCCCGCCCGCCACGATCCCCGCAAGCGCCGCTGCGGCCTGTCGAGCGTGACGAGCTTCGAACAGCGCGACGGCCACTGGGTGGAGGTCGGTTATGCCGAGCCCGCCAGCACCGTGGGGTCGATCGACGTGGGGGCCGTGTGATGCGCGGGAGACGTGGCATCGCCGGGAAGGGCAGGCGCGCGGCATCCGTCGTCCTCGTCCTCGGTGTGATGCTGGGGATGACCGCGTGCGCGAACGACCCGCTGGCCGATCAGTACCGGAGCGGTGACAACAAGGGCTACATCGCGGGCGACTTCCGCGTCGTCGAGATCCCCGCCGATCAGCGCGGTCCGGCCGTCGAGTTCGCCGGAACGACCGAGAGCGGCGAGGCCGTGTCGAGCAGCGACTACGCGGACGAAGTGCTCGTCGTCAACTTCTGGTACGCCGCGTGCGGTCCGTGCCGGGCCGAGGCGCCGGTGCTCGAGAGCGTCTGGAAGCGGTTCGACGGACAGGGTGCGTCATTCCTCGGCGTGAACTCGTACGACCAGGCTGCGACCGCCGCGAGCTTCGCGCAGGACTACGGCGTGACGTATCCCAGCGTGATCGACATCAACGACAAAAAAGTGACCCTCGCGTTCGCGGCCGTCGCGCCGCTCAGCGCCACGCCCGTGACGCTGGTGCTCGACACCCAGGGACGCGTCGCCGCCCGCATCATCGGAGCCGTGTCGGAGGAGGACGAGTCCATCCTCAGTTCCCTCGTCTCCGACGCCATCGCGGAGACCTCGTGAACGAGATCGTCGCCGGCGGGGCGCTCTGGGTCGCGGTGCCGATCGCCGTCCTGGCGGGGCTCGTGTCATTCCTCTCGCCGTGCGTCCTGCCCCTCGTGCCGGGTTACCTCGGCTTCATCGGCGGAGCAGTCCAGCCGCGTCGTGCCCCGATCGCCGTCGCGGTCGGCCGGGGGACGACCGTCGACTCCGCGCCGGGTGCGGGTGCGGGTGAGGATACTCCAACGGGTGCGGATGCGCCGTCGCGCGGTCGGCTCCTCGGCGGAGTCCTGCTGTTCATCGCCGGTTTCACCGTGGTGTTCATGGCCATCAACATCTTCGGCGGCACGCTCGGTGTGGCTCTGATCCAGTACCGCGATCTGATCACCCGCATCATGGGCGTCGTCATCATCCTGCTCGGGCTGGTGTTCATCGGCGCCTTCGGAATGGCCCAGCGCACGTTCCGCCCGCAGGTGCGCGGCAACGTCGGACTCGTCGGCGCACCCCTGCTCGGCCTCGCGCTCGGCATCGGCTGGGCGCCCTGCATCGGCCCCACCCTCAGCGTCATCCTGGGGATGTCCCTGGACTCGGCCTCTGCCGGGCGCGGTGCCCTTCTCGGACTCGCGTACTCCCTGGGCCTCGGCATCCCGTTCATCCTGCTGACGCTCGGATTCGGGTGGGCGACCCGCTCGGTCTCATTCCTGCGACGGCATATCCGCACCGTGAACCTCATCGGCGGCGCTCTGCTCGTGCTGCTCGGCGTGCTGATGGTCTCCGGCGTGTGGACCGCTCTGATGTCGCAGCTGCAGGGGGTGCTGCTCGGTGTCCCGCTCCCCATCTGAGTCGCGTGGGGCCGGGCGGGGCTCCGGCTCGGGCGACCCGCTCCGCCCCTCCGACCACATCGACGGCGTCGCAGTCGACGACCGCACCCCGTCGGAGTCCGACGACGGGTCGATCACGCAGCCGGCGCTCGGCCCGCTCGGGTGGGCGCGCTGGGCGTGGCGCCAGCTCACGAGCATGCGCACCGCGCTCGTGCTGCTGCTGCTGCTCGCGATCGCCGCCGTCCCGGGCTCGATCGTGCCGCAGCGCAGTGCCGACCCCAACGGGGTCACGCAGTACTACACCGACAACCCCGACCTCGCGCCCGTACTCGACAGGCTGCAGCTGTTCGACGTGTACTCGTCCGCGTGGTTCTCGGCGATCTACATCCTGCTGTTCGTCTCGCTCATCGGGTGCGTCATCCCGCGCACGAAGCACCACTGGAAGGCACTGCGAGCCCGTCCGCCGCGCACCCCCGCGCGGCTGTCGCGCCTCGACGATCACACCGAGTCGTTCGTGGAGCTGGCGCCGGGGCAGGATGCCGCGGGCGTGGCGGGCTCGGCCATCGATCTGGCGGCGGCCCAGCTGAAACGCGCCGGTTACCGTGTCGAGCGCTACGACGCGCCCGGTGCCCTCTCGGTGTCGGCGGAGCGCGGGTACCTGCGCGAGACGGGGAACCTCGTCTTCCACATCGCTCTGATCGGCGTGCTCATCGCCGTCGGCCTCGGCGGAGGTTTCACCTACACCGGCCAGCGTGTCGTCGTCGAAGGGACGACGTTCGTCAACGCGCTCACCGACTACTCCTCGTTCAACCCCGGGAGGTTCGTGGATCCGGAGCGCTTGACGCCCTACTCGATGACGCTCGACAGCTTCGATGTCACCTACCAGGCGCCCGGCACCGCCGGAGGCGGCCAGGCCGGCGACTTCGCCGCACATGTGACGACCCAGCTGTCGGGGCAGGACCCGACCGACGGCGTCGTGCGGGTCAACCACCCGCTCACGATCGCCGGCGACCGCGTCTACCTGCTCGGTAACGGCTACGCCCCCACGCTGACCGTGCGCAACGCGGCCGGCGACGTCGTCTTCCACGATTCGGTGCCGTTCCTGCCGCAGGACGCGAACCTGACCTCGCTCGGCGTCATCAAGGTGCCGGACGGGCTTCCCGAGCAGCTCGGCCTCGTGGGCTTCTTCTACCCGACCGCGCAGAAGCTCGACAGCGGGGCGCTGACCTCGGTGTTCGGCGACCTGGTGTACCCAACACTGACGCTGAACGTGTACGCCGGCGACCTGGGTATCGACGACGGCACCCCGCGCTCGGTCTACACGCTCGACACGTCGAGCATGACGAAGCTGACCGGAATGGACACGGACGTGTCCTCGATCGAGCTCGTGCCCGGCCAGAGCGCCGAACTGCCCAATGGATGGGGCTCCGTCACGTTCGACGACGAGTCCCTCGACGGCGAGGGCGCATCGGTCAAGCGCTTCGCGTCGCTCTCCATCCACCGCGACGCCGCGGGGCCCTG
Source organism: Microbacterium sp. P03 (assembly GCF_043556235.1). NCBI lineage: Bacteria > Bacillati > Actinomycetota > Actinomycetes > Micrococcales > Microbacteriaceae > Microbacterium > Microbacterium sp. P03. The sequence goes on from NZ_JBIGIM010000001.1 coordinate 348,656, forward strand.
GGTGCTCACGTTCGCGATCCTCTCGCTGGCGGGGCTGCTGGCCGCGCTCTTCGTGCCGCGTCGTCGCATGTGGGTCAAGGCGACCCCCGACGGAAACACCGTCCGCATCGAGTACGCGGGCCTCGCCCGCGGCGAGGATCCGGCGCTCCGGGCGGCGGTGGAACAGGTCTCGCAGAAGCACGGGGACGCGCTCGAAACAGTGCTGCGCGCAGACCGCGTACGGTCGCAGCCACCCGCCGGTGAGGCATCCGACCGCGCGTAGAATGGGGGCATGCCCGCAACCGACACGCTCACGCTAGATTCCGTCTCGGTCCTGCTGGTCTGGACCGCGATCGCGGTCTACGCCCTCGCGTTCATCGCGTACGCCATCGACCTCTCCCGCCGGTCGGCGCTCGCCGTCGACGCGCGGGGCGCCGCGGAGCGGGACGCCGTGACCGAGCGGGACGCCGCGACCGAGCGGTCCCGTCAGCTGGTCACCGCCGGCGGTGCGGGCACGACCGTCGGTGGGTCCGCCGCGGCTGATCGACTCCGTGCCGACGAGCGTGCGGCCGAGGAAGCCATGCAGGCGCGGCCCGGCAAGCGCGTCAAGCAGACGTGGGCGCGCATCGGCACGTCGCTGACTCTTCTGGGCTTCCTCTTCCACGTCGCCGCCGACGTGACGCGCGGCATCGCGGCCGGCCGCGTGCCGTGGTCGAACATGTACGAGTTCGCGCTGACGGGCACGATGCTGATCGTCGCCGTTTACCTGGTCGTGCTGTTCCGCTACGACCTGCGCTTCCTCGGCACGTTCATCACCGGGATGATCGTGCTGCTGCTCGGTGGCACCGCACTGCAGTTCTACGTCGAGATCACGCCCCTCGCCGACCCGCTCAAGTCGGTGTGGCTGGTCGTGCACGTGTTCGTCGCCTCGCTCGCCACCGCGCTGTTCGCCCTCGCCTTCGGGCTCTCGGTCGTGCAGCTCCTCCAGGCCCGACGCGAGCGCAAGGTCCTGGCTGCCGTCGCGGTCGAGGCCGGATCGCCCGCGGCGAAGACGGGACCCGCGTTCCTGCGGACCCTGCCCTCCGCCGACACCCTCGAATCGCTCGCGTACCGGTTCGCGATCCTCGGATTCATCTTCTGGACCTTCACGCTGATCGCGGGCTCCATCTGGGCCAATGACGCGTGGGGCCGCTACTGGGGTTTCGACACGAAGGAGGTCTGGACCTTCGTGATCTGGGTCCTCTACGCCGGCTACATCCACGCCCGCGCCACGCGCGGCTGGCGCGGCACCCGGTCGGCCTGGCTCTCGATCATCGGCTTCAGTGCGGTGATGTTCAATTTCACGATCGTCAACATGTTCTTCAAGGGACTGCACGTCTACTCGGGACTCACCTGATTCGATCCGCTGATCGGGCGGAACACGCCTCGATTTGGGTGGCCGGAGTCGGTCCGCCACTGCTGTCACGAGGCGCGCATTCATGGCTGCCACCCTCGAGCCAGGAGGGCGGCACGTGCGCGGTCCAGAATCAGTCGTCTTGGATCGTTGTAGTGGTGCGCGAGGACGCGCACGTTGACCCAACCGGCTGACAGCAGAGCGTCCCAGCGATCGGCGTCACGTGCGAACTGCCGGGGGTCTTCGGCGTGATGACGGCCGTCGTATTCGACGCACACGCGATAGTGGGGAAACGCCATGTCGAGGCGTGCGTTGAGGCTCCCGTCCGCGTCGCGAAGCTCCCAATTCAGCATCGGTTCGGGCAGGCCTCCTCGCACGAGGACGAGGCGGGTCTCGGTCTCTCGCGGCGACTCGCTCCCCGTCCGAACTTCCTTCATCGCGGCATCCAATCGTGACACCCCGACCCTCCGCAGGCGATGTGCGGCGCGATGCAGTTCTTCGACCGAGGCGAGGACGCGTCGCCCGACCAGCGCGTCGGCCACGATGATCAGCTCGTCGGTGGTGAGAGATGTGGCCAGCTGAGCCCACGTCTCCGCCGGACGGGTGACGGGGAGTCCTGCAAACCGCGTGAGGTCCCGGCGCGGATCGACCTGCATACGCGAGGCGTTCACACCGGGGGTGCGCGGCGCGCGGCGCGGCGCGACTCCGGATACCTCGAGGGGAAGCACGGGCACGGACGAGGGGAGCGGGAGCCGCCACAGGGCGGCGGCGGTCTTGCCGCTGAAGAAGTGCTCTGGTGACATGCGCGGCAGAAAGGCGCGACACGCTCGGTCGACAGCGGCGCATCGCTGGTCACTCGTGAGCAGACCCGACGGGGCGTCGATGTCCTGACGGTTGCGCATGCGCCGCACTCCGTAGAACGGCGCTTCCAGGTCGCGAGCACGGAGCCGTCGGGGTGTCACCCCCGCGTCGAGCGCCTCACCGACGCGGAAAGCGCGGTTTCTCAACTGCGGGGGGAGTGGGCTCGGGTGCACTCGTCGAGTAGACCGCGTCGGAAAGACCCTGCACATCGCCGGAATCAGACCAGTGGATGCTTCAACTAATGTTTCCCATGGGGAGGAACGAGCTCTGTGGCCAAAGATCGCCGGGTTCGTCGCCACTTCGCGCCGCACTCTGGCCTTCGAACGTGGATGGCCCCGGCGGCGACGGCCGGTGGCCGAACCCTGCCGGATGCGTCCGCGCGGAACGTCACACTCTGGCCTTCGGACGTGGATGGCCCCGGCGGCGACGGCCGGTGGCCGAACCCTGCCGGATGCGTCCACGCGGAACGTCACACTCCGGCCTCTGAAGGAGTGGGGCCATCGGCGTGCGCCAGGCCGGGCCATCGGCGTGCGCCGGGCCGGGGGGGGGGGGGGGGGGGGGGGGGGGGGGGGGGGGGGGGGGGGGGGGGGGGGGGGGGGGGGGGGGAGGCCCTTCCCCCCCCCCCACCCCCCCCCTCCCCCTCCCCCCCCCCCCCCCCCCCCGGGCCCGGTTCAGGCGGGCACAGCGGATGTCGCGACCAGATCGCGCACGGCGATCGAGCGCTTCCTCGTCACGACGATCATGGTCACGGCCAGCGACATGACGGTCCAGATGACGAGTCCGGCGATGCCGGCCCCGATCCCTCCGGCGCCGGCGAGGGCGCCGAGCATGGCGTCGTACGCCGGCGCGGTGGGCATGAACCCCGCGATGCCGGCGAGCCACCCGGGGATGGTGGAGACCACTCCGGTTGCAACCACGAGCACGGCGACCAGCGCGGCCACCCAGCGACCGAAGCCGCGCAGAAGCGCGACCAGCGCCTGGTTGACAGCGGCGAACGCCACCCCTGTCAGTGCGGCGATGCCGGCGAACGCCCACCAGTCAGCCCACGAGTAGGAGGCGGCCGACTGTACGACCGCCGCGACAGCGAGGCCCTGCAGCAGGCCGATCAGCGCGCCCGGGGCGAAGCTGCGCAGCGCCAGCAACGCCGACGGCCGCCGTGATGCGAGCGCGCGCCGGGTGACGGCCTGCAGGGCGATGAATGAGGCGAGCCCGCCGACCCAGAGGGCGAGGGTCGCGAGCAGCGGCACAGCGGATGCCCCGAACAAGGACGTGCCGGCGCCGTCGGCGGTCACCGGGTTGCTGACGACATCCGCGAGGTTCTGCGCCTCGGAGTCGGTGTAGGACGGCAGTGACGATGCCGCGGTCGTGAGGCCGTCCGCGAGCGACGACGTACCGTCGGCGAGAGTGCTCACCCCGGTGGCGAGTGTGCCGGCACCGGTCGACAGCTGCGTCGCGCCGTCTGCGAGCTGGCTTGCGCCGGACTCGAGCGCGCGGGCGCCGTCGGCGGACCGCGTCGTGCCGGAGGCGAGCTGTCCGAGACCGGATGCCAGGGCGTCGGTCTGGTTCGCGATCTCGGTGAGGCCGGCGCTCGTCTGGGTGGTGAGGGTCTGGATGCCGCTCGCCGTGGGGCCGGCGTACCCGCTGGCGGTGCCGGCACTGCGCGCGGCCGTGACGGCGTCGCCGGCAGCCGCACCCGCGGCACCCGCTGTGGACGCGGCGACACCGGCGGCGTCGGCGAGCTCGCTGCAGAACTGCGCCGACCCGCCGGACGCGGAGCACTGCGCACTGAGGTCGCCCAGCGTCGCCGACAGCCCGCCGCTCGTCTGCGCGACCCCGCCCACCGAGGCGGCCAGCGCGGCGGTCTGAGAGGCGGAGGTGCTCGCCTCGGCCGCCGCGGTGTTCGCGGCGTTCACCAGCTGCGGATCACCCACCCCCGCGACGACCTGACGCACGCCGCCGGCGAGCTGCGTAGCTCCGCTCGAGGACTGCGAGATGCCCGAGGCGATCGTATCGAGACCCGAGCCGAGCGAGCCGGCTCCGGTCGCGATGCCGGTCGCGCCGTCGGCGAGCTGCGCCGCGCCGCTCGGCAGCGCCGCAGCGCCGTCGGCCGCCTGACGTGCACCGTCGGCGAGCTGATGCGCGCCGTCTGCGGCGCTCCCCAGCTGGTCGCCGAGCGTCGTGAATCCGAGGAACACGTTGTCGAGGGTCGCCGAGGAGATCGTGGAACCCATGACGGATGCCGCAGCCTGCGTGACCTGAGCGCTGATGGCGTCGTCGACGATGCGCGCGTCCGGTGGCGTGCTGACCGAGATCGTCGCCTGTTCGGGGGTACCCGTGCCGCCGATGGCCTGTCCGCCGGAGGTCGCGGCGGCCGAGAAGTTCTCGGGAATCGTCACGACCGCCTGATAGGTGCCGTCCGCGAGGCCTTCCGCGGCATCCGATGTGTTCGAGACGACCCACGTGAGATTGCTCGCCAGGTCGTCCGACCCCTCGACGAGCCCCGCGGTGAGCTGCCGTCCGAGCGGCGTGACCTGATCGTTGATCGTGACGGGCTCATCGTTGTTGACGATCGCCGCGGTCATCTCGCTGAGACGCTCGGTGGGGTTGTAGAGGGCCGCCACCAGGATCCCCCCGATGACGACGGGCAGCAGGATCACGCCGATGACCGTGAGCCAGGTGATGGGCTTGCGCGTGCGGGCGCGCTCGATGGGGAGGGTCATGCGTTCACCTCGTGGGTGTCGGAAGTCGGAGTGGTCGGGGCGGGCGCGGACGGATGCTCGGCATCGTCCCGCTGCACGGCCGCCGGATCGTGCGGCGCGGGGATGTCGCGGCGGGGCGGCAATCGAAGATCGAGCGTGTCGACGATCGATCCGGTCGCGCCGAGCAGGAGGCGCACATCGGTGTCGTCGACGGCCCCGGCGATGATCGTCAGCCGCCGATCGGCGGAACGCGCACGCTCCGCGGCATCCCGGAGCGCAGCCATCACCTGATCGCGTTCGGCATCATCGGTGACCGTGTCGAGCCCGTCGATGACGACCAGGCGCGGGGTGCCGGCCAGCGCGCGCTGCAGCTCCTTCACGGGGGCGAATCCGTCGTCGCCGCCGATGAGGGCGACCCCGACGTGGCTGCGCACCCACGCGGCACGGGCGGGCAGCAGATGCCCCGCCACTTTGAGCGTGCCTTCCGACGGGGTCACGCGCCCGGCGAAGGTGAGGAGGAGTGCACGGATGCTGCGGCGATCGGCGCCCGTCACGACGAGCGTCTCGCCGCTGTCGACCCGTACCGCGACATCGTCGTAGAGGGCGAGGTCGCCCTGCCGCAGCGCGATACCGGTACCGACGACCACCGCGGTGGTGTCGGGCTCGGGCCAATCCGCCATGGCGAGCTCGCGTTCGACCGCTTCGCCCTCCACGTCGAAGTGGGGGAGGAGGCGATCCAGCCACCGTGGAATCCACCACGCCTTCGCGCCCAGGAGGGTCATGACCGCGGGGACCAGCGTCATGCGCACGACGAACGCGTCGACGAAGACGCCGACGGCCAGTCCGAGCGCGATCGGCTTCAGGCTGCTGTCTCCCTCGGGGACGAACGCGGCGAAGATCGAGAACATGATGATCGCGGCGGCGACCACGACGCGGGACGACCCGACGAACCCCGACTCGACCGCGCCGAGCGCTGCGGTGCGGTCGCTCTCGTGCGGGTGGCTGCGACGGCGATGCACGTAGTCCTCACGCATGCGGGAGACGAGGAAGACCTCGTAGTCCATCGCGAGTCCGAACAGCACCCCCATCACGACGATGGGCATGAAGCTGATGATCGGGCCGACCGATGAGACGTGCAGGATGTCTGCGAACCAGCCCCACGAGAAGACCGCGCTGACCACGCCGAACGCGGCGCCGATCGACAGCAGGTAGCCGAGGGTCGCCTTGATGGGCACCCAGATGGACCGGAAGACGATGGCCAGCAGGATGATCGAGAGTCCGACCACGAACAGGCCGAACGGGATCAGGGCGGCACCCAGCTGGTCGGAGATGTCGATCGCGACCGCGGTGAAACCGGTCACCTTCAGGTCGACGCCGTACTCGTCCAGAAGACGGTCGTGCTGATCGCGCAGCTCCCGCACGAGCGCGGCGGTGGCAGGATCGTCGGGCGCCGTCGTGGGGATGAGCTGGACGATGCCGGTGTCGGCGGTCTCGTTCGGGGTCGCCAGCGCCACCGTCTTCACGCCCGGGAGTGTCGCGATGTCGTCACCGAGGTCGGTCATCAGGCCGAGCGGGTCTGTACTCGTCACGATCGTGCCGGTCATGATGATCGGCCCGTTGAAGCCCGGACCGAACTTCTCGCTCACGAGGTCGTAGCTCTGGCGGGCCTCGGTGTCGGCGGGCAGCATGCCGGCGTTCGGCAGGGCGAGCGTCAGGCTCGCGAGGGGCACGGTGGCGATCCCCAGCCCGACGACGACGGCGACGGTGGTGAGCACGGGGTGCTTCATGACGCCGCGCACCCAGCGTCGCGAGAACGTCACCTTCTCCCTACGGCGAGTGGCGGGCCGCGGAGAGCCTTCGCCGACACTGTCCGGGTCGGCGTCGTCCGCGGGCGCGGGCGTGGCGGACGCGGCGGACGACGCGTGCCGCGGCATCCGTCCTCGCACGCGTTCCTTGAGCAGGCCCAGCAGCGCCGGGGTCAGCGTCGTGGCGACGAGCACCGCGAGGAAGACGGCGACCGAGGCGGCGATGCCCATCGTCGTCAGGAAGGGGATGCCCGCGAACGACAGTCCGATGAGGGCGATCAGCACGGTGATTCCGGCGAACACGACGGCCGAGCCGGCGGTGCCCGTCGCGCGCGCCGCGGACTCCTCGACCGGCATCCCCGCGCGCACTTGATCCTGATGTCGGGCGACGATGAACAGCGAATAGTCGATGCCGACAGCCAGCCCGAGCATGAGGGCCAGCAGAGGTGTCGTCGAGGACACCGTGGCGAAGGCTGTGGCGATGAAGATCAGCGTCATCGAGAGCCCGACGCCGAGGATGGCCGTCAAGAGGGGGAGTCCTGCCACGACGAAGGAACGGAAGGTCACGATCAGCACCAGCAGGGCGATGATCAGGCCGATCGCCTCGGTGATGGTCACGCCGGGGATGGACTGTGAGAACAGATCACCGCCGAGGAGCACCTGTGAGCCGTCCGGCAGTGCGTCCTGCAGCGTGGTGGTGACCTCGCGCAGATCGGTCTTCGTGTCGGCGGTGACATCGCTCGTCTGACCGTCGAACTGCAGGCGGACGATCGCGGCGGAGTCGTCGTCCGAGACGAGACCCGACACGTTCTCGTCGAAGGGGTCGGTGGCCGCGCTGACCTGGTCGAGGTCTCCGAACGAGCCCACGGCGTCCTCGATGGCGTCCTTGTAGGGCGCCTCGTCGATGGGTGCGCCGTCAGCGGTGACGACGATCAGCTGCGCGCTCGTGCCGCTCGCCTGCGGGAATGTGCGCGCGAGCTGCTCGATGCCCTCCTGCGATTCGGTGCCGGGGATGGAGAAGGTGTTGTCGGTTCCCGCGCTGAAGACGACGGCCCCGCCGCCGGCGAGGGCGAGCAGCAGCGCCCATGTCGCGATGACGCGCCACGGTCGCCGATACGACCACCGGCCGAGGGCGTAGAGAAGAGTGGACACGGTGCCTCCGGGATCAGACAGTGCTGCGGGTTTGGATACACCGATGTATCCGATACATATGTGTATCGTAGGTCGCGGAACGGTCTCGAGTCTGAGAGTCGGGTGTGAGGGAGCACCGGCCTCGGACCCGCCCCGCCGGCCCTTCCGAAGGAGAAGCAGTGAGCGACACCATGAGCACCCCCGCGGGCACCTCCACGGGCACCGCCGTAGACGAGGTCGCTGACACCGCGGCCCTGGCGGATATCCCGCCGACATCCGTGAACGAGGCCGTCCCGGCCAGCGCGCGCCGGGAGCGCACCCGCCAGAGACTGCTGGATGCCGCCGCCCAGGTGTTCGCCGAGGTCGGGCTGGACGCGGCATCCGTCGAGGCGATCTGCGAACGCGCCGGTTTCACCCGGGGGGCGTTCTACTCGAACTTCGTGTCGAAGGACGAGCTGTTCCTGGAGCTCGCCGGCCGGGTATCGGACGAGAAGCTGTCGGCCGTGACCGAGCGCGTGCGGGAGCTGGAGTCGGCGTCCGAGCTGTCGGGCAGCCCCGGGGAGCTCGTCGGCCGACTGCTCGACGTCGAGAACGACAGTCGATCCGGAGTCCTGCTGCTCAGCGAGATCCGCAACCGCGCGCTCCGCGACGCGACGTTGGCCGCCTCCTACACCCGGTGGGAGGACGCGATGACATCACGTGTCGCCGATCTCATCCGCGACATCGTGCGTGCCAGCGGCCTGCCTCTCAAACTGCCGCCGGAGGACCTCGCACAGATGTTCCTGACCACGTGGGAGACCGCCGCCCTGCGGGCCGCGATGGACGGTCTCGATGACGCGGAGCTGTGCCTCGCGATCAACGCGCGCATGCGGATCCTCGCCGAGGTCATCGCCGGCTGACCCGCGGGCGGTCTCCTCAGGCTCAGCCGCGGGCCAGCTCCGCGTGGCACCGACGGATCCGGTCGAGCCACCAGTCGCGCCGCTCAGCCGAGGCGCCGGCGGACTCCAGCAGAGCCGGGTCGGGGCGCACCCGACCGACGGTGATCACTCCCTGCCGCGGGATCAGCGGGGGCGACGCGACATCACTGGTGAACAGGGACGCGGTGGCCAGCCCGCAGTCGTAGTCGAGGGCAGGCAGTGCGGCCGCCAGGCTCGCCCCCATCGAGAGCCCGACCGAAGTGTCGAGCGCACTCGAGACCACGGCCGGCAGGCCGGCTTCGGCGATGATCGCCAGGGCGCGGCGCACGCCGCCGAGCGGCTGAGCCTTGATCACGAGGATGTCGGCCGCGCCGGCGCGGGCGACTTCGAGCGGGTCGGACGCCTTTCGGACGCTCTCGTCCGCCGCGATCGGGATGCCCATGTACTTCACCCGGCGTCGCAGCTCGGCGAGCTCGTCGACGGTGGCGCACGGCTGCTCGACGTACTCGAGGTCGAACCCGGCCAGCGCATGGATCGCATGTTCGGCCTCGTCGACGTTCCACGCTCCGTTGGCGTCGACGCGCACGCGCCCCTCGACGCCCATCACCTCGCGCACGGCGCGGACGCGGTCGACGTCGTCGCTGAGGCGCTGGCCGGGCTCCGCGACCTTGACCTTGGCGGTGCGGCATCCGTCGAAGCGCGCCAGGAGTGCGGGGACGGATGCCGCGGGCACGGCCGGCACCGTGGCGTTGACGGGGATCTCGGTCCGCAGCCCCGCGGGCTGCGCCCGCCATCCGAAGTCGACCGCCGCCGCGAGCCAGGCGGAGGCCTCGGCATCGGCGTACTCCACGAAGGGGGAGAACTCGGTCCAGCCCTCGGGCCCCTCGAAGAGCACCGCTTCGCGCACCTCCACCCCGCGGAATCGCGTGACCAGCGGAAGCGCCACCACCCGCGCGGACTCGAGGAGGTCGTTCAGGGCGGGAAGGGGTGCGGGAGCGTCATCGGTCACGAGCCCATCTTCCCTCGGACGCGCCCCGTTCGGGGGTGCGCTCGCCGCGGAGCCGACGTCGGGGCAGGGCGCTGCGGGGCTCGGCCGGTCCTAGGCTGGGACCCATGCTTCTCGACACCCCCGTGCGCCTCGGCGTGCAGATCCAGCCCCAGCACGTCAGCTACACGGCGATTCGCGATGCCGTGTCCCGCCTCGAGGAGATGGGGGTGGACATCCTCTTCAACTGGGATCACTTCTTCCCCCTGTACGGCGACCCGGACGGACTCCACTTCGAGTCGTGGACCATGCTCGCCGCGTGGGCCGAGCAGACCGAGCGCGTCGAGTTCGGCGCGCTCGTCAATTGCAACAGCTACCGCAACCCCGATCTGCAGGCCGACATGGCCCGCACGATCGACCACATCAGCGCCCGCGGCGGCGAGGGTCGCTTCATCTTCGGCACCGGATCGGGCTGGTTCGAGCGCGACTACGACGAGTACGGTTACGAGTTCGGCACCGCCGGTTCGCGGCTGAACGACCTTTCCGACGGGCTCGACCGCGTCACCGCACGGTGGGACGTCCTGAACCCGGCACCCACCCGCCACATCCCCGTCATGATCGGCGGTTCCGGCGAGCAGAAGACGCTGCGGATCGTCGCCCGTCACGCCGACATCTGGCACAGCTTCGTCGGTCCCGATCAGGTTCCGCACAAGCTCGAGGTGATCGAGCGCTGGGCGGAGAAGGACGGGCACGACGCGTCCGGACTCATCGTCTCGAACGAGCTGAAGGACCGAGACGAGCAGTTCGCCGACGCTCTCTACGACGCGGGGACGCGGCTGTACACGATGGGCTTCGGTGGGCCCGACTGGGACTACGACCTGGTCAGCCGCTGGCTCGCCTGGCGCGACGCGAAGAACGCCTGAGCGGTGTCCGTCTCCGATCTGTTCGATGAGGGCGAGTGGATGCCGGCGCCCGGCGCGTCGGAATACACCGACATCACCGCGCACGTCTCGAGAGACGGCCGGATCGCGCGCATCGCGTTCGATCGTCCCGAGGTCCGCAACGCCTTCCGCCCGCGCACGGTGGACGAGCTCTACCGGGCGCTGGAGGGTGCCCGCCAGAACCCGCGCATCGGCGTCGTGCTTCTCACCGGCAACGGTCCGAGCCCCAAGGACGGCGGGTGGGCCTTCTGCTCAGGCGGAGACCAGCGCATCCGCGGTCGTGACGGCTACAAGTACTCCGAGACCGACACGGTCACCGACCCGGCACGTGCCGGTCGGCTGCACATCCTGGAGGTGCAGCGACTGATCCGATTCATGCCGAAGGTGGTCATCGCGGTGGTGCCCGGGTGGGCGGCCGGAGGCGGGCACTCGCTGCACGTCGTCTGCGACCTAACCATCGCCTCCCGGGAGCACGGCCGCTTCAAGCAGACCGATGCCGACGTCGGCTCCTTCGACGCCGGATACGGCTCGGCCTACTTCGCCCGCCAGATCGGCCAGAAGAACGCCCGCGAGGTGTTCTTCCTCGCCGAGGAGTACTCGGCGCAGCGCGCCTTCGAGATGGGCGCGGTCAACCGGGTCGTGGCGCACGCCGACCTCGAGCGCGAAGCCATCGCGATGGCCCGCACCATCCTCACGAAGTCGCCCACCGCGATCCGCATGCTGAAGTTCGCGTTCAACGCGGTCGATGACGGACTCGTCGGTCAGCAGGTCTTCGCCGGCGAGGCGACGAGGCTGGCCTACGGCACGGACGAGGCGGTCGAGGGGCGCGACGCCTTCCTCGAGAAGCGCGAACCCGACTGGGCGCCCTATCCGTGGCAGTACTGACGGTGCGCACATCGGTCGGCTGATGAAGCTCGTCCCGGTCGCCGACGACGATCCGCGCACCGTGCTGCGCGCCGTGCGGCAGGCGCTGCACGGCGCGGGTCCCGCGCTCGGGCTGGGCATGCCGGGGTCGGCGCCCGTGGATGTGCCCGCCGGCACGGCGGTCGTGGTGACGACCTCCGGCTCGACGGGCGTGCCCAAGAGCGTCGTGCTGAGCCGTAACGCGCTCACCGCGAGCGTCTTGGCGACCGCCGACCGCATCGGGGACGGGGCGTGGCTGCTCGCGCTGCCCGCGGGCTACGTCGCCGGCTTGCAGGTGCTCGTCCGCGCGATCGTGGCAGGACGCGAGCCCGCGATCCTGAGCGGCGTCTTCAGTGCTCAGTCCTTCACGGCTGCTGCGCTGTCGATGGCCTCCAGCGACGGCGGCGCGCCGGTGCCCACGTACACCTCGCTGGTCCCGGCCCAGGTGACCAGATTGCTGGATGCCGCGGCCGAAGACACCACGGTGCTGCGGGCGCTTCGCTCCTTCGAGGCGATCCTGGTCGGCGGGCAGGCGCTGCCGGCGGCGGTGCGCGAGCGTGCGGTCGATGCGGGTGTGCGCATCGTCCGCACCTACGGCTCGAGTGAGACCAGCGGCGGATGCGTGTACGACGGCGTGCCGCTCAGGGGTGTGCGCCTCGCGGTCGTCGGTGGCGAGGTGCGGGTGGCCGGGCCGACGCTGGCGGACGGATATCTCGGTCGACCCGACCTGACCGAGAACGCCTTCGTCGTGGACGACGACGGAACGCGCTGGTACCGCACGGGGGACGACGGATTGCTCGAGGACGGTGTCCTGCGTATCCGTGGACGGCTCGACAACGTGATCGTCTCGGGCGGCATCAACATCTCCCTCGATCGCGTGGAGCAGATCGTCCGTACGGTGGCGGGGCTCGGGAACGCGGTCGTGGTCGGCGTCGCCGACGAGCGCTGGGGCGAGGCATCCGTCGTCGTCGTCTCCCGCGAGGAGTTCGGCGCCCGCGACGAGGACGCGGTGCTGAGCGCGGCTCGCACGGCCGTCGAGGCGACGGTCGGCGCGCACGCACGGCCGTCTCGCATCGTCCTCGTCGGCGCTCTGCCGACGCTCGCCTCCGGCAAACCCGATCGCGAAGCACTGCGCCTCGCCCTCCGCGCTCCGGGCGGCTGAGCGGACCGATGGTCCTGTCGCCGTAGGATGTCTCCTCGTGGCCGGATCCCCTCGCAAGAAGCGCACGCAGACCAAGCCGAAGAAGCAATCCAGTCGTGGCAATCCTCAGCGGGCTCACGTGTCGCGCGACCCACGGCAGGTTCCGAAGGCGACGGCGCGGGACTGGATCGGGGCCGCGCGGCTGCGAACCCTGCCGCTGGCGATCACTCCCATCCTGATCGGCACCGGCGCCGCCCGTCTCGTGGACGGCCTGTTCCACTGGGTGCTGGCGCTGCTGTGCCTGGCCGTCGCGCTCAGCCTGCAGATCGGCGTGAATTACGCCAACGACTACAGCGACGGCATCCGCGGCACCGACGACTTCCGCGTCGGGCCGGCGCGACTGACCGCGTCGCGCAAGGCGAAGCCGCGCACCGTCCTCGTGGTCGCGCTCGCCTTCTTCGCGATCGCAGCGGTCGCAGGGCTCGCAGTCACGATCCGCACGCAGCAGTGGTGGTTCATCCCGATCGGGGCGATCTGCATCGTCGCGGCGTACTTCTACACCGGCGGCAAGCGCCCGTACGGTTATGCGGGGCTGGGCGAGCTGTTCGTCTTCGTCTTCTTCGGGCTGGTGGCGACCCTCGGCACGACATGGGTTCAGGTGCAGTCACTCCCGCAGGAAGCGTGGTTCGGCGCCGTCGCTGCCGGCCTGCTGGCGTGTGCGGTGCTGCTCGTCAACAACCTCCGCGACATCGATCAGGACCGCGAGGCGGGCAAGCGCACCCTCACGGTGCGCATCGGCAAGCGCGCCACACAGGTCGTGTTCACGGCGTTCGTGCTGCTGCCGTTCGCGATCGCGATCTTCCTGGCGCTGTTCTATCCGATCGCGTGGCTGACCCTGCTGGTGCTGCTCGTGGCACTGCCCGCGATCCTCATCGTCTGGACGTACCGCGCGCCGCGCGAACTCGTCGTCGCCCTCGCACTCGCGTCGCTGACGTCCGTCGCCTACGGCTTCTTCGTCGCCTGGTCGTTCGTCGGCTGAGACACCGGGGATTCGGATGTCGCGACCCCGCGCGCGACGTCGTTCGCGGCATCCTCGACACTCTCGTCGTCGGCCACGGCACGCTCTGCGCGGCGACGGCGATCGATGGTCGCCGACACGTCGGCGAGCGGGCGCCGAAGGAACAGCAGCGAGATGCTCAGTCCGATGAGAGCGGCGAAGACGGCCGCCAGCCAATAGAGCTCCTGGAACACCGGGAACAGCATGAGGACGCCGAACGGCACCAGGAACGCGAGCAGGCGCAGCACCGTGTAGGTCAGCATCGGGGGCAGCTTCACCGGTTCATTCTACGTCCGCGCCCGTGCGCGTCCTGTGCGAGCGCCCACAGTTGCGCCTCCACCGGACCGGGTGGTCGCAGCGCGCTTAGGATGGGGATCGTGACCCGCGTGCTGCTGATTCTCGCGCTGGTGCTGACCGCCTTCTGGGTCTACACCATCGTCGATTGTGCTGTGCAGCCTCCGAACAGGCACCGCGGCGTCAGCAAGCCGGTGTGGCTTCTCATCGTGGTGCTGATCCCCGTGCTGGGCGGCCTGTTGTGGCTCGCGGTCGGTCGTGTACGCGCGTCGACCCTGACCGCCCGTCGTGCCCCCGACGACGATCCGGAGTTCCTCGGGCGCCTCGGAACGGTCAGCGATCAGGACGAACGCATTCGCCGTCTCGAGGAAGAGCTGGCCATGCTCGACGCCGAAGACGACGACCCGAAGTGGGACATGCCCCCCGCGGGTAACTCATCCGCCTCCGGGCCGGGGACGCCTGCCCCGCCCACGGCCGCTCCCGCCATCGAGCCTCCCGCTCGGGGTCCTGAGCTCCCCTCGGACGACGACGACGGCCGCGGCCAGCGCGGCGCCGTCGGCTGAGTCGTGTCGCTCGAGAAGGACCCGGCGCGCGGCGAGCCCGCCGTAGATGAACGGCGCCTGGTGTCGCCCGCCACGGACGCCGCCGCAGCCCTCCTGTGCGCACTCGTCGAGCTCGGGGTGCGGCACCTCGTCGTGAGTCCGGGTTCGCGCTCGCAGGCACTCGCCCTCGTCGCGGCCGAACTCGAGCGCCGTGGCGGCGTGCGCATGCACGTACGCATCGACGAACGCGTGGCCGGTTTCACCGGAGTGGGTCTGGGTCGCGAGTCCGGTATGCCGGCCGTGGTGATGTGCACCTCCGGTACCGCGGGGGCGAATCTTCTGCCGGCGGCACTCGAGGCGCATCATGCGGGGGTTCCGCTGATCATCCTCACTGCCGACCGCCCACCCGAGCTGCGCGGTGTCGGCGCGAATCAGACCACCCGCCAGCCGGGGATGTTCGCTCCGAACACCCGGTACGAGGCCGACCTCCCCGTGGCCGAAGAGACCGATCCGCTCGGCGACGGACCGCAGAGTGCCATGTTGCGCGTCGTGGCCCAGCAAGCGGTGGCCGCAGCGCTCGGCGAGGGCATGCGCTCGGCCGGCCCCGTCCACCTGAACGTCCCGTTCCGCGAGCCCCTCGCGGGGCAGTTCCCGGCCTGGATGGGTGTGCCCGAGACCGAGCTGGCCTCGACGTCCGAGCAGGACCCGGATGCCGCGCCTCTGCCCGACGCCGACACCGAGGCCGAGGCATCCGGCGCTCTGTATCAGGGCGGCGGCGGTATCGGCGAGGCCGATCTGCCCGGGGAAGCAGACGCGGCACCGCACATGCTGGCCCGCGGTGCGCGCACGGTCGTGATCGCAGGGTCGGACGCCGGCAGCGATGCGGAGGCGCTCGCGCACGCGGGCGGATGGCCGCTCATCGCCGAGGTCGTCAGCGGCGCGCGCTTCGGGCGCAACCTGGTGCACGGTTATCGGGCGTTGTTGCGCGACCCGCAGCTCGGCGGGCGGATCGAGCGGGCGGTCGTGCTCGGTCACCCGACGCTGAGCCGCGAGGTGACCGCCCTGCTGTCGGATGTCGAGGTGGAAGTCCTGGCGCTCCGTGGGCCCGGAGAACCCCTGAACCTCAACGGCGCGACGGTGCCGCTCGACACCGTCGCGGTGGAGCAGGGTGAAGCCGACCGCGAGTGGCTCGGCGCGTGGATGCGCGCTTCGCGCGACGCCGCGGTCGACGTCGCCCCGCCCGCGCCCGACGTCGAGGGTCTCGGCTCGGCCGACCCCCGCGCGCGGCTGGGAGCGATCGCCGGGGAGCTGGCGGCGATCCGGACGCCGCTCGATCGGGAGAACCTCGTCGACGCGGTGTGGCGCGCGACGTGGCCGCACGACCGACTCGTCTTCGGCTCGTCACGTCTCGTGCGCGTGGCCGATGCAGTCGTGGGGGGCAAGAAGGTGCCCGTGCACGCCAACCGGGGTCTTGCCGGCATTGACGGTACGGTCGCCACCGCGCTCGGCGTCGCGATCGCGAGCCAGAGCAGCGGCGCACCGGGAGTGACCAGGCTGCTCATGGGCGATCTCGCCCTGCTGCACGACGTCGGATCGCTGCTGCTGCCACCGGGTGAGCCCGAGCCGCGCATCCAGGTCATCATCGGCAACGACGGCGGCGGGACGATCTTCGACACGCTCGAGGTGGCGGGAGTCGCCGATCCCGCCGCGATGGACCGCGTGCTCTACACCCCCCACACGACCCGGCTCGAGCAACTGGCGCTGGCGTACGGCTGGGAGTATCTGCGCGTGACCACCCGCACCGCGCTCGACCAGGCGCTGGTCGCCGCCGTAGGCGGTCGTCAGCTGATCGAAGTGCCGCTTCCGCGCTGACGCCGATGAGGTCGCCCGGCGTCCTCGCGCGTGACGCCGCCGCGCGCCAGAATGGGCAGATGACCTCGAAGAGCCAGACCCACGGGGGCGCCGACAGCCTCGACCTCCTGCGCGCAGGCCCCGGATTCGTGCTGTCGGGTCTGGATCCCGAGTCCACCCCCGGGCACTCCGGGTCGAAGTCGACCGGTGCCGAAGATCTGAAGGCGGGACTCGCGCAGCTCGACGAGTATCAGGAGCGCCTGTTCGCGCAGAGCAGGACGGGCGCGTCGGATGCCTCGATCCTGCTCGTGCTGCAGGCGATGGACTCCGCCGGCAAGGGCGGCATCGTGCGGCACGTGATCGGCGCGGTCGACCCTCAGGGAGTCATGCTCACGGCGTTCAAGAAGCCCACCCCCGAAGAGCTCTCCCACGACTTCCTCTGGCGCGTGCGCTCCCGAGTTCCGACGCCCGGACTCATCGGCGTCTTCGACCGCTCGCACTACGAGGACGTGCTGGTCGGCAAGGTGCGCTCGCTCGCGTCCGACGAGGAGATCGAGCGTCGCTATGGCGCGATCAACGAGTTCGAAGCGGGACTCGTCGCCTCCGGGTCGCGTGTCGTCAAGGTGATGCTGCACATCTCCTACGACGAGCAGCGGGATCGACTCGCTGAACGGCTCGACCGCCCCGACAAGCACTGGAAGTACAACCCGGGCGACGTCGACGAACGCGCTCTGTGGCCGCACTACATGGATGCCTACCAGACGGTGTTCGAGCGCACCTCGACCGACGTCGCGCCCTGGTACGTCGTCCCCGCCAACCGCAAGTGGTACGCCCGGCTCGCGGTGCAGAACCTCCTGCTCGAGACTCTCCGGGACATCGACCCGCAGTGGCCGACCGCGACGTTCGACGTCGAGGTCGAGAAGAAGCGCCTGGCCGCCACCTGAACCGGCGGTATCAGGCCAACGCGTCCACGATGGGTCGGAACTTGACGCGCGTCTCCATCAGCTCGGACTCCGGGTCGCTGCCCGCCACGATGCCCGCGCCCGCGTGCGCCACGACGGGCAGAGTGGCGCGCAGAGAAAAGGGTGTCGGGGAGCCGACGTCGGGGGCGCCGTCCGGGGACGCGTCGGTCGCGGCATCCGGCGCTCCGATCTGAGCGCAGCGCAGGGCGATCGCCCATTCCCCGTCGCCCGTGCCGTCCACCCAGCCCACCGGACCCGCGTAACGTCCGCGGTCGAACGGCTCGAGGCGATCGATGACCGCCAGGGCAGCGGCGGTGGGGGTGCCCGCGACCGCGGCGGTGGGATGCAGTGCGCCGACGAGATCCAGAGCGGATGCCGCGCCCGAGAGCGTGCCCTCGACATCGGTCGCCAGGTGCCAGACGTTGGGAAGCTTCAGGGTGAACGGCTGCTCGCTCGCGGCGAGTGCGGACGTGTGCGACCTCAGCGAGCCGAGCACGCTACGCACGGCGTACAGGTGTTCGTCCTGGTCTTTCGCGCTGGTCGCCAGCGCCGCGGAAGCGAGCGTGTCGGCGTCCGCGTCGGCGCCGCGAGGAGTGGTTCCGGCCAGGACGCGGGCCGTGACGGTCCCGCGCGACACGGTCACCAGTGTCTCGGGACTCGCGCCGATGAGGCCGTCCACGGCGAATGCCCAGCAGTCGGGATACCCCGTCGACAGTGCGCGGGCGAGTCGACGCAGGTCGGCGCCGGCGGGGACCGTGCCCCGCAGATCCCGGGCGAGCACCACCTTGCTCACTTCGCCCGCGGCGATCGCGTCGAGGGCCGAATGGACGGCCGACTGATACGCCGCCGGGTCGAGGGAACCGGGACCGAGCGTCGCCGACCAGTACGCGCCCCACGGGGCCAGCCCGGTGGGCAGCTCGGGGTACGCGGCATCCGCTCGCCTGATGCGGGTGACCCACGAGCGTCCGGCCCGGCGTCCGACCAGCGCCGACGGCACGATGATCGTGGATGGCGCTGAGGAGCGGTCGTCGAACGCGATCGCACTGAAGCCGACCAGACCCGTACCGGGGACCCGCACGTCGTCATCCACCTCGGCGACGTCCGAGATCGCGCGCCAGCGGGCGGCGAGCCGAGGGATGCGGGCGAGGTCGGTGGCGCCGTCCTCCGAGAGGGTGAACACCGGCTCTCCGACACCGCTCAGCGCGACGATGCCGTCGCCACGGCGAAGCCAGGCGAGCGTTCCGGTCGGATCGGCGAAATCGAGGAGGTCGTCGACGTGGTCGATCTCGCGTGTCTCGGCACAGAGCCGCGGCACTTCTCGCCCTTCGGAATCCCGCACGTCTCCAGCCTAGACTTGCGCCGTGACACCCTCGCCGCCGCGTCCTGCATCCGGTACACCGTTGAACTTCCGGTGGCGGAAATGGAACGGGGGACCGCACTGGGAGCACGAGTGCATCTACCTCGGCAGCGACCGGTGGGGGGACTGGTTCGGCCAGCAGCCGGGGTGGCGCAGCGCTCGACCGGGGCGCGACGTCGCGGTGCAGCATCCGAACATCACGCTCCTTCCGCCGTCGGGGGAGTTCGTGTACACGCGCAACGCCGCGCCCAGCAGGACGGTCATCTACATCGACATCGCGTGGGACGCCCGCTGGCAGGACGGGGTGCCGACCGGCATCGACATGGACCTCGACGTCGTCGACCGCGTCGAACGCGGGATCTACATCGACGATCGCGACGAGTGGGAGGAGCATCGCGTCGCCTACGGGTACCCGCCGGAGATCGTGGCTCGACTCGAGCAGGTGGCCATCGATCTCGAGGAGCAGGTGACGCGTCGCGTGCCGCCGTTCGACGACGCGACCGCGGACTCGTGGTTCGTCAGGCTCGAGGCGCTCGCGCCGCAGTGAGGGCCGGGCGCACGCCGCCCCGGCCTACAATCGACGGATGCACTCCGACCGCCCGCACCGCGCCGATCTCGGCAAAGACCCCGCGCGCGTCAGCGGCATGTTCGACGAGGTCGCTGCGGGGTACGACCGTACGAATGCCGTGCTGAGCCTCGGCAACGACCGGCTGTGGCGCGTGGCCACGACGCGCGCCGTGGCTCCCCGCCCGGGTCAGCGCATCCTCGATCTCGCCGCCGGCACCGGTGCATCGAGCGTGGCGCTGGCGCGCAGCGGCGCAGACGTCGTCGCGGCGGACTTCTCGCCCGGAATGATCGCCGAGGGCCGCCGTCGTCACCACGACATCGCGAATCTCAGCTTCACCGAGGCGGACGCGACCGCGCTCCCCTTCGAGGACGGCGAGTTCGACACCGTGACGATGTCGTTCGGGCTGCGCAACGTGAATGACCCGAAGAAGGCCCTCCGTGAGCTGCGTCGCGTCACCCGGCCCGGCGGCCGCATCGTCGTCTGCGAGTTCTCGCACCCGCCGTCGCCCGTGTTCGAGGGGCTGTACCGCTTCTACAACGACCGGATCCTTCCCGTCGTGGCCAAGGCCGTCAGCTCGAACGCCGACGCGTACGACTACCTCAACGAGTCGATCCGGGACTGGCCCGACCAGCCCACCCTGTCGGCCTGGATGCGCGAGGCGGGGTGGACCGGGGTCGCCCATCGCGACCTCACGTTCGGGATCGTCGCGCTGCACCGCGGCACCAACCCCGGCACCGACCCCGCCGGGGAGTGACCCGACCGTGCGCGCGCATCGCCCGCCGCGGGTGCCCCTGCCCGCGCGGCCGGTGATCAGGTGCGGGACGGTAGGCTGACAGCGTGACTCCGCGTCCTTCCGCGCCCAGCTCTGCCGCGCGCATCGCCTTCGCGGGCAAGCTGAGCCTGTCGGACCGCATCTTCACAGGCGTACGCTCCCGCAGGCTACTCGCGACCGTGGACGCCGGACTCGAGAAGGTCGACGCTCAGCTCGCCCTGGAGCTCAAGGTCGCCGACACGTTGGCCGATGCAACCAGCCGTTACCTCTACGAGGCGGGCGGGAAGCGCATCCGCCCGATGCTCGCGCTGCTCACGGCCGAACTCGGCGACGGCGCCACGCAGGCGGTCATCGAGGGGGCCACCGCCCTCGAGATGACGCACCTCGGCTCGCTGTACCACGACGACGTGATGGATGCGGCGGACAAGCGTCGCGGCGTGCCCAGTGCCCACTCGGTCTGGGGTAACAACATCGCGATCCTCACCGGCGACCTGCTGTTCTCGCGCGCCAGTCAGCTGATGGCACGCAACGGCGAGCGCGCCATCCAGCTCCAGGCCGATACGTTCGAGCGCCTCGTCCTCGGACAGATGCACGAGACGGTCGGCGCCCAGGACGACGACGACCCCGTCGAGTTCTACCTCGACGTCCTTTCCGACAAGACCGGATCGCTGATCGCCGCCGCCGCGCAGACAGGCGTGCTCTTCTCGAACGCGCCGCTCGAGTACGAGGCGCCGGTCGTGGTGTTCGGCGAGAAGGTGGGCGTCGCCTTCCAATTGCTCGATGACGTCATCGATCTCTCGGCCGACCCGGCCGAAACCGGCAAGGTGCCCGGCACCGACCTGCGCGCGGGCGTGCCGACGATGCCGTACCTGCTTCTCGCGCAGCGCCAAGACCAGGCGTCCGTCGCCCTGCGCATGCGCGTCGACGACGGCGTCTCACGCATCGCCGACGGGGCCGACCCGGCCATCCTCGATGACGCGCTCGCCGAGCTCCGCACCCATGAGGCGACCGACGCCACGGTCGCCCTCGCGCACACGTGGTCGCGCGAGGCCGTGCAGGCGCTGGCGCCGCTTCCGGACGGGCCCGTGCGGGAGGCGCTCACGCGCTTCGCCGAGGCCGTTTCCGACCGATCCAGCTGACACACCCCCGCGCGCGCCCCGGTCGCCTCGCACTCTGCGATCGTCGCGCCACGAAAGGACATCACCCATGACCAAACTCAGGTTGGCCATCGTCGGCGCCGGGCCGGCGGGCATCTACGCCGCCGACATCCTGCTGAAGGCGGAGCGCAAGTTCGACGTGTCGATCGACCTCTTCGAGCAGCTCCCCGCACCATACGGACTGGTGCGGTACGGCGTCGCGCCCGACCACCCGCGCATCAAGGGCATCATCACGGCTCTGCGCGAGGTGCTCGACCGCGGCGACATCCGCATCTTCGGCAACGTGCACTTCGGTACGGACATCACCCTGGACGACCTGAAGCAGCACTATCACGCCGTGATCTTCTCGACCGGCGCGATCCGCGACACCGACCTCGATATCCCCGGCATCGATGCCGTGGGCTCCTACGGCGCCGCCGACTTCGTGAGCTGGTTCGACGGGCACCCCGACGTGCCGCGCACGTGGCCGCTCGAGGCCGAGTCGGTCGCCGTGATCGGCAACGGCAACGTGGCCCTGGATGTCACGCGCATGCTCATCAAGCATCCGGAAGACCTCCTCCCCACGGAGATCCCCGACAACGTCCACGCCGGGCTCGTCGCGAGTCCCATCACCGACATCCACGTCTTCGGCCGCCGCGGACCCGCCCAGGTGAAGTTCACTCCTCTCGAACTGCGCGAGCTCGGCGAGCTGCGCGATGTGGACATGGTCGTCTACGACGAGGATTTCGACTACGACGACGCCTCACGCGCCGCGATCGCGAGCAACAAGCAGGTCATGGTGATCGACCGCGTGCTGCAGTCCTGGCGCAAGCGCGACTCGGTCAACAACGCCGGCGGCACGGCGTCGCGCCGCCTCCACCTGCATTTCTGGGCCAAGCCCGTCGAGGTGAAGAAGGACGATGAAGGACGCGTGACCTCGTTCGTCTACGAGCGCACCCGGCCCGACGCCGAGGGCGGCGTGACCGGCACCGGTGAGCTGCGCGAGGTCGCGATCCAGGCGATCTACCGTGCGGTCGGCTACTTCGGTTCGCCCCTGCAGGGTGTTCCCTTCGACAAGCGGCACGGTGTGATCCCCAACCACGAGGGTCAGGTACTGCACAAGGATTCCAACGAGCGAGTCCCGGGGATGTACGCCACCGGGTGGATCAAGCGCGGGCCCGTCGGCCTCATCGGGCACACGAAATCCGATGCCATGGAGACGGTACGGCACGTGATCAACGATCAGGCATCGTGGTGGCAGCCCGCCGACCCGTCGGAGGGGGCCGTCCCCGCCCTCCTCACCGAACGCGGCGTCGCCTGGACCGACCTCGACGGCTGGCATCGCCTCGACGAACACGAGGTGGCACTGGGCGAGCCGCACGGACGGGCGCGCATCAAGGTGGTCCCGCGCGACGAGATGGTCCAGGTCTCGCGCGGCGAGTGACGAGCCGGAGGCGGGCGGGGAGCGGCCGGCGGCGTGACCCGGGCGCGACCCAATAAAGTGTCGCCATGGCTGGTGAGTGGGTTGCCGACATCCTCGGAGCGCCGTTCGAGCAGCAGACGCTGCCCCTCGGAGAAGACTTCGAGGGCGAGGTCGTCGCCACGATCGTACGATCGCAGGCGCACCGGCACGTGCTGCACCATCAGCCGCTCGCCGATGTCGACGTCCTCTACGTGCACGGCTGGTCGGACTATTTCTTCCAACGCGAGTTCGCGACGTTCTGGACCGACCGCGGCGCGGACTTCTACGCGCTCGACTTGCGCAAGTACGGTCGGAGCCTGCGCCCCGGGCAGACGCCCGGCTACATCGCCGATCTGACGACCTACGACGAGGACATCTCCGCCGCCCTGGAGGCGATGAATCGTCCGCTCGCCGGGGAGCCCGCGAAGCGCCGGCTCGTGCTCGTGGGCCATTCCACGGGCGGCCTGATCCTGTCGCTGTGGGCGGCGCGGCATCCCAGGCTCATCTCAGCGGTGGTGCTGAACAGCCCGTGGCTCGAGTTCCAGCTGAGCGGGACGACCCGGGCGGCCGTGTCACCGCTGCTCTCGCTCGAAACGCGCCTGCGACCGATGGAGACGATCCCACAGGTGGATCTCGGCTACTACGCACGGGCGCAGCGTGAAGTGCGCAATGCGGAGGACCCGCTGGATGTGAACCTGGAGTGGCGCCCTGAGCAGTCGATGGCCGTGCACGCGGGCTGGCTCCACGCGGTGCTGGTGGGGCACGCACGCGTCGCATCGGGGCTTGCGATCGACGCCCCCGTCTGCGTCCTGCTGTCGGCGAAGTCGGCGATTCCCCGGCGCTGGTCGGAGGACCTGACCCGGTCGGACTCCGTGCTCGTCGTCGACGACATCGCGCGGGCCTCGCTCAAGCTCGCCTCGTCGGTGACGGTCGACCGGATCGCGGGAGCGCTCCACGATGTCTTCCTGTCGCGCGCGGACGTGCGCGACGAGGCCTACTACCGGCTGGAGCGCTGGGTGATCGGATGCCTCGCCACGCGCGCACCGGTCGCGCCGAGGCCGCGCTTCCGTTGACGGGCGCATATGACCGGTGGTGCGGGCGTCGCGGTTAGGCTTCGGGCATGGAAGATCTCGACGAGGTGGCGCACCAGCTCGAGGTGATGACCGGCAGTCCGCTCGCTGACGCCGTCCGCGGGCGAGTGCGCGTCCTCGCGGTCTCGGAGCCCGCGAGGCGAGGTCGATTCCAGGAGTGCCGTCTCGAGCTCCTCGCCGAGGCGCCCGGGGTTGTGCCGACGACCGTGCAGACCACCGCGGTCATCCAGCGCCGGTACTGGCCGGAGACGGACATGATTCTCCCCGCGCGCATCTCCCGATCCCGCCCCCACGTGCTCGAGGTCGACTGGGAGTATCTGGCGCGTCCACGCAGCTCGTCGTAGCACTCCGTGCGACGACGGTCCTCACGCGCCGTCGAAGACGGCCGGGACGGATTCGTCGGCGGAAAGATCGGTTCCCTCACGCCACATTGCCGAGCGGGCCAGGCGTGAGGGAACCGGACATCTCAACCACTCAGACCTACTGGGGATAGATCAGTGAGCTCCGGCCACTGGGGAGGAACCGGGCCGACCGAGGTCGGGATCGTGTTGTCCTTGCTCACTCTATGGAACACCTGTTCCACACGTCCACTGCTGTGGCGGTACCCGCGGTGATATATCGACCACAGCCGGGTGAGCGCTTGCCGTCGGCAGCCGTCAGCGGAAGTTGATGAACTGGAGATCGACGTCGAGGTCGGCTCCTTTGAGCAGCGCGATCGTCGACTGGAGGTCGTCGCGACTCTTGGACTGCACCCGCAGTTCGTCGCCCTGGATCTGCGACTTGACCGTCTTCGGTGCTTCGTCGCGGATGATCTTGCCGATCTTCTTCGCGTTCTCCTGCGAGATCCCGTCCTTCAGCGACGAGGCGATGCGGTACTCCTTGCCGCTCGCAGCCGGCTCACCCGACTCGAGGCTCTTCAGCGAGATCCCGCGCTTGATGAGCTTGCTCTGGAAGACGTCGAGTACTGCCTTGGCCCGTTCCTCCGTGTTCGCCTTGATCAGGATGTCGTCGCCGCTCCAGTCGATCGACGCGCCCGTGCCCTTGAAGTCGTAGCGCTGCTCGACCTCCTTGCGGGCCTGCTGGAGGGCGTTGTCGGCCTCCTGATGATCGACCTTGCTCACGATGTCGAAGGATGAATCAGCCATGGTGAGAGTTTAGTCCGGTGGTCTCGCGCCGGAGGAAGCAGCATCCGTCTTCGTAGACTTGTCGATGTCGCCCGCCCGCATCCCACCATGAGGAGAACCCATGCGCCCGCTGACAGAAGCCGACGTGCGTGCGTCGTTCTCCAATGTGACGGTGGACGAGCGGCGACTCGTGACCCCGCCGGCGGACTTCGTGCTCACGGACTGGGACCACTGCGACTTCCTCGCATGGCGTGATCCCCGCACCCGCGGGCGCGGTTACGTCGTCCTCGAGCTCGACGGTCGGATCGCGGGCGTCGCCCTCCGGGTCGCGGACGGCACTTCGCGGGCGAGGTCGGCGATGTGCAACCTGTGCCACACGATGCAACCGGCCGATCAGGTGGCGTTGTTCACCGCGAAGAAGGCCGGCCTCGCGGGGGAGCACGGCGACAGCGTCGGCACCTACATCTGCGCAGATCTCTCCTGTCACGAGAACGTGCGGCTCGCCGCGCCGCTGGCGCCGAGCGAAGTGCGGGCGAGCGTGGACCGCCGCATCGACGGGACGCACCGCCGCGTGGAGTCGTTCGTCCGTCGCATCCTGGACGAGGTCACGGCCTGACGCCAGTAATGTGCAGGCAGACAGGAAGCAAGGGAGCCCACCATGTCAGAGAACACTCCGCCGGCGCGTGTCGTCGTCATCGGCGACGCCCTGATCGACGAACTGCGCGATGACCACGGCGTCCGCGAGTTCGTCGGAGGGGCCGCCCTCAACGTCGCGGTGGGGATCAGCCGTCTCGGTGTGCCTGCAACCCTGATCGCAATGGTGGGTGATGACGAAGCGGGCGGGCGCATCCGCTCGTTCCTGTCGGATTTCGGCGTGGAGCTCATCGCGAGTGCCGCGCCGCACGGCTCCTCGCGCGCGGTCAGTGTGCGCAGCGGAGCCGGCGAGCCGGAGTACGAGTTCAACCAGGCCGCGCAGGAGCGACGCATCCGGTTCGGAGCGCGTGAGCGGGAGGCGATCGCGGATGCTCCGACCGTTGTGGTCAGCTGCTTCCCGTTCGACGACATCGCCCAGACCCTCGAACTCGCCGACGCCGTCAGCGGAGCGCAGTCGCTCGCGATCGACCCGAACCCCCGCTCGGGCATGATGAGCGACCGCGCGGAGTTCGTGCGCGGTTTCGAGTCGCTCGCCGCGTCCGCCACCCTCGTGAAAGTGGGCGACGACGACGCCTCCCTCCTCTACGGCGAGCCTCTGCACGCGCTGCGAGCTCGGTTGATCGACCTGGGGGTGGACGTCGTCCTCGCCACCGAAGGCGCCGCCGGGGCGACTCTCGAAGCGGGCGAGATCGTTGTGACACGTCCTGTGTCGGACCTCCCGCGGCGCATCATCGACACCATGGGCGCGGGAGATGCCGTCCTCGCCGCCGCCGTGGTCTCCCTCGTGCAGGATGCGCCGGCGAACGATGACGGATGGGGTGCGCTTCTGGAGCGGGCGATGGATGTCGCCGCGGCGACGTGCCGGTTCGAAGGAGCGCTCTTGCGCCTGCCGCCCGCCTTGGCGGGGGACGACCTCGATCGCCTGGGCACGTGATTTCTCCTGCGGGCCCATCGTTGGGTAGCATTGTGGATCGCGCCTCCGGTCGTCTGCACAAGTCGGACGGAGCGCCCTGGCGAGTTACCCAAGCGGCCAAAGGGATCTGATTGTAACTCAGCTGTCATCGACTTCGGGGGTTCGAATCCCTCACTCGCCACCAGAAATTCGCCCGATCAGGAGCGATTATGACTACTCCCGAACCTCCGCGTGACGTACCGACTCGAGGCGCCGCCGGCCCGCAGCTGCAGCGGGCGGCCATCTGGGTGGCCATCGGTGCGCTGATCGCGGCGGCCCTCCTCTGCGTCGTGTGGGTTCTGGTGGGTTCGACGGGCGACATCATCGGTCGTGCGTTCTCGACGATCCTCCTGCTGGCGGCGTTCGCCGGTGCGGCGATCCTCGACGTCCACCTCGCCCCGAGGCGTCCCGGGTGGCTCGCGCTCGCCAGCATGGTCGGCTGGGTGGCGATCCTCGTCATCGGTGCCGTGATGATCTGGCTGCCGGACACCCGCTCCGGCGTCGGGTTCGTCCGTTTCGTCGAGTTCCTGCTCATCGTGCTCATCGTGCAGCTCGCACTGCTGCACGTCACGCTGTTCGCGAAGGCGGTCCGCCGCAACCCCACGACCTTCGTCCGCGTCATCGCCGGCATCACCGTGGCACTCGTCGGGCTGCTCGCGCTGATGCTGGTCCTGTCGCTCATGCTCAATGAGTTCATCGACTTCCGCGGGTGGTACTGGCGTCTCGTCGTGGCGATCACGATCCTCGCGGCGGTCGGGACCGCGCTCATCCCTCTCATGAACCTGCTGTTCGCCCCCCGCAAGGCCCGCCCGGCGGGCCCGGGCACGGTGGGTGGCCCGTACCCGTCGGCCGCGGCATCCGCTCGTCCTGCACCGTTCCCTCCGCAGGCGCCGCCCGTGTTCGCCGGATCGTCGTCATCGCTCGAGCCGCAGGCGCACGTGCAGCCGCTGCCCTGGCCGATGTTCGCCGACGGTCGGACGCCGCTGCCCGTGATGCCCGACGGCTCGCCTGATTGGGGTGCCTTCTACACCGGTCGCATGAGCCCCGGTGCCCGTCCGCCGGGTGCTCCCGCTGCTCCGCCCGCGCCGCCCACCCCGCACGGGCAGGGCTACCCGCCCGCACCGCCGCTGCCGCCGACCCGCTGATGACGGACGACAACCGACAGCTGGCCGAACTCGCCATCGACATCGCACGGGAGGCGGGTGAGCTCGCTCGCCGTCGGCGCGCGGAGGGCGTCTCGATCGCGGCGACCAAGTCAGCCATCGCCGACATCGTCACCGAGGCCGATCGCGAGGTCGAGGCGCTGATCCGTGCGCGTCTCGCTGCTGAACGGCCCGACGACGGCTTCGTGGGGGAGGAGTCGGAGGCGGAGGTCGGGCGAAGCGGCACGACCTGGATCGTCGATCCCATCGACGGCACCGTGAACTACGCCTACGGCATCCCCTCGTATGCCGTCAGCATCGCCGCAGTCGCGGGCGAGCCCGACCCGCAGAGCTGGGTCGCCCTCGCCGGAGTGGTCTTCAGTCCCGCGAACGGCGAGCTCTTCCATGCGGTGAAGGGTGTCGGGGCGTGGCTCGGCTCGGACCGTCTTGCCGTGAATGCCGAGCTCTCGCCCGCGGGCGCGCTGCTGGCCACGGGTTTCGGGTACGACCCGGCGACGCACGCGGGCGACCTCGCCCGCGTGGCCAGAGTGATGCCGCTCGCCCGAGATCTGCGACGCATCGGGTCGGCGGCGCTCGATCTCGCCTTCGTCGCATCGGGGCGTCTCGACGGATACTTCGAGCGCGGACTGAAACCCTGGGATCACGCCGCCGGTGCCCTGCTCGTCGAAGAAGCGGGCGGAGTCGTGGGCGGTCTCCCCGGGGCGAGAGCCGACAACGCGATGATCATCGCGAGCGGCCCTGCGCTCTTCGACCGGCTGCAGGCTGCCGCCGCGGGTCCGGAATGACGAGCGGCGGTGCTCTGAGGGATGTCGTCCGGGCCGATCGTGCAAAGGCCCGTGCACGTGACTCCCAGGATGTTACCGGTAGTGTTTATCTGATCGTTATCTTCGCCCGAACGGCAGAATGATCGACAGCTCCATGTTCCACCCCGTCGCACCCCCCGGGCGACTCGATCTGAAAGCCTTCCTGCGTCTTGACTTTCGACCCCTCATCGGCTGCTGATCCCGCGCCCACGCGACGCTCCAGCCGTGCACTTCCCACGGGTTCGCAGGCCACCTCCGACGTCCGTCGCGACGAGCCACTGCGCACCCCTCCATATGTCGACATCGATCCGTCGACCAGTCGCCGTGCGCGACGTGCCGCCCAGTCGACCGGGTCGACACCGGCAGCGGCGTCCGCTCCGTCAGTCGACGAGTTCGAGATCGCGGCGCGCCTGTTCTCCTTCACCGGTGAGAACCCCGTGATCGCGGGCCCCGCAGCCGACACGTCGCCCGTCCGGGTCGCCGCCGGCCAGAAGACGGCGGCCGCATCGCACAAGGCGTCACGCCGTCCGAAGGTCGCGGGGCATTCGTTCAAGCGCATGACCGCGGCATCCTTCTCCGTCGGTGTCATGGGCATCGTCGGTCTCCTCGCCGTCGGGATGACCACCCCCGCGCAGGCCGTCGCCTCGTCCTCGGGGTCGCTCGACACGACGTCCGCGATGCTCGCACAGCCCGCCGGTGACGTGCCGGCCACCTCCAACGAGATCCAGGCGTATGTCGCGCCCTCGCAGACGCAGAACGTCGGCGTCGATCGCTCCGAGAGTTATCAGACGGGGACGCTCGTTGAGATGGCGGGTGTCGCGGGCATCAGCCAGACCTCGAGCTCGGTCTTCACCGCCGACCCCAACTGCCCCATCCAGTGGCCGTTCGCCGTGGGCGTGCCGATGAGCTACGGCTTCGGCATGCGCTCGGGCACGCTGCACGAAGGCATCGACTTCACGCCGGGCGAGGGTGCGCACATCCAGGCCATCGCCGACGGGGTCGTGCGCATCTCGACCGATGACGGGGGAGCCTACGGCGTCACCATCGTGATCGACCACGTCGTCGACGGACAGCTGGTGTCGAGCCGCTACGCGCACATGATCTACGGGTCGCGCCAGGTTCAGGTCGGCGACAAGGTCTCGGTCGGCGAGTTCATCGGCCAGACCGGTGACACGGGTCGTTCCTTCGGGGCGCACACGCACTTCGAGATCGAGCCCGGTGGCGGCACCGCGATCGATCCGCTTCCGTGGCTGCAGGCGCACGCGACCTGCTGACCCGATTCAAGGGGACGCCGCCGCTCTGGTAGTCTCTTCTAGTTGCCTGGGCTCGCTCGGGTGCGCTCCGATAGCTCAGTGGTAGAGCACTTCCTTGGTAAGGAAGAGGTCGACAGTTCAATCCTGTCTCGGGGCTCGAAGCCTCCGGTCTTTCGGGAACGGATGCCTCGCGGCGGGGTAGCTCAGTTGGTGAGAGCGCACGACTCATAATCGTGAGGTCGCGGGTTCAAGCCCCGCTCCCGCTACGCAAACCCCCGGAATCCCGCCAGATTCTGGGGGTTTCTTCGTCTCGGGGAGTCTCGGCTGGTGCCACGGTCGAGAGCATCGGAGGCGTGCCCGGGCATCCGCTGCACCCTCCATGACCAGACGGGCGCCCTCCGTGCCGCGCGATCCTTCGAGCTCGGCGCGGCGACCGCGAGGTACGAGATCTACGCGGACGCGGGTGGCAGCTATCGGTGGCGGGCCTGGCGTGGCAGCGATAAAGTCGCGGCATCCGGAGAAGCGTTCGCGTCGAAAAGAAACGCCGAACGGTCGGCCGACAACGTCCGGCTCAACGCAGGAGACGCCACCGGCGTGTGAGCACAGTGAGGTGGGAGATGGCAGGTACCGGGGAGGACGGCGAGCGAACGCAGCTCCCGCAAGCGATGACGGGTCGAGCGAGTCCCGCAAAAGCAGCTGTCGGGGACAAGCCGGTCTTCGCCTACATCGCCAGTCTTCCCGAGCCTCAACGCAGCGTCGTCCAGGCCGTAGACGCTTTAGCCGCCGCGACCTTGCCCAACCTCTACAGAGCCGTGAAGTGGGGAATGGCGTACTACGGCGTCGGTGAGGGCTGGTGCTTCAGCTGCGGAGGTTTTGCGTCTGACGTAAAGCTCATGTTCGTCAATGGCGCGACCCTGCTCGAGCCCGTACCTCCCGTGACGCCCGTGGGAATGGGCAAAGCAACACGAGGCGTCGAACTGCAGACCCTGGACGATATCGACAGCGTCCAAATCGCCGGGTGGATGAGGCAGATCACCTCCGTGCCCGGCGTCGGCGGCAGCAGGCGCTGAACCCCACCGCCGATCCCGAGGATCTGCTCGTCTCGTTACAGCCCACCTTCGACAGGCGCCACTGCCACCCACGCGATTGACGGAGCCGCGCCGAGGCGGGGGATTGTAGGACACCTAGAAAGTTCAACGTGGCAGTGATGTTCGAACCTTCATATCAACCGAGGATTCGAACGCTCGCGGCGAACCCATCGATCCCTCCGCTTGACAGCAACGTATCCGTTCGACTCTTCAGCGCTTGTCGACTGATTGTTGCGGCGAATTGCACATGAACTCGAGGCGGATGCCGTTCTCGTCCTCCATGAAGGAGGCGTAATAGCGATCGTTGAACCGCGGATACAATTTCGGCTCGCGCACCGTCGTCCAGCCTGCTCCCACCGCAATCGCGTGCAGGCGATCGACCTCATCTCGGGAGTCGACGGCGAAGGCCAGATGTTGCCAACCGACCCGGCCGGTCCGGTGCGGCCCGGTGCCCACCTCCCGCGCGGGAAACAGGATCAGCTCCTCTTCACCCTTGTACCAGGACACCGACTGTTCTGCATCCTGCCGAGTGCATCCGAGCGCCCTCATGACGGGGTCAAATTGAGCGGATGATCGGGTCAGATCTTCGACGGTGATTCCGAGGTGATCGAAAAGAGGCACCCTGACATCCTGCGGGTTCGCATCGAGAGTGAGCAAGACGACCGCAGCCGAGGACGGTTAACCGGACGGCAAGACCTGTTCCCTAGCCACGGTCGCGGCGGTAACCTCAGCGATCGACCGAAGCCATTCCCAAGTCCACGAAACGGGCGTAGCGTCACTCGCCGTGGCGACACACACGAACACGAACACGGGCGCTGTGGTCCAGACGCGCAGCCTGAAAAAGCGCTACGGCCGCGGCCGGGCGCTCGACGGGCTCGATCTGTCCGTCGAAAAGGGACAGATCCACGGATTCCTCGGCCCGAACGGCGCCGGCAAATCCACAACCATCCGCATCTTGTTGGGGCTTGCGCGAGCGACGTCGGGCGAGGCATCCGTCTTCGGTCTTCATCCCTGGCGCGACGCGACGCAGATCCACCGCCGCATCGCCTCCATCCCCGGCGATGTGAGCGTCTGGCCGAACCTCTCCGGTGGTGAGGCGATCGACCTGCTCGCGCGGCTTCGGGGAGCGGGCCGGCACGACGCGGCCTATCGTGATGAGAAGGCGCGCCTGCTCGAGGCGTTCCAGTTCGACCCCCGCAAGAAGGGGCGCGCGTACTCGAAGGGCAACCGCCAGAAGGTCGCGCTGATCGCGGCATTCGCGGTGCCGGCCGACCTGTACATCCTCGACGAGCCGACGAGCGGGCTCGATCCGCTGATGGAGGTCATGTTCCGGCGCGAAATCGTGCGGGTTCGGGATGCCGGTGCGACGGTGCTCCTCTCCAGCCACATCCTCTCCGAGGTCGAGCAACTCTGCGACCGAGTCTCGATCATCCGCGCCGGCCGCGTCGTCGAGTCGGGCACGCTCGCCGACCTCCGGCACCTGACGCGCACCGAGATCTCGTTCGCGGGATCCGACGTGGCGGCGGCCGCCGGAATTCCCGGTGCACACGATGTGGCGCAGGAAGAGGGCCGCGTGCGCTTCACGGTCGACTCGTATGCGGTGAACGACGCCCTTCCCGAGCTCGCTGCACGCAACGTGCAGGCCCTGCACATCGCGCCACCGTCGCTCGAGGAACTGTTCCTGCGGCACTACGGAGACACGACGGGACCTGAAGCGGAACCGGTCGGGACGTGAACACGCTCGGCCCGCTGCTCGCCCAGCGTCTTCGACGCGACTGGGTGCAGGTGCTGCTGTGGTCGGTCGGGGCCGCCCTGCTGGCCTACGCGGCGTATGCCGGGGTGGCGCAGTCCTACGGCACCGAGCAGGACCGCACCTCACTGTTGGCGGCGGCGATCGCCAACCCGGTCATCCTGTTGTTCCGGGGGCTGCCGTCCGGGGCGGACGAAAGCGCCTTCATGCTCTTCCTCATCTTCCCGTGGCTGGCGATTCTCGCCGCCTTCATGAACACCTTCCTCGCCGTGCGCCACACGCGTATGGACGAAGAGCTCGGGCGCTCCGAACTGGTTTCGGCGACTCCGGCCGGACGCATGATTCCGCTCGCAGCCACGATCCTCCACGGCATCCTCGCCAATCTGGTGCTCGCGCTCCTGACAGCGCTCGCGCTGCTCGCGACCGGCGCGGACGCCACCGGTGCCCTGATTTCAGGCGCGGCCGTCGGTGCCGTCGGCATCTCGTTCCTCGGAGTCGGCCTTCTCGCGGGGCAGCTGATCCGCACGTCCCGCGGCGCGAACTCCCTGGCGGTCTGGGTGATCGTCGTGACGTTCCTCTTCGGCGGCATCGGCAACGCGCTCGGCAGTCCGAGCGCTGACCTTCAGCGGATGCAGAGCTCGTGGCTGACCTGGCTGTCGCCCTTCGGCTGGGGCGAGAACGTCCGTCCCTTCGCCGACGACAACCCGTGGCCGATCCTGCTGTGCCTGGCGTTCGGCGGCGCGCTGATCGGCGTGACGGTGATTCTTCAGAGTTCCCGCGACCTCGATCAGAGCTTCATCCCCGAACGCGCGGGCCGCGCGGATGCCCGCGCCGGGCTGCGCTCGCCCAGCGCTCTGGTCATGCGTCTGACGGCCG
The DNA here is from genome assembly GCF_043556235.1 of Microbacterium sp. P03. NCBI lineage: Bacteria > Bacillati > Actinomycetota > Actinomycetes > Micrococcales > Microbacteriaceae > Microbacterium > Microbacterium sp. P03. Next base: position 382,166 of record NZ_JBIGIM010000001.1, read on the forward strand.
GAGCCGTGATCGGCTGGTCGATCGGCGGGCTGCTCACCGGCATCCTGTCGACATCGCTCGCGTCGGTGGTCGAATCCGTCAGCGCCGACAACCCCGCCATCGATCAGGTTCTGACCGCGATCGGCGGCAGCGCAGACCTCGCGCAGGCGACCGTCTCGGTGTTCTTCACGATGTTGGGGGTGCTGGCCGCCTGCTGCGCCGTGCAGATCGTCTGCCGCGCGCGCCAAGAGGAGGCCGCAGGGCGAGCGGAGCCGATCCGCGCGGCTCCGGTCGGTCGCGTTCGATGGTTGGGGGACTACCTCGTGGTGGCGCTCGCGGGCATCGTTCTCGTGATCGGTGCCGGGGCAGCCGGCGCTGCGGTCGGGATCGCGTCGCAGAGCGGCGAGTGGTCCCTCATGCAGGATGTCGGCGTCACCGGCGGCGGCCAGGTGGCCGCGGCATCCGTCTTCCTCGTGCTCACCGCGTTGGTCTTCGTACTCGCGCCGCGCGCGACGATCATCATCGGCTGGTCGCTCGTTGTGATCGGAATGATCCTGGGACTGTTCGGACCCCTCTTCGGCCTGCCGGACTGGCTGGTGCACCTCGCCCCGGTCGGCGTCGCACCCGAGATGACCCCCGACGGTGTGGACGTGCGTGGACTGTGGTGGCTGCTGCTCACGGTGGTCGTCGGCGGAGCGGCATCCCTCATCCTCATGCGGCGGCGTGAGCTCGCCACCGACGGGTGAACTTTTTCGTCCAGGGATCCGACCCGGCCCGCGAGGCACCGCCTACTTAGTCGTTCTCGTTCTGCCGCTATAACACGACGTAGTTCGGGCGGATGCACCGAGCAAAATAAGTTCATGTCAACTATCGCAATCAGGCCCTGGTCGGACGAGGACTTGCCTCTCCTGCTGGTGGGCAATGCGCCAGCCATGACGGAACACTTGGGTGGTCCGGAGTCTGACTCCGACGTCGAGAACAGACATCTCCGATACCTCGACCACTGGGCGACAGGTACCGCGCGGATGTTCGCCGTGACTGACGGCGACTTTGCTGTTGGGGCGATCGGCTGGTGGTCGACGACCTGGCGGGGCGATGACGTTTACGAGACCGGCTGGTTCGTCGTGCCTGAAGCCCAGGGAAGGGGCGTCGCCCAACAAACTCTAGAGCTGGTGGTCCGCGATGCGGTCGAGAACGGTCACAGGGGGCTGCTCACAGCTTTTCCGTCGGTGGACAACGGCCCCTCTAACGCGCTGTGTCGCAAGGTAGGTTTTGCGCTCGACGGGACCGCTGACTTTCCCTTCCGGGGAACGACGCTCACGGTCAACGTGTGGGCGATCGACCTCGCCGAGCTACGACGGGAACGCAGGAACCCATGATTGCGAGGCGCCGCCCACGATCCCGGAAGCAAAGCCTTCAGCGCCGGCTGTCTTGGTGTGTGGGTCCGAGGCGCGCGGTTTCGTCTCGGAGGATGTGGACCATTCGCTGCAGATAGTTTGTGATTGCGGCCTGCTCGGTGTCGCTGTAGTCCCCGATCGCCGCTCCCAGTGCCATGCCGAGGTGGGCGAACGCGTCCGTGAGTTCGGGATTGTTCGTCGTCGTCGCTCGGATGATTGCTCGTCGTCGGTCCCGAGAGTCGGTCTCCCGCTCGATGTGACCGCCCGCAGCAAGTCGGGTGATGACGTTGGTGATGCCGGCTCCGGTCAGACCCGTGAGCTGCGCGAGTTCTGAGGCGCTGAACGGACCCTCCGATTCAATCAACTCCAGCGTCTTGAGGTCGCCGGCGGAGAGCCCCACCCGCGCCGCGACGGCTTGGTGGAACAGGACCACGGCGGTGCTGAGTTGCCGGCCGAGATCATCACGACGAGGAGCGGTGCCTGACTCGGTTGACATCTGATTCCCTAAAGCTTAGATTCGCCGTAGTAATTGCTACGTTCGATCTAAGTAAATCAGGAGAGACCGATGATGGTGGAAGGCACAGCGGCAAGCCGTGAAGAGCAAGCGATCAGGACGATGCGCGCGCTCGAGAATGCCTGGGCGGCAGGTGACGCCGACGCCTACGGCCTACTTCATTCCCAGACAGCGACGTATGTCGCTTTCGATGGCACGGTGATGACCGGAAGCGCGGAGATCGCTGACGGTCACCGGGCGTTGTTCGCGGGAATCATGAAGGGGTCGCATCTGCTGACCGTCGACCGCACGCTGCGTCTCGTGGGCGAGGACACGGTCTTCGTGGTGCAGCGAGCCGGCATCCTGATGTCCTGGCAGCGACACAGAACCCGCCCGTCCCGCAAACGGGTGTCCACCAACACGACTCTGCTTCGACTCATCGACGGGACCTGGGTGGTGGAGGGGTTCCAGAACACGCGCTACCGCCCGTGGTCCAAGACGCTTATCGGGCGCATGATGACGCGTGCAGCTAAGTGAGCTGGCTATTGGGCCAACTCGCCGCCGGCCTCCGCGTGACTGGAGCGGCGTCCGTCGCCTACCTCGGCAGCGTGATCCTGCTCGCGACCGCTCTTGTCCCGGCCACCCTGCGCACCGTGCAACTGTTCACGCGCAACGACAACGGCTGGTTGGAAGTGGTCGTCGAATTGCTCCGCATCGTTCTGGTCGTGGCGATGATCGCGCTCGGACGCAATTGGAGTGCCACGGACGTCTTCGCCGGTAGTCAGTGGGCGGCTGTCGGCCGTGACATCAGCCACGCGTGGCGAAGCGGTTGGGCCGGCATACTGTTGCAACTCACGGTCGTGACCGCCCTGGCCCTCATTTTTAACGCCGCCTTCGAATACGCCGTCACGGTCGATCGGACGACCACACTCCTTGCCGCACTGAACGTCGACCCCGCCTACGCGCACCGCACCACCGACGCTGTGACCTTCGCTGTGAAGAACCTCATCGTCATACCGGTCTACCTGATGGCCATGATGCAGGCCCTCCACATCACCGGCACTCGGTGACCCCCGGCAGCCCAAGCCTGGCCGAACGCGCGTAGCCTCATCGACTACTTGGGGTGCGGGTCGTCGCCGGCTCGGTTCACAACGGTCCGAGCACGTCGCCGACTGCGGCGTGCAGTTGCAGACTTTCTAGAACGGTGAGCAACTGCCTTTCCTCGTAGCGGAAGTGGTTCTCCATGATGGCGGCTACACCCTCCAGGTGCCGTTCGAGCTCCACCGGTGGAGCGGCCCGATCCAGGGCGTCACGGAGTCCACTGAGAAGGTGGCCGATCATCGAGTGGTCCCGCTCGAGGGCGCGCAGTGTTGGCCCTAGGTCGGGGTGCGCTTTCTCGATCGCCGGGAACAGGGCTCGGTCCTCACCGCGATGGTGCCCGTCGAGAGCAGCGCAGAAACCGTGGCAGTAGAGGAGGAGGTCGCGACCGGCCTTCTCAGCGTGTTTACCGTCGCGTACAGCTTGTTGCGCGACACCGAAAGCGTCTCGGAGCCGCTGGTGCACGGTACGCAATTCGGTGCTCCAGGCAAGGAGCCTGGTCGTGTCGCGCTCAGTCAAGCGACGACGAAGGGGGTGATGCGAGCATCCACGATCCTTCGGTTCGGCGCCTCCATGCCCGAGACGGACTGTCACCGGCACGCGACGCTCACACCAGCCTACTCAGAGCCACGGTGGCCACAAAGCTGCCTCAGGGGCGGCGCCCTACCCATCCCTTTGCAAGTCAAATATCCGTCGGGCGGAGGATGTGTGGGCGCCGGGAGCGAGCTTGGCTGAGGAAAAGGGAGGTATCGAGATGCAAAGCGAGTGGGCAGCGAAAATGTTCGGTGACCGGGAAGATCCGAGGGTGCGATTGCAGTCGTTGTTCGGAGGACAGCTTCCGAAAGGGGGGCAGCCACCGCAAGCCTCCCTTGAGTGGGCTCACGGCGTCGTCGGGCGTGAGGGCGGCTTCGACCGGGACGTCGTCAAGGTGACACGCACGCTCCGCAGGGCGGAGCGACGGCTGACTCCGAAGAGCGCTGCGTTCCTCGCCAGGCACGTGGTCCAGCCGGCTTAAGGCGTGTTGCCAAAGCCTGATGGGCGCTCTCGGGGTGTCTGTTGCTGTGAACGCGTCCAGCCAGAATGGTTTCGTGATTCTTCAGTATCAGGCGGCAATCGTCGGTGGCGGTCCCGCGGGCCTGCAGGCGGCGCTCACCCTCGGTCGGATGCACGTCGAGACGCTCGTGTTCGACGATGTGCGCTACCGGAATGTGTCGTCGTCTCTGATGGGCAATGTGCTCGGGTGGGACGGGGCCGCACCGGCGGCTTTGAGGTCCGCTGCGCACACTGAACTCGCTGATTATCCGTGTGTGCGGATCGTCCAGCAGCGCGTGGACTCGGTTCGAGAGGAGGGGTCGGGGCTGGTGCTTGTCACGTCGGGTTCTGAGTGGAGCGTCGAACGCCTCCTCATCGCCAGCGGCGTAGAAGATGCCCTACTGCCCATTCCCGGGGTCCACGAACTCTGGGGTGATGTCGTCCTGCCGTGTCCGTATTGCCACGGTCACGAGTTCGCGTCCGGCCCCATCGCGGTGATCTCCGACGGGAGCCACGCCGAGCACGTGGGGGGCCTCTTGCGTGGGCTGTCCTCTACCGTTCCGGTCATAGCACCCGAGAACGTTGCGGCGGTGACCCGTTCAGTAGCGGGAGTGAGGATCATGCTGCACGATGGCGGGGTCACCGAGGCTGCATGCGTGTTCATCCCACCAAACCCGATTCCGCGATCCACGCTTGCAAACGATCTTGGTATCCGCTCCGGCCGGGACGGTATCGAGGTCGATGCCCTCGGGCGAACGAACCGAGTCGGCGTCTGGGCGGCCGGCGACGTGGCAAAGCGAGCCGATCCCAGGATTCCGGCCGCCATCATCACCGCCCTGGCCTCAGGGCTGGCCGCGGCCGCCGATATTGCCGCCTCCGTCGCCATCGCTCGTGATCTCCCAGGATCCTAGCGAGTGCTACTGAAGCTACTTTCGAGCCAGTGGGGTCTCGCGGCAAAGGCTAAGTGCGGCGTGGTAGTTGCGGGCGGTCTTGTCTGATCACATCGCGATGTCCCGCGACTGCTTGAGCTGCCCGAGGCAGCGCTCGACGACGTTGCGTCCGCGGCAACGGGTCTCTTGTTCGTCGCCGAAATAACGTAACTCGACTGCATCGTCGTCGTAACGCGCACGCCTGCGACGGCCGTGCTCCGCCATTCCCAGGATATGGCGCGGAGGGGGTCTTGCTGCAAGGGCCCAGTGTCGTGGCATGATCGCAGGCCCGAATGCGTCAACAGAAGGAGCTCAGGTGTCAGTAGCGAACGAGACGGGCCCGTTCTTCCACGGCACCGTGGCGGACTTGCAGGTGGGTGACATGCTCACAGCCGGTCACCGCTCGAACTACCGTCCAGAGATCGAGATGAACCACGTGTATTTCACCGCGGTCGCCGACGGCGCCGGCCTTGCCGCGGAGATCGCCTCCGAGCTCGGTGGTGGCGCTGCGGCTCCCCGGGTCTACGTGGTCGAGCCCACCGGAATGTTCGAGGACGACCCGAACGTGACCGACAAGAAGTTCCCCGGAAATCCCACCCGCTCGTACCGGAGCCTTCACCCACTGCGGATCGTGGGTGAAATCACCGAGTGGACCCGATTGTCGCCCGACCAGTTGCAGACGTGGCGGCGACGGCTATCGGTGCTCCTCTCAAGCGAGGGAGGGCACATCATCAACTAGCTCAGCCCCCAAGTCGATCCATGAATGGCACCCAACCGCGGTGGTAGTGGCGTGTCCCGAAGCGCCTTTGTGCTGTTTCCGTGTACTGTGTTGCGGACCTAGGGTGTCGGTGTGGGCATCGCTGTGGGCTTGAATCTTGACCCGGATCCCGATGTCGCGGAAGCGATTGTCGTATCCGTCCTGGTAGACGTTGACGGTGTTCATCAACGACTCATCGTTGATACCGGGGGAGCGCAGAGCGCTCTCGCGGCGGGCGAACTCAGCCGGAAGTTGCAGAGCGCCCCGGCCCGATCAGATGCGGGTCGGGGAGTCTTTGGAGGCAACCGTCGGCCCGACCGGGTGGTGGCGGAGATGATGGCGATCGGCGGTCTGCGGATCGCTCGACCACGTTTCGATGTCGAGGCTCTGCCCGGTGCGCCATCTCTTCTCGGGCTCGACGTCTTGGGCGAGCATCGACTCGACTTCCTCTTCTCCGCGGCGGTCCTCGAGTTCGATGGCGAAGGCGTTGTAGATCACCGTCGCGATCTGGTCCAGTCTTCGCGGCGGCACCCCTACGTGACGGCGAATTGGGGTGACATCGCGGCGAACGCCATCTGGGATTCCGGAGCAAGCATCAGCATCGTTGACCGTGCTTTCGCTCGACGGCACAGCGGACTCTTCCGCCCGGAGGGCAACTCGTCGGGAATCGACGCCAGCGGCGTCGAGTCGAACATCGAGATGGTTCGGATGGCCGGCCTGACAGTGGGCGGGCGGACCTTCACCCCCACGATTGCCGGTATCGCCGATATTGCCGGGATCGAACATGCCGGGGATCCGCCGTTTGACCTCATCCTCGGCATGCCGGTCCTCCGACAAGCGGACTGGGCGTTGGATCTCGCCGACGGCTGGTGGGGATACCGCGATCAGACCAGATGACCACGAGCACATCGGACCGGCAACGGTAGGTCCGCAGAACCTGGAGGCGTGCTTCTTGCCGATCCCGCCACCCACCGACTGGCTCAGAGCCGGCGAAACCCTTGCTGAGCAACTCCAGATTGAACTCTCTGGCATCGCGGAGGTTAGACCCGAGTTCCTGATCTGATCACACGCCTCGTCGCCGCGTCCGCACTTCGGCGTCGTCTGGCGGAGATTGAAACCGCCTGCGACTGGGTCCGTCTCGTGGCGTGAGGATAGAGACATGTCGAAACATCAGGACGGTAGACCTCGCTCGGTCTCGCCTCCGGCGAAGCAGCCCGCAGGCGGGGCCAGGAGCGGACGGGCAAGTTCGAAGCCCGAACGCATGTCGCTTGACGATCCACGGCGCAACATCCCGGCCGGCCTGAAAACCGACGAGTTCCTGTTGCGGCCGATCCTGGCTTCGGACGCAGCGCGTGATCACGAGGCGGTCATGGAAACACGCGTCAATCTGCGGGTGTGGGAGCAGTCGAGCTGGCCGGAGGACGACTTCACCGTCGAGGCTAATCGCGAAGACCTCGCCAATCTCGAGCAACGCCACCTGGAGCGGCGTGCGTTCACCTACACCGTGCTCGCCCCGGACGAGACCGACTGTCTCGGCTGCGTCTACGTCTTCCCCACCACCGCGACGTTCCTCGCAAAAGCCGCCGTGACCCCCGTCGCAGCAAATCCCGCGTGGACGGAGGTCGACGCCGTCATCTACTTCTGGGTCCGACAGTCGCGGATCGCTTCCGACATGGACACACGACTCCTCGCTGCGATGAGGACCTGGTTCGACGAGACATGGGAACTGACGCGGACGGTATTCGTCACCAACCAACAGTTCGAGCAACAGGTTCGCCTACTCGAGTCCGCCAGGTTGCATCTTCAGTTCGAGCTGCGCGAGCCCGGCAAGCCCGGGACCTACCTCGTCTACGGATGAACCCCATCTCACACACACGCGCGCGACGCGCGAAGGATTGCAATTGAGCGTCGGCCACCGCGACAGCGTTGTCCCGTAGGTGGATCAGCTACCGGGCGGCACCAGCTCTATGCAATGTCGTCGTTCCAAGTCGGCGAGACGGGTCGGTTGCGTTTCACTGCCGCTTGAGAGCGATGGGCGTCGAGGTTGCGTCTATGTGGGCGACCTTCTCAGTTGTGCGGACTGTCGTTTCTGCAGGGTCGTAATCGGGGTAGCCCGGGCCTCGACGGAAACCAGTGTCTTCGGGGCGGACCAGCTCGCCGCAATGCGAGCAGGCGATCGTCGCGTCGAAGTCATGACCGCATGTGGCGTGCTCGAAGATCAGTGGATCCTCGTCCGGGCCGAGAGTATGCGCGCGACCCCAGGTCGCCATGGCGAGCAAGACGGGGAACGCGTCTTGACCCTTCACTGTGAGGAGGTACTCGTACCGGGGTGGGTGCTGCTGGTACGGGGCCCGCTCGAGGAGACCTTCGTCGACGAGGGTGATCAGCCGATCCGTCAGGATGTTGCGGCCGATGCCCAGGGCCTCCTGTAGCTGGTCGAAACGACGGTTGCCGTAGAACGCCTCCCGCAGGATCAAGAGGTTCCAGGCGTCACCGAAGATGACGCTGGCGCGGGCGATGGTGCACGGCCAGGTCGACGTGTCGGTGCGCTTCATGACTTCTCCGACTTCTCTCGCCAGGCTCGCAAAGTGCCGGACGGGGTTGCGTTCCATTATGCAACTCGCTTACAGTTCGATCAAGTTGCTTGAAGCAACTCACTCGATGAAAGGAACCGCCATGTCCGTGCACCAGGTCGTTACCCCCGAGAGAATGATCGACGCCACCCAGGTCGCCAACCTCATCGTCAGCAGCCTCGCGTGAGCGGCCTGACGACTCGAGTCGCCGAGTGGGCGGCCACCGGCCGATGGGAGACCGTCAACGGGCACCGGATCTTCGTCCGCCGCACCGGCGGCGACGGACCTCTGGTCGTTCTCTTGCACGGCTACCCGTCCAGCAGCTACGACTGGCGGGGCATTCTCCCCGCCCTCGAGTCGACGGGAGCATCGGTCCTCGCGTTTGACTTCCTCGGCTTCGGACTCTCCGACAAGCCCACCGACGTCGTCTACTCGCTCAAAACGCAAGCCGACATCGTCGAAACACTCATCGCCGGCCAGCTGGCACTACTCATCGCCCACGACCTGGGCGACTCCGTCGCGACCGAGCTGATGGCCCGCGACATCGACCGAAGCCTCACCTTCATACTGAACGGGGTGATGATGACGAACAGCTCCGTCGTCATCGGAAAAGCGAACCTGACTGCCGCGCAGAAGCTTCTCCGCGGCCGATTGGGACCACTCCTCGCGCGACTGATATCACCGAAGGTCATCCGGAAGCAGCTCGCTGGGGTGTTCTCCGCCGAGCACCCGCTCACGAAAGACGAGGGCGACGACCAGTGGTCGTTACTCGCCTACAACGGCGGAGACAAAATCATCGACAAGCTCAGCTACTTCAACCGTGAACGCGTCGAGCTCGCAGATCGGTGGGAGGGCGCAATTCGCAATTGGCCGGGCCGCTTCAGCGTCGGCTGGGGAGGACAGGACCACATTTCTGGCGAACCCGTCCTGAACGCCATCATCAGCCTCAACCCACGGGCCGACGTGACCCGTTGGCCCGAACTCGGTCACTTCCCGCAGATCGAAGACCCGACGGCGGTAGGTCGTCTGGCCGTCACGTTCACGAAAACTAAACCGCCTGGCTCTTCTTCCGACTCCTGACGACGTCGATCGACCGCTCGGAAACGCGTCCGAACTTGGTGATTGTGCCTGCTGGCGAAAGGGCGATGGCGGAGCGGGAGCTGTGATGTCACCTGATGAGCACTCGATAGACAGTCGATCAGCTAAAGAGAGCATTCCCGGAAGCGGATCCCTCTGCGGGCTGTAGGGCCCGCCCACCGCGCCCGCCGCACGGGGTGGCCGGGTCATGGCTTGCTTGCGATGCCGTCCAGCCACAGCGTCTCGGACTCGTCGCGGTGGGTACCGGTCGTCCCGACGTGTTTGGTCGGAACGACCGGCCCGTTCTTGATGACTGACACGAGGGCCATCGCGTGGCCACGGCCCAATCCGTAGTCGTCGGCGAGCCACGCGATCACCTCCTGAGCCTTGACGGAGGGCCCGTCGAATCCGCGCTTCTTGGCGAGGTCCAGCAGCTGGCGAGGCGTGAGGCCGGTCTTTTTTTCGATGGCGTCGAGGTAGGCCTGGAATGACATGTCTTCCTTCTTCGGTTCGAGCTTAATTTGGTCCGGAACGGCACCCGAGGGCGAGTGATTCATAGGGTGCGGAAAGCGGGGAGCTAGGCGGGTCATTGTCCTACGACGCCCTTCGTGTTCAACGATTCGCACCTTCGGCGTCGTCGTGGTCCTCCTGCAGAATCACCGGGGAGTCGTGCATGCACACGATCCGCAGCACACTGTCGCCGGTATTGCGGAAGCCGTGCCAGACCTGTGCTTGTACGACCGCGGTGTCACCGGTGCGCGCGATGTATTGCTCAGCGCCGATCGCGATGGTCGCCTCTCCCTCGAGCACGGTCCACGTCTCGGTGTACGGATGCCGGTGCAACCCGGGCCCCATACCGGGATCGTTCGTGACGAGGAAGAACGAGACGCCCGAGCCGTAGGCGACACCTTCGAATTCGAGCGTGAGCGACCCGGGGATGCGGATTCGGTCTGCCGGCACAAGACCGCGATTGCCGAATTCGATCGGATGCTGATCCCTTGCGATGGTGTCCACAGAAGCGACTCTCGACCCGTCGGAAGGAGCGGGCTAGCCTTTCGATGTGAGTCGAAAGGTCGAAGCGCGACGAGAGCACCATGTCGACTTCCAGCTCGCGTTCGCCGACATCTCTGCGCTCCGCTTCGGTCTTTCTCCAGGCCACGAGTTGTGTTTCGCCGTGCGCTCGATGCTCGTGCCGCAAGCCCACCCACTGCAGTGGGGGTGGTTCCGAACCGTTCGCTCCGCAGCACCGACCGACGCCTTCCGACTCCTGTCCGATGTGATCGGCGTGGACTCGTACATGCCAGATTTCCTCAGCGCCACACCCTCCGGCGACATGACCGCGAGCGACGAGATCGAGCGACTCCTTGCCGTGCCGGACGAACGCATCGCCTACGACCTCGAAAAGGTCTTCTCCCGGTCACGAGAAGCGAGGCAAGCCCGCATTCGCCGGCTCATCGACGATCCAGCGAGCGCGCGTGGCGCGATCACCGACGCTTGGCGGACGGTCTGGGATGCTGTGCTCGCGCCACACTGGGAACAGCTCACCCGCGTGGCTCGGGCGGACATTGCCGTCCGGGCCCGGCAGGTCGCCGACCTCGGCCTCGGGGCCATGATCGCCGGCATCCACGAGACCATCACGTGGAACGACGGTGTCGTTCGTGTGCGCACCCGCTTTCACAGCGAGACGGTTGACTGCGCCGGCAACGGCCTCGTGCTCGTACCGTCGGTCATGATGGCGGGCCGTGGATGCGCCGTCATCACGGAGAAACCCGCTGTACCCGCACTCTTCTATCCTGCGCACGGCGTGACGACCGACTGGCACAACCGGGGTCAGAGCACGGCGACGGCCCTTGGAGCGCTGCTCGGCGAGGGGCGGGCACGCCTGCTGCTTCAACTCGACCATCCCTGCTCGACGACCCAAGCCGCCGCAGCTGCCGCGCTCTCCGTGTCAACCGCCTCCCATCATCTCGGCGTGCTGCGCGCCAACGGCCTTGTCGACAGCGCACGCGACGGGCCCCGGGTTCTCCATGTCCGCACGCCCCTCGGCGAAGCCCTCGTCGTGAACCGCTGACGCGCGGGTTCGGGCGAGCGCACGTCGAAGATCGATCTGCGCGCCGCTCGAAGCGAACGTTGATCGCGCATGTGCGCGATCGGACACTCCCACACTGGTCGAAGGCCGAAATGCTCGCGCGGGCGACTCCATGAGCGAGCCGCAGCAACAACGCCGAGAATTTCGCCGGCCGATGTAGAGATCGCCGGATCAGTTCCGTCTCCTATCTGAGGCGGCCAGAATGGGCTGCACCGAAAAGGAGCTGTCATGGCCAAGTATCTGATGCTGAAGCACTACCGGGGCGGACGTCCTGCGGTGAACGCGGTCCCGATGGATCAGCTCACGCCGGATGAGTGGGCCGCGCACGTGCAGTACATGCAGGACATGGAGGAGCGGCTGATCGCGTCGGGGGAAATGGTTTCCTCGGAGGGACTCTCGATGGGGGGCGCGTGGGTCCGTTTCGATGGCGAGGGGCGCCCGCCCGTCGTCGACGGTCCGTTCGCCGAGACGAAGGACCTCATCGCGGGTTGGATGCTCATCGAGGTCGACTCCTACCCTCGAGCGCTCGAGCTTGCGTCTGAGCTGTCTGCTGCTCCGTGGGCGGGCGGCAAGCCTCTCGGGGAGTGGCTGGAACTGCGTGAGGTGATGGGCGCGCCGCCGGCCGACATGGGATGACGCAGGTGGATGCAACGGCACTGCGCCGTGCGATTCCGGAGGTCGTCGGCATCCTCGTCCGGCGCGGCGCGGACTTCTCGTCGGCCGAGGATGCGGTGCAGACCGCCCTGGTGCGAGCGCTCGAGCGACCGGTCCTCGAGGGAGTGCGCGACATCCGTGCGTGGCTCGTCACCGTCGCGTGGCGTGCGTTCCTCGATCAAGTGCGCAGCGATGCGGCGCGCGCCGCCCGCCAGGAGCTGTTCGCGCAAGAGCCCGAACCCGGCGCCGTGCCGCAGCATGACGACACGCTCGGGCTCTACTTCCTGTGCTCGCATCCGGTCCTCACCTCGACGTCGGCGATCGCACTCACATTGCGTGCAGTCGCCGGCCTGACGACGAAGCAAATCGCCCATGCCTTCCTCGTACCCGAGGCGACGATGGCGCAACGCATCAGTCGCGCGAAGCAGCGGCTCGTCGGCATCCCGCTCGATGCGCCGGGCGATCTGTCCCGTGTGGTGCGCGTGCTCTACCTGCTGTTCAACGAGGGTTACTCAGGGGAGATCGACATCGCTGCCGAGGCGATCCGCGCGACGCGGCAGCTCGCCGCACTCACTGATGAGCCAGAGGTCGCCGGGCTCCTCGCGCTCATGCTGCTGCACCATGCGAGACAGCCGGCGCGTGTGGTAGGTGGACAGCTGGTGCCGCTCGCCGAGCAGGATCGCGCCCTATGGGACGTGGATGCGATCACCGAAGGAGTCGCCATCCTGCAGTCGGCGCTCACACAGGATCGGCTGGGGCAGTACCAGGCGCAGGCCGCGATCGCGGCGCTGCACGCGGATGCGCAGAGTGCTGCCGAGACCGACTGGGTGCAGATCGTGGAATGGTACGACGAGCTTCTCGTCTTCGGGGATTCGCCCGTCATCCGGCTTGGCCGAGCGGTCGCGATCGGTGAGGCTGACGGGCCGCACGCGGGCCTCGCCGCCCTCGACCCTGTCGGCGATGATGTCCCGCGGTACCACGCCGTGCTCGCGTACCTCCACGAACGGACCGGCGAAGTAGATGCGGCTGCCGCCGAGTACGCGGAGGCCGCATGGCGCGCGACCAGCACCCTCGAACAACAGCATCTTCTGCGCCAGGCGGAGCGCCTTCGTCTGGGCCAGGGCCTTAATTGAGGCCAGGCACTCTTTCGATCGCGCGCGGGATGGCGTGCGAGAAGGGGCGTCCTTGTTTCCCGGGCGACCATCCCTATATGGGCGCTGCATTCGCGAGCTTGGGCAGTGCCGTCAGCGCTCCTTGCGCCCCCAGCGAGCGGCTTCTGCGAACCAACCAAGCGTCGATACGGCTTCGACGTCCTCCGCCGTACGCACCTCGATCTGATGGGTGAATTTGTCCTCGCGATAGCGAATGACGTCCCGGATCATCGGATCCCGATGCTCGTCCCACATGTCAACCGTAAGAAGTGCTTTGCTCTTCGTGAGCGGACTGAGCCAGATGAACTTCCGAGCTGCTCCGTAGCTCACCTGGGTCTTCGCAACTCCTCGATGATGCCGCCGTCCACGGCAAGCACATGGGAGCGGAGCGTGTCGTATATCGCTCTCAGCGTCCCTGGAAACAGATGTTGCGCATCCACTCTCACTATCGTGACCCATAGACGCCCCGATCACTAGTCGTGACCAATGTGGAACGGCCGTCCGAGCGGGTAGTGTGACGCGGTTTGCAAAAGCGCTCACCCATGCAGCAGACAGTACGCCGGTCGCCTTCCTCGCGTCACGCCCGCAAGCCGGTCGTCCTGCGGACATGCTCTTCTGGTGGGTCGCTATCTTTGACGGGTGGAAGAGGACTGGATCGAACATCGACGTTCCGATGACGGGGAACGAGTCGGGTGGATGAAGCCCGTCGGCGAGGGATTCGTGGCAGTCGATCTGTTGGGGCGTCAGCGAACAGACGCCGTGGAATGGATGCTCGCAGAGGAGACGCTTGACGAGCTCGGCCTGGGGTATCTTGCCGACCCTTACGAGTTGCGGCTCGACGACGGCTCGTGGCTTCGTGTGCGGATCGCAGAGGTCTCGTCCGCGGCAGTACGGGTGAAGAAGGATGATTGGGGTGACATGACCGCAGACCAGATCTACTACTCAGTGTCGCTCCCCGTTACCGAGGATCTGCTTCGCCCACTGTCTCGCTGACCGGTCGGCAATGGCTCGGTTGCCCGGGACTCGGTTCACCCGGCGCCGCCGGGTGTCCGAGACCACCCCCATTTCCGGAAGATTCTGGGGGTTTCTTCGTTTCGGGGAGTCTGGGCGTCGAGAGCGAAGCGTTCTCGTGGTCGCATCTGCGGTGATCAGGTCAGGCGATGCAGATGACTCCGGTGTTCCCTTCCGGGTCGGCGATCGCTGTGAGCGACGGCGCACCGCTGTCATCGAGGATGGAGCCGCCGGCGGCGATCGCAGCAGCGATTCGTCGTTCGGCTGTCTCGGCTGGCACGTAGATTTCAACATGGAATCGCTGCGTGGATGTCGCCTCGACATCGGCGTCCCCAAACCACAGGTTGGGCACGCGCCCCGTCGCGTCCCTGATCTCGTCGCTCGGCGAACCGTGACCTTGTGCCTCGGCATTCCCCGTGAGCAGCACTGCCCACACCGGCGCCACGGCTGCAGAGTTCGTTGCATCGAGGCCGAGCTCGATCACGCTGACCGCGGCCGGGTCTGCGACCAAACCCTGGTCTGCGGCCTGGTACGAGATGGTCCGCGCGACGTCGACGTCCGCTTGAGTGACCCATTCGACGACATGCTCGATGCCGGCGTCATCCCTGTAGACGGCGTCGGGACTGACGAGCTTCAGGTCGACATACCCGGAGCCCATCGAGACACTCGGGTGGTGCCCGAAAGAGTCGCCGGCCGCGCCGACCGCGGTGATGAACCGCACCCCGGCGCCGAAGTCGTCGACAAGATAGCGGGCATGCAGACCCTGCGCCAGTTTGCGCCAGTCGCTCAGTCCCGCCTGCGCGATCTCCGCGCCCGTCAACATATCCATCGACTACATCCCATCTCTGATCGCGTCGTTCGTATCGATGCGCAGGGCCGAGCCTCGCCCGGAGAGAGGTAAGTATCTCCCGCGCCGCCTGTCAGCGCTAGACCCCTCAGGGGCCAGCGCGACGACCTCGCCTATACCGGCATCCGCAATGAAGACCGGTGGGCACAACACTTTCGTCGTAAACGAACAGGGGACGCACGTCTCCTGCAACGAGGCGTGGTGAACGAACCACCCGTCAGCCAGATCACTGGCGTCCAGGACCGTCTCGCTTCAAGGAAGGGTCGGTCAGCGTGACAGGCCCCGCCGCGCAAGGGATCGAGAGGGGGATGCAGCGGGCCGTGACCACAAAACCGGCCGCAGTCGAGAGAATGGAGCGTGATTGAGCGTCTGGCCCTTCCCACGTCCATCGAAGTCGGAGACGAACGCATGCTCGTCCGTCGTGCGACGCTCGATGACCTGGAAGCGATCATCCGGTTGCTATCCGACGACCCCGTCAGTGCCGGTCGCGGGGACGTTGCGAACGATGAAGGCGAACCCGCGTACGGGGCTGCCCTCGATCGCATCATCCACGATCCCGGCAACGAAGTCGTCGTGGCGGTGAACCGAGAGAAGAGCGTCGTCGGAACCCTGCAACTGACGGTCATTCCTGGGATGGCGCGTCAGGGGAGTACCAGGCTGCACGTGGAGGCCGTTCGTGTCGCGAGCACGAACCGTTCCTCCGGTATCGGGAGCGCGATGATGCGGTGGGTTGTGGAACGAGCGGCGATCGATCTGGAGACGCCGCTCGTGCAGCTCACCTCCGACGCCGCCCGCGACGAAGCCCACCGGTTCTACCGGAGGCTCGGGTTCGTCGACTCGCACGTGGGCTTCAAATTCGACGTGGCGCAGACGGCAGGAGTCGGCCCGTCGGGTGCCGCGTCCCGTCGCAGCCTCGGAGGGACACCGTGAAGCTGCTTCTCACGTCGGCAGGAGTGACCAATCCCTCCATCCGTGGGGCTTTGGAACGACTGCTCGGCAAACCGATAGCGACGTCGACGGCGTTGTGCATACCCACCGCCCAGTATGGGCACCCCTGGCTCGGCCCTGGGATCAAGGCGTGGGAGTTCATCAGCGGGCGATCGGAGAATCCGATGGTCGATCTCGGGTGGAAGTCCGTGGGCGTGCTGGAGTTGACCGCACTGCCGAGCATCGACGAGGAGCGGTGGAAGCCGCTCGTTGCCGAGGCCGACGTACTGCTCGCAGCCGGCGGCGATGCTCTCTACCTGAGTCACTGGATCGTCGAGTCGGGACTGGTGGACATGTTCCCGACACTGGCCGAGACAGTGTGGGTGGGGATGAGCGCGGGGAGCATGGTGATGACGCCGCAGATCGGTCGAGAGTTCGTCGGATGGAAACCGCCGCTCGGGGGCGACAGCGCGCTCGGGCTCGTCGATTTCTCGATCTGCCCGCACCTCGCGCTCGAGGGGGCACCGGGCAACTCGTTCGCTGCGGCCGAGAAGTGGGCGGCAGGCATTGACCACCGGTCGTACGCCATCGACGACCAGACGGCCATCAGCGTCACCGACGGCGTGGTCGACATCATCACAGAGGGCCGCTGGAAGCTCTTCCCGATCAGCGACCACGGAGCCGACTCCGCGTCATGAAGGGTCTGCTATCGAGACGCGTCAGCGGGCTCACGATGACCGCGGTCCTGGCCGACGTTGATAGGAAAATTCGACCATGACAGATTTGCTTGACGCTCAGCTCGACAGCATCTTCGCCGCACGTGACCGCGACAACATGGGTCCCACCATCGAGGCTCTCTTGCCCCTCCACCACGACCACCCTCGGCATCCGCGGGTGCTTTACGAACTCGGTGGCGCTTATGACACGGCAGGGGAAGAAGCGACTGCGCTGTACTTCTACGAACAGGCCATGGAAGAGGGCTTGTCAGGAGATGTTCGCCGCCGCTGTTTCCTGCAGCTCGGAAGCACGCTCCGCAACCTCGGCCGGATCGACGAGTCGAGGGCGGTCTTCTCCCGGGCGCGCGGTGAGTTCCCGGAGTCCGTAGCACTCGGAGTCTTCGAAGCCCTCGCGCTACACGCTTCTGGGCACGCAAACGCCGCGCTCGCAATCCTCCTCAACGTTCTCGCCGACCATGTCGACACGCCTGATCTGAACAGATACAAGCCGGCCATACGCGGTAACGCCGAGTACCTGGCTTCGCTGGACGCAGGGTCGCCAGGAATGTCCCGGTGAAAGATCGGCGTGCTGACTTTCGAGGCGGAACCAGGGACCTCCGCGTGCACGGAATGTGAGACGAGGTCAGTCCGGGGAGCGGAACGTCGTGCTTCCAAGCCACCGGCGCGCCAATTGGCGGTCGACGTCGGTGTGACCGTGACCGGTGTCGATGACGTGGTGTGTGACCATCGCGCCGAGCTGGCGAAGTTGATCTGCGGGGAGGACGCCGTCAGCTGGCGTTCTGCGATCGTCCGCTGCTCCGTCGACGATCATCACCGGACTGCCGGGGATGCGCACGTCCGGGATCGAAGCGAAGGGCGCCGTCGGTCGCAGCAGGATGGCGCCGGCGAGGAGAGTCGGGTGTGTCATCAACAGGGCTGCGGTCATGATCGCTCCGTTGGAGAAGCCCACTGCCAGCGGGGGACTCTGGAGATCGTGGCGAGCAAGGGAATCGGCTATGAGCGCAGCGAGCTCAGATGTCCGAAGGTGAAGATCCTCCTCGTCAATCCGACGGTCCGGGAACCGACGGACGAATGCGTATCCGCTTTCTGAGGCGACTGTTCCGCGGACGGCCAGAACGGGGGCCGCGGGAGCGATCGCCTCGGCAAGGGGCAGCAGGTCGCACGCGCTTCCATCCGAACCGTGTAAAACGATCAGAGGGGCGTGACCTCTGTCTGTACCGGCCCGAAAGATTGACTCTCTCACATCTTGATTCTCGGGCAATCGCCTCGATCAACCACCGTGATTTAGACCCGGGGGGCATGTCAACGGTCGGGCGCGGGCGTCTATTTACCGCGGTACTTTACGAGGAGGATGCCGTCATCCGTAGTCTCCGCACTCTCCAGTGCGAAGTGCCTGAGCGCATCGTCGAGGGGAAACAGCTTGCGCCCTCTTCCGAGTGTCACCGGATGGATCATCAAGAGCATCTCGTCGACCAAACCGTGTGGCAGGAGCGACTGGACGAGTTCGCCGCTTCCCATGATCACGACATTGCCGTCGACCTCCGCGCGAAGTGCGGTGACTGCCGCAGGGACGTCGCCGCTCACCACAGAGGAGTTCGGCCAGGGCAGTTCTGTCGTCGGGTCGGACGTGGCGACGTACTTCGGAACGTTATTGAGGCCATCCTTGAATGGACCTCCGACCTCGTTCCAATGGCCCAGCAGGTCGTTGTAGGTGCGATGTCCGAACAGCCACGCAAACTGACCCCCCATGGCGACACCCATGGCCTCGCCCATCTTCGGATCGTCGGCGGACGCCGCCCAGCCTCCGTGGGTGAACCCCCCGCGGGTGTCCTCATCCGCTCTCCCCGGGGCTTGCATAACGCCGTCGAGACTGACGTGGTTCACAACGATCACGGCCATTCGTGAATGTTAGAAGTGGATCAACCGTCCCTCAACCCGGGGAGGATGCTGCCCGCCGGCCGTTTTCACGCGGACGAGCTGCGAGGGTCGGGCCTGTGTGCGTAGATCACCCATGCGAAACCGTCGTGGACGTCGTCGAGGTCCGGACGCCGATGCAGGCCGAGCCGCTGCGCCACCCGCATCGACGCGACGTTCGCCGGAAGCATGCGGGCGACGATCAGGTCCGTCGTCTCCGCACTTGTCGCCAGTTGGAGGGCCCGCTGCGCCAGGGCGACGGACAATCCTGTCCCTTGAAACGAGGGGAGTAAGCGCCAATAGAGGTTCACGACGGGCATGCCGCGCCACACGTCTCGGCGTCCTCCCTCGATTCCGGCCAATTCGTCTCGCGCGAATGCGAGTTCGTAACCGTATCCGCGTCGACGCCAGTGCTCCACCCAATCCGCAAGTGTCGCCGCACTCGCTGCCTCGTCCGGTGACGCCCCATAGGGGTTGTGGACATTCGTCGCGGGGTCGCCGTGCAGCCGGTGCACCGCGTCCAGGTCGTCGTCACTGAGTCGTTGAAAGCTCAGCACCGTCTCATCAGGTGAATGCGGCCCCGAGATCATCTGCCATGTCTACCGCATCGATCTTCTCGCGCACTCCGCCGTGAGGACCGCAGCCACATCGCGCAGCGGGATCGTTCGCCGCGACAACTGGTGGGCCCACGGGAGCATGGTAGATCGTCTGAGCCGGGTCTCCGAGGCACGTCGCAGATCTCTCGCGGCGTGCGGAGGCGGTGTGAATAGAATCTGCGGGTGGGCAGCATCCTGCTAGTGCGTCATGGTGAAGCGTCGGGAGATGACAGCGCCGATCCGGGACTGTCGAGCACAGGTCGCCTACAAGCGCTCGCCCTCGCTGGTCGACTCGCCGACCAAGAAATCGGTGCTGTTTGGCACGGGCCGAAACGTCGTGCACAAGAGACCGCCGGCCTCCCTGCATCCCACCTGAGAATCGACACCTGGTCCACCGACCTTCTCGATGATCGAACCCCCGTCCCCTCTGCCCGATTCCGCAACGAATACACGCGGCGCCGACTCGACTGGTTCGATGCCGTACCGGAAGACGAGCGCGATGAGGACGGACTCGCTCTGGCAGCCGCGTGGTCGCAACTGCGCTCGCGAGATCGACCTTGCCGCGTCGTGATGGTGACCCACAGCTTCGTCATCTCGCAATTCGTGGCGCTCGCCGTCGAAGCACGTCCTTCGAGCTGGCTACGGCTCACGGTGTCCAACGCCGGATTGACCATCCTCCACGAGGACGCGGCAGGTGACCTGATGCTGCGCCTCTTCAACGACACAACCCACATCCCGCTCCCATCCCACGGGCAGGTCGGCTAGGGCACATCGCCCGCTGAACGATCACTCAGCAGGAGAGTTCGAGCTCGCGTAACGGGTCACCCGTGTCCACGAAGAGTCGTCCAGAAGGTGTGAGGGCTTTAGTGATGCTGGCGACGGCGGGCTGGTAGAGGTGCGGGTGACGGCCGTCGAGCGCCCCCACTCGGCAAGCGAACGCCAGATCGAACAATCCGGTACCTGGCGGCAGGACGAAATCCTCCACCCGCGCCTGCAGGACCGACAACACATCGACGGCGATCTCGCTGACGCAAGCCGCGCTCGTCAGGGCTATACCTCGAGGCGATCGATCGATGACCATGATGTGACCTCGCGGCCCGATGATGTCGGCCACGGCGCGCGCAGCCGCGCCTGGCGCCCCACCGATCTCCAGCACTCGCATGCCAGGTTCGAGTGGCAGCGCATCCACGACCTGACGCAATCGAGGAGACAGTTTGTCAGTCATCGCTCCCTCGCCGCCGGCGCACACTTCGCGCCCACGCCATCGAGTCTGGTCCTGCCGAGGCGTGAATGCCACCCGCATGACGCATGCGCCGTCAGTCCCGCGGAGGACACCCCCCGATGAACCTCCCGTGCGCGCGACGCGATTGGATACGCGCGCGACGCGATTGGATACGATCGGCCCATGGTGCACGCCGTAGTGATGACTGATGCCGTCGGCCGGGTTGTGTATTGGGATAGCGGGGCGGAATTGCTTTTCGGTCACCGTGCGGACGAGGTGTCCGGCGTCGCGGTAGGAGCGATCGCCATTTACACGGATGAGGGCTCGACAGGAATGCGCCCCTTCAGCGACGAGGCCTCGTCGGCTCATCACTCAGCGCCGCGCCGTTGACCCTCCGCACTGCGGGGCAGCGGATTGCCGTTCACGGACGGGCCGCCGAGAGGAGTCACACGCCGGCAGCCATCGCTGTCGCTCTCGAAATCGCGAGGTAGGCATCGCGAGGAGGGTGTTGATCGGACGGGTCGAAGGCACGATGCTGAGCGGGGCTCGACAGGCTCGGCACGCTATGCATGAGGAGGAACCGATGGGAAAAATCGTCGCAGGAGACGCCCGCGCCTACACCGGGCTTCCGCAGATCAATCTCAGGCTCCTCGGAGTGCGCACATGGAAAGACTCCAGCACGGTCGCTCTGTCGTACCGTCCAGAGAATGCACCCGCAGGGGTCGCCCGTGGTGTGGACGTAGCGCGGCGGTGACTGGACCTCTCGCCGCTTCGCAGGGACCTAGCCAAGAGCCTCACCTGGTGCAACTCTTGATTCGTGACTGACTACACGCTAGGACACGAACTTCGGACCTTGATCGGCGAGCGAGTGGAAGCGATCGCGGCTCGCGACGCTCAGTACCTTGCGGACGCGCAGGCCGCCGACGTCCTTGCGTACAACGTTCTGCCACCACTGCGGCTTCGCGGCTCCGAGCAGGTGGCGGAGCAGACACGCGCGTGGTTCGACGGATACGCGAGCGGTCCTGACTACGAGGTGCGCGACCTGCAGATCTATGTCGACGGCAACGTCGGCTCGACAGCGTTTCTCTACCACGTGACCGGCGTCCTCCACTCGGGAGACGAGGTGTCCATGTGGGTCCGCGCCACGCTCGTCTGGAAGCGGGCCGACGGCCGATGGAAGATCGTTCACGATCATGAATCGGTCCCCTGGGACCCCACCACCGGCCAGGGACTCACGACCCTCGAACCCTAGACCGCGCCGCGGGCCTCCGTTCGCCGCCCGCGCAGCGTGACCGCGGCCAGGGCCACGAACATCACCACCGTCCCTGCCACCAGCAGGTCAGGCAACGGGGCTCGGGTGAGAACCGTCGTGAAGTCGGCTGCGGCGTGAATCAGGATCAGCGGCAGCACCCAGCGGAATCGGTATTGGAACGCAGCAAGCGCCGCCCCGTACCCGGCCGAGACGACAACGTTCAGCATCACGTCCTCGACGCTCCGGCTGGTCGTGACGAGCGCCGACAGGTGCTGCAGCCCGAAAAGCGCCGCGGTCACGGTCACGGCCGCGGGGGCGGTGAAGGAGGAGCGCATCCGCTCGAGCACGACGACGCGGCTGATCAACTCCTCGTTGATTCCCACAAGAAGCAATGTCAGTCCCCACAGCCCGAACCCGGGCGGGCGGTCTTCCAACCCGTATGGCACGACCCACAGCAATACCTCGGCCACAAGCGGCAGAAGCAGAAGCGCCGCCACTCGACCCCGCCAAACGACGAACAGGCCACTTGTGCGCCAGAGTCCCCGCATCGAGACGAGGACAATCGCGAATACGACGCATGCGGCATTGGCCGCGAGCCCCAAGTACCAGCCGGAGACGCCGAAAACGGCTGCGGTGGAGAGCGCCGCCATGATCACGCCGAAGCGCGCCGCGTGTACAGTGACGCCGAACGCGATCGCTCGCCACTGATCCCCTTTCAGCATCCTCTCGCTCTCCTCGATTCTGCTGCGAGCGGGGTTCGCCGCGTGGGCTGCCGGTCCGGCAGGTTGGCGCTCGCCGGAGCGTGCCAGCCCGTTGGCGATCCCGCCGCTGTGTGTGCGACGACGATGCTACGCATCTGCCAGTACGAGTTCCGGATGTCCGAAAAGGCCTGGCATCCCGCCGGTGTGCCAGAAGACGACGGGCGCGTCACCCATCTCGCCGCGACCCGCGGCCCTGACGAGCGCGGCCATCGCACGTGCTGTGTAAATCGGATCGAGGATGACGCCCTCGGAACGCGCGGTGAGGAGGAGGGCGTCGCGCACCTCTGGTCCGGGCGTCTCGTAATGGGCACCCACGTGGTCGACGGCGATGCGCAGCCGGTCGCCGCCCGCCGCTCCCATGTCGGCAAGGAGACCAGCGATGATCCCGAACGGATCCTCGACGGCACCCGTATGAGCGCCGATCACGCGTTCTGGGCCCAACGCGGCGACCAGGCCTGCCATCGTGCCGCCCGACCCGACGGCGACGACCACCATTCCGAGATCCGGAACCTGCTCGAGCAGCTCCAGTCCGGCCGCTCGATAGGCTTGCGCGCTCTTCGGCGACGTGCCGCCGAACGGGATCCGGTGCACCGCTCCCCGTCGCATGACCTGAGCGACGGCCCCATCGATGTCGCCTGATCCTGCAAAGACGAGTTCGGCGCCCATCACCTCTTCGAGCAGAAGGTTACCTGTCGGCCTTCCGGGCCGCTCGCCCTCGAGTACGAGGACTGCGCGCAACCCCACCCGAGCGGCCGCGGCGGCGGTCAGCCGCGCGTGGTTGCTCTGCAGTGCGCCCGTCGTGACGACGGTGGTCGCGCCCGCGTCGAGGGCTTCCTCGATAGTGACCTGGAGCTTCCGCGCTTTGTTGCCGCCGCCGCCCAGACCGATGAGGTCGTCGCGTTTGATCAGCAGCTGGTCTGCGCGAAGCCCGATCTCGACGCTCAGACGCGGGGCGCGTTCGACCGGGGTGGGCCCGCTGAGGAAAGACAACATCCCCCGAGTATGTCGACCCGCCCCGCTTGAGGCGCAGTTTGTGCTCCGCGGGTTCGAGCGGGTCGGCTCGAAGCATTGGCGCAGTGCGTGGTCGATGTACGCGAATACCCCGAGAGGGCGGTCGAGCCCGTCGAAGTTCGCAGGCTCATCATGCGCCATGCAGAGAGAGGGAGAACCGTGTCAGAGGGGGCGCTCATGCCGGATGCGCAGGTCACGCGTGAGGTCGACTTCAGACGGCACGGGGGATGCCTCGGCCTCCGCATCGCTCGATCTCCAGGCGCTTCCCCAGGCGCCGTACGCCATCAGGATCGGGACGGTGCGGATACCCGCCTCCGTGAGGCTGTAACGGGCCCGCTGCCCTCGTCCGGCTGCGCCGCGCACCAGGATGCCGGCCTCCAGAAGGCGCGCGAGCCGGTCCGAGAGGATGTTCGTCGCGATGCCCTCGGGCGAGCCGTTCAGAAGCGCGCGAAAATAGCGCCGATCTTCGAACACGATGTCGCGCAGGATGAGCAGTGTCCAGCGGTCGCCGAGTACGTCGACCGCCGCTCCGATGGGATCCATACCGCCTCCTTGACAGTTGCGTGCACAGCCGAGCATAGTGGTTGCAAATCGCAATCACTATGAGGAGCTCCGCATGGGTCGTTTCGTGTACTCGATGAACGTGTCGATCGATCTGCGGATCGAGCAGGTGCCGGGGGACAACGGAGCGGGCGAGTGGCTCCGCATAGATGAGGAGTACCACCGCGCCGCCAACGAGCAGGCGCGCGGGGTGTCGGCGATCGTGCATGGCCGTGTGTTCTATGAGGCGATGGAGGAGTTCTGGCCGCGGGCGGCCGACGACGACTCGCTACCCGACTTCCTGCAGGATTACGGTCGAATCTGGACGGCGAAGCCGAAGGTGCTGGTCTCCCG
Source organism: Microbacterium sp. P03 (assembly GCF_043556235.1). NCBI lineage: Bacteria > Bacillati > Actinomycetota > Actinomycetes > Micrococcales > Microbacteriaceae > Microbacterium > Microbacterium sp. P03. The sequence goes on from NZ_JBIGIM010000001.1 coordinate 406,567, forward strand.
CACCCGTACGACGGCGTTGCACAACACGACGATCATGGCCCGCGGTGCTCTGGGGCAGCTCGCCGAGTTGCGCGCGGTGACGCAGGGCCGGATCGGCGTCGGCGGTGCGAACATCGCGACCCAGCTGCTGCGTCACGGGCTTCTGGACGAGCTGCTTCTCTGGACACACCCGGCGTACCTCGGCTTCGGGCGCACCTTGTTCGACGATTACGACCGACCGCTCGACCTCGAACTGCTGGGAGACGCCAGGTTCGACTCGGGCGTGACCATGCGGCACTACGCGATCCTGCGGAACGGGGATGCCCGCTGATGCTCACCCGGATCGCGGCGGGCGTGCGGGTGCACACCAGCGAGTGCATCGAGACGAACTCGACCGTCGTCGACGACGGCTCGCGGGCCCTCATCATCGACCCGGGTCTGACCACCTCCGAACTGATCGACCTCGCCTCGGGGGTCAGCGCCCTCGGCCTCGAGGTCGTGGCGGGTTTTTCGACGCACCCGGACTGGGACCACGCACTCTGGCACCCGCTCCTCGGCGACGTGCCCCGCTACGGCACAGCGCGCGCCTACGACGTGCTCGAGCATCTGCGGGCACAACCCGACTGGCGGTCGCAGATAGCCGCAGGTCTTCCACCCGAGATCGCGGACGACGTCCCGCTGCACCTGTTCGGTCTGCTCACACCTCTGTCGGAGGGCACGGTCGAGCTTCCCTGGGATGGCCCCTCCGTCAGGATTCTCGAGCACAGCGGCCACGCGCCGGGGCATGCCGCGCTGCTCATCGAGGAGTGCCGAGTGATCGTCGCGGGCGACATGCTCTCCGATGTGCTCGTGCCGATGCCTGACCTGTACGGCGACGGCCTCGACCCGCTGGGCGACTACCTCGTCGGTCTGGAACTGCTCGAACAGGCCGCGTCAGGGGCCGACCTCTTCGTGCCCGGGCACGGCTCCGTAGGCGATGTCGACGAGCTCCACGCCCGGATCGCCGCGGATCGGGCGTACATACACGACCTCCGTGATGCGCGGACGACCGCCGACGCCCGTGTCACCGCTCCTCGCCCCGGATGGGAGTGGGTGCGGGACATCCACGAGGGAAACGTCGAACGAGCCGCCCTGCTGCGCGAACGAAACGTCGCGTCGGATCAGTCCCGGGGTCGCGATCGATGAACCCTCCATGCGTCGAGCATCTCGACGTGACCGCCTCCGGGATGGTCGTGGTGCCATGAGCGCGAGAAGCGGTTGAGCTCGAACTGTTCCGCCGGTTCGGATGGCGCGGGGCGCGGCTGCCGCCACAGCACCTCGAGCTCGCCCAGCGATATCCCGCCCGCGGCGACCGCCGCGCGGGTCGCCGCGTCGAAGGTGAAGGACTGCCCGATCCGGCCGCGCAACCATTCCCGCAGCGCTTGCGTGCAGCGTTGACCCGGTTCGATCATGGTGTCTGCGCCGAGAACGGCGGGGAGGACGTCTCTGCGCTCCACCCTCTTCACCGGCGTCAGCTGGCGGCCGGAAAGATGGGCGGCGATCCGCTCCGTCACCTCGACCTTCCCTCCGACAGCGGGGATGCCCCTGGCGCGCACGATCTCGACGAGCTCGGACTTCAGCCAATACCACCGGCGCAGCATCCGCTCGTCGACGACGTCACCGATCGGGGGCCGCTCATCGTGATCCGTCATGCCGACACCATGCCACGACCGTCCGACACCCCTGGGGGGCTAGCGGGCCGGCCCACCGCTCCCGCGTCGGTCGGCGGAAGTCATCCTCGCAACCATTCTGCGATCAGATACCGACGGACCGCAGAATCGGCAGTCAGTCCGATGGCGCGCTCCGCCGCCTCACGTGCCGCGCCGTCGTCGCCGCGGCGCCTGTCGATCTGCGCGCGACAGACCCAGTACGGCTGATGCGTCGCGACCTGATCGGACGGGATGCTCCCGAGCGTCCGGACGGCACCGTCCACATCGTCTGCGGCGAGGAAGGCCGCGGCCGCTCCGATCGTCGCACCGGTCGAGGGCGCGACGCGGAGGAGGCCGCGGTACAGGGTGACCAGGGCGCCGTGGTCGGTCGTCCCCCGATCTGCCCGCGCGGAGTGCACGGCGCTGATGGCAGCCTCGATCTGGAATCTGCCCACGCCGCCGAGTCCTGCCGCGCGACGAAGCGCGTCGTCTGCCGATACGCGGAGGGCGGGCGACCACAGCCGCGTGTCCTGCGCGGGCAGGGGCACGAACTCGCCATCGACGAAGCGGCCTGGCCGGCGGCTCTCGGTGTGCCGCAGAAGCGCCAGCAGTCCCCAGGGCTCGGGCTCGTCAGGGAGAACATCGGTGATGACCTCGACGAGCCGGATGGCCTCGGCGCGCAGTGCGACATCTCGATCCTCTTCCGCGTCTGCGATCGGGTCGGCGAGTCCGTACGCGCCGTACACGGCCTGAAGCACCGCCTGGAGTCGTCCGTGAAGCTCCTCCCGATCGGGAACCCGGTAGCGCAGACCGGCGTCACGGATCTTCGCCTTGCTCCGGCTCAGCCGCTGACCCATCGTGGACGCGGGCACCAGGTAGACCGAGGCGATGCGCGCCGCGTCCACCCCCAGCACCGCCTGCAGCATCAGCGGGGCATGCATGCGCGGATCGATCGCCGGGTGAGCGCACACCATCAGAAGAGCGAGCCGCTCGTCGACATCCGACCCGTCGTCCGTCTCCGCTTCCGCGGGCAGACCATCCATCACCTCCGGCGCCACGGTGTTCGTCCGGGACCGCTTCCGAAGGGCGGTGAGCGCGTGATTACGGGCGACCACCCGAAGCCACGCTTCGGGCGCCTCGGGAATGCCACCGGCGCGCCACGCCGAGACCGCCGAGGTGAACGCGCTCGCCACCGCGTCTTCGGAGAGCTGGAGGTCGCCGTTGCTGCGGAACAGCGATCCGACGAGGCGCCCGAACGAGCTGCGGTAGGCCCGTTCGAGCGCTTCGTCGGTGGGGGAGGCCACCCGCATCACTGCATCGGCGGGAGGACCGGCCGCACTTCGACACTGCCCCGCACTGCTGCGGGACACCGCGCGGCCCACTGCATCGCCTCATCCAGGTCGGGTACGTCGACCAGGAAGACGCCGCCGAGGTGTTCCTTCACGTCGGCGAACGGACCGTCCTGCACGTCCGTCGACCCGCCGCGGGTCCGGAGAGTCGTCGCCAGGTTCGGCGGCTGGAGGCCCGCCGCCGCCGTCATGACCCCGCTGGCGTTCAACGCGGCCACGTACGCCGCCCAGGACGCCCAGTATTCGTCGGCCTCGGTGGGATCGGTGCGTGCGGCGTAGTCGGCTTCTGCCTCCATGGCCAAGATCGCGTACTGCATGCTGGTCCTCCTGTTCAGGCCGCGGGAGCGGGAACGAGGGGGTGCCCGGTCTCGAGAAGCGTTTTCAAGCCGGACAGTATCAGGACCCACCCCTTCTCCACATCGCGTGCCGTCTCGGTGTCGGGCAGTCCCTCGTGCGTGAGGGTGAGGGCCGTGAGACCGGGAACGGCCATCGCCGTCTCCCCGAGCTCATAGGTCACCGTGCTGACGGGAAGGCGGGCGACATCGGGTGTCCATCGACCGACGAACGTCATGCGGAGCTTCCTGTTCTCGATGATCTCGTCCACGCGCCCCTCGATGACGGGCTGTCCTTCCACGACGTAGGAGTAGGCCGCGCCCTCGGTGAGGTCGTAGTGGGCCTCGAAGCCGTAGTAATAGGCCGGGCTGACCTCGGCGCTGGTCAGGGCCCGCCAGACCTCCTCGGGTGCGGCCTTGATGGCGAGCTGGATCTTCTGCGTGGTCATGATGTCCTCTCTGTGCGCCACGGTGACGCACCAGGAAGACGTCTGAGCACCACGCATTTCGACATTCCCGAGGAAATTCCTCCCGAACAGTGCGGTACGCGCATGGGTACGGTGGCTTGATGGCCCAGGCGGAAAGCGGATACGGGTCCGACGACGAGCTCGCCGGTCTCGCGGCATGCATCACCAGAGTCAGGAGGGCGCCGTGAGCGCGGTCTTCGTCACCGGCGCGACCGGCACCGTCGGATCAGCCGTCGTCGCGGACCTTCTCGCTCGCGGGCAGGACGTCATCGCCGGCGTGCGGGCGACGCGGGACGAGAGGATCCCGGATGCCGCTGTACAGAGGGAGTTCTCATACGTGGCCGGCGCCGGCGAGATCCACGATGTCCTCGACGGGGTGGATCGGCTCTTCCTCCTGCGGCCGCCCGCGATCGCGGATGTGCAGGCGACGCTCTTCCCGGTGATCGACGCGGCCCTTCGGCGAGGCATCCGCCAGATCGTCTTCCTGAGCCTGCAGGGGGTGCAGGCCAATCGCCGGACGCCGCACCACGCGGTCGAGCAGTACCTCCGTGAGACCCGCAGCCCCTTCACCTTCCTGCGGCCGAACTTCTTCATGCAGAACCTCTCCACCACGTACGCCGAGGCCATTCGCCGGGACGGGGAGATCTTCGTCCCGGCCGGCAGGTCGCGCACCGCCTTCATCGATGCCAGAGACGTCGGGCGGTCGGCGGCGGCGACACTGACGCAGCCCGGGCATATCGGCAAGGCGTACACACTCTCCGGTGAGCAGAGCCTCGGCTACCGGCAGGTCGCCGAGATCATGAGTGCGGTGCTCGACCGCCCGATCCGCTACGCACGGCCACGCGAAGACGCGTATCTGGCCCGGCTCGCATCCGCCGGCGCGCCGCAGGACTACCTCGAGGTGCAGAAGATGATCCACCGGGTCGTGCGGCTCAACATCTCGGCGTTCCCGAACCGTGCGGTGCGGCGGCTCACCGGCCAGCCCGCCACGTCGCTCGAGCAGTTCGTGGACGATTACCGGACGGCATGGATCACCTGACGGGTGAGGTTTCGCGGGCTACGGAGACGGATGCGGGGAACCGCCGAGCTCTTCGGCGCGCGTCTCCAGGCGTTTCGCCGCGAGCCGGAGATATCGCTCGATCGCTGCACGCTCGTCTCGGGTGAAGCCCGCGGCCACATCGTCGAGGGCCTCGAACAGGGGACCGAGCTCGTCGAGGATCCGTCCCACCGCGCTCTGCTGCGGCACGAGCGCCACGCGGCGGCGATCGGCCTCATCGCGTGCGCGCAGGATGTGGCCCGCACGCTCGAGCCGGTCGGCGAGCTCCGTGGCCGATCCGGTGCTGATGCCGAGCCTCTGACCCAGCTCGGCGGGCCCGAGCATCGCTCCTTCGCGATCCATGATGTGACCCATCGCTTCGTAGTCGAGCGCGCGCAGTCCCATCTTCGCGGCGAGAGCGTGGTCGAGCTGGGTCGCGGCACGGTTGACCGACCGGAGCGCCCAGGACAGCTCGTCCGCCGACATCCGGCCACGTTCGATGTCTTCAGCCGACCACGGCGCGGTCCGGCGGGGCTCGCTCGTCGCATCCATGCCGACATCCTACTTGACATTTAGTTCCGTTACCGAGACACTCGGTTTCGGAACTAAATGAAGGGATCGACATGTCCACTGCTTCGCCCGGGGCCACGAAGGCCACTCTGACTCCGTCTCAATTACGCGCCCTGCTCGTCGTGCTGTGCGCAGCACTCGCCCTGGTGGTCGCGGGCAACTCCGCGCTCGCCATCGCGCTGCCCGACATCGCCGACGATCTCGGCGCCGACCAGTCGCAGCTCACGTGGATCATCGATGCCTACGCCCTCACCTTCGCTGCTCTGCTGCTCACCGCCGGGCTGGCGGCAGACCGAGTCGGCCGCCGGACGGTCCTCGTGATCGGCCTCATCATCTTCGGCGGCGCGAGCGTGGCCTCCGCCTTCTCGCCCGACCCCGAGTGGTTCGTCGCACTGCGTGCGCTGTCGGGCGTGGGGGCAGCCGCCGTGTTCCCCGTCACGCTCTCCGCGTTGGTGGACGCCTACCCCGAGGAACGCCGCGGCTTCGCGATCGGCGTGTGGTCGGGGGTGAGTTCAGCCGGCGCCGTCGCCGGCTCGATCATCTCGGGCGCTCTTCTCGAGGCGTTCTGGTGGGGGAGCGTGCAGCTTCTCTTCGGGGGCGTCGCCCTCGTCCTCATACTTCCCGTGCTCTTCCTGGTGGCACAGAACCGCAACCCCGCACTCTCGCTGGACGCGGTCGGTGCGCTCTGGTCGGTCGTCGCCCTCGGAGGTCTCGTCTACGGGGTCGTCGAGGGTCCGCAGCGCGGTTGGACGGATGCGGTGACCCTGGTCGCCCTCGCCGTCGGCGTCGCGGGCTTCATCGCCTTCGTGGTGCACCAGCTGCGGGCGACGGTTCCCTCGCTCGACGTCCGGCTGTTCACGAACAGAGGACTTGCGGCCGGCTCGATCATCGTCACGATCCAGTTCTTCGCCTCGCTCGGGTTCTTCGTCCTCTCACCGCAGTACCTGCAGATCGTGCTCGAGTACACCCCGCTGGGTGCCGCACTCGCTCTCCTCGTCGTGCCGGTGGGGGTCGGTGCGGGTATCGGCGCGTCCGCCGCGCTCTCGAAGCGTCTGGGCGCGCGTGTGCCGGGGTCCTTGGGGCTGCTGCTGATGGGTATCGGGTTCGCGGTCTTCGGCCGCGGACTCCTGGGCGGCCTCGAACCCTCGCTCTGGGTGCTGGCCGGGGGAGTGCTGGTGTTCGGCATCGGCTTCGGGATGGGCATCACCCCGGGCACCCAGCTGATCATCGATGGACTCCCCGCCGAGCGTCGCTCCGTCGCGAGTGCCGTCAATGACATCACACGGGAGGTGGGCGGGGTGCTCGGCATCGCCGTCCTCTCCAGCATCCTCGTCGCGTCCTACCGCGACGACATCGCGCCGGCGCTCGACGGCCTCCCACCCGAGATCCAGGATGCCGCCGACAGCGGTGCGGGCGCGGCCCTCGGCATCGCGGGGGCGATCGGGCCCCAGGGTGAGGCGCTCGCCGTCGCCGCCCGTGAGGCCTTCGCCGTCGGGCTCAGCGCGTCGATGTTCGCGGGCGCGGTCGTCCTGGCGGTCGCCGCGGTGATCGTCGTCGTCATGGCACCCGGTTCGACGGCCGTGGGCGCCTTCGAGGACGCATCACCCGTGTGAACCGTTCGATTCGCGTGCGCGCCGCTGAGGCAGGGGCCGGGGGAGTCGCACGGAAACCACGAACGGTCGTGCGGATCCAGGGGAAGCCCGGATCCGCACGACCGCGTGTGCGGTGCGGCCTAGGCGCGGGGCGGCAGGGTCGGACGCGGCGGCTGAGTGCTGCGGGTCGCGCTCTGGGCCCGCGCCGTCACCTGCTGAGCCTGCTCGGCGACACTCGGCGCCTTCTGCACCTCCTGCTGGATCTTGGGGGCCTCCTCCTCGGCCTTCGTCAGCATGGCTTCCCAGCGCTGCTGCATCGGCTTGATGAGTCCACCGCCGGCGCCGACGATGATGACACCGGCGATGATCGCGAGGACCGCGATGAGGATCGGCGTGGTCACCGTCGTCGCGACCTCGATCTGGTTCAGCGCCGCGGTCACGCCGAGGAACAGGATGAAGACGGCGACGATGTTGCCGAGGATCTTGCCGTAAGAGAGCCCGCCCAGGGTGTTCTGGATGAGTCCCTTCGCTCCGGCGGCGATCGCGGCGGCGATGACGATGATGATGATGGCGACGATGATCTTCGGCAGGAAGCCGATGATGCCGGCGAGCAGATCGCTGACCGGATTCGACCCGAAGACACCGAATGCGAACTGCAGCACGAAGAGAACCAGCGTGTAGTACACGATCTTCCCGACGATGTCGGACGCGTCGAGCTTCGACGATGCGAGCGCCTTCTTGATGCCGCCGCGCTCGACCAGGCGATCGAAGCCGACCTTCTCGAGGAGCTTCTCCAGGCCCTTCGAGATGAGCTTCGCGACGATCAGCCCGACGATCAGGATCAGCAGGAACAGCAGTGCGAGCGGGACGAAGGCGATGACCACGGCCAGCGCGTCCTGCAGGACTTGGGGGATATTCATGGGATCTGTCTTTCTTCACAGGGGTGGATGCCGCACGTCGACGGGTTTGACGCGCAGACTTACACCGTAAGCATAAGACTTACGCTGTAAGCCTCCGCATCCGGGTCGATCGGAGGGGGGAGGATTGACACGGAGGTGCACTTGTGGTGAGAGAGTCCCCGCGATCGACGTCGACGAAGCTCAGTCGCGACCTCATCGTGGACAGCGCGCTCGAGATGATCGACGAGTCGGGGGCGCAAGGCCTCTCGATGAGATCCCTTGCGCAGCGGCTGAACGTCGAGGCGATGTCGCTCTATCGCTATGTGCACGGGAAGGAGGACCTTCTCGAAGGCGTGGTGGCGCTCCTGATGAGCGGCCTGGTCTCCGCTCTGGAGAAGGAGGCCGACAAGCACTGGCAGGCATTCCTGCAGACCGTCGCCCATGAGGTTCGCCGGATAGCGAGCGACCACCCGCTCGCGTTTCCGCTCGTCGCGACAAGGCATCCTGCGGCGCCGTGGCTGCGTCCTCCCCTGCGCAGCGTGGAAGTGGTCGACACGTTCCTGTCGGCCCTCATCGGCCAGGGTTTCACGGACGCGCAGGCGGTGGATGCGTATCGGTCGTTCAGCAGCTTCCTCCTCGGCCAACTCCTTCTGGAGTCCGCGGTTCGCGGGGCGCAGACCGGCCCGGTCGAAGAGCCTCTCGACGAAGGCGACGCGAGCATCCCGCAGCAGGACGGATCGATCTCGCTGGACAGCGCGCCCCAGGTGCGGCGCCTCCGGTCGCTCCTCAGCGAGGACCGGAGCCAAGAAGAGTTCGAAGTATCCCTCGAAGTTCTGCTCGACCGGCTGGACCGCGAACTGTCGCAGTAGCGAGCACGCTTCACACAAGACGACGAAGGTCAAGACGCAAGACATACCCGCGCCTCACCGGGTATCCCTGTCGTAGGGCAACGCGCCGATCGAGAGGGGTGTTCATGAAGTCGCTGACGACGCGCGTGGGAACGTACGCGACCGGGGACCTCCTCGCCGACGCGGTGATGAGCTACTCGCTGGCTCTCGCCCGCCAGCGGAAGATCGATCTGGTGGACATCCCGTTCCGCGAGTCCAACGGCAAGATCAGCAACGTGCAGCTCGCCGTGGGATGGATGGCCAACCTGGATGCCGTGGGCCTGACAGACCTCCACCCCGAAGTGGCGGACGCGGCGGTCACCGCCGACCTGTTGGCTCGCGAAGACGCCCTGCAGGCGCACGGCGACACGGCGATGTCCGCGAACGACTTCGATGACGCTGACGGGCTCCGCGATTACTGACGCTCCTCACCGGCGTGAGGCGTACGCCTGTCACGCGACCGGTCCTCCGTCGGCGGCAGCCCCGCGCGCCGACTTCTCCCGGCCCGCCGTATCTGCGACGATCGCCTGATGCATTCGCAGCCCGGTGGTCCGGCATCCGTCGATCTGTCCGACACCGGAACGCCCGTGCCCGACGCGCGCCGACCGATCGCGCTGACCGTCGGAGTCGCGGCCGCGGTCGGGTTCGTCGTTCTTCGCATCGTCGTCGGGCTGGCGAGCCACAACCCCCTGGTCGTCGACGTCTGGTGGCACGAGAACATGCTGTCGACCCTCACCGAGGCGGGCGTCGTCGTCGCCTGGGTACCCGGTATCGTCGGCGGCACCGCGGGGATGATCGTGATCGGCCTGATCCTCATCGGGCTGTTCCTCTGGCGGAGAAGACCGTGGGATGCCGCGACCCTCGCCGCCGCGATGGTCGTGGTCGTCGCGATCGGCGCACCGTTGGCGGCGGTCATCGCGCGCGTGCGCCCGGCGGATTCGCTGGCGGAGAAGGTCGCGACGTCGTTTCCGTCCGGTCACACGGCGGTGGCGACCACGGTCGCTGTGATCCTGGGCCTGATCCTGCGCCGCTGGTACATCTGGGTCATCGGGGTGTTGTGGGTCGTGTTCATGATGTGGAGCCGTACGTATCTGCAGGCCCACTGGCTCAGCGACGTCACAGCGGGGCTCCTCGAGGGGATCGCCGTCGGCACGCTCGTCTGGTGCGCGATGGAGGCGGTGCGGGACCGCCGAGCCGTACGGGCGCTCGCCGCCGAACCGACCGCGGCTGCCGCGCGCAGCGGAGCGCGCGACGACGACCGGTACTCCGCGCGCTGATCGCCCCTCGACGGCGGGGTACGATCCCCGTGTGTCCTCCCCGAAGAACGCCGCACAGGCGGCTCAGAACTCCACCGCCCTCGAAACGCTCGCGCGTGCCGGCTACGTCGTGCTCGGTATCGTGCACGTGGTCATCGGGCTGATCGCGATCTCGAGCGTGGCGAGCGCGGGAAGCACCGAGGCGGATCAGGGCGGGGCGATGGCACGCATCCAGCAGACGCCGTGGGGCGTCGCTCTGCTCTGGGTGATCGCCGTCGGGCTGTTCGCTCTCACGATCTGGCAGATCGCCGAGGCCCTCCTCGAACGCGATCCCGATGCGAAGAAGAAGTGGGCGCACCGGGTGAAGTTCCTGGGCACCGCCGTCGCCTACATCGCGATCGCCGTGACCGCGATCGTCTACGCCCTCGGCGGCCGATCGGACTCGTCGCAGTCGTCTCAGACGCTCAGCGCGCAGCTTCTAGCCAGCGCCGGTGGCGTGTTCGCGCTCAGCCTCGTGGGGTTGATCGTCGCGGGCATCGGCATCGCGTTCATCGTGCGCGGCTGCACGCGCGCATTCACGAAGCACCTGGCGCTGCCCGGGGGAACAACGAAGAAGGGCATCGTCGCGTTCGGCATCGTCGGCTATGTCGCGAAGGGGGTCGCCGTCGCGGTCACGGGCGTGCTCTTCGTGGTGGCAGCGGTCACGCACGATCCGCAGGCGGCAGGCGGCCTCGATGCAGCGCTGGACTCGCTCGCCGCCCTGCCGTTCGGCGCGGCGATCCTCTGGCTCGTGGGCGCCGGACTCGTCCTCTACGGAATCTTCTGCTTCGCCCGCGCGCGCTACGCCCGGATGTGATCGACAGGCGCGTCGGTGGTCCGGCGCTAGGGTTGTCCAGGCGACGATCGTCGCCTGGACAGCCGACGTGAGGCAGACGGTCATGACGACACCGGCGGGTTGGTACGACGACGGCCACGGCGCCCAGCGCTGGTGGGACGGCGCACAGTGGACCGAGCACGTGCAGACGCCGGCGCCCGACGTCGCGGCATCCGCTCATGCTCCGATCGAACAGGCACAGCCGACCGTGTCGCCGGATCCGGCGGAGGTCCCCTGGGAGCTGCAGCAGCAGGCGCCCGGCGCACCGGGAGCAGCCCCGCTGGATCCGAACGGCTACCCCTACGGCGCGTACCCCGGCTTCGCCGGCGCTCCCGGGGGCGGCGTCTTCACCGGGTCGACCGACCCGAAGAAGTCCAAGCTCTGGATCCTCTGGGTCGTGCTCGGCGTCGTGGTGATCGGCATCATCCTCCTGGGGATCGTGCTCATCCCCCTCCTGCTCCACTTCTTCTCGGGCAGTGCGGGCGGCGCGTCGACGGGGACGGATGCCGAGGGTGCGGCCGTCGCGGTCGTGCAGCAGTACGACCAGGCGTGGGACACCGCCGACTGCGCCAAATACACCGCGGCCACGACGGCGGACTTCCGCGAGTCCGTCGACATCGTCGACTGCGACGCCTTCACGAGCGCCTCGGCAGCCTTCACCGAGCAGACCGACGACTATGAGATCACCGTCGACGGCGTGGACGTCGACGGCAGCGACACGATTCTCGTGTCGACCACCGAGACGTACACCGCTCCCTTCGACGAGAACGGCGAGCCGACGAACGACTCGACGGTGTACACGGAGACCTACATCTACACGCTCGTGCAGAGCGACGGCGGCTGGGTCATCGACGGTGCGGACGACAGCCAATGAGCCGGCCCGGACGAATGGTGGTCAGGTCATGAGCGCGTCGGCAGAAGCATCCGCTCGTCCGCCGCGGACGACGCGATTCGTGCTGGTCTGCATCGGCGTGGGGCTGCTCGCAGGGCTCATGTCGGGGCTCTTCGGAGTGGGGGGTGGCACCGTCATCGTGCCGCTGCTCGTCTTCGTCCTCAGGTTCGACCAGCGACTGGCCGCCGGGACCTCACTCGCGGCCATCGTGCCGACGGCCTCAGTGGGGGTCATCTCCTACGCGGTGCACGGCTCCGTGGCATGGATCCCCGCCCTCATCCTCGCCGCGGGTGCGGTGATCGGCGCGCAGATCGGCACATGGCTGCTGCCCAAGCTCTCGCTCATCGCCTTGCGCTGGAGTTTCGTCGCGTTCCTCGTCGTGGTCATCGTGAGCCTCTTCCTGGTGATCCCATCCCGCGAGTCCGTCCTGGAGCTCACTGCACTGTCGATCATCGGCCTCGTCGTGCTCGGCCTCATCACGGGTGTCCTCGCGGGTCTGCTCGGTGTCGGCGGCGGCATCGTCGTGGTGCCTGCGCTCATCCTCCTGTTCGGCGTCAGCGACCTCATCGCGAAAGGCACGTCGTTGCTCATGATGATCCCCACGGCCGTCTCGGGGACGATCGGCAATCTGCGCCGCGGCAACGTCGACCTGCTCGCGGCGGCTCTCGTCGGGGGAGCGGCGTGCACGACGACCGCGGTGGGGGCCTGGATCGCGACACTCGTCGACCCGTTCGTGGGCAACATGCTGTTCGCCGCGTTCCTCGTCTTCATCTCGGTGCAGATGGCTCTGCGGGCGATCAAGGCGCAGCGCTCGGCCGCACGCGCTTGATGCCCGCCGCTCATCGAGCACCGGTGCGCCCGTAGAATCATGGGGTGCCCGTGAATCCCCAGCTCGTCGGTCGTGTCTTCCCGCCGACGGCTCCCTATCTGGTCGGCCGCGAGAAGGTCCGCGAGTTCGCCCGCGCTGTCTTCGCCGAAGACCCCCAGCACGTCGACCCCGAGGCCGCGCAGGCCCTCGGCTACCCCGACGTCGTCGCGCCGCCGACGTTCGCGATGGTCATCCAGGACCTCACGCTCCAGCAGCTGCTCGCCGAGCCCGATTCCGGCATCGTGCTGGCTCGCGTCCTGCATGCCGAGCAGCGCTTCCGCTACAGCCGGCCCATCGTCGCCGGCGACGAGCTCACCGGCACGCTGACGGTGTCGGGGCTGCGCACCCTCGGGGGCAACGCGATGGTCACGAGCGACGCCGAGATCACAGACGCCGCGGGTGCCCACGTCGTGACCGCCACATCGGTGCTCCTGGTGGGGGAGGGCGACGCATGAGCCTGCTCACGGTCGGCGAGGTGGTCGCCGAGCGCGACGTGCATCTCACTCGCGAATCGCTCGTCCGATACGCCGGGGCCTCGGGCGATTTCAACCCGATCCACTACCGCGACGACGTCGCCGCCGAGGTCGGGCTCGCGGGTGTCCTCGCCCACGGGATGCTCACGATGGGGTTGTCGGTCGAGACGCTCGTGCCATGGCTCGCAGACTCCGGCCGCCTCCTCGAATACGGCGTGCGCTTCACCCGCCCCGTCGTGGTCGACCCCGTCACGGGTGCCGACCTGCACATCGTCGCGAAGGTGGGCCAGGTCGACGACGAGACCGCACGCATCGACCTGACCGTCACGTCCGCCGAGACCACGGTGCTGGGCAAGGCGCAGGTTCGCGTCCGCCTGTCCTAGCGCGGCTCCCCGTGCCCGACGTCACTCCCGTTCCGCTCTCGCAGCTGACCACGCTGCGCACCGGCGGCGTGCCCGCCCGGATGGTCGATGCCGAGACGACCGACGACCTCGTCGACGCGCTCCGCGACCTCTGGGCGGACGGCGAGCCGTGGCTCGTCGTGGGTGGCGGATCGAACCTCTTCGCGGGTGACGATCCGTTCGACGGCACCGTCGTGCGCGTGCTCACGGAGGGCATCGAACGCCTTCCCTCGCCGCGTGCCGGCTTCGCGCGTCTGCGGGTGCAGGCGGGTCACTCGTGGGATGCGCTCGTCGACTACGCCGTCACCGAGGGACTCGCCGGCATCGCCGCCATGTCGGGCATCCCGGGCACGGCGGGCGCTGCCCCCATCCAGAACATCGGCGCCTACGGGCAGGAGATCGCCGAGACCCTGGTGGAGGTCGAGCTGATCGACGAGTCCACCGGGGAGGTCTCCACGGTGCCGGCGGCAGAACTCGCATTGGGCTTCCGCACGTCGGTTCTGAAGCAGCACTACGGGTCGGAGCCCACCCGCTCCGCCGTGATCCTGTCGATCACGCTCGAGCTCGCCGACGTGGGCTCGGCGGAAGGCCCGGTCAGGGGCGAGCAGCTGCGCACCGCGCTGGGCCTCGCGCCCGCGGCATCCGTCTCTCTCGGCTGGATCCGGGACCACGTGCTCGCCACCCGCGCCCGCAAAGGCATGGTGCTCGACGACGGCGACCCCGACACGTGGAGCGCGGGCTCGTTCTTCCAGAACGCGATCGTGTCGGAATCCATCGCGCGGACGCTTCCCGACGCTTGCCCGCGCTGGCCGCTGTGGCCCGCGATCGAACAGGTCACCGTCATTCCGCTGGAGGGATGGAACGGCGTGGTCCCGCCTCCGGTGCACGCGCCGTCGCTGGTCAAGGTCAGCGCCGCCTGGCTCATCGAGAACTCCGGCGTCGGCAAAGGCTTCCATCTGCCCCGCTCCCGCGCGGCGGTGTCGGGCAAGCATGCCCTCGCCCTGACGAACCGGGGTCGCGCCTCCGCCGAGGAGATCGCCGAGCTCGCGAGGTTCATCCAATGGCGGGTGCAGTCCGAGTTCGGTCTGCTGCTCCAGCCCGAACCCGTCCTGGTCGGCGTCGAGCTCTGATCCTGAGCCCGCGCCGGCAGCCGGGCATCTGCCGGAAGCCGGGTCGCTCCGCCCGCCCGTCTCAGCTCTGGAAGAACTCCTGCAGCCGGCGGATCCCCTCCACCAGCTGGTCGTCGCCCAGGGCGTAGGAGAAGCGCAGGTACCCGCTCGGACCGAACGCCTCGCCCGGCACGGCCGCGACTTCGGCCTTCTCGAGGATCAGGTCGGCGAGCTCGAGCGACGTGGTCGGCGTGACGCCCGCCCACTCCCGACCGAGGAGGCCCGAGACGTCCGGGTAGACGTAGAACGCGCCGAGCGGCGTGGGGACGTTCACGCCCTCGATCTTCGAGAGCTCCTCGACGATGAGCTTCCGGCGCCGATCGAATGCGGCGCGGAAGTCCTCGGCCTCGGTCTGCGGACCGGTGAGAGCGGCGAGCGCCGCCCGCTGCGCGATGTTGTTGACGTTGCTCGAGAGGTGGGACTGCAGGTTCGCGGCGACCTTGATCGCGTTCTTCGGCCCGACCATCCAGCCCACCCGCCAGCCCGTCATCGCATACGTCTTGGCGACACCGTTGACGAGGATCGTCTGCGCGGCCAGGTCGGGGACGGCCTCGACGATGGAGACAGCACGCACGCCGTCGTAGACCAGGTTCTGGTAGATCTCGTCTGTGATGACCCAGATGCCGTGCTCGAGCGCCCACTGCCCGATCGCCGCGGTCTGCTCGGGCGAATAGACCGAACCGGTCGGGTTGGACGGCGACACGAACACCAGGACGGTCGTGCGTTCCGTGCGTGCGGCTTCGAGCTGCTCGACGGTGACGAGGTAGTTCTGGTCGGCGCCGGCGAAGACCTCCACCGGCACTCCGTCGGCGAGCGCGATCGCCTCGGGGTAGGTCGTCCAGTACGGAGCGGGGAGCAGCACCTCGTCGCCGGGGTTCACCACCGCCTGGAACGCCTGATAGACGGCCTGCTTGCCGCCGTTCGTCACGATGACCTGCGACGGGTCGACCTCCAGACCGGAGTCGCGGAGGGTCTTCGCGGCGATCGCCTCGCGCAGCACCGGCAGCCCCACCGCGGGGGTGTAGCGGTAGTTGGCGGGGTTGTGAAGCGCCTCGGCCGCAGCATCCACGATGAACTGCGGTGTGGCGAAATCGGGCTCGCCCGCCGCGTAGCTGATGACCGGACGACCGGCGGCCTGCAGCGCCTTGGCCTTCGCGTCGACCTTGAGCGTCGCGGACTCGGCGATGGCGCTGAGCTTGCGCGAAAGAAGGAGGGGTGTGCGGGTGGACGGCGCGTTTTCGGTCACGGTCCGAGCGTACCGGGGCGTCGAAGCGTTCACCCGGTGGAGTCGTCGATCGAGGCGGTCTCGGCGCGTGCGCCGTGCGGCGACCGCAGGAGGGCGCGCGCCGCACCGCCGATGATCGCACTGTAGGTCGGGTAGGCGAAGCGCACGCCCGCGAGGGTCGCGACGTCGATGCCGGCGGCCATCGCCGTGGTGACCGACTGGATGACCTCGACGGCGTTCTCGCCCACCGCGTGGGCGCCGAGGATCAGCTCGCGCCGGTTGTCGGAGATCAGCTTGAGGAAGCCGACCGCACGATCGTCGATCACGGCGCGCTCCAGGTCGGCGTAGCGCACCGTGGCCACGATGCAGCGCGGATCGCGGTCGCGCGCCTGCTCCTCGGTGAGGCCCACACCGGCGTAGTCGGGGTCGGTGAAGCCACCCGCCGGCAGCAGGTGGTGCGGGGTGCGGCGGTTGGCGTCGAGGACGGCGTTCTCGGCCGCCGCCTCGCCCTCGAACTGTGCGGCCTGCACGAGCATGTCGCGGCCGTTGGCATCACCCACCGCGAAGATGTGCGGAACGGACGAACGGAAGTACTGATCGACGGGGATGCTCGAGCGGGTCACCTCGACACCCGCGTTCTCGAGCCCGAGGTCCCCGACGTCGGCGGGCCAGCCCGTTGCCATCACGACCGCATCGAACGGTTCGGTGCGCTCCTGGCCGCCCTGCGTCCAGGTGAGTGCGATCGCCCCGTCGTCCCGTCGGGCCAGCGCGGAGACGCCGTCGATTCCCGTGTCGACCTCGATGCCCTGACGGCGGAACGACGTTGTCACCGCGGCGGCGACGTCTGCGTCGGACGGCATCAGGATGCGCGGAGCGAGATCGAGCAGCACGACCTCCGAGCCGAACGAGTCGAACACCGTCGCGAGCTGCACGCCCGTGTTGCCCGCGCCGATCACCGCGAGGCGGGCGGGTCGCTCGGCGAGATCGAGCACATGCTCGGGCACGGTGGCGAGCTCGGCTCCGGGGATGGGCAGGCGACGCGAGTGGCCGCCGACGCAGACGAGGATGCTCGTCGCAGAGATCAGCCGACCAGAATCGAGCCGCAGGGTGTGCGGGTCGACGAATCGCGCTCGCCCCTCGTGCACGACGACGACGCCGGCCTCCTCGAGTCGCGGACCTTCGTTCTTCACCTCGCGCACGCGGTCGACCCGCTCGCGAACCCGTGCGACGGTCGTGGGCCAGTCCAGAGATGCCGGGCCGGTCGTGATGCCGTACGCCGCGGCCGCCCGCACATCGCGCATGAGCCGTGCGGTCTTGGCGAGCACGCGGGTGGGGACGCATCCCGTGTTGACGCACGTGCCTCCGAGGCGGTCGGAGGCCTCCAGCACGACGACGCGCGCGCCGAGCTCGGCGGCGCGCAGTGCGGCCGCGGTACCGGCAGGCCCTGCACCGATGACCGCGATGTCGAACCGGTCGACGTCGATCGCCGCATCCGGCGCGTCGGAGGGGGCGGCAGCAGCGGGGGAGGTCATGGGCGCACCTTCGTCAATGCCGCCGGGCGGACCCCCACGGCGCCTCCAGTGTCGCACCAGGAGCGCCTTCGGGGGCCGGAAGGATGCAACGGCGGATGCCGCGGGCACGGGCTGCCCGCGGCATCCGCGTCGTCCGATCGACGCGTGCCTCAGTCGATCTCGACGAGGAATCGGCTGTAGGCGCTCGTGGTGAGGAAGGCCGGGAAGTCGTCCCGCAACGCCACCTCAGCGAAGATCTCCGCGGCATCGTCGAACCGATCGCCCGGCGTGCGTGTCACTTCGCCGAGAACCGTCTCGACGAGCGACTGGACATACTCCCGGGTGATGCGGGTGCCGGCCTCGGTGACCTGATCCTGATGGATCCACTGCCACACCTGCGACCGGCTGATCTCCGCGGTCGCGGCATCCTCCATCAGATTGTCGAGGGCGACCGCCCCGAGTCCGCGCAGCCACGCTTCGATGTAGCGGATCGCGACCGACACGTTGCCGTGGACCCCTTCTTCGGTCACGGGGCGGCCGATGTGCACATCGAGCAGCTGGGCTGCGGTGACCGTCACGTCGTCACGCCGACGACCGATCTGGTTCGGGCGGTCGCCGAGCACCGCGTCGAACTCGGCCAGCGCCGTCGGGATCAGATCGGGGTGCGCGACCCAGGTGCCGTCGAAGCCGTCGCCCGCCTCGCGCTTCTTGTCGGCGGCCACCTTCTCGAACGCCTGCCTGGTCACGTCGGGGTCGCGGCGGTTCGGGATGAACGCGCTCATTCCGCCGATCGCGAAGGCCCCGCGCCGGTGGCAGGTCTTGACGAGCAGTTCGGTGTAGGCCCGCATGAACGGCACCGTCATCGTGACCTGGCTGCGGTCGGGCAGCACGAACCTCGCACCGCGGCCGCGGTAGTTCTTGATCATCGAGAAGATGTAGTCCCACCGGCCGGCATTCAGCCCCGAGCAGTGATCGCGCAGCTCGTAGAGGATCTCCTCCATCTCGAACGCCGCGGGCAGGGTCTCGATCAGCACCGTCGCCCGCACCGTGCCGTGCGGGATCCCCGCGTAGTCCTCGCTGAAGGTGAAGACGTCATCCCACAGTTTGGCTTCTTCGCTGGATTCGAGCTTGGCGAGGTAGAAGTACGGTCCCGCACCGTCGTCGATCAGGCGCTGCGCGTTGTGGAAGAAGTAGAGCCCGAAGTCGACCAGCGAGCCCGACGCCGACATCGTCCGACCGGCGTGGTCCGTGAACTGCATGTGCTGCTCGGGGAGGTGCCAGCCGCGCGGTCTCATCACGATGGTGGGTGTGCGCTCGGCGGTGACCTCGTACCGTCTGCCCGGACCCGTCTCGGTCGCGGGCCCGGTGTACGACAGCTCGCCGCGGATCGCGTCCCGCAGCGACAGCTGCCCCTCGATCACGTTCTTCCAGGTGGGGCTCGTGGCGTCCTCCTGGTCGGCGAGCCACACCTTCGCGCCCGAGTTGAGCGCGTTGATGGTCATCTTGGGGTCGGTCGGACCCGTGATCTCGACGCGCCGATCCTCCAGGCCGGGGCCGGCCCCGGCGACGCGCCACTGCGTGTCTTCGCGGATGTGCGCCGTGTCGTCGCGGAAGCGCGGGTCGTGCCCGTTTCCGATCTCGAATCGGCGACGGAGGCGATCGGCAAGGCGGTCGTGGCGGCGGCGGCCGAAGCGCTGGTGCAGTTCCGCGAGGAAGGCGAGCGCCTCGGGGGTGAGGATCTCGTCGTAGCGCTCGCCCAGCCGTCCTCGGATCTCGATCGCGGGGGTCGGGGTCGGGGTCGGGGTGGCGGAGGTGGTGGGCGCGAGGCCCGTAGCGGTGGGGGTCATGGCCTGACTTTCTGTGGGAAGGGGCGGGTCCTGTGTCTCAGTGGAATTGCGCGGACTCTGTGGAGCCCGCGAGGGCGAGCGTCGCGCTCTCGGGGTTGAGGGCGCTCGAGACGGCGTCGAAGTAACCGGTGCCGGCTTCGCGCTGGTGCTTGGTGGCGGTGTAGCCGTCCGCCTCGGCGGCGAACTCCCGTTCCTGCAGGTCGACGTAGGCGCTCATGGCGCGTTCGGCGTACCCCTTGGCGAGATCGAACATGGAGTGGTTCACGGCATGGAATCCCGCGAGCGTGATGAACTGGAACTTGTAACCCAGATCGGCGAGGTCCTGCTGGAACGAGGCGATCTGCGCATCGTCGAGGTGACGCTTCCAGTTGAACGACGGCGAGCAGTTGTAGGCGAGCAGCTTGCCGGGGAACTTCGCGTGGATCGCGGTCGCGAACGCGCGGGCCAGCTCGATGTCGGGCTCGCCCGTCTCGACCCAGAGCAGGTCGGCGTACGGCGCGAAGGCGAGGCCGCGACTGATGACCGATTCCAGGCCCGGGCGCACCCGGTAGAAGCCCTCCGGGGTGCGGTCTCCCGTCAGGAACTCCTGGTCGCGCTCGTCGACGTCGGTGGTGAGCAGGCCGGCGGCCAGTGCGTCGGTGCGGGCGATGATCACGGTCGGCACACCGGCGACATCGGCGGCGAGGCGCGAGGCGTTGAGCGTGCGGATGTGCTGCTGGGTCGGCACCAGCACCTTTCCGCCGAGATGGCCGCACTTCTTCTCCGACGCCAGCTGATCCTCCCAGTGGATGCCCGCGGCGCCCGCCTGGATCAGGGACTGCGCCAGTTCGTAGGCGTTCAGCGGCCCGCCGAAGCCGGCTTCGGCGTCCGCCACGATCGGCGCGATCCAGTCCTGGGTGAGCTCGCCCTCGGCGTACTCGATCTGGTCCTGACGGATCAGCGCATTGTTGATCCGCCGAACGACCGCGGGGACCGAGTTGGCCGGGTACAGGCTCTGGTCCGGGTAGGTCTGGCCGGCGAGGTTGCCGTCCGCGGCCACCTGCCACCCGCTCAGGTAGATCGCCTTCAGTCCTGCGCGCACCTGCTGAACGGCCTGGCCGCCGGTGTAGGCGCCCAGGGCACGGACGTACTCCTCCGTGTGCAGCAGGTTCCAGAGATTCTCGGCGCCGCGTCGGGCCAGCGTCGATTCCTCGCGGACCGATCCGCGCAGGCGCACGACGTCTTCGGCGGAGTACGTCCGCTCGATGCCGTCCCATCGGGGATCGGTGTTCCAGACCTCCCGGATCTCCGTGGCGGTCTGCGTCTGATCGCCCGCGCGGAGGGGCGGCCGGCCGGGGGTGGCGTGGATCGTCATGTCGTCTCCTCAATCGAATGCCGGGGCCGAAACCCGCGGCGGGTGGTCGTGATTCCACTGTGAGTGAAAGAGCGCGGAGAGTACGACGAAATCAAGTGTGAATAATCGAGAGAATTCTGATTCTGTGACAGAATCCGACGATGAGCCCGACACCGCCCGTGGACCTCGCACATCACGCCGTGGACGATGAAGAGGTGGATCCCCTCTTGATCGGCCGCCGCATCCGGCAATTGCGCACGGAGCGCGGCATGACCCTCGAAGATCTCGCGACGGCCGTCGATCGGGTGCCCAGTCAGCTCTCGATGATCGAGAACGGGCGCCGGGAGGCGAAGCTGTCGCTCCTTCGCGCGATCGCCCGCGCACTCGGAACCGGACTGGAAGCGCTGTGGGAATCGGAACCGCTCGATGAGCGCGCGACGCTCGAGATCGGTTTGGAGCGCGCCATGCGCGGGCAGACTTTCCAGGCGCTCGGGATCGCTCCCTTCCGGATCGGCAAGACGGTGCCGACGGACGCGCTCAAGGCGATGCTCGCGCTGCAGTCCGAGATCGACCGCCTGCGCGACGAAAGGGCGGCCACCCCGGAGGAGGCGCGCCGAGCGAACGTCGCCCTGCGGCGCCTCATGCGCACGCAGAACAACTATTTCCCCGACCTCGAGCAGCACGCCCGCGACCTTCTGGCGCGGGTCGATCATCCGGGCGGTCCGCTCACCCAGCGCACGGCATCCGACATCGCGGCGCATCTCGGCTTCTCGCTGCACTACGTGCCCGACCTGCCGCAGACCACGCGCAGCGTCGCCGATCTGAAGAACGGCCGTCTCTATCTGTCCCGCACGCTGACCGCGAAGGGCGACCCGCGCACGGCGGTGCTGCAGGCCCTGTCGAGCCGCGTGCTCGGGCACGTCGAACCCTCCAGCTACGCGGAGTTCCTGCGTCAGCGCGTCGAGACCAACTACCTCACGGGGGCATTGCTCATCCCCGAGGAGCACGCCGTGGCGGCCCTCCAGGAAGCGAAGTCACGCCGGGCGATCTCCATCGAGGACCTCCGCGACGCGTACTCGGTCTCGTACGAGACCGCTGCGCACCGGTTCTGCAACCTCGCGACACGTCACCTGGACATCCCCGTGCATTTCCTCAAGGTGCACGAGTCGGGCACCATCACGAAGTCCTATGAGAACGACGACGTGAACTTCCCCACCGATCGCCTCGGGTCCAGTGAGGGCCAGCTGTGCTGCCGGAGGTGGACCAGCCGCGTCGTGTTCGACGTGCCCGACAAGTTCAACCCCTACTACCAGTACACCGACACCGGCAACGGCACGTACTGGTGCACGGCTCGCGTCGAGGCATCCAGTGAAGGGGCGCACTCGGTGAGCGTGGGGGTGCGTTTCGATGACACGAAGTGGTTCATCGGCCGCGACACGGCTAATCGGGGTGTCTCGAAGCACTCCGTCGAAGTGTGCTGTCGTCGGGCGCCCGCGGAACTCGAGGGTGCATGGCGCGACAACGCCTGGCCGGGGGTGCGCACTCCGCGGACGCTGCTCGCCACGCTGCCGACCGGATCATTCCCCGGCGTCGACACCACCGACGTGTACGAATTCCTCGAGGCCCACGCGCCGAGCTGAGCGGCCGCGCCCCGCGACGGATGTGCCCGCAGGGAACCGATCAGTCCGCGAGCTGAAGCGCCGCCCACACCTCCGCGCGCGCCGGGAACCCCGCGAGGTCGACGTCGAGCAGCCGCGAGACCTGGGCGATCCGCGCGCGCACCGTGTGGCGGTGCACACCGAGGGCGGTGGCCGCCGCATCGAAGCGCGCGTCCTGCTCGAGCCACACCCGCAGTGTCTCCCGCAACGGCGTGGAGTGCGCCGTGTCGTAGGCGTCGAGCGGCTCCAGGACGGCGTCGGCACGCAGGCGCGCGGCATCGGAGCGCAGGCTCGTCAATACTCCGGATGCCGCCACGTCGGCGAAGCCGGTGACGCCGTCGCGCGACGACCGCAGACCGAACGCCAGGGCTTCGCGAGCCTGTGACAGCGCTTTCGAGGTGTCGTCGTACCCGGCGGGCGCCGAGGCGCCGACGCGCATCGAGAACCGCATCGCCACCGCCGACAGCGACGCGGTGTCGGCCTCCGGCACGATCATGACGATTCCCTCGTCGCCGCGCGCGTAGAAGATGCGACCGTCGGCGGCCTGCTGCTCGAGATGCTCGTCGATCGCGTCGGTGTCGGGCCGGGCGAAGCCCAGCACGAACGGTTCCGCGGGGAGAGGCCCCCAGACGGCCCGCGAGAGCCGCCCGGCGAGTGCCGAGTCGCCGGCGACGAGCGCCTCGAGGATGGCCGTGCGCAGGCGGGATCGGCCGTTCTCGAGCCGCTCGCCCTGAGCGAAGGCGAGCTCCACCATCGCGACCACAGCGACCAGGACGCCGCGCGCATCCTGGTCGAGGTCGCCGGCGCCGACGGCGAGCACACCCCGCAGGTGGCCGCCGCGGCCGAGTGTCTGCAGCTGGAACGGGGTGTCGACGACGCGGAGTGACGACCCGGCGCGCGCGCCGCGCCGCAGCACGATGCCCACCTCCTGCGCGAGCTCGTTCCGCACCGCGTCGGGAAGTGTCGTCGGGTGCTCGCGGGTGAGGGTGCCGGCCCCGTCGTAGAGCCCCACCCAGCACCCGAGCTGACGGGCCAGCTCGGCGAGCGTCGCGCCGAGACCGTCACTGCGGAGCGCCGCGAGAGACAGTGCCCGCTGGGCGGCGAGCGACCAGCTGCGGCGCGCGTACGCCTGCGCGGCCGTCGCCTCGGCGTTCGCGCGGGCTACCGCGATGAACGGGGTGCGGTACGGCACCTCGAAGAGGGGGATCCGCTGCGCACGGCACGCGGCGGCGAGCCCGGCCGGGATGCCGTCGCGCGCTACCTCGGTCCCGAACCCGAGCCCGCGCACCCCCCGCGCGCGAAGGCGGGCGACGTACGGACCGTACGCGTCCTCCGAGTCGAACTGGGTGCCGGTCGTCAGCAGCGCGAGGCCCTCCGACAGGAACGGCGTGGGGTCGGTGAGGTCCGAGCTGTGCACCCATCGCACCGGCAGATCGAGCGCGCCCTCGTCGAGCTCTTGCTCCGTCCCCTCGAGACGCAGCTGCAGGTCGGCGCGGTGCAGCAGCGCACGCAGAGTCGGGGTCTCGGTGGTTGCCGCCATGTGCTTGCTCCTGTCCTTCACGTACACGGGGTTCGTCCAGAATGTACACCGCGCACAGTGTGGGGCCCGCGCGCGCCGCCCTACGCTCGCCGCATGACCCTCACCGACGCACCTGCGACCACTCCGCTCGGCGGACCCGGCCTTCCCCAGGAACGGCGTCTGGTCACCAGCATCCCCGGTCCGCGTTCCCAGGAACTCCTGGACCGCAAGGCGGCCGCCGTCGCGGCGGGCGTCGGCCACACGGTGCCGATCCACGCCGTCGCGGCGGGCGGCGGTGTCATCGTCGACGCCGACGGCAACTCGCTCATCGACCTCGGGTCGGGGATCGCCGTGACCTCGCTCGGCAACGCCCACCCCGCGGTCGTGGCGGCCGTGCAGGCGCAGGTCGCGCAGTTCACGCACACGTGCTTCATGATCTCTCCGTACGAGTCGTACGTCGACGTCGCCGAAGCCCTCAACCGCGTCACCCCGGGCGACCACGCCAAGAAGAGCGCGCTGTTCAACTCAGGGGCCGAGGCCGTCGAGAACGCGGTCAAGATCGCCCGCAAGTACACCGGCAAGCAGGCCGTCGTCGCGTTCGACCACGCCTATCACGGCCGCACCAACCTGACGATGGCGCTCACCGCGAAGTCCATGCCCTACAAGAGCGGGTTCGGTCCCTTCGCGAGCGAGGTCTACCGCGCGCCGATGTCGTATCCGTTCCGCGACGGGCTGTCGGGGGCGGATGCCGCGAAGAAGGCGATCTCGCTCATCGAGAAGCAGGTGGGCGCCGACAATCTGGCCGCCGTCATCATCGAGCCCATCCAGGGGGAGGGCGGCTTCATCGTCCCCGCCGAAGGGTTCCTGCCGGCCATCGTCGAGTGGTGCCGCGCCAACGACGTCGTGTTCATCGCCGACGAGGTGCAGTCGGGCTTCGCCCGCACCGGGGCGATGTTCGCGAGTGAGCACTTCGGCATCGTGCCCGACCTCATCACCACCGCGAAGGGCATCGCCGGCGGTCTGCCGCTCGCCGCGGTCACCGGTCGCGCCGAGATGATGGACGCCACCCACGGCGGTGGCCTCGGCGGCACGTACGGCGGAAACCCGATCGCCTGCGCCGCGGCCGTCGCCGCGATCGACGCCTTCGAGAACGATGGTCTGATCGAGCGCGCCGCCGAGCTCGAGACACTGCTCCTCGATCGCCTCCGCGCGCTGCAGTCGTCCGACCCGCGCATCGGCGACATCCGCGGCCGGGGGGCGATGATCGCCGCCGAGTTCGTCGATCCGGAGACGAACGAACCGGATGCCGCGCTCACCGGCGCGATCGCGAAGGCATGCATCGCCGAGGGTGTGATCGTCCTGACGTGCGGCACGTACGGCAACGTGATCCGGTTCCTGCCGCCGCTGTCCATCTCCGATGCGCTGCTGCACGAGGGACTCGATATCGTGGCATCCGTGCTCGCCTCTCGATGACCCTGCGCCCGGCCGCACCGGTCCGCACTCCCTCCTGCACCCGAAAGACAAGGAAGTCAGCATGACCGAGATCACCCGAGACGTCGTCATCATCGGAGCGGGTGCCGCCGGCCTCACCGCGGCGAACGAGTTGAAGAAGGCCGGGCTCTCCGTCGCGGTTCTCGAGGCCCGCGACCGCGTCGGCGGGCGACTCTGGACCGATGAGATCGACGGCGCGATGCTCGAGCTCGGCGGGCAGTGGGTCTCGCCCGACCAGGAGGCACTCATCGAGACGGTCGCCGACCTGGGGCTGGAGACGTACTCCCGCTACCGCGAAGGCGACAGCGTCTACATCAATGCGCAGGGCGAGCTGACGCGCTTCACCGGCGAGATCTTCCCGGTGCCGCCGGCCACGGAGAAGGTCATGGTCGACCTCATCGAGAAGCTCGATGCGATGGTCGCGCAGATGGACCCCGACCGCCCGTGGGAGCACCCCGACGCCGAGGCGCTCGACAAGATCTCGTTCGAGCGATGGCTGTACGACCAGACCGACGACAAGGAGGCCGTCGACAACCTCGCGCTGTTCATCGCCGGCGCCATGCTCACCAAACCCCCGCACGCGTTCTCCACCCTGCAGGCGCTGCTGATGTCGGCGAGCGCCGGCAGCTTCAGCAATCTCGTCGACGCCGACTTCATCCTCGACAAGCGCGTCGTCGGCGGTCTCCAGCAGGTTCCGCTGCTGCTGGCCGAGCGACTCGGAGAGGACGTGTTCCTCGGCCAGCCGGTGCGCACCCTCGAGTACGGCGACGCCGCCGGAGGGGGAGTCACCGCGATCGCCGACGGCATCACGGTGCGCGCCCGCTATGCGATCCTCGCCGTCGCGCCCGTGCTGTACAACCGCATCTCGTTCGTCCCGCCCCTGCCGCGCCGGCAGCATCAGCTGCATCAGCACCTGTCCATGGGCTTCGTGATCAAGGTGCATGCGGTGTACGAGACACCCTTCTGGCGCGACAAGGGCCTGTCCGGCACCGCGTTCAGCCCGTACGAGCTGTCGCACGAGGCCTACGACAACACCAACCACGACGACCCGCACGGCACCCTGGTGGGCTTCGTCTCCGACCAGCACGCCGACGACGTCTTCCTCCTCTCACCCGACGAGCGAAAGCAGCGCATCCTCGAGTCGCTCTCGCACTACTACGGTCCCGAGGCGCTCGACCCGATCGTCTACTACGAGAGCGACTGGGGCACCGAGGAGTGGACTCGTGGGGCCTACGCCGCGAGCTTCGACCTCGGCGGGCTGTCGCGCTATGGAAACGACCTCCGCACGCCGGTCGGACCGATCCAGTTCGCGTGCAGTGATCTGGCGGGTGCCGGCTACCAGCACGTCGACGGTGCGATCCGGATGGGCCGTCTGGCGGCGGCGAACATCCTGGCCGAGGATCGCGCGTGAGTCACCGCATCGTCGTGGGCTACACCGCGACGGACACGGGGGCGGATGCCGTGGCGCTCGGTGCGCGCCTCGCCGCGGCATCCGGTGCCTCGCTCGACATCGTCGTCGTCCTCCCGGGCGACGAGCGCAGCGTGATCACGCCACCCGACGCGAGTTACGACCGCTACCTGCGTGCCCAGGCGGGCACCTGGCTCGAAGAGGCCGCGGCCTCGCTTCCGGAGTCGGTCCGGCACGAGGAGCATGTCCGCTACGCGGACTCGTTCGCCGAGGGCCTGCTCGTGATCGCCGACGAGCACGACGCGACGCACATCGTCATCGGAGCAGCCAACGGTGGGCTGCGCGGACGGCACCGTCTCGGAACGGTCGCGACGGAACTGCTGCACTCTTCCGACGTGCCCGTCGTGCTCGCGCCGGAAGGCACGCGACGGATCGATCCTTCGTCCGGAGTCACCCGCATCACGGCGGCCGTGGGAACCCGCCCCGGGGCCGACGCGCTGCTCAGTGAGGCGATCTCGCTCGCGACCGCGGCATCGGCCGAACTGCGCCTGCTCTCGCTCGTCACGGTCGATCTGCCGGCGACTGTCGACACCGGAGTGATCCGCATCGCCGGTGAGGCCCACGCCGACGCGGTCGTCACCCAGGCACGCGCCGAGCTGCCCCACGGCCTCGACGCCGAGGCGGTCGTCGCCCGCGGCGACAGCATCGAGGATGCCGTCGCCCATCTGAGCTGGGAGCCGGGCGAGATCGCCGTCGTCGGCTCGAGCCGTCTCGCCCAGCCTCGACGCCTGTTCCTCGGCTCGACGGCGGCGAAGATGCTGCACGAACTGCCCGTCCCGATGATCGTCGTCCCCCGCACGCGCACCACCGACGAAGGAGCCGTGCGATGAGCGCACCCGACGCTGACGCCACAGCGACGACCACCACCGCAGAGACCGGGGGCATCAGCAGCAAGGGCCTGTCCGCGGGCACCGTCGGCCTCATCGGCGCGGTCGTCATCGGCATCTCCTGCATCGCCCCGGCGTATACGTTCACCGCCGCGATCGGACCCACCGTGGGGGCCGTGGGCGTACAGGTGCCCGCGATCATCCTCGTCGGCTTCATCCCGATGCTGCTCGTCGCCTTCGGCTATCGGGAGCTCAACAACCGGATGCCGGACTCCGGCACCTCCTTCACATGGGCTGCCCGTGCCTTCGGTCCGTGGATCGGGTGGATGGCCGGGTGGGGCCTGATCGCGGCGACCGTGATCGTGCTGTCCAACCTCGCCGGCATCGCCGTCGACTTCCTCTTCCTCCTGGTCTCGCAGCTCACCGGCAACGCCGGCATCGCCGATCTCGCGTCGGTGATCTGGATCAACATCGCCGTTTGTCTGCTGTTCGTGCTCGGCGCCACCGTGGTCTCGTACCGCGACATGCAGACGACGCAGAAGCTGCAGTACTTCCTGGTCAGCTTCCAGGTGGTCGTGCTCCTGCTGTTCGCCATCGTCGCCATCGTGCAGGTGAACAACGGCAACGCCTTCGACGCGACACCCTTCGACTGGTCGTGGTTCAACCCGTTCGAGGTGTCGTCCTTCAGCGCCTTCGCCGCGGGGCTCTCCCTCTCGATCTTCATCTTCTGGGGATGGGACGTCACCCTCACGATGAACGAGGAGACGAAGGACCCCGAGAAGACGCCCGGCCGCGCCGCGACCATCACCGTCATCACGATCGTCGCGCTCTACCTGCTGCTGGCCGTCTCGATGATCATGTTCGCGGGAATCGGAGACGGCGAGTACGGCCTGGGCAACCCCGACATCCAGGACAACGCGTTCTTCGCTCTCGCCGGTCCGATCCTCGGCCCCCTGGCCGCGCTCGTCTCGCTCGCGGTGCTCACCAGTTCAGCATCGTCGCTGCAGTCGACCTTCGTGGGGCCGGCGCGCACCCTGCTCGCCATGGGGCACTATGGCGCGCTCCCCGAGCGGTTCGCCAAGGTGAGCCCGAAGTACTTCACCCCCGGCTTCGCCACGATCGTCTCCGCCGTCGTCGCGGCGGGCTTCTACGCGATCATGCGCGTCGTGAGCACCAATGTCCTGTCGGACACGATCCTCACGCTCGGCATCATGATCTGCTTCTACTACGGCCTCACCGCCTTCGCCTGCGTGTGGTACTTCCGCCACCAGTGGTTCGATTCCGTGCGCAACGTGTTCTTCACGTTCCTGTTCCCGCTCGTCGGGGGTGTCATCCTGGGCGTGCTGTTCGTCACCACGCTCATCGACAGCATGAACCCCGAGTACGGCAGCGGATCCGAGATCGGCGGCGTGGGACTGGTGTTCATCCTCGGCGTCACGATCATCGTTGTCGGCATCGGCATCATGATCTGGCAGTCGATGAAGCGCCCCGCGTTCTTCCGCGGCCAGACGCTGTCCGTCGATGCTCCCGAGAGCCTGCGCCGTTCGAGCCGCGCACGCCGACGCTGACCACCCCCACCACCGAGACAGCACAAAACGAAAGGTTCGGCACATGTCCGACTACGCGGTCATCAACCCGGCGACGGGCGAGACCCTGGCCACCTATCCCACGGCGACGGCCGAGCAGCTCGAGGAAGCGCTGGCGACGGCGGATGCTGCGGCTCGAGGCTGGGCTCGGTCGTCGAGCGTCACCGAGCGCGCCGCTCTCATCCGACGCGCGGCCGAACTGCATCGCGAACGCCGTGACGAACTGGCCGAGACGATCGTCCGCGAGATGGGGAAGCCGCTGGCCGCCGCGCTCGGCGAAGTCGACTTCGCCGCCGACATCACGGAGTTCTACGCCGACAACGCCGAGAGGATCATGTCGGATCAGCCCATCGACATCCTGGGTGAGGGCACCGCGGTCATCCGTCGCTCGGCCCTGGGGACGCTGCTGGGCATCATGCCGTGGAACTTCCCGTACTACCAGGTCGCCCGCTTCGCGGCACCGAACCTGCTGATCGGCAACCCCATCCTGCTCAAGCACGCCCCGCAGTGCCCCGAGTCCTCCGCTGCGATCGAGAAGATCTACCGGGACGCGGGTTTCCCCGAGGGCGCGTACACGAACCTCTACATCACGAACGATCAGGCCGCCGAGGTCATCGCCGACCCCCGCGTGCACGGCGTGTCCGTGACGGGATCCGAGCGCGCCGGTGCCGCGGTCGCCGAGATCGCCGGTCGCAACCTCAAGAAGGTCGTGCTGGAGCTGGGCGGTTCGGACCCCTTCATCCTCCTCTCCACCGACGACCTCGATGGTGCGGTGGCCGCGGCCGTCGAAGCGCGCCTGGACAACACCGGACAGTCGTGCAACGCCGCGAAGCGCTTCATCGTCGCCGACGCGCTCTACGAGCCCTTCCTCGAGAAGTTCGTCGAGGCCATGTCGGGAGCCAAGGTGGGGGACCCCCTGGCGGAGGACACCGTGCTGGGCCCGCTCTCCTCCCTCGTCGCCGCGGAACGGCTGGCCGACCAGGTGGACAGGGCGGTCGCGCAGGGCGCGACGCTCGCCACCGGCGGAACCCGCGACGGCGCGTACTACCCCGGGACCGTTCTCACCGACGTCACCCCCGAGATGGACGCCTACCGCGAGGAGTTCTTCGGCCCGGTCGGTGTGGTCTACCGCGTGGCGGACGAGGACGAGGCGGTGGCCGTGGCCAACGACACCCCGTTCGGTCTCGGTTCGTATGTGTTCACGACCGACGAGGCGCAGGCCGAGCGCGTCGCCGACAAGATCGACGCCGGGATGGTCTACGTCAATCTGGTGCTGGCCGACTCGCCCGAGCTGCCGTTCGGTGGAGTCAAGCGCAGCGGCACGGGTCGCGAGATGGGTCTGCTGGCCGCCGACGAGTTCGTCAACAAGAAGCTCGTCCGCGTCGGTCCGTGACGAAGCGCTCTCGCCGGCCGGTGGCTGACGCCGGCCGTCGGGGGAACGGAGCGAGGAGAAGGGTGGCCTCCGGGCCGTCACACGAGGGCGGTGCGGTGCCGTGCGACGGTCAGGCCGTGCGGGGCGCCCGCGGTCAGTTCGTCGCGTAGGAGCGCCCCGAGCTCGGCGAGACGATCGGGTGACATCCGCGATGTCGGGCCGGTGATGCTCACGGCGACCGGGCGTCCCGCAGGTCGCACGAGGGCGACAGCGACACAGCTGATGCCCGGCTCGTTCTCCTCCTGCTCCATCGCGTATCCGTTCTCGCGGGCGGCTTCGACGGCGAGCCGGAAGCGTCGACCCACGGCAGGGTCGGCGGCGGCTTCATACACGTTCAGCGAATCGTCCGGCGTCCCCTCCGCGGCGATCATGGCCCGACCGAGGGCCGTCGTCAGAGCAGGAGACTGCCGACCGATGCGGGACCACACACGGATCGTGCGATCGGGTTCGACCTTGTCGAGATAGAGCACGTTCGGCGTTTCGAGTGTGCCGAGGTGGACGAGTTCCTGCACCCGATGCGAGACGCTCAGGAGGATCGGGCGGAACAACGCGGGAAGGTTCTCCTCGCTGAGGAAGCGATCGACCAGCAGGGCCGGTCGGTTGCCGAGGCGGTACCGCTGGGCGACGTCCTGTTCGGCGAACCCGCGGTGCATGAGCGCCTGCAGCAGGCGATGGACGGACGCCTTGTTCAAGCCGGTCGCCGCGACGAGGTCGCGCAGAGCCGCACCGTCCGGCCCGGCGTC
Source organism: Microbacterium sp. P03 (assembly GCF_043556235.1). NCBI lineage: Bacteria > Bacillati > Actinomycetota > Actinomycetes > Micrococcales > Microbacteriaceae > Microbacterium > Microbacterium sp. P03. The sequence continues at coordinate 437,939 of NZ_JBIGIM010000001.1, forward strand.
CGCCAGCACCTCGATCAAGGTCAGGGCTTTGTCGACGCTGCCCACGGGTGACGCGGCGCCACGTGTCTCGTCCATGAACCCTCCGATCGATTTCAGTGTACGGCGGGGGAGTGCCCCACTCGCCTTTACAGCTTCTCCACCCTCTGCTACCCTGGTCCGTATTACAAGACAGCCGGTTCGTAATACGGAACGCCGGCCACGAAACCTTCGAATCGGAGCGCAACGATGCGACCACTCACCCGGGAGACCACGCCTCCGGCAGCCCTCATCGGTGCGTCGGCTCCCCTCGAAACGGGAATCGTCCACCTCGGTCTCGGCAACTTCCATCGTGCGCACGCGGCGGTCTACACCGCTCAGGCACTGGCCGCCGAGTTCGGAGGCTGGGGGATCGCGGGCTTCGCGAACGCCTCGCGGCGGGTCGTCGACCCGCTCACGGCCCAGGATCACCGGTACTCGATCCTGCAACTGTCGGAGCACGGCGCGCAGGCAGGTGTCGTGGACGTGCATCGGAGCGCTGCAGTGCTGGCCGACGATCGGTCCGCATTCATCGCGGCACTCGTGCGACCCCAGCACCGCATCCTGACGCTGACGATCTCCGAGACCGGTTACTCGCGCTCGTCACGAACCGGACGTCTCGATCTCGACGAGCCCGCGATCACCGCCGACCTCGCCGATCCGCAGCATCCTGTCTCGGCGGTGGGGCTCATGGCACTCGGTCTCGCCCGGCGCGCCGAACACGGGGAGCCCTTCACGGTCCTGTCGTGCGACAACCTCCAGTCGGCCGGGCACGCGACCCGCGCCGTCGTCACCGAATTCCTCGAGGCCAGCGGTGCAGATGCGGACGTCCTCTCCTACGTCGAGAGCCGCGTCGCGTTCCCCAACGCCATGGTCGACCGGATCGTGCCTGCCACCACCCCGGCGACGACGGACGAGGTCGCCGCCCTCCTGGGTGTGATCGATGCGTGTCCCGTCCGCGCCGAGGACTTCTCGATGTGGGTCCTCGAAGACGAATTCGCCGGAGGACGCCCGGCATGGGACCGTGCCGGCGCGATCATGAGCGACGAGGTCGAACGCTACGAGGTCGTGAAGCTCCGGCTCCTCAATGGGTCTCATTCACTGATCGCCTACCTCGGTGGACTGGATGGCCAAACGACGATCCCGGATGCCTGGAGACAGCCGTTCATCCGTGACGCCGTCCTGGCGGGCATCCGCACGGACTATCTGCCCAGCATCGCGCTGCCGCAGGGTCTCGATGTGGACGCCTACGTGGAGTCGCTCACTCACCGCTGGGCGAACTCCGCGCTCGGCGATCGCACCGCGCGCGTCGGCTCGGACGGATCGACGAAACTCCTCCAGCGGATCCCCGCACCGGCGGAACATGCGCTGAGGTCAGGCCGCGTACCCCATCAGCTCGCGCTCACGACCGCCGCGTGGATCTGCGCCATCGCGCCGCCCGCGGGGTTCACGCCCGGGCCCATCGCCGACGAGATGCAGGACGCCGCCCGCCATCGGATGGTCGAGGCGACCCGGGGAGCACGAGGGCCCCGCGCCCACGCCATCGCTGTTCTGAACGCCGGCTTCCTGCCGGACTCTCTGACCGCGCACGCCGCGTTCGTCGATCGCGTCGCCGAACTCGTCGACGTCATCGTCCGTCACGGCGTCCGCGCCGCGGCGTCCGATGCGCTGCGGTCGAGCACATCCGGTTCGACCGTCCGAGAGGAAGTCCGATGAAGACGCTTGCGATACACGCGAAGGAAGACATCCGCTGGGAAGACACAGCGGTACCGGAACCGTCGAGCGGCGAGGTGCGGCTGCGTGTGACGCACGTCGGGATCTGTGGTTCCGACCTGCACTACTACTTCCACGGAGCGAACGGCGAGTACACGATCCGCGAGCCGTTGACGCCGGGGCATGAGCTCTCGGCCGTCGTGGACCTCGATCCGTCGGGGCGGCTGGCCGCCGGCACGCGGGTCACGGTGCATCCGGCCCGCTACGGTGCCGCGGTCGAAGGGCTGGAGGACCGTCCCCATCTTCGCCCCGGGGGCGACTACCTGGGGAGCGCCGCGGCCGACCCGCATCGCCAAGGTGGGGCGGCGGAGTACCTCCTCGTCGAGGACGGCATGGTCCGGCTGCTGCCCGACAGCCTCCCCCTCGAGCGCGCGGCGCTCGCGGAGCCCCTCGCGGTTGCGCTCCACGCTGTCGGATTGACGGATGTCCGCGGCAAGCGCGTCCTCGTCATCGGGGCAGGGCCCATCGGCCTGCTGGTCGTCGCCGCCGCGATGCGAACCGGCGCGGCGACGGTCGCGGCGAGCGACGTGCGTGAGGAGCCGCTCCGACGTGCACAGGGTCTGGGCGCGACGGAGCTCGTCCTCGTCGGGCGCGATGCCGTCGCCGACGAGTCCTATGACGTCATCTTCGAATGCTCGGGGGTGCCGGTGTCGCTGACTCAGGCCGTGCGAGCCGCACGGCGCGCCGGCACCGTCGTCCAGGTCGGCATGCTCCCGAACGCGGATCTGGCCGTGAACCTCGCGCCCGTGCTGGCGAAGGAACTGACCCTCCGCGGCGCCTTCCGCTTCTCCACGGAGATCGACGACGCCATCGCCATGCTCGCCGAATCCGACGCCCTCGACGCGGTCATCTCGCACGTGATCCCTGCGGCCGACGCCGTTCGGGCTTTCACCCTCGCCCGCGATTCCTCCGCCTCCGCGAAGGTCCTCCTCAGCTTCTGACACCCAGAACGTTCTCGCACGACCCTCATCCCTCTACAAAGGAGTATCCGAATGAGCACATCCAACGTCCCCGGCGTGGACGCACCTGCACCCCCGCCCGTTGCCACGCGCACGACGGGAGATCTCGTCCGAGCCGCCGTCTCCGGCTGGCTCGGCACCGCTCTCGAATTCATGGACTTCCAGCTGTACTCCCTGGCTGCCGCCCTCGTGTTCAGCCAGTTGTTCTTCGGCGGCGGGGACCCGGCCATGGCGGTCGTCCTGGCGATGGCGACCTACGGCGTCGGCTACGTGGCGCGCCCGGTGGGCGCGTTCGTCTTCGCACGCATCGGTGACAAGGTGGGGCGGCGCAAGGTCCTCTTCTACACGATCCTGCTGATGGGCGCGGCGACCACCCTCATCGGGTTCTTGCCGACCTACGAGCAGGTCGGCATCCTGGCGCCCATCCTTCTGGTCATTCTTCGTCTGGCGCAGGGCTTCGGTGCGGGTGCGGAGATCTCGGGCGCCGGTGTCATGCTGTCCGAATACGCGCCGACCAACCGTCGTGGCATCATCGCCTCCCTCGTCGCCCTCGGCACGAACTGCGGCACGCTGTTCGCGTCGGCCATCTGGGCGATCCTGCTCGCCGTGATGCTCGAGAGCGACGTCATCGCGTGGGGCTGGCGCATTCCGTTCATCGGCAGCGCCGTGATCATGCTGTTCGCCCTGTGGGTGCGGTTCAACCTCAAGGAGAGCCCGGTCTTCGAGGAGCGCACCGACGTCGTCGACGGCCGAGCACTCTCCCGCGACGAGGTGAAGGACCTCGCCACCAAGACCAACGACATCCGCACGCTCGAGTCGTTGGAGCGCAAGCCGATCAAGGCCGTCATCGTCGCGTTCTTCCTCCGCTTCGGCCAGGCCGGAAACTCCGGCATGGTGCAGACCTATCTCATCTCGTTCATCACCATCACGCTCGCGATGTCGAAGCAGGTCGGACCCGAGGTCGTCATCGTCTCCTCGCTCATCGGCTTCCTGACGATCCCGCTCGTGGGATTCCTCGGTGACAGGTTCGGCCGTCGCCGCATGTACATCGTGATGACGTCCTTGTCGCTTCTGCTGATCATCCCCACGCTCCTCATGATCAACACCGCTGAGGTCGTCTGGGTCTTCGTCGGCTACGCGCTCATCCACAACATCTCCGTTCTGGGCCTGGCGTCGATGGAGAACATCTCGATCCCCGAGATCTTCGGCGCGCGCAACCGCTACACGCTCACCGCCATGGTCAGGGAGATCGCCGCCATCATCGCGACGGGCATCGGCCCAGTCGTCGTCGCCGCATGGGTCGCCGCCACCACCGGGAGCATCGTTCCGGTCATGGTGCTGATGGGGATCTTCACCGTCTCGGCTCTGGTCGCCGCCATCTGGGCACCCGAGTGGACGGGGCGCGATCTCACCGATCCGCGCGCCGCCATGTGAGCCGCACCCGCCGCAGACACCATCGGGGTGCGGTCGCACGGAATGCGGCCGCACCCGAGAACGAGGAGACGACATGACCATCGAACGCGCCGACGTCATCATCACCAGCCCGGGTCGCAACTTCGTGACCCTCAAGATCACGACCTCCGATGGCATCGTCGGCTGGGGCGACGCCACTCTCAACGGCAGGGAGCTGGCTGTCGCCTCGTACCTCGCCGACCACGTCGCATCGACGCTCATCGGTCGCGATGAGGATCGCATCGAGGACACGTGGCAGTACCTGTATCGCGGACCCTACTGGCGGCGCGGGCCGGTGACCATGGCCGCCATCGCCGCGGTCGACATGGCGCTGTGGGACATCAAGGCCAAGAAGGCGGGGATGCCGCTCTACCAGCTGCTGGGAGGTGCCAGTCGCGACGGCGTCCGCGTGTACGGTCACGCGTCCGGCCCCGACTATCCCGCGCTGAAGGACGCGATCGCGTCCTACATCGAGGCGGGGTTCACCGCTGTCCGCGTACAGACGGGCGTGCCGGGGCTCGGGCAGATCTACGGCGTCGCGACGAGCAAGCCCGGAGTCCGCTACGACTATGAGCCCGCTCATCGCGCGGCGGACGGCAGCTCCGCCACGGCGCCCGTGGAGGAGGTCTGGGACACCCGCGCCTATCTGTCGCACATGCCGGGAGTCTTCTCCCAGATCCGCGAGGATTTCGGCACCGACGTGCGCCTGCTGCACGACGGACACCACCGCATGTCACCCATCGAGGCCGCCCGTTTCGCGAAGGACATCGAGCCGTACGACCTCTTCTGGCTCGAGGACTGCACCCCGGGCGAGGATCAGACCGCCCTGCGACTGGTCCGTCAGCACTCCACGACGCCGCTCGCGATCGGTGAGGTGTTCAACTCGGTGTACGACTATCAGACGCTGATCACGGAGCGACTCATCGACTACGTGCGCTCCGCGGTCACGCACACCGGAGGCATCACCGCAATGAAGAAGCTGCTCGACTTCGCCGCCGTGTACGGCATCAAGTCGGGCATCCACGGACCGACCGACATCTCTCCCGTCGGCATGGCCGCAGCTCTCCACCTCGACCTGGCGATCCACAACTTCGGGATCCAGGAGTACATGCCTCACAACACGACCACCCTCGACGTGTTCCAGACCTCCTTCCGCTTCGACCGCGGCTTCCTGCACCCCGGTGAGACTCCGGGCCTGGGGGTCGAGCTCGACGAGGACGCGGCATCGGCGTTCGAATACACGAAGGCGTACCTTCCCGTGAACCGACTGCAGGATGGAACCGTCCATGACTGGTGAGCAGATCGCCGTCGGGCGGCGTCCCCTCTCCGCCCGCACAGCCGAGGCGAGGCTGATCGTGGTGGTCCGTGCGGAGAACGCCGACGCATACGACCGCGTCCTCGAGACGCTCGTCGACGCCGGCATCCGCAGCCTGGAGCTCACCCTCACCACCCCCGGAACCATCGAACGGCTCCCCGCCCTGCGGTCGACGTTCGGTGACGACGCCGATCTCGGGGTCGGGACGGTGACGAGCGCGGCTGAATTGGACGCGGCGATCGACGCCGGTGCCGACTACCTCGTGACGCCCATCACCGATGCCGCCCTCGTCCAGCGCTCCGCCGGGGCCGGCGTGCCGATCGTGCCGGGTGGCCTCACGCCCACGGAGCTTTTCGCCTCCTGGCGCGCCGGCGCCTCCGCCGTGAAGATCTTTCCCGCGGGACAGGTCGGGGCGAGTTACCTCAAAGACCTCCGCGGACCGTTCCCCGGCATCGAGGTGATCCCCTCGGGAGGCGTGGATCTCGAGGGCGCGGCCGATTGGCTCGCCGCCGGCGCCGCCGCGGTGAGCGTCGGCGGACCCCTGCTGGGCGATGCTTTCCGCGGGGGAGACCTTCGCGCGCTGCGCGACCGGGCGGCACGATTCGTCGAGGTCTGTGCGAACGTGGGACGGGCATGAGGCCGATCCTGGGCCCCCCGCGCGTGGTCGCGGTCGGCGAGACGATGGCCCTGATGCGCACACGGGAGATCGGCTCGCTTCGCCACGCCCACGACCTCACTCTCGGCATCGGGGGCGCGGAGAGCAACGTCGCCATCGGGCTGCAACGACTGGGGATCGACGCCTCGTGGCTGGGCCGTGTCGGCGACGACCCGCTCGGCGAGCGCGTCGTGCGCGAACTGCGCGCGGAGGGTCTCGACGTGCGCGTGGTGGTGGACTCCACCGCGCCCACGGGTCTCATGATCAAAGAGCGTCCGACGAGCGCATCGACGGCGGTCTACTACTACCGCGCCGGCTCCGCCGGTTCGCGGCTTGCGCCCGGGGACCTGCCGCCGGGCTGGGTGGAGGAAGCAGACGTGCTGCACGTCTCGGGCATCTCCGCCCTCGTCTCAGAGGATGCGCGGGAATGCATCTCGGAAGCGATCGAGCGCGCGCACTCCGCGGGGGTGCTCGTGAGCTTCGACATCAACTACCGCTCGGCGCTCGCGCCGTGCGAGGTCGCCGGCCCGATCCTCCGCTCTTTCGCCGAGCGTGCGGACCTCGTCTTCGGCGGGCCTGAGGAGCTCAATCTCATCGTCCCCGGCCTCGATCCGGCGGATGCCGCTCAGCGCCTGGTGCGCGGTGGCCGTCGCGAGGTCATCCTCAAGAGGGGGGCTGACGGGGCCGCCGTCTTCACTCCGGATGGCGTGACCGAGGCCGCCGGCTTCATCGTCGACGTCGTGGACACGGTGGGTGCAGGCGATGCCTTCGTGGCCGGATACCTCAGCGGGCACCTGCAGGGGCTGTCCATCGCGGAGCGTCTGCGTCGAGCCAACGCCTGCGGCGCGCTGCTGTGCATGAGTCCTGGAGACTGGGAATCCAGTCCGCGATCGGCGGAGGTCGAGCGGTTCTGCAACCCCGCGCTCGATCCGGTGTCGCGCTGAGGGACGACCCGTGCCGCGGACTGCGGGCGGCCGTGAGGCCCGCCCGCAGTTCGCCACCGCAGAGCCCATGCCGTACACTGGAACGTGCAGTAGAAGTCTGCATTCTTTCGCCGTGCCCGCCTTTCGGGCGGGTCTCGAACACCAAGGTCGAGGCGGAAGTGTGCGGGTGTCCGGGGTCAACCGACCTCTAGGGCGGTAGCTCAATTGGCAGAGCAGCGGTCTCCAACACCGCAGGTTGCAGGTTCGATTCCTGTCCGCCCTGCGCGTCAGCGGAAGCTGACACATGGAAGGTAGTCAGGTGGGTTCGATGGTTCAGGACGAACCGAACGGCGAGGTCGTCTCCAAGAGTGACGCCCCGCGCGAGAAGAAGCTCAACATCTTCGCGCGCATCGCCCTGTTCATCCGTCAGGTCTTCGCGGAGCTCCGCAAAGTCGTCACGCCGACGCGGCAGGAGCTGCTGAAGTTCACGGCCGTGGTGCTCGGGTTCGTCATCGTGATGATGGCGATCGTGTACGGATTGGACGTGCTCTTCGTCTGGCTCACGACCGTCGTATTCGGGACGCCGGCAGGCGCCACCTCCTGACCCCGGCGTGGACGACCGGCTCGGCACGAGCCATCCCGCGCCTTCGAAACGGAAGAGATCAAGTGTCTGAAAGATATACGGACGACGCCGACTGGGCGACCGCCGCAGAGCAGTCCTCGGAGGACGACGAGGCCCAGGAGGGCAACGTCCTCGCCGCCGAGGAGCACTCCGTCGAGCCCGCCGAGCATCTGGCCCTCCACGTCGTGGACGAGGACGGCGACGAAGTGGATGACTCCGACCTGGACGACATCGACATCGACGACCCGGAGGCCGACGCGATCGTGAACGACGCCCTGAACATCGACGAGGCCGCAGAGGTCGAAGCCGCTGCCGAGGTCCTCACCGACTCGCTCGCAGAGGAAGAGGCGGAGTACGTCGCCGCGCACGCCGACGACATCACGCCGTACGACGGCCCGGACGTGAACGGCGACGAAGACGCTCCCGTGCTCGACTCCGAGTTCGTCGCGGAGGTGGATGCCGCGGCATCCGTCGTCGACGACGTCGAGGCGTCCGTCGACCCCGCGGACGCCGCTCCGGCCCCCGTCGACCTCGAGAGCCCCGAGCTCGCCGAGGCGGACGACGCGATCGCGGACGGCACCGCCGACGAGGACGCGGTCGACGAGGACGCCGACCCCTACGAGACTTTCCGCACCGAACTGCGTTCGCTTCCCGGCAAGTGGTACGTCATCCACTCCTACGCCGGCTTCGAGCGCAAGGTGAAGGCCAACATCGAGCAGCGCAAGTCGACGCTCGAGGTCGAGGAAGACATCTACCAGATCGAGGTCCCGATGGAGGACGTCGTCGAGATCAAGAACGGTCAGCGCAAGATGGTCACGCGCGTCCGGATCCCCGGCTACGTGCTCGTGCGCATGGAGCTCAACGAAGACACCTGGTCGGTCGTGCGTCACACCCCCGGTGTCACGGGCTTCGTGGGCAACGCCCACAACCCGACGCCGCTCCGTTTCGAGGAGGCCTTCAACATGTTGAAGTCGCTCGTCGAGATCAAAGAGGCCGCGCCGACCAAGGCAGGCTCCGGCAAGGGCGGCCAGGCTGTGGCGCGCAGCGTCATCACCGAGGTGGACTTCGAGGTCGGCGAGACCATCACGATCAAGGAAGGCTCGTTCGCGGGTCTGCCCGGTACGATCAGCGAGATCAAGCCGGAGAGCGGCAAGCTCACCGTGCTCGTCTCGCTCTTCGAGCGCGAGACCCCGGTCGAGCTCTCGTTCGACCAGGTCAACAAGCAGTAACAGAGACTTCCCGGAGCGATGCTCCAGGAGAACCGCGGCCCGGAGATGCCGGACGCGCGGGAGAGACGGATGCTTCGCTCCTCGGTCATCGAGGCTGTCGAAGTGCCGCTCGATGAAAGGAAAAGGAAATGGCACCGAAGAAAAGGGTGACCGGCCTGATCAAACTACAGATCAAGGCAGGCGCCGCAAACCCGGCACCGCCGATCGGGCCCGCGCTCGGTCAGCACGGCGTGAACATCATGGAGTTCTGCAAGGCGTACAACGCGGCGACCGAGGCCCAGCGCGGCAACGTCATCCCCGTCGAGATCACCGTCTACGAGGACCGCAGCTTCACGTTCATCCTGAAGACGCCGCCGGCCGCTGAGCTCATCAAGAAGGCCGCAGGCGTGGCCAAGGGCTCGCCGACGCCGCACACCACCAAGGTCGCGAAGCTGACCAAGGCTCAGGTGCGCGAGATCGCCGAGACGAAGCAGCCCGACCTGAACGCGAACGACATCGAGGCCGCCTCGAAGATCATCGCCGGCACCGCCCGCTCCATGGGCATCACGGTCGAGGACTGAGGGGATAGGAAAAATGGCTACCAAGTCCAAGGCCTACCAGGCCGCCGCCGCGAAGATCGCGGCTGACAAGTTCTACTCGCCCACCGAGGCCGTCGCGCTCGCACGCGAGACGGGCTCGGCGAAGTTCGACTCGACCGTCGAGGTCGCGCTGAAACTCGCCGTCGACCCCCGCAAGGCAGACCAGATGGTGCGCGGCACCGTCATGCTGCCCCACGGCACCGGCAAGACCGCCCGCGTCATCGTCTTCGCGACGGGTCCGGCCGCTGAGGCCGCGATCGCCGCAGGCGCCGACGAGGTCGGTGGCGCCGAGCTCATCCAGAAGGTCGCCGAGGGCTACACGTCGTTCGACGCCGCCGTCTCGACCCCGGAGCTCATGGGCCAGGTCGGTCGTCTCGGAAAGGTGCTGGGTCCCCGCGGCCTGATGCCGAACCCGAAGACGGGCACCGTCACCCCCAACCCGGCCAAGGCCGTCGAGGAGATCAAGGGCGGAAAGATCGAGTTCCGCGTCGACAAGCACGCCAACGTGCACTTCGTCGTGGGCAAGGCGTCGTTCTCGGCCGAGCAGCTCGACGAGAACTTCGCCGCCGCGCTCGAAGAGATCGTGCGTCTGAAGCCGTCCAGCGCCAAGGGCCGCTACATCCAGAAGGGTGCGGTGTCGACCACGTTCGGCCCCGGCATCCCGCTGGACGTCAACGCGCTCTGAGCCTGAACCACACGAAGGGGCCCCGCCGATCGGCGGGGCCCCTTCTGCGTGCGCAGATGTGTCTCGAAGGACGTGATCCGGGCGTCTACCATTCGGGTCTGCACCTGGCAATACGCCGTCATCGGAAATGGTTCGCACCGCCGCACGTGTTGTACTTGTTCGTCATGCCCGGCCGCACAACCGGGCCCAATCACTGGAGCATCACAGCCAAATGTCACGCCGCACCGTCCTCTCCGCCGTCGTCCTCGCAGCCACGACCGCCCTCGCGCTGTCTGCCTGCAGCGCGGGCCCGTCCCCGGAATCGTCTGCTGCCGGCGACGAGTTCGGCCTCACCACGGCGGGCACTCTCACCGTGGCGACCGAAGGCACGTACCGACCGTTCAGCTTCCACGACGCGAGCGGCGAGCTCGTCGGCTTCGATGTCGAGATCGCCGAAGCCGTGGCCGACAAGCTCGGACTCGAAGTCTCCTTCCAGGAGACCCAGTGGGACGCGATCTTCGCCGGCCTGGAGGCGGGCCGCTTCGACGTGATCGGCAACCAGGTCTCGATCAACGCGGAGCGCGAGGAGAAGTACCTCTTCAGCACGCCGTACACCGTGTCGCCGGGCGTGATCGTGGTCACCGACGACGACGACTCCGTCTCGAGCTTTGCCGACCTCGCAGGCAAGACGACCGCGCAGTCGCTGACCAGCAACTGGTACGAGCTCGCGCAGTCCAGCGGGGCCACCGTCGAGCCCGTCGAAGGCTGGGCTCAGGCGGTTGCGCTGCTGAAGCAGGGTCGGGTGGATGCCACCGTCAACGACAAGCTGACGTTCCTCGATTACGAGAAGACGGACGGGCCGACAGGTCTGAAGATCGCGGCCGAGACCGACGACCCGGCCAACAGCGCCTTCGCGTTCACGAAGGACAAGCAGGCCCTCGTCGACGCGGTGGACGGAGCCCTCGATGAGTTGCGCGCCGACGGCACGCTCGCTGAGATCAGCGACAAGTACTTCGGCGCCGACGTCACCTCGTAGATCACGACGGGCACGATCAGAGACGGGCACGATCAGCACAGTGGCGGACATGAGAGCGGCAGGCGGGAGGGAGTGACGTGAACGAGACCTGGACTCTGATCGTCGACTCCTTCTGGCCGCTGCTGTGGGCCGGGCTCCGTGGAACGATTCCGCTGGCGCTGGCGTCTTTCGCGATCGGGCTGGTGCTCGCGCTCGCCGTGGCACTCATGCGCATCTCCGCCAATCGGCTGGTGTCGGCGGTGGCGCGCTTCTACATCTCCGTCATCCGCGGCACCCCGTTGCTGGTGCAGCTCTTCGTCATCTTCTACGGGCTGCCCTCGCTCGGCATCGTCGTCGACCCCTGGCCGGCGGCGATCTTCGCCTTCTCGCTGAACGTCGGCGGGTACGCGGCGGAGGTCATCCGTGCGGCGATCCTCTCTGTGCCGAAGGGCCAGTGGGAAGCCGCGTACACGGTGGGCCATTCGCATACCCGGGCGCTGACCCGCATCATCCTTCCGCAGGCCGCTCGGGTCTCGGTGCCGCCGCTGTCGAACACGTTCATCTCGCTCGTCAAGGACACGTCGCTCGCTTCTCTCATCCTGGTCACCGAACTCTTCCGCCAGGCGCAGGTCATCGCCGCGTTCACGTACGAGTTCATGATCATCTACCTCGAAGCGGCTCTCATCTACTGGTTGTTCTGCCTCGTGCTCTCCTTCGCCCAGAGCGCCCTCGAGAGAAGGCTGGATCGCTATGTCGCCCATTGACCCCGTCGACGACGATGCGCTCGTCCCACCTACGAAGACCACCTCCGGCCCCCTCCTGAGGGTGCGCGGACTCACCAAGAGCTTCGGCGCCAACCGCGTGCTGAACGGGGTCGACTTCGATGTGCAGTCCGGCCAGGTCGTCTGCCTCATCGGTCCGAGTGGATCAGGCAAGACGACGGTGCTGCGCACGTTGAACGGGCTGGAGACCCCCGACGACGGGGTCATCGAGTTCGCGGATGCCCCGCCGATCATTTTCTCGACGCCGCCGACGAAGGCGCAGAGGTTCGCGTTGCGCGATCGCTCGGCGATGGTGTTCCAGCACAACAACCTCTTCCCCCACCTCACCGTGATCCAGAACGTGATCGAAGGACCTGTCCGGTCGCACGGCATGCCGAAGGCGGTCGCCGTCGCGCGCGCGGAGGATCTGCTCGCACGCGTGGGTCTGAGCGAGAAGCGCGACGCGTACCCGTTCGAGCTCTCCGGCGGTCAGCAGCAGCGCGTGGGCATCGTTCGAGCGCTGGCCCTCGAGCCCGACCTGCTGCTCTTCGACGAGCCGACGAGCGCGCTGGACCCCGAGCTCGTGGGCGAAGTGCTGGTCGTCCTGAAGGAGTTGGCCGATGAGGGGTGGACGATGGTCATCGTCACCCACGAGCTCGCCTTCGCCCGCGAGGTCGCCGACGAGGTGCTCTTCTTCGACGAGGGCGTCATCCTGGAGCGCGGCGCGCCGAAGACGCTGCTGGGCAATCCGACGCACGAGCGCACGCGGCGGTTCCTCGACCGCATCCTGCGGCCGTTCGAGGGCTGAGGCTTCTCAGGCGTCGGCGCGCACGTCGAAACCGCGGTCGCCGGTGGGCGCGGCATCCGTCACCCGTGCGTCGTCCACACGAGAGCCGGGTGGCCCCTGCGCCATCCAGGCGAGCATGTCATCGACCTGGGATGCGCTTCCCTCGATCTCGGCCTCGACCGTGCCGTCACGCAGATTGCGCACCCAACCGGTGACCGGGATACCCTCGGCGATCATGCGTGCGGTGTAACGGTAGCCGACGCCCTGCACATCGCCCCGAACGATCACATGCACGCGTCTCATGGGTCCATCGTGCCCCGCCGACGGCCAGAGGTCGAGCCGGTGCCGGGCCCCACGCTCAGTGGGGGAGCACGAGCGAGATCGCGATCACGAGCATGACGACGGCGATCGCGCCGTCGAGCACGCGCCACGCGGTCGGGGTCGACAGCCAGCGGCCGAGATGGCGGGCGCCGTAGGCGAGACCGAAGAACCAGCAGAAGCTGGCGAGCATCGCCCCCGCGGCGAACAGCCAGCGGGTCTCACCGTGTGTACTGGCGATCGACCCGAGCAGGAAGACCGTGTCGAGGTAGACGTGCGGATTCAGCCAGGTCAGGGCCAGGCACGTCAGGACGACCGGCGCGAGTGCGACGCGGGTGCCGGCAGTGGTCGGGCCAGCGCCTGTCGCGGCCACGCCTTCTTCTGCACCGGAGCCGGCGCGGAGTGCAGCGCCCGAGGGTCGCAGGGCGCGCCGGGCAGCCAGAACCGCGTACGTCGCGAGGAACAGCGCCCCCGCCCACCGCACGACATCGATGAGCCAGGGAACGGACTGCAGGACGAGGCCGATTCCCGAGACTCCCAGCATGATGAGTGCCGCGTCGGACGCCGCGCAGATCACCGCCACGGCGAGGACGTGCTGCCGCCGGATGCCCTGCCGCAGCACGAAGAGGTTCTGAGCGCCGATCGCGACGATGAGCGAGAGGCCGAGGCCGAATCCGGCGATCGCGCTGGTCATCATGACGTCGACGGTAGAACGACCAGCTTCTTCAGTCCAGCTCATCATTCTTCAGGAGCATTAGCATCGCTTACGTGCGCATTGCTCTGGACCTCGCGGAAACCCTTGCCGCCGTCATCGACGAGGGTTCGCTGGATGCCGCGGCCCGGCGATTGCACGTGACGCCGTCCGCGGTCAGCCAGCGGATCAAGACGCTCGAGGAGTCGCTCGGCCGAGTGCTGCTGGTGAGGGCCAAGCCCGCGCGCGCCACCGGCGCCGGCGTCGCCGTCGTCCGCCTCGCCAGGGAGGCGGCCCTTCTGGAGCACGACGCGCTCGCCGCGCTCGGCGACACGGACGACACGACGGTCAGGATGACGGTGCCGCTCGCGGTGAACGCCGACTCGCTGGCCACGTGGTTCCTCCCGCCCCTCGCGCGTCTCTCGCGCGAGATGCCGGTCGTGTTCGATCTTCATCGCGACGATCAGGACTTCACGGCGGCGCTGCTGGAGGGCGGAACCGTGATGGGTGCGGTCACCTCGCGGGCCACCCCGGTCGCCGGGTGCCGGGTGAGCGTGCTCGGTGTCATGGCATACGAACCGGTCGCCACACCGTCGTTCGCGGCCGAATGGTTCGCCGGGGGTGCGACCGTCGACGCGCTCACCAGCGCGCCCGTGGTCACTTACGACCGGCGCGACGACCTGCAGACGCGCTGGCTGCGCGAACGGGGAGTGGATGGAGCGAGGGCGCCGCGGCACTACGTCCCGGCCTCGCACGACTTCGCGACGGCGGTCGGGCTGGGACTTGGGTGGGGGCTCCTGCCTCGCTTGCACGCCGATGAGGGGCTCGCCGCCGGCGCGCTCGTCCGGCTCGACGGGGCGGGTATCGAGGTTCCTCTGCACTGGCAGCAGTGGAATCTGCGCTCGCCCCTCCTTCAGGCGGTGGCCGACACCATCATCGACGAAGGACGGCGCGTCCTCGATCCGCTGTGACTCGACGAGCAGACGCCATCCTGCGTCAGTCGTCGCTGAGGCGCAGCACGATCTTCCCGCGCGCGTGTCCGAGTTCGAGCTCGGCATGTGCGGCAGCGGCGTCGGCGAGGTCGAAGACCTTGTCGACGTACACCTGTACTGACCCGGAATCCAGCAGGCGCCCGATGGTCGCGAGCGCGCTGCCGTCGGGGACCACCTTGTAGCCGGTCGCGCGCACCCCGGCGGCTTCGGCCGCCTCGGCGTAGCCGGGGGAGGCGCCGGTCGGCACCACGATGTGGAGCCCGCCCGGACGCAGGACACGGAGCGAGCGCGTGCTCGTCTGCTCGTGGG
The DNA here is from genome assembly GCF_043556235.1 of Microbacterium sp. P03. NCBI lineage: Bacteria > Bacillati > Actinomycetota > Actinomycetes > Micrococcales > Microbacteriaceae > Microbacterium > Microbacterium sp. P03. The sequence goes on from NZ_JBIGIM010000001.1 coordinate 452,997, forward strand.
CGTTGCCGACGAGATCGATGACGACATCCATCTGCGACACGACGTCCTCGAACCGGGTGGTGGCGTAGTCGATGACCGTGGATGCTCCGAGCTCGCGCATCCACGCGGTGTTGTGCGACGACGTGGTCGCCGTCACGTGCGCGCCGAAGTAGTCGGCGATCTGCACGGCGAAATGGCCGACGCCTCCGCTGCCGGCGTGGATCAGCATCCGCTGCCCTTCGTGCGCGCGTGCCGTCTCGACCACGAGCCCCCACGCGGTGAGGGCGGCCAACGGCACGCCCGCCGCTTCGACGTGCGAGAGCGTCGACGGCTTCCTGGCCACGGACAGCGATGGAACGACGGCGTACTCGGCGTAGCTGCCACCCGAGCGTGGGAACGGAACCATGCCGAACACCTCGCTGCCCGGCTGCAGCGGGTGCGACTCATACGGCGCCTTCACGACGATTCCGCTGAAATCGAACCCGAGCGCGACGGGGAAGTCCTTCAGCGAACCGGACAACCCCGCGCCCGCTCTCGTCTTGGCATCGATCTGATTGATACCTGCCGCCACCACCCTGACGAGAAGCTCGCTCAGCACCGGCGTCGGGACAGGGAGCTCACCCAGGTGGAGGGCGTCCGGACCGCCCGGGGCGTCGATGACCGCTGCGCGCATTCTCTCGGGAGGTTCGGGAACCTCGATCGGATCCGCCGTGATGGCGGATGCTGGTCGCAGCGGCCGGAATCTCATCGGTCGCTCCCTCCACGTCCTGTCGTCGTCGGCAGCGCCGGCGCCTTGGAAGGCTCAGTCAACCCGGTCATTGTCTCGACCGTGTTACGCGGGTGCTAACGGGTCACTAAGCCTGCGGGTCGGCACCGCGGCGCCGGTCGGAGCTTCCCTGCGACATCAGGGGGTGACGCCGGCCGTGAGGGCGTGCAACAGGCGTGCGAGGTTGTGGATGTCGTCGACCGGCCAGTCCGCGAGCGCGGTCAGCAGGGTGTTCTCCTGGGGCTTGCGAGCCGCTTCGAGACGCTCGAGGCCGAGGGGAGTGGGAGAGAGCAGGCTGGAGCGGCCGTCCGCCGGATCCGCAGTCCGGCTGATCAGACCGAGGTGCTCGAGTTCGCGGACGGTCCGTGAGATCTGGCCCTTGTCGGCGGTGAGCAGGTCCGCGAGCGATGACTGCGTCACGCTCTCCTGACGCACGATCGTCGTGAAGACCTTGTACGCGCCGGGGAGCATGCCCGGACTGACGCGATTCGCATTCTCGGTGATGACGCGTCGGAAGCGATTGATGAGCTCGCTGAACTCGGCCTCGAGGGCGCGCACCGCTTCGGTGCGCGCCTCTCGAGTGTCGTTGTCGATCATCGTGGCCGATTCTAACCGCGGCGAGCGGATGCTCCGCCGGGGCCACGTCCGTCGGCGCCGGTCGTCTGCACACTGCCCGTAGCCGTCAGCACCTGCATGCCCTCGGGGACCGACACGGTGGCGAGGTCGGCTTCGCCGGCCGCCATACGCTCGCTGGTCGTCATGGTCGTGAGCGGCTTGTTCGGGAGGAACACGATCGCGATCAGGCTGATGATCGCGAACGGCACCGCGATGAGGAACGAGTGGGAGATGCCCTGGGCGTAGATGTCCTCGAAGATCACTCGGACGGCTTCGGGCATGGTCGACACCTGGGGCACCGTCCCGGCCTGCAGCTGTTGCGCGATGGCCGCACCCTTCTCGCCGAGAGCCGCGATGGCGGCACCCAGCTCGTCCTTGCGCTCGGCGACCAGCGAGGTCACCTGCGACGCGAGGGCGGCTCCCATCACGGAGACGCCGATCGTTCCGCCGAGGCTGCGGAAGAACGTGACTCCCGAGCTCGCGACCCCGATCTGCGTGGGCTCCGTCGTGTTCTGCACGATCAGCACGAGGTTCTGCATCGTCATCCCGACTCCCGCCCCCAGAAGGAACATGTAGAGCGAGACGAGCGCGAAGTTGGTGTCGTAGTGGATGGTCGACAGCAGGAACGATCCGGCGATCAGGAAGACCCCGCCGACGACCAGGAACGGCTTCCACTTCCCGAAGCGCGTGATCATGGCGCCGACGCCGATCGACGCGATCAGCAGCCCGCCGATCATCGGGATCGTCATGAGGCCGGCCTCGGTGGGGGTGGCGCCCCGCGCCAGCTGCATGTACTGGCTGAGGAAGACGGAGGCGCCGAACATCGCGATACCGGTGGCGATGGACGCGATGACCGACAGCGTGAAGGTCGGGTTGCGGAACATGGTGAGGGGGATCAGCGGCTCCTTCGAGCGCAGCTCCACGATCACGAACAGCACGAGGCCGAGGATCGCGCCGCCCACCATCAGGACGGTCTGCATGCTCCACCACTCGAAGCTGTCGCCGGCGAGCGAGACCCAGATGAGGAGGCTCGAGACGGCGGCCGAGAGCAGCACGATGCCGAGATAGTCGATGCTCGTCTTGCTCCGGGTGCGCGGCACGGTGTGCAGCGTCTTCTGCAGGATGATCAGAGCGAGCACGGCGAACGGGAGCGCGACGAAGAAGTTCCATCGCCATCCGAGCGAGTCGGTGATGACGCCGCCCAGCAGAGGCCCGCCGATCGTGGCGACGGCCATGACGGCCCCGAACAGACCCATGTACCGACCGCGTTCCCGCGGGCTGATGATGTCGGCCATGATCACCTGGCTGAGAGCGGCCAGACCGCCGGCGCCGATACCCTGCACGGCGCGGAAGCCGATGAGCATGTCGGGGCTGGTGGAGAAACCGGCGGCGGCGGTCGCGAGCACGAAGATCGCGATCGCTATCTGGATGAGCAGCTTGCGATTGAAGAGGTCGGCGAGCTTGCCCCAGACGGGCGTCGAGATCGCGGTGGTCAGCAGCGTGGCGGTGACCACCCACGTGTAGGCGGTCTGGGTGCCCTCGAGGTCGTGGATGATCACGGGGAGCGAGGTGGACACGACGGTCGATGCGAGCATCGAGACGAACAGGCCCAGCAGGAGGCCGGAGAGCGCTTCGAGCACCTGGCGGTGCGTCATCTTTGGCTTCTCGACGACATCCACGGCGGGAGTGGAGGACATGGTGTGGGCGGCTTTCTGGAAATCTGTATGTGCGGGTGCATGCGGCAGCGACGGCGCAGTAGTTGACTGACATCAACTATATAGATAATCGTTGACCCGTGTCAACTATTCCCTCGCCGGGCGTTCCAGGTGCGGAGGCGGACTGCGTCCGAACGCCGGCGTGACTCACTCCCGGTCGCTCTACGCGCGAAGCGAGTCGGAATGTCGGCGCGACGATCGGAGCTCGTGCGGAAGAGGCTCAGTCGGCGAGAGCGAGCGAGCGGAACATCTCGCGCGAGGGCGCTGCCGTCGGTCTCGCTGAGGGCGTCGTGCGCGGCATCCGCTCGACCCCATCGATGCCATCACCGGTCGGCGTCAGCGCCGAGCGCCGTTCGGTGGTGCGCCGGTAGAGCTCGTCGATGAGAGACGTCGCGAGGCCTACGAGCGTGCTGATCTCGCGTTCGTCGCGGTCGACCCAGGCGCAGCGCGGCTCGTCGCCGACGGGCACGAAGGCGTCGTGCTCCTCCCACACCACGAGTGTGCGTTCGGCGCCCAGCACGTGCTGCTGCCACCAGATCTGGCGCAGGTAGCCGCGCGGGATGCTCCGCCACGCCTTCTTCGTCGTCTTGATCTCGCACAGCATGACGCGGCCCGACGGGTCGACGGCGACGCCGTCGGGGGTGGCGAGGTGGCGCTTCTCTACGACCGCGTGGAACAGGGCGGATGACGGGGAGATGCCGTGGGTCGCGGCCACCCACGCGGCGATCTCGGGCTCGCGACGGCGACCGTGATCGGTGTAGGCGTTGCCCGAGAATCCCGAGCCGAGGAGCTTCGCATCGGCGGCACGGGCGATCGCGCGCTCCGAGGTGAGCGACGCGACGTCGGTGGCCGTGATCCCGCGCGAACGGGCCCTGATCCAGGCGACACGATCGCGGGAATCCGCGACGATGCGTGCGGCGAGTTCAGGGGTCACCGTTCGAGGCTAACCCCGGGTGCCGACGCGTGACGCCCGCGACACCCGGGACGCACGCACCGGCACCCGGCGCGCTGGCTAGAAGGCGGCGGCGCCGGCCTCGGCGACGGAGTGGTCCTGCTCGCCCGAGCCTCCGCTGACGCCCACTGCGCCGACGACGACGCCGTCGCGGGAGAGGGGGATGCCGCCGGCGAAGATGGCGACCTTGCCGCCGTTGGTGTTCTGGATGCCGAAGAACTGCTGGTTCGGCTGCGAGTTGTCGCCGAGGTCCTTCGTCGAGATGTCGAAGGCCTTCGACGTCCACGCCTTGTTGATCGAGATGTTGACGCTGCCGATCCACGCCCCGTCCTGACGGACGTGGGCGACGAGGTTGCCGCCCGAGTCGACGACGGCGATGTTCATCGGCTGGCCGATCTCGACGGCCTTCTTCTCGGCGGCGTCGATGACCCGACGGGCATCGGCGAGAGTGACAGTGGACATGGGTGTTCCTTTCGATCGGGCGGGTGTTCCGGGACGGATGCCTCGGGTCGAGGCATCCGGTCCCGGTGTCTTCATGGAAGATCTGGTCGAGCGTGAGATTCGCGTCAGGCGGCGATGTAGCCGTTCGGATCCAGCACGTACTTCTTGGCGGCTCCCTGGTCGAATTCCGCGTAGCCCTGCGGGGCATCGTCCAGGCCGATGGGGGTCGCGTTCACGGCCTTCGCGATCTGCACCTTGTCGTGCAGGATCGCCATCATCAGCTGCCGGTTGTACGTCATGACCGGGCACTGGCCGGTGGTGAACGAGAGGGACTTCGCCCACCCCGTGCCGAGGCTGATCGAGAGGGCGCCGACCTTCGCCGCATCGTCGATTCCGCCGGGGTCACCCGTGACGTACAGGCCGGGGATGCCGAGCGCGCCCCCCGCGGCCGTGATCGACATGAGCGAATTGAGGACGGCGGCGGGAGCCTCACGACCCGCGTCATCGCCGTGTCCGCGCGCTTCGAAGCCGACGGCATCCACGCCGCAGTCGACCTCGGGCACGCCCAGGATCTGTTCGATCTGCGCAGCCGGGTCTCCCCGCGAGACGTCGACCGTCTCGCACCCGAACGAGCGGGCCTGCGCGAGTCGGTCCTCATTCAGGTCGCCCACGATGACGACGGCGGCGCCGAGCAGCTGCGCGCCGACGGCCGCGGCGAGGCCGACCGGTCCGGCCCCGGCGACGTACACGGTGGAGCCCGGACCGACACCCGCGGTGTAGGCGCCGTGGAACCCCGTGGGGAAGATGTCGGACAGCATCGTCAGGTCGAGGATCTTCTCGAGAGCCTGGTCGCGGTCGGGGAAGACGAGCAGGTTCCAGTCCGCGTAGGGCACGAGCACGTACTCGGCCTGACCGCCGACCCAGCCGCCCATGTCGACGTAGCCGTAGGCGCTGCCGGGGCGGTCGGGGTTGACGTTCAGGCAGATGCCGGTCTTGCCCTCCTTGCAGTTGCGACAGCGTCCGCAGGCGATGTTGAAAGGCACCGACACGATGTCGCCGACCTTGACGAACTCGACGTCGGGCCCCACCTCGATGACCTCACCGGTGATCTCGTGTCCGAGCACGAGCCCGGCGGGAGCGGTGGTGCGGCCACGCACCATGTGCTGATCCGATCCGCAGATGTTCGTGCTGACGGTCCGGAGGATCGCTCCGTGCGGCACTTTGCGACCCACGTTCGCCGGGTTGACTCCCGGGCCGTCCTTGAGCTCGAACTCCGGATAGGGGGTGTCGACGACCTCGACCACGCCGGGTCCCTTGTACGCCACGGCTCTGTTGCCAGACATCAGTGTCCTCTCTGCGTGGGCCGCGGGGGCCCAGCGCGCGCGGGGTGATCCGCTCGCTCCAGCCTCACCGATTCTTTCGAGTGGTGCCATCGTCCCTCCGGGGCGTTCGGCCCACCCGAACGGGTGGGCCGCGGTACATTCATCGCATGGGATCAGTGCGGATCGCTCCGGGCGAACGGATCGCGGATGCCGCGGCATCCATCCCCCTCACGTCAGCGCCGGTCGATCCGATCGCCCTGCTTCGCGGCCTCGTGGACGTGATGGGCGGGCCCGCGACATCGACGGCCCGCAGGTTCTCGAGCCTCGTCGCGCCGCTCGTCGCGCACTCCGCAGTGATCGTGCTGGCCGCTGACACCGGTGGCGGGCAGCGCCAGGGCGCCGGCGACGCGACCTTCGCGCACGGCGTCTCGTTCATCGAGCTCGATCGGCTGCGCCGCGAACTCGCGCCGGGGTCGGTTCGCCGTGCTCCCGTGGAGGTGGGGGAGGGGTCCGTCCCGTCGCTGCAGGTCGTGTCGGCCAACGGCGTGCTGCTCCTGCTGTCCCGCCCGCACGATGACGGACCGGACGACGTCGTGCTCGCGCTGTGGAACGTCGTGGCGCTCCACCTGCAGGAGACGGCGGACGCGGCATCCCCCGACTACCTGCAGCAGGCACGGGCCAGTTCGGGGGTGCGGATGGAGGCGTTGACCGAGCTCGCCGACGAGTACTCCACGACCTTGGAGACCGTTCTGGCGGCGCTCCGTTCGACGAGCCTGGACGACCGCGGGGCCCGCCGGACCGCGACCGGGATCGCGGCGGAGGGACTCGTGCATCTGCGGACGGCGAGCGACCGGGTGCGCACCTTCACGGAGGAGCCCGTGGCCACCGCGTTCGAGAGGCTGCGCGACGACCTCCGCCCGCTCGTGCGCTACCGCGACATCGACGTGCAGTTCGTCGAGCCGCCGGTGAACGGCAGGGCCCTGCCCAGCGAGATCGCCCACGGTGCGCGGGCGGTCGTACGGGGGTCGATCCTCGCGCTGGTCGACCGGCACGATGTGAGTCGGGTGCGGGTGCAGTGGGACTGCGACGGCACCAATCTGCTCATCAACGTGCGCGATGACGGACCGGGCGATCTCACCGGGGAGAGCGTGCAGCTGCTGCTCGTACGCCAGCGGGTCGTCGCGCTCAACGGCCGGCTGTCCTTCGAGGCGACCCCCGGGTGGGGGACGGAGATGTCGGTCGTGATGCCGTTGGATCCGCCGACCGCGCTCGCCGCGGAGTCGCCTGCCTGGGAGCTCGGCCCGCGGGAGGCCGAGGTGCTCGAGCTGCTGATCGCCGGGCAGCGCAACCGCGAGATCGCCACGCAGCTGGGCATCAGCGAGAACACGGTGAAGTTCCACGTGGCGAAGATCTTCCGCAAGCTGGGCGTGCGCTCGCGCGCCGAGGCGACCGCCTTCGTGCTGGCCCACCGACCGGGCATGTCGCGCCGCTGAGCTCGCGCGCCGGCCGCGCTCCGTCCGTGCACCCGACGCCACGTCGCGCTCTCGGCGAAGGCGCCGGAGGCGCCGCGCACGTCGGGGGAGGGAGAGGCGGGTGCCCGTCGATTTGGCTCGGGCACCGGCATCCCGTACTCTGGGAGAAGCCAAAGACCGCCGGTCATCGACGTGCGCGCAAGCGCACGGGATCGAAGCACTGCATCGCAGGGGCCCGCGCAGGTGTACGAACGAACTCCAGGGTTCCAGCTCCGTGCGCTTGCGCCGGAGCTTTTTTGTTGCCCGCTTCGGACCGGATGAGCGGATGCTGCGGCCGACGCCCCGTCATTGCGGAGCGTCTCTTACACACAAGGAGTGGCCATGGCGCAGAAGGATGCATCGGTCGCCGAGCTCACGAAGAACTTCGAGGACTCGACCGCCGTTCTGCTGACCGAGTACCGCGGTCTGACGGTTGCTCAGCTCAAGGAGCTGCGCAACAGCATTCGTCAGGATGCGGAATACGCCGTGGTGAAGAACACGCTGACGAAGATCGCCGCGAACAACGCGGGGATCTCGTCGCTGGACGAGGAGCTCACGGGCCCCTCGGCCATCGCTTTCGTGCACGGTGACCCTGTCGCCGTCGCGAAGGGTCTGCGTACCTTCGCCAAGGCGAATCCTCACCTCGTGATCAAGGGCGGGTACTTCGACGGTGCCCCCCTGACCGCGGATGAGGTCAACAAGCTCGCCGACCTCGAAAGCCGCGAAGTCCTGCTGGCGAAGCTCGCCGGCGCGATGAAGGCCTCGCTGTTCGGCGCCGCATATCTGTTCACCGCACCGCTGTCCAAGACCGTTCGCACGGTCGAGGCGCTGCGTGAGAAGCAGGAGTCCGCAGCCTAGGCCTCGGCCCCGACTGCGGTTGATTCGAAATACCAACAAGGAGAAACATCATGGCAAAGCTCACCACTGACGAGCTTCTCGACGCCTTCAAGGAGCTCACGCTCATCGAGCTCAGCGAGTTCGTGAAGAAGTTCGAGGAGACCTTCGAGGTCACCGCTGCTGCTCCGGTCGCCGTTGCCGGCCCCGCTGCCGCTGGTGGCGCCCCCGCCGAAGAGGTCGAGGAGCAGACGGCGTTCGACGTCGTGCTCGAGGCCGCAGGCGAGAAGAAGATCCAGGTCATCAAGGTCGTCCGCGAGCTCACCTCGCTCGGCCTCGGCGAGGCCAAGGCCGTCGTCGACGGTGCACCCAAGGCCGTCCTGGAGGGTGTCTCCAAGGAGGCGGCCGACAAGGGCAAGGAAGCACTCGAGGCTGCCGGCGCGACCGTCACGGTCAAGTAGTCCACTCGCAAGAGTCAACGAAGGCCCCGGATGATGCATCCGGGGCCTTCGTGCGTTCTCGGCGCCTCCGACCGAGGCTCACTCGCTCCCCGAGGTGGCCACCGTCACGCGGGGTCGGAGGGGGGCGGTGGAGTTGCGGACGATCAGTCGGGGCTCGATCTTGATCTCGACCGGGTCGGCGGTGGGTTCGGCGAGGGTCTGCAGCAGCAGTCGCACAGCGGCCGCACCCTGCTCACGGGGCCGTTGCTGCAGGGTGGTCAGTGCGAACATGTCCGCGTATTCGTGGTCGTCGATGCCGATGACGCTGAGGTCGCTGGGGACCTGGATCGCCAGACGCCGTGCCGCGATGATCGTGCCGATCGCCACCTCGTCGCAGACGGCCACGACAGCTGTGGGGCGCGAGCGCGGGTCGCTCAGAAGGTCGACGGATGCCGCGTACCCACCCTGCAGTGTGATGGGGGAGCGCGCGTGCACCATCGAATCCGCGAGTCCCGCGGCCGTCATCGTCGAGACGTATCCGCCGTAACGACGGCGATCGACATTGGCCCAGTGCCCGTCGGCGTCCCCTCCGACGAAGGCGATGTCTCGATGGCCGAGGGCGATGAGATGATCCGTCGCGCGCGAGACCGCGTTGTCGTCGTCGATCGAGATGGCGCTGGTCGCACCGCCGTCGCCGACCACACTGACGATGGGCCGGCCGATCGTCAGCAGCCGCTCGATCTCGCGATCGCCCGGCTCGAGGCCCACGGCGATCAGCCCGTCGAACCTCTTGCGGGCGAGGAAATCGTCGAAGATCGACGCGCGACCTGAGCTCCCCGGCTTCGCGTCGTACAGGGTGAGATCGAGGCGCGCGTCGAGCAGAGCATCCTGGATGCCCTCGAGCACTTCGGCGAAGAACCATCGGTTCAGGTAGGGCATGATCACGCCGATGTTCTGCGTGCGTCCGGTGACCAGGCTCGCCGCGTTGCTGGAGGCGACGTAGTTGAGCGACTGGGCTGCCGCCTCGACGCGGGATCGCGTCGAGGCGGAGACGTATCCGCGGCCGGTGAGCGCGCGGCTGGCGGTGGCCTTCGAGACGCCCGCCAAGCGTGCGACGTCCGTGATCCCGCTCATGGGCTGCTCCCTCCTTTGGGGCGGCGACGCACTGCCGGCGGTGGGGTGCGCGTGACCAATATCAGAACATAGCGACTCCTGTTCCGTTTCTGGAACCGGTTTCACTTACCGATATGAAGCCGTAATGCCCGTGGGAGCGATCCCATGGGGGTTATCGAGTCGTGATGAAGTTGCCTTGCATTCCCTGGGATACATCGCCTAACGTGTCTGTGGAATCGGTTCCCGGTGGGTCGGGAACGGTTCCGCGCGCAACTCGCGCCGAGGACTCAAGGAGGAGCAATATGAACGGAATGCGATCGAGCAGCCGTCGACGTCTGGTGTGGGGGATCGGTGTCGCCACCGTCGCCACGCTCACGCTGGCAGGCTGCGCCGAGGGCGGCGACAGCGGCGGCTCCGGCTCCGCATCCGGTGGAGCGGGCGAGACCGTCCGCATCTCGGGCGGTATCACGGGCACGGAGGCCGATGCCCTCAACCAGAGCTTCGAGAAGTTCACGGCCGACACGGGCATCAAGGTCGCCTACACCGGTGACAAGAGCTTCGAGGGCAACATCGTCACGAAGGTGACCGGTGGCGACGCCCCCGACATAGCGATCGTCCCGCAGCCGGGTCTGCTCAAGACCCTCGTCGAGACCGGCGAGGTTCAGCCCGGGTCCGACGCCGTCAGCGCCAACGTCGACGAGTACTGGGACTCCGGGTGGAAGTCGTACGGCACGTTCGACGACACGTTCTACGCGGCGCCGATGCTCGCGAACCTCAAGGGCTACGTCTGGTATTCGCCGGCGCAGTTCGCCGAGTGGGGCGTCGAGGTCCCCAAGACGTACGACGAGCTGCTCGCTCTGACCAAGACGATCCAGGAGACGACGGGCACCGCCCCGTGGTGCGCCGGATTCTCGTCCGATGCCGCGTCGGGCTGGCCGGGCACCGACTGGATCGAGGACCTCGTCCTGCGTCAGTCGGGCGCCGACGTCTACGACCAGTGGGTCGCCGGTGACGTGAAGTTCACCGACGCGCCCATCAAGGACGCGTTCGACGCCGTCGGGGAGATCCTCCTCAACCCGAGCTACGTCAACGCGGGCTTCGGTGACGTCAAGAGCATCAACTCGACCGCCTTCGCGGACGTCGCGGCCAAGGTCGCCGACGGCACGTGCGCGCTGACGCACCAGGCCTCGTTCCTCTCGGCCAACTTCCTCACGGTGAAGAACGCCGCGGGCGAGACCCCGACGATCGCCCCCGACGGTGACGTGTACGCGTTCATCCTCCCGGGCATCAAGGAAGGCGAGCTCGCGGTAGAGGGCGGCGGCGAGTTCGTCGCCACGTTCTCCGACTCCGAGGCAGTGCAGAAGGTCGCCGAGTACATGTCGACGCCCGAGTGGGCAGACGCCCGTGTGAAGCTCGGCGGCTCCATCTCGGCCAACAAGGGCGCCGACCCGACGCTTGCTTCGAGCGAGTTCCTGGTCGAGGCCATGAAGGTCGTTCAGGACCCGAACACCACGCTCCGCTTCGACGCGTCCGACCTCATGCCGGCCACGGTCGGTTCGGGATCGTTCTGGAAGGGCATGGTCAACTGGATCGACGGCAAGCCCACCGACCAGGTGCTGAGCGACATCCAGGCCGGGTACGCGAACTGACCTTCGCGGCCGCCTAGCCACCCCTGAGCCTCGGCGGGACCGTTCGCATCGCGAGCGGTCCCGCCGAAGGCTCTCCCTCTTCTCCGGCCGATTCCGGCCGCAACGTCTGCACCGCATCCAAGTCCACCGCCGTACTCGGAAGGGTCCACATGTCCGGCACCAAAGAAGCCCCCACGACGGGGGCGATCCCCGCTCCCGCGGGAGATACGCACTCGGGAGAGTCCCCCTCTCCCCGGAACAGGACCACGCTGCTGGTCGTGGCCGTCGGCCTCATCCTCGTGGTGGCCCTGTTCCTGTTCATGGTCACCCGCGCGCCGGTCGAGACCAGGCCGACGACGCTCGGCTTCTCGCTGAACAGCTTCTTCATCTGGCTGGGCGGCCTGAATCCCATCATCCAGATCCCGCTCATCCTGGTGGTCTTCGGTGCGGTGGTGGGTCTCATCCTGCTGCTGATCGAGTACGCGCCCCGTTCGGGCAAGGGGTATTTCTGGCTCCGGCTGATCGCGTGCTTCGCGATCCCGACGCTCGCGTTCATGCTGCTGCGGCCGTACCAGAACGCCGTCATCTGGGTCATCGGCATCGCACTCCTCCTCGGCGCGATCCTCTTCTACGCCGACTACCGGTCCCGCCAAGGCGCCGGCTACCTGTTCCAGCTGGTGTTGTTCACGGCCCCCGCGGCGATCCTGCTGCTGGTCGGCCTGATCTACCCCGCGATCTCCACCGTCTGGCAGTCGTTCTTCGACAAGACGGGAGAGACGTTCGTCGGACTCGAGAACTACATCTGGACCTTCACGAACCCTGAAGGCTTCTGGTCGGTCATCAACACCATCATCTGGGTGCTGCTGGCCCCCACGATCGCGACGGTCGTCGGCCTCGCGTACGCGGTGTTCATCGACAAGGCGCGCGGCGAGAAGTACCTCAAGGTGCTCATCTTCATGCCGTTCGCGATCTCGTTCGTGGGTGCCGGCATCATCTGGAAGTTCGTCTACGACTTCCGGCAGGGCGACCAGGTCGGCGTCCTGAACGCGATCGTCACGTTCTTCGGCGGCCAGCCGGTGTCGTGGCTCGATGCGCAGCCCCTCATCAACACGTTCCTCCTTCTGGTGGTGTTCATCTGGAGCCAGACCGGCCTCGCGATGGTCATCCTGTCGGCAGCCATCAAGGCGGTGCCCGCGGAGCAGATGGAGGCGGCGCAGCTCGACGGGACGAACGCGTGGGAGCGGTTCATCAACGTCACCGTCCCCGGCATCCGCTCGTCCCTCATCGTGGTCGTCACCACGATCGCCATCGGAGCACTGAAGGTCTACGACGTCGTCGCCGTCATGACCGGCGGTCGCGCGAACACCACGGTGCTCGCCTTCGAGATGGTCAACCAGCAGCAGCGATTCCAGAGCTACGGTCACTCCGCCGCACTGGCCGTGGTGCTGTTCATCTTCGTGTTGCCGCTGATCATCTTCAACGTCAACCAGATCCGCAAGCAGAGGGAGATCCGATGACCATCGGAACCGTGGTGATCGAGCCCAACCTCGACCCGCGATCGGCCCGGCAGGTCGAACGCGAGACACGCAAGCACGAGGCGATGGCACGTCGTCGCCTCACTTCCAAGGGAGCGACGATCGCCGCTGTGGCGATCGCGTTCTTCTGGACGATCCCGACGTTCGGCCTGTTCGTGACGTCCTTCCGCCCGGGTGCCGACACGCAGTCGACCGGCTGGTGGACGGTGTTCACCGACCCGAACTTCACGCTGGAGAACTACTCGCTGGCGCTGACGTCGGGCGGAACCGCGCTGACGCTCGGTGCGTCGTTCCTCAACTCGCTGGCGATCACGATCCCGGTGGTCATGTTCGCGCTGGCGATCGCGTCGCTCATCGCGTACGCCTTCGCGTGGATCGACTTCAAGGGACGCAACTTCTTCTTCGTGTTCGTGTTCGCTCTGCAGATCGTGCCGTTGCAGATGGCCCTCGTGCCGTTGCTCAGTCTGTTCTCGCGTGGCCTGACGATCAACGAGGTGACGATCTTCCCCGGATTCGACCTGCGGGGCATCGAGCACTCGTTCGCCACGGTGTGGATCGCGCACACGATCTTCGCGATGCCGCTGGCGATCTTTCTCCTGCACAACTTCATCGCGGAGATCCCTCACGAGGTCATCGAAGCGGCGCGGGTGGACGGGGCCGGTCACGGCCAGATCTTCTTCCGGCTGATCCTGCCGCTGGCGGCGCCGGCGCTCGCGTCGTTCGCCGTGCTGGAGTTCATCTGGGTGTGGAACGACCTGCTGGTGGCGACGATATTCGCGCCATCAACATCTCTCCCGTTGACACAATCGCTGAACTCCCTCTCGGGCACGTGGGGAGACCAGTGGTTCCTTCAGGCGGCGGGTACCTTCATCTCGATCCTCGTGCCGCTGATCGTGTTCTTCGCGCTGCAGCGCTTCTTCGTGCGGGGTCTGCTCGCCGGGGCCACGAAGGGCTGATCGGGCATCCATCGACGACGGGCGCGTCGCATTTCCTCGAGAAATGCGACGCGCCCGTCGTCGCGTCCGCGGGTCTGGCTATGGTGAACGGATGGATGCCTCGACAGCGCCCGGGTCCACGGCAGGGTCTCCCCCGCAGGCTCCGCCCGTCGACCCCGACACGGGACTGACCGCGGCGGACGTCGCCGAGCGGGTCTCGGCAGGCAGGACGAACGCGTTCGAGGCCGACTCGAGCCGCAGCGTCTGGACGATCGTCCGCGCCAACGTGTTCACGCTCTTCAACGGCATCGTGTTCGCGTGCTTCTTCGTCCTTCTCGTGCTGGGGCGGTGGCAGGACGCCATCTTCGGGCTCGCGGCGTTCGCGAATTCGATCATCGGCTGCGTGCAGGAGTTCCAGGCGAAGCGTGCGCTCGATCGGCTCGCGCTCCTGAACGCCCCTCAGGCGCGCGTCCGCCGTGCCGGGTCGGAGTCCGACATCCTGCCGAGCGAGGTGGTGCAGGACGACATCCTCGTCCTTCGGGCCGGCGATCAGGTGCCGGCCGATGCCCGGATCGTACGGACCCGGGCCCTGCAGATCGACGAGTCCATGCTGACGGGTGAGTCCGACGCCGTCGACAAGCGGGTCGACGACGAAGCGTTGTCGGGGTCGGTGGTCGTCGCGGGCGAGGGTGACGCCCAGGTGGTGCGGGTGGGCGCGGACTCCTACGCCAACAAGTTCGCGAACGAGGCCAAGCGCTTCTCTATGGTCAACTCCGAGCTGCGGACGTCGATCAACCGGGTGCTGAGCTGGGTGGGCTGGGGAATCGGTCCGATCGGCCTCCTCGTGTTCAACGCGCAGATCATGGTGGCCGGCGGCTACGTGACCGCGTGGGAGAGCGGCAGCTGGTCACAGGCAGTGGTGAACACGATCGCGTCGCTGACGGCCATGATCCCGCTCGGCCTCGTGCTCATGACCTCGATCGCCTTCGCCGTCGGAGCGGCGAAGCTCGCGAGTAAACAGGTGCTCGTGAACGAGCTCCCCGCAGTGGAGGGTCTCGCCCGGGTGGACGTGATCTGCCTCGACAAGACCGGTACGCTCACCGCGGGCGACATCGCCTTCGACGCGTCGCATCCGCTCTCCCACCCGGCCGGGGGCTGGGAGCAGGTGCTCGCCTGGTACGGCTCCGCGCCGGACGCCAACGCGACGGCGAAGTGTCTGCGCGAGCCGTTCCCCGTCGCGCGCGCCCTCGCGGTGGCCGAGTACGTGCCGTTCTCCTCGGCGCGGAAGTGGAGCGCGGTCTCCTTCGATGCTTCGCAGGATGCGGCTTCCGCCGCCCCCGCCGGCACGTGGGTGCTCGGGGCGCCCGAGATGGTGTTCGGCGACGATGCGACCGATACGGCGTCACCCCTTGGCTCGGTCGTCACGCGGCTCGCCTCGACCGGTCGACGCACCCTCGTCCTCGGCCGTTCCGCCTCCGCTCTCACGGCCGACGATGTCGACGCCGAGAGACTGCCCGCCGCGGTCGAGCCCGTCGCCGTGCTCACCTTCCGCGAGCAGGTCAGGCCGGACGCGGCGCAGACCCTGAGCTACTTCCGCGAGCAGGGAGTGGGCATCCGCATCATCTCCGGTGACAATCCGCGCACGGTCGCGGCGATCGCCCGGGAGGTGGGACTGGATGTCGAGGAGGGGTACGACGCCCGCAGGCTTCCTGCCGACCAGGCCGCGCTCGGCGAGATCCTCGACACGCAGACCGTCTTCGGCCGCGTCACACCCGACCAGAAGAAGTCCATGGTGCTGGCCCTGCAGGCCCGCGGGCACGTGGTGGCGATGACCGGCGACGGTGTCAACGACGCGCTGGCGATCAAGACCGCCGACATGGGGATCGCGATGAACTCCGGCGCCGCGGCCACCAAGGCGGTGGCGCGACTGGTGCTGCTGGACGGCCAGTTCTCGCACCTTCCCGACGTCGTCGCCGAGGGCCGGCAGGTGATCGCCAACATCGAGCGCGTCTCGATGCTCTTCCTCACCAAGACGGCGTACGCCACGGGACTCGCGATCCTGTTCGGCGTGCTCGTGATGGAGTTCCCGTTCCTGCCCCGTCAGCTCTCCATCACCGATGGTCTGACCATCGGCATCCCCGCCTTCTTCCTGGCGCTTCTGCCGAACACGCAACGGTACGTTCCCGGCTTCCTCCGGCGTTCGCTGAGCTTCGCCATCCCCGCCGGGATCATCATCGCGATCGCCCTCACCCTGTACACGCGCGCAGCGCTGTCGATCGGCGTCGAGGAGCCCCAGCTGCGCACAGGCGCGACGATGATCCTCGCAATCGTCGGCATCTGGGTGCTGACCGTGCTCTCGCGTCCGATCACGCGATTCAAGGGCATGGTCATCGGCGCGATGTTCATCGCGCTCGTCGCGGTCTACACGATCCCGCCGGCAACGACGTTCTTCCAGCTCGTCGATCCGGGGGAGGAGGCCGCGCAGCTGGTCGTCGTCGTCACGGTGCTGACGATCGGGGCGATCGAGGCGGTCCGGTTCGTGCACCGGCGATACGTCCGCAGGATGATGGCGGCGGCCATGACCGCCTCTGGCGGCGGCCGTCGTCAGTCCGCGCGCGGGGGCACGAGCGGGGAGACCGCCGCCACGGCGGTCGACCCGGCGGTGTCGGTGGAAGCGCCGAGGCGGTAGAAGCGCGACCCGGGCGGGGTCCAGATCACCGCGATGATGAACACCTCCGCGAGGAACTGCGCCGCCGCCGACCACGTGAGCGCGGCGTCGTCGACGATCGTGAGCGCGTGCAGGACGAGTTGGATGCCGAAGTAGACGGTGATGGCCGTGCGCGCCAGCCTGCTTCCTCGCGCGAGCCCCGACGCCAGCGCGATCGTGAGCAGCCCGATCAGGGTCAGACCGGCTCCGAGCAACGACACGAAGACGACTTCGCCGTCGTTCGGCTGCTGGTAGCGGCTGAGGATGATCAGCACCCCCAGTGCGATGTTCCCGAACCCGCTGACGTAGGCGAAAACGATGGCGACGGTGACCAGGACCGGACGACGCCCCACCGTCTCACCCGTCGGTTCGTCAGTCACGCGACCACTGTAGCGTCCGCGCTCCGGTGCGCCGCAGGAGGGGCACCCCGGAGGGCGTCAACCCGAGCAGGCGAGGCGCGCCTGGAACGAACGCATCGCGTCGACCTCCGCCGTCTGGGTTTCGGCCATGCTCGTGGCGACGTCGATCACCCGCGGTACCGATCCGAGCTCGCGCACACGGTCGACCATCGCGATCGCGCCCTCGTGATGGCGGATCATCAGCGACAGGAAGGTGCAGTCGGCATCGATCCCCTGCGCGTCGCGAAGAGCGGCCAGCTCGGCATCCGTCGCCATCCCCATCGCAGCCTCGAGCTCCTCGACGCTGCCGGCACCGGTGGTCGCGTGTCCGTCGTGACCCGCCATGCCGCCCGCGTCCGCCATCCACGACATCAGCGGCTCTCCCGACTGCGGGAGTCCCCACTGCACGAGCCAGTCGTACATCTCGCCCTTCTGGGCCGACTGCCCCGTGGCGATGTCGTACGCGAGCGAACGCAGGTCAGCGTCAGTCGTCCGGCCGTATTCGATCATCGCCATCTCGACGGCCTGCGCGTGATGCACCTGCATGTCGCGGGCGAACCCCGAGTCCGCGGCATTCGGAACGGGTGCAGCGGAAGATGCGCCGAACGCGGTGAATCGCCCGATGGCGAAGGCCAACGCTGCGATCAGAACACACGCGACGATGATCGCGAGAAGCCGCTCCGGAGCGCGCGTCGGGCCCTCGGACACGTCGGGCGGCGACGGGACCGTCACCGGATCGCCCGGCGATCGCGGTCGTTGCGGGTCACTGGCGTCCGGGACCGTCCACGCCGCCGGTGCACACCGCGTTGGGCTCCGGGGCGTCCTGACTGCGCCAGTACTCCTCGAAGAACTCGCCGACGCGCGCGTCGGACACCGAATCCAACTGCAGCTGGTGGTTCCAGGCGCTCAGGACGATGGGCGAGGGAAGGCCCTCGTACGGCGAGAGCACCACGTAGCTCGACGGCAACTCGCCGCGCAGCGTCGCGAGGTCGGCGTCGCTCACGGCAGACGCGTCGTAGGTCACCCAGACCGCGCCGTGCTCGAGCGCGTGCACGGCGTTCTCGTTCGGCACCTGCTCCGTGTAGATGCCGCAGTTGAGCCAGACGGCGTTGTGCGGGCCGCCGGCGGGAGGGGACTGCTCGTAGTCGACCGCACCCTCGACGTGCTCGCTGGTGTTCTCGAACGTCTCGACCCCCTCGATGTCGACGCCGGTGCTGTCGAGGGCACCGTAGGTGACGGCGGGCTTCGGTGCGAAGGCGAAGGATGCCACGACCACGGCGATCACGATGATGGCGGCCATGCCGCCCCCGATCCACCAGGCGAGCTTGCTGCGCCTGCGCTTCGCGAGCTGCTTCTGGTACTCCGCGAGCTTCTGCTCGCGTTTCTGCTCACGCTGCTGCTTGACCGTCAGGTTGATGTCGGCCTGTGTTGCGGGATTTCCACTCGTCCGTTTGGACGGCGGCTGTGTCGGGGTCATGTGTGTGATCTCGGCTGGGGGCCTGCGGGCCGGCGGCGCGCGGTGCATGAAGCGCGTTCCTCCAGCCTATGCGCGTGAATGGGGCCGTGCGCTGGGAACCGTCTGGGTGTGCGCCGTGACGGCGAAGATTCGTTCCACCCGCGGCCGACCCCGACGGTATGCGTGAGCACGCGACGATCCCGTCCGCTATCATGGGATTTCGAATCGATTCGATTACCACCTTCCTTCGATTCTCACCATCGTGTGTCGCCTGAGCTGATCGGCCCCGCTCCCGCGCTCACTCCGCAACTCGCGTCGACCGCCGTTCAGGTCGCAGGCGGTCGCGTCCCGCCGTTCCCGTGCCCATACCGAAGTGAAGTCTCCTGTGCTCGATACCGCATCCGTTCCCGTCATCCCGTCGACCTCCGCTGCTCCCGCGAAGGGACGCGAGGCTGCGAACACCGCCACCGCAGGCGTCCGTCTGCCGAACCCGCAGTCGCCCACCGGAGCCATCCGCACGCTGGGCTCGAACCCCGCGACCGCGCCCATCATGCTCCACCCGGGCGACGCGATCTCGAACGGTCGCCGGATCGTCTACATCATCGTGCTCGGAGCGCTGACCGCGCTCGGTCCGTTCACCGTCGACCTCTATCTCCCCGCTTTCCCCGCGCTGGAAGCAGACTTCCAGACGACGGCTGCCGCCATCCAGCTGACGTTGACCGGCACCATGCTCGGTTTTGCGCTGGGCCAGCTGATCGTCGGACCCCTCAGCGACAAGGTCGGGCGGCGCATCCCCCTGCTCGCCGTCACGGCCGTGCACGTCGTGGCCAGCATGCTGGCGGCCATCGCCCCCACACTTCTTCTGCTGGGCGTCTCCCGCGTGCTCATGGGCATGGGGGCGGCCGCCGGGGGTGTCGTCGCGATGGCGATCGTCCGCGACCTGTTCGGCGGCCGCAGGCTGGTGACGATGCTCTCGCGGCTCGCCCTCGTCTCGGGAGTCGCTCCCGTCGCGGCGCCACTCGTCGGTTCGGCCCTGCTGCTGGTGATGCCGTGGAGAGGGATCTTCGTCGTCCTGGCTCTGTACGGCGCCGTCATGCTCGTCTGCGCACTGCTGCTCATCCCCGAGACGTTGCCGCCGGCGCGGCGCAGCGGACCCGGAGGGGTCAGCGTCCTGCAGCGCTACAAGAGCGTGCTCTCGGACCGCGTGTTCATCGGCGTGCTCATCATCGGCGGGATGAGCTTCAGCGGCCTGTTCTCCTACCTTTCGAGCTCTCCTTTCCTGTTCCAGGTCACCTATGCGTTCAACCCGCAGCAGTACGGTCTGCTCTTCGCCGTGAACTCCGTCGGCGTCGTGCTCGGTGTGCAGATCGCGTCGCGGCTCGCGGCGCGGTTCGGGCCGCAATGGGTGATGGCGTTCTCCACGGCGACCCTTGTGCTCGCCTCCGTCGCCATCCTCGTAGCCGACCAGTGGGGGTTGGGCCTCTGGGGCCTGATGATCCCCCTCTTCGTCTTCATGACGGCGTGCGGGTTCACGATGCCGTGCGTGCAGGTGCTGGCCCTCGATCGGCACGGCAAAGCCGCGGGCACCGCGGCTTCGCTCGTCGGCGCCACGAACTTCGGGGTCGCGGCCGTCATCTCGCCGCTCGTCGGGTGGCTCGCGCGTGACGCGGGTATCACCGCCTCGACCATGGCGTCGGTCATGATCGGCTGCGGCCTGGTCGCCGTCGTCGCCCTGTGGGCGATCGTCCGCCCGCGCACGATCGGCCTGCTCACGCCGTAGAGGGGCCCTCCTCGCGCAGGGCGCAACCCGGGTGCGGCCCGCCTCCGGGTCTTCTGCCCTGCGACCGGGCAGAATGATCCGATGGACTCGACCGTCGACCGCGTGGGGCGGGGCTCCCGATACCCGTCGCGCCGCCTGCTGCTGGCGTCGGGGTCGGCGCTGGTGGTTCTGTCCTGCGCGCTGGGGGTGTGGATCCTCGTCCGCGGCAACGACCCCTTCGTGATCGACGCGTGGTGGAACTCACTCCTCGCCGGGCTGCCGAGCGTCGCTCTCGGCAGGGGTTCTCAGGCGATGAACGTGATCGGCGGTGGCTGGTTCGGTGCTCTCTTCGTGCCGATCGCCGGAGCGATCGTGCTCGTGATCGCGCGAAAACGGTGGGCCGCGGCCTACTTCCTCGCGGCCGAAGCCGTCTCAGCCGGCGGGGTGCAGGTGCTCAAGCACCTGTTCGGGCGCGCTCGTCCCGAAGACATCATCGTGGTCAGCGACTACGGATCGTTCCCGTCCGGACACGTCGCCAACGCCGCGACCGTCGCGACGGTGGCGATCATCCTCTTCCCCCTGTTGTGGGTACGCATCGTCGCGGTCGCGTGGGTGCTCCTGATGGCCTTCAGCCGCACCTACCTGCACGCGCACTGGCTGACCGACACCCTGGGCGGCGCCCTGATCGGTGCGGGTGCCGCCCTTCTGCTCGCCGCCGTCTTCGCCCCGATGCTGCAGCGCGAAGCCGAGGGCGTCGGGGGCCCGCCGAGCGCGGAGACAAGCCGGATGCCTCGCCTCTAGGCTGTCGCCATGAGTGAGTCAGAACGACCTGCAGCTCCCGTCACCGATCCCGCCGTGGAGGCCGCGCAGGCGGAACTCACCCGACTCACCGCCGAAGCCGAAGCGGCCGAGGCGCGCGTCCAGCTCGCCCAGGCCAAGGCTGCGCTCGCCGCGGCACAGGCGGCTGCCGCACAGGCAGCATCCGCGGGGTTTCCACCCCCGGTGTCGGAGGCCCCGGTGCCGGAGGCGACGGGATCACAGCCGGTGGCGCCCGAGACGGCCGCGTCCGGAGCGGCTGCTGCCGAGACGGCCGTCCCCGAGACGCCGTCGGCATCCGCGCCCACTCGGGCCGCGGCATCCGTCCCGCTCACCTCCGATCAGGTGCAGGCCGTCATCGCCGGCTACACGTTCGACGCCGCCACGCTCGATCTGGGCGCGCTGATGAACGGCGATCCCGACCCCGCCGCGCAGATCCGCATCCCCCTCGGCATGATGAACCGTCACGGACTCGTGGCGGGTGCGACAGGCACGGGCAAGACCCGCACGCTGCAGGGGCTCGCGGAGCAGCTGGCGGCCAAAGGCGTGCCCGTCTTCGCCGCCGACATCAAGGGCGACCTCTCCGGGGTCGCGACCCCCGGGGACGCCAACGAGAAGCTGCTGGCTCGCACGCGTGCGATCGGGCAGGACTGGAAGCCCGAGGCGTCGGTCACCGAGTACTTCGCGCTCGGCGGCGTCGGCAAGGGCGTCCCGGTGCGAGCCACGGTGAGCGGCTTCGGGCCGTTGCTGCTGAGCAAGGTGCTCGGCCTCAACGAGACTCAGGAGTCGAGCCTCGGGCTCGTGTTCCACTACGCCGACCAGAATGCGCTCGCCCTCGTGGACCTGTCCGATCTGCGCGCGGTGCTGACCTATCTCACGAGCGACGAGGGCAAGCCGGAGCTCAAGAACCTCGGTGGCCTCTCGTCCGCGACCGCCGGCGTGATCCTGCGCGAACTCATCACGTTCGCCGACGGCGGGGCGGACGTCTTCTTCGGCGAGCCGGAGTTCGACGTCCGGGAGTTCCTGCGCTCGACTCCCGACGGCCGCGGCGTCATCAGCCTGCTCGAAGTGCCGGGCGTCGCCGACAAACCGGCGCTGTTCTCGACGTTCCTCATGTATCTGCTCGCCGAGCTGTTCGAGATCCTCCCCGAGGTGGGCGATCTCGACAAGCCGAAGCTGGTGTTCTTCTTCGATGAGGCGCACCTGCTGTTCACCGACGCTTCCAAGAGCTTCACGCAGGCGATCGTGCAGACGGTGCGGCTCATCCGTTCGAAGGGCGTCGGGGTGTTCTTCGTGACGCAGACACCGAAGGATGTGCCCTCCGATGTGCTGGCCCAGCTCGGCTCGCGCGTGCAGCACGCCCTCCGAGCCTTCACCCCCGACGACGCCAAGGCGCTGCGGGCGACCGTCGGAACCTACCCGCGGTCGGGGTACGACCTCGAGCGCGTGCTGCAGGAGCTCGGCACCGGTGAGGCGATCGTCACGGTGATGAGTGAGAAGGGCGCGCCCACCCCGGTCGCGTGGACGCGTCTGCGCGCCCCGCAGGGACTCATGTCGCCCACGCCCGACGCGGCGATCGACGCCGCGGTCGCGGCATCCGCTCTGCTTCCGCTCTACGGCACCGCGATCGACCGGGAGTCCGCGCGCGAGATCCTGACGGCACGCATGAACGCCGCCGACGAGGCGCACGCCGCGGCCGAGGCCGCCGCCGAGCGGGCGAAGGCCGACGCGGCGCTCGCCAAGCAGCGCGCCGCCGAGGACAAGGCGAAGGCCGCGGCCGACAGGAAGGCGCAGGCGGAGTACGAGCGCCTGCTGAAGAAGACGGCCGGTACGACGCGGACGAGCTCGAAGGCGCAGAAGTCGACCCTCGAGCAGGTACTCGGTGCGCGCTCGACGCAGACCATTCTCAGCGGGGTGATCCGCGGCATTTTCGGAACCGGCCGCCGCTGACGGACGCCTGCCTCGGGCGACGGGCGTAGTTTGGGTGCATGGCGACGAAGGCACCGAAGAACGACATCGACGAGACCCTGTTGCGAGCCACCGGCACGCCGAAGAAGGTCGCGGTGGGTGTGCCGGCGGTGGTGCACGCGCTCGAGATGGCGTACGAGCAGGCGGGCGTCACGCGCTCGGCCCGGGCGCTGCTGCGGATGAACCAGAAGGACGGCTTCGACTGCCCCGGCTGCGCCTGGCCGGAAGAGGACAAGCGCCACCTCGCAGAGTTCTGCGAGAACGGCGCGAAGGCGGTCGCCGAAGAGGCCACCCTGCGGCACGTCGGTCCCGATTTCTTCGCCCGGCACTCCGTCGCCGACCTCGACGGTCACGACGACTACTGGCTGGGTCAGCAGGGCAGGCTCACGCATCCGATGGTCCTCGACGACGGGGCGACGCACTACCGCCCGATCTCGTGGGATGACGCGCTGACCATGATCGCCGACGAGTTGACGGGTCTCGACGATCCTGACGAGGCGATCTTCTACACGTCGGGCCGCACCTCCAATGAGGCGGCGTTCCTCTACCAGGTGCTCGTGCGCGGGCTCGGCACGAACAATCTGCCCGACTGCTCCAACATGTGCCACGAGTCCAGTGGCTCCGCGCTCACCGAGACGATCGGCATCGGCAAGGGCACGGTGTCGATCGAGGACATCCACGAAGCCGACCTCCTGATCGTGGCGGGACAGAACCCCGGCACGAACCATCCGCGCATGCTCAGCGCCCTCGAGAAGGCGAAGAACAACGGCGCCACGATCATCGCCGTGAACCCGTTGCCCGAGGCAGGTCTCATGCGGTTCGAGAACCCGCAGACGGTCAAGGGCGTGCTACTGGGCGGCACGAAGCTCGCCGACCAGTTCGTGCAGATCCGCCTCGGGGGCGACCAGGCACTGTTCCAGGCGATCGGCAAGCACCTTCTCGAGGTCGAGGGCCGCGGGTCGGGCGACCGCGGCATCGTGCTCGATCACGACTTCATCGCCGATCACACGAGCGGTTTCGAGGAGTACCGGCAGGCGATGGCGGAGGCCTCGTGGTCGGAGCTCGTCCGTGCGACCGGCATCCCCGAAGACAAGCTGCGGCACGTCGCCGAGACCGTCCGCACCTCCAAGGCAACGATCGTCTGCTGGGCGATGGGTCTGACGCAGCACAAGCACTCGGTGGCGACGTTGCGCGACATCGTGAACGTGCTGCTCCTGCAGGGCAACATCGGACGGGCCGGAGCAGGGGTCTGCCCCGTGCGCGGCCATTCCAACGTGCAGGGCGATCGCACGATGGGCATCTACGAGAAGCCGTCCGAGCAGTTCCTCAGCTCCTTGGACAAGGAGTTCGGATTCACGGCGCCGCGCGAGCACGGCCACGATGTCGTGCGGGCCATCCGGGCGATGCGCGACGGCAAGGCGTCGTTCTTCATGGGGATGGGCGGCAATTTCGTCAGCGCCACGCCCGACACCCCGGTCGTCGAAGCAGCTCTGCGGAGCTGCGCTCTCACGGTCCAGGTCTCCACCAAGCTCAACCGCTCTCACGCCGTCACCGGGCGCCGAGCCCTCATCCTGCCGGTGCTCGGTCGCACCGATCGCGACACGCGGGGCGGCCGAGAGCAGCGCGTCTCCGTCGAAGACTCGATGGGAGCGGTGCACTCGTCACGGGGACGGCTCTCACCGCCCTCGGATGACCTGCTGAGCGAGGTCGCGATCGTCGCCCGCCTCTGCGCGAAGCTGTTCGGCACCGACGCGCCGCTGCCCGCGGCATCCGACTCCGCAGATCGGCGCCCGACCGCCGAGGACGTCGACCGTGGGCACGCCGAGCGCACGTCGCAGGAGGAGTCGCGGGGGCCCGACCCGGCCCACATCGACCACCCGGCGAACGTGCCGCACGCCGACTGGGCAGCCCTTGAGGCCGATTACGCGCTGATCCGCGCCCATGTCGCCAACGTCGTGCCGGGGTTCGAGGACTACGACCGACGCATCGACAAGGGGCGCACGTTCATGCTGCCGAACGGCCCGCGCGACGAGCGCTCGTTCGCCACGGCGACCGGCACCGCGCGGTTCACGGTGAACACGCTCGAATACCCGCGCATCCCGGCGGGCCGGCTCCTGCTGCAGACCCTGCGGTCGCACGACCAGTACAACACCACCATCTACGGCAAGGACGACCGCTATCGCGGGATCCACGGCGGGCGCCGCGTCGTGCTCGTCAACGGGTTCGACATCGTCGAGCTGGGCTTCGAGGACGGTGAATCGGTCGACCTCGTGTCGGAATGGACCGGCCAGGACGGCACCGTCCAGGAGCGGCGGGCGGAGGGGTTCCGTATCGTCGCGTACCGCACGCCGCGGGGGAACGCCGCCGCCTACTACCCCGAGACGAACGTCCTCGTGCCGCTGGACTCGGTGGCCGATGTGAGCGGCACGCCGACGTCGAAGTCCGTCGTGATCAGACTCGACAAGCGCGCCTCGTGAAGGCCGGGATGTGCGTCCGATGGCAGCCGGAACGCCAGCACGCCTTCGTGACCGGGTCAAGCCCCCGAGTCGAGCGGATGCCTCGCATAGGGTTCGAGCATGAGTGATCTTTCCTCGCCCACCGGCCGTGAAGAGGCGCTTCGCGCACAGAGCCGCCCGGACGGCTCTGCACCCCGCGCCCTCGTGTTCGGAGCCACCGGCTACATCGGCGGACGGCTCGTGCCGAGACTGCTCGAAGCGGGCTACCGCGTGCGGGTGCTCGCCCGGTCGGCTTCGCGTGTGGCCGCCCACGAGTGGGGCGACCGCGTCGAGGTGGTCGAGGGCGATGCCGCAGACCCCGCGGCGGTGGACGAAGCCGTCCGCGATGTCGACGTGCTCTACTACCTCGTGCACTCGATGTCGGCCGGCAAAGGATTCGAGCAGGCCGACCAGGATGCCGCGCGCAACGTCGCACGTGCCGCCGCCGAGGGCACCGTCTCCCGCATCGTCTACCTGGGCGGCCTGCATCCCGACGACGCCGAGCTGTCGGCCCACCTGCGTTCCCGCGTCGACGTCGGCGAAGTGTTCCTGCAGTCGGGCGTGCCGTCGATCGTCCTGCAGGCCGGTGTCGTGATCGGCTCGGGATCGGCCTCGTTCGAAATGGTCCGCCACCTCACCGAGGTGCTGCCCTACATGCCCGCGCCGAAGTGGGTGCGCAACCACATCCAGCCGATCGCCGTGCGCGATGTGCTCCACTATCTGCTGGGAGCCGCGCGCGTCGACGCCGACGCCAATCGCGCCCTCGACATCGGCGGACCCGACGTGCTCCGCTACGGGCAGATGATGAACGGCTATGCGGTCGAGGCGGGACTCCGCCAGCGCGCCATCGCCGCCCTGCCGGTCCTGACGCCGCGCTTGGCGTCGCACTGGGTCAACCTCGTCACACCCATCCCGCGCTCGTTGGCGGGCCCGCTGGTGGAGTCGCTCCAGAACGACTGCGTCATGAAGAACCATGACGTCGATGCGATCATCCCGCAGCCCGAAGAGGGGCTCACGCCGTACCGTCGGGCGGTCAGGCTTGCTCTGGGCCGCGCAGAGGAGGACGCGATCGAGACCAGCTGGCAGGACTCGGAGGTTCTCGGCGTGCCGAGCGACGCGCTGCCGAGCGACCCCGAGTGGGCCGGTCGCACCGTCTTCACCGACGAGCGCACGGCGGAGACGACCGCGTCGCCTCAAGCGCTGTGGCACGTCATCCAGGCGATCGGCGGCGAGAACGGCTGGTACTCGTCTCCGCTGCTGTGGGCCATCCGTGGGTGGGCCGACAAGCTCATCGGCGGCGTCGGCCTCTCGCGCGGCCGCCGCAGCCGCGAACGCCTGGTGGTCGGCGACGCGCTCGATTTCTGGCGCGTCGAGGCGATCGAACCGGGCGCACTCCTGCGGCTGCGGGCGGAGATGAAGGTTCCCGGGGGAGCGTGGCTCGAGCTGCGCGCCGCTCCCGACGACGGCGGGGGCTCGCGCTACGAGCAGCGGGCGGTGTTCTTCCCGCTGGGTCTGGCCGGTCGCCTGTACTGGCTTGCGGTGCTGCCCTTCCACGGGTTCATCTTCAGCGGGATGGCGAGCCGTATCACCGCCGCCGCCGAGAAGCTCACCGAAGACGCCGCCGCCGGCGAGGTGGCCCCGGTGCCCGAGCCCAGCCCGCGCCCCGAACTGGTGCCCGACGCAGAACCCGCGGTGACGCCCGAAGCCTAGGCTGAGGGCATGAGCCACCATCACCATCCGTCATCGGACGCAGTCGCGACGTCCGTGACCACGACCACCGGGTTTCCCGCCGTCGTCATCACGGTGTCCGATCGATCGTCGCGGGGCGAGCGTTCGGATGCCTCCGGGCCCATCGCCGTCGATGCGCTGACGGGTGCGGGCTTCGCGTGCGAGCCGGCCACGATCGTCCCCGACGGAGCCGATGCGGTGGAGGCCGCCTTGCGCGCGGCGCTCGAACGGGGTGCCCGCCTGATCGTCACGACGGGAGGCACCGGCATCGCCGCGCGCGATCTCACGCCGGAGGGCACATCGCCCGTGCTGAGCCGCGTGCTCCCCGGCATCGCCGAAGAGCTCCGCCGCATCGGCACGGCCGAGAAGCCCGGGGGGATGCTGTCGCGCGGACTCGCCGGGGTCGTCGACCCCTCGCACGATCGACCGGGAGCGCTCATCGTGAACCTCCCCGGTTCGACCGGCGCCGTGGCATCCGGCATGTCGGTCGTGGTGTCGGTCGCCGCCCACGTGATCTCCCAGCTCGGCGGCGGAGACCACGAGTGACCGCCGACGTGCGCATCGCGCGCATCAGCGAGACGCCGCTGGTGCTCCAGGAGCACCTGGACGCGGTGGAGGACAGCTCGGCGGGAGCGGTGACGACGTTCGTGGGCCGGGTGCGCGATCACGATCCGGATGCCGCGGGCGAGGTCGTCGCGCTCGAGTACACGTCGCATCCCGACGCCGAGCAGATCCTGCGTCGGATCGCATCGGACGCGGCGGAGTCGACCGGCGCGATCGTCGCGGTGAGCCACCGGATCGGGCGGCTCGGCGTCGGTGACGCGGCCGTCGTGATCGTCGTCGGCTCGTCGCACCGCGCGACCGCCTTCGATGTGTGCCGCGACATCATCGAGACGATCAAGACGCAGCTGCCGGTGTGGAAGCGCCAGGTGGAGGCCGACGGTACGACCGAGTGGAAGGGCCTCGGCGGCTGAAGGTCGGGTGCGGGCCCGAGATCACCCGCCCGCGAACGGCGGCAGCACGTCGATGAGATCCTCCGCGTTCAGTGGGGTGTCGTCCTCGACGCGCGCGCCGCCGACGAGAACGGCGCACTTCGGGAGGATGCCGCCGAGCGCGGGATGGGCAGCGGACAGGGCTGCGCGCAGTTCGCCGAGCGTCCGTTCGGAGCGCGGCTCCTCTGCGACACCGGCCGCCTCGCGTGCGGAGGCGAAGTAGCGGACCTGGGCCATCAGCTCTCATCCTTCGCGTCGTCGGACCCGGGGTGCGGGCTGTTCGCCCACTCTGCGGCCAGAGCGGTGACCGCACTGACTGCGCGCGCGATCTCGTCTGCCGATCCGCCGGCACGACCGGCGATGAGCCCCGCTGCGAAGGCGCTGAACGGCGCAGCCGGGCGCGCGACGTCGTTCGCGACATCCCGCGCCAGGTCGAGCACGAGGCCGACAGGCAAGGCGTCGGCGTCGAGGCCGAAGCGCCCGCGGAGCGCCTCTGCCCACGCGTCGAGAGCCTCGGGCGGCAGGGTGCGGGCTGACTTCTCGCTCACGGCGACTCCTTCGGTGCGGGGTGGATGCTGTCCTGCGGGATCGGGGATTCCTCCGCGGTCGCATATCGACGGCGCGCGTTCTCAAGATCCTGCCACGTGTCGATGTCGGCGGTCTCCGTGGCGGGGGCGGTGACCACCGCGATCGCCAGTCCGGCCCGCAGGGCGCGGACGGAAGCGTCGCGCCCGCCGTCGGCGAGGGCGGTGGCGGCGCGCCGAAGCGCGGACGTGCGGTACGCGCCGATGAGCCATTGAGGCCGGGAAGTCGCGTCGGCGAGGCACACGCCGTCGGTGTCGGAGGGGAGGAGCGGGATGTCGCGCATGAGCCGCGTCACGGCGGACTGCACATCGGGGAGGTCGCACGCCAGGACGAGTGTCCATTCGGGGTCGGTCCGCGCTGCGGTGGACAGCGCCGTGACAGCCAGCCCCGCGACGATTCCTGCGGCAGGTCCACGGAAGGGCGGGTCCTCGCGCACCCACCGCACGTGTGAGAGGCGCAGATCGGCAGGCCTCGGGCCCACGACCACGATCGGCTGAGCGCCGGCCGAGGCGGCCGCCGCCACAGCCCTCTCCAGGAGGGTGCGGCCACCGACGTCGAACAGGTGCTTGGCGGCGCCGTCCACGCGGGTCGCCCGCCCGCCGGCGAGGAGGATCGCTCCCAGGGATGCGTGATCGTCCACGATCAGCGCCGTCGGCGGGATTCCACGCGCGAGGAGCTCACGAGCCGTCGGGTCGGAGCCAGGGGCCGGACTTGCCGCCTGTCTTGGCGATCAGCCGCACGTCCTCGATCGATGTCGCCTTGTCGAGCCCCTTCACCATGTCGACGACGGCGAGAGCTGCCACCGTCACGGCCGTGAGGGCCTCCATCTCGACGCCGGTTCGGTCGGCGGTGCGCACCGTGGCCTCGATGACGACGCCGTCGTCTTCGATCGCCAGATCGACCGATGCCCCGTGCACCCCGATCACATGCGCCAGCGGCAGGAGAAGCGGCGTCTGCTTCGCACCGGCGATGCCGGCGATGCGGGCGACCGCGAGAACATCGCCCTTCGGCACCGATCCGTCTCGCAGCGCCGCGATCACGGGGGTCGCGCAACGCACGAACCCGCGCGCGGTGGCGGAGCGGACGGTGGGCTGCTTCTCCGTCACATCGACCATGCGGGCGTGGCCGGCGGCATCCAGGTGGGTGAAGCTCATGTGATCAGCATGACATCGACGAGATCACCGGGAGCGATCTCGTCGACGTCGGCCGCCACGATGGCGAAGATCTCAGCGCGCGCGATCCCGCCGGCGAGATGCGAGCCGGAACCTCCCGCCGACGCCGGGCGCACCGTCCAGCGGGCCGGGTCGGAACGGTCCAGTGCGGCGGGAAGGTACTGGCGCCTTCCGGGGGGCGTGCGCCACCCGGTCGCGGCGGGCAGTCGAAGCATCGCCCGGCTCATCTCACCACGCCCCTGCATCGCGAGCAGCGCCGGGCGCACGAAGACCTCGAACGACACCGCGACACTCACCGGGTTGCCCGGCAGCCCGAACATGAGCGCCCCGTCCGCCAGCCGCCCGAAACCCTGCGGCTTCCCGGGCTGCATCGCCACCTTCGCGAACTCCAGCTCTCCTCCGGGGCCGAGTGTGTCCTTGACGACTTCGTACGCACCGGCGCTCACGCCACCGGAGGTGATCACCACGTCGGCCGAGAGAGCGGATGCCTCGGCCAGCGCCGCGCGCAGCGCTTCGACATCGTCGGCGACCGTGGAACGCAGAACAACCTCGGCATCGGCATCCGTCACCAGCCCCGCCAGCAGGAGCGAGTTCGATTCCGGGATCTGCCCACGTGTGAGCGGCACCCCGGGGAGCGCGAGCTCGGAGCCGGTGGAGATGACGGCCACTCGTGGGGTGCGTGCGACGACGACCTCGGCGACGCCTGCGGCCGCCGCGGCGGAGATCTGGAACCCGGCCAGCCGCCGCCCGGCGGGCACGATGAGGTCGCCCACCCGGGCATCTGATCCGCGCCGGCGCACGTGCACGCCCGCGTCGGACGGCGGAGCCACGACCGTCACCGTCTCGAGCGAATCCGCCAGGCCGCCGGTGGTGCCCTCGAACGGCACGATGCCGTCCGCATCGGCGGGCACCGGCGAACCGGTCATGATCCGCGCGGCCTCGCCGGCGCCGAGGGACGGGTCGAGGTCGGTGCCCGCGGGGAGGTCTGCCACGACGCGCAGGGTGACCGGTGAGTCGGATGATGCGCCCGCGACGTCGGCGTATCGCACCGCGAATCCGTCCATCGCGGAGTTGTCGAACACCGGGATGTCGACGCGTGCGAACACGGGCTCGCGCAGCGTGCGCCCGTAGGCACGGTCAAGCGCGATCGTCTCGGATGCGACCGGGTTCACGGCCGCGAGCACGACGGAAAGCTGTTCCTCGACGCTGCGCATCAGACGCGTATCTCGGCGCCCGCGCGGAGATCGGAGGGACCGTATGCGTCGGTCCACGCGAGCATTCCGCCGCCGAGGACCGCCGAATCGATCCCCGCTGCGTGAAGGGCACGACTCGCGCGTTCCGCGCGCGGACCCATCCTGCACACCAGGACCACCGGGGTGTCGGTCCGGTCAGGTGTGCCGACACCGTCGACAACACCGGCGGGATCCGCAAGGAGTGCGCGCAGCGGCACGTGCCGCGCACCCGCGATCATCCCGTCGGCCACTTCGGCGTCCTCGCGCACGTCGATCACCACGGTGTCGGTCCCGGCCGCGAGTCGTTCCCTGAGCTCCTCCACGGAGATCGTCGGGACGGGTGGAGCCGACGGCGCAGCATCCGACTCGATCTCGGACGACGGGGCGGCGACGGTCCTCGTCGACGACACGGCGCTGCCGCGGAGGGGGACCTCCCACTGGCGGGCGCTGAGAGCGTCGATGACCAGAACGCGCCCAAGGAGCGGCTCGCCGATGCCGGTGAGCAGCGTGATCGCCTGGGTCGCCATCAGCGCGCCGACCTGCAGGCACACCGAGCCGAGTACACCGACGTCCGCGCACGTGGGAACCTCGCCGACGCTCCCGGAGGGATACAGATCGCGGAGCAGCACGGGGGCATGCCCCGCCGGAGGCGCGGACCAGAAGACCGTCACCTGCGCATCGAATTCCTGCACCGTGCCCCAGACGAGCGGAACGCCCCGCGCCTCGGTCGCCGCGGCGACGGCTTCGCGGGTCTCGAACGTGTCGGTTCCGTCGATCACGATGTCGGCCCCGTCGAGCAGTTCGCGGGCGTTGTCCGGATTCAGCCGCGCACGCCTCACGTGCACCACGGTCTCGGGGGAGAGATCGGCGGCCACCCGCACGGCGGAGTCCGCCTTCGACATCCCGACGTCCTCGAGGCGGTGCAGCACCTGACGCTGAAGATTGGATGCCTCGACCACGTCGTCATCGATCACTGTCAGGGTGCCGACACCCGCTGCGGCGAGACCGAAGATCACGGGGGAGCCGAGACCGCCGGCACCGACCACGGCGACGTGCGCCGCGGCCAACCGGCGCTGCCCGATCTCGCCGAGACGGGCGAGGCTGGTGTGGCGCGCCGTGCGTGCCCGTTCCGCCGGAGACAGGGCTTCGACCGGCTCGACGAGGGGAGGCATAGGCATGATCTCAGGGTAGTCGCGGGCCGCGAGGGCGCGGTCAGACCTTGCCGGCTGTGCGGATCGATATCCGCATCAGCGGCGATATGGCCCTCGTCACACCGCGGCTGCGGTAACTTACGAGGATGCAGACCTACCGGATCTCGGACGCCGCTCGGCTGCTCGGTGTGAGTGATGACACCGTCCGACGCTGGGTCGATCAGGGCGCTCTCCCGACGACCGGCGCCTCACCCGCGCAGATTCCCGGCGACGCCCTCGCGAACTGGGCCGTCGAACATGCGCGAGCCGCGCTCGACCCCTTGGACGCCGCCTCGAGCGCACGCAACCGTTTCACCGGGCTCGTCACCCGCCTCCAGGTCGATGGAGTGATGGCGCAGGTCGACATTCAGTCCGGTCCGCACCGGGTGGTCTCCCTCCTCTCGGCGGAGGCGGTGCGCGATCTCGGTCTCGAAGTCGGGTCCCTGGCCGTCGCGGTCGTGAAAGCCACCAATGTCATCGTCGAAGCACCGAAGGGCTGATCTGTGTCCCGCATCCGCCGGGCTCTGACCGCGACCGCGGTCGCCGCATCCGTCGCTCTCGCCGTGGCGGGGTGCACGGCCTCGACCGGCGAGTCGGCGACCGTCGAGACCCCCAGCCCGACTCCCGTTCTGGGCGGCGATCTGACCGTGTTCGCCGCCGCCTCTCTGAGTCCGGCGTTCGACGAGATCTCAGCGGCCTTCGAAGCAGAGAATCCCGCCGTCGACGTGCAGCCCATCGTGTACGACGGCTCGAGCACCCTCGCGACGCAGCTCCTGGGCGGGGCGTCTGCGGATGTCTTCGCGTCGGCGGACGAGAAGAACATGGCCAAGGTGGTGGACCAGTCCCTCGCGAGCGTGACGACCCTCTTCGCGAGCAACACCCTCGTCATCGCCGTGCCGAAGGGAAATCCCGCCCAGGTCGACAGCATCACCGACCTCGCGCGACCCGATGTGCTCACGGTGCTGTGCGCCCCCGAGGTGCCGTGCGGGGCGGCCTCGCAGAGGCTTCTGGGCAACGCCGATCTCCTGGTGCGGCCTGTGAGCGAAGAGCAGAACGTGAGCGCGGTGCTGACCAAGGTTGCCGCGGGCGAGGCGGACGCCGGCCTGGTCTACGCCACCGACGTGATCGGCCGCGACGACGTCGAGTCGATCGTCCCGCGCGGAGCGGCGGACGTCATCAACGAGTACCCGATCACCGTCATGGCCGACGCTCCGAACCCCGATGTGGCCGCGGCGTTCATCGAATTCGTGACCGGCCCCGAAGGGCAGAAGATCCTCGCCGACCTCGGCTTCGGCGCACCGTGAGGGTCGAGCCTCGGAAGGGCCGCCCCGCGCGAGAGGTCGGCGGCTTCCTCCCTCCCGTGCTGGCCCTGCCGGCGGTCATCGGGCTCGCTCTGCTCGTCGTGCCCCTCGGCGCGCTCGTCGCCCGCGTGGAGTGGTCCACGCTGTGGGCCGACGTCACCGCGCCCGCGGCGCTCAGCGCGCTTCGGCTCTCGGTGCAGACCGGGCTGATCGCCACCCTCGCGTGCATCGTCCTCGGCGTTCCGCTCGCCCTGCTGATCGCCCGGAGCGGCCCGCGATGGGCGGGCCTCCTGCGCGCGCTCGTGACCGTACCGCTGGTGCTCCCTCCGATGGTCGGGGGTGTGGCGCTGCTGTTCCTCTTCGGTCGCAACGGCGCCGTGGGCGAGCTCCTGGACGCCTGGTTCGGCCTCCGCATCCCCTTCACGACGACGGCGGTCGTGCTCGCGCAGACGTTCGTCGCCCTCCCGTTCCTCGTGCTCGCCGTCGAGGGATCGCTGCGCACATCGGGCATCGTGTACGAGCGGACCGCCGCCTCCCTCGGCGCAGGTCGCTGGATGACGCTTCGTCGGGTGACGCTGCCCCTCGCGGCGCCCGGCCTGGTCGCCGGGATCGTGCTCTGCTTCGCTCGTGCGATCGGCGAGTTCGGCGCCACGGCGCTGTTCGCCGGCAACGCCCCCGGCATCACCCAGACCATGCCTCTCGCGATCTACACCGCGTTCAACGGGGCGGGAGTCGGCCAGGGCACGGCCGTCGCACTCAGCCTGCTGCTGCTGGCCACCGCGCTGGCCGTGCTCCTGCTGGTGCGGGCGTGGCGACCGGGTGGCGCATCGGGGAACGCCTCGCGTCCCGCCGCCGGCACGGCCGGAGGCATCGGATGACGGGCGCAGGGCTCCTCGCCGACATCACGGTCGTGCGCGCGGGCGGCTACGCGTTGCGCGTCGCACTGCAGCTCGAGCCGGGCGAGATCGTCGCCGTGATGGGGCCGAGCGGAGCCGGCAAATCGACCCTCCTGGGTGCGATCGCCGGCCAGGTCAGGCTGAGCGACGGCGAGATCATCCTCGGCGGAGCGGCCGTGGCATCCGCCCGTCGGCACGTCCCCCCCGCGCGTCGTGGCGTCGTGCTGCTCGGACAGGAGCCGCGGCTGTTCCCGCACCTCACCGCCCGACAGAACGTGGCCTTCGGGCTGCGCGCCCGGGGAATAACGCGTCGCGATGCCGATCGCGAGGCGGACGACTGGCTCTGGCGCGTGGGACTGCTGGGAGCAGGAGGCCACCGTCCCGCGGAGCTGTCCGGAGGCCAGCAGCAGCGAGTGGCGGTCGCCCGCGCGCTGGCCACGACGCCGCGGGTGCTGCTGCTGGACGAACCGCTGACCTCACTCGACCCGGAGACCGCCGGAGACCTCCGGGCCATGCTGCAGGAGCAGCTCACCTCGACACATGCCACGGCGATCGTCGTGACGCACGACGTGGTCGATGCCGCGGCCATCGCCCACCGGCTGATCGTCATCGAGGATGGCGCCATCGCCCAGACGGGCGACGTGCGCGAGGTTCTGGCCGCGCCCGCCACGCGTTTCGTCGCCGCGATCGTGGGGGTGAACCGCGTGCCGGGGCAGGTGCGGGATGGGGTGTGGCACTCGGAGACGGGGGAGCTCGTGCTCCCCGTGCCCGCGCCGGCGGCCCCGCAGACCGGGCCCCGGGGCGGCACGGGGTCGAGCGCCACCGGGTCGACCGTTCCGCTCGGTGATGCCGCCGTGTTCCGGCCGGGCGCGGTCCGTCTCGAACCTGTGCCCGATGCGACCTGGACCGGCGCGGTGCGGCTGAGGGCGCAGCATCCGTCCTCCCCCGGGTCGTGGCTGGCGCGCGTCGTGCGCCTCGAGCAGACTCCGGGCGGGGTGCGGGTGCGCACGACCGCTCCCGACATCGCGGTCGACATCTCGATCGAGGATGCCGCGACCTGGCGGCTCGTGCCGGGGGTGCCCGTGCGGCTCGAGGTCGCCGCGGATGCGGTGCGGTGGCCGACGCGCTCGCCCGCGGCGCCTGCCGCAACGCCGGACGCCACGCCCGAGCGAACGTCGGAACGGGCGTCCTAGACTCGGCGGATGCCCCACCTCCGCGCGTTCCGCCCCGGTGATGAGCCGGCGCTCGCCGAGATCTGTCTGAAGACCGCGGATGCCGGCGGCGACGCGACCGGCGTCCTCGACGATGATGCGATCTGGGCGGAGATCTTCGTGCTCCCGTACGTCGCGCGGCATCCGGAGTTCGCGTTCGTCGTGGAGTCCGACGACGGCCGCGTGGTCGGCTACATCGTGGCGGCGCCCGACACCGAGGCGTTCGAGGCGTGGTTCCATACCGTGTGGTGGCCCGAGCGCGGCGGCCGTCGGCCGCTGTCGGCGGAGGGGAACCCGCGGCAGAGCGACATCCTGCGCTACGCCGCCGGTCGTTCGCAGACGCCCGGGCGGTTCAGCGCGGAGTATCCAGCCCACCTGCACATCGATCTCCTGCCCGAGACGCAGGGGGGCGGATGGGGTCGACGGCTGATCGAGGCGCTGGTCACGGCGCTGCGGGAGGCGGGCGTGCCCGGCGTGCACCTCGCGGCGGCGCCGGAGAACGCCGGTGCGATCGCCTTCTACCCGCGGGTGGGCTTCGATCGCCTGCCGTCCGAGCCGGACGTGGTGGCCTTCGGCCGGCGGCTGTAGGGCATGGCGCTTTCGGCCGGCGATGCGGGTCGCCGGGTCAGCCGACGATGCGTCCGCCCGCGAGGCGCACCGTGCGATCCACCAGTCCCGCCGGCACGGTGACGTGCGAGATCAGCACCACGGCCTGATCCGGACCG
Organism: Microbacterium sp. P03; assembly: GCF_043556235.1. Taxonomy (NCBI): domain Bacteria; kingdom Bacillati; phylum Actinomycetota; class Actinomycetes; order Micrococcales; family Microbacteriaceae; genus Microbacterium; species Microbacterium sp. P03. Next base: position 489,414 of record NZ_JBIGIM010000001.1, read on the forward strand.
ACCGCGGTCAGCAGGTCGGTGAGAAGGGCGTCGGATGCCGCGGGGTCGACACCGGCCGTCGGCTCGTCGAGCACCAGCACCGGGAATCCCCGCAGCAGGGCCCGCGCGAGGGCGAGACGCTGGGCCTGGCCGCCCGAGACCAGCGCTCCACGCTCGCCGACCCGCGCATCCAGGCCGCCGCGCGCGCGGACCCACGAACCGAGCCCGACGCGCTCCAGCGCTGACATCAGCTCGCCGTCGGTCGCGGTGTCGCGCGCGAAGAGGAGGTTCTGGCGGATGTCCTCGTCGAACAGCATCGGATGCTGCTCGCACAGCCCTACGGTCAACCGGACGTCGTCTCCGGCCATGGCATGTGCCGACTTCGCGCCGATCGTGTACTCCCCGGTGCCGTCGAGGAAGCGCACGAGCACGTGCGCGAGCGTGGACTTGCCTGCCCCGCTCGATCCCACGACGAGCAGCCGCTCGCCGGGCCGCACGTCGAGATCGACGTCGGTGAGCGCATCCGCGTCAGCCTGCGGCCACCGGGCCGACACGCCTCGCAGTCGGAGGCCGCTGCCGAGCGCGGGCTGCTCGCCCGCCGGAGGTACGGTCTCGCGCACCAGGCCGGCGGGCGGTTCGACGGGCAGAACCGACGCCACGCGCTCGGCGGATGCACGCACGCCCCGCCAGGACGCCGCCGCCATGGGGACGGCGGCGAACACTTCGAACACGGCCATCGGCACGAGCACGGCCACGGCCATCTCCGGTGCGCCGATCAATCCCGCACCGACCGGCCCCGCCATGACCAGGACCGCCGCGGTCGAGGCGATCCCCGCCAGCAGCGACACGACCGCCGCCGTGCCCGCCTGCGCGCCCGCGCGCCGGACGACGGCTCGACGCAGAGCGGCGTCGGCCGCGCGGATCCGCTCGAGGCTCTGCCCCTCGGCGCCGAAGGCCACGAGTACGTCGAGACTGCCGAGATGGTCGAGGAGCGCGTCGGAGACGCGAGAGCGCAGAGGAGCGATCGCCCGTTCGGCGCGGGCTCCCGATGCCCATCCCCAGAACGTGGCGGCGAGCCCTGCGGCCACGAGGCACACCAGCAGGGTGAGCGCGGCCGGCACGGAGACGAAGGCGACGAGCACCACACCGCCGACGGCGACCGTCGCCGAAGCGACGAGCGGCTGGACGACCCGCAACGGGAGGTTCTGCAGGTCGTCGACGTCGTCGACCAGTGCCCCCAGCACCGAGCCGCGCCGGGTGCGCGTCAGCCCGGCGGGGGCCAAGGGGATGAGCCGGCGGATGAGCGTCGCCCGGGTCGAGGCGAGCTGGCGCAGGGCCGCGTCGTGGCTCGCGAGACGGTCGGTGTACCGGAACACCGCCCGCGTCAGGGCGAACAGTCGTACTCCGACGACGGCGACGGAGATGTAGAGCACGATCGGCTGCTCGCTCGCCCGCACGATGAGCCACGCGCTCACCGCGAGCAGGGCCACCGCGGAGGCCTCGGAGGCGAACGCCGACAGCGCGCCCGGCCAGAAACGACGGAACGGAGGCATTGCGCCACGGAGCACCGTCGCGGTCGTCGGGGGAGCGGTCGACATCCCGCCTTCCGCGCGCTCGACCCGAAGCCCGACCCCTCCGGTCACGTCGTTCATGCGGCCGCCTCGCTCGTCTCGAGCCGCACCACGGCGTCGGCGATCCGGCGAGCCGATTCGCGGTGCGACACCAGCAGCACCACGGCGCCGTCATCGGCCAGCGAACGCACCGAGTTCCACAGCATCCGCTCGGTGTCCGCATCGAGCGCGGCGCTCGGCTCGTCGAGAGCGAGCACCGACGCGAACCCGCGCAGGTGTCGGTAGACCGCGCGCGCGACGGCGACGCGCTGCGCCTGCCCGCCCGACAGACCGGCGCCCTGCACGCCGAGATCCTGCTGCGGATCGACGTCGGCCGCACAGCCCAGAGCGAGGGCGCGGCGGATGATCGCAGGATCGGGGGTGGGATCACCGAGCGCCACGTTGTATGCCACGCTCCCGGCGATCAGGCCGGGCTGCTGACCTGCCCAGGCCAGCCATTCCGAGGGAGCCAGGTCGCGCACGTCGCTCCCATGCCAGCGCGCGGTCCCCTCGAACGACGCCGCGCCGCGCAGCGCCGCGAGCAGGCTCGACTTGCCCGATCCGCTGGGACCCTCGATGAGGGTGAGGGATCCCGGCCCGACCTCGAGGCTCACGGACGGCAGCAGTCGTCCTCCCCACCGCACCCGCACGTCCTGCAGAGTCAGCACCGCACCCGCGGAGACCACCGGCACGCCCGCGGCGGACCGCGGAGAGGGGGCGGATGCCGCGGCATCCAGCACCCCGAAGATATCCTCGGTCGCGGCCACACCCTCGGCGGCGGCATGGAACTGCACCCCCACCTGTCGGATCGGGAGGTACGCCTCCGGGGCGAGCAGCAGCACGAACAGCCCCACCAGGAGGGTGAGCGACCCGTCGAGCAGGCGGAAGCCGATCGACACCGCGACGATCGCGACAGAGATGCTCGCCAGGAACTCGAGGGCGAAGCCCGACAGGAACGACACCCGCAGGACGCGCATCGTCTCGCGGCGGTAGCGATCGGTGACGGCCTCGATCGACGCGACCGCCCGATGCTGGCGACCGAAGACCTTCAGGGTCGCCAGCCCCTGCACGGTATCGGTGAACCGCACGGCGAGCGTGTGGAGTGTGCTCCACTGGGCGTTCTGGACACTCCGGGTCGCGAGCCCGATCAGGACCATGAAGAGGGGGATCAGCGGGAGGGTCAGCAGCACGGTCAGACCGCTGATCCAGTCCTGCCACCACATGACCGCGAGGATGACCGGCGTCGCCACGACGGTCTGTACGAGCTGCGGCAGGTAGCGGCCGAAGTACGCGTCCAGCGCGTCCAGACCGTGCCCGGCGGTGATGGCCAGCTGTGCGGAGTTGCGGGTCGAGAGCCACTCGGGGCCGAGCGCACCGACCGCGTCGATGAGTCGCGATCTGAGCTGCAGCTCCACCGCGGCGGCGGCGCGTGCGGCGACCCACTCGCGCGCCCAGATGAGTGCCGACCGGACGACGACGACGCTCACGAGTGCGCCGAGCGTCGCGATGAGCTCGGGCCGCGGCATCCCGTGCACGACTCCGTCGATCGCGCGCGTGAGCAACCAGGCGAAGAGCACGATCACGACCGTCTGCAGCAGGCTGATCGCGGTGATCGCCGCGAAGAAGCCCCGCGACGCCCGCGCATACCGCAGCAGCCTCGGGTCGACCGGGGCACCGGATCGTCGCTGCGGCTCCGCCGACGTCGACTCCACGAACCATCCCGTGGACGACGCCGGAGCGCGCAGATCGTCCTCAGGGGGCATGTTCCGAGCCTGCCCACCTTCGATCCGAGGAGGTCGCCCCGGTCTGGTCTCGCGGTCCATGGATCAGTGCACGGATGCCGCGGCCTTCTCGATGCGCGACCGAGTGACCCGCTTCCTGAAGATCCAATATGTCCACCCCTGGTACAGCAGCACGAGCGGAAGGAAGATGACCGCGGCCCACGTCATGATCGTGAGCGTGTAGGGCGTGCTGGACGCGTTCTCGATCGTGAGGCTGAACGCGGGGTCGGTCGAGCTCACCATCACGTTCGGGAAGAGGGCGAACCACAGTGTGAGCACCGCGAAGACGATGGTGCCCGCGCCGTGGGCGAACGCCCAGCCCTCACGGCCGCGCATGTTCGCGAGCACCGAGGCGATGAGCAGCCCTCCGGCCAGTGCCGCGCTCAGGAGGACGAGGCCGATCAACGGCGCATCCGCCGTCATCGCGTGCGCCACCGTCCAGACCAGGAAGGCCGCGGCGACGACGACCGCGAGGATCCCGGAGCGCACGGCCAGCTTCCGGGCGTCGTCGCGTACCTGCCCGTCGGTCTTGAGCGCGACGAAATACACGCCGTGCGTGAAGAACAGCAGCAGCGTGGTGAGGCCGCCGAGGACTGCGTAGGGGTTCAAGAGGGTGAGGAGCGTCCCCGTGAATTCGAAGTCCGCGTCGATCGGTGTCCCGTGCACGATGTTGGCGAACGCGACTCCCCACAGGAACGACGGGATCGCGGAGCCGACCACGATCATCGTGTCGAACCTCTTCTTCCACGCCAGCTCGGGACGCTGGTGCCGGTATTCGAACGAGACGCCGCGGGCGATGAGTGCGAGGAGGATGAGCAGCAGCGCGAGGTAGAAGCCGCTGAAGAGGGTGGCGTACCACTCCGGGAAGGCCGCGAAGAGGCAGGCGCCGGCGACGATGACCCAAGTCTCGTTGAGGTCCCAGACGGGCCCGATCGTGTTGATGATCTGGCGGCGCGAGATGTCGTTCTTACCGAGGAAGGGGAGCGACATGCCGACCCCGAAGTCGAATCCGTCGAGGACGAAGTAGCCGACGAAGAGCACGCCGACGATGAAGAACCAGAGATATGCGAGATCCATGATGGGTTCCTAATAGACCGTGGTGGGGGTGTCTTCGAGTGCGTGGTCGGTCGGGTCGGGATCGCCGGGCAGCGGCAGGGGATCGGGCCCCTTCTTGGCCGTCGTGATGATGAGACGGATCTCGACGACCGCGAGAGTGGCGTAGATCGCGGTGAAGGCGAGGAGGGAGATGAGCACCGTCCAGCCGGGAACGCTGGGTGAGACGCCGTCCTGCGTCAGCATCAGACCGAACACGATCCAGGGTTGCCGGCCCATCTCGGTGAACACCCACCCGGTGAGGCTCGCGAACAGGGCGACCGGCGCCGACCAGATCGCGATCTTCCAGGCCCACCCGGGCACGGCGCGACGCGCGTTCTTGCGTGTGAACCAGAGGCCGGCGACGGCGACGGCGACGGCTGCTCCGCCGAAGCCCATCATCCAGCGGAACGACCAGTAGGTGATCCACAGAACGGGGTTGAACACCCCGTCGAGCTGTGCGGCGAATTCCGGCCACTGCGCGGCGTACTGCGCATTCAGGTCGTTGACACCCTCCACGCAGCCGTCGAGGGTGTGCGTCGACAGGAATGACAACAGATAGGGCACGCGCAGCGACCAGATCTCGCCGGTGCCGTCGGGCGTTCCGATGGAGAACAGCGAGAACGAGGCATCCGCCCCGCAGGAGGTGTTGAACATCGCCTCTGCGGCCGCCATCTTCATCGGCTGCGTCTCGACCATGATGAGGCCGAGCTGGTCGCCCGAGAGGGCGACGCCGGCGAAGGAGACGATCATGAACCAGAGTCCGTAGCGCAGCGCGGGCCGCATCATCTCGGTGTTCTGCGCGCGGGCCATGTGCCATGCGCTGACGGCGATGATGACTCCGGCCGCGAACATCATCGCGGCGAAGATCGTATGCGGGAACGCACGGACCGCGACGGGGTTGAACAGCACCGCGGCGAAGTCGACCATCTCGGCACGGCCGCCGTCGGACGACATCTGGTAGCCGACGGGGTTCTGCATGAAGGCGTTCGCCGCGAGGATGAAGTAGGCACTCAGCAACGCCCCGATGGACGCGATCCAGATCGTCGCGAGGTGGACGGCCTTGGGGAGTTTGTCCCACCCGAAGATCCACAGTCCGATGAAGGTGGCCTCGAAGAAGAAGGCCATGAGCCCCTCGAAGGCGAGGGGCGCGCCGAACACGTCACCCACGAAGCGTGAGTAGGCCGACCAGTTCATTCCGAACTGGAACTCCTGCACGATGCCGGTGACGACACCCATCGCGAAATTGATCAGGAAGATTTTGCCGAAGAACCGGGTGAGGTGCAGCCACTTGATGTGTCCGGTGCGGTACCAGGCGGTCTGGAAGATCGCCACCGACAGCGACATGCCCAGCGTCAGCGGTACGAACAGGTAGTGGTACAGCGTCGTCAGTCCGAACTGCCATCGGGCGAGCAACAGCGGGTCGAGCAGGTCCATGGGACTCCTCTCACGGGGTGACGGAACCCAAGCTACTCTGTGGTCAGACCACGCGCCACGACGTGTTTCGCCGTCGAACGATCACCGGTGCGGGGGCGCCAACCGCACGGTCAGCACCTCACTGCGGGGTGGTCTGCGAGTAGAGCAGGACGGGGGCATCTCCCGCGCGGAAGTCCACCGAGTACTGGTCGATCTTCGTTCCGCTCTCGGTGCTGACCGTCGCGTAGCCGATCGAGGTCTTCTCGACATCGGACGTGGGCCCGCACGCCAGCCCGGAGAACCCGTCAGACGCCTGCGAGTCGGCGTCGACGATGACGCATGTCGTCTCGCCGTCCTGCATGGTGCCGAGCCAGACGAATCGGGCGTCCACCGATCCGACGAAGTACAGCGAATCCGCATCCCAGTCCCGCCGCGTCTCGGTCACGCGCTCGTAGCTCTCGGCCACACGGGGCGGAACAGCGGCGAGGTCCGTGTGCCACCCCGCCGTCTGCGGGCGCGTGGCCTGCTCCACGACCTGGCCGGCTCCGAACGCCACCAGCACCGCGGCGACGACGGCGACCGCGAGCGACACCCTTCGGCCGCGTCGATGAGAGCCGGAGGGGGCGGATGCCTCGTCCTGGCTCGTCGCGATGTCAGCCGTCTCGGCGAGGATCGGCTCCGCGGAGGGGCTCGCTCCGGGGCGAGACAGGACGGGGACCTGTCCGTCGACGGGGTCCTGGTCGGGACTCAGAGCCCCGATCGGCGGGTCTTCTGCTGCCTGCCTGCGCGCGTCCTCGAGGGCACGGAGACGTGTCTGCGCCGAGGGGTCTGCATCGATGTCGGCCGTCGGACCGTACGCCCGCGCTCGCAGTGCCGCCAGCTCCCGCGCGTCGGCATCCGAAACCATGACCCCAGTGTGCGCCATCGAGCAGCCGGTGCCCGGCCGCTGAAGCCGGTACGCCCCGACGTCCGGGCGCCTGGACGCTCGGACGGCCTGTCGACCGGACGCTCGAATCCGAGGTCGACCCGCGCTCAGGTACACACCGACGTGCTCGGATAGAATTCCGTGTGCCCTCCGATCCCTCAGCCCCCCGCGACTCCGAGGCGACGGCACCCCCCGCTCCGGCTCCCTTCACCCCGGAAGAGCTCGCGACGGCTCTGCGCGTCCTCGACGCGGTGTCAGAGCTCGACGCGGAGGACCCCGACTACATCGCCCTCCGACGTGCCACGGGGAAGATGTACAAAGACGTCAAGAAGCTCGGCCGGCTCGCCAAGCGCGCGCGGATCGCCGACGCGGACCGCGCCGTCGTCGCCGCCACGGCCACGGGTGCGCCCGACCGTATCGACGACGAGACGCGCGGCATCCCGCTCGCCACGCGCACCCGCACGCCCACCGCGGGCGAGCTCCTGAAGCCTCGCGCGTGCTACATCTGCAAGAAGCCGTACACGCTCGTCGACGCGTTCTACCACCAGTTGTGCCCCGAGTGCGCGGCGATGAGTCACGAGAAGCGCGACGCGCGCACCGATCTCACCGGCAAGCGCGCACTGCTCACCGGCGGGCGCGCCAAGATCGGGATGTACATCGCGTTGCGGCTGCTGCGAGACGGTGCCCACACGACGATCACGACGCGATTCCCGCGCGACGCGGTGCGGCGGTTCACCGCCCTGCCGGACTCCGGCGAGTGGATCCATCGGCTCAAGATCGTCGGCATCGATCTCCGAGACCCGGCACAGGTCATCGCGCTCGCCGATGCCGTGGCATCCGACGGCCCCCTCGACATCCTCATCAACAACGCCGCGCAGACGGTGCGACGTTCGGCGGGAGCCTACAAGCCCCTCGTCGATGCGGAGCTCGCCCCCCTGCCCACGGGTCCGCTGCCCGAGCTCTTGACTTTCGGGCACACGAACGACGCGCATCCGATGGCGCTCGCCCAGTCGGTCTCGAGCCACCCGATCCTGGCTGCCGCCGCGCGAACCGCCGACGAGCTCACCGCCGATGCGATGGCGGCGGGTTCGTCGTCGCTCGAGCGGCTCGCCGCAGGAACGGCCATCGACGCGGGTGGTCTGGTTCCCGACGAGCACCACATCAACAGCTGGACGCAGAACGTCGACCAAGTCGAGCCCCTGGAGATGCTCGAGGTGCAGCTGGCGAACATGACGGCGCCGTTCCTGCTCGTCTCCCGCCTCCGCCCGGCGATGGCGGCCTCGACTGCGCGGCGCACGTACGTCGTGAACGTGTCGGCGATGGAGGGCGTCTTCGGCCGCGGCTACAAGGGGCCGGGGCATCCGCACACGAACATGGCGAAAGCCGCCCTGAATATGCTCACCCGCACCAGTGCCCGTGAGATGTTCGAGACCGACCGCATCCTGATGACGGCGGTCGACACCGGGTGGATCACCGACGAGCGGCCCCACTACACGAAAGTCAGGCTCGCCGAAGAGGGCTTCCACGCCCCGCTCGACCTCGTCGACGGCGCTGCGCGGGTGTATGACCCGATCGTCCGCGGCGAGGCGGGCGAAGACGTGTTCGGTGTCTTCCTGAAGGACTACGCGCCCGGCGCATGGTGAGCCGGGCGCGCGCCGCTCAGACCTTCGTGCCGACCCAGCCGAGCGCGGGCGCCACGTACTTCGCGAACGACTCGACGATGCGGAGGTTGAACTCCACGCCGAGCTGACTCGGGATGGTCAGCATGAGCGTGTCGGCCGTGCGGATGGCGGCGTCATCGAGGAGCTGCTCGACGAGCACTTCCGGCGTCGCTGCGTACGTCTTCCCGAAGGTCGAGCGCATGCCGTCGATGATGCCGATCTGATCCCCGTCCTGCCGTCCGCCGAAGTACGCGTGTTCCTCGGCGGTCGTGATCGGGAAGATGCTGCGGCTGACGGAGGTGCGGGGCTCACCCGCATGTCCGGCTTCGCGCCAGGCGGCGCGGAACGCGTCGATCTGCTCCGCCTGAAGGATGTCGAACGGGCGGCCGTCGGCGGAGGTCAGCAGGGTCGACGACATGAGGTTCACGCCCATGCGGCCCGCCCACTCGGCCGATTCGCGGTTGCCGGCGCCCCACCAGATGCGCGAGCGCAGACCGGGGGACTGCGGTTCGATGCGCTGCAGGCCCGACCCGGCACCGAACGGGCTCATCGGGTCGCGCTCGGCGAGTCCTTCGCCCTCGATCGCGCGCAGGAACAGTTCGAAGTGCTCACGCGCGAGGTCCGCGCCGCGAGGGTCTTTCGATCCGGTGTACCCGAACGTCTCGTAGCCGTTGAGGACGGACTCGGGTGACCCGCGGCTCACGCCGAGGGCGAGTCGGCCATCGCTGATGAGATCGACCGCCGCCGCCTCTTCGGCGAGGTACAGCGGGTTCTCGTAGCGCATGTCGATGACGCCGGTGCCGACTTCGATGCGCTGCGTGCGCGCCGCAATGGCCGCGAGCAGCGGCATGGGAGAGGCCTGCTGGCGGGCGAAGTGATGGACGCGGAAGTACGCACCGTCGACACCGAGATCGTCCATTCCCTGAGCCAGGTCGATCGCCTGGTGGAGGGAGTCGCCCGCGGTGAGCTGTCGTCCGCCCCCGAGGGGTCCGTAGTGTCCGAAGGAGAGGGTTCCGAAACGTTGCATGGGGAGTGCAACAGTGCGGATGTGGCATCCATTCCGGTGAATGGAGGAAGCCTTCCGAGCGGAAGGGTCAGTGCCCGCCGCCGACACCTTCGGTCAGGCGCCCGTGGAAGGCCGTCGTCGCATCGTTCATGCCCGTCAGCTCGACGGCGACGCCGTGCTGCCGGTACTTCGTGACGATCGCGTCGAGGGCGGCGACGGTCGAGGCGTCCCACACGTGCGACCGCGAGAGGTCGATGACGACGTGCGGCGGGTCGATGGCGTACTCGAACTGGGTCGTGAGGTCGTTGCTCGAGGCGAAGAACAGCGCACCGACGACGTCGTAGCGGGCGATGTCGCCGTCGAGCGACCGCGTCACCGTCGTGAAGTGGGCGACACGGCGGGCGAAGATCACCATCGCGGCGATCACGCCGACCACGACCCCGATGGCGAGATTGTGGGTCCACACGGTGAACACGACGGTCACGACCATCACGGCCGTCTCTCCGATCGGCATGCGGCGGAGCGTCGACGGGCGGATGCTGTGCCAGTCGAACGTCGCGACCGAGACCAGGATCATCACGGCCACCAGAGCCGCCATCGGGATGACGGCGACCACGTCGCCGAGCGCGACGACGAGGATCAGCAGGAACACCCCGGCCAGGAACGTCGAGATGCGCGTGCGCGCTCCCGAGGCCTTGACGTTGATCATCGTCTGGCCGATCATCGCGCAGCCGCCCATGCCGCCGAACAAGCCGGAGGCGATGTTCGCGACACCCTGCCCCCATGCTTCACGCGTCTTAGCGGAGCGGGTCTCGGTGATGTCGTCGACGAGCTTGGCCGTCATCAGCGACTCGAGCAGGCCGACGACCGCGACGGCGAGTGCGTAAGGGGCGATGAGCTGAATCGTCGCCCAGGTGAACGGGACGCTCGGCAGGAGCAGCGCGGGCAGGCTCTCGGGCAGTGCGCCCTGGTCGCCCACGGTCGGCACCGCGATTCCCAGCACGACGACCGCGCCGGTGAGCAGAACGATCGCGACGAGCGGCGCGGGCACGGCGCGGGTCAGGCGTGGCCAGAAGAGGAGGATGGCGAGCCCGGCCACGACGATGGGGTAGACCGCCCACGGCACACCGACGAGCTGCGGCACCTGCGAGATGAAGATCAGGATGGCCAGCGCGTTGACGAACCCCACCATGACGCTGCGTGGGATGAAGCGCATGAGCCTGGCGACGCCGAGGACGGCCAGGACGATCTGGATCACGCCCGCCAGCAGCACGGTCGCGATGAGATAGTCGACGCCGTGCTCGCGCGCGATGGGCGCGAGCACCAAGGCGACGGCGCCCGTGGCCGCGGTGATCATCGCCGGCCGACCGCCGGTGAACGAGATGACGACGGCCATGACGAACGACGAGAAGAGCCCCACACGGGGGTCGACCCCGGCGATGATCGAGAAGGCGATCGCCTCGGGTATCAGGGCGATCGCGACCACCAGACCGGCCAGCACCTCGCGCGTGAGCAGCCGAGGGCTGCGGAACGCCTGCAGCACCGTCGGCTCGATGCGGGTGCGAGCGGCGCGCTCGACTGCGGGGGATCCGGCGGTCATGGATGTCTCCAGACGGTGCGCGCGCGGCTCGGCGAGACGAGCGGGCGCACGCGGGAAGAGAAGAGGCGGTGGGTCGCACGGGAGATGGCGAACCTCTCGATTCTACCGTCGTGTACAACGACCACCGGGGGTCCGACCGTCCCTGACGACGGCGGGCGGGCTCACTCCCGGTAGCGGTAATGCTCGGCCGACGCGTTGGCCCAGACCACGAACGCTGAGGCTGCGGCCTCGTCGCGCGGCCGCACCGGACTCACCCAGAGTTGCTGCGGGCCTTCGATCGAGACGGCCGGTATCCGTCCGTCGAGCCTGCCGAAAGCTCGGCCCGACAGCGTGCCTCCGGGGCCGAGCAGGCTCTTGCGGATCACCGCGTCGCGGAGCGCCGGGCGCCGGCGGATCGCGTCGACGGGGGAGAGAGCGGCGACGACGTCCTTGACCGGCAGGCTGGCCTCGCCGCAGTGGATCCAGCGCCCGTCGACCACGATGCCCGCGCATTCACGCGCCTCGGGGCTGAACCGCGTCTGAGAGGTCCATTGGCGGCCATCGAAGAATCGCGACCGCCCACGTCCGTCGTCGAACCACCCGGACGTTCCGGTGGTGGGTCCCAGCGGCCGGCTGTCGGTGTGGAGCACGACCTCGGGATCGGTGAAGTCGACGAACTGGTCCGTCCAACGCGTGCCGTCCCACCACCGATGCCTGCCGGTGCCGTCGTCGTACCAGCCCGCCTCTGCCGTGACCATGGGTCGAGAGTAGTCCGCGCGGGAGGCCGGCATCCGGGCGTGGGCGGGGTGCCGCAGCGGCATGGTCGCGTGCCCTGCCGCTACCGTGCGGCGCTTTTCCGCGCAACCCCTCGAGAGTCATGACGGATCACACCTACCGTGGGTCCACAACGGGAAGGGTGAGTCGATGTCGAAGCTCGAAAAAGGCGACCGCGTCAGCTGGAGCACGCCGCAGGGACGGACCCAGGGTGAAGTCGTCAAGACGCACACGAAGGACTTCGAATTCGCGGGGCAGCACTTCACCGCATCGAACGATGACCCCGCGTACATCGTGCGCTCGGAGAAGACCGACGCCGAAGCCGCACACAAGGGCGGTGCTCTCCGCAAGCTGAAGCCGCGGGCGAAGAAGTAGCGTGCCCGCGACGCGGTGAGCCGACGTGTGAGCTCCGGAGTCGTGTCACGCTCGCGGGCACAGCACCGACCGCCGCTGACGCGGGCGTCCGGTGACGCCCGCGTCCGGCGTCAGTCCCCGCGGAGGTCCGCGCGCACCGCGCGCGCGATCCGTTCGCCTGAGACGAGCGCACCCTGGATCGACGCGGTGTCGCGGTGGTCGCCGGCCACGTAGATCCGGTCGTCGATGCGCGCCGCGCTCGTGGTCCGGAGCGGTGCGGTCTGGGCGGGGAGGGCGTCGTGGATGTCGTCGCGGCGGATGAGTCGCCAGGTCGCGGCATCCGTGCCCCAGATCTCGCCGAGCTGTCGACGGACGTCCGCCTCGCGCGGCGCGGCGCGTGCGTCTGTCCGGGCAGCCCAGGGGAGCAGGCACGTCGCCTGCACGAGGTCCCGGCCCGCCGGTGCGTACGACGGGAGCGTGCGCGACATCACCGCGGTGTTCACGATGGGGCCCGCGCGGCGACCGTCGACACTGATGAGAGCGGATGCTGCGGCTCCGGCATCCGCGTCGAACCACCAGGTCTGCAGACCCTTCGTCACCGGCGCGGGGATGTCGACGAGGTCGGCGACGACGCCCGGTCCGACTGCGACGACCGCGGCGCGCGCCCTGACCGTGTCGGCGTGCGCGACGTGCACCTCGGTGTGCGTTGCGCGACGGGTGAGGGCGGTGACCGTCTGGCGGAGGCGGATGTCGGCACCGGCGTCCGTCGCGGCGGCGGCGAGCTGCACGGGCAGGGCGCCGATGCCGCGCGCGGGAAGGCCGGGGCGGCCGAGCGCGAACATGCGCACGAGGAGTTTCACGAAAACGTCGGAGGTCGTGCCGGTGTCGTCCGCGATCACGCCCGCGAGGAACGGTTCGAGCACCTCGGCGCGGAGCGACCCGGTCAGGCCCGCACGGTCCCAGCCCTCGCGCAGCGTCTCGTCCTGCCCGTCGATCACGCGCCGGGGACTGAGCAGCACCGGGACAGCCCATCGGGTCACGGCTGTCAGATCGGCGGGTGAGACGAGACCGCTGCGCAGCGTCGGAAGGATCAGCGACGGGTGACGGAGGGGATGTCCGAGAACGCCCACGCCGTGACCGGAGCCGCGCCCGCCCTGCTCGCGACGAACGCGCACCCCGACGGGGAAGCGCCGCATCCGGAGAGCATCGACATCGACCCAGCGCCGCACCGCGGGGTAGGCCGGGTTCAGCACGTGGAACCCGAGGTCGAGGCGGAAGCCGTCGACGTCGTCCGTGCGCTCGCGTCCACCGACGACGTCGGCCGCTTCGAGCACGACGACGTCGAGCCCCTCCTGCGCGAGACGTGTCGCGCAGCGCAGTCCCGCGAGGCCCGCGCCGATGACGATCACGTCGTGCTGCTCCACCTGATCGAGCCTAGGCGTGCGGCGGACGCATCCGGCAGACTGGGGTCATGCCGACCGTCGATGACATCATCCCCCGCGAATACCGCCATCTACTCGAGGGTCCGCTGTACGGACACCTCGGCACCGTCCGTCCCGACGACACCGTCCAGGTGACACCGATGTGGTTCGAGTTCGACGGCGAGCACGTCCGTTTCACCCATACGACGAAGCGCCAGAAGTACCGGAATCTGCAGCACAACCCGTCGATGGCGCTGTCGATCATCGATCCCGAGAATGTGTTCCGGTACCTCGAGGTGGCGGGCTCGCTCGTCGACATCGAGCCCGACCCCGAGGGCGCGTTCTACGTGCGCCTGCAGAACCGGTACGGCAATCCCAGCGAGACTCCGCCGCCCGACAAGGCCGACCGCGTCATCCTGGTCATGTCGATCGAGCGGTCCACCAAGCAGTAGGTCGGCAGGTCGCCAGCGTGTCCGACGTGCGCGTGATCCGGCCGGGGACACCGGTGTGGGATGCCGCGGCCTCGCTCCGGCCGGCGGCAGGTGAATCGCGCTCGGTCGTGCTGCCGGAGGGCCTCGCCCGAATGCTGGGGCTCGAGCCCGGCACGGTGGTTGTGGCGGCGAGTGCGCGCGCGGCCCCGAGTGCCGACGACGACGTTCCGGTGCTGCTCTTCGACGAAGCAGAACCGATCTTCAGTCGGCGCTCCGACGTGCGCGATGCGCATGACAGATACGCGAACCTCGAGTAGAGTCGCCTGTCGACCGACGAGTCCGCGCCGCCACGACCGGACGTCGTCCGGGCGGAGCGCCGCCCGGTGTGGCGCCCGCCGGACTGAGCGCGCCCGCACGGGCTGCCCCGTGCCGCTGCCCCTTCCCCCCATGACGCCGAGTGCGGCAGGGAAAAGCCCGGACGTCCGCCGAGGCGGACCCGACCGCGTGATCTCGCGGGTAGCCTCGGACCATGGTCGCCGTTCCCCTCACGCTCGCTCCTCGGCGACCGATGCATGGTGCGGACGAGGCTGAGGTCGAGGCATCCGGTCCTTTGATCGATACGCACGGGCGGGTGCATCGTGACCTCCGCATCTCGCTCACCGACCGCTGTTCGCTGCGCTGCACGTATTGCATGCCCGAGCAGGGCAACGAGTGGCTGGCGCGGCAGAGCATCCTGACGCTCGACGAGATCGAGCGGATCGCCCGCGTCGCCGCCGCTGCGGGAGTCACCACGTTCCGACTGACCGGTGGCGAGCCGCTGCTGCGGACCGACATCGTCGACGTCGTCCGTCGCCTCGCGGCGATCGAGAGCCCCGCCGGGCCGGTGCAGCTGGCGATGACCACGAACGGCATCCGGCTGCGCGAGATGCTGCCGGCATTGATCGATGCCGGTTTGCATCGCGTCAACATCTCGATCGACACCATCGACCGCGATCGTTTCCGCGATCTGACGCGCAGGGATCGCCTGGACGACGTGCTCGAGGGGATCGCTGCGGCGGCGGCATCCGGGTTGCGCCCACTCAAGCTGAACGCCGTCGCGATGCGGGGTGTCAACGATGACGAATTGGTGGACCTGGTCGCGTTCGCGATCGGACACGGTGCCGAGCTGCGATTCATCGAGCAGATGCCGCTCGATGCCGGACACACGTGGAGTCGGGCGGAGATGGTGACGCGTGAGGAGATCCTCGAGACCCTCGGCGCACGGTGGACGCTGACTCCCGTGCCCGGGCGGGGTGGTGCTCCTGCGGAGCGCTTCGTGCTCGAGGGTGCCGGTGTGCCGGCCGGTGGGCCACCCGCGACGGTCGGCGTGATCGCTTCGGTCACGGCTCCGTTCTGCGGCAACTGCGACCGCATGCGCCTGACGGCCGATGGTCAGTTGCGCAACTGCCTGTTCTCCACAACGGAGTACGACCTGCTGCCCCTGTTGCGGGCGGGCGCACCGGACGCCGAGATCGATCGGATGCTGCGATCCTGCGTGCGAGGCAAACTGCCGGGTCACGCGATCAACGATCCGTCGTTCCTCCAGCCGGCGCGTGGGATGAACGCGATCGGCGGCTGAGTCGGCGATCGACCGGGAGCTGATCGAGCCTGGCGGTGCAGGCCGGGTTAGCATGGCGCGATGGGGCGCATCACCGTACGCAGACCGGTCGTGAAGATCACCCTCGCGGGCGGTGCGGTCCGTCGTTCCGACACGCTCGCGGTGGAGGAGCCGCTCGAGATCCGGGTGGGGGGAACCCCCTTGGCGATCACGATGCGGACGCCCGGGAACGACGTCGAGCTCGCGGCGGGATTCCTCGTCTCGGAGGGTGTGATCTCTCGTGGTGACCAGTTCCGGTCGGCCATCCACTGCGGCGGGCCCGGCACGGGCGGGCAGGGCGGTCTCGGGAGCGCGGGGTCGGCCGGGCTGCTGAGCATCGGACGGGGCGCGCCCGGTTCGGCGTCGACGGATCCGGGCAACACCTACAACGTGCTGGATATGAGCCTCGCTCCCGATGTGGCGCTGCCGTCGCCCGACCTCACGCGCAACTTCTACACGACGAGTTCGTGCGGCATGTGCGGGAAGGCGTCGATCGATGCGGTCGAGACGGTCTCGTCGTATGACGTGGCGACGGATGCCTCGACCCTGTCGGCGCGCGCGCTGACCCGGTTCCCCGACGAGCTGCGCGCTCGACAGGCGGTCTTCGACAAGACGGGTGGCCTTCATGCGGCGGCGCTGTTCGACGCGGCGACAGGTGAACTGCTCGTCCTCCGGGAGGATGTCGGCCGCCACAACGCCGTCGACAAGGTGATCGGGTGGGCTGTGCTCGCGGATCGCCTGCCGTTGACCGGCACGGTGCTGCAGGTGTCGGGTCGCGCGAGTTTCGAACTGGTGCAGAAAGCGGTGATGGCCGGAATACCGATCCTCGCGGCGGTGTCTGCTCCGTCCTCGTTGGCGGTGGAGTTGGCGGATGCTTCGGGGCTCACGCTCGTCGGCTTCCTCCGCGGTGAGTCGATGAACGTGTACTCCCGTGCCGACCGCATCACGCTCGACGCGCCGCCTGCTGCGGCCGAAGAGGTCGCCGACGTTTCCCAGGTCGCGTCCGTGCGCTGACGCGCTGATGCACTCGTGCGCTCGCCCTAGACCAGCCTCCCCGATCTCAGTCGACCCAGGCCAGTCGCCCGAGGCCGGCCGCCGTTGCGCCGCCGGGAGATGCCGTGCGGCGCGACCCCGGACGATCCATCGGCGGAGGATCCCACGCCCACCGCACAGGTGACCGCGATCGGAGGGGGATCCGAGCCCGACCTCCCGGTGGGGATTCCAGGACGAATGGTCCTTTGCCGAGCCGGTGCACCTCCCGAACTACGATCGAACCACAGCACCCGGCACAGCCCCTTCACACCCCCGCACCGCAGCACCCCGCACCGCCATGCGCCCCGAACAACCCACGGCCCCCGAAAACCAACGCCCCCGCAACCCAGGAAGCCCGCATGCCGACACCCTCGACCGCCCGTGCCCACGCCGAAGACCTCGCCGACTTCGTCGCGGCCTCGCCTTCGAGCTACCATGCTGCGGCCGCCGTCGCAGAGCGCATGATCGACGCCGGGTTCACTGCACTCGACGAGTGCGCCGCCTGGCCCGACGCGACCGGCACGAAGGACGGAAAGCCGGGACGTTTCCTCGTGCTCCGCGACGGGGCGGTGATCGCCTGGGTCGTGCCGGCGACAGCCACCGCCGCGACGAGTACGCGCATCTTCGGGGCGCACAGCGATTCGCCGGGCTTCGTGCTCAAACCTCAGCCGACCACCGGGAGGCTCGGCTGGTTGCAGGCCGGTGTGGAGATCTACGGTGGCCCGCTTCTCAACTCGTGGCTCGACCGGGAGCTGACACTGGCCGGACGTCTGGTGCTCGACGACGGCACCTCGGTCCTGGCGGCGACAGGACCGCTGCTGCGGCTGCCCCAGCTCGCCATCCACCTCGATCGTGAGCAGAACGATCGTCTGACACTCGACAAGCAGGCGCACACCCAGCCGGTGTGGGGCCTGGGGGACGCGGCATCCGCCGACATCCTCGGCGAACTCGCCCGCAGCGCCGACGTCGATGCGGCGCGCATCCGCGGCTTCGACATCATCACGGCGGACTCCTCGCGCGGGCAGGTGTTCGGCAAGGATGACGTGTTCTTCGCGTCCGGCAGGCTCGACGACCTCGCATCGGTGCACGCCGGCGTGGTCGCGCTCGAGCGCGCCGCTGACGGTTTCGACGCCGACCACATCGCGATGCTCGCGGTCTTCGATCACGAGGAGGTCGGCTCCGCGACCCGCAGCGGCGCCGCGGGACCGTTCCTCTTGGACGTCCAGGAGCGCATCTGGCTCACTCTCGGAGCCGACCGCGAGCAGCAGATGCGATCGATGGCAGCCTCCTGGTGTCTCTCCAGCGATGTCGGACACTCGGTGCATCCCAACTACCCCGAGCGTCACGATCCGGTCGTCCGCCCCATCCTCGGCTCGGGGCCCATCCTCAAGATCAACGCCAATCAGCGCTACGCCACCGACGCCGGCGGCGCGGCCGCATGGAACGGTTGGTGCGCCCAGGCCGGCGTCGTCAGCCAGGAGTTCGTGTCGAACAACGCCGTGCCGTGCGGCTCGACGATCGGCCCGATCACCGCGACACGGCTCGGTATCCGCACGGTCGATGTCGGCATCCCGATCCTGTCGATGCACTCGGCGCGCGAGCTCGCCGGCGTCAGCGATCTCTACGACCTGGCGCGGGTGGCGGAGGTCTTCTTCCGCGGCTGAGTCGGACGGGCGCCGGGCGGGGGCGGATGCTGTGCCCGGGGCCGTGCGGAATCGAACCCGCGCGAGCGGCGTAGCCTGAAAGCATGCCCGTTCGTGACGCCTCGCAGAGTGCTCGGGATCAGCTCGAGGCTCTCGCAGCGTCGATGCACGAAGGCACGCGGAGCGACAGCCGCGGACTGGTCTCGATCGCCGACCTGCCGACCAGCGCCGACGCGCGTCCGGCGGCCGTGCTCATGCTGTTCGGGGTGATGGACGAGCGCCCGAGCAAAAGCCCTTCGACGGCCGTCCCGCGCGACCTCGACGTGCTGCTGCTGGCACGCGCGACGACGTTGCGCGCGCACGCCGGGCAGATCGCGTTCCCCGGCGGACGCGTCGATCCCGGCGACGCAGGACCGATCGACGCCGCCCTGCGGGAGGCATGGGAGGAGACGGGCCTCGACCCCACCGGCGTGGACGTGCTCGGAATCCTGCCGGAAGTACCCCTGGCCTACTCGCGACACGTGGTCACCCCCGTGATCGGGTGGTGGCGGCATCCGTCCCCGATCCGCGTGGTCGACACCGCCGAATCCGCCGACGTGTTCCGCGTGCCCGTGGCGGACCTGCTCGATCCCGCCCGCCGCGGCGTCACCATCATGCGCCGCGATGGTCAGGAATGGCGCGGGCCGGGGTTCGTCGTGGCGCACGACGACGGCGAGTACCTCGTATGGGGCTTCACCGGGATGCTGCTCGACGGGCTGTTCGATCGCCTGGGGTGGACCGAGCCGTGGGACGATGCGCGCGAATTGCCGATCGTCGTGCCGTCGGACGACGTGCCCGAGATCCGCTGACGACCGACCACCGGATGCCGCGCCCGTCGCGATCGCTACGCTCGAACCATGGCCATCCACAACCTCCCCGACGGTGCCGTCCTGCGCGAAGCGCGTCCGGGCGATGAGCCGGGTATCCTCGCGGGTATCCAGGCGCTTGCCGACTACGAGCGCGAGCCCGATGCGGTGGAGAACACCGTGGGGGCGCTGACGCAGACACTTTTCGGAGAGGCGCCGCGGGCTTTTGCGCACGTCGTCGCGGGAAGCGACGGCGAGATCCTGGGTATCGCGCTGTGGTTCCTGACGTACTCGACGTGGACGGGCAGGCACGGGATCTGGCTCGAGGATCTCCACATCGCCGAGGAGCATCGGGGGCGGGGATACGGAAAGGCACTCATCGCGTCGCTCGCCGAGGTGTGCATCGAGCGCGGGTATTCGCGTCTCGAGTGGACCGTGCTCGACTGGAACGCGCCGGCCATCGGCTTCTACCGTTCGATCGGAGCGGTGGCGATGACGGAGTGGACCACACAGCGTCTCGTCGGCGACGAGTTGGCGGCGCTCGCCGGCCGAACGGGCACCCGCGACTGACGATCGAGGCGCCGTCCGTGGCCCGCGCTACCCTCGGGACGTGGTGACCAAGCCGACTGCCGTGCAGCTCACGCGAGACCAGGCGCGGCGCATAGCCGTGCGTGCGCAGCTGCTCGATGCCGAGCGCCCGGGCGACGTCGTCGAGGTCGCCGAGCAGATCGGCGCGATCAAGATCGACCCGACGAAGACGATCGCCCCCAGCGAGCACACCATCCTGTGGTCGCGCATCGGCTGGTCGTACGAGGCGGGTCAGCTCGTGAAGGCTGTCGAGATCGACCGGCTGCTGTTCGAGTTCGACGGCGCTTTCCGTCCGATCAGCCTGCTTCCGCTCATGCTGCCGGCGATGCGGCACTGGCCGCGCCGCGACAGCACGCGTCAGTGGCTCGTGGCGAACGACCGGTTTCGGCGGGACGTGCTCGCAAGGCTGCGCGCGGAGGGCCCGATGCTCGCCTCCGGCATCCCCGACACCTCGCAGGTCAGCCGTGCACCCGACGGATGGTCGGGATCGAACCAGGTGCCCCACATGCTGGACTTCCTGCTTCGGCAGGGCCGCGTCGCGATCGTAGGTCGCGAGGGGCGGCAGCGCCGGTGGGACATCGCCGAGCGCGTCTACCCCCGAGATCTTCCTCAGCACGGCGAAGACGACGCGGCCCGCCTCCTGGACGAGCGCCGGCTCGAGGCGGCCGGCATCGCGAAGCAACGATCACCGTGGACGCCCGTGGGCGACGCCGGGGTCCCCGCCACGATTGCGGGCTCGAGTCGCCGCTACCGTGTCGACCCGGCGGCACTCGCGGCCCTCGACGACGATGCGGGCGGACGCATCGCCTTCCTCAACCCGTACGACGGCATGCTCTTCGATCGGCCGCGCCTCGAGGAGCTCTTCGGATTCAGCTATGTGCTCGAGCAGTTCAAGCCTCGGTCCCAGCGCCGCTTCGGGTACTTCGCACATCCCATTTTGATGGGCGATCGCTTCGTCGGCATGCTGGACGCCGAGGTCGACAGAACAGCGGAACGGGGAATGCTGCGCATCAACGCCGTCCACGAGTTCGAGCCGTTCGCCCCTGAAGAGCACGAGATGGTCCGCGCCGAGATCGATGAGCTCGCGCAGTGGCTGGGAGTGGACGTCGCCGACGGCACCTGAGCCGCGACGACGTCCACATCGCGATCAGCGGGCGCCGGGTACCCGGTTCTCGGCGCTGACCATCCACGCGAACTGCTCGAGCTTCTCGAGGATCGCGTGCAGGATGTCTGCGCTCGTGGGGTCCTCGTCGTCGATGTCGTCGTGAACCTCACGGCAGGTCGAGATGGTCGCCTCGAGGCGCTCGGTCACGAGGTCGATGACCTCGCTCGTGTCGATCTCACCCTGCGGGAACTCGGGGAGCGTGGTGGTCTCGGCCACGGTGTCGCTGCGCCCGTCGGGAAGGGCGTGCAGCGCCCGCATCCGCTCGGCGATCGTGTCGCTGAACTCGCGGGCTTCCTCGATGATCTCGTCGAGCTGTCGATGTGTGTCGCGGAAGTTCTTCCCGACCACGTTCCAGTGCGCCTGCTTGCCCTGCGAGGCCAGCTCGATGAGGTCGACGAGCACTTTCTGCATGTTCTCGCTCAGCTCGGCCGACGCGAAGAAGCCGCTTTCGGCGTTCTGCTCATCGGTCAGACCGGCGCCGCGGGCGGGGCGCCGCTTGTTCTTCGCCGCAGCGCTCGGGGTCTTGGACGCGGCCGGTTTGGTTGCAGTTGTCGTTGCCATACCTCGACGGTACGGGGGAGGCCCGGCATCGTCGCCGGGATTGCATGAGGCTGCCGGTGATGCTAGCCGCGTCGGCGGGCACCGGCCCGGTCACCGGCCGGGGTGGGAACCCGTAACGGGAACAGCAGACGCACCAGCCCCCAGCCGATCGCTGCCCCGACGAGCTGAGCGGCGATGAACGGCGCCGCCGAGGCAGGAGCGATGCCCGAGAAGGTGTCGGTGAACATGCGGCCGACGGTGATGGCAGGATTCGCGAAGCTCGTCGAAGACGTGAAGAAGTACGCCGCGCCGATGTAGGCGCCGACGGCGGGTGCCGCGAGGTGGGACCGCCCGGAACGAGCCAGAGCGAACACGACGACGATGAGGCCCGCCGTGGCGATCGTCTCCGACAGCAGCAGGTGCGGGCCCGATCTGTCCGTCGTGCTCCAGTCCACCGCCGGAACGGCGAACATGAGGTTCGCGAGCACAGCCCCGGCGATGCATCCGATGACCTGGGCCGGCAGGTAAACGGCCGCGACGGACCACGGGCGACGGTGCAGCACGATGTCGACGACGGTGACGACAGGATTGAAGTGCGCCCCCGAGACAGGGGAGAAGACCAGGATCAGCACTCCCAGTCCCAGCGCGGTGGCGAGCGCGTTC
Organism: Microbacterium sp. P03; assembly: GCF_043556235.1. NCBI lineage: Bacteria > Bacillati > Actinomycetota > Actinomycetes > Micrococcales > Microbacteriaceae > Microbacterium > Microbacterium sp. P03. Next base: position 511,555 of record NZ_JBIGIM010000001.1, read on the forward strand.
TCGAGGAGCTGAAGACCCGTGTCGGCGGGGGAGAGTCGCTGCGCGGCGATGCCCGAGCCCACGACGACCGCCGCCAATCCGGCGCTCCCCAGCAGTTCGCCGGTGGCGGATCTGACCGTGCTGATCACGGAGCGACGAGGAGCTGAGACACGCGATCCAGCGCACCCGGTACGAGCGTGAAGTACGCCCACGTGCCGCGCTTGCTGCGACTCAGGAAGCCCGCCGCCGTCAGGATCTTGAGGTGGTGCGAGACCGTCGGCTGGCTGAGCCCGACCGGCTCGATGAGGTCGCAGACGCAGGCTTCCGCGTGTTCGGATGCGGCGACGATGGACAGGAGGCGCAGGCGGGTGGGATCGGCCAGGGCCTTCATCGTGGACGCGAGATCGGCCGCTTCGGCGGCCGTCAACGGCTCGCGCACGAGCGGTGTGCGGCAGGTCGCGGCCGAGACGTCCGTCACCTCGATCATGGTCGTCATACATCGACGATAGTCGATATTGACAAGCGTCGATAGATGCGGGGACAATCGGATATCGACGGTGATCGATATCGCAGGAGGCTGCCGTGACCTTGATCGATCTGACGCCCCGTGTCGTGCAGACGCCCGTGCTGTCGACGCTGCCGGTGGTCATCATCGGGGCCGGACCGATAGGCCTGTCGGCCGCGGCGCATCTGCTCGAGCGGAACATCGAGTTCGTCGTCTTCGAAGCCGGGCCGGATGCCGCGGCCAGCGTGAGCGCCTGGGGTCACACCCGGCTCTTCTCCCCGTGGAAGCACCTGGTCGATCCTGCCTCGCGCCGCCTGCTGGAGACGGTGGGCTGGAGTCTCTCCGAGCCCGAACGCGCGCCGACCGGCGCGGAGCTCGTCGCCGACTATCTCGCGCCGCTCGCGGGGTGCGAGGGGATCGCCTCTCGCATCCGTGCAGGGGTGGAGGTGCTGGCGGTGTCCCGTGACGGAATGGACCGCACGCGGACGAAGTCTCGGGCCACCACGCCATTCGCGGTGCGCATCCGTGCGGCGGACGGCCGGATCGAGGACGTCCTCGCTCGAGCGGTGATCGATGCGTCAGGCACCTACCGATCGCCGAACCCGCTGTCATCGAGCGGACTCGAGCTGATCGGGGCGACGGAGATCGCCGACCTCGTGTCGCCGGCGCTGCCCGACGTGCTCGGACGCGACCGCGCGCGGTTCGCCGGCAGAAGGGTCACCGTTGTCGGTGCCGGTCATTCCGCCGCGAATACACTGCTCGCCCTCGTCACGCTCGCCCGCGAGGAGGCGGGGACGACGGTGACCTGGCTCATTCGCGCCTCGCACGCGGTGCGTGTCTCGTCTTCTTCGGACGACGAGCTGATCGGTCGCGCTCATCTCGGAGACCGGGTCGATCGTGCGGTCGGGCGCGGCGATATCGTCGTCGTCGATGGATTCGAGATCATCCGGGCGCACCGGAGGGCACGGGCCGCTGAGCTCGTGGGGCACCGGCGCGGCGAACTCGTCACCCACGCCACCGATGTGGTGGTGAACGCCACGGGCTTCCGCCCGAATCTCGAGATGCTCCGGGAAGTCCGCCTCGATCTCGACGACATCGTCGAGGCGCCGAAGCGACTCGCCCCGCTCATCGACCCCAACGTGCACTCGTGCGGCACCGTCGAACCGCACGGCTTCCGTGAGCTCTCGCACCCCGAGCCGGGGTTCTTCATCGTCGGAATGAAGTCCTATGGGAGGGCGCCCACGTTCCTGCTCGCGACGGGCTATGAGCAGGTGCGATCCGTGACAGCGTGGCTCGCGGGCGACATGGGGTCGGCTTCAGCGGTCGAACTCGTGCTGCCCGCGACGGGCGTGTGCTCCACGGACGGCGCCGGGGACGGATGCTGCGCGTGACGGAGATCCGCGCGATGTACGCATCCGACTGGCCGGCCGTCGAGAGGATCTACGCGCAGGGCATGCTCGAGGGGGAGGCCACCTTCGAAGTGGTCACCCCGGTATGGGAGTCCTTCGACGCAGGAAAGCTGACCGGTCTGCGTTTCGTGGCGGTCGATGCGGACGGGGCGGTCGTCGGCTGGGTCGCGGCATCCGCCGTCTCCTCCCGCGCGGCGTACCGCGGCGTGATCGAGCACTCGGTGTACGTCGATGCGGAGGCGCGGCGGGCGGGTGTCGCCACGTCGCTGCTGCAGGCATTCATCACGGCGGCTGACGCGGCAGGCTTCTGGACGATCCAGTCGAGCATCTTTCCCGAGAACACCGCCAGTCGAAGGCTGCACGAGAAGAACGGCTTCCGCGTGGTCGGACGGCGGGAGCGGATCGCCCGGGCGGGCGCCGGTCCGCATGCCGGAAGCTGGCGGGACACGCTGCTGATCGAGCGGCGCCGCGCCACGAACCCGGCAGACGTCGAGACCCGCGTTGATTCAGATGACCACCAAGAGATGGCGAGACCCTCATGAGCACGAAACCCACTGTCCTGTTCGTCTGCGTCCACAATGCCGGGCGCTCCCAGATGGCCGCCGGCTACCTGAGGGAGCTCGCCGGAGATGATGTGGAGGTCCTTTCCGCCGGATCTGCGCCGAAGGACTCCATCAATCCGGTAGCCGTCCAGGCCATGGCCGAGGAAGGCATCGATATCGAAGGTCACACGCCGAAGGTGCTGACAGTGGACGCGGTCCGCGAATCCGATGTCGTGATCACGATGGGGTGCGGGGATGCCTGCCCGATCTTCCCCGGCAAGCGCTACGAGGACTGGGAGCTGGACGATCCCGCCGGCCAGGGCATCGAAGCGGTCCGTCCGATCCGCGACGAGATCCGCGGGCGGGTCGAGGCGTTGCTGGCGGAGCTCCGGACGGCATAGCCGCTCCGACCGCCGTTACGACGGCGGACGGATGATCCCCGCGCTCCCTGGGAAGGACGATGGCCCCCTGCGTCGCAGAGGGCCATCGTCGATCTCCGTGGTCCGAAGCGTCCATGACGTTCCGGTGCGAGGGTCAGCGGCGGGCGCTGGCCTCGTCGCGGTCGTAGTGCTCGCGGCTGCCGGACTTGGCCAAGCCGCGGCTGATCATGTATCCGATGGTCAACAGGGTGGCGTAGAGCCAGACCTGCTCGGCGCCGAAGCCCTGACCGTCCTCGTTGCTGTCCACGACGGCGGAGGCGATGAACATGGCGATGAGCACGACGATGTAGACGATGAACTCCGTCGTCTTGAAAGCCGCTTTGGTCTCGGTGGAGACGCGGGAGACGCGGGTGTCCGCGGTGGTGTTGGTCATGATGTGTCCTTGTTGGTTATCACGTTGATGAGACTGCGTGTGCGCAGCCACTGCGTGAGGTAACCAGGACGCACGGATATTGTCCCCACCCTTGCTATTCCGCGCGCTCGTCAGGAAAGTTCGCCGACGGTGCCTCACGCGCGAGGAATCACGCGAGATCGACGTGGCCGACGGCGGAGGCGTATCAATCGGTAGAGGATGCCGACGCCTACGACTGCCGCCCCGCCCACGATGGACTGCCAGGGAAGGGTGACCACGAGGATCAAACACCCCGCGGCCCCGAGGAGGGGAAGCGGGCGTGGGTATCGGCGGTGCGGTCGGTCCTGCGTGAACGCGGCCACATTGGCGACGAAGTAGTACAGCAGAACGCCGAAGGAGGAGAAGCCGATCGCCTGCCGCAGGTCGACGAGGACGACGAGTGCGCACACGGCGACCGCGAGGACCGTCTCGGCGCGACGCGGTACCTGGGATGTGGGGTCGATCGCCGCCAGCGTCCGGGGGAGATCGCCTGTGCGGGCCATTGCCAGGGTTGTCCGGCCGATTCCGGCGATCAGCGCCAGAAGCGCGCCGAGTGCGGCGAGCGCGGCTGCGATCTGCACCGCGGGGGTCATCCACGACGCGCCGGCGTGCACCACCAGTGTGATCAGCGGTGCGTCGGAACTCGCCAGCCGTTGCGGCCCGAGCCCGGTCAGCAGCAGGACCCCCAGCGTCGCGTACAAGGCGAGGACACCCGTCAGCGATATGACGATCGCCCGGGGGATCACCACCGACGGATTCCTCACCTCTTCACCCATCGTCGCGATACGCGCGTATCCCGCGAAGGCGAAGAACAGCAGCCCGGCGGATTGCAGGATGCCGTACCCACCGGTCGGCGCATCACCCGCGGCCGTCCCGCGTGCGCCCGAGACGGCGACGGATCCCACAGCAATCACGATGACGACGACGAGAACGACGAGGACGCAGCTGACGAGGATCTTCGTGAGTGCGGCCGTCCGCGTGACGCCGAGCAGATTGATCCCCACCAACGCGATGACGGCGACGACGGCGACGGCCTTCTGCAGCGGTCCGGGGACCACATAGGCGGCGAACGTCAGAGCCATCGCGGCACAGCTCGCGGACTTGCCGACCACGAAGCTCCAGCCGGCGAAGAAGCCGGGCCACTCGCCCAGCCGCTCCCGCCCGAACACATACGTCCCTCCAGACGTGGGGTACTGAGCGGCGAGTTGCGCGGACGAGGTCGCGTTGCAGAACGCGACCACGGCTGCGAGTCCGAGCCCGATCAGGAGGCCCGCTCCGGCCACCTGCGCGGCCGGAGCGAAGACCGCGAAGACTCCCGCCCCGATCATCGACCCAAGACCGATCATCACGGCGTCGGACAGGCTCAACCTGCGAGCGAGCGCGGGGGGATCTGCCGGACCGGTGACCATGGCGTGACCATAGTGCCCCGTGGTGACATCGACATGTCGTCGACCAAATTCCTCGTCTGGTGGCGGAGCGACGATCGCGCGGTGTCAGCATCCCTCCTGACCGCACTGTGCCGGATCACCCGCCCGACGCGGCGGGCGGGCTCGTCGACCATCACCCCACGGAGATGCCTGAAGACGCAGCCGTCGATCGGCGGACCCATGGGGTGTTAGATGTGAGCGTGGTCGATTCAGGCGGTTCGGGGTCACCCGAGGGCGATCGGGAAAAGGCGCCCGCGGGTGATGACAGTGGAGCCCCCGCGACGAAAGCAGATCGGGTCATCAAGGTCCTGAGCGACGCTGAGAAGCGAGACGATGCCGCCGGCGCTCGCGACGCGGCAGCCGATGAGCGCTCGCGAGCGGCAGATCTGCGCGCGTTCCTGGAAACCGGCGAAGACTACGCCGGTCACGGGGAGCGCCGCGCGGCCGCGCAGGACCGGGCGCACGCGAAGGGCGATCGGAAGGATTCGGCGCAAGACCGGGCTCTCCTCGCCGACGAAGTCGACTTCGATGCAGACGACCCGCCGACGGACACTCGCTGACGGGTCGCCGGGGCGCCAAGACGGGGCTCGGGCGCGTCGAGTGGTCGTTCCCGAACCCGCGCTCGCACTCGGGGGTGGAGAACGGCCGTCTCGAGGTCAGGGTGTCGTCCGCTTTCGCTCGAATCCGTACACCGCTGCCTGGGTTCGACGTTCCATGCCCAGCTTGGCCAGGAGTGCGCTCACGTAGTTCTTCACCGTCTTCTCGGCGAGGCCGAGCCTCTCGCCGATCTCCCGATTCGTGAGCCCGCCCGTGATCAGATCGAGGACCTGGTTCTCCCTCATCGAGAGATCAGGGCAGACGAGTGGACCAGTCGTCTGAGAGACGGGACGGATGATCGTCGCGCCCCGCCGAAGCACTTCGGTGGATTGGATGGTCCTTCCGCCGGCGGCGCGTCGGACGGCGGCGATGAGTGCTCCGCTGCGGATGTTCTTGAGCACGTAGCCGCTCGCACCGGCCAGGACGGCCAGTCGCAGAGCGTCGTCGTCGTCGTACGCGGTGAAAATGAGGCACGCGATCTCCGGATGGGCGGAGCGGATGTCGCGGCAGAGGTTCACTCCGTCGCCGTCGGGAAGGCGCACGTCGAGCACGGCGACATCGGGGAGGGTTGCGTCGACCCGGCGCAGGGCCTCGCGGAAGGTGCCCGCCTCGCCGACGACGGTGAGGTCCGGCTCCGCGTCGATGAGCTGCGCGATGCCGCGACGGACGATTTCATGGTCGTCCACCAGGAAGACGTTGATCATTGTCCTCCTGACTCGTCGCCCCGCGCGACGGGCACAGACCATTCGATGCGGGTACCGGAAAGGCCGTCGGAGGTGATCGTGCACTCTCCGCCGAGCAGGACGGCCCGTTCGGTGATGTTCGCCAGACCGCTCATGCGCACAGCGCCCGTCATGCCGCACCCGTCGTCGGTGACGGTGAGCGTGATGGCGTCGAGAGTGATTTCGGCGGCCACCTCGACGAGATGAGCATCGGCATGCCTGACGATGTTCGTGAGGCATTCCCGCAGCACCGCGACCAGCTCATCGGCGAGCGATGACGGCACCAAAGAATCCAGGGGTCCCGAGAACGTGATGCGGGGGGTCGACGACAGACCTGCGGAGCCTTCCGATACGACGTCGAGCAGCCGGTCGCGAGTGAGCTTCTCCGCGCCTCTCTCGCCCGCACCGAGCGCGAACACGACCGTGCGGATGTCCTTGATCGCCGCGTCGATCGCATCGACCTGCGTGTTGAGGGCGGCGGATGTCTCGCCGTCCGCCGCCGTCGACAACGCCTGAAGCGAGAGGCCTGCGCCGAAGAGCCGCTGAATGACATGGTCGTGGAGGTCTCGCGCGATGCGGCTCCGATCTCGGGACGTTTCGAGGCGGCGGCGGTCCTCTCGGGCGCGGACGATCTCGATGGCGACGCTGGCCTGATCGGCGAATGCAGATGCCATGCCCAACTCCGCTTCCGTGAAGGAGGACGCTCCGGTTCGTCGAGCCATCGTGAGGACGCCGAGCGGCTCCCCGCCGCTGTAGAGGGGGATCGCCACAGTCGGCCCCGACACATGCCAGCCCACAGGCTCTCGATCGGCGTCGCACGGGAGGCTCGCGGCGCCCTGGGTGGCCAGAGCGCGGGCGGCGAGTGTGCCGGCGGCGGGAAAGACGCGTCCGAGGAGAGGCCCGGCGCTGACGCCGTGAACGGTCGTGACTCGGAAGTCCTCGACGCCGTGCGGGACGACGACGACGACGAGGTCGACCTCGAGCAGCGCCCCGACGCGCTCGGTGATGACGCTGAGCACGTCTTCGCCGGAGACCTCCAGCATCGCGGCCATCACGTCCGCGGTCGTGACGCTCCATATCTCTCGGGTTCTCGCGAGGTCGTACAGGCGGGCATTCTCGATCGCGATCCCCGCCGTCGCCGCGAGCGCGAGGACCAGCTCTTCATCCTCCGCGCTGAACGGTCCCCGCTGCCCGGACGTGAGGTAGAGGTTGCCGTAGACGTCGTCCCCCACCCGCAGAGGGACGCCGAGGAAGGCGTCCATGGGCGGATGATGCGCCGGGAAGCCTGCGGAGCGGGGATCCTCAGCCAGATGTCGGACACGGATCGGCGCGGCATCCGTGATGACCGCGCCGAGCAGGCCCTTCCCGGTGGGCAGACGGCCGATCTTGCGGGCCGTCACGTCATCGACGCCGACGTGGATGAACCGTTCCAGGGTGCCATCAGGGGCGAGCACACCCAACGCCCCGAATGGAGCACCGACCAACCGCATCGCCGCCTCGACGATGCGGCGGAGCACGATCTCGAGGTCCAGACGCTCGACGATGGCCGCGTTCGCGCGGAGCAGGTCGCGAAGTCGCGGTTCAGCGAGAGCGGCGTCTTCGACTGCGGCGCGACGTACGTTCGACGGATCCAACATGAGGCCTCCCGTCGTTGGAGTGTATCGAGAGGCCGAGAGGCGGGTGACGCCCGTTCTTACGATTCCGAGCCCGCGTCATGGGTATGGCCGTAGCTATCGACCGGTGGTGCGGAGTGCTTGAATACGGAAACCATGTGTTCCGTGCCGATTTCCACTCACCCCGGGTGTTTGCGAGGTCTGTCATGCCTTGGTATCCGCTTGATCGCCTCCTGATCGCACTGTGGTTGGCAGCCAGCCCTCATTCCTGGCAGCGCACCTTCCTGGCCAATGACACCCCCCACGTCTATGCGACCGGGGAGAATCGCGATCACGTACTGCTCACCGGAGATGGCGCGGCCACCGGGCGCGGGGTGCTCAGCCACGACCTTGGGCTTCCCGGCTACCTCGCCCGCAGTCTGTCAGCGCGCACTGGTCATGCGACGGATGTCGACATCGTCGTCGACCAGCTGATGACCGCAAGAACCTGTCTGCCTGCGATCAAGGACGTCGATCTCTCCCGGTTCGATCTCATCCTCCTGTCCGTAGGACACAACGAAGCACTCGCCTTGGTGAGTGCCGTGCAGTGGGAGGAAGACCTGGAGACACTCTTCTCGGATATCGAAGCGAGGACGTCGCCCGAGACCAAGATCGTCATCCTGTCGATTCCCACGTTCGCCGAGAAGACTCAGCTCCCACGCCTTCTTGCCCGCGTCGTCGACCAGCACGCAGTGGCCCTGAACGCCGTCATCTCGACTCTGATCTCGGCTCGGTCGAACATGACGATGATGCCGCTGTCGGGCGATAACCAGTTCGAAGCGGAGAACGCGCATGTCTACGCCCGGTGGGCAGAGGGAATCGCAACGCGGATCACGGGAATCCCTGATGCACGCCGGCGAACCGCGGACCGGTGGACGTTCCACGAAGCGGCACGTCAGCGCGCCGTGGAGAACCTCGGGGAACTCGTCAGCAGTGTCGACCCAGTCCTCGACCAACTCACGGAGCTCGCGCGACACACGTTTGGAGCGCCGATGGCTGTGATCACGATCGTCCGCAGCGAGACGCAGGTGATGAAGGCTGTGAGCGGAATGGAACCGATTGTCGTCGCGCGCGAACAATCATTCTGTGACACCACCATTCGACGGGCCTCTCAGCTCGTAGTGGAAGACACCCAAGCCGATCCGCGCTTCGCTGACTTCGACGCCGTCGTCGGACCCCCCGGGGTGCGGTTCTATGCCGGTGCTCCGATCGAATCCCCGCAGGGGTACCGTGTCGGCGCGCTATGCATCATGGACACCGAGCCCCGCCGGTTCACCGCCGGCGATCTTGAGATGCTCCGCAACCTCGCCCTGATCGCACAAGAACAGCTCTGGAGACCGGACCTCACGTGAGGGCGTCCTCTGCCACTCTGGCGCGGGGCCCGCTTATGTCGCCGGTGGAGCCCGGCAGCCGACGCTGGTCCATTCGTAGCGACAGCCGATCAGAATCGGCCGATCTTCGACATCAGCGGACCGGTTTTCGAATCACGAAGCGGTCGTGACTTTGCCCGCAACTGTGCCGCGAGCGTTTTCAGGGACGCGATCCCTCGTAAACACGCGGATCGTGAGAGCGGAGGATAGGGGATTCGAACCCCTGAGAGCTTTCACTCAACACGCTTTCCAAGCGTGCGCCATAGGCCACTAGGCGAATCCTCCGTGGCCCCGCGGGGCCGTCGAACAGCTTACCTTGCCCGCAGCGTTCCCCCCGACTCGGCGAAGGCGCTTCCCGGGCGGATCAGCAGTGATCGTGGGGCGATGGCGGCGAGCACCCGGCGCGGGGGGTCGACGGCGCCCAGCATGCCCGCGCGGACAGATGCCGTGGCATCCGCCAGCTCTGCACCGCGGTCGCTCGTGAACGTGCCGTCCTGGGCGTAACTGGCCTTCTCGATCTCGCGCAGCAGGACGTTCAGCTCTGCGGCGGGAGCGCCGTGCTGAGCCACGAGCCGATGCCCGAACATGCGCGCGGACTCGCTCGCAGGTGCGGGGATGCCGATGTCGATGGCGATGTCCTGGATGCTCGTCCACGCGGCGAGCACGTCGCCGCGTCGCGATCGCGAGTGGAGCACGCGACGGCGGAGGGCGGCGAGCAGACCGGGGATCAGCAGGGCGACGAGGATGCCCGACAGCACGAGCATGGTGGGCAGAGGGCTCGCACCCGTGCCGGAGCCGGCGGCTGAGCCGTTCAGGGCTTCTTCGTCCGGCCGCGCCGACGAGCTGGCCGAGGGCGCTGCGGAGGCTCCCGGGGTGGCCTCGGGGGCGACGTCGGCGTCGGCTCCGGGAGAGCCTCCGGTCGCCGTGGACGCGAACGACGTGGGCACGCCGAGACTGTTCGTGGGCTCGAAGCCGATCCAGCCGATCCCCTCGAAGTACGTCTCGGGCCAGGCGTGCAGCTGACCGCTCTGCACCGAGTACACGCGCTGGTCGTCGACTTCATCGCCGGTGGTGGTGCCGGGCAGGTAACCGACGACGATCCGCGTCGGCATGTCGAGGGATCGCGCCATCAGTGCGAACGCGGATGCGTAGTGGACGCAGTACCCCTCGCGCTGCTGCAGGAACTCGGCGACGGCATCCGCCCCCGTGCCGTCGAAGCCGTCCGCGACGGGGGCATCCAGCGAGTAGGAGAACTCCGAGCTGCGGAACCAGTCCTGGAGAGCCTTGAGCTTGTCGTAATCGGTCGCCGCACCCGCGGTGACCTCGTTCGCGCGTTCGGCGATGACGGACGGCATGTCCGCAGGCAGCGCCAGCGTGACGCCGTCGTCGTCGATCCCGCCGGCTCGGGTGGCGCGCACCTGCTCGAGGGAGGGCTGCGGAACCCGCGTCTGGATGTCGTACGTCTCGCCGGCGCTCGTCGCCGAGCGGCTGATGACGGTCCTGTTCTCGGGCAGGGCAGACCATTCCGGTCCCAGGCCCGAGACCTCGACGGCCGGGTACGAGACGGGCAGCCAGCTCGAGCGCAGATTCTGCACCTCGACGGTGGTGTCGACCTCGATGACCTCGATACCCTCGGCCACCTGGTCCGGTACCAGAGCCGCCGCGTCGTCGAGCGATACGGGTCGACCGCGGTCGGGTTCCCACACCTGCCCATCGAACTGGGAGAGGGTCGCGACGCGCAGGTAGGGGGCGGTCGTCCCCGTGCCGCGGACGCGCAGCACCTCGACCTCCTGAGGTTTGCGCAGGTCGTCGCCGAGCTGCAGGGTCGGGTCGATCGCCGTGCCCACGCCCGCTCCGCCGGCGATCGATCCGGTCGGTGCCGGCAGCAGCGGCACGATGACCAGCGCGACGATGACGGCGACGGCGCCGACGCCGAGGGCGCTCGCCGAGACGGCGGAGCGCGGGGCGGCGCCCGTCGCATCCTGCCCACGGGCGACACGCGGGACCCGGGCCTCGCGTGCGCGCATCTCGGCGCGCATCATCAGCAGCAGCGAGGCCGAGAGCAGCACGAACGCCCAGACATCCGCCTCGTCCGGCACGGCGATCGCGGGGATGAGTGAGATCGGTATGAGCCCGACCGCGGCCAGGAGAGGCATCCGCGCTGTCAGCACGACGTGGTCGATCACGATCGCCAACAGACCGACGGCCCCGACGAGCAGGAACGACATCGCGAGGGTGGCGGGCAGGGGCGCAGCACCCTGGGCGACTTCGGCGAAGGCCGTGGGCAGCAGTGCCTGCACGAGACGTACGGTCTCGGGGGTGGGGATGATTCCGAGCAGTGCCGTCTCGCGCAGGAAGATGAGCGTCATCAGCACGAGCCAGACGCCCGCCTCGATGAGGCTCACGGCCACGGCAGGGAGCTGCACCCGCCGGGCGGCGAACCCGGAAGCGAGAACAGCACCCACGACGAGCACGCAGCCCCACACCCAGGCGTCGGGGGAGACCACGCGCATGACGGGCAGCATCGCCGCGAGGACCGCGGCGAACACGCCGAACGTCAGTGCGGGCTCGGACCGCCGGCGGGCAGATGGGCCCGTCGCCGAGGAGTCAACGGACGACATGACCGACCCCACCCGACGTCGTCGACGACCAGGCGTCCGCGAGGTCGACGTCGAGGGCGATGGATGCCGCCTGCCACCCGGTGTCGACGGCGAGCTCGAGCGCCTCCCGCGAGGGCGCGGTGCTCAGGAGGACAGGGAGAGACGAGTGGTGCACGAGTGCTCGCAGAGACGTGGCATCCTGCTCCTCGAGGCGGCCCGTGACCACCACGATCGGCCCGATCGTCGTCCCGGCGAACAGCTCGGGCAGATGAGGGAGGGTGTCGACACCGTGCGTCGTGATCGTCGCGAACTGCGCTGCTGCCTCTTCCAGTGCCCAGAGGTCGCCGCCTTCGAGGCGCTCGACGAGCTCGCTCCCGTCGCTGTCGATGACCGTGACGGCGAATCCGGCGTGCACGAGGTGGGCGGCCACCGAGATGCACGCCGTCACCGCGCGCTCGAAACCCGGATCGGCACCGGGAGTCCGTGCCGCCTCCGCTACCCAGCGGGGTGTGCCGCGATCAAGCACGACGACGGCTTCGGGCGTGGACTCCTGCTCCTCCTGACGCACCATGAGGGAATCGCGGTGCGCGGTCGCCCTCCAGTGGATGCGGTGGCGGGCGTCACCGGGGGCGTAGGGGCGGGCGATCAGGTTGTCGGCTCCCTGACCCATCTGCGTGGTGGAGGAGGGGAGGGTTCCGCCGGCGGCGCCGGCGAAGCTCGCCACGGCCGGCAGTTCGATGATCTCCGGGGCCACGGTCACCGGCGTCCGCCCGCCGAGCACGTTGCGCCGGCGGGCCACGCCGAACGGGTCGGTGGAGGTGATGGAGAGAGGCCCGAGCGAATGGATGCCGCGCTTCATTCCCGTCACGGAATATTCCAGCTCGACGGTGCGAGCCGTGCCCCGGAGGCCGGAGCCCACGGCGGGGAAGGCGCCGGCCGCCGCGCCCGTCAGCCCTTTCGTCAGAGCGTCGGACCAGGCACCCGGAGGGGTCGCGAGCGCTGTGCGAACTCCGACCCGGACGGTGACGTCGATGGCGTGGTCGACCGTGGCGACGTCCGGGTGCAGGGCTCGCGTGACGGTCTCGGTCCGGCGTGTGAGGTAGAGCGCGACGACACTTCCCAGGAGGAGCGCGAGGAGCAGCATCCCGAAGTAGCGGAGTTCCACCAGGCCCAACTCGTTGGCGAGGACGAAGCAGATCAGCGCGAGCACGAGCGCCCCCGTGCCGCGCACGGTCAACGGCCAGAGGCGGCGCACGGTCCACTCCCGACGGGCACGCGAGACCTGATCACGATCGGGCGACGAGCGGCACGCGCACGGAGGCCGCGATGCGCTCAAGGATTGCCCCGACCGTGTCGCCGCTCCCGCGCGATCTGACCGTTCCCGCGGCGCGCGTCGGGATCAGACGGTGGGCGAAGACGGGGATGAGGAGGGCGGTGAGGTCGTCGGGGATGACGAACCGCCGGCCGTCGAGCGCGGCCCACACCTTTGCGGCGCGCACGAGCTGGAGTGTGGCGCGCGGACTCGCGCCCAATCTCAGCTCGGGATGCGTGCGCGTGGCGTGGGCCAGGGCGACGGCGTACTCCTCGAGAGCCGGTGCGACGTGGACGGACCTCGCCCAGTCGATCATGGCCACGACCTCCATCGACGTGGCCACCGCCGCGAGGGACTCGAGGGGGTTCACGGTGTCGCGCTGGCGCAGCATCAGCGCCTCCGACCGGGCGTCGGGATAGCCCATCGAGATACGGATCATGAAACGGTCGCGCTGCGCTTCGGGCAGGGCGTAGGTGCCCTCCATCTCGAGCGGGTTCTGGGTGGCGACGACGAGGAACGGGTCGGGAAGCGCGTGGGTCTCGCCGTCGACGGTGACCTGGCGCTCCTCCATCGCCTCGAGGAGCGCTGACTGCGTCTTCGGCGACGACCTGTTGATCTCGTCGGCGATGACGATGTTCGCGAAGATCGCACCGTGCTTGAACTCGAACTCCCGGGCGACCGGGTTGAAGATGCTCACTCCGGTGACGTCACCGGGAAGCAGATCCGGGGTGAACTGGATGCGGCGCACGGTGGCGTCGACGGACGCCGCGAGCGCGCGGGCCAGCACCGTCTTGCCCACTCCGGGGACGTCCTCGATCAGCAGGTGGCCCTCCGCGAGGAGGGTGATGAGCGCACTGCGGACGGCGTCGGGCTTGCCGTCGATGACCCCCCCGATCGAGCCGAGGATGCGGCCGGTGAGAACCTCGAAGGAGTCCTGGTCGAGAGGCTCGACCACGGGAGCCGCAGCCGCCGAGCGGCGGGTGGGAGCGGACGGGAAGTCTGCGGTCGCGCTGTGTTCCATGTGTCCCCCGGGGAGTCGCGGCTACGGGCTGCGGATCACGGCTTTCGGGAGCGGCCGCGTCGTGCGTACGGGTACCGGCGATCGGGCGCCGCTGCTCGTTACTCGATCGTAACCCGGCGAGGTCTGGGGTGGTCCGGAGAATTCCCTGAGTTCACCCTGTGGATCGCGACCCGTTAGAATGGGGTCAGCTCTCCGCGAGGCGGTATCCAGGCCAACTCCCCCAGGACGGAAACGTAGCAAGGGTAACCAGGCTCTGCCGGGTTCGCGGAGAGTCTTACTCTTCTCCCTCGGTACCCGCAGGGAGCCGGCTCCCTCGATGCCGAGGGGTGTCGGCGAAAGGTCCTTCCAGGGCCGCCCACTGCAGAAGCATGATCGCCTTCGCATCCTGGATCTCGCCGGTGCGGATCATGCCGAGCGCCTCTGCGATGTCGAGTTCGACGACCTCGATCTCCTCGCCCTCCTCCTCCAGACCTCCGCCCGCACCGGTCCGCGTCGACGCGTCGTACGGCGCGGCGAAGAAGTGGATCCGCTCCGTGACGGACCCGGGACTCATGTACACGTCGAAGACGTGTTCCAGCTCGCCGATCCGCACGCCGGTCTCTTCGGCTGCCTCGCGGCGGATCGCGGTGACGGGATCGTCGTCGTCGAGGAGCCCCGCCGCGGTCTCGAGCAGCATCCCGTCCGGGTGCTCGTTCACGTACACGGGGAAGCGGAATTGCCGCGTGAGCAGCACCGTCCGCCGTGCCTCGTCGTAGAGCAGGACGGTCGCTCCGTTGCCGCGGTCGTAGGTCTCACGCTGCTGACGCGTCCACTCACCTGCGTCGTCCCGGTATTCCAACGTCGTCCGGCGCAGGACGTGCCAGCCCGCCGCGAGCAGCTCGACGTCCACGACGCGCACGCGCGGGTTGCGCACGAGGTCCATCCCGGTACGGTGCAGGCCGGTCCTGCCGCGGTGGTCGGGAACGTCGGCGCCGGGTTGAGACGAGAGTTCGGGCATGACCGGATCATAGGGGCCCCCAGACGAGCGGATGATCGGCGAATCAGAGACGGATGCTTCGGCTTCGAGCTTTTCCCCCGTCTCCGACACGCCTCGCACCTAGGCTGGGGACCGTGGCGCAGAGCATCTACCTGACCTCGGCCGAAGGCCATTCCGGCAAGTCGTCCGTCGCGCTCGGGGTGCTCGAGGCCCTCAGTCTCGCGACGCCCCGCGTCGGTGTCTTTCGGCCCATCGCACGGTCGTCCTCCGGCGATTACGTCCTGGAGATGCTGCTCGACCACGACGGGGTCGACCTCGACTACGACGAGTGCGTCGGCGTCACCTATGACGACGTGCGCGCCGACCCCGAAGGCGCGCTGGCGACCATCGTGGCCCGATACAAAGCGGTCGAGGCGCAGTGCGACGCGGTCGTGGTGATCGGCAGCGACTACACCGACGTCGGCAGCCCCGCCGAGCTCGCCTACAACGCGCGGATCGCCGCGAATCTCGGCGCCCCCGTCCTGCTCGTCCTCGGCGGCCGCGCGGGGCAGGGGCAGGCCGAGCAGCTCGGCACCACACCGCCGCGCACCCCCGCCGAGATGGGACAGATCGCCGACCTGGCACTCGCCGAGCTCGCACACGGGCGCTCCGAGCTGTTCGCCGTGGTGGCCAACCGCGCAGATCCCGATCACCTCGACGAGATCATCGCCCGCGTGGGGGAGTCGGTGAAGACCGCCACCGGTCACACGGTGCCGATCTGGGCTGTGCCCGAAGACCTCTTCCTCGTGGCGCCGTCGATTCGCGGCATCCTGCGTTCCGTCGACGGAACGTTCCTGAAAGGCGATCCCGAGCTCCTCACCCGCGAGGCCCTCGGCGTCGTCGTCGCCGGCATGTCCATGGTGAACGTGCTCCCGCGACTCACCGAGGGTGCCGTCCTGGTGATCCCCGCCGACCGCACCGAAGTGCTGCTCGCGGCGATCCTCGCGAACGCCTCCGGCACCTTCCCCTCCCTGTCGGGCATCGTGCTCAACGGCCCGTTCCCGCTGCCGGACGACATCGACAGACTGATCGACGGCCTGGACTCCAGCATCCCCATCATCACCACTGATCTCGGCACGTACGAGACGGCCGTCCGCATCATGAACACGCGCGGCCGTCTCGCCGCCGACTCGCAGCGCCGCTACGACACCGCTCTGACCCTCTTCGAGCGGCACGTCGACACCGACGAGCTGCGACGCGCGCTGGGGCTGGCTCGCGCCACGGTCGTGACGCCGCTCATGTTCGAGTACGGCCTGATCGAGCGGGCCAGATCGGTGCCCAAGCGCATCGTGCTTCCCGAGGGCGAGGACGACCGCATCCTGCGCGCGGCGGCCACCGTGCTGACGCGGGGCATCGCCGACCTGACGATCCTGGGCGAGGAGATCGAGGTGCGCTCGCGGGCGATCGAGCTCGGCATCGACATCTCCGCGGCCCAGGTGCTGTCGCCTTTCGATCCCGTGCACGTCGACAAGTTCGCCACCGCCTACGCGGAGCTGCGGGCACACAAGGGCGTCACGTACGCGCAGGCGGCCGACACCGTGACCGACGTGTCGTACTTCGGAACGATGATGGTCCACCTCGGCCTCGCCGACGGCATGGTGTCGGGGGCGGCCCACACGACCGCCCACACGATCCGCCCGGCCTTCGAGATCATCAAGACCGCGCCGGGCGTCTCGGTGGTCTCATCGGTGTTCCTGATGGCGCTCGCCGATCGCGTGCTCGTCTACGGCGACTGTGCGGTCATCCCCGATCCTTCGAGCGAGCAGCTGGCAGACATCGCCGTGTCTTCCGCCGCGACCGCCGCGCAGTTCGGGATCGAGCCCCGCATCGCGATGCTCTCGTACTCGACCGGCGAATCCGGCAGTGGCGCGGACGTCGAGAAGGTGCGGGCCGCCACCGCGTTCGTGCGGGAGCGTGCACCGCAGCTCCTCGTCGAAGGGCCCATCCAGTACGACGCGGCAGCGGATGCCGCCGTCGCCGCGGCGAAGATGCCGGATTCGGAGGTCGCGGGCAGGGCGACGGTCTTCATCTTCCCCGACCTGAACACGGGCAACAACACCTACAAGGCCGTGCAGCGGTCGGCCGGGGCGGTCGCGATCGGACCCGTGCTCCAGGGCCTCAACAAGCCCATCAACGACCTCTCGCGCGGCGCGCTGGTGGACGACATCGTCAACACGATCGCGATCACGGCGATCCAGGCTCAGGGGGAGTGACCTCGTGAGTGTCGTCCTGGTCGTCAACAGCGGATCCTCCTCGTTCAAGTACCAGCTGCTCGACATGGACCACGAGCGGGTGCTGGCGTCGGGGCTCGTGGAGCGCATCGGCGAGCCGGTCGGTTACGCACGTCACACCGTGACCGCTTTCGGGATGGGTGTGGATCCGGATGCCGCGGCCCCCGCCGTGCTTGATGTCACGACGGACCGCGAACTGCCGATCCCCGATCACACCGCGGGCTTCGCGGTCATGCTCGAGGCGTTCGCCGCCCACGGGCCATCGCTCGAGGATCGGCCGCCGAGCGCCGTCGGCCACCGCGTCGTGCACGGCGGAGCTCGGTTCTTCGAGCCCACCGTCGTCACGCCCCTCGTCGAGATCAACATCGACGAGCTGTCGGTGCTGGCGCCGCTCCACAACCCGGGGGCGCTGCAGGGCATCCGCGCCGCCAAAGCGGCCTTCCCCGACCTCCCGCACGTCGCGGTGTTCGACACCGCTTTTCACCAGACGCTCCCGCCGGCCGCCTACACGTACGCGATCGACGCCGAACTCGCCGCCGCCCACCGAATCCGTCGCTACGGCTTCCACGGCACCAGCCACAAGTTCGTCAGCGAGGCCGCGGCCGCGTTCGTCGGGCGTCCCCTCGCCGAGCTGCGCCAGATCGTGTTCCACCTCGGCAACGGCGCGTCGGTCACCGCGGTCGACGGCGGTCGCTCGGTCGAGACGTCGATGGGTCTCACGCCTCTCGAGGGTCTCGTGATGGGCACCCGCTCGGGCGACCTCGATCCGGCAGTCCTGTTCCATCTCGCGCGACGCGCCCGCATGACGATCGACGACCTCGACACCCTCCTGAACAAGCGGAGCGGAATCCTCGGGATGGCCGGCGTCTCCGACATGCGCGACCTGCAGGAGCGCGCCCAGGCGGGGGATGCGGCGGCCACGCTCGCATTCGAGGTCTACCTCCACAGGCTCCGGTCGTACGCCGGCTCCTACCTCGCGCAGCTCGGCGGTGTCGATGTGATCTCGTTCACGGCAGGCGTCGGCGAGAACTCGCCCGACGTGCGCGCGGGAGCGCTGGCGACCCTGGGTTTCGCGGGCATCGAGGTCGACCCGGAGCGGAACGCGGCACGGGGTCGCGGCATCCGTGTCATCTCTTCGGATTCGTCGCGCGTGACCGTGCTCGTGGTGCCGACCGACGAAGAGCTGGAGATCGCGCGGCAGACGCTCGAGGTCACCGGGACCTGATCGGCTGCGGCGGCGAGGGGGTGCGTCATCGGGCGGACATGCCCGGCCGCTACGCTGGCAGCACGGCACGATGGCGGCCGCACCCTCTGTTCCCCCCTGGAGGTCCCTGTGACTGTCGATGCCCTGCCCGATCTGGCGTCCTACGACGCCGTGCTGTTCGATCTGGACGGGGTGCTGACTCCCACGGCCGAGGTGCACATGCACGCGTGGAAGACCATGTTCGACGAACTTTTCGCGGCGTGGGACGTCTCCCCGGCGTACACCGATCGCGACTACTTCGAGTACCTCGACGGCAAGAAGCGCTACGACGGGGTCGCGAGCCTGCTGCGCAGCCGCGACATCGAGGTGCCCTGGGGCGATCCGTCCGATGAGCCGGAGGCCGACACCGTGTGCGGGATCGGCAACCGCAAGAACGTCGTCTTCGCCCGTGTGCTCCGCGAAGAGGGCATCGCCCCGTACCCGGGCTCCCTCGACCTGGTCGACCGACTGATCGCCGCGGGCACACCCATCGCGGTGGTCTCGAGCTCCAAGAACGCTGAGGAGGTGCTGACCTCCGCCGGTATCCGCGACCGCTTCTCGGTCGTGATGGACGGCGTCATCGCCGAACGCGACGACCTCTCCTCCAAGCCCGCTCCGGACGTGTTCCTGGAAGCCGCACGGATGCTGGGGGTCGACCCTGCCCGCAGTGCCGCCGTGGAAGACGCCATCAGCGGCGTGCAGTCCGCGGCCGCCGGACACTTCGCGCTCGTGGTCGGCGTGGACCGCGGCGTCGGACCCGACGCCCTCCGTGACGCCGGAGCAGACATCGTCGTGCAGGATCTCGGGGAGTTCACGGCATGATCGACCGCGACCGCTTCCCCGTCGACCCCTGGCGGCTCGTGGAGAAGAAGTTCTCGCTCGACGACGCGGGCGTCACCGAAACCCTGTTCGCCGTCGGCAACGGCTACCTCGGCTTGCGCGGCAATCAGCCCGAAGGGCGGCACGCGCACGAGCAGGGCACCTTCATCAACGGTTTCCACGAGGTCTTCCCGATCCGTCACGCCGAGAAGGCGTACGGTTTCGCCGAGGTCGGGCAGACGATCATCAACGCGCCGGACGCGAAGGTGATGCGCGTCTACGTCGACGACGAGCCCCTGTCGCTCGACGTCACCGACGTGCGGGAGTACGAGCGCGTGCTCGACATGCGCGACGGTGTGCTGCGACGCCACATCATGTGGTCGACCCCCTCCGGCAAGCTCGTCAAACTCGAGTTCCAGCGCATGGTGTCGTTCGAGGAGAAGCATTTGGCCGTCATGACGGTGGAGGTCACCGTCCTCAACGCCGACGCGCCGGTCACGATCAGCTGCCAGGTCATCAACCGGCAGGACGGGGAAGACGTCTACGGCGGCACCCCGAGCGCGCCGAAGAAGGCCGGGTTCGATCCGCGCAAGGCCGACCGCATCGAGGAGCGCGTGCTGCAGCCGCAGGAGTACTGGCAGGACGGGCTGCGCTCGGCGCTGAGCTACAAGGTGACGACCTCGGGCATGACGATCGCGGTCGTCGCCGACCACATCGTCGAGACCGAGAACGAATGCGATTCGCGTCAGCTGATCGAGCCCGACATCGCCAAGAACGTCTTCCGCTTCCAGGCCAAGCAGGGCGTTCCCATCCTCGTCACCAAGCTGGTCAGCTACCACACGTCCCGCGGTGTCCCCGCGCGCGAGCTGGTGGACCGCTGTCGCCGCACCCTCGACCGGGTACGCGGTGAGGGGGTCGCCCACCAGTTCCAGCGTCAGCGCGCCTGGCTCGACGACTTCTGGGCGCGATCCGACGTGCGCATCGGCGGCCACGGCGACCTGCAGCAGGCCACCCGGTGGTGCCTCTTCCAGCTGGCTCAGGCGGCGGCACGCGCCGACGGGCTCGGTGTGCCGGCCAAGGGCGTGTCGGGCTCGGGGTACAGCGGACACTACTTCTGGGACACCGAGATCTACGTCCTGCCGTTCCTCGCGTACACGACCCCGCTCTGGGCGCGCAACGCGCTGCGCATGCGCTATCTCATGCTGCCGGCGTCCCGGAAGCGTGCTCGTCAGCTGAACGAAGGCGGCGTGCTGTTCCCCTGGCGGACGATCAACGGGGAAGAGGCATCCGCGTATTACGCCGCCGGCACCGCGCAGTACCACATCAACGCCGACGTGAGTTTCGCGCTCGCGAAGTACGTCCGCACGACCGGCGACATCGAGTTCCTCCACCGCGAAGGCGTCGACATCGCCGTCGAGACGGCACGGA
This sequence comes from Microbacterium sp. P03, assembly GCF_043556235.1. Classification (NCBI taxonomy): domain Bacteria; kingdom Bacillati; phylum Actinomycetota; class Actinomycetes; order Micrococcales; family Microbacteriaceae; genus Microbacterium; species Microbacterium sp. P03. Next base: position 532,258 of record NZ_JBIGIM010000001.1, read on the forward strand.
TGTGGTCGACGCTCGGTTTCTGGCGCGAGAACGACGACGACGAGCCGCCCACCTTCCACATCCACGGGGTGACCGGACCGGACGAGTACACGACGGTCGTCAACGACAACCTGTTCACGAATGTGATGGCGCGGTTCAACCTGCGCTTCGCCACGCGCACGGTACGCGAGATGGCCGAGGACGACCCCGAGGCGTACCGCCTCATGGTCGACCGGCTGGGCCTCGGCCCCATGGAGGCCGAAGGGTGGGAACTGGCCGCGGAGGCACTGCACATCCCGTTCAGCCCGGCCCTCGGCATCCACCCTCAGGACAATGTGTTCCTCGAGAAGGAGGTCTGGGACCTCGAGCACACGCCGGCCGATCAGCGCCCGCTGCTGCTGCATTTCCACCCGCTGGTGATCTACCGGTATCAGGTGCTCAAGCAGGCGGACGTGGTGCTGGCGCTCTTCCTGCAGGGCAACCACTTCACCGATGCCGAGAAGCTCGCCGATTTCGAGTACTACGACCCGCTGACCACGGGCGACTCGACGCTCTCGGCGGTGGTGCAGTCGATCCTCGCGGCGGAGGTCGGCTATCAGGACCTCGCCCGCGAGTACTTCGAGGAGTCGATCTTCGTCGACCTCGCCGACCTCCACCACAACGCCTCCGACGGCGTGCACGTGGCGTCGGCGGGAGGGGTGTGGACGGCGCTCGTGTCGGGCTTCGGCGGCATGCGCGATCATTTCGGCGACCTGTCGTTCGACCCGCGTCTGCCCGCGGACTGGGACGACCTGTCCTTCGTGCTGCACTGGCACGGTACGCGCCTGACCGTCACGATCACCCGCGATGCGATCAGCGTGCGCGCCGGCGAGGGCGAGCCCGTCGACTTCAGTGTGCGCGGGGCCATCTACGTCGTCGAGGGCGGCGAAGAGGTCGTCGTGCCCCTGGACGACCAGGGTCCGGTGATCAAGGGCCGCCCGTCGCTGCGTCAGTTCGCCGACGTGCGGCTCGAGGACGGAACGCTTCTGTCGGCGTCCGTTCCGACGGTCACGACGTCGATCCCCGTGGTCGGCCCGGAGGACTTCGAGGACGAGGGTGAAGGGGCCCGCGTCGACGTGTGAGCGGGGGTCACCGGCGGTCCGACGCGGACCCGCCGATGTCGGCGGCACCGCTTAGGCTAGGCGGGTGACCACCGCCCTCTATCGCCGCTATCGTCCGGAGACGTTCGGCGAGATGATCGGGCAGGCGCAGGTGACCGATCCGCTCATGACGGCGCTCCGCGGCGACCGCGTCGGCCATGCCTACCTCTTCTCCGGGCCCCGCGGGTGCGGCAAGACGACGTCCGCGCGCATCCTCGCGCGATGCCTCAACTGCGCTCAGGGGCCGACCGACGTGCCGTGCGGTGAGTGCGACAGCTGCGTCGAGCTCGGTCGCGGCGGCGGTGGGTCGCTCGACGTGGTCGAGATCGACGCGGCATCCCACAACGGCGTCGACGACGCGCGCGACCTGCGCGAGCGCGCGATCTTCGCGCCGGCTCGCGACCGTTTCAAGATCTTCATCCTCGACGAGGCGCACATGGTGACGCCGCAGGGGTTCAACGCACTGCTCAAGCTCGTCGAAGAGCCGCCCGACCACGTCAAGTTCATCTTCGCCACGACCGAGCCCGAGAAGGTCATCGGCACCATCCGCTCGCGCACGCACCACTACCCCTTCCGCCTGGTGCCCCCCGCTGCGATGCTCGAATACGTCCAGGCCATGTGCGAGCTCGAAGGCGTGCAGGTCGAGCCGGGGGTCCTTCCGCTGGTCGTGCGGGCCGGCGGTGGTTCCCCGAGAGACACCCTTTCCCTTCTGGACCAGCTGATCGCCGGGTCGGATGCCTCGGCCGAGACCGGCACCGTGGTCGTGCGGTACGAGCGCGCCGTGTCACTGCTCGGCTATACGCATGCCGAGCTGCTCGACGAGGTCGTCGACGCCTTCGGGGAGGGCGACCCCGCGGCAGCCTTCGCCGCGGTGGACCGCGTCGTGCAGACCGGACAGGACCCACGACGCTTCGTCGACGACCTCCTCGAGCGACTGCGCGATCTCATCATCATCGCCGCGACGGGCCAGGGTGCAGCGGCCGTGCTCCGTGGCGTGCCCGCCGACGAGCTCGGGCGGATGTCGCGGCAGGCGTCGATCTTCGGCTCCGACCGCCTCTCGCGCACCGCCGACCTCGTGATCGGCACACTCGACGAGATGACCGGGGCCACCTCGCCGCGCCTGCAGCTCGAGCTGATGGTCGCGCGGGTGCTCGCCCACACCGGTGCATCCGCGGCGCCCGCCGCGCCCGCGCCATCTGCCGCACCCGCCTCGGTCCCGCCGCCGTCGACCGGCTCCGGGTCGTCACGGACGACGTCGAGCGCGCCGGAGTCATCGCGACCGTCGACCCCGGCGGCGACCGTCCCCGGTCCCACACCACCGGCACCCGCCGTCTCCGCACACGACATGCGGTCCACCGTCGCCGCCACCGCCGCGGTCCCTGGGCCGACGACGACTACACCTTCCGGTCCGGTCACGCTGCCGATGGTGCGGGACTCGTGGACCGAAGTCCTCCGGAATCTCGAAGACATCAGCCGCACGTCCTGGCTCGTGGCGAGCAACGCGCGCGTTCTGGCATTCGAGGGGGATGTCCTCACCCTCGCCTTCCAGAGCCAGGGCGACGTCGCCAAGTTCAAGCAGCTCAATCGCGGCGCCGGTCCCAGCGAAGACCTGCGCCAGGCGATCCAGGCCGTGCTCGGCATCCGGGTGAAGTACATCGCCCGTCACGATCCGGCAGCGGACTCGCCGACCGGCTCGCCGACTGATCCGGGGCTCCGCGACATCGGTGAGGTCCCCGATGACCCGCAGCCCCCGAACGACCCGTACGACCCGTACGACGATGATCCCACCCCACCCGACCCGGGTCCGCGCCCGAGTACCGGTCAGGCCGCGCGCACTCCCGCAGCCCCGGTGACGGACTGGGTCGTGGCATCCATCCCTCGTGAGGCCCCGGCGGAGTCGCTTCCCGCCGGTCGGCGATCCGCGTCCGACGCGCGGACGGGTGCGCCCCCCGCGTCCGCAGGTCTCGCGGTGGATGACGAGCCCGAAGACGCCGCAGCCGACCTCGATCACGCCCGCACCACCACTCTCGCGCCTCCGCGCGAGGGCGAGGTGCTGCCTGCCGACGTGGTCGCCCCGGTCAGGGACGACGACGCGGAAGAGACGGACGTCGCAGAGACGCCCGAGCCCGATGCGCCCGTCCCGCCCGTCGTCGCACCGCGACTCCCGATATCGACCGGGGGAGTGCAGCGCTATGGCGAGGCCGTCGTCCGGCAGGTTCTCGGCGCGACCTTCGTGCGTGAAGAGCCTTACAACCCGCCCACGAGGTTCAGCTGATCATGTACGACGGCATCGTTCAAGAACTGATCGACGAGTTCGGTCGGCTGCCCGGCATCGGTCCCAAATCGGCCCAGCGCATCACGTTCCACATCCTGCAGACACCCTCGTTCGATGTGTCCCGACTCAGCGAGCTGCTCAGCGACGTGCGCGAGAAGGTGCGCTTCTGCGAGGTGTGCGGCAACGTCTCCGAGCAGACCAAGTGCTCGATCTGCCGGGATCCCCGCCGCAACGCGAGCTTCATCTGCGTCGTCGAGGACGCGAAGGACGTCTCCGCCATCGAACGCACTCGTGAGTTCCGTGGGCTCTATCACGTCCTCGGCGGCGCCATCAGTCCGATCGCGGGCGTCGGCCCCGACGACCTGCGCATCCGCGAGCTGATGCAGCGGCTCGCCGACGGCAGCGTTCAGGAAGTCATCCTCGCGACCAACCCGAATCTCGAGGGCGAGGCGACGGCGACGTACCTCAGCCGTCTGCTGCACACGCTCGAGATCTCGGTGACCCGTCTCGCATCGGGCCTGCCCGTCGGCGGCGATCTCGAGTACGCCGATGAGGTCACCCTCGGGCGGGCGTTCGAGGGCCGTCGCGCGATCTGAACGACGCGGCCGGCGGTCGACTCGATCTCTGGATCGGGATGCTGTGCGAGCCCGTGTTCTCAGCGTGCTCAGACCGGGGTGAGAGTGGCAGCGCCGAAGGAGACCGCGAAGCGCGCGCACCAGATGGACACGCTCTGGATCGAGGTCAGATCGACATCGCCGGGAATCGCGTAGACCTGGTCGCCGACGTTACCCTTCAGCGGGCCGAGTTCCACCCATGTCCCGTCGTCGAAGACACCCCAGCCGGCCGTCCCTTCGATGACCGGCTGATCCGTCAGCCACACCCGCAGGTCGGGTCCGTCGCTCGTCCGCAGACCCGTGATCGCCAGGACGCGCGTGCCATCCGGCTGTGCGACGACCCTGACCGCCCCGGTCGTGTCGTGCTCGTGCGCGATGAAGGTGCCCACGGCGAGGTCGGTGTACGTGGGCTCCGTCGTCGCTGCCTGCTCCGATGCGGTCGGAGACGGCGACGCGGATCCGATCGGCCGCGGGACGACCGACTCCGACGGCGATGCGGATGACAGCGGAGGCAGTGCCTCGTCGACGACGGTGGTCGTGAAGAGGCGCCAGGGCTGGAAGAAGGCGGCACCGACGGCCACCAGGATGACGGCCGACACTCCTGCGATGACGAGGACCGGTCTGCGGTTCACGTGACCCCCTGGTCGCACCGGGGCGAGAGTCGGCGCTGATCGCACCAGGGTACTGCGACCGCGATCCGGCGCGCGGAATGCTCCGCGCTCTCACAGGCTGCGCGCGCCACGGTCCGCGAGATCAGCGGAGTACTTCGACCAGCACGATCCACGAGATCAGCAGTGCGGCGATGATCGCGATGAGCGATCCGGCGGCGAACCAGGCGAGGCCCGCGGGTGCGTCCGTGAGCAGCAGCAGTCCGCCCACGACGTAGGAGAGGGGAGCGGCGAACCCGAGTGCGGCCTTGAGGGCACGCAACCTGTTTTCGGGATGACGGTTCTCTGCGATGCGTCGCGTAGCGGCCCCGGCGAACACGGCCGCCACGAGAGCGCCGGCGATCATGATGATGCCGTATGCGCTGAGCCCCAGCCCGGGCACGAGTCCCACCGCGGATCCGACGATCGCCAGCACGAGCGAGGAGATGCCCGATGCCAGCCGCGAGGTCAGGGAAGAAGCCTTCACGATGTCGGCGATGTTGACGCTCGCGGCGACGATGACCAGCCCCGCGAGAGCAGCCGTCGCTCCGACCATCGCGACGTTGAACTCCGACCAGGCCTCCTGCGGCAGATCCATGCGAGCACTGTAGCGCGCCGGGTTCGGCCGGCGAGCAGTCCGCGGCAGGCGTCCATGGCAGTGCGGGCATGCGTCTTCCGTAAGATGGACCCTCGGGTGCGGCATCCGCTCGCCCGTCGTCGCCGGTCCACGTTCCGACGCGACGACTCCTTCCCGGGGAGTTCCACAGTGGCGCTGATCGTGCAGAAATACGGCGGTTCGTCCGTCGCCGACGCCGAGAGCATCAAGCGGGTCGCCAAGCGCATCGTCGACAATCGTCGGGCGGGCCACGAGGTCGTGGTCGCCGTCAGCGCCATGGGCGACACCACCGACGAACTGCTCGATCTCGCCGGTCAGGTGGCGCCGATTCCGGCGCCGCGAGAGCTCGACATGCTCCTGTCCAGCGGCGAGCGCATCTCGATGGCACTGCTGGCCATGGCGATCCACTCGATGGGCTTCGAGGCGCGGTCCTTCACCGGCAGCCAAGCGGGAATGATCACCGATGCGACGCACGGCGCGGCCCGCATCGTCGACGTCACCCCGGTGCGCCTGCGCGAGGCCCTCGACGAGGGGGCCATCGTCATCGTCGCCGGGTTCCAGGGGTTCAACCGTGACACGCGTGACATCACGACGCTCGGTCGCGGGGGATCCGACACGACCGCCGTCGCACTGGCGGCAGCGCTCAACGCCGACGTCTGCGAGATCTACAGCGATGTCGACGGCATCTTCACCGCTGATCCGCGCATCGTGCCGAAAGCCCGCAAACTCGATCGCGTCTCGAGCGAAGAGATGCTCGAGCTCGCGGCGAACGGTGCCAAGGTGCTTTACATCCGCGCTGTGGAGTATGCACGTCGCCACGGTGTGTTGATCCACGCCCGCTCCAGCTTCAGTTCCACCGAGGGCACTCTCGTGCTCAACGAACAGCAGCGTGCCCGCTACGCGGACCAGGAGGGTCCCATGGAAGAGCCCGTCGTCGCCGGTGTCGCGACCGATCTCGGTCAGGCCAAGATCACCGTCATCGGTGTGCCCGATGTGCCCGGCAAGGCCGCCGAGATCTTCAAGATCGTCGCCAAGTCCGGCGCGAACGTCGACATGATCGTGCAGAACGTGTCGGCCGCCGCCACGAGCCGCACCGACATCTCGTTCACCGTGCCCAAATCCGACGCGCCCACGGCGCTGCGAGCCCTCGCCGGCGAGCAGGCCGACGTGGGCTTCGAGAGCCTCGTGCACGACGACCAGATCGGCAAGCTGTCGGTCGTGGGTGCGGGAATGCGCACGCACTCGGGTGTGTCGGCCACGCTCTTCGAGGCGCTGTCCATCGCGGGCGTCAACATCGAGATGATCTCGACCTCTGAAATCCGCATCTCGGTCGTCGTGCGCGGCGACGATCTGGCCGAGGCGGCGCGCGTCGTGCACACGGCATACGGGCTCGACGGCGACAGCGACGCCGTGATCCACGCCGGTACGGGTCGCTGACCGCACCCACCCGCCTGCTCGGCTGCGTTCAACTCCTCACGGACGTCACGCCGTCTCGGCGGATACGCCGGTCTCGGTAGAATCAGCACAACCGGCCTCGCGATGTCCGCGTGAGCCCCCGACACTCGAGGATGACCATCATGACCCGCATCTCCGACTCAGGACTCTCCGTCGCCGTCATCGGCGCCACCGGCCAGGTCGGCACCGTGATGCGTGAGATCCTCGCCGAGCGCGCCTTCCCGATCCGCGAACTGCGATTGTTCGCGACGGCTCGTTCGGCGGGCACGGCTCTCGAATTCGCGGGGCAGACGGTGATCATCGAGGATGTCGAGACCGCCGATCCCGCAGGCATCGACATCGCCCTGTTCTCGGCCGGCGCCACCGGCAGCCGCGCACACGCCCCGCGCTTCGCCGAGGCGGGCGCCGTGGTCATCGACAACTCCAGCGCCTGGCGCATGGACCCCGACGTGCCGCTCGTCGTGAGCGAGGTCAATCCTCATGCCATCCGCGAGGCGCGGAAGGGGATCATCGCCAACCCGAACTGCACCACGATGGCGGCCATGCCCGTGCTCAAGGTGCTCGACACCGAGGCCGGGCTCGAGCGGCTGATCGTGAGCACCTACCAGGCCGTAAGCGGCTCCGGTATCGCCGGCGCCGAGGAGCTGCTCGGCCAGGTGGAGGCCGTCCTCGCCCAGGGGGACACCCTGCGCCTGGTCCACGACGGCTCAGCGATCGACTTCCCGCAGCCCGAGAAGTACATCGCTCCGATCGCCTTCGACGTCATCCCCTTCGCGGGCAGCCTGGTCGACGACGGCGACAACGAGACCGACGAGGAGAAGAAGCTGCGCAACGAGAGCCGGAAGATCCTCGAGCTGCCCGACCTCCGCGTCGCGGGCACGTGCGTGCGCGTACCCGTCTTCACCGGTCACTCGCTGAGCATCCACGCGGAGTTCGCTCGCGACATCACCCCCGACCGAGCGCGCGAAGTGCTGAGCACGGCGCCCGGCGTCGTGCTCGAGGAGGTGCCCACACCTCTCCAGGCAGCGGGCAAGGATCCGAGTTTCGTCGGTCGCATCCGTGCCGATCAGTCCGCCCGCGAGGGCCGAGGCCTTGTGCTGTTCATCAGCAACGACAATCTGCGCAAGGGAGCGGCCTTGAACGCGGTGCAGATCGCCGAGGTCGTCGCGGCGTCCCTGGGCGTCACCGCCTGAAGAGCGTCGACCGATTCTTTTGACCTCGAGGAAAGAATCGCGGACTTTCGTGCTCAGCGTCGCCTCGCGGGGAGGTACCGCGAGCGGTCGCAACTAGAATCGACGTGTGAACGAATCCGTCGACGTCGTGCTGATCGGCGGTGGCATCATGAGCGCCACCCTGGGCACCTTCCTCTCCCGACTCCAGCCCGATTGGAAGATCGCGGTGTACGAGCGTCTCGATGACGTGGGGCTGGAGAGCTCGAACGCCTGGAACAACGCCGGTACCGGCCACGCAGCGCTGTGCGAATTGAACTACACGCCCGAGAGCGCCGACGGGACCATTGATCCTGCCAAGGCCATCACGATCAACGAGCAGTTCCAGCAGAGCCGTCAGTTCTGGTCCTCCCTGGTCGAGGCGGGCGTACTGGAGGAGCCTTCGACGTTCATCAACTCCACCCCGCACATGACGTTCGTTCGGGGCGAAAAAGACGTCGCCTTCCTCAAGGCGCGGTACGAGGTGCTGAAGAAGCAGCCCCTGTTCGCGGGAATCGAGTACAGCGAGGACTCGCGCGTCATCAACCAGTGGGCCCCGCTGCTCATGAAGAAGCGGCCTGCCGGCGAGCCCTTCGCCGCCACGCGCGTGCCCGCCGGCACCGACGTCGACTTCGGCGCTCTCACACATCAGCTCTTCGACAAGCTCAAGGAGGACGGCGCCGAAGTCGTCACCAACCGCGAGGTGCGAAACCTGACACGCGCGAAAGACGGCGGCTGGGTCGTGAAGTGGCGCAACACGATCGGCCGCACGCCCGGCACCACGAAGGCGAAGTTCGTGTTCGTGGGCGCGGGCGGCTGGGCCATCAAGCTGCTGCAGCGCTCGGGCATCCCCGAGATCAAGGGCTACGGCGTCTTCCCGATCGGCGGGCAATGGCTGAAGACCTCCAACCCCGAGCTCGTGGCGCAGCACAAGGCGAAGGTGTACTCGCAGGCCTCCGTCGGTGCCCCGCCGATGTCGGTGCCGCACCTCGACACGCGAGTCGTCGACGGCGAGACGTCGCTGCTGTTCGGTCCCTTCGCGACATTCAGCCCGAAGTTCCTGAAGAACGGCTCGATGCTCGACATCGTGTCGCAGGTGCGGCCGCACAACATCGGCCCGATGCTGAAGGTCGCGGTCGACAACCCGTCGCTCATCACCTACCTCGTGGGGGAGCTGCTCAAGAACCACGCGAAGAAGGTCGACAGCCTCCGCATCTTCATGCCCACCGCGAAGGCCGAGGACTGGGAGCTTCTGCAGGCCGGCCAGCGTGCGCAGGTCATGAAGAAGGACCCGAAGAAAGGCGGGGTGCTGCAGTTCGGCACGGAGGTCGTCACGTCGGAGGACGGCTCGATCGCCGGTCTCCTCGGTGCTTCGCCCGGAGCGTCGACGGCCGTCTCGATCATGCTCGGACTGCTGAAGACCTGCTTCCCGGACCAGATCTCGTCGTGGGAGCCCCGGCTGCGCGAGCTGATCCCGAGCTACGGACAGACGCTCAATCCGCGACCCGAGGTCGCCAGCGAAGTGCTCGCCGAGACCGCGGACGCGCTCGCCCTCACCGCGTGACCGGCCGTCGCACCCCGCGACCCGCGTTTCCGTAGAATCGGCGGGTGGCCAAACTGTACTTCCGCTTCGGGGCGATGAACTCGGGCAAGTCGACGGCCCTCCTCCAAGCGGCGTACAACTACGAAGAGCGCGGGCAGCACGTCCTCCTGGCCAAGCCGCGGATCGATACGAAGGGCGCCGGGCAGATCTCCAGTCGCCTCGGGATGACGCGTGCCGTCGATTTCCTCATCGGAGGCTCCGACGATGCGCGCGGTCTGTTCGCCGAGAACCAGGCGCGCGTGCGACACACTCACGATGAGCTGTCAGGGCTGAGCACCGGCCCTGCCGATGTCGCCTGTCTGCTCGTCGACGAGGCGCAGTTCCTCACTGCCTCGCAGGTCGACGACCTCTTCCGCATCGCGGTGCTCGACGACACTCCTGTGCTGGCCTACGGCATCCGCACCGATTTCCGGACGGCCGCGTTTCCGGGTTCGCGCCGACTCCTCGAGGTGGCGCACGCCCTCGAAGAGCTCAAGACGATCTGTCGTTGTGGACGCAAGGCGTTGTTCAACGGGCGTCTCGTGGACGGGGTCTTCGTGTTCGACGGTGACCAGGTCGCCATCGACGGACAAGAAGTGACGTACGAGTCGCTGTGCGGCGAGTGCTACCTCCGGGAGTCCGCGGGCCTGCTCGGCGCGTGAGGTCTCGCTGCGGCATCCGGCTCGTCCTGTCCCGTTGTCGATGACTTCGGGGGCCAGGGGATCAACATCGACGTGGAACGTCGATAGTCGGCGTACGCGGGGTATTTGCCCGCCGAGATGCTTTCGGTGAAGATCGTCGACCCGATGAACAACAGGGTCAGGAGGATCGCGCCCGCGATCGTCGGGTTGATCGCTCCGCCCCAGATCCCCGCACCGGATGCCACGGCCGCCGTCGCCCCCAGCGCGTAGAACGCCCACCACTGCGCCTGCTCGAAGAAGAAGTTCGGGTGCCGGCTCACGCGGAACAAGCCGTACGTGATGAAACCGGGGGCGAGCTGCCCTCCTGCGCGCTTCTTCGCCTGGTGGAACCTCCACTGCTGCTGGTCGGCGATGGTCTCGCCGAGGAGGAACGCGAGGAAGAGTGCGGCGAAGAGGATGTCTCCGACACCCAGCGGTGCGGGATTCTCCCAGGCGACGAGCGCCGGAAGGCTGATCAGCACGAGCAGCGCATTCTGGTAGAGCACGATGAAGAGGAGGTTGAACAGCTGGAACTGCCAGGGCTTCATACGGCCCCGCAGGATCGCCCAGCGGTAGTCCTCCATGCCGGTGTAGCCGCCCTTCCGGGCGAAGTTGTACGTCAGTCGGGCGCCCCACAACGTCACCACCGCGGCCATGAGCACCAGCCGAGTCGCCTCGCGTCCCTCGGCGACGGCGAAGCCGGCGAAGATCCAGACATAGGCGACCGGCACGATCGACCAGATGCGGTCGACCCAGGACGTGTCCTTCGTGATCAGTGACGCGATCCAGCAGAAGACGCAGACGGCAGCGAAGAGGATGAGGACGGCCTGCAGCGGTTCCATGGCGACAGAGTACGACCTCCAAGGGCTGCGCGCTCGCTTTGCGTGGTCCGACCACACGCGCTAGTGTGGCCAGACCACAGAGTCCGGAGCAATGGTGATCCCTTCCACAACGTCGTCCCGCGAGGCCGCCTCGCCGCGCGCGTGGGAGCGCGTGCTGCGCCACGTCGAATCCTCGCTCCTGGACGGCACGCTGACGCCGGGAGATCACCTGCCGCCGGAGCGCGAGCTCGCCGCCTCCTTGGGGGTCGGCCGCTCCAGCGTGCGCGAGGCGCTGCGCGTGCTCGAGGTGTTGGGGCTCATCCGGACCGGCACGGGCTCGGGTCCGACATCGGGCGCCATCATCGTCGCGGCACCTCAGGGGGGAATGGCGGCGCTGCTCCGTCTTCAGGTCGCGGCGAACGGCTTTCCGCTCGAAGACGTGATGCGAACGCGACTCGTGCTCGAGGAAGCGGTGGTGACGCAGCTCGCCGGCCACGACGATCGGTCGACGGCCGCGGCCTCGACCATCGCGACGGCGATGGAAGAGCCGACGCTCACTGCGGCGGAGTTCCTTGCGCTCGACGCCCAACTGCACCAGTCGCTGGCGGAGGCCTCGGGCAACGTCGTCATCGCCGCGATGATGGCGGGGCTCCGCACATCGATCGAATCGTACGTGCAGGCAGGAGCTGCCCGCATCCCCGAATGGGAGCCGGTGGCCGCGCGCCTCCGCGGCGAGCATCGCGCTCTTCTCGATGCCATCGACGACGGTCACGTCACGTTGGCGCGCACGCTCATCCACGACCACATCACGGGGTACTACGCCGAGGCCACCCCGGCTCGCCTCCCCGCCTGACGAAAGGAAGACCATGGTCCAGCGTCAGCTGCCCAACCCCATCGAGCTCCTCGAGCTGATGAAGTTCAAGAAGCCGGAATTCGACGGACGCAAGCGCCGCCTCGACGCGGCCCTCACGATCGCCGATCTCAGGACGATCGCGAAGCGCCGGACGCCGAAGGCGGCTTTCGACTACACGGATGGCGCCGCCGAGGGTGAGCTGTCACTGGCGCGGGCGCGGCACGCGTTCGAGGACATCGAGTTCCACCCCGGAATCCTCCGGCCGGCTCCTGACGTCGACACGTCGGTGCAGATCCTCGGGGGCCCGAGCGCGCTGCCGTTCGGTATCGCGCCCACGGGCTTCACGCGCCTCATGCAGACCGAGGGGGAGACAGCCGGTGCCTCCGCTGCGGGTGCTGCAGGCATCCCGTTCACTCTGTCGACGCTCGGCACGACGTCGATCGAGAACGTCGTGGCAGCCAATCCGCAGGGTCGCAACTGGTTCCAGCTGTATGTCATGAAGGACCGCGAGATCTCCTACGGGCTCGCTCGACGGGCGGCGGCCGCGGGCTTCGACACGCTGATGTTCACGGTCGACACCCCCGTCGCGGGCGCCCGACTGCGGGACAAGCGCAATGGCTTCTCAATTCCGCCGCAGCTGACCCTCGGCACGATCGTCAACGCGATCCCGCGACCGTGGTGGTGGTACGACTTCCTGACCACGCCGAAGCTCGAGTTCGCGTCGCTCTCGACCACTGGCGGCACTGTCGGCGAGCTGCTGGACTACGCCATGGACCCCACGATCAGCTACGAGGACCTCGAGGTCATCCGCGGCCTGTGGCCCGGAAAGATCCTCATCAAGGGGGTGCAGAACATCGAGGACAGCAAGCGGCTCATCGACCTCGGTGTGGACGGCATCATCCTGTCCAACCATGGCGGCCGCCAGCTCGACCGTGCGCCGATCCCGTTCCACCTGCTCCCACAGGTCGTGCGCGAAGTGGGCAAGGACGCCACGGTGATGGTCGACACCGGCATCATGAACGGTGCCGACATCGTGGCATCCATCGCCCTCGGGGCGAAGTTCACGCTCGTAGGGCGCGCCTACCTCTACGGTCTGATGGCGGGCGGTCGAGAGGGCGTCGACCGCATGATCGAGATCCTGCGCACCGAGATCGAGCGCACGATGCGGTTGCTCGGCGTCGCGTCGCTGGAGGAACTGGAGCCCAAGCACGTGACTCAGCTGACGCGCCTCGTGCCGGTCGCCGGCGCTACCGGCGTGCCGGTCGCCTGATCCGGCTCAGGCCCGCGCGGGCAGCGTGGGAAGCAGGTCGTCGAGGAAGTCGGCGGTCTGCTCCCACCCTTCCACCGCATGGCAGCGCACGCCCATTGCGAGCACGGGGTAGTCGTTGCCCTCAGGATCCAGGCGGTCGCCGATGAAGAGCATCTCGTCGAGGGGGATGCCGGTGACTTCGCTGAGGCGATTCATGCCGTAGGCCTTGTCGATGCCGCGGTGAGTGATGTCGACCGAGGTGGAGCCGCCCGACCGCACCTCGAGATCCGGCACACGAGCCGCGACCGCGGCCCGCAGGGTGTTCTTCTTCTCCCCGGTGGGATCCCAGGCGACCTTCGCGTCCAGCGGCGCACGCTGTCCGAGAGCCGAGAACGTGATCTGGGAGTCGCGGTCCTCGAGGATGTCGCCCCAGGTCTCCGAAGACCAGAGGCCGAGGCGCCGTGCCTCTTCCTCCACGGCGGCGAGCGCCCGGGACTTCTCATCGGCGGTGAGCACGTTCGCGTAGACGACGTCGAAGTGCTGGCCGCCGAAGCGGAAGTACTGCGTGCCGCAGGTGGGCATGAGGTGGATACGGGAAAGCACCTCGGGCGAGGCATCCGGAAGCCTGTCGATGACCTGCGTGCGGAACTGCACGATCTGTCCACCCGAGATGATCGCCACCTGCACGCGCTCCGCCAACGCGATCAGCAGGGCGCCGATGCGCGGGTCGATCGGCGCCTTGGAGGGGGCGAGCGTGTCGTCGAGGTCGAAGGCGACCAGACGCGGGGTGGCGGATTCGGTCATGGTTCCCTCTCGCGACGAGCTGCGTGGCCTAAGCGAAGGGCTCCACCGCGGTGCGATGGAGCCCTTCCGTTGTCGGGGTGACAGGATTTGAACCTGCGGCCTCGTCGTCCCGAACGACGCGCGCTACCAAGCTGCGCCACACCCCGTGGCAACCCCCCGAGTCTACCCGTTTCCCGGCGCAGTGCCGAATCGTGGCCGACCACGTGATCGCCGCCCGATCGGAGCGCGAGGCGGTCACGGCAGCGCGGATCTCCGTCGTCGCTGCGCGACGTGGGCGAGCACGGCGCAGCCGAGGATCACCGCTGCCACACCGATACCGCCTGCGCGCGCCGTGCTGTCATCGAGCCCGGTCGCCGCGAGCGCCGGTGGGGCAGCAGCGGCTGCCGGCGGTGCTTCCGCGGCCGGCGGTGCGGATGGGACGCCCGGCGTCTGCGTGGGCTGCGGCGGGGGAGCGAGGATCGAGATCTGCTGCGTCGCGACCCCGAACTTCTCCACCCACGCGTAGCCCGGCTCGAGGTGGGCGGCGACTCCCGCGTCCTGAGCCTTCGCGCTGATCTGCCATACGGCGGTGTACACGCCCGGCCCCGGAAGATCCCACCCGGACTCCACGCGGTACACGCCGGCGCCCCGGCCGGGATCGCTCGTCAGGCTGAGATCCCCGACCGGCGTCGCATCGGCGGGGACCCCCAGGCTCTCGGCAGGAGGGGCATCGGTGCGGTAGACGCGCGCGGTGGCCCGCAGGGCGACGAAGCTGCCGTCGCCGGCGCGCGGCCAGACGCCGTCTTCGACCGACAGGCGCACGTCGTCGACGAACGGGCCGCCGTCGACCTCGGCGTCGATCACCTGGGTCGACAGGACGGGCGAGAAGAGGACCGGTCGTGGCGTGGCATCCGTCGTCTCGGCAGAGAAGCGCAACGGACCCCCGGGACCCGCCGTGTCCTGCCCGCCCTCCGTGGTGATGTGCCGGACGGCCGCCGCGTACCCTGCGGACCCCTCGACGCGTGCGTCGACGGAGTAGGGCGCACCGTCGCCGATGGGTGAGGCGGAGACGATCGCGTAGTCGGCACCCGGTCGCGCGTCGGCGAGAGTCGCGGCGCCATCGTCGGCGAAGACGGCGTTCTGCAGGGTGATGGTGCCGGGGCCACCGGCCTCGAACCGCACCACTCCTCGGCGCGCATCCGCGGGATCGGTGGTCAGCGAGATCTGTGCAGCACTCGAGGCGACGGCCGCACTCATGCCCTCGGCGTAGTACCTCTCGGCGAGTCGAGCCACCTCCTCGGCGTGCGCCGGGGACACATGATTCATGGTCCACTGCACGGCCTCGGCCAGGGACTCGCCCCGGTATCCCCAGGAATGCAGGGTTTCCGAGCGGTCGGCGATGGCCTTGACGGCCCAGCCCACCCCGGCCGCCTGCACGGGATCGGATGTCTGACCGTAGGTCGTCACGAGCAGATTGATGCCGGTCAACTGCTGCGGTGACAGGCCGGCGGCCGCCGCGGTGACGCCGTGGTCGGTCGACTCCCCGGTGGGTAGGGGCAGCCCCGGGCGGATGCAGTAGGTGTGCACGCCGCCCACCACCATCGACCCGTGCCACCCGGAGGCGGACAGGGGAGCCCATGTGCCGAACCCCGTGCCCTGGTCGGCGGCGTGGGCCGGCGGCGCGAAGAGGACGGCACCGGCGGCGATGAGGATCGCGCACGCGATCGCCGCGACGGCGGTGCGCACGAGAAGGAGGGGGGCTGGCGCGGACGATGACATCGCGGCTTCCTTTCGACGGGGTCACGTCGATCGTGCGCCGGAGGGTCGCGCCGGCGAGCCGCGGAAGGCTTCGATGTGGAGAGTCGGGGCGACGATGCCGCGGGGGAGGAGAGCGCTCAGCCGCGAGGCAGGAGCGTGAGGAGCGACGCCTCCGGACGGCAGGCGAAACGCACGGGCGCGTAGATCGAGTGGCCCAGTCCCGCGCTGACGTTCAGCGGGATGCTGCGCCCGGCGTGCGTCCACGTGCTCAGTCCGCGCGCTTGACGCAGGGGGATGTCGCAGTTCGCGACGAGGGCGCCGAACCCGGGGATCCGAACCTGGCCGCCGTGCGTGTGTCCGCCGAACAGCAGGTCGGCGCCGAGGTCGGTGAACTCGTCGAGCACCCGGCGGTACGGGGCGTGGGTGACGCCGATGCGCAGGTCGGCGCTCGGCTGCTGGGCGACCAGCGGAGGCAGTGCGGCGAGGTCGTCCCAGTCGCGGTGCGCGTCGTTGACGCCGAAGGCGTTGACACGCAGGCCGGCCGTCTCGAGGACAGCGGTGGTGTTGTCGAGCCGCTGCCAGCCGAGGTCGTCTGTGAGGTAGGCGTCGAGGGCGTTCGTGTCGAGGGGCTGCTCGACCGCCTGGATCTTGGACGGCCCGGTGAAGTACTTCAGCGGGTTGCGCGGGCCGGGGGCGGACATGTCGTTCGAGCCGTGCACGAAGAATCCGGGGATGCCGCGGAAGGGATTGAAGGCCCTCCGCAGACCACGGAGACCTTCGACGTGGCCCAGGTTGTCACCCGTGTTGACGATCAGGTCGGGCTGGAATGCCGCGAGCCCGGCGATCCACCGCTGCTTGCGGTGCTGCCACGGGGCCATGTGCGCGTCCGAGACATGCAGCACCTTGAGCGGTGAGGACCCCGGGGGGAGTACGCGGAGGGTGTGTCGCCGGGTCGCGAACAGGTAGCGCTCGATACCCACGCCCCAGATCGCGGCCCCGGCGCCGAGCGCCCCCACCGTCGCAAGGGCGGTGAGGGCGGCTCGGCCGTTCGGACCTGCTGTCACGGACATGTCTTCGAGGTGTAGTTGATGCTCACCGCGGCACCGCTGTTGGTCATCGTGCCGGCGGCCGGATTCGTCCCGTTGGCGGTCTTCCGGTTCGCGTCGAGGCTGCCGTCGGCGGTGCACGTCCCGACGGTGACGTTGCCGAACACGGACTTGAGCGAACTCGTCGCTGCCTCGAGCGACTGCCCGTTCACGTCGGGTATGGACACTCCCTGACCCGTGCTCGGGCTGATCGTGACGGTGGTGCCGCCGACGGCCTGACCGCCGGCCGGGTCCTGCTGGGCGATGAGGCCCGCACCCGTGGTGGAGTCGACCGGCGTACCCACGCTCACCGTGAACCCGGCGTCGTCCAGCCGCGACGTCGCCTCGTCCACCGACAGGCCCACGACGTTCGGCAGGTTCTTGAGCACGCGACGCGTCAGGCTGTTGTCGGGCTCCGGGAAGTCGTCTCCGCCGTAGACCTCGTCCACCGTGCGCTGCACGCTCTTGCCCACGAGATAGCGGAGGTTCGAGAGGGCGTTGCCGTTGTAGTACTTCTTGAAGACATCGGCCTCGCCTTCGGAGTTGCCCACCCAGGTGACATTCGTCACCTTCGTGCTCGACTCGACCAGCCATGTCTGCAGCTGCTCGTGCGTTCCTGTCTTCCCGAGCAAGGGGGTTCCGTCGTACGGGTTCCCGTTGGCGCCGGTGCCGCCGCGGTTCATGACGCCCTGCAGGGCGTACGCCGCGGTGGCGGCGACCTTCGGGTCGATGACCTGCGTGCATGTCGTCGCCGGGATCGCGAGCTCGGCATCGTTGCGGTCCAGAACACGGTCGATGACCTTCGGCTGGCAGTAGGTGCCGTTGTTGGCGACCGTCGCGTAGGCGCCGGCCATGGCGATCGGGGCGATGTTGCTGTCGCCGATCACCGAGAACTGCGTATGCATGGCGACCTCGCCGCCGGTGCCCTTCATCACGCCCATCTTGGTGGCGACCTTCTGGATGTCGCACAGGTCGAGCTCTTCGGCCATCGCGAAGTAGCCCGAGTTGAGGGAGGACGCGGTGAAGTCCATCGGCGTGCCGTAGTTGCCGCCACCGCCGCCGAAGTTGCCGATCTTCTCGTCGTTGCCGTTGTACCAGTAGCCCGCGCCGTCGGGCGCGCAACTGTCCTTCATCTTGTCGATGACGCGGACACGGCCGTCGAGGCGCTCGTTGACCGAATGGCCCTTCTCGAGCCAGTCGATGAGCGTGAAGATCTTGAACGTCGAACCCGCCGAGAATCCGGACGACCCACCGTGCGTCACGTCGCCCGCGTACACGAGCGAAGAGAGATTGGGGTCGGCTGCAGCATCCGCGGTCTCGCTGAATCTGGTGTTCTGGGCGATCGAGAGGATGCGACCGGTGGATGCCTCGATGTTCACGTTGGTCGACCCGAACTTCATGTTCGCCACCGACGTCGGAACGTACTCGTTCATCGCGCCCTCGGCGGCGGCCTGCAGCCGCACGTCCAGGGTGGTGTAGATCTTCAGGCCGCCGCGCTGCAGCGTCTTGTCGCGCTCATCCTGCGTCGCGCCGAACGCGGCGTCGGTCTTGATGATGCTCTTGACGTACTGGCAGAAGTACGCGGCGCCGCCGGCGGCGACGCACCCGGTCTGCGAGGGATTGATGTTCGGCGTGATGGGGGCGATGACCGCCTCGGTGTACTGCTCCTGGGTGATCTTCCCGTCGTCCAGGAGCCGGCTGAGCACGTAGAGCTGACGACCCTTGGTCGCGCTGTATCCGTCGGCGGCGGCCAGGTACTGCTCCTGCGTGATCGTCCCGTTGTCGAGCAGCGTCTTGAGGCCCGCGATCGTGTTGGGGTTGACGTCGTCGATCGAACCGTCGGGCGCCTTGTTGTACGTGACTCCGGCGGCGTCGGTGATCGAGCCGCCCGTCTTGTCGATGCGGTACGTGTTCGGGTTCTGGACGATGCCGGCGAGTGTCGCCGCCTGCGCGAGGTTGAGGTCGGCAGCGGTGACGCCGAAGTAATAGCGGGCGGCGGCGTCGATGCCGTAGGTGGTCCCGCCGAAGTTGGCGATGTTGAGGTAGCCGAGCAGGATCTCGTTCTTGGAGTACTTCTGCTCGAGCGCGATCGAGTAGCGCATCTCCTGAAGCTTGCGCTGGATGCCCTCCGTGCCGCTGGAGTTGGTGGCGTCGGTGAAGCACTTCTGCAGCTCTTCGTCGGACGTCGCGTCGGACTCGCAGCGCTGGATGAGGATGTTCTTCACGTACTGCTGGCTGATCGATGATCCGCCCTGGGTCTCGCCGCCGCCTCGGAGGTTCTGCAGGAGCGCACGCGAGGTGCCGATCAGGTCGATGCCGCCGTGCTGGTAGTAGCGCGGGTCTTCGCTGGAGAGGATCGCGTCGTACATCACGGGGGCGATCTGCTCGAACGTCACCGGGGAGCGGTTCTGGTCGTAGAAGGTGGCCAGCTCGACCGGGCTGCCCGTGGCGGGATCGGTGTAGTACATCGTGCTCGGCAGCATGAGGTCCTCGATGTCGAGGATGCTGGGCAGGTTGTCGAACATCGTGATCGCGCTCGATGCGGCGGCGCCTGACACGGCGATGGCGGGGGTGACGGTGGCGGTGATCAGCACACCGGCGACGACGCTCAGGCCGAGCATTCCGGCGATGCCGCCGAGCACGCCACTGGCCGTCCGTTTGGTATCAGGCATAGGCTTGATCGTAAGGGAGTTACCTGAGGGAAGCCTTGACAGGCTCTGCGTTTCCCGCGTCTTCCCGGCTTTCGCCCCGCTTGTACACCGACCCCCGAGGAGTCTCGATGACGACGTGGGAGTATCTCACCACGCCCCTGCTGATCCACAACACGGCCGCGATCCTCAACAACTGGGGCAAGCAGGGCTGGGAGCTCGTGCAGGTCGTCACCGGGCCCGAGGGGGGTCTGGTCGCGTACCTGAAGCGTCCTTCCGGTGGGGGCACCGACAATGCGGGGCTGGATGCTGCGGCTCAGGCCGCGCGACAGTTCGAGGGGCAGTGAGATGACGGTGTCGGACACGCTGGCCGGGCTCGGGATCACGCTTCCCGACGTCGTCCCGCCGGTGGCGGCCTATATTCCCGCGAAGGCACACGGAGACCTCGTGTTCACGTCGGGCCAGTTGCCCATGGTGCAGGGATCCCTACCGGCGACCGGCAAGGTCGGCGAGGCGGACGGCCTCGTGTCCGCCGCGGACGCGAAGATGTACGCGCGGCAGAGCGCACTCAACGCGCTCGCTGCGGCGGCCGCCGTCGTCGGCGGCGTCGATCGCCTCACCGGGGTGCTGAAGATCACGGGGTTCGTGGCATCCGTCCCCGAGTTCACCGGGCAGCCCGGAGTGATCAACGGAGCGAGCGAGGTTCTGAGCGAGATCTTCGGCGACGAGGGTCGCCACGCGCGGTCAGCGGTCGGCGTTCCGGTCCTGCCGTTGGACTCGCCCGTCGAGGTCGAGGTCGTCTTCACCTTCGTGTGACCTGTGGCGGGCGAATACGCCGCCGACGAGCAGCGGATGCCCCGGACAACGTGGTCCGGGGCATCCGTCCTTCCTCGCGACTACCGCACCTGCGCCGAGATTACGCTCATGACGGCGGTGTCGGCGAGCGTGGTGGTGTCGCCGACTTCCCGGCCCTCCGCCACATCGCGCAGCAGACGTCGCATGATCTTCCCGGAGCGCGTCTTGGGCAGCTCCTCTACGATGTAGACGTCGCGCGGCCGTGCGATGGGCCCGATCTGCTCGGCGACCCAGGCCCGGAGCGCCGCGGCGAGGCCGTCGGGGGAGTGGGCGGCGAGGTAGCTCTGCTTGATGATCACGAACGCGGCCACGGCCTGGCCTGTCGTCTCGTCGGAGGCCCCCACCACGGCCGCTTCGGCCGTTGATTCGTGTGCCACGAGAGCCGACTCGATCTCCGCGGTCGAGAGACGATGTCCGGAGATGTTCATCACGTCGTCGACGCGTCCCAGCAGCCAGATGTCGCCGTCTTCGTCGAGCCGCGCGCCGTCGCCGGCGAAATAGTAGCCCTGCTCGGCGAACTTCTCCCAGTACGTCTCGACGAAGCGCTCGGGGTCGCCCCAGATGCCGCGCAGCATGCTCGGCCACGGCTCGGTCACGACCAGGAGTCCTCCGTTGCCGTCGCCCACCGCCGCGCCGTCGTCGCCCACCACATCGATCGAGATGCCGGGGATGGCGACCTGGGCGCTGCCCGGCTTGGTCTCGGTCACCCCCGGGAGCGCGGAGATCATGATCGCCCCCGTCTCGGTCTGCCACCAGGTGTCGACGATGGGGGTCTTGTCGGCGCCGATGACCGTGCGGTACCACATCCACGCTTCGGGGTTGATGGGCTCGCCCACCGACCCGAGCAGCCGCAGGGAGGAGAGGTCGAACTTCTCGGGGACCGCGCGGCCGATCTTCATGAAGGAACGGATCGCGGTGGGCGCGGTGTAGAAGATCGACACCTTGTACTTCTCGATGATTTCCCACCACCGACCGGGGTGGGGGGTGTCGGGGGTTCCCTCGTACAGCACCTGGGTCGCTCCGTTGGCGAGCGGCCCGTACGTGACATAGGAGTGGCCGGTGATCCAGCCGATGTCCGCCGTGCACCAGAAGACGTCGGTCTCGGGCTTGAGGTCGAACACGTTCCGGTGCGTATATGCGGCCTGCGTGAGGTAGCCACCCGACGTGTGGAGGATGCCCTTCGGCTTTCCGGTCGTGCCGGACGTGTAGAGGATGAACAGCGGGTTCTCGGCGGGGAACGGCTTCGCCTCGTGGACGTCGGATGCTGCGGGTACGACGTCGTGCCACCAGACGTCGCGTCCGTCCTGCCATGCCACGTCGTTGCCCCCGCGACGCACGACCAGCACGTGCTCGACGGTCTCCTGCACCCCCGAGCCGTTGCGGTCCGCCAGCGCCTGATCGACGGCGGGCTTGAGCGCGGACACCTTGCCTTTGCGATACCCGCCGTCCGCGGTGATGACCAGGCGCGCGCCCGCATCGTCGATGCGTGACCGCAGGCTGTCCGCCGAGAAGCCGCCGAACACGACGGAGTGGATCGCGCCGACGCGGGCGACGGCGAGCATCGCCGCCAAGGCCTCGGGGATCATGGGGAGGTAGATCGCGACGCGGTCGCCCTGCCCGATCCCCAGGTCGGTGAGCACATTCGCGACGCGCTTCACCTCGGTGGTGAGTTCGCGGTAGGACACGGCGCGCGCGTCGCCGTTCTCGCCCTCCCAGAGCAACGCCGTCCGCTCGCCGGTGCCTGCCTCGACGTGGCGGTCGAGGCAGTTGTACGCGACGTTCAGCTCGCCGTCGGCGAACCATTCGGCGAACGGAGGATTGGACCAGTCCAGCACCCGGGTGAAGGGCGTGTGCCAGGTGAGCAATGCGCGTGACTGGTCGGCCCAGAATCCCTCGCGGTCCTCCGCCGCACGTTCGTACAGCTCGGCCGTGCCCACGGCATCGGCCGTGAACGCCTCGGTCGGCGGGAACCGGCGGGTTTCGGAGAAGAGGTGGTCGATCTGACTGCTCATACGGCGCTCCTTTGCGGCGGAGAAGATGGTGTCGTCGTGCTCGTCGATCGCCGAGCGGCCCCGAGCACGGTCAATCTACCCGTCGCGATCCGACGGTCACTACCGCCGATAGTTGGGATGCCTCGTGCCCTCCGGGGGGCGGCGGACGGGCGCCGGATTCGCGGCGTGAGCGATATATCGGCGACCCGGGGCGCGTGCGTTGGAATCAGCGCAGGAAAATGCGTAGTATCTCCTCCGGCCGAACATTCGATTCTGGCAAAGCAGCACACGATCACCCCCCTGCGTCGGTGCTGCTCGTGGCGGCATCCCATTCCCCCCATGGGATGCCGCCCTTCTTTTCGCCGTCGTGCCCGCGGCGGCCGCGCCGGGCGCCCCCACCGGCTCGGGCGAACGCCGCCGCCGACGCACACTCGCGAAGGCTCCTCCTCCCCAGCGTTCGAGTGAACCGCGTTGTCCACGAACAGGCGCTCGGCCACCATCAGGGACGCGGCGCGCTCCTAGCGTCGAGGAATGACCGAACCGTTCGTCGTCCAGCCGCGCGACTCCGCGCCGCCCGCGCCGACGACGGAACCTGTGCTTTCGCGCGGCGGGCGGGCCCCGGCGGTCGTCGGCAGCCAGGAGCCGGATCACGACCGCGAGAAGTCCGAGACAGCCGATCGGCAGGAGGCGCGGCATCGGAGGACGCGGACGACGGCGATTCCGAAGCATCCGATGCTCGCGCCCATCGCGGAGTTCCTCGATGATGATGACGTCACCGACCTCTTCATCAACGGCAGTGCCGGATTGTTCGTCGATCGCGGGGAGGGCCCGGCGCCCGTGACCGCCTGGCGGGCGACCGCTCCCGAAGTGCGCGATCTCGCCGTCGCCCTGATCGGACTGGGCGGCCGGCACATCGATGACGCCTCCCCGTGCGTCGATGTCCGCCTGGAGGGCGGGCTGCGGGTGCACGCGGTGCTTCCCCCCGTCGCGTCAGAGGGCACCGCCATCTCGATCCGCATCTCGAGGCCCGGTCGGGCCGATCTCGACGAACTGGAGTCGCTCGGGATGTTCGACGCGGCGACGCGCCTGTGGCTCGAGGCGGTGGTCGCGCGTCGGGAGAACATCCTCATCACGGGTGCGGCCGGGGCGGGCAAGACCACACTGCTCGCCGCGCTCCTGGCGAAGGTGCCGGCCAATGAGCGGATCGTCACGATCGAGGACGTCGCCGAGCTGGCGATCGATCACCCGCATCACGTGCGATTGGAGTCCCGCCAGCCGAACCTGGAGGGCGCGGGGGCCATCGGCCTCGCGCGTCTCGTGCGCGAGGCGCTGCGGATGCGGCCCGACCGCATCGTCGTGGGCGAATGCCGCGGCGATGAAGTCCGCGAACTCCTTTCCGCGCTCAACACCGGGCACGACGGGGGAGCGGGCACCGTGCACGCGAACGGGCTCGACGATGTCGCCGCGCGACTGGAATCACTCGGCGCGCTCGCCTCGCTCGACGATCGTGCACTGGCGCGGCAGGTGGTCAGCGCGATCCACTGGGTGCTGCACATCGGCCGCGGCGCCGATGGGCGGCGTCTGCTGCAGGGCATCGGGCGTCCCGGCGTCGACGAGCGGGGGCGGTTGCGCGTCGTCCGCGAGGCCGTCATCGACGCTCCGGGACGACGTGCGCGGCATCGCACGTCAGGGACGGTGTCGCGCGGATGATCGGTCGCGCAGGACGCGTACGAGAGCAGAGAGGTCCGGATGCCGCGGCTACCGCCGAGACCGTGCTGCGCCTGGCTGTGCTCCTCCAGGCCGGGGTCTCGCCCGCACGCGCGTGGATGCACCTCGCTGCCTCCGGCGATCCGGCGGCCGTTCGTGTCCACGCCGCCGTGGACTCTGGAGCCACGGTCGCCGCCGCCGTGTCGGGATTGGGCGGAGCGTGGACCGAGGTGGCCGCCGCGTGGGACGTGGCCACGACCGTGGGCGCCCCGCTGGCAGCCTCGCTCCGCGGCGTCGCCGTGGCCCTCCGTGACGCGCAGGAGACGACCGACGACGTCCGGGTCGCGCTGGCCGAACCCGCCGGTACCGCGCGGCTGATGGGCCTGTTGCCGCTCGTCGCCGTCGGGCTGGGCATCGCGCTCGGCTTCGACACGCTCGGGATGCTCGTGGGAAGTCCCGCAGGCATGGCGTGCCTGGTCGCGGGCATCGCCCTCATCGTGGCCGCCCGGCGCTGGTCGTCACGATTGGTCCGCCGAGCGCGTCCGACACCCGGAATCCCGGGGCTGCACGCCGAGCTCCTGGCCATCGGACTGAGCGGTGGCGTCTCGATCGATCGAGCACGGTCGATCGTGTCACGCGCACATCCGACGGCCGCCGACGAGTCGACCGACGACACTCTCGCGCTCTCCCGCGACGCCGGTGTGCCCGCGGTCGAGCTGCTGCGGGCCTCGGCGTCGCTGGCCCGCCACCGCGCGCGCACCGACGGCCGCATGAAGGCTGCGGCACTGTCCTCCCAGTTGCTGCTCCCCCTGGGAGTCTGCACGCTGCCGGCATTCCTCCTGCTCGGCGTCGCTCCGATGCTCTTGAGCGTCCTCTCATCCACCTCGATCCGGATCTGACCTCCGCCGCGCCCGTTCGCGGCCCCGAACCGTGCCCGCCCCACACATCGCTCGACCCCGAAGGAGAATCACATGTCCGATCCCCGCCGTCCTTTCCGCCGTGCCCACCCCGTCGACCCCGGTGGAGCGTTTCCTCGTCTGAGCCGTCGACGCGCCGCGACCCTCTTCACCGATGAGACCGGTGCCGCCACCGCGGAGTACGCGATCGCCACGATGGCAGCCGTCGCATTCGCCGGGCTGCTCGTCGTCATCATGCGCAGCGACGAGGTGCGCGGCATCCTCACCGACCTGGTGCGACGTGCTCTGACCGTCGCATGATGCGCCGGGGGCGAGCACGGCGGTCCTCAGACGAGAGAGGCGCTGTGGTCGCCGAGTTCGCCGTGGCGCTCCCCGCCGTCGTCGCCGTGCTCCTCCTGAGCGCGGCGGCCCTCAACGCCTGTGCGCTGCAGGTGCGTCTGCAGGATGCCGCGGCCGACGCCGCCCGCCTGGCCGCACGCGGCGAGTCCGACGGCCGCGTGTCCGGGGCGGTGGCGGCGGTGGGCGGCTCGATGGCGATCGACCGCCGTGACGACCTCGTCTGCGTCACCGCCAGCGGAGACATCCCGCCGCTCGGCGCGCTGCACGCGACCAGCTGCGCCCTCGCCGGGGGGCGCTGATGGCAGGCGCCCTGCTCGCGGTCGGCGTCCTGGCGTGTGCGGCAACTCTTGCGGGCGGGCTCGTGATCTCGGGCGCCGGCGCCGTCTACGGCCAGAAGCTCGCCGGGGCCGCGGATGCCGCGGCCCTGGCCGCGGCGGACGCCTCATCCGGCGCGGTCGCGGGTGCGCCCTGCGACCGCGCGGCGGAGGTCGCCGCCGCTTCCGGTGCGGCTCTCGAGCGCTGCGAGGTGGACGGTCTCATCGCCACGGTGAGCGTGGCGGGCTCGTTCGCCCGGCTGCCGGCCGCGGCATCCGCTCGCGCCGGACCACCGCCGGTCACCGCACCGACGGGGGCGCCCGCGGAAGCGCGCTGACGGGGTTGTCTCGACGCCGTGACATCGTGCCCCCGGCGCCGCAGCTCACAGCGCCTCTCACAGCCTGCGGTGTGTATGGTGTGCAACGACGAAAGGACCATCAGTGCCACAAGGAGCGCCGCACGGCAAGAAGCTCGTCATCGTAGAGTCCCCGACGAAGATGAAGTCGATTCAGGGATACCTCGGCGATGACTATGAGGTGCTGAGTTCGGTCGGACATATCCGCGATCTCGCCAGCAAGAAGGACATCCCCGCGGATAAGAAGGAGTCCTACGGCAAGTACTCGATCGACGTCGACAACGACTTCGACCCCTATTACGTCGTCAACGATCGCAAGACCAAGACCGTCGCCGAACTGAAGCGCGCGGTCAAGACGGCCGAAGAGGTCCTGCTCGCCACTGATGAGGACCGCGAGGGTGAGGCGATCGCCTGGCACCTGCTCGAGGTGCTCAAGCCCAAGGTGCCGGTGAAGCGCATGGTCTTCCACGAGATCACGAAGGACGCGATCCGCGCCGCCGCAGAGAACACCCGTGACCTCGACCTCGCGCTCGTCGACGCGCAGGAGACTCGACGTGTTCTCGATCGTCTGTACGGCTGGGACGTCTCCCCGGTGCTGTGGCGCAAGGTCGGCAGCGGCCGCGAGGGCGCGGCGCTCAGCGCCGGCCGGGTGCAGTCCGCCGCCACCCGCATGGTCGTCGAGCGCGAGCGCGAACGCATGGCCTTCGTCTCGGCGTCCTACTGGGATGTCGAGGCGCGTGCAGCCAAGGGGGCAGAATCCTTCCTCGCCCGTCTGGCGCGGGTCGATGGTTCCCCGCTGGCCCGCGGTTCCGACTTCGACGACCGTGGTCAGCTGAAGAAGGCCGTCCTGGTGCTCACGGAGGCGCAGGCCGCCGAGCTCGCGACGGCGATCGAGGCGGCGGGCGAGGCATCCGTCACCAGCATCGAAGCCAAGCCCGGCACGCGCAGCCCCCGGGCGCCGTTCACCACGTCGACCCTCCAGCAGGAAGCCGGACGCAAGCTCTCGATGAGCGCGAAGCACGCGATGAGCGTTGCCCAGCGACTCTACGAGAAGGGCTTCATCACCTATATGCGCACCGACTCGACCGCGCTGAGCACGCAGGCCGTGACGGCCGCGCGTGAGCAGGCCGTCGCCCTCTACGGGTCGAAGGCGGTGCCCCTGAATCCCCGCGTGTACCGGAACAACAGCAAGAACGCGCAGGAGGCGCACGAGGCCATCCGCCCGTCGGGCGAGACCTTCCGTACCCCGGCCTCGGTGTCGTCCCAGCTCGATCGCGACGAACAGCGGATGTACGACCTGATCTGGAAGCGCACGGTCGCCAGCCAGATGTCCGACGCGAAGTACGAGACCACGACGGTGACGCTCGCGGTCGCCGCGGGTGGCCAGACGGCCGAGTTCACCGCCTCCGGCACGGTCTACACCTTCAAGGGCTTCCTCGAAGCCTACGAAGAGGGCCAGGACGAGAAGCGCGCCGACGCCGACAAGGCGGACGACCAGTCCCTGCCGGTGCTCGCTGTGGGCGACAGCCTCGATGTCCGCGACATCGCAGCGAAGGGGCACGCGACCAACCCGAAGCCGCGCTATACCGAAGCGAGCCTCGTGAAGGCGCTCGAGGAGAAGGGCATCGGGCGTCCGTCGACCTTCGCCAGCATCATCGATGTGATCCTCGATCGCGGCTACGTCACCAAGCGCGGCCAGGCTCTCGTGCCGAGCTGGCTCGCCTTCAGCGTGGTGCGCCTGCTCGAAGAGCACTTCGCCGATCTCGTCGACTACGACTTCACAGCCGATGTCGAGAAGGACCTCGACGCGATCGCCCGTGGGGAGCAGCAGCGCGGTGACTGGTTGCGCTCCTTCTACTACGGGTCCGACGAACAGGTCGGGCTCCGCAACATCGTCGACAATCTGGGCGAGATCGACGCGCGGGAACTGAACGCCACACGCATCAGCGACACCACGACGCTTCGGTTCGGCAAGTACGGCCCGTACCTCGACGTGATCGACCCCGAGGCGCCCGAAGCGGAGCCGCGTCGCGTCAACATCCCCGAGGACCTCGCACCCGACGAGCTCACATCCGAGAAGGCCCAGGAGCTGATCGACGCTCCCGTCGCCGGCAACCGGGTGCTCGGCGAGCACCCCGAGACCGGACGCATCATCGTCGTCAAGGACGGACGCTTCGGCCCGTACATCGAGGAGCAGCTGCCGGAAGAGCCCGGCGGCGTCGACGAGACGACCGGCGAGGTGATCGAGCCGCCCAAGAAGCGCGGAGCCAAGAAAGAGGTCGCGCCCAAGCCCCGCACGGCGTCGCTGTTCTCGTCCATGTCGGTCGACACGATCGACCTCGAGACGGCGCTGCGGCTTCTCGAGCTGCCGAGGGTGGTCGGCGAGGATCCCGAGTCGCACGAGCCGATCACCGCCCAGAACGGCCGGTATGGGCCCTACCTGAAGAGGGGAACCGATTCGCGCTCGCTCGACACGGAGGCGCAGATCTTCGACATCACGCTCGAGCAGGCGCTGGCGATCTACGCGCTCCCCAAGTACGGCGCACGCAAGGCCTCGAGCGCTCTCGCCGAGTTCGACAACGACCCGGTCAGCGAGAAGCCCATCCGCGTGAAAGACGGGCGCTTCGGCGCGTACGTCACCGACGGTGTGACGAACGTCACCATCCCCCGCGGGCAGACGGTGGCCGACATCACGTACGAGATCGCCGTTCAGATGCTCGCGGACAAGCGCGCGAAGGGTCCGGCACCGAAGAAGGCTCCCGCGAAGCGCACGACGACCCGCAAGGCCCCGGCGAAGAAGACCTCGTGAGCGGACTGTTCGTCACGTTCGAGGGTGGCGACGGGGTCGGCAAGACGACGCAGGCATCGCTTCTGGAGGAGTGGCTGACGGATGCCGGGCGCACGGTGCTGCGAACACGCGAACCGGGCGGAACCGAGGTGGGGCTCCTTCTCCGCGAGATCGTCCTCCACCACCGCGGGGAGGTCGCGCCGCGCGCCGAGGCGCTGTTGTACGCGGCCGACCGAGCTCAGCACATCGACACTCTCGTCAGACCCGCTCTCGAGCGCGGCGAGGTCGTCATCCAGGACCGCTACCTGGACTCGTCGGTCGCGTACCAGGGTGCCGGCCGGGTGCTGGGCCGTGACGAGGTGCGCGACCTGTCGCTCTGGGCGACGGGCGGTCTGCTGCCGGCCGTCACGGTCCTGCTCGACCTCGATCCTGCTCGCGCCCGGCAGCGGCTCGACGCCGACGACAAGCCTTTCGACCGCCTCGAATCCGAGCAGAGCGCCTTCCACGAGCGGGTGCGTGCGGAGTTCCTCGCCTTGGCGGACGCCGAGCCCGCACGCTTCCTCGTCCTCGATGCCGCACTCCCGGTCGACGTGCTCGCGACCTCCGTCCGCGCGAGGGTGTCGAGCCTGCTCTGACCGCCACCGCGGGCACAGGGACATGGCCGGTCGCGTCGGTGGCCGCGGTTAGGCTGGACGGCATGGACGCGGTCGCGACGGTGGGGGCGGTGGATGCGTCTTCCCGCGCCGGTGAGCCGTTCCCGTGGGCCGACGTCTGGGGGCAGGACGATGCCGTCGCCGCACTTCGGGGCGCAGCATCCGACGCCGCGGGCATGACGCACGCATGGCTCATCACCGGCCCGCCCGGCTCCGGCCGATCCACCCTGGCGTATGCCTTCGCCGCAGCGCTGATCGCCGACCCCGGCGACGAGCCGGCCATGCGGCAGGTTCTCGCAGGCACTCATCCCGACCTCACATCGCTGCGCACCGAGGGTGTCATCATCACCATCAAGGACGCGCGTGCTCTGGTCGAGCGGTCTTATTTCTCGCCGGCGATCGGGCGCTATCGCGTGATCGTGGTCGAAGACGCGGATCGCATGACCGAACGCACGTCCAACGTGCTCCTGAAGGCTCTCGAAGAGCCGCCCGAGCGCACCGTCTGGGTGCTCTGCGCTCCCAGCGACGCCGATCTGCTCCCGACGATCCGCTCGCGCGTGCGCGCCCTCCGGCTGCGCGAGCCCAGCGTCTCCGACGTGGCGGGTCTCATCATGCAGCGCACCGGCGTCGATGCCGCCGTCGCCGAGCAGTCGGCGCGGCACGCGCAACGGCACATTGGTATGGCTCAGAGGCTGGCGACGGATGCCGCGGCCCGCGCGCGCCGCGACGACACACTCCGCGGAGTCCTGAGCGTCCGCAGCGTCGGCGACGCGGTCGACGTCGCAGGGCGGGTCGTGCAGGCGGCCACCGAGGATGCGAAGGCACTGACCGCCGAGCGTGACGAAGCGGAGCGCTCGAGCCTTTTGCGCACGGTCGGCGTCGCGGAGGGCGCCGCCGTGCCTCCGGCCGTCCGCTCCCAGGTCTCGGCCCTCGAGGACGATCAGAAGCGACGCGCCACGCGCAGCCTGCGCGACGGCATCGATCGCGTGCTCACCGACCTGCAGTCGCTGTTCCGCGACGTCGTCCTGCTGCAGTTCGGCCGTGACGACGGGCTGATCAACCACGAGCTCGAGCCGGAGCTGCGGTCCCTGGCGGCTGCCTGGGCGCCCGCGCGCACCATGACGGTGCTCGATCAGATCTCCGAGACGCGCCGCAATCTCGAACAGAACGTCGCGCCCACCCTCGCACTCGAAAGCATGCTCGTGACCGTCGCGAGCGGAAGGACACCGTGACCAACGAATCGTCGCACCGCCCCCACCGTCTCGGCCGCACACGTCGCGGGGTGGCGGTCATCGCAGGCCTCGTCGCCGCGACGCTGGCCCTGTCGGGATGCCTCTATTCCCTCATCCCCGAGAGTGCGCCGACGTCGGCGTCCACCGCGAGCGCAGCCCCCGACACCGACGGCATTGACGCCGACCTGCTGCCGTTCTACGAGCAGACACTCGAGTGGACGTCGTGCGGGTCGGGCTTCGAGTGCACCGACGTGCGGGCTCCCCTCGATTGGTCCGATCCGGCCACGGGAGACGTCGCACTGTCGGTCATCCGGCACCGCGCGACCGGCACGGCGGAGGGCTCGCTGCTCACGAACCCCGGCGGCCCCGGAGCCAGCGGCGTCGCGCTCATCCGAGATTCCCTCTCCTTCGCCGTGGGCGATGCGCTGCAGCAGAACTACGACGTCATCGGGTTCGATCCTCGAGGGGTCGGCGAGTCCACGGCGGTGCGCTGCTTCGACGCGACCGAAATGGACGCCTACCTGTTCGACATCCCCGCGGATCCCCGGGGATCAGAGGCGTGGACCGCAGAGCTCGACAGCCGCAACCAGGCGTTCGCCGACGCGTGCGAGGCGAACAGTGACGGCATCCTGCCGTACATCACGACCGACAACGCCGCCCGCGACATGGATCTGCTCCGCGGCGTCCTCGGCGACAAGAAGCTGAACTACCTCGGCTACTCCTACGGCACATTCCTCGGCGCGACATACGCGAAGATCTTCCCGGAGCGCGTCGGCCGGCTCGTCCTCGACGGCGCGATCGACCCGTCGGTGTCGGGTCTCGACGTGAGCACCACGCAGGCGGTCGGGTTCGAGTCGGCCCTCCGCGCCTACATGTCCGACTGCTTGTCGGGGAGCGACTGTCCGTTCAGCGGCACGGTCGACGAGGCGATGGCCGACCTCGGCACGCTGCTCGCGAGCGTCGACAGGACGCCGATCAGCGCGTCCGATGGTCGCGAGCTCGGGGCCGACTCGCTCATGACGGCGATCATCGCTGCCCTCTACTCCCAGGACAGCTGGACCTACCTGACCACGGCGCTCTCGGACGTCCTGCAGGGCAACTCGGACGTGGCGTTCCAACTGGCGGACTTCTACTACGGGCGCAGCAACGGGCAGTACGACGACAACTCCACCGAGGCGTTCCGGGCCTACAACTGCATGGACTACCCCGACGACGCGACGCAGGAGCAGAAGGACGCCTCCGACGCGAAGATCGCGGCGGAGGCGCCGACGGTCGCTCCCTACTGGTCGGGCCCCGACGCCTGTGCGCAGTGGCCCTACCCTCCGACCGGAGTGCGCGAACCGATCGCCGCGGACGGCGCGGCACCGATCGTGGTCGTCGGCACCACCAACGACCCCGCCACGCCCTACGAGTGGTCGGTCTCGCTGGCCGATCAGCTGTCTTCGGGCGTCCTCGTCACGCGCGTCGGCGAGGGGCACACCGGCTACAACAAGGGCAATGCGTGCGTGGACGATGCGGTCGAGACGTACTTCCTCGACGGCACGGTCCCCGAGGACGGCCTGCGCTGCGAGTGAGGCGGGGGACGCTTCGCCCTCCGTTCCACCGGTTCGCGGGGTGTCCCGCGAACCTGTAGGATTGGTCATCGTGCAACGCGTGAGCGGGGCGCGCCGCCTTAGCTCAGTCGGCAGAGCATCTCACTCGTAATGAGAAGGTCGTCAGTTCGATTCTGACAGGCGGCTCGGTTTCAGAAGGGGTCGCGGACCGCGGCCCCTTCGCCGTATCCGGAGACGGGAGGCGCGATGTCGAACACGCTCGACGCGATCCTCGAGATCTTCGCGTGGGTGGGGCTCGGCGTCGGCATCGTGCTGGCGGTCCTCGCGCTCATCCTGCACCTCGCCGACGGTACCTGGATCTCGGTGAAAGCGGTGGTCGAAGACCTCGATGAAGAGGACGTGCCGACCCCCGACATCGCTCCGAACATCCAGGAGCACCGGCTGGTGGTGCGCTGGTTCGATCAGGACGGTGGGGTGAACCAGGCGCCCCTCACGCACGAGCAGCATGCGTTGCTCGGCAGCCGGGGGATGGTCGACATCTACACGAGGCGCGGGTGGACGAACCGCATGCGGGTGACGCCGGGCTCGCCGGCGGTGCGGGCGACGGTCCTGCTGGCGTCCGGGCTCTTCGCCGTGGGGATGGTCTCACTCGTCGTCTCCTGGATCGTTCTCTTCGCCCGCGGGTGACGTCGGGTCGAGGAGGCCTGCGCAGCTCACCTCACGGGCGGTGATCGAGAAAGTCGGATGGCGCGATGACTACTTGCTAGATAAGCTAGCTAAATGGATCATCCTCGTCACGGCCGCACGACCCCCGCGCGATGGCTGCGCATCGGCATCCCGGTGGTCCTTGTGCTGATCTGGCTCATCGGCGGATCGATCGGCGGTCCGTACTTCGGCAAGGTGGATGAGGTCGCATCGAACGACCAGTCCTCCTTCCTCCCGAGCAGCGCCGACGCGACACAGGTGAGTGAACGCCTCACGGACTTCCTCGGGGATGACAGCATCCCCGCCGTCGTCGTGGTGACGGGCACGGAGGCTCTCACCGACGCGCAGATCGCCGACATCCAGACACTGGCCGATGACGTGGCCGACGTGGAGGGTGTCCTGGAGGGCGTTTCGCCGCCGATCGTCTCCGAAGACGGGGAAGCGGTGCAGATCTTCGTGCCCCTCGATGCGAGCGGTGAGGTGCAGGAGAACGTCGATGCCGTGCGCGCGGTCGTGCAGGCCGAGGTGCCCGCGGGCCTGCAGGCGTGGGTGACGGGGCCCGCGGGGTTCACGGCAGACCTGGTCAAGGGCTTCACGGGGATCGACGGCATCCTGCTTTTGACGGCATTGGGCGCCGTGTTCATCATCCTGATCATCGTCTACCGGTCGCCGCTTCTGCCCGTCCTCGTGCTCCTGACATCTGTGTTCGCCCTCTGTGTGGCGCTGTTGACGGTGTGGTGGCTGGCGAAAGCCGAGGTCTTCGTCCTGAACGGGCAGGTGCAGGGGATCCTCTTCATCCTCGTGATCGGCGCCGCGACCGACTACGCACTGCTGTACGTCGCGCGATTCCGCGAAGCGATCGGGGACGGCGAGCGGCGGTGGGATGCCACCCTGCGTGCGTGGAAGGGCGCCTTCGAGCCGATCCTCGCCTCCGGCGGCACCGTCATCGCCGGCCTGCTCTGCCTCCTCCTCTCCGACCTCGCGACCAACAAGGCCCTCGGGCCGATCGCCTCGATCGGCATCGTCTTCGCGGTGCTGTCGGCGCTCACCTTCCTTCCCGCCCTTCTGGCACTGTTCGGCCGCGCGGCCTTCTGGCCCTTCGCTCCGAAGCACCCCATCGCGACGATCCCCGACGATCTCTCGAAGCCGGTCAAGGGTCTGTGGCCACGTCAGGCGCGGTTCGTCTCGCGGCATGCGCGGCCGATCTGGATCCTCTGCACGATCGTCCTCCTCGGCGCGTCCGTCGGTCTGACGCAGCTGAAGGCGGACGGCGTGCCCTCGAGCGATCTGGTGCTCGGCGCCTCCGAGGCGCGGGACGGGCAGCAGGTGCTGGCGGAGCACTTCCCCGGCGGTTCGGGCAGCCCCGTGTACGTCGTCGTGGCCGAAGGTGAGCTCGCCGGCGTCGTCGACGTGCTCGACAGCAGCTCCGGCGTCGATTCCGTGGCCGTGGCCTCCGAGGATTCGCCCACCGGACAGGCGACCGTCACCGTTCAAGACGGCACGCCGGTGTTCACTGCCGCAGGTCCTCCGGGAACTCCGGAACCCGCGCCGACCGTCTCGGACGGAGACGTTCTCGTGGTGGGTACTCTCACCGACACCGCGGACTCGGCGGCCGCCGAGCAGACGGTCCGCGACCTGAGGGTCACTCTGGCCGATCAGCTCGGCGACGGCACCGCATTGGTGGGCGGCGTGACGGCGACCGACGTCGACTCGAACGACACCGCGATCCGCGATCGCTCCGTCATCATCCCCGTGGTGCTCGTGGTCATCCTCCTGATCCTGATGCTGCTGCTCCGTGCGGTCCTCGCCCCCGTGCTGCTGATCGTCAGTGTGATCCTGTCCTTCGGCGCAGCACTCGGAGTGAGCGCCCTCGTGTTCGACCACGTGCTCGACTTCCCCGGGGCCGATCCCTCGGTTCCCCTCTACGGGTTCGTGTTCCTCGTCGCGCTGGGGGTGGACTACAACATCTTCCTGATGTCCCGGGTGCGCGAGGAGTCGCTCGCCCATGGCACGCGTCGCGGCATCCTGCGCGGGCTGGTCGCCACGGGGGGCGTGATCACGTCGGCCGGCCTGGTCCTCGCGGCCACGTTCGCCGCACTGGGTGTGATCCCCATCCTCTTCCTGGCGCAGCTGGCGTTCATCGTGGCGTTCGGCGTGCTGCTTGACACCTTCATCGTGCGCTCGCTGCTTGTCCCGGCGGCGGCCTACGACGTCGGTCGCGCGATCTGGTGGCCCTCGAAGCTCTCCCGGAACGAGGGGACGGATGCCGCGGCACCCGCTGTCCGTGTTCCGGTCGCGGCGGATCCCGTTGTGGAGGGAGCGACGGGGGATGACGTGCCCATGACGCGCGCCGACTATCGACGTACGCTCGATTCATGAGCCGCGCACTGTTCATCGTCGACGTCCAGAACGATTTCACCGAGCACGGGGCGCTCGGCGTCGACGGCGGGGACGCCGTCGCAGAACGCATCTCGCGTCACCTCGCGCAGCATGCCGGGGAGTACGCGGCGATCGCCGCGTCCCGTGACTGGCATCACGGAGAGGACGACAACGGCGGGCACTTCTCCGCGACCCCCGACTTCGTCGACACCTGGCCGGTGCACTGCGTCGCCGGCACGGCCGGTGCGGACTACGACGCGGTGTTCGACACGAGCGCGGTCACCCACCACCTCAAGAAGGGTCAGGGAAAGCCCGCATATTCGCTGTTCGAGGGCGTCGCCGACGACGGAACGACCGCCGCGCAGCTGCTGCGGGAGCACGGCATCCTCGACATCGACGTCGTGGGTCTCGCCACCGACTATTGCGTGCGCGCCTCGGCGCTGGATGCGGTGTCGCTCGGTCATCGGGTCCGCGTCTTCACCGACCTCATCGCCGGCGTGCACCCCGATTCGAGCGAGGCCGCGCTGGCAGAACTGGCCCATGCCGGGGTCGAGCTCGCCCGTTCCGGAGTCTGACCCGGGGGCCACCACCCCTCAGCAGTGCGCGTAGACGTGGGCCTTCTCGGAAGGCGGCACGAGATCGCGATCACGCAGTGTCGTCAGGCGCGGCGTCGACGCACGGGCGCACACGGATGCGAAGTCGCCCCGCAGGTCGTCGGCGTACTCGACATTCAGGACGTAGGCCCCGTACACGGAGGTGTAGTCCTCGCACTCCGCGAAGACGTCGCACTCCTCGGAGATCACGAAGTCGAAGCCGATGCGGTTCTTTCCGATGGCGGAGAGCTCGGCGGCGTTCTTCTGGCCCGCAGCGAGTCCGGCCTCGTGGGCGGCGCCCACCAGCATCGTCGCGAACTCGATCGCATCGTCCTCGGTCAGCAGCCCTCCGGAGCGGGTCCACGAGTCGAGATTGTCGAACTCGACGGCGGCGAAGCCCTTTTCTGCGCACGAATCGATCGTCGTCTGCAGACGGGCTGCGGCCGCGGATCGCCGTTCCGGGCTGGAGATGTCGATGAGGTCCTCATCCGGCCAGTTCGGGTCCACGATCGGCGCTCCATCGGCATCCCGCAGGATGAGGGAACTGTCCGCCGTCTCGCCGGGCTGCGTCTGGAAGCCGTTCACGTAGCAGATCGAGTAGATGCCCTCCATCGGCATCTCCGTGCTGTCCCGGACGACGATGGTGATGTCGTCCACGGGATCGTAGGCCCCGCCGAGTTGGTAGTCGAACGCCCCGGTGGTGGGAGGCGCGACGACGACGACGGGGGGAGGAGGGGAGGCGCTGCTCGTGGGGGGCGGCGGATCCGACGAGTCGGCTGGCGTCGCCCCGCACCCGGACAGCGCCAGGATGAGGACCACGGCGCACACGCCGGCGCGCAGGGGGCGAAGTTCGTTGATCATCATGGCGGTGGTGGGCCCGGAGGGGCTCGAACCCTCGACCCGCGGATTAAAAGTCCGATGCTCTGCCAACTGAGCTACAGGCCCGTATATCGAATCTACGGCATTTCCGGTCGCCGCTCGCACGAAAGACGGCACCGCCGACGACTCCTCGAGGAGTCGCCGGCGGTGCCGTCGGTTACCCCGGCGATGCCGGGGTCACGATCAGGAAGCCGGGGGCGTCAGGACCGTGTCGATGAGGTAGACGACCGCGTTCGCGGTCTGGACGCCACCGCAGATCACGGCAGAGGTGCCGTTGACCGTGAGGTTGTCGCCGCTGCCCTCGACCGTGAGGTCGCCGCCCTGGACGGTGGCGTGCGTGCCGACGATCTCGTCAGGCTGGATCATGCCGGGGACGACGTGGTACGTGAGGATGGACGTCAGCGTTGCCGAGTCGGTCTTCAGTGCCTCGATCGTCGCGGGGTCGATCTTCGCGAAGGCGTCGTCCACGGGTGCGAACACCGTGAAGTCGCCACCGTTCAGCGTGTCGACCAGGTTGACGTCGGGGTTGAGCCCACCCGAGACCGCAGCGGTCAGCGTGGTGAGGATCGGGTTGTTCGAGGCGGCGGTCGCCACCGGGTCGACGGCCATGCCGGCAACCGAGCCGCTGCCGTCCGGAACGGCCTCGGCGTACGCTGCGCAGCCGGAGCCGACCAGGTTGGCCGTGGGGTCCATCATCTCGGACGAGGCCGAGGCGGATGCCGAAGGCATCGGTGCTGCGGACGACTCTTCGGTCGTGGTTCCGCCGCTCGTGGCGCCCGAACATGCGCTGAGCGACAGCGCAGCGACGAATGCGAGCGAGATTCCTGCGGTGAGGCGAGTCTTGCGTGACATGGTGTTCCTCCTGTGTAGGTGGTCCGACTGGACCGCGAGTACCCCAGGTGCGGGGGCACCCGCTTGTTCCGGCGGGTACATCAGGTCTTCGGAGCCCCTCACGCATCGGATGGGATCGGATCGGAAGAAATGGGGATTGATGTTTCCTCGCGCGCGCGAGCGTCTTTCTGTACGAGACCGGATCGTGGCCACCCGTCAACCCCCGGCGTCGGATACACGCGCCCACAGGGGACTAGGGCATGCTGGGGACGTGGTTATCGACGGAGTGGACGTACGCGAAGACGGCGAGGCTGCCGTCGACCACGTCGCGGAGCTGCTCCAGCGGGTGGCCGGCGGAGACCAGGCCGCTTTCGCGAGGCTCTACGACATGCTCTCCTCCCGCGTGTTCGGGTTGATTCTGCGTGTGCTCGTCGACCGGTCGCAGAGCGAAGAAGTGCTGCAAGAGGTGTTTCTCGAGGTGTGGCAATCCGCCGCGAAGTTCGCTCCGAATAGAGGCCAAGGAAGGTCGTGGATACTCACGATGGCCCATCGTCGGGCAGTCGATCGCGTGCGATCGGCCCAAGCGAGCAGCGATCGTGATGTGCGAGTGGGCTTTCGCGATCTCGACGTCGCCCATGACAGCGTCGCCGAGCAGGTGGAACTGAAGATCGAGGGGGGACGCGTGGCCAAGGTGCTCTCGGCTCTCCCCGAGGCGCAGCGCGAAGCGCTGACGCTGGCTTACTACGGCGGTTACTCTCAGAGCGAGATCGCCGCGCTCGTGGGTGCTCCACTGGGGACCATCAAAACGAGAATGCGAGACGGGTTGTCTCGGATGCGTACGGAAATGGGGGTGCAGATGTGAACGAGCAGGATTTCGCCGAATTGGCGGCGGGCCACGCCGTGAACGCTCTGTCTCCGGACGACGAGCAGGTGTTCCTCGCCGCGCTCGACGCACACCCCGAATGGGAGACGATCGTGCGAATGGATGCGGCGACCATTGTCGCCCTTGCCGACATGACGCACGACGTCGCACCGCCCCTCGCCTTGCGTGGCCGTCTGCTGTCGTTGATCGCCGCCACGCCTCAGCTCTCGACGGCGGACGCCTCGGCCGGCGATTCGACGCACGCTGCGAGGCGCGACGCTCCGGTCGCGGCGGCGACGCCCGTGGATGATGTCCGTCCGTCGCAGGACGATCCGGCGGACACCTCGCCGGGTCTCATGATCTCCACGGAGCCACCGACCGACACGCAGTCGATTCAGGCCGTCTCTCGAGCGCGCTGGACCCGAGGGCTCTTCGCGCTCGCCGCCTCGCTCGTGCTCCTGATCGCCCTCGGCTTCGGCGCCGCCTTCATCGGGCAGCAGCTCAACACACCGGCATCTGTGGTCGCGCTCAACCAGATCGAAGATGCGCCCGACGCCCAGACGGCTTCCATCGCTCTCGACGACGGCGCTCAGGGCACGGTGCACTGGTCGGAGTCCGTCGGCAAGACGGTCCTCGTCTCCGACGGATTGCCTGCGCTCACCTCGGATCAGCAGTTCGAACTCTGGTTCGTCCGCGACGGTGCGGCTGTTCCGGCCGGCGTGTTCGATGCTGCCGCCGGTGGCAGCGCGACCGCCCTCCTCGACGGCGAACTGCGCGACGGGGATGCGATCGCGGTCACCGTGGAGCCGCAGGGGGGTTCGCCGACAGGCCAGCCCAGCGGCGATCCGATCCTGGTGATCCCGACGGCCTAGTCCGGCGTGCCGCGCGGTCGCGCTAACGTGAGGCCGTGGCATCCGACCTTCCGGCAGTGGGGCAGTCGCCCGCGACGCTCGCCCATCTGCGGCGGGCACGCGACCTGATCGATCGGGAGTATGCGCAACCGCTCGACGTGCCGACCATGGCGCGGAGGGCTCTGATGTCGCCTGCGCATTTCTCCCGCGAGTTCCGTCTGGCGTACGGCGAGACGCCGTACGCCTATCTCATGACCCGGCGCATCGAGCGGGCGATGGCTCTCCTGCGGGCCGGGTCGACCGTCACGGATGCCTGTACCGCCGTCGGCGCGACATCTCTGGGATCCTTCAGCTCGACGTTCACGCAGCTCGCCGGAGAGACGCCGAGTGCGTATCGCGCGCGCTCCCACGATGCGGCGGAGGCGATGCCGTCGTGCATCTCGCGCGTGCTCGGACGGCCCACCCGGTTCGGCTGACGGGGCGGCGCGACGGGCGAAGGCATCGAGCAGGATCGGAGAAGCATCCGAACGTCGTCGGCCCTACCGTGGGAGCATGACCACCATCGCTCTGCGTTACTGCCCGATCACGGTCGACGACGTCGACGCCGCCATCGTCTTCTACCGGGACGCTCTCGGACTGGAGGAGCGCACCGACGTCGGTGCGGGAGATTTCCGCTGGGTGACGCTCGGCTTCCCCGGCCTGCCCGCACCTGAGGTGGTGCTGTCCGCACCCGGGGCCGGTCGCTCGCCGGAGGACGGCGAGGCCGTTCATCGACTGCTGGCGAAAGGCGTGCTCGGTCTGATCGTCTTCAGCACCGACGACGTCGACGCGCTGTTCGAACGCGTCCGGGCCACCGGAGCCGAAGTTCTCCAGGAGCCCATCGACCAGGACTGGGGTCCGCGCGATTGCGCTTTCCGTGATCCTGCCGGCAACACGATCCGCGTCAACCAGACGGTCTGATCGGCCGCGCGGCGGACCCCCCGCGCGCCGCCCGACTAGCCTGGAAGGCATGAGTGATGACTCCCGGGAGTTCCACAAGCCGGTACGGCGCCCGGCAGAGCTCTTCGACCGTCTCTTCGCCGCAGAGGACCCGGCCGAAGTCTCTCGGGTGGCGCACAGCACCGCTCAGGCGCTGCTCGCGCGCGTGCGCGAGCAGCCGGAGAGCGGGGTGGTCGAGCGACTCGTCACCTTCACCGACCAGCACGGGATCGATGACATCGCCGAGCTGTGGTCACGATCGCCCGCCAGAAGTCTGCCGGGTGCGCTCTGGCGGCTGTATCTGCTGCAACTCATGATCCACGACGATCCTCAGACGGCAGCGCTGCTGTACGAGCGCGGGCAGCACGAGCTGGACTCGGTCGACCCCGTCGTGGCGGGGGCACCGACCCCGGCCGGGCCCGACGAACTCGTTGCTCTGATCGACATGATCCTTCGCGGACTCTTCCAGGGCGACTTCGCGGTCGCCCTCGATCGCGCTGCGGCGTTCAGCCGGGTGCAGGCGTCCGGTGCGACGCATCTCGCCGACGACTACGACGCCACCGAGTCCGAGCGTGCGTCGGCACTCACGACGCGCGCCCTGCGGCTCGCGACCTACGCCGCAGACCTGACGGCATCCGCCAACCTCTGGCGGCGCGACGCGCTCACCTGAAGATCCACGTCCCTCCGCGACGAAGCGTCACTGTGGAGGGCCTGCACGAGAAGTGCCGGGCCGCAGAACGCCTCACGGCGCAGAGCCGCTCATAGCGGCAGAAGATGGAGCCCGGGGTTACTGCGGCCCGGCTGATCAAGTGTAACCGAGCCCCGCCGTGAGGCATTCCCCGGCCGCGGAATCCGCGCCGTAAGCTCGGCCTCATGGCTTTGCGTTTCGCCGTCCTGCTCGACCCCGCGGCATCCGATGATCCTCGTACGGATTTCCGCGACACCTTCACCCGAGTGGATCCGGGGGAACCCGCACTCGGGCTCTCGGAGCTGAGCGCCCAGCGCGGCGACGGCGTCTTCGAATCGATCGGAGTCGCCGACGGCCACCCGCAGGAGGTCGAGGCGCACCTGGAGCGTCTCGCTCACTCCGCTCTCCTGAGCGATCTTGCAGAGCCGCATCTCGGCCAGTGGCGTGCCGCAATCAGCGAGGTCGTCGCGCACGCCGGAGGGGGAGAGGCGGTCGTCAAACTGATCCTCAGCCGCGGACGGGACGACGGCCACGGGCCGACCGCGTGGGCGACCGTCTCTTCCGCCGCGGATTTCGCGCGCGTACGTGCCGAAGGCATCCGGGTCGTCACCCTCGATCGCGGAATCGACAGCGGAGCCGCGGGGCGCGCGCCCTGGCTGCTGCTCGGCGCGAAGACCCTGTCGTACGCGGTCAACATGGCGGCCCTCCGCGAGGCCCACCGGCGCGGAGCCGACGACGCGATCTTCGTATCGTCCGACGGGATCGTCCTGGAGGCCCCCACCGCCTCTGTCATCTTGCGCGTCGGCGAGACCTATGTCACCCCGGCCCCGCGCGGATCGATCCTGCACGGCACGACCCAACTCAGCGTCTTCGCCTGGCTCGAGGAGCAGGGGAGTGCGACGGCCTACCGGGAGGTGCCCGCCTCGGCGCTCCCTCGAGCCGATGCCGCGTGGTTGGTCTCGAGCGTCCGGCTGGCGGCGCCGATCACGGCGATCGACGGGACTCCGCTCGCCGTGGACCACGGCTTCACGGACAGACTCAACGCGTATCTGCTGTCGCCGCGTGAGTGAACCGGATGCCCGTTCTCGGGTGCGGGTGGCCGCCCTCGCTGTCCTGGTCGTGGGTGCGGGCCTCGCCGTGCACCTCTGGCTGCCGGACTCGGCGGTCAGCGACATCGCCGGCGACGCGCTCTACGCCATAGTGGCGTTCCTGGCCGTCGTCTTCATCGCTCCACGTGTGCGTCCGTGGATCGCGGGGGCGATCGCGCTCGGGTGGTGCATGGCCGTGGAACTGTTCCAGCTGACGGGCGTGCCGCTGCAGGTGGGCGGGCTGATCCCTCCGGCCGTGCTCGTCCTCGGCACGGTCTTCGACGCGCGCGACCTGCTCGTCTACGTCGTGACGGTCGCCCTCATGACAGGAGCGGATGCCGCGGCTCGCGGCATCCGCTCCTGAAGGAGTTCTGCGGGATCAGCCGAAGCGGCCCGAGACATAATCCTCCGTCGCCTGGACGGCGGGGGTGGTGAAGATCGAGGTGGTGTCGTTGTACTCGATGAGCTTCCCCGGCTTGCCGGTGCCCGCGATGTTGAAGAAGGCCGTCTTGTCGCTCACACGCGATGCCTGCTGCATGTTGTGCGTCACGATGACGATCGTGTAGTCCTGCTTGAGCTCCTCGATCAGCTCCTCGATCGCGTAGGTCGAGATCGGGTCGAGCGCCGAGCAGGGCTCGTCCATCAGGAGCACCTGCGGCGAGACCGCGATCGCGCGGGCGATGCACAGACGCTGCTGCTGCCCGCCCGAGAGGCCTGAACCCGGCTTGTCGAGACGGTCCTTGACCTCGTTCCAGAGGTTCGCACCCTGCAGTGAGCGCTCGACGAGGGCGTCCGCATCCGACTTCGAGATGCGCTTGTTGTTGAGTTTCACCCCGGCCAGGACGTTCTCCTTGATCGACATCGTCGGGAACGGGTTGGGGCGCTGGAACACCATGCCCACCTGGCGGCGGACGGCCACCGGGTCGACCCCGTGGCCGTAGAGGTCGTCGCCGTCGAGCAGGACCTCCCCCTCGACGCGGGCGCCGGGGATGACCTCGTGCATGCGGTTGAGGGTGCGGAGGAAGGTGGACTTGCCGCAACCCGACGGGCCGATGAAGGCCGTCACGCTGCGCGGCTCGATGGAGAGCGAGACACCCTCCACCGCGAGGAACTCGCTGTAGTAGACGTTGAGATCGTTGACTTCGATGCTTTTCGACATGAATTGATTCCTTCGGGATCGCGTCAGCGACCGGTCTTGGGCGAGAACACCTTGGCGATGAGCCGCGCGACGAGGTTGAGGACCATCACGATGACGATCAGCGTCAACGCGGCCGCCCACGCGCGGTCGGTGTAGAGCTCGGGGGGAATGCCCTGGTTGGCGTACTGCGTGTAGGTGTAGACGGGCAGCGTCTGCATGCGGCCGTCGAAGAGGTTGTAGTTCATGGAGTCGGTGAACCCGGCCGTGATCAGCAGCGGCGCGGTCTCGCCGATGACGCGGGAGATCGACAGCATGACACCGGTCGTGATGCCCGCAAGGGCCGTCGGCAGGACGACCTTCAGGATCGTGAGCCACTTCGGCACACCCAGGGCGAACGCGGCCTCCCGCAGCTCGTTGGGCACGAGGCGAAGCATCTCTTCGCTCGAGCGCACCACCACGGGGATCATGAGCACCGCCAGCGCGATGGCTCCCATGATGCCCAGGCGCACCCCCGGGCCGAGGAAGATCGCGAAGAGGGCGTACGCGAACAGGCCGGCGACGATCGAGGGGATACCCGTCATGACGTCCACGAAGAAGGTGATCGCGCGCGCCAGGCGCTTGCCCGCGCCGTACTCGACGAGGTACACAGACGTCATCAGCCCGATCGGGATGGAGATGATCGCGGCCGCACCGGTGATCAGGACCGTGCCGATGATCGCGTGCAGTGCACCGCCGCCGTCGCCGACGACGTTGCGCATCGACGAAGTGAAGAAGAGCGGATCGAACCGGGCGACACCGTTGGAGATCACGGTGTAGGCGACCGAGACGAGCGGCACCATCGCGATGAGGAACGCACCGGTGACGATGCCCGTGATCAGTCGGTCGGTCGCTTTGCGCGACCCCTCGACGATCGAGGACGTGATGTAGATGGTGACGAGGTAGAGCAGCGCGCCGGTGATGATCCAGCCGGGGATGTTCAGTTCGCCGCCGCCGGCACCCGCGATGACGAGGAACACGCCGAGCATGGCGACCAGGGCCGCGCCGAGGAGCGTCCACGGCACCCAACGGGCCAGCTGTCCGCTGCGCAGGTTCTCGACCGGGCGATCGACGCGCACGTCGGGGGGAGCAGTGATGGTCATGTCAGTTCGCTCCCGAGAATTCCTTGCGACGGTTCACGATGAACCGCGCGATCGCGTTGACCGCGAAAGTGACGACGAACAGGATGAGCCCCGTGGCGATCAGCACGTTGATGTTGACGCCGTATGCCTCGGGGAAGGTGAGCGCGATGTTCGCCGCGATCGTCGACGGGTTGGTCGAGGTGAAGAGCTGGAAGGTCACCGTGCCGGTCGCCGAGAGGACCATGGCGACGGCCATCGTCTCACCGAGCGCGCGGCCGAGGCCCAGCATGGATGCCGACACGATTCCCGAGCGACCGAACGGGAGGACCGCGATGCGGATCATCTCCCAGCGGGTGGCGCCGAGGGCGAGCGCCGCTTCTTCGTGGAGCTTGGGGGTCTGCAGGAAGATCTCGCGGCAGATCGCGGTGATGATGGGCACGACCATCACGGCGAGCACGATGGACGCGGTGAAGATGGTGCGCCCCGTTGCGGAGATGTCTCCCGAGAACAGCGGGAACCAGCCCGCGTTCTGGTTGAGCCAGTTGTAGACGGGCTGCACGGCGGGCGCCAGCACGAGGATGCCCCAGAGGCCGAAGACGACCGACGGGACGGCTGCCAGCAGATCGACGATGTAGCCGAGGCCCTGCGCGATGCGCCGCGGGGCGTAGTGCGTG
The DNA here is from genome assembly GCF_043556235.1 of Microbacterium sp. P03. Taxonomy (NCBI): domain Bacteria; kingdom Bacillati; phylum Actinomycetota; class Actinomycetes; order Micrococcales; family Microbacteriaceae; genus Microbacterium; species Microbacterium sp. P03. Next base: position 577,139 of record NZ_JBIGIM010000001.1, read on the forward strand.
ATGAACAGGGCCACGCCGAGGGACAGGGGCACAGCCATGATCAGGGCGAGCAGTGCCGCCCAGATGGTGCCGAACAGAAGCGGACCGACGTAGCCCCAGAAGTTGTCGGACAGCAGTGACGCCTGGGCGCTGTCGGCGCCGAGTGCGGGGATGGACTGGATGACCAGGAAGAACGCGACCGCAGCCAGGGTCGCGAGGATCATCGAGCCGGCGAAGAGAGCGGTGCCCGAGAACCAGAGGTCTCCGGGGCGCTGCTTCGGCTTGGGCTTGACCTCGGGAACCCGCGGCTCGGGTGGCGCGGTGGTCGATGTCATATTCGGGTGTCCCTCGGTTCCGTAGCGGGGTGCGGGGACAAGGGGGGGGGGGGGGGGGGCCCCTCGGCCGCTGCGGGGGTGGTGTCGTTTTCTTTTGGGTAACCAGGGGTGAGGGGGGCCTTCTCCCCTCGGGGCCGGCGGGGTGGTTACTTGATCGCGTCCACTGCGGTGACGGCCTTCTCGCGGAGCGTGTCCGAGATCGGGGCGCTGCCGGCGTTCGTCGCCGATGCTTCCTGGCCGGCCTCGCTGATCGCCGTGGTCATGAAGCCCTTGACGAGCTCGGCTGCAGCGGCGTCGCCGTAGGTGGCGCAGCCGATGAGGTAGCTGACCAGGACCACCGGGTAGGCACCGGCCTCGGTCGTGGTGCGGTCGATCTTGATCGCCAGGTCGGTGGCTGCACGGCCCTCTTCGAACGGCGACGCGTCCACCGCGATGGCTGCGCCCTCGGCGGAGTGGCCGACGAAGTCCTCGCCCACCTTGACGTTCACCGACGAGAAGCCCTCGGCCTGCGAGGAGTCGATGTAGCCGATCGTGCCCTGGCCGCCCTTGACCGCGTTCGCGACCCCGGACGTGCCCTGAGCGGCTTCGCCACCCTGGATGGGCCATTCCTCGACAGCTCCGGCCGTCCACACGTCGGCGGCGTTGGCGGAGAGGTAATCGGTGAAGTTCTGCGTCGTGCCCGACTTGTCGGAGCGGTGCACGGGCGTGATCGCCGAGGACGGCAGGGTGACGCCCGAGTTGGTCGCCGCGATGGCCGGGTCGTTCCACGTCGTGATCGTGCCGGCGAAGATGCCGGCGATCGTGGCCGCGTCGAGGTCGAGGGTCTCGACGCCGTCGATGTTGAAGACGATCGCGATCGGGGAGACGTAGGCGGGGATCTCGACGAGGTCGGAATCGGCGGCACAAGCCTCGAACGGACCGGCGGTGATCTCGTCGGTCTTGAATGCGCGGTCGGAACCGGCGAACTGGACGGCGCCGGACTGGAACGACTCGCGGCCGGTGCCCGAGCCCTGCGGGTCGTAGTTGACCGTCACGTCGGGGTTCGACGTCTGGAAGGCGGAGGTCCACGACTGGACCGCGACCTGCTGCGAGGTGGCGCCCGAGCCGTTCAACGTCCCGGAGAGTCCGGTAACGGCGGAGCTGTCGGAGGAGGGAGCGGCGGCGCCGCCGCCCTCGTTGGATGCGCAACCTGCAAGAGCGAGGGCCGCAACGGCCGCGACTGCGCCCAGCTGGGCGAAGCGAGAGATCTTCACTGTGAATCCTTCACATGTCGGGAAAAGCCCGGTGCAGGGCTCGTCCTGAAACGTACGGAAAGACTCTTAAGCGATCGGGCTGGGAAGGTGAACGGCAGGTGAACGCTGCACGGTCAGACGGGGCGGCCGGCAGACGGACTCTCGCGTCAGACCTGGGGTTCGTGCGTCTCGATCGCGACGATGCCCGACCCCGGGTTCGACGCGGAGAGGTGCACCACCGAGAAGGCGCCGAGCTCCAGCGCGGATGCGCTGCCCAGGTAGGACCCGCGCAGGGTGCCCGTCGCCAGCGCGAGCTCGGCGAGCAGGTCGGGCAGGACGGGGCCGTGCGTGCAGATGACGGCGGCCTTCCCCGAACGCACGCGTTTGCCGATGACGGTGCGCGCATCCGCCCGCCCCTCCTCCCACAGGTCCTGGCTGACCAGAGGCGAGCGGTGGACCTTCCTGCCCAGGTGGGCGGCGAGCGGCGTGACGGTCGCGATGCAGCGGACCGCGTCGCTCGAGATGATCTTGCGTACGCCGAAGGCGGCCAGCGGGCCGACGATCGCCTTGGCCTGCTTCGCACCTCGATCCGTCAGCGGGCGCGCGGCATCCGTGCCCTTCCAGTCCTCCCGCGCGCGCGCTTTCGTGTGGCGCAGCACGATGATCGGGAAGGTGGCGAGCACGCGGTCGTCCACGAAGCGCAGGAAGTTCTCGAGGATCTCGACGTCGACGGGGTAGCTCAGGTAGGCGAGTGCCTTCTTCGGGCTGACCCATTCCAGGGCGGCGATCTCGCGATTGGGCTTGAACACCGACGCGCGGATGGCGTCCTCGGTGACTTCGGCCGCCCAGTAGTGCACGATCTTCTGCCGCTTGCTGGGCATGCGGTAGCGCGAGACGCCGACGGGGATGCCCAGACGGACACGGATGCCCGTCTCTTCGAAGATCTCGCGGACGGCGGTCTCTGCGAGCGTCTCTCCCGGATCGACCTTGCCTTTGGGGAGCGTGACGTCCACGTAGGCGGTGCGGTGGATCACCAGGATCATCAGCTTGCCCTCGACGACCCGCCACAGGACGCCGCCCGCCGCGTACACGGCGGTGTCGGTCATCGCGCCGCCCGCGTGCGACGACGCCGTTGCACGCTCGCCATGGTGCGGTCCTGGATGTCGACGAGCGGCTTGCCGTCGTCCCCCACGCTGTGGCGCGTCCATTCACCGTCGGTGCCCAGCCACCAGGAGCTGGTCGTGTCGGCCATCGCCAGCTCGAACAGGTCGGTCAGCTCCTTGATGTGCGCGGGCGCGATCACCCGCACGAGCGCCTCCACGCGCCGGTCGAGGTTGCGGTGCATCATGTCGGCGCTGCCGATGAAGATCTGCGGATCGCCGTCGTTGTCGAAGGCGAAGATGCGCGAGTGCTCCAGATAGCGACCCAGGATGCTGCGGACGGTGATGTTCTCGCTCATCCCCTCGACGCCGGGCTTCAGCGAGCAGATGCCGCGCACCCAGACGTCCACCCGGACGCCTGCCTGGCTCGCCCGGTACAGGGCGTCGATGATCTCCTCGTCGACCATCGAGTTGACCTTGATGCGGATGTGGGCGGGCTTGCCCTCGAGCGCATGCTTGCGCTCCTTGTCGATCTGCCGGAGCAGACCTTTGCGCAGATGCAGCGGCGCGACCAGGAGGCGCTTGAACTTCTTCTCGATGGCGTAGCCACTGAGCTCGTTGAACAGTCGGGTCAGGTCCTTGCCCACCTGGCCGTCGGTGGTGAACAGCCCGAAGTCCTCGTAGATGCGGCTCGTCTTCGGGTTGTAGTTGCCCGTTCCGATGTGGCTGTAGTGGCGCAGCACGCCGTTCTCCTCGCGGATGACGAGCGCGAGCTTGCAGTGCGTCTTCAATCCGACGAGCCCGTAGACCACGTGCACGCCGGCCTTCTCGAGCTTGCGCGCCCAGACGATGTTCGCAGCCTCGTCGAAGCGGGCCTTGACCTCGACCAGCGCCAGCACCTGCTTGCCGGCCTCGGCGGCGTCGATCAGCGCCTGGACGATGGGGCTGTCTCCCGACGTCCGGTAGAGCGTCTGCTTGATGGCGAGGACGTGCGGGTCTTTCGCGGCCTGCTCGAGGAAGGCCTGGACGCTCGTCGCGAAGGACTCGTACGGGTGGTGCACGAGAACGTCGCCGGCACGGATGGCCTTGAAGATGTCGGCGCGGCCGTTCTGCTCGGCGGGCTGGAACGCCACCGCCGTGGTCGGGACGTGCGGCGGGTACTTCAGGTCGGGACGGTCGATGCGTCCGAGCTCGAACAGCCCGCGGAGATCGAGCGGGCCGGGGAGCCGGTACACCTCCTGCTCGGTGATCGTCAGCTCGTTGATGAGCAGACTGAGCGTGACGTCGTCCATGTCCTCGGTCACCTCGAGGCGGATGGGGGGTCCGAAGCGGCGCCGCAGCAGCTCCGCCTCGAGGGCCTGGATGAGGTTCTCGGTCTCGTCCTCCTCGATCACGACGTCTTCGTTGCGGGTCAGTCGGAAGGCGTGGTGATCGAGGATCTCCATCCCCGGGAACAGGTCGCCCAGGTGATTCGAGATGAGGTCCTCCAGCGGGAGGAAGCGCACGGTCTTGCCGTCGCGCGGAACCTCGACGAGGCGGGGGAGCATCGGCGGAACCTTGAGACGCGCGAACTCCTGCCGGCCCGTCTTGGCGTTGCGGATGCGGATCGCGAGATTCAGCGAGAGTCCGGAGATGTACGGGAACGGATGCGCGGGGTCGACCGCGAGCGGCATCAGCACGGGGAACACCTGAGCCTGGAAGTAGTCGGTCAACCGCGTCTGCTCGTCCTCGGACAGAGCATCCCACGACATCACTTCGATACCGGAGCCCGCAAGATCGGGCCGTACCATCCGGGTCCAGACATCGGCATGCCGTTCCTGCAGGCGATGAGCCTCGCCCGAGATGTCGGTGAGCACGTCCTGGGGCGCGCGCCCGACGTTCGTGGGCACGGCGAGGCCGGTGACGATGCGACGTTTCAGGCCCGCGACGCGCACCATGAAGAACTCGTCGAGGTTGCTGGCGAAGATCGCCAGGAAGTTCGCGCGTTCCAGCACGGGAAGCCGGGGATCTTCGGCCAGTTCCAAGACGCGCTGGTTGAACGAGAGCCACGCGACTTCGCGATCGAGGTAGCGGTTCTCGGGGAGTTGCGAGTCGAAGACCTCGACGGCGGCATCGAAGTCGTCGTCGTCCGCATCGCCGAATCCGGCGTCGAGCACGTCCTGTTCGATCATCCCCTCATCATTGCAGGGTGACGTGTCCGTGCGTGTACGCGATCGTCAGGAGCGCGAACCCGCAGTGGGCAGCTGGTCGTCCTCGTACACGTTGAACCGGTAGCCCACGTTGCGAACGGTGCCGATGAGCTGCTCGAGGTCGCCGAGTTTGGCCCGCAGGCGACGCACATGCACGTCCACGGTCCGCGTCCCGCCGAAGTAGTCGTAGCCCCAGACCTCGCTCAGCAGCTGCTCCCGGGTGAACACGCGGGAGGGATGCGTGGCGAAGAAATGCAGCAGCTGGAACTCCTTGTAGGTGAGATCGAGGGGCTTGCCGTGCACCTTCGCCGAGTAGGAGGACTCATCGATCGTGATGCCCGAGGTCTGGATACGGGTCGAGACCTGCTCCTTCGTCATCCGTCCGATCGCCAGACGCACGCGGGCGTCCACTTCGGCGGGCCCGGCGGTCACGAGGATGACGTCGTCCACTCCCCAGTCGGTCGACACCGCCGTCAGGCCGCCCTCGGTCACCACGAGGACGAGCGGGGCGTCGAGCCCCGTCGTGTTCAGGATCTTGCAGAGCGACTTCGCTCCGACCAGGTCGATGCGCGCGTCGACGAAGATCACGTCGGCGCTGGGGGCGTTCACGAGCTGCGCCGGTTCGGCGGGGATCTGGCGCACGCGGTGGCTGAGCAGCTCGAGCGAGGGCAGGACGGGGCCGCCTCCGTGCGTGGAGCTCAGAACCAGAAGCTGTGCCAAGACATCATCCTTCGAGCGCAATCGGGCGCGCCGTCGACCCAGTTTAGGGTGTGACCGAGTTTAGAGGGTGACCGCTCCCCTCCGCGGGTGTCGTCCTCCGTGCCGGACCGGGGGTGGCTAATCGCCCGTGATGAAGGAGAATAGCTCCGTGGCCACGCCCGAACTGACCCCCCGTACCGCTTTCGGCGGCGTCGTCGCGGTCTGGATCGCCGCGGTCGTCACCGCCCTCGCCGTCGGAGTCTTCGTGCCGCCCGACTGGCGCGCTGCGTGGCTCATCCTCGGCCTGGGGGGATGCGTGATCCTCGGCTTCGTCATCCAGCTCGCCGGTGGGCGCTCTCACGGGTTCACGGAACGGGTGGCCGCGAGTGCGCTCGGCGCCCTCCTGGTGATGGGTGTCATCAGCGCGGGGTTCGGCCTCGCCGCGATCGTTCCCGGCTGAGCGCGATAAGGTTGTGGCATGGATCTCGTCGCGCTGGAACTCTTCTACGTCGGACTTCTCGTCCTCGCATCTCTCGCGATCTTCTTCATCGCCGGCGTCGTCCTGAAGAACCTCTACCGCGGCCAGCGCTGACGGTCCGCGGCATGTTCGATTTGCCGACCGATCTCCCCGCGGAACTGGTTCCCCTCTCCTGGCTCATCGGGGTCTGGGAGGGCACCGGCGTCATCGATTACGACGTGGCCGACACGCACTATGCGGGTGAGTTCGCCCACCGTGTCAGCTTCAGCCACGATGGCGGCTCCTTCCTGAACTACGCCGCCAGCGCCTGGCTTCTGCACGGCGACGGCGAGGACCGCACGCGCACGCCGCTCGTGTCGGAGATGGGCTACTGGCGGCTCTCCATCCCCGCCGGCGAGGGAGATGCGGGGCCGGCATTGTTGCCCGCCCTCGCGGACGAGCCCGTCCGAACCGTGGACGACATCGAAGCGCTGCGCAACGCCGAGGGCGGTTTCGACATCGAGGCCCTGCTCGTGCACTCCGACGGGGTGAGCGAGCTCTACCTTGGTCAGGTGCGCGGTCCGCGCATCGACATCGCGACCGATTACGTGATGCGCACCGCGGGCTCGAAGCCCTACGCCGCCGCGTCCCGGTTGTATGGACTCGTCGACAACCATCTCCTCTGGGCCTGGGACATCGCGGCCCTCGGCCAGGAACTCGGGTCACACGCCTCCGCCCGCCTGGCGAAGGCCGAGTGATGGACGACTTCCTCACCCGCCTTCCCGGGGCTGTCGTCGATGACGCCGGACTCCAGCACCTGGGGAATCCGCTCGGCGAGCAGCGCGCGCTCTCCCTCGGCCGGTCGGTCGCCGTCCTCGGAGACCGGCGAGTTCTCGCGGTGACGGGCGAGGACCGCCTGTCGTGGCTCGATTCCCTGACATCGCAGGCGCTTACCCGTCTCGCGCCGGGAGTCAGCACCGAGCTGCTGGTGCTCGACCCCCAGGGTCGCGTGGAGCACACGGCATCCGTCCTCGACGACGGCGAGACCACGTGGCTCATCGTGGACGCCGGCGACGCCGCCGGGCTCTTGACGTGGCTCACGCGCATGCGGTTCCGTCTCCGGGTGGTTCCTCGCGATGCCGGCGACGAGTACACGGTGGTGGGCGGCACGTCCGCGGCGATCGAGGCCTTCGTCGGGAACAGCGGGGACCACACCGCGCGGGTGGTCTGGCACGACCCCTGGCCGCAGATCTCGACCGGCGGGTACGGCTACGCAGCCGTGGAGCCGCACCCGGGCTCCGACCGGGACTGGTCCGAACTGCTGGTGCCGCGGGCGACCCTCGAGCAGATGGTGGATGCCGCGACCCGGGACGGGCTCGGGATGGCCGGCCTGATCGCCGTCGATGCGCTGCGCGTCGCCGCATGGCGCCCGCGCTGGAGCACCGAAGTGGACGAACGCGCCCTCCCGCACGAATACGACTGGCTCCGCACGGCGGTGCACCTGAGCAAGGGCTGTTACCGCGGTCAGGAGACCGTGGCGAAGGTGCACAACCTCGGCCACCCCCCGAGGCGCATCGTGGCGCTGCAGCTCGACGGCAGCGGCAGTCGCCTTCCCATCCGCGGGGCGGCCGTCCGCGTGGGCGCAGACGACGTGGGCGTCATCACCTCGGCCGCGCTGCACTACGAGGACGGGCCGATCGCCCTGGCCGTGGTGAAGCGCAGCACCCCCACCGACGCCGACCTCGTGGTCGACGGCGAGGACGGGCCGATCGCCGCCGCGCAGGAGGTCATCGTCCCGCCGGAGGCCGGCGCGACGGCGTCGGTCCCGCGCATCCCGCGCCTGGGTCGTCGCACTCCGGCACGATGAGCGACGGGGCGCCGTCCCCGCACACCGCGGTCGTGCCGACCGGCTGGCGCACGCGGTTCGACGTGCGGCCGGGCCTGCGTCGCATGCACGGCTCGGCGAACGCGATCATCCAGATCGTCGTCGCCGCGACGGCGGCGTTCGCCTTCGCCCACTACGTCCTGGGCCACGCGACTCCGCTGATCGCGGCGACGGTGACCATCTCGAGCCTCGGCCTGGTCCGAGATGCCCGGCCCCGTCGAGTGCTGGAGACCGTCATCGGCATGCTCGTGGGCATCCTCGTCGCCGAGCTCCTGCTGTTCACCATCGGCAGCGGGTGGTGGCAGCTCGCCCTCGCTCTCGCACTCACCCTCATGATCGCGCGCTTCCTGTCCCCGCAGCCCGCTTTCGCGATCGCGGCCGCGATCCAGTCGCTGATCGTGCTGATCCTGCCTGCACAGGTCGGCGCGCCTTTCACCCGCCTGGCGGACGGTCTGGTGGGTGGCGTCGCGGCTCTCCTCGTGACCGCGCTCGTGCCGCGCAATCCCCGCGCGCCCGAGCTCCGAGACGCCCGCGTGGTCTTCGACGCCGTGCACGCGGCCGTCGAGACCATGATCCAGGCGCTTCGCCGGGGTGACCGGATCCGGGCCGAGCGCGGACTCGAGAAGGCGCGCGGTATCCAGCCCCTGTTCGAGGAGTGGCGCGTGTCCCTCGAGTCCGGTCTCGCGATCGCGCGCATCTCGCCCTTCCTGCGCCGCCAGCGCACCGAGCTGGAACGGCACGAGAGGGTCCGCTCGTCGATGGATTACGCGATCCGCAACCTGCGGGTCGTGGGGCGCCGCGCCGTGTACCAGAGCGACGACCGGATGCCGCGTCCGGTGGCCGCCGACCTGCTGAGCGACATGCTCCGTGGCCTGGATCTGCTGGAGGCGTCGCTCGAGGACATCTCCCTGGAACCGGCGGCCCGCGAGGCGCTCCTCGTCGTCGCGGGGATGCTCGACCCGCGCACCCTCATGCCCGACGGTTCGCTCGGCGACCACAATCTGATCGCCGCGATGCGCCCCCTGGTCGTCGACCTCCTGGCCGCATCGGGCATGCCGGCGGACCAGGCGCGCGCGGCGGTGCCTCGGATCTAGTCCGGGGCCACCGCGCGCCAGTCGACCGTGATCTCGCCGAGACGCCAGCGGCCGGGCTCGAGAACCGGCCAGCCGTCGTCACGCAGAGCTCGCACGGCCCCCTGCCAGCGCTGCGACGCGCCGAAGGTGGACAGGGGCGCCGCGGCATCCCACGCCCGGTCGAGGGCGACGAAGAAGCCGTGCACCCGCCGGCCGGGGACGTTGTGGTGGATGAGCGCTTTGGGCAGCCGCTCGGCCGCGATGGACGGATGCTGCAGTTCGGCGAGTCGGAGAGAGACCGTGAGCGTCCGCGGCGAGGCGTCGGCCCCGATCGCCAGCCACGTGCACACGCGACCGATCTCGTCGCAGGTGCCTTCGACCAGAAGGCCGCCGGGGCTGAGCCGCGCGGCCATCCGCGCCCAGGCATCGGCGACCTCCGCGGGATCGTACTGACGGAGCACGTTCATCGCCCGGATCAGGACCGGCCGACGCCCCGCGGTCATCGGCACCTCGAAGCCGCCGAATCCGAACGAGACCCGCGCGTCCGGTGAGAACGGTCGTCCGCCCGCTCGAACCGCGTCCAGCTGCTCGTCGGCCCGCACGACCCGCGCACGCTCGATCTCCAGGCCGCGGACCTCCACGTCGGGGCGCACGCGCGCGAGCCGGGCGTGCAGCTCGAGCGTCGTGACGGCGCTCGCCCCGAATCCGAGATCCACCACCAGTGGATCGATCGCGCGCACGAGTTCCGGGCGGCGGGCGATCCACCGATCGACACGTCGCAGGCGGTTCGTGCCGGTCGTCCCGCGGGTCACGTGACCGGCGGCGGAGGGGCGGGCGACCATGACGCCATGATGTCAGCCGCGCCCCGACATCCGCTGGGCATCTGCTCGGCAGGCGAGCCGACGGCGGTCACCCGCCCTCGGTATCATGGCGGCATGACCGCGCCCCACACGTTGATCCTGCTCCGCCACGGCCAGAGCGAATGGAACGAACTGAACCTCTTCACCGGCTGGGTGGACGTCCGTCTGACCGAGCAGGGCAAGGCCGAGGCCCGCCGAGGCGGCGAGCTTCTGGCCGAAGCGGGGCTGCACCCCGACGTGCTCTACACCTCCGTGCTGAGCCGCGCGATCCAGACCGCGAACATCGCGCTGGACGCCGCTGACCGGCTCTGGATCCCCGTCAAGCGCACGTGGCGGCTCAACGAGCGCCACTACGGCGCTCTGCAGGGCAAGGACAAGGCGCAGACGCTCGCCGAGTTCGGGCAGGACCAGTTCATGCTGTGGCGTCGGTCGTTCGACGTACCGCCGCCGCCTCTCGACGACGACAGCGAATTCAGCCAGGTCGGCGACCCGCGCTACGCCGGGATCGACGGCGAGGTCCCGCGCACCGAGTCGCTCAAGCTCGTCATCGACCGCCTGCTGCCCTACTGGGAGAGCGACATCACCGAAGACCTCAAGGCCGGCAAGACCGTGCTGGTCACGGCGCACGGCAACTCGCTCCGCGCGGTCGTCAAGCACCTGGAAGGCATCAGCGACGCCGACATCGCCGAGGTGAACATCCCCACGGGCATCCCGCTCGTCTATCAGCTCGACGACAACCTCGTGCCGCTCGGCCCGGGGGAGTACCTCGACCCCGAGGCCGCTGCCGCGGGCGCCGCGGCGGTCGCGTCGCAGGGAAAGAAGTAGGTCGGTCCGTACAACGCGGAAGAGCGGATGCCTCGTCGCGAGGCATCCGCTCTTCTCGTGGTGTGCGAAGCTGATCAGGTGCGGACCTGATCAGGCGCGGAGCCCGTCAGATCGACGGGCTCGAGACCGTCTCGGCTCGGTTCTCGTCTGCGGTCCAGTCGCCCGTGGCCAGGTAGACCACCTTCTTCGCGACGGAGACCGCGTGGTCGGCGAAGCGCTCGTGGTAGCGGCTCGCGAGCGTGGCGTCGACGGTCGCGCCCGTCTCGCCCTGCCAGCTGTCGCTGAGCACCTTCTCGAACACGCTGACATGCAGATCGTCGATCGCGTCGTCGTCGTTGCGGATCTCTTCGGCCAGCTCGAGGTCCTGGGTCTTCAAGAGCTCGGTGAGCTTGTGGGCCACGGCGACGTCGAGCTCGCCCATCTTCGTGAAGGTGCCCTTGAGCCCCTTCGGGATGGCGCGCTCAGGGAAGCGCATGCGCGTCAGCTGGGCGATGTGCTCGGCGATGTCGCCCATGCGCTCGAGCGAGGCGCTCACCCGGAGGGCAGTGACCACGACGCGCAGGTCGCGGGCCACCGGCTGCTGACGGGCGAGGATCTCGATGGCGAGCTCGTCGAGCGCGACGGCCTTCTCGTCGATGATGCTGTCATCGGCGATGACCTCTTCAGCCAGGGCCACGTCGCTCGTGCCGAAGGCGCGGGTGGCCTTGTCGATCGCGATCGTGACCAGCTCGGAGATCTCGACCAGTCGAGCCTGAACGTCTTCGAGTGTCTGATGGAATAGTTCGCGCATGGTGCGGCACCTCTCCTGTTGCGCGGGCACGCGTGAGTCACGCGATCGGCGGATATCGCCAGCGCGATTGTCGTCAGGGAAGGTTAACGAACGGTGCCGCGAGAGTGAATAGTAACCGGTCCGGCGGGCTGACAGACGGTGACGAGCGGGCGCCCGGATTCGCGCCGTCTACGCTGAAGACATGGAAACGACGCAGCTTGCGCTGCTCGCCCTGGTCGTCGGGGCGATCATCGGCAGCTCGGCGTCGATCATCGTCGTCGCTGCCCTGCGCGCTCGTGACCGTCTCCGCGCGGAGACGTCGCTGAGCATTCCCGAGGGCGTCCGTGATGTGCTGCATGTGATGGACGACGCCGCCGTCGTGGTCGACACCTCCTCGACGGTGCTCGCCGCCTCGCCGCCCTCCGCCCCCTTCGGGATGCTCGAGGGGGAGGTCCTGCACAGCGCGGAGCTGCGGGCGCTGGCTCGGCAGGCGCGGGGCACCGCGACCGCCGCCACCGCGACGATGCGACTGCGTCGCGGCGCCCCGCCCGCCGAGCCGCGCCTCGTCGCCGCCCGGGCGATGATGATCACCCCCCGACTCGCGCTCGTCGTCTTCCGCGACATCACCGAGCGCGAACGGGTGGAGGAGATGCGCCGGGACTTCGTGGCGAACACGAGCCACGAACTGAAGACCCCCGTGGGGGCGGTGATGCTGCTCGCCGAGGCGATCGAGTCGGCCGCCGACGATCCCGATCAGGTGCGCAAGTTCGTCGCACGGCTGTCGGCGGAGGCTTCACGACTGAGCGGGCTCACCTCGCGCATCATGAGCCTCTCCCGCCTGCAGGCGGCGGACGAACTGGACACCGACAGGGAGGTGTCGGTCGACGAAGTCGTCACCTCTGCACTCGAGGCGCACGCAATTCAGGCGACGTCGTCGGGCGTGGATGTGGTCCGCGGAGGCGAGCGCGGGCTGTATGTGCGCGGCGACGCCCAGGTGCTCAGTGAGGCGCTCGGCAACCTCATCGCGAACGCGATCGCCTACTCGCCCGCCGGATCGACCGTCGGGATCGGGGTGAAGGCCGCCGACGGTATCCTCGAGATCGCCGTCACGGACCGGGGCATCGGCATCGCCGAGGCCGAGCAGGATCGCGTGTTCGAACGCTTCTACCGTGCCGACCAGGCCCGGTCGCGGCGGACCGGAGGCACGGGACTTGGCCTGTCGATCGTGAAGTACGCCGTTCAACGACACGGCGGCGAGGTGAGACTGTGGTCACGCCCCGGTCGCGGGTCGACCTTCACCATCCGTCTTCCGCTGGTCGCCCGGCCGGACGATCAGCCGGACCGCAAGAAGAGGCGACCGGCCAAGAAGAAGAAGCAGAGCTACCCGCCGTCGGCGGCCGACACCGCATCCATGAAGGGCGGCACGGAGCAGTTCGTGTCGCCGAACGGAGAAACACCATGACCCGCGTTCTGATCGTCGAAGACGAACCCGATCTCGCCGACCCTCTGGCGTACCTGCTCAAGCGGGAGGGTTACGAGGTGGAGATCGCGGAGGACGGCCCGTCGGCCATCTCCACGTTCCACGAGCGCGGGGCCGACATCATTCTGCTCGACCTGATGCTGCCTGGCATGCCGGGCACCGAGGTCTGCAGGCAGATCCGGACCACGTCCAATGTGCCGATCATCATGCTGACGGCGAAGGACTCCGAGGTCGACATAGTCGTGGGTCTCGAGCTGGGAGCCGATGACTACGTCACCAAGCCGTACTCGTCGCGCGAGCTCCTGGCGCGCATGCGGGCCGTGCTCCGTCGCATCGCGACGTTGGATGCCGATCTCGATGAGCGCATCCTGCAGGCCGGCCGTGTGACCGTCGACATCGATCGCCACACCGTGTCGGTGGACGGTCGTGAGATAGCCATGCCGCTGAAGGAATTCGAGCTGCTCGAGGTGTTGATGCGCAACACCGGGCGGGTCCTCACGCGCGGCCAGCTGATCGACCGGGTCTGGGGCACCGACTACTTCGGAGACACCAAGACGCTGGATGTGCACATCAAGCGCATCCGGTCGCGCATCGAGCAGAAGCCGAGCGACCCGACCATGCTGGTGACGGTGCGCGGGCTGGGCTATCGGTTCGAGAGCTGACCGGGACGAGTCGCGTCAGGGGGCGAGCGGCCGGAGGTACGACAGCTGACCGTCGAGCACCGGCACGTACGTCGTGACGGTGTCGGCATCGCCCGACTGGAACGACATCTGCACATCGGTACCCGGAACGGCGTCGATGTCCTCCAGCGTGAGCGGCTCGTGGTCGTCCGATCCGAGGCTGACCACGCTGTTCGCGGGCACGCGAACGGACTTCGACACCACGCCCGGACCGAGGTCGATGTTGAGCACCTGCGCGTCCGAGGTCTGGTTGACGATCGCGGCCACGAGGTTTCCGACCGTGCCGTCCTCGTTCGCGACGATCAGCGCGTTGCGCACCTGGAGGGGACCGGAGTCGGGGATGTTCACACCCTCGGCGGCGGAGTACTCGATCGTCGTCGCCTGCGGCGAGATCAGAGCGCATCCGCTCGTTCCGACGAGGACGGCGACGCCCAGAGCGAGGGACGCGATCAGGCGCGATTTCACGGATCCTCCAAGAGAGCTTGCTGCTGTCCCTGCATTCTATGGGGTGCGGATGGCCGCCCGCTGGTCGCCCGGGCGCCGGCCGCGGCACCTTAGTGTATGCGCCCTGTGGTATCCTGGAGTTTGCCGAAAGGACACACCTGCATGCTTTTTGAGGTTGGCGAAACGGTCGTTTACCCCCATCACGGGGCGGCCACCATTGCGGAAGTCAAGACCCGCATCATCAGAGGCGAAGAGAAGATCTATCTCAAGCTTCGCGTCACTCAGGGTGACCTGACTATCGAGGTTCCGGCGGACAACGTCGACCTCGTGGGCGTTCGAGACGTGATCGGCAAAGAAGGACTCGAGCGGGTGTTCGAAGTGCTTCGCGCTCCCTTCACCGAGGAGCCGACCAACTGGTCGCGTCGGTACAAGGCGAACCTCGAGAAGCTCGCCTCCGGCGACGTCATCAAGGTCAGTGAGGTCGTTCGAGACCTGTGGCGTCGCGATCAGGACCGCGGTCTTTCTGCGGGAGAGAAGCGCATGCTCGCCAAGGCACGTCAGATCCTGATCTCCGAGCTCGCCCTGGCCGAGAAGACCGACGAAGAGCAGGCCGGCGTCGTCCTCGACGAGGTCCTCGCCAGCTGACCGGGCAGGCTAGATTCGAGGCGTGAGCATCACGCCCGTGCCTCGGACAGCCGTCATCGTCGTCGCCGCCGGCTCAGGCAGCCGGCTGGGTGCGGGTGCGCCGAAAGCGTTCGTCGGCATCGACGAGCACACCATTCTGCGCCACGCACTCGACGGCGTCCTGGCGGCGCCCACGGCGCAGGTCGTCGTCGTCGTGCCGGAGGACCGCGTCGGAGAGGCCCTCACCGACGCCGATTCGGCGGCGGGGGACCGTCGTGATCTCATGACGATCGTGGCGGGTGGCGAGACCCGGCAGAAGTCGGTGATGGCCGGCCTCGCGGCCGTGTGGCCCGACGTGGATGTCGTCCTCGTCCACGACGCCGCGCGCGCCCTCACCCCACCCGACGTGTTCGCCCGCGTGATCGACGCTGTGCGCGGTGGGGCGTCGGGCGTCGTCCCGGTGCTCCCGGTGATCGACACGATCAAGCGGGTCGACGCGGACGAGATCGTGGCCGCTGTGGATCGGTCGGAGCTGGCGGCGGCGCAGACGCCGCAGGGATTTCCGCGCAGGATCCTCGACGACAGCTATCGCGGCGTTGCGCAGGAGTACACCGACGACGCGGCGCTCGTCGCGGCCGCTGGTCACCGCATCGTGACCGTGCCGGGAGACGCCTCGGCCTTCAAGATCACCACGCCCGCCGATCTCGAAAGAGCGCGAGGGCTCATCACTCCTCGTCACACCGACCCCGATCGGGTGGCGGCCGGGCTGCCGCGGGTCGGTATCGGTACGGATGTGCACGCGTTCGGCGGCGACGGCGACCTGTGGCTGGGGGGCCTGCGGTGGGCGGACGAGCAGGCTCTCTCGGGGCACTCCGACGGCGATGCGATCGCGCACGCGATCGTGGATGCGCTGCTGGCGGCGGCCGGCCTCGGCGACATCGGCACGCACTTCGGCACGGATCGGCCCGAATATGCGGGTGCGCACGCCGAGGCCTTCCTCCGCCGCACTCGCTCCCTCCTCAGGGAGGCCGGCTGGGAAGTCGGCAATGTGTCCGTTCAGGTGCAGGCCAATCGACCGCGGTTCTCCGCCCGCCGACTCGAAGCCGAGGCGGTGATGTCGGCCGCGCTGGGCGGAGCATCCGTCTCCCTCAGCGCCACGACGACGGACGGCCTCGGCTTCACCGGCCGGGGTGACGGCGTCTCGGCGTTCGCCGTCGCGCTCGTCTTCCCGATCTGAGGGTCCGCCGCGGCACGCACGGTGACGGATCGATTCACAGGGTGCGCGTCATGAACACCGAGAACGGGTCGTCGACGTACGGCGGGAACGGTGGGCACCGCTGGAAGCCCTCGCTCTCGTAAAGACGTTGCGCGGGGAGGAAGTCCGGGGTCGAACCCGTCTCGAGCCACAGGCTGCGAACTCCCCGTCCCTCGGCTTCGGCGACGATGTGGCGCAGGATCCTCCGCCCGACGCCGGTTCCACGGAAGCGGTCGTGCACCCGCATCGACTTGAGCTCACCGCGGTCGTGATCGAGCATCGACAGCGCGCCGATCCCTGCCACGTGGTCGCCGATCCACGCGGACCAGAACGTGATGCGCGGCCCGCGCAGTGCGTCGACGTCGAGAGCGTGGACGCTCTCGGGTGGCGAGGTGTCGCGCATACCGTCGAGGTGAGCCGCGACCAGGGCACGGGTGTCCTCACCGCTGAGGTCGTCGAGACGGATGACGAGGTCGGTCACCTCATGCCTCCACGGCGAACGGGATCGGATCACGGGGACGCCTCGAGCCCCACGCGAGCAGAGTCAGGCCGCAGGCGAGCACGATCAACCCCGCCACCGCGAGAGCGCTGAGGCGCTCGTCGAGGACGGTGATCCCCAGCACGGCCGCGGTGAGTGGCTCGCCGAGCGTCAGCGTCGCGGCGGTGGCAGCGGTCAGGCCGCTCAGCCCCCATGTGAACAGGACGTACGCGATCGAGATCGTTCCCACTCCGAGCCAGAGCGCCATGACGAGTCCGGGCGTCGTCGCCAGCCACCGCAGGTCGACGAACGGCAGCGCACACGCACTGATGAGCGCGGAGCTCGCCCCCATCGCCCCGACCACCGTGAACGGATCCCAGCCCCCGTCGAGCAGCCGCCGCTGTGCGTTCGCGATGACCGCGAAGGTGGCGCCCGCCCCCACGCTGCCGGTGATCCCCACAAGGTCGGCCCCCGATGACGCTCCCGCCTCGCCGCCGAAGCCGAGCATGACGACGCCCACCGTGGCCAGCGCCGTCGCAGACATCCATGTGGCACGGGGCAGCCGGCGCGTCAGAGCCCATTCCAGGAGTCCGGCCAGGATGGGAGCGGAGCCGAGCGCGATCACGGTTCCCACCGCGACCCCGTTGCGGGCCGTGCCCAGGAAGAACAGCGGCTGGTACAGGGCGAGGCAGAGGCCGGTCGACGTCATCAGGAGGAGCGGACGGATGCCGAGGGCCGGGCGCGGCGCGGCCTCCGCCCGGCGTCGTGCGTGGCGCCGGGCGAGAGCGAAGGCGAGGACGGCGAGACCGCTCCCGCCGATGACCAGGCGCACCGCGCCGATCGACAGCGGTGTGGTGTCGTCGGGACCGAGCGCCTGCGAAGTGCCGGTCGTGCCGAACAGCACGGCGGCGGCGAGGACGGCGAGGACGGGGAACACCCCTCTGTTCTAGCCGATCGTCACACCCGGGTCGCGCACATACCCCGCCGGTAGGCTGGGTGGGTGACTGTTCGGCTGTACGACACCAAGGCGCAGGCCCTGCGCGACTTCGCGCCTGCGCGCGCCGACGACGTCACGATCTATGTCTGTGGACCGACGGTGCAGTCGGGGCCCCATATCGGGCATCTGCGCGGCGCGCTCGCGTTCGACATCCTGCGTCGATGGCTGGCCCACCGGTTCGGGAGGGTCACCTTCGTCCGCAACGTCACCGACATCGACGACAAAGTGCTCGCGAACGCCACCGCAGAAGAGCCCTGGTGGGCACTCGCGTACCGCATGGAGCTCGAGTTCACCCGGGCGTATGCCGCGATCGGCATCCTTCCGCCGACGTACGAGCCGCGCGCGACCGCATCGATCCCGCAGATGCAGGAGCTCATCGCACGGCTGATGGACGAGGGGCATGCCTATGCGGCGGCCGGCGACGTGTACTTCGACGTGCGATCGTGGAGCGAATACGGCTCGCTCACGCGCCAATCGCTCGACGCGATGGAACCGGCCGAGGACGCCGACCCGCGCGGCAAGCGCGACCCTCACGACTTCGCACTCTGGAAGGGCGCGAAGGGCGGCGAGCCGTCCAGTGCGGTCTGGGAATCACCGTGGGGAGCGGGTCGGCCCGGGTGGCACATCGAGTGCTCCGCGATGTCACGGCGTTACCTCGGTCCGCAGTTCGACATCCACGGCGGTGGCCTCGACCTGCGCTTCCCGCACCACGAGAACGAGCTGGCGCAGTCCACGGCAGCAGGAGACCCCTTCGCCCGCTACTGGGTGCACAACGGGCTCGTCACCGTGAACGGGCAGAAGATGTCGAAGTCGCTCTTCAACTTCGTGCTCGCACACGACGCCCTGCGAGACCGTGACCCGCTCGTCGTGCGGTACGCGCTCGGCGCGGCCCACTATCGATCCAACCTGGACGTCTCGGACAAGACCTTCGATGAGGCCGAGGCGGCACTGGAGCGCATCCGGACGTTCCTGCAGCGCGTCCGCCGCGACCCGGACGCGGATCCCGCCGCCCTGTCGCCGGGCGCCCTGCCCGAGACCTTCACGGCCGCACTCGACGACGACCTGGGCGTGCCCCAAGCGCTCGCCGTCATCCACGAGACCGTGAGGCGAGGCAACTCTGCCGTCGACGCGCACGATATCGACGGCGCCGTCGACGCGGCGCGCTCTGTCGTGGCGATGCTCGACATCCTCGGGCTGAACGGCCTGGGCGGCTTCGCGACCGCGGACGGCTCGGCCGAGGCATCCGCCCTCGACGCCCTGGTGCAGACGATGCTGCGCCAGCGCGCCGATGCCCGATCTGCGAAGGACTGGGCGGCCGCCGACCGCATCCGCGATGCCATCGCGGCGGCGGGCATCATGCTGGAAGACTCGACCGAGGGCACCTCGTGGTCCCTCGCCGCCGCCGCCGCCGGTTCACGTTCCGACGGCCCCATAGACACTGACTCACACACCAAGGAGAACTGATGGCCGGCAAGCCAGGGCGCCCGGGCGCCGCCAAGGGCAAGAAGGGCCCGCTCAAGGGCACGGGCGGCAAGAACAAGCGCTCACTCGAAGGCCGTGGGCCGACGCCGAGGGCGGAGGACCGCGCCTGGCACCCCGCCGGAAAGCGGAAGGCTGCCGAGGAGCGCTACGCCGCTGCGGGCGGGCGGGGCAAGCCCGGCCAGGCGCCGAGCGGCGGGCAGCGCCAGTCGCGGGCCAAGAAGGACGATGACACCGAGGTCGTCACCGGCCGCAACTCCGTGCTCGAGGCGCTCCGCGCGAAGATCCCCGCGACGGCTTTCTACATCGCGCAACGGGTGGAGATGGACGACCGCGTCAAGGAGATGCTGTCGATCGCCACCCACCGTGGCATCCCGGTGATGGAGGTCATGCGTCCCGAGCTCGACCGGATGGCCGGATTCGACGGCGTCCACCAGGGCGTGGCGCTGAAAGTGCCGCCGTACGAATACGCTCACCCGCAGGACCTCCTCGAGGAGATCATCGACAAGGGGCAGCTTCCGCTGTTCGTCGCTCTGGACGGCATCACCGACCCCCGCAACCTGGGCGCCATCATCCGTTCCACCGCCGCGTTCGGCGGACACGCGGTGATCCTGCCCCAGCGCCGGTCCGCGAGCGTCAACTCGGCGGCGTGGAAGACGAGCGCCGGTGCGGCCGCGCGCATCCCGGTCGCGATCGCCTCCAACCTCACGAGCATGCTCAAGGAATTCAAGAAGCAGGGGGTGTTCGTACTGGGGCTCGATGGCGGCGGCGACATCGCGCTTCCCTCGCTCCAGCTCGCCGACCGCCCGGTCGTGATCGTCGTGGGTTCTGAGGGCAAGGGGCTCTCTCGTCTCGTCACCGAGACGTGCGACCAGATCGTGTCCATCCCGATCGCGAGCACGACCGAGTCGCTCAACGCCGGGATCGCGGCATCCGTGGCGCTGTACCAGGTGGCCACCACCCGCGCCTCCTCGGAGTGACACCCGACTGATCCGTTCCATCGAACACATCCGCAGCATCCGCTCGTCGAAAGGGAGACCATGCCACGCATCGCCGTCATCGGAGGAACCGGCTACGCCGGACGCCACATCGTCGCGGAGGCCGTGGATCGCGGACACACCGTCGTGTCGGTCGCCCGGAAGGTGCCGTCGGAACGTGTCGAGGGCGCCACGTACATCGAGGGCACCCTGCTCGACGTACCGTCGCTGGTGAGCGAACTCGAGGGTGTGGACGTCGTGGTGTCGGCGGTGGCCGCGCGAGACGATATGCAGGGCTTCTTCCGCCCGGCGATCGCGGAGTTCGTGGGCTCTCTGCCGACGACGGTGCGCATCGGTGTGATCGGAGGCGCCGGGGGCAGCCTCGTCGCGCCCGGTGGTCCCCGACTCGTCGACACCGAGGGTTTCCCCGAGGAGTTCAAACCCGAGGCTCACGAGGCCTACGGTGTGCTCGAAGATCTGCAGGCCTCCGACTACGGCCACGACTGGTTCTACATCCACCCGGCCGGCGGCTTCGGCGCCTGGGCCGCGGGGGAGCGCACCGGCTCGTATCGCGACGGCGGAGATGTGCTGGTCACCGATGAGGCGGGCGAGTCGTTCATCTCGGGCGCCGATCTCGCGGTCGCTGTGCTCGACGAGATCGACGAGCCGCGGCACTCACGGGAGCGGTTCACCGTCGGCTACTGACGCCCAGGGCGCGCCGGCGCGGCGACTCAGACCAGATCGCGCCAGTCGACGCCCTCGTCGTCGTCGTCGAGAACCGGCTCTTCGTCATCGGAACCCGTCGTGATCATCGGGATCGACATCGTCTCGGTGGGTGGGCCCATGACGGTCGCCTCGTCGCGACGGTGTCGCAGCACATCGTCGATGTACGACGTGAGCACTTCGGCCAGGGGTACGGCGCGTCCTCGAGCCTGCGACATGTACCACCGGTGCTCGAGCACCTGGTGGTACACCTCGGCGGGCTCGAGCTTCGCACGCAGGTCGAAGGGGATCGCCTTGACCACGGGTTCGAATGCGCGGGTGAGCCATTCGTGGGCCACCATCTCCTCGTCGGAGCCGAGCCGTGAGATGCGCGCGCGGAACTCGTCGAGGTCGTTCAGCAGCCGTCTGGCCTGGTTCTCCTCGACGTCGAGCCCGGTCAGTCGGATGAGTCGACGCTGGTGGTGCCCGGCGTCGACCACCTTGGGCTGGATCGACACGCGCGTTCCGTCGGCGGTCGACTGGATCGACATCTCGTCGATGTCGAAGCCGAGTCCGTTCAGCCGCTGGATGCGCTCGGTGATGCGCCAGGCCTCGTCCGACGCGAACGTCTCCTGATCCGTCAGCGCCGCCCAGAGCGATGCGTAGGACGACATGATCCCGTCGGCGATGGCGACTGCGTCGACTCCGCCCTCGAGTCGTCCGCCCGCCTCGAGGTCCATGATCTCCCCGGCGATGTTGGTGCGGGCGATGTCGAGGTCGTGAGCACGCTGCCCGGGCGTGAGGCCGCCTTCGTGCAGCTCCCCAGTCTCGGCGTCGACGAGGTAGGCCGCGAACGCGCCTGCGTCTCGGCGGAACAGGGTGTTGGAGAGCGACACGTCGCCCCAGAAGAAGCCCACGTTGTGAAGTCGTACGAGAAGAGCGGCGAGGGCGTCGACCAGACGGGTCGCCGTGTCGGGCCGGAGCACCTGGGTGAACAGCGCGCGATACGGGAGGGAGAATTTCAGGTGCGCCGTCACCAGCGCTGCGGGCAGCACCGTCCCCGCGGCATCCGTCCGTCCTGCGATCACGGCGATGCGTTCGACGCACGGAACATCCAGTCGAGCGAGGTTGCCGAGCATGTCGTACTCGCGACGTGCCATCTCCTCGGTCGTTTCCTTCACCGCGATGACCCGTCCGGCGAGGCTCGAGAAGCGCACGAGGTGGCGGGAGAGTCCCTTCGGCAGGAAGACGATCTCGCTCGACGGCCATTCGCCGAGGGGGGTGGGCCAGGGGAGCGTCAGCAGGTCCGGATCGAAGGAACTCGCGGTGATGCTCAGTGCGTCAGGTGACATGCTTCTTCCCGTTAACCGGCAACGGCGCGAGTGGGTCTGTGACCCACCCGCGCCGTTGCCGTCGATCGAATATCAGGCCGCGGCGATCGCCCGGTCGGTCAGACGCTCGCCCGACTCGGCGTCGAACACGTGGACGTGTCCGGGCACGGCGGCCAGGATGACCGTGTCACCGGCGTTCGGGTGACGACGACCGTCGACGCGCGCGACGATGTCGGTGCGCTTGCCGTTCAGCTCTGCGTGACCATACAGGTAGCCGTCGGCGCCGAGCTCCTCGACGAGGTCGACGACCACGCTGAGACCCTTGCCGTCAGCCGGGCCGACGACGATGTCCTCGGGGCGCACACCGATCGTGACCTCGGAGCCGTTGGCCTTGCCGAGCACGTCCGCCTCGATGGGCACGTTGCCGTTGCCGAAGACGACGCCACCCTCGGTGAGGGCTGCGGGGAACAGGTTCATCGCCGGCGAGCCGATGAAGCCGGCGACGAAGACGTTGCGCGGCTTCTCGTACAGGTCGCGGGGCGTTCCGACCTGCTGGAGGAGACCGTCCTTGAGCACGGCGATGCGGTCACCCATGGTGAGCGCCTCGGTCTGGTCGTGCGTGACGTAGACGGTCGTGACACCGAGGCGGCGCTGCAGCGATGCGATCTGCGTGCGGGTCTGCACGCGGAGCTTGGCATCGAGGTTCGACAGGGGCTCGTCCATGAGGAACACCTGCGGCTGGCGGACGATGGCGCGACCCATGGCGACACGCTGACGCTGGCCACCCGAGAGGGCCTTCGGCTTGCGGGTCAGGTACTCCTCGAGGTCGAGCAGCTTGGCGGCTTCGAGCACGCGGGAGGCACGCTCTTCCTTGCCCACGCCGGCGATCTTCAAGGCGAAGCCCATGTTCTCTGCCACTGTCATGTGCGGGTACAGCGCGTAGTTCTGGAAGACCATCGCGATGTCGCGATCCTTCGGGGGGATGTCGGTGACATCGCGGTCGCCGATGAGGATGCGACCGGAGTTGACCTCCTCGAGACCTGCGAGCATGCGCAGCGAGGTGGACTTTCCGCAGCCGGACGGGCCGACGAGCACCAGGAACTCGCCATCGGCGACTTCGAGGCTGAGCTTGTCCACCGCGGCACGCGTGCCTCCGGGGTACAGGCGGGTTGCGTTGTCGAATGTGACGGACGCCATGATTGTTCTCCTTCACCGGCAGGTACGTGCCGGACGATCCGTAGTGAGGATGAGCGGACCGCAGCCCGCACGCCCATCATTGGACGCTCGATCATTATGGCACGGCAGCCTGACAAGCCGCCGGGCGGATCCGCGGCTTTTCCCGCGGGAGCGTCTGGGCATTTCCCAGATTGCCTGGTTAGCATCGGAGAGACCGCCTCACCCATGCGGCCCGCCGGAATACCGGCCCATTTCTCCAAGAGGTTCCATGTCGAGCGACGATCCCACAGATGTGCCCGTCCCCAGCGACCGCCGTGACGCGGTGCGCGAGAAGGCGCAGCAGCTGCAGGCCAAGCAGTCCCGAGCGCGTCTGCTCGGCCGGGCCTCGCTGATCATCGGGGTGGTCGCCGTCGTCGCGGTGGCGGCGGTCGTCGTCTCGTGGGCGTTCTCATCCGCGAGCTCGCAGCCCGTGCTGCAGCCCGTCAGCGGCTCCGGCGACGGTTTCGCCGTGACATCCGTGGCCGGCGTCACGACGAGCGTGGGGGGTGGCGCACCCGCCGCCGGTGAGACGCCGACGCCGACGCCCACTCCGGCCGCTGCGGAGGCCACCGCCGAGGCCACCCCTGCACCGACGGCCACCCGCGGCATGGTCGACATCCGCGTGTACGTCGACTACCTGTCCGTCGGATCGAAGGAGTTCCAGGCGGCCAACGTGCAGCAGCTGGCCAAATGGGTGGGGCAGGATGCCGCCACCCTGACGTACTACCCGGTCGCGATGCTCTCGGCGAAGTCGAACGGCACGAAGTACTCCCTGCGTGCCGCCAGTGCGGCTGCCTGCGTCGCCACCCACGCGCCCGACACGTTCTTCGCCTACAACAACGCTCTGCTCGCAGGACAGCCGGACGTCGACTCCGACGGGCCGACCGACCAGGATCTGGCGACGCTCGCCATCGCGAGCGGAATCAGTTCCGACAAGGCGAAGGACGTGCAGAAGTGCATCGAGGACGAGGCCTACGCCGTGTGGGCCCGGAACGCCACCGATCGCGCGCTCGACGGACTGCCCGACACCGATGACATCTCTTTGACGGGTACCCCTACCGTCCTCGTGAACGGTACGCCCTACGTGGGAGCGCTCAACGATCCGAAGGAGTTCGCGCAGTTCGTCCTCACGATCGCGAGCGACTCGTACTACAGCACCCCGACGCCGACCCCGTCGGTCTCGCCGACAGCAACGCCCACCCCGTCGAGCTGAGCCCCTTTCGGGGCGGAGCGTCGCGGACCGTTAGACTCGGTCCTCTGCCGACTTGGCGCAATTGGTAGCGCACCATACTTGTAATATGGGGGTTACGGGTTCAAGTCCCGTAGTCGGCTCCACATCGATGCGGTGTATCGCTCCTGCTCTGCGGGACGCTTGTCAATACCCGTGAGATAAATCCGACGATTGCCTACCGTGAGCGCACCGGTCGCCTTCCCCCGAGGCGCCGGCAGAGTCAGCAGACGATCCCTCGTCGGTTGATCGGCCACGTCGGGTCGCCGCTCAGCCTGCGGACTCCGGTCCGTCTTGCATGTCGTCTGGGTGAGCCGACGCGCAGGACGGACCGTCCTCCCGATGCGACGACGCGATGCCGCCTCATCTTCGGCTCAGCGTTTCCCCAGGGTGTGACAACGACCGGTCTTGTTCGCTATATTTCCATTCAGCTGACTGGAACTGGGGATGTCAGCCGATATGGGGGTATCTCGTGCGCGCGAAAGCTGACACGAACATCAAACTGGGGTCGTGGCGACGCGGAGCCGAACGGCCGCTCTGGACGTCGCCCGAGCCGGGGATGCACACCGGAACGCTGTCCGGAAAGGTCATCGGGCATGTGGTGGCGGCCGAGGGCGGATACATCGCCTTCAGCCGGGAACCGGCGACGCTCGGGTGGTTCGCCACGTTGGGCGCCGCACAGGACGCCGCCGTCGCCAGCGCATAGGCGGCCGCACGGCAGGATGGGGTGGTGCCCACCGCCGTCCGCCATCCCGCCTGGCTCGCCGTTGCGGGTGCGGTGCTCATCGGAGTGCTCACGGCCGCGCAGGCGCGGGTGAACGGTCAGCTGGGGCTCCGCCTCGGCGATGGCTTCGTGGCGGCGGCCATCTCGTTCGGGTCGGGGCTGGTCATCGTGGCCGTCCTGTCGGCCCTTCTTCCGGAGGGCAGGGCGGGCCTGCAGCGTCTCGTCGCGGGTGTCCGCGCCCGCAGCATCCCCTCGTGGATGCTGGCCGGAGGCGCGGCCGGCGCCTTCACGGTCGCGACGCAGGGCCTCACCGTCGGCGTCATCGGGGTATCGCTGTTCACCGTCGGCTACGTCGCGGGTCAGGTCGTCTGCAGCCTGACCCTGGACCGTCTCGGCTACGGACCCGGAGGAGCGGTGGCCGTCACCCTCCCACGCGTCGTCGGGGGAGGGCTCGCCCTGGTCGCGGTGGCCATCTCGCTCGCCGGCGGAGCGGGTGACGCGGTGCCCGTCTGGATGCTGGTGCTGCCGTTCCTCGTCGGGGCAGGTGTCGCCTGGCAGCAGGCCACGAACGGGCGACTTCGCGCCCGTGTGGGTACCGCGATCACGGCCACGTTCGTGAACTTCCTCGGCGGAACAGTGATCCTCGTCGTCGTGGCGGTGATCCACGTGGCCGTGGTCGGCCCGCCGCGCGCGCTCCCCGCGGAACCGTGGATCTACACCGGGGGTGCCCTGGGCGTCGTCTACATCTTCCTGTCAGCCGCCCTGGTCGCATACACCGGAGTTCTGCTGCTCGCCCTCGGAATCGTCGTCGGCCAGCTGTTCACCGCGGTGGTGCTCGACGCCGTCTGGCCGGCCGTGGCGAGCCCTGGACTCGTCACCGAGATCGCCATGGTCTCCGTTGCCCTGGTGGGCGTGGTCGTCGCCGCCGTCCCCTGGCGCCGAGCGCGGCGGCGGTGACGGAGACGTCAGTCGTGCGGCATCCGCGACAGGAACTGATGCGGGTCGACGGTCTTGCGGCGACCCTCCCGCTTCATCGGCGGCTTGCCGCCGACGTACAGCCAGCCGAGGAGCTTCTCGTGCTTCTTCAAGCCGTGGGCCTTCGCGACGGCCTTGGAGCGGGTGTGATGGCCGGAGCGCCAGAACACGCCCCATCCCGCCTCGTCCAGCAGGAGGCTCAGCATGTGCGCGACGCCCGAAGGCACCGTCTCCTGCTCCCACTCGGGCACCTTGTCGGTGCGGCGGTAGCTGCCGACCACTGCGATCAGCAGCGGTGCCCGAAGGGGCTTGGTGGATGCACCCTTGCGGCCCTCCGCCTTGTTCATCGCGCGTCCGAGGCGGTCGCGGTCGGCCCCGCGCAGCTCGATGAGGCGCCACGGCTTCATCGACGAATGATCGGCGACACGACCGGCCGCGGCGACGAAGGTCGCGAGCTCATCGCTCGTGGGCGCAGCATCCGTCACCTTCGACCAGGAGCGACGGTTCCGCATCGCCTCCAGAGCACTGCTCACGCGGACTCTTCCGGCGCGAAGTCGAGCGACAGCGAGTTCATGCAGTAGCGGTCGCCGGTGGGCGTGCCGACGCCGTCGGGGAAGACATGGCCGAGATGCGAACCGCAGTTCGCGCAGCGCACCTCGGTGCGCAGCATCCCGTGCGAGTGGTCCTCGATCAGTTCGACCGCCTCGGGCCGGACCGATTCGTAGAAGCTCGGCCACCCGCAGTGCGAGTCGAACTTCGTGCCGCTCTGGAAGAGTTCGGCATGGCAGGCCGCGCAGGTGTACAGGCCCGCCCGCCCCTCGTCGAGCAGCTCGCCCGTCCAGGCGCGCTCCGTTCCCGCTTGGCGCAGCACGGCATACTGCTCCGGGCTGAGCTCCGCCCGCCACTGGTCATCGCTCTTGTTCACCGAATAAGCCATCACGTCTCCTTCTGACACTCCATTCAACCCGACGCGCGGCAGGTCTCGGGCGCGCTCGCTCGGCATCGCCGGTGAGAATGGACAGATGAAGACGGATGCCGCGGCCGACGTCGCCGCCCGTTACGAGCGATTCGCTCAGGCGGAGGCACCCGGCCGGTCCGAGCTGTATGCGCAGTGGGCGGACGGCGTCGCCCGGGATGTCGACGTACAGCGGATCATCGCCCGGATCGCGCCGACACACCGGCAGCCGCCGCTCGTGTTCGCGGTGTCGCGCCTGCTCGGTGCACCGGAACAGGAATACGCGGCCTGGGCGGAGTGGCTGCGCCGGCACGCAGACGCCCTGATCGCGGAATGCGGTCGCCGCAGCCTCCAGACGAACGAGCCGCTCCGGTGCGCGGCGCTCCTCCCCGCCCTCGCCGCGATCGACGGTCCGCTGGCGCTCCTCGAGATCGGGGCCAGCGCGGGACTCTGCCTCTACCCCGACCGCTATTCGTACCGCTACACCGCTTCCGAGCGGGGATCGGCCGTCACCTGCCTCGACCCGCCCGACGGAGCGTCGAGCGTGACGCTGGAGTGCGACCTGCGCGGGGATCGGCTGCCGACGCTGCGCATGCCCGAGGTGGTCTGGCGGGCCGGCATCGACCTCCATCCCCTCGACGCCGCGGATGCCGCGGACCGCCGCTTCCTCACGACCCTGGCGTGGCCCGGCGAACAGGGGAGAGCAGCCCGCATCGACGCCGCGCTCGAGGTCGCGGCATCCGACCCGCCCCTGCTGGTGCGGGGTGATGCCACCGACCGTGCGGTGCTGGAGGCGGTCGCCGAGCAGGCTCCTCGACAGGCGACGCTGGTGATCACCACCCCGGGGGTGCTCCCGCACATCCCCCGCGAGGGACGGGGAAGACTGATCGACGCCGTTCGCTCCCTGCCCGCGCGGTGGGTGACGATCGACCCGCCGACCCTCCACTCCGAGTGGCATCCGGCGATCGATGCGTCGCGCTGTCACGGGTTCGTCCTGGGCCTCGACGGTGTGCCGCTCGCCGCGGTCGACCCACTCGGCGGGTTCGTGGAGTGGCGCGCGTGATCGGAGGGCGCTCCGGTCTACCGTGAAGACGTGCCCCTCACCGACCGCGATCGCGCCATGCTCGACTTCGAGGCCGCCTGGACGCGGCACGCGGGCGCCAAGGAAGAGGCGATCCGGGCGGAGCTGCAGCTCTCGCCGGCTCGGTACTACCAGCTGCTCGGCCGCCTGCTCGACACCGCCGACGCCCTCGAGTACGACCCGATGCTGGTCAAGCGCCTGCGGCGCATCCGGCAGAACCGGCACGACGCGGGCGTCGCGCGAACCGCGCTCGGTGGCGCCCCCGCCTCGCGGCACGGCTGATCGGGCGCGCAGGCACGGCCCGGTAGCATCGGGGGGTGTCGAAATCGCCCTACCCCAAGGACCGCTTCGATGACCTTCCCTCGGACTCGGGGCGCGTCGGTGCGCATCGGGCCGAGAACCCGCACATGCGCGGATGGGTGGTCTTCCTCTGGGCCGCCGTCGCCACGGTCGTGCTCATCGCGCTGGGCATCTTCGGAACACTGCTCGCGTCGGGCAGGGTCACGCTGTTCCCGACCCCCGCGCCGACGGTCGCTCCGCTGCCCTCGGTCACCCCGGTGATCGATACGACGTACTCCGTCATCGTGCTCAATGCCACCGGCGAAGACGGACTGGCCACGACCATGAAGGACACGATCGTCGCCGCCGGGTGGCCGGGCGACGCGGTGCAGGCCAGCTCGGCATCCACGACGGACTTCCCCACCACGACCATCTACTACGCCTTCCCGTCGGACGAGGCCGCCGCGGCGGGTCTCGCACAGGTCATCGGCGGCGCGGTGCTCGAGCAGAGTGCCGCCTACCAGCCGCTGGATGATGCGGGCACCGGCGACGTCGACGAGAGCCAGGCCAAGCAGCTCGCGGTGGTCATCGGCCTCGACCGCTCTTCGAACCCGCCGAGCGTCACGCCCACGCCCTGATCCACCGGCCGGATGCGGTCGGTGTTTCGCGGCGGTAAACAGTTCGATGCACGCGTGTCAACAGTGCCCGGACCGGCCGTTTCGGCGCGGAATCCCGCCATACGATGACCCTGTCGCACAGCAACAGGAGATTCGCATGACCCAGGGCACCGTCAAGTGGTTCAACGCCGAGAAGGGCTTCGGCTTCATCACCGTGGCCGATGGCCAGGACGTCTTCGTGCACTACTCGAACATCGACATGTCGGGGTTCCGAGTGCTCGAGGAAGGACAGGCCGTCGAGTTCACCGTCGGCGCCGGCCAGAAGGGCCCGCAGGCCGAGTCCGTCCGCGTCGTCTGATCGGCCGCACCCCGTCTTCGAGGGATGGATGCTGCGCCCTGCGTCGTCCGACACGCCGGGAGGCGGCATCCTCTCCCGTGGCTTGCACTCGCACTGGTCGAGTGCCAGAATGGAATTAGCACTCGGGTCATCTGAGTGCTAAAGACCATTCGCTACGTCCGGACCTCAGAGGTCCGGGAGGGACGACATACACATGGCAAAGATCATCGCTTTCGACGAAGAGGCCCGTCGCGGTCTCGAGCGTGGCCTGAACATCCTGGCTGACGCCGTCAAGGTGACGCTCGGCCCCCGCGGTCGCAACGTCGTGCTCGAGAAGAAGTGGGGCGCCCCCACGATCACGAACGACGGCGTCTCGATCGCCAAGGAGATCGAGCTCGACGACCCGTTCGAGAAGATCGGCGCGGAGCTCGTGAAAGAGGTCGCCAAGAAGACGGACGACGTCGCCGGTGACGGAACCACGACCGCTACCGTGCTCGCCCAGGCGCTCGTCAAGGAAGGCCTGCGCAACGTCGCGGCCGGCGCCGATCCCATCTCGCTGAAGAAGGGCATCGAGAAGGCCGTCAAGGCCATCTCGGACGAACTGCTCGCCAGCGCCAAAGAGGTCGAGACCAAGGAAGAGATCGCCGCGACCGCGTCGATCTCGGCCGCTGACCCCACGATCGGCGAGCTCATCGCCGAGGCCATCGACAAGGTCGGCAAGGAAGGCGTCGTCACCGTCGAGGAGTCGAACACCTTCGGCACCGAGCTGGAGCTCACCGAGGGCATGCGCTTCGACAAGGGGTACATCAACCCCTACTTCGTCACCGACCCGGAGCGTCAGGAAGCGGTCTTCGAAGACCCCTACATCCTGATCGCCAACCAGAAGATCTCGAACATCAAGGACCTTCTGCCGATCGTCGACAAGGTGATCCAGGAGGGCAAGGAACTCCTCATCATCGCCGAGGACGTCGAGGGCGAAGCTCTTGCGACGCTGGTGCTCAACAAGATCCGCGGCATCTTCAAGTCGGCTGCCGTCAAGGCGCCCGGCTTCGGCGACCGCCGCAAGGCGCAGCTGCAGGACATCGCGATCCTCACCGGAGGCCAGGTCATCACCGAAGAGGTGGGCCTCAAGCTCGAGAACGCCACGGTCGACCTGCTCGGCCGTGCTCGCAAGGTCATCATCACCAAGGATGAGACGACCATCATCGAGGGTGCCGGCGAGGCGTCGCTGATCGAAGGTCGCGTGACCCAGATCCGTCGCGAGATCGAGAACACCGACAGCGACTATGACCGCGAAAAGCTCCAGGAGCGTCTGGCCAAGCTCGCCGGTGGGGTCGCCGTCATCAAGGCCGGCGCAGCGACCGAGGTCGAGCTCAAGGAGCGCAAGCACCGCATCGA
This sequence comes from Microbacterium sp. P03, assembly GCF_043556235.1. Taxonomy (NCBI): domain Bacteria; kingdom Bacillati; phylum Actinomycetota; class Actinomycetes; order Micrococcales; family Microbacteriaceae; genus Microbacterium; species Microbacterium sp. P03. The sequence continues at coordinate 607,798 of NZ_JBIGIM010000001.1, forward strand.
GGACGCCGTCCGCAACGCGAAGGCTGCCGTCGAAGAGGGCATCGTCGCCGGTGGTGGCGTCGCGCTCATCCAGGCAGGCAAGGTCGTCTTCGCCAAGCTGGAGCTCACGGGTGACGAGGCGACCGGCGCGAACATCGTCAAGGTCGCCATCGAGGCGCCCCTGAAGCAGATCGCTCTGAACGCGGGCCTCGAGCCCGGTGTCGTCGCGAACACCGTCGCAGGTCTGCCCATCGGTCACGGCCTCAACGCCGCGACCGGCGAGTACGGCGACATGTTCGCACAGGGCATCATCGACCCCGCCAAGGTGACGCGTTCGGCGCTGCAGAACGCCGCATCGATCGCCGGACTCTTCCTCACCACCGAGGCCGTCGTCGCCGACAAGCCCGAGCGCGTTGCCGCTCCGGCCGGCGACCCGACCGGTGGCATGGACTTCTGAGTTCACGCACGCAGTTCTGAGTCGACAGCAGGGCCTCTCCTTCGGGAGGGGCCCTGCTGCCGTTTGCCCGGGTGGTGGCGGGGCCCGGGGTCAGCGGAACAGGCTCGCGTTGAGCTGTTCGGCATCGGCATACTGCTGGCCTGCGGAGGCCAGCGCCGTGCTGATTCCCGTCAGCGACTCCTCGACGCGGCGCTGCGTCCCACGCCAGTCGTCGATCACGGTCTGGAACGCGACGGCCGCCTGACCGGTCCATGAAGACTGCAGCTGGGTGAGCTGCGCGAGCAGGGTGGAGGACTCCGCCTGCAGTCGATCGGCGGTGCTGCGGGCGGCGGCGGTGGCGGAGAGGACGGCGTCGCTGTCGACGGAGAAGACGGCCATGGTGTGCTCCTTCGGATCGGGGACCTGCGACCGACGATAGGCCGCATCGGCGCAGCAGCCGGCGCCCCGACCATCACCTGGGGAGCGATCGGTCTTCCGGCTCGGCGGGGAGGAGCGCCGCCCGGGGTGGCGGGCGTCCCCGCGCGTTCGCCGCCCGCCGCCGGGGGCGGGCGGCGGGGGAGAGGGTCAGAAGTCGGCGGTCAGCCGCGTCAGGGGCTGCGTGTCGATCATCAGCTGGTGCGAGGCGTCGGCGGGGTCGGCCAGCGGGAAGGCGACGCGGAACGTGGCCCCGCCGCCGGGCGTCTCACCCACCTCCACCGAGCCGTGCAGTGCTTCGACGATCGACGCCACGATGGACAAGCCCAGACCGGTGCCGCCCGTCTCGCGCGTGCGCGAGGTGTCGGCGCGCCAGAAGCGTTGGAAGATCTTGTCGCGGATCTGCTCGGGGATGCCCTCGCCGTGATCGATGACCTCCACCCACCCCATGCGCGCGGCCGCGTCGACGCCCACCTTCAGCTCGATGGGCGACTCCTCGGCGGTGAAGCGACGCGCGTTTCCGAGCAGATTCGTCACCACCTGGCGGATACGGTTCTCGTCGCCGAGCACGATGGGCGGCAGCCCCGCGGCGGCGATCGGCGCGGGGGACATGTCGATGGGAGCGACGGGGGGCATCTCGCCCGCGGTCGAGGCCTGGGTGGCGGAGACAGGGCGGGGTTTCCGACGGAGCATCGACAGGCCGGCGCCGGCTCGCGCGATCGCCGATGTCGACGGTCCGCCGCGGCGTTTGCTCCCACCGGCCGGCTCGTCGTCCTCGACGGGACCGATCGAGACCGACTCGTCCGCGACCTCCAGGGTGGTGTCGATGACCGTGACGGGCCGCTGAGGGGATGCCGCGCGGACGTCCATCGCCGCATCCCGCGCCACCGGCCGAAGGTCGACCGGACCGATCACGACGTCTCGACGCTCGTCGAGGCGCGCCAGGGCCAGGAGGTCCTCGACGAGCACACCCATGCGCATCGCCTCCTTCTCGATGCGCTCCATCGCCTGGGTGACGTCGTCGTCGGTGGTGATCGCACCCATCCGGTACAGCTCGGCGTAGCCGCGCACCGTGACCAGCGGCGTGCGCAGCTCGTGGCTGGCGTCGCCGATGAATCGGCGCATCTGACGCACCGTGGCATCGCGCTCCGACAGCGCACCGTCGATCCGGCCCAGCATCGTGTTTATCGCGATCTTGAGGCGACCGACCTCCGTGCCCGGCTCGATGTCGGTCATGCGCTGACTGAAGTCGCCGGCCGCGATCGACATCGCCGTCGTCTCCACCTGTCCGAGGTTGCGGAACGCGAGGGTCACCAGCGCGCGCGTCGCGAGGGCCCCCGCGATGATGATGATGATCGAGATGACCCCGTAGATGCCGAGGAACGACGTGACGACGCGATCGACCGGTGCCAGCGGCAACGCGATCATCTGCGTGTAGTTCGAGGCGACTCCCGGGATCTCCAGCACGTCCACGCTGGCCCGGTAGATCGCGCCCGTGTCGGGGTTGACCAGGTCGAAGGGAACCCGGCCCTGGATGAGTGCCTTGTCGAGCCCGTACTCCAGGGGGAACTCGGGCGGGTCCCCGGCGCCTCCTGCCGTGGCGATCCGTTCCCCCGTCGGGGCGTAGACGGCCAGGTAGAAGTCGGTCTTCACGGCGTCGTCCCGTTGCGCGAACGTCGCCGCGCCGTCCTGTGTGCCCACGGTGAGCAGACCGCTCGTGACATCCGTCGAGACGGTCTGCTGGAGGGTGGTCTCGAGGTTCTGGATGAGCGCCGTGCGCAGGAACGCCATGGTTCCCATGCCCGCGACGAACAGGCCGATGGCCAGGAGCGCGACGGTGACACCCGTGACCTTTGCGCGCAGGCTGATGCCACGCCACCAGCGGGTGACCGAGTCGGTCTTCTTCGCCAGCTCAGCCCCCTGGATCGATCACGTCGTGCACGCGTGGCACGAGCCGCCGGTCAGGCGGACTTGGACGCCTTCAGCATGTAGCCGAACCCGCGCTTGGTCTGGATGAGCGCCTCGGACGAGAGGGGGTCGATCTTCCGCCGCAGATAGGAGATGTAGCTCTCGACGATGCCGGCGTCTCCGTTGAAGTCGTACTCCCACACGTGGTCGAGGATCTGGGCCTTCGACAGCACGCGGTTCGGGTTGAGCATGAGATAGCGCAGCAGCTTGAACTCGGTGGGGCTCAGGTCGATCGACGCGTCTCCGACGAGCACGTCGTGCGTGTCCTGATCCATCGTGAGCTCGCCCGCGCGGATGACCGACTCCTCGTCGGCCTGCATCGTGCGTCGCAGGATGGCCTGGATGCGCGCCACGATCTCGTCGAGGCTGAACGGCTTGGTGACGTAGTCGTCACCACCGGCATTGAGCCCGGCGATCTTGTCCTCGGTCTCGTCCTTCGCGGTGAGGAAGAGGATCGGCGCGGTGTAGCCCGCTCCGCGCAGCCGCTTGGTGACGCTGAATCCGTTCATGTCGGGCAGCATCACGTCGAGGATGATCAGGTCGGGCTCCTCCTCGAGCACGGCGGAGATCGTCTGAGCGCCGTTGGAGACGGCTCTCACCTGGAACCCCGCGAAGCGCAGGCTCGTGATGAGCAGGTCGCGGATGTTCGGTTCGTCGTCCACGACGAGGATGCGAGGTGCAGTCATAGGCCCATTATGGCGACCGGAGTCCTGCGCTGCCTGGATATCGTCCGGATCGCCGGGGAACGCGCGGTCCACGCGGCTTTGTGGATGACGTCGACCGGGACGGAGTCAGCCGCCCACGCGCGCCGCGCGACGCAGCATCCCGCCGACCACTCGCACGATCTGGGAGGGAGGTTCGACGCTGGCGCTGCGGATGTCGATCCCGAGGAGCGCACGCTGCCGGACGATCTGAACCACCGACAGGCCGACGACAGTCATCGGCCCGCCGACGACGAGAAGAAGCGTCACCCACCAAGGGAACAAGGGGTCGGAAGAGCCGTCGATGTAGTGGACGAGGCCGTCCACCAGGGTCCATGCACTCAGGACGATGACCAGCACGGGCGCCAGCATCGGATGCGCATCGGGCGCGCGGAACAGGTCGCTCACCCCGAGGACGAGGAACGCGGCGATGATCCGGCCTGCTACCTCGCAGGATAGGGGATCGCGGCCGGCCGCGGGGGTTCAGGCCGCGATGGCGTCCGCGTCGAGGATCGTGTAGCTGTAGCCCTGCTCGGCCAGGAACCGCTGGCGGTTCTGCGCGAAGTCCTGATCGACCGTGTCACGGGCGATCAGCGTGTAGAAGCTCGCGGTGTGCCCCGATTCCTTCGGCCGCAGCAGGCGCCCGAGGCGCTGCGCCTCCTCCTGGCGGGAGCCGAACGACCCCGAGACCTGAATGGCGACGGATGCCTCGGGCAGATCGATCGAGAAGTTCGCGACCTTCGAGACCACGAGGAGCGTGATCTCTCCGACCCGGAAGGCCTGGTAGAGCCGCTCGCGCTCGTCGACGGGCGTCGCCCCGGTGATCTGCGGGGCATCGAGTGCCTCGGCGAGCATGTCGATCTGGTCGAGGTACTGGCCGATCACGAGGATCCGCTCGCCCTCGTGCCGTTCGACCAGTTCTTTGACGACTCCGATCTTCGCGTCGGCGGTGGCTGCGAGACGGTACCGCTCGTCATCCGCGGCGGCCGCGTACTCGAGCCGCTCGCTGGCCGGAAGGTCGACGCGCACTTCGTAGCAGGCCGCGGGGGAGATGAACCCCTGCGCCTCGATCTCCTTCCAGGGCGCATCGAACCGCTTGGGTCCGATGAGACTGAAGACATCGCCCTCGCGTCCGTCTTCGCGCACGAGCGTCGCGGTCAGCCCCAGGCGTCGTCGCGCCTGCAGGTCCGCCGTCAGCTTGAAGACGGGGGCGGGAAGAAGGTGCACCTCGTCGTAGACGATGAGGCCCCAGTCCAGAGCGTCCAGCAGGGCGAGGTGCGCGTACTGCCCCCCGCGCTTCGCGGTCAGGATCTGGTACGTCGCGATCGTCACGGGACGCACTTCTTTGACCTGACCGGAGTACTCGCCGATCTCCTCGGCCGTGAGCGACGTGCGCTTGATCAGCTCGTCACGCCACTGCCGGGCGCTGACGGTGTTGGTCACGAGGATCAGCGTCGTCGTCTTCGTGTCGGCCATCGCCGCGGCGCCCACGAGCGTCTTGCCGGCGCCGCACGGCAGCACCACGACGCCTGACCCGCCCTCCGTGAAGATGTCGACGGCTTGGCGCTGATATGGGCGCAGCGTCCATCCGTCTTCGGCCAGTTCGATCGGATGCGGCGTCCCGGGTGTGTAGCCGGCGCGGTCCTCGGCGGGCCAGCCGATCTTGAGCAGCTCCTGCTTGATCTGACCGCGGGCCCATGCGTCCACCACGTACGTGTCGGGCGCGGGGTGCCCCACGAGCAGCGGCTGGATGCGCTTGTTCCGTGCCATCTCGGTCAGGACCGCGGCATCCGTGGACCGCAGGACGAGCGTCCCCTCCTGGCCGTCCACGGTGTCGCGCTCGATCACGAGGCGGCCGTAGCGTCCGACCGTCTCGCGGATGTCGAGCGAGACCGACGGCGGCACGGGGAAGCGCGTCCACCGGTCGAGCGTGGCCAGCATGTCCTCGGCGTCGTGTCCTGCCGCGCGCGCGTTCCACAGGCCCAGCCGGGTGATCCGGTAGGTGTGGATGTGCTCGGGCGCACGTTCCAGTTCCGCGAAGATCGCCAGTTCGTGGCGCGCGCTCTCCGCATCGGGGTGCGCGACCTCGAGGAGCACCGTGCGGTCGCTCTGGACGATCAGGGGGCCATCAGCCATAACGAGAAAGTCTACGCGGCGTGCTGCGAGGGCGGGCGCTCAGGCCACCGGCTGCACGCTGACGATGCTCGACACCGGGAGCGTGCGCTCGACATCCGCTCCACGGTCTCGCCCGCGCAGCCGTCCGCCGCCGAGACCGGATGCCTCGATCGTGAAGGTGCGCGCCGAGCCGTCCGGCAGCTTCACCGCGACGGCGATGACGGCTCGCGCGCGGACGGCCTGCTCCAGCTCGCGGACGAGCCAGGCCGCATCCGCGTCGTCGTCCTGGCCGGCGCCCGACCGGAGCGTCGCGAGGAGACGGTCGTATGGGTTCGCCGACGCCGACCCGTCACCCGCCGACGACCGTCGACGACGCAGCGGGAGCGGTGCCCCGTCGTCGTCGACGGCGATGACGGGGTAGCGCGCGTCGACCAGCGCCCAGTAGACGGCATCGCGGTGGGCGCGCGTGGTCAGGCGGTCATGATCGGGCACGAGGCCGAGGGGTCGGAGCGCTTGATCGATCGCCAGCGTGTCGCGCAGCTGTGGGTCGTCGGTGTCGACCCGGGTGCGGCCGGTCGCGGCATCCGTCCCCACCGTCACCCGGCCGTGTCGGTTCGCGGTGCTCTCGATCAGGTAGTCCAGTGGCTGCGGGATGCCGGTCAGCGACAGTTCCGACAGGAACGAACGGATCGATTCGGCGCTCTCGCCGTCGATGATGCCGGAGCGCAGCGAATCGGCGCTGAAGCGGTAGGTCGACGCCTGCGCGCGCGATTCGCGGTGCGCGATGCCGCGGAGCCGCAGATCGAGCGGCGGCGAGAGCGGACCGGGGGCGATCGCGGTCAGGTCCGCCTGGAGGTAGACCCGGTCGATCTCGGCGGGCAGATAAGCGGCGAGGGTCGAGGTGTCGGCTTCGCCCCCTTCTCGGATGCTGCGGGCCCAGGGCGGCTCGGTCCCGTCGGGAAGGACGAGCGTCCACTGCTCTGCGATGCGGTGCGCTTGCGCGGTGCGCGTCGGCCAGTCGGGATCGAGGGGGAACGCGTCTGCCCACGCGGGGAGGGGAACGTACCCGCCGTCCGGAGTGCGCAGATCGGGAGGCAGACCCTCCCGCAGTCCTTCCGCCACCAGTCGCCAGCGCGACGTGGTGGATTCGCGCAGCCAGGTCTCGGCCTCGGCGTCCGCGACCCACTCCCGTTCTGCGGAATGCGCCAGACCGGCGGCCACCGCGGCGGCGATCAGATCATCGAGGTCGTCGCCGGCGTCCAGCACACCCGCCTCGACGAGGCGGCGGCGGTCGGCCGCGCTGACCGTCCCCGCGCCGGTGCGCCCGAGCGGGGCGTGCAGGCTGGCCAGGAGCAGATCGGCGAGAGTGGCGACGATCGCGAACACATGTTCGGCGGATGCTGCGCACTGCGCCTCATCGGAGGGCTCGGGCGTCGCCGCCGTCGGCGCGGGGATGAACGCCTCGGGGTGTGCGGCAGCGGCCTCTTTCACGCGGGCGGAGACCGCCTGGTAGGGGAGGCCGTCGACATCTGCCAAGAGCAGCCGACTCAGCGTCGCCCCGGGTTCGGCGGGGATCGGCACCCCCGCGTGGAGCGCCGTCAGGACGGAACGCGGAAGCCGGTGCAGGGACCGATCGATGGACGCGGCATCCAGCAGCCCGTCCGCGGCATCGAAGTAGTCGTGCCAGTTGACCGACGGTGCGATGCCCCGGACCGCCAGAGCGTCGGCGAGATCGGCGTCACTCAGCCCGGCGAGTCGAGTGGCGAGCGCGCGAGCGTCTGAGGTGTCAGGCACTCACTGACCCCGGTTGGCCCGAGCCCTCCGCACGAAGCTCATGATGAGCACGGCGAGTAGGAGGAGGAACGCGATGATCGGGGCGAAGTAGACCAGCACCCCGACCACAGGCCACACACCCGTGCGCATGTCCGCACCGGTTGATGAGCCGATCATGATGGCGAAGAACGAGAGCACCGACAACGCGAGCAACCCGAGCGACATGAACGCCAGGATGCGGTCGATCCGACGTACCGGAACGTCCTGACGGGGGCTGGGTGTGCTCATCCGCCTCAGCCTACTCCCGCGCGGCGGTGCCGTAGGCTGGAGGTGAGGGGTCTTCAGATCTCAGTTCCGTCATGCCCGCGCGTCCGCGCGGCCCGTTCCCAGCGAGGTTTTCATGCCCACCGGCAAGGTCAGGTTCTACGACGAGGAGAAGGGCTTCGGCTTCGTCACCACCGATGACGGCCAGGATGTCTTCCTGCACGCCACGTCTCTGCCTGCAGGTACGGCAGCACCCAAGGCCGGCACGCGGCTCGAGTTCGGCGTCGCCGACGGCAAGCGCGGACTGCAGGCACTGTCGGTGCGCGTGCTCGAGGCTCCGGTGAGCCTCGCCAAGCGCGCACGCAAGCCCGCGGACGACATGGCGATCATCATCGAAGACCTCGTGAAGCTTCTCGACGGCATCGGCGGCGACCTGCGTCGCGGCCGCTACCCCAGCGGCGCGCACTCGACGAAGGTCGCAGCGGTGCTGCGCAAGGTCGCCGATGAACTCGACGCCTGAGGCCGGTTCGTCCGACATCGACGCACGACTGCTCGAATCGCACGACCTCGCGCGCGCGGCGCTCGCCGAGATCACACCTGAGGCGACCATCGGGGCTCCCGTCGGCTACACACCGGAAGGCGACGGGGTCGTCTCACTGCGCTTCGAGACCCTCCTCCCCGGGTACCCCGGGTGGTTCTGGACGGTCAGCGTCGCGCGCGTCGAGGACGCCGAGCCGACCGTGCTCGAGGTCGAGCTCCTGCCGGGTGACGCCGCACTTCTCGCTCCGGACTGGGTGCCGTGGGCAGTTCGTCTGGCCGATTATCAAGCCGCCCAGCAGGCGCTCGCCGACGCCGGTGTCGTCCTCGAGGACGACGTCATCATCGTGGACGACGAGGATGCCGAGCTGGACGAAGACCTCGACGACGTCGAGGATCTGGATGCCGCGGACTTCGACAACGACGGATCGCCGATCCTGCACGCAGGTGACCTCGACGGTGTCGACATCGACGAACTCGACCCGGCCGCTCCGCTCGACGAGGAGTCGGTGGAGGACGAGTCCGAGGACGACGACGAGTCGGACGAAGAAGACGAGTCGGACGAGGACGACGATGAGTCGGACGAAGAAGACGAGTCGGACGAGGACGACGATGAGTCGGACGAAGACGAAGACGACGACGAGTTGGAAGACGACGACCGCCGCTGAGGCCGCCGGGTTCCTCGCCTAGAGGTTCTCGATCACGAAGTCGATCGAGCGGATCAGCTGGCGGACGTCCTCGGGCTCGATCGACACGAACGTCGCGATGCGCAGCTGGTTGCGACCGAGCTTGCGGTACGGCTCGGTGTCGACGACTCCGTTGGCGCGGAGGACCTTGGCGATCTCCGCGGCGTCGACCTCGTCGGCGAAGTCGATCGTGACGACGACGGGCGAGCGGTCCGCCGGGTCGGTGACGAAGGGCGTCGCGACGGCGGATGCCTCGGCCCAGTCGTACAGGGCCGACGACGACTCCGCCGTGCGGCCGCCGGCCCACGCCAGCCCGCCGTTGCCGTTGATCCACGCGATCTGGTCGTCGAGGAGCAGCAGGGTCGTCAGCGCGGGAGTGTTCAGCGTCTGCTGCAGCCGTGAATTGTCGACCGCGTTCTTCAGGCTGAGGAATTCGGGGATGTACCGGTCGGACGCGGCGATGCGCTCGACGCGCTCCAGCGCCGCAGGGGAGAACAGGGCGAACCACAGTCCGCCGTCCGACCCCAGGTTCTTCTGGGGCGCGAAGTAGTAGACGTCGGTCTCGGAGACGTCGACGTCGATGCCGCCCGCGGCGCTGGTCGCGTCGATGACCGTGAGGGCGCCCTCGTCCCCGTGCACACGGGTGATCGCCGTGGACACCCCGGTCGAAGTCTCGTTGTGCGGCCAGGCGTAGAGATCGACGCCCTCGACCGTCTCCGGGCGGATGCTCGTGCCCGGGTCGCTCCTGCGGACGTCGGGCGCCTGCAGCCAGGGCGTCTTCGCCGCCGCGGCGAACTTGCCGCCGAATTCTCCGAAGACGAGGTTCTGGCTGCGGTGCTCGATGAGTCCGAAAGCCGCGGCGTCCCAGAAGGCGGTCGATCCGCCGTTGCCGAGGATGACCTCGTAGCCGTCCGGAATGCGGAAGAGGTCGGCGAGGCCCTCCCGCACCGATTGCACGAGGCCTTTCACAGGTGCCTGGCGGTGAGACGTCCCCAGCACGGATGATCCACTCGCCGCGAGGGCGGCCAGCTGTTCCGGCCGCACCTTCGACGGGCCGCAGCCGAAACGACCGTCGGCGGGGAGGAGATCACGGGGGATGTCGAGGCGGGGCATGCCCTCGATTCTAGAGTCGCGCGCACCGCCGTCCTCATCCTGTGACGTCCCGTGAACCGCCGGCGTCGACGAGCGTCGATGCGGACTCGATTAGGCTGTCCTTACATAGTTTCACCGCGTCTGCGAGGCATGATGACCGACCTGATCGACACCACCGAGATGTACCTGCGCACGATCCTCGAACTCGAGGAGGAGAACATCGTCCCCCTGCGGGCACGGATCTCGGAGCGTCTCGGTCACTCCGGGCCGACCGTCTCCCAGACCGTGGGCCGCATGGAGCGCGACGGCCTCGTCATCGTGTCCGACGACCGCTCGCTCGAGCTCACCGACGCCGGGCGCCAGAAGGCCGTCGACGTGATGCGCAAGCACCGTCTCGCCGAGCGGCTGCTCAGCGACGTCATCGGTTTGGACTGGGCATACGTCCACGAAGAGGCCTGCCGCTGGGAGCACGTCATGAGCGAGCAGGTCGAGCGTCGCCTGGTCGAATTGCTGGGTCACCCGACCGAGTCGCCGTACGGCAACCCCATCCCCGGCCTCGACCAGCTCGGCGATGTGCCGGCGATCACCTTCGACGAGGGCGTCGTCGGTCTCGTCCGTCGCCTCAACGCCGCGAGCGGGCCCGTGACCGGCACGGTCCGTCGTCTCGCGGAGCCCGTGCAGGTCGATCCCGAGCTTCTGCAGCAGCTCAAGTCCGCCGGCGTGATGCCCGGTGCGCACGGCGATTACCGCTTCAGCGAGGGCTATGTGCTGGTGCAGATGGACGGCAACGACGAGGGTCTCGAACTCCCGGTCGAGGTTGCTTCGCACATCTTCCTGGTCGACGACCGCCACTGAGCGACGCGCGGGTCGGACCATCCGTCCGCTCCTCCCCAGATCGGCCTCGAGCGCGGAATCCGCGTGATTCCGCGGGGGTTAGTTGCTCAACGTGACATATTCGTTACCTTCAGGTAGCCTCGGAACGTCCACAGGCAAGATTCCCGCCGTCGGACCCCGAGTGGATTGCCTCACTGGCTCGTCGTCCGCACGGTGACCCGCACAACGTGCCCGAACGCATGGTGCTGACGAGCTGGCGCACCAATCGGCGCTGAGGCGCCGGAGGATAGTTTGGCTGAACAGAACGAGTCGCCCGCGGCTGACGCGGACGCCACGTCGCTGACACCGCGCACCCGAGACCGATCCCGCGTGTCCCAGCGCGCCCGCGAGCGTCGCATCGTCGCGACCACCGCCGCGTCCGTCACGCGCCCGCCGCGTGCCGCACGTCGGGCCCGAGGTCGCGCGAAGCCCGTCCGCAGCCTCGTGATCATCACGATGGTCGCCGGCCTGATCGCCACGGTCGCCCTTCCCGCGTACGGCGCCTGGCGTCCCACCGCCGAGACGCAGACGCTGCAGCAGCTCTCCGCCGGCGATGCGCAGTCGCTCGTCGTCGCCTCCGACGCCACCGCGAGCACCTTCACCCGTGACAGCTATGCGGCGACCACGGCGGAGGAGATCGAGCAGAAGAAGGCCGCCGAGGCCGCCGCCGCCGCCGCCGAGGCCCGTGCCAAGGCCGCCGCCGCCGCCGCGGCATCCTCAGCCGCGTCCTCCTCCTCGTCTTCCTCCTCCGTCGCAGCCAGCTACAGCGTCGACCTGAACATGGTCTCGCCGGGCACCGGCGAGGTGCGCTGGCCGCTTCTCAACTTCACCAAGGGTCGCGGCCTCTGGGATTCCGGCTACCACCAGGGCGTCGACCTCCTCGCCCCGGCGATGACGCCCATCTACGCGGCCGCGGCCGGCGTCGTGAAGGTCTCGCAGGAGAGCTACGGCGGCTACGGTGTCGCGATCTCGATCGACCACGTGCTCGGCGGCCAGCAGGTCAACACCCTGTACGGCCACATGACCTACGGCACCCGTCAGGTGCAGGTCGGCCAGACCGTCGCCGCCGGCCAGCTCATCGGCTTTGTCGGCAGCACGGGAAGCTCGACGGCGAACCACACCCACTTCGAGGTGCACATCAACGGCGGCGTCGTCGACCCCTGGGCGTGGCTCGAAGCCAACGCCGGCTGATCCGCGCGAGGCGGCATCCGCTCGTCCTCGCCGTCGAGGCTGCGTGTTGGCCGACACGCCACCCGTGATTCACCTCCGAACGGCGCAGGGTCCCTTCGGCGTGCATTACCCTGAAATCCGACGCTGAGAAGAAGGCGGAGGGCGCCGATGGACAGCACACCACGCATCCGAACCATGGATGCGCTCGGCCTGCTCGTCCTTCGGCATCGTGTGATCGGGTGCTGCGACGTAGTCGCGGCGTCCAGGCGCTGTCCATGAGACAGCGCCTTTTTTCATACCCCTCCACCGCTTGATCGTCGTCGAATCGAAGATCCGGGAAGCCGTCCCGGCCATTCGAGAGGATGAGGGAATGCGCACACTGGTGCTCAACGCGGGCTACGAGCCGCTCGCCGTGGTGTCTTACAAGCGAGCGCTCGTGCTCGTGATGAACGACAAAGCCACCGTGATCGAACGCATGGAGGGCGAACCTGTCTGGGCCGCCCGTGGTTCCTACGACAGACCGGCGGTGATCCTGCTCTCGCGCTACGTGCGCGTCCCCGGCGCAGGACACGTGCCCGTGACCCGCCGAGGCGTGCTGCGGCGCGACCTGCACCACTGCGCCTACTGCGGCAAGACCGCCTCGACGATCGACCATGTCCTTCCGCGCTCGCGCGGGGGAGCGGACACGTGGGAGAACCTCGTGGCGTGCTGCCTGCGGTGCAACAACGTCAAGGGCGACCGCACGCCGCAGGAGATGAACTGGAACCTGCTCTTCACTCCGCGACCACCTCGTGGCGCGCAGTGGACCGTGCGCGGCACCGAGCGGGCGGACCCCCGTTGGAGCCCGTACCTGGAGCTGGCCGCGTAGACGCCCGCCGCGGTCTTACGCGGTGGGCCGGCGGCCGATGTAGACGGTGTTGGACGACACGCCCCCGGTGAGCGGATTGTCGAAGTCGACGACGTGTGCGGCAGTGTCGACGAAGACCGATTCGAGGTCGGCCTGGAACGCGGCATCCGGTGGGTCATCCGACCACAGCGCGAAGATGCCGCCATCGACGAGGTGCCGAGCCAGCGACCGGAGGCCGGCGGTCGTATAGAGGTCGGCGTGGCTCGGATCGAGCTGGTGGCGCGGCGAGTGGTCGACGTCGAGCAGGATCGCATCGTAACGGGAGCCCTCCGGCGCACGTCGCACGACGGCGAAGAAGTCGTCGAGGGTGAGTGTCGTGCGGCTGTCGCCGACGAGCTCCGCCGACACCGGCAGCAGCGTGCGCTCGTGCCAGCCGATGACGGCGGGCAGTGCGTCGATCACGGTGAGCGAGCCGACCCGAGGATCGCGCAGCGCGGCGACCGCGGTGTAGCCGAGCCCCAGGCCGCCGACCAGGACGGTCAGGCGTTCGCCCGTCGTCGCCGCGAGCCCCAGTGTGGCGAGGGCCTCTTCCGCGACGGTGAACAGGCTCGACATCAGGTATTCGTCTCCGAGCTTGACCTCGTAGACGTCGTGGGCGACCGCCGGTTCGAAGCGCCGTCGCAGCGTGAGATCCCCCATCGGGGTCGGCTGCCAGTCGAGCTCTTCGAACCGGGCGATCACGGGCGCGGTCCTAGACCGCGGTGGTGGCGTTGCGGCGGGGGAGCACCCAGCCCGCGCGCGGGAAGTGGCACGTGTACCCGTGGGGGTAGCGGATCAGGTAGTCCTGGTGCTCGGGCTCGGCCTCCCAGAAGGGGCCCGCGGGCTCGATCGTGGTGACGGCCTTGCCCGGCCACAGACCCGAGGCGTCGACGTCGGCGATCGTCTCGCGCGCGATCTGCTCCTGCTCGGGCGAGAGCGGGAAGATCGTCGAACGGTAGCTCGATCCGACGTCGTTGCCCTGACGGTTGAGCGTCGACGGGTCGTGGATCTGGAAGAAGAACGCCAGGATGTCGCGGTACGTCGTCTTCGTCGGGTCGAACACGATCTCGACGGACTCGGCGTGCCCGGAGTGGTTCCGGTAGGTGGCGTGGTCGTTCTTGCCGCCGGTGTAGCCGACGCGGGTGCTGAGCACACCGGGCTGGCGGCGGATCAGGTCTTCCATGCCCCAGAAGCAGCCACCGGCGAGCACTGCGGTCTCGGTACCGGGGGTGCGGGTGATGGCTCCGGTGTCGGTCTTTCCACTGGTCATGATGCGGTCTCCTCGTTCATGCGGTCGCTGGGCTGATCGGAGTGGGCGAACAGGGCGCGGTACTCACCGTAACCCTGCTCCTCGAGCTGTGCGACGGGGACGAAGCGCAGCGCGGCGGAATTCATGCAGTAGCGCAGGCCGCCGGCATCCCGCGGACCGTCGTCGAAGACGTGGCCCAGGTGGCTGTCGGCACCGGCGGAACGCACCTCGGTGCGCTTCATCCAGAGCATGCCGTCGATCTTCTCGGTGACGGCGTCGGCGGCCAGCGGACGCGTGAAGCTCGGCCATCCGGTGCCGCTGTCGTACTTGTCGATCGATGAGAACAGCGGCTGACCCGAGACGACGTCGACGTAGATGCCGTCTTCGTGGGTGTTCCAGTACTCGTTGCGGAACGGCGGCTCGGTGCCGTCCTGCTGCGTGACGGTGTACTGGCTGGGGGTGAGGCGACTGAGTGCGTCGGCAGTCGCGCGGTAGTCCTGTGACACGGTTTCCTCCTGGGTCGACCTTCGTCGACATCGGTTGTACGCGGCTGGCTGCAGCGTCATAGAGGAGAACGGCGGAGGGCGGCGTTTTGGTCCCGTCAAGCTGAAAGCGGGCCGTGAGTTTGGTGACGGATGCTACGCCCGGCGATGTCGGAGGTCGGGACTAGTTTCGAATCTCAGGTAGAGGATATAGAACATCTGTTCTAGCCTGAGGGAGTGAGTCCGATCATGCTGCAGAACGCCACCGCCCGTGCGGAGCAGGGTGCAGCGCGCGCGGACGTTCATTCTGAAGCGAGTCGGCTGCGTGCGCAACTGGAGCGGGTGCAGGGCCGTCGGCTCGACGAGCCGGTGCTGCCGACGCATCCCGCGCTCGCCGGCCTGCTCCCCGGCGGGGGGCTGAAGCCCGGTTCGGCGTATTCGCTGCCCGCCTCGGTCTCGCTCCTGCTCGCGCTGCTCGCGCAGCCTTCTCAGCAGGGCTCGTGGTGCGCGGTGATCGGAATGCCCGAACTCGGCGCCGAAGCGGCCGAGAGGCTGGGGGTCGACCTCGACCGGCTCGTCCTCATCCCCGACCCCGGGCCGCGCTGGCTGGCCGTCGCCGCCACCGTCGCCGACGTGCTGCCCATCGTCGCCGTGCGCCCCCAGGGGCGGGCGACCGGGGCAGAAGCGTCACGGCTGGGGGCTCGGCTGCGCGATCGCGGTTCGGTGCTTCTGGTGGAGGGCCCGTGGGCGCAGGCGGAGGCCACGCTGCGCGTCGATCAGCCCGAGTGGACCGGTCTCGGCGACGGGTTCGGCTACCTCGCGGGACGGGCGCTGACGGTCACCGCGTCGAGCAGGAGATGGCCGGTGCCCCGGCGTTCGCGGATGCTGCTGCCCGCCCCCGACGGCACCGTCTCGGTGGTGCCCGACGAGCGGGTGCAGATCTCGGCGGTGCCGAACGCGGTGCCGATCAACGCGATGCCGAAGACGGCGCAGGATCGGTTCGCGGCGGACGATTCCCTCGACATCCGGGCGGTGGGCTGACATGCCGGACATCTCCGAAGACAGGAACGCCCCGGTGCGCAGCATCGTGCTGTGGTTCCCGGACTGGCCGGTCACCGCTCTCGCCCGCGACGGGGAGGCGAGCAGCGAAGGGCGCTCCGTGAGCGATGGTGTGCTCGATCTCCCGGCCGCGGAGCGCCCGATCGCCGTCGTCGAGCACAACGCCGTCGTGGCGTGCTCGGCAGCAGCTCGCGCCGAAGGTGTGCGGCGGGGTCAGCGACGACGTGACGCGCAAGCCCGCTGCCCTCGCCTCGACATCGTCGCGGCCGATCATGCGCGCGACAATCGGGCGTTCGCGCCGGTCGTGTCGCTGCTCGAAGAGCGTGCCCCTGGAGTGCAGATCGTACGCGCGGGTCTGTGCGCGCTGCGGGCGCGAGGACCCGCGCGGTACTACGGCGGCGAGGCCGAGGCCGTGCGCGTGCTGCTGGACGTCCTCGCCGCTCATGGCCTCACCGGCGTGCGTGTCGGTGTCGCCGACGGCCCGTTCACGGCCGAGCAGGCAGCACGCAGCGCCGGCGCGGCGGGCGCCGGACCGCTGCGGATCGTCCCCCCGGGGACGGCCGCCGCGTTCCTTGCCCCGCTGCCCGTCACCGTGCTCGACGACGCTCTGACCGGGCTCGCCACCGGGCTCGACCTTCCCGAGCTGCTCGCCCGACTCGGCGTGCACACGCTGGGGGAGTTCGCGGCGTTGGCCCCGGAACGCGTGCGCGAGCGGTTCGGAGGGCGCGGCATCCGTCTGCACTCCCTGGCCGCCGGTCACGATTCCCGCGCCGTCGAGCCACGGGTGCCGCCCCCGGAACTCCACCGCGAAGTGGCTTTCGAGCCCCCTCTCGAACTGGCCGATCAGGTCGCGTTCGGAATGCGCATCGCCGCCGACGAGTTCCTCACCGGGCTCGCGGCGGAACGGCTCGTCTGCACCGAGCTGCGGGTCGTGCTGGTCGGCGAGCGGGGCGAGCGCAACGAACGGGTGTGGCTGCATCCGGCGTCGTTCGACGCTGCGGCGGTCGTCGACCGTGTGCGCTGGCAGCTGGGCGAGGCGCTGGAGGACGCGCAGAAGAAGGCGCAGCGCGAAGGCTCCCGCGGCGGACGCGAGGGTGACGTGCCGGTGCCCCGCGGACTCGCCAGCGGGGTGGCGCTCGTGCGGATCGAACCGGCGGCGGTGGATGCTGCGTCCCACCACGCTCCGGCCATCTTCGGTTCGGGGCCGGAGGAGCGCGTGCACCACGCCCTCTCGCGCGTGCAGGCGATGCTGGGGCACCGCGGTGTCGTCACCACGGCGATCGGGGGTGGTCGCTGGTTGGCGGAACGGCAGGTGCTCGTGCCGTGGGGCGATCGTGCCGTGGTCGCCAAAGAACGCGCGCGACCGTGGCCGGGGAGCCTGCCCGACCCGCTGCCCACGACGGTCTTCGCCGAGCCGCGCGCGGTCGAAGTGACCGCGGCGGACGGCGCCGCGATCGCGGTCGATGACCGCGGCACCCTCGTGGCCGCACCCGCGATGATGCGCGAAGGGGGTCGTCGGCGCGAGGTGGTGGCGTGGGCGGGCCCGTGGCCCGTGGTCGAGAGGAGCTGGGATGCGGTGCGCCGCCGTCGGGCGCATCGATTCCAGGTCGTCGACGCCGACCAGATCGCCTGGCTGCTGGTGTGCGAAGACGGTGCCTGGCAGGCGGAGGCCCGCTATGACTGAGGGCGGCGTTTCGTCTCGTCGCTGCGCTCCTCGCTCAACGATCGGGGGCGGGGGTCCGGTCGTTGAGCGAGCGCAGCGAGACGGAACGCAGCCGACGGGAGGCACCTGATGGGTTTCCACAACCCCTCGGTGCCGTGGTCGGAGCTCGAGAAGCTGCTCAGCGACACCCGCCGCCCCGGCGACGTGCCGGCGGGGGCCGACGGCGGCGACAGCCCCGCATGGTCCCGCAAACGCGGGCCCTACGTCGCGCCCTCGATCGAGCGTCCGGACGATGTCGTGCCGTACGCCGAGCTGCACGCGCATTCGTCGTACTCCTTCCTCGACGGCGCGTCGTCTCCCGAAGACCTCGCCGAAGAGGCGGAGCGGCTCGGGCTGCACGCGCTGGCGGTCACCGACCACGACGGCTTCTACGGCATCGTGCGCTTCGCCGAAGCAGCCGAGACGCTGCAGCTGAAGACCGTGTTCGGCGCCGAGCTCTCGCTCGAACTGCCCGGGCCCCAGAACGGCGAACCCGATCCCGTCGGTGCGCACCTGTTGGTGCTCGCCCGGGGCGAAGAGGGCTATCACCGTCTCGCCGGCGCGATCACGCATGCCCAGCTCGCCGGTGGGGAGAAGGGGCGTCCCCGCTACGACCTCGAACACCTCGCCGCGCAGGCGGGGGGCCCGCACGACCCGCACTGGGCGATCCTCACCGGGTGCCGCAAGGGAGCGGTGCGTCGGGCATTGGCGGGAGGCGCAGCGGGCGCGGCATCCGCTCTCTCCAACTCCGCGATCCGCGAAGCGGGCGCAGAGCTCGACCGACTCGTGACGCTGTTCGGACCCGATGCGGTGCACGTCGAGTTGATCGACCACGGCGATCCGCTCGACTCGCGCACCAACGACGTGCTCGCCGCTTTCGCCGCCGAACGGGAGCTGCCCGTGATCGCGACGAACAACGTGCACTACGCCGCCCCCGATCGTCAGCTGCTCGCCGCCGCGGTCGCCGCCGTCCGCGCCCAGCGAGGGCTCGACGAGCTCGACGGATGGCTGCCCGCCCACGCCGGAGCGCATCTGCGATCGGGGGCGGAGATGCAGGCGCGGTTCGCCCGCTACCCCGGGGCGGTGGCGCGCACGGTGTCGCTCGCCGACGAACTCGCCTTCCCCCTGCGCCGGGCCAAGCCCGCGCTGCCGAAGCAGGATGTGCCGGAGGGCCACACCCCGATGTCATGGCTGCGTCACCTGGTCTGGGAGGCGGTGCCCCGCAGATACCCCGATGCGACCGACGAGGACCGTGCGCGCATCGAGAAAGAGCTCGGGGTCATCGAGATGAAGGACTTCCCCGGCTACTTCCTGATCGTGCACGGCATCGTGCAGGAGGCCCGGCGTCGCGGCATCCTGTGCCAGGGTCGCGGGTCCGCCGCCAACAGCGCCGTCTGCTACCTGCTCGACATCACCGCCGTCGACTCGATCGCCTACAAGCTGCCGTTCGAGCGGTTCCTCTCGAGCCTGCGCGACGAAGAGCCCGACATCGACGTGGACTTCGACTCGGACCGGCGGGAGGAGATCATCCAGTGGGTCTACGAGAAGTACGGGCGTCATCGGGCCGCCCAGGTCGCCAACGTCATCCAGTACCGGCCGAAGAACGCGATCCGCGACATGGCGAAAGCGCTGGGGCATTCTCCCGGACAGCAGGACGCCTGGTCGAAACAGGTCGAGGGGTGGGGGGCATCGCTCGAGAGCGGTCCGGGCCATGACATCCCCGACCAGGTCATCGAGTTCGCCACCGAGCTGCTCAAAGCGCCCCGGCACCTCGGCATCCACTCCGGCGGAATGGTGCTCACCGACCGGCCGGTGGGCGAAGTCGTGCCGATCGAGCACGCGCGCATGGACAACCGCACGGTGATCCAGTGGGACAAGGACGACGCGGCCTGGATGGGGCTGGTGAAGTTCGATCTGCTGGGGCTCGGGATGCTCGCCGCGCTGCAGTACTGCTTCGATCTGATCCGCGGCGCCACCGGGGAGGAGTGGGAGCTCGCGACGATCCCCAAGGAGGAGAAGGCGGTCTACGACATGCTCTGCCGCGCCGATTCGATCGGGGTGTTCCAGGTCGAGTCCCGCGCCCAGATGGGCTTGCTCCCGCGGCTGCAGCCGCGACGCTACTACGACCTCGTCGTCGAGATCGCCCTGATCCGACCGGGGCCGATCCAGGGCGGGGCGGTGCACCCTTTCGTCCGGCGCAAGCTCGGCCAGGAGGAGGTGACGTACGCGCACCCCAAGCTCAAGCCGGTGCTGGAGCGCACACTGGGCATCCCGATCTTCCAGGAGCAGCTCATGCAGATGGCGGTGGCCGTCGGCGAGTGCACCGGCGAAGATGCCGACCTGCTGCGCAGGGCGATGGGCTCCAAGCGAGGACATGAGCGGATCGACTCGATCCGCGAGAAGCTCTACGCCGGGATGGCGACGAACGGGCTGGTGGGCGCCGAGGCCGACGCGATCTACACGAAGATCCAGGCGTTCGCGAACTTCGGGTTCGCGGAATCGCACTCGCTGTCGTTCGCGCTGCTGGTGTACGCGAGCTCATGGATAAAGCTGCACTACCCGGGAGCGTTCCTCGCGGGACTGCTGCGAGCGCAGCCGATGGGGTTCTACTCGCCGGCGACGCTCGTGGCCGATGCGCGCCGGCACGGCGTCCAGATGCTGCGACCCGACCTGCTGCGCTCCGACGTGCAGGCGACGCTCGAGCCGGTGGGCGACGGCCCACGGGAGGAGGGGATGGATGCCTGCACCCACCGCGTGCAGGCGCCGGTGGGCGACTTCGACATCACCGCCCCCGACGAGTCGCTCGCGCACCGCCGGGACAGCGGGTTCGCGGTGCGTCAGGGGCTGGCGGCGGTGAAGGGCATCGGCATCAAGGTCGCCGAGCGGATCGTCGCCGCGCGGCAGAAGAGCGGCCCGTACCGCGACCTGCGCGATCTCGTGCGTCGCACCGGTGTCACCGCGGCGCAGCTGGAGGCCCTCGCGACCGCCGGCGCGTTCGAGTGTCTCGGGCTCAGCCGGCGCGAGGCGATCTGGCTGGCCGGGTCGGCCGCTCAGGACCGTCCCGAGTTCCTCCCCGACTCGATGGTGTCGGTGCAGCCTCCGCTGTTCACCGACCCCACGAGCTACGAGGTGCTCGCCGCCGACCTGTGGGCGACGGGCGTCTCCACCACCGATCATCCGATGACCCACTACCGGTCACGGCTCGATGCCCGCGGGGTGCTCACCTCCACCGAGCTGCGCACCCACGAGACCGGCAGACGCGTCGAGATCGCGGGACTCGTGACCCACCGGCAACGGCCGGCCACCGCATCCGGCATCACGTTCTTGAACCTCGAAGACGAGCACGGACTGGTCAACGTGATCTGCTCGGTGGGCGTCTGGAACCGGCACAGGGCGGTGCTGCGGGATTCTCCCGCGCTGATCGTGCGGGGGATGCTGGAGCGCTCGGTCGAGGGAGTGACGAACCTGGTGGCCGACAACTGCGAAGACCTGCGGGTGGGGGTGGAGCACCAGTCCCGCGACTTCCGCTGACGCTACGGCCGCAGCAGCACCTTTCCGACCCGGCCGGCGGTCTGACTGGCGAGGACGGCGTCGTGGATGTCGTCGAAGCCGTAGATCCCGGCGACGGGGAGGGTGAGCTCGCCCGCGAGCACGTGGCCCATCAACTGCGAGAAGAGGGCGCCGCGGGTCGCGGCATCCAGGTTCTTGCTCACCTTGCTGCCCCAGAAGCCCTTGATGGTGACCTGCTTGAAGATGACGTCACCCGAGCGGATCTCCATGACCGGCGACTGCATCGCGCCGAAGACGACGAGCGTGCCGTCCTCGGCGATGAGCGACAGGACGTCCTGCGATGACGACCCTCCGACGGAGTCGACGCCCGCGATGATCGGCGCGCCGCCCGTGAGCGCGTCCACCTGGTCGCGCCAGTCATCGGCGTCGGTGGCGACGATGTTCCCGATGCCCTGCTCGGCGAGCTCGGTGACACCCTCCTCACGGCGGACGAGGCCGATCACGTGGAACCCGCGGGCGGCGGCGATCTGCGCGACCATGCGGCCGACCGCGCCGTTGGCCGCGTTCTGCACCAGCCAGTCACCCTCGTGCAGGTCGAGCGAATGCACCAGACTGACGGCACTGAACGGCATCGAGACCAGTTGCGCGGCCACTTCGTCCGACAGGCTGTCGGGCACCGGGATCAGGCCCGCGGCCTTCGCCGTGAAGTACTCCGCCCACGCACCGAACGCACCGCCGGCGACCCGCTGGCCGATCTCGAGGCCGGTCACATCGGGTCCGAGCGCGTCGACGACACCGACGGCTTCGGTGCCCGCACGGGCCGGCAGGTCGGGCACGAAGCCGTAAGTGCCGCGGACCGTCCAGAGGTCGTGGTTGTGGATCGTGGCGAGCACGGTGCGGACGCGCACCTCGCCGGGGCCGGGCTGGGGGAGCGGCCGCTCCTCGACGGTCAGGACCTTCTCGGGCGCGGCGAACGTGGAGTGGATGAGAGCGCGCATGGCGTCCTTTCGATCGGATCGGTTCGGGGTGCGGATGCCGCGGGTGAACGCGGTCCGGTGCGGTGCAGCGGGTTGCGGTGTGGGCGCTGGCCGGCGGCATGCAGCTGAGGGTCGCGCGGCGGCGTCAGCGGGCCGCGGCGTGTGCCGGCTCGAGCGCCCCGGCCGGTGCGGCGGCGTGCATCGCGGCCGTGAGGTTCTGCAGCGTGGCGATCAAGGCATGCGCGGATGCCTCGTCGGAGATGCCCATGCCCGCGGCGATCCGCGCCGGGATGTGGCGGAGTTCCGCCCGGAGCTCGGCCCCGCGGTCGCTGAGGGCGATGGTCACGATGCGCTCGTCCTGCGAGCGGCGGTCCCGATGCACGAGGCCCGACTGCTCCATTCGCCGCAGGAGCGGCGACAGCGTGCCGGAGTCGAGCTGCAGATGCTCGCCGAGCGACGAGACGGTCTGCTGGCCTTCCATCCACAACGTCACCAGTACGAGGTACTGGGGATATGTGAGGCCCCAGGGCTCGAGCAGCGCACGATAGGTCTGCGTGGTCGCGCGCGTCGCCGCATAAAGCGAGAAGCACACCATGTCGTCGGTCACTGCCATTGCTCCAGCATTCCATGCATCTCGATTGTGTACAACTGGGTTGCCGCGACGGGTGGCCGCCTGCCGGGATCAGGCGACCTCCGGACGGCTCTCGCTGAAACGTGGAGGGATGGCGAAGAATGCCGGGGGTGGCTCGCGCCGAGGCATAGCCTGGACGCATGGCTGAGACCGTCGCAGACTTCTTCGTCCACACTCTCAAGCGCGCGGGGGTTAAGCGCATCTGGGGGCTCCCCGGCGATTCGCTCAACGCCTTCACCGACGCCCTGCGCCGCGACAAGGGCATCGAGTGGCTGCACGTGCGCCACGAGGAGGCCGCCGCTTTCGCGGCGGCGGGCGAGGCCGAGATCACCGGCGAACTCGCCGTCGTCGCCGGCAGCTGCGGCCCCGGCAACCTGCACTTCATCAACGGGCTCTTCGACGCCCAGCGCAGCCGCGTCCCGGTGCTCGCGATCGCCTCGCACATCCCGTCGGAGGAGATCGGCAGCGGCTACTTCCAGGAGACCCACCCGCAGGAGCTCTTCCGCGAGTGCAGCGTCTACACCGAGCTCGTCGGCGATCCCGCCCAGCTGCCGTGGGTGCTCGAGATCGCGATGCGCACCGCGATCGAGAAGCGCGGCGTGGCCGTCGTGGTGGTGCCCGGCGACGTCTTCTTCGCGGATGCTCCGAAGCGACGTGACACCGCACCGATCCGCGCGACACGGTCGGTCACCGTCCCGGCCGCGCCCGACCTCGATGCCGCCGCCGCGCTGCTGAACGGCGCGGGCAAGGTCACGATCCTCGCCGGTGCCGGCGTGGCCGGAGCGCACGCCGAGGTGCTCGCGCTCGCCGAGCGGCTGCAGGCGCCCATCGTGCACGCGTTCCGTGGCAAGGAGCACATCGAGTACGACAACCCCTTCGACGTCGGGATGACGGGACTTCTGGGTTTCGCGTCGGGCTACCGGGCCATGGAGAAGTGCGACACGCTCCTCATGCTCGGCACCGACTTCCCGTACCGGCAGTTCTACCCCTCCAAGGCGAAGATCATCCAGGTCGACATCCGCGGTGAGCAGCTGGGGCGCCGCACCCCGATCGACCTCGGCCTCGTCGGGGGAGTGAAGGAGACGGCATCCGCTCTCCTGCCCCTGCTGTCGACCGGTCGCAGCAGCGCGCATCTGACCGACAGCGTGGAGCACTACCGCAAGACGCGGAAGGAGCTCGACGCCTTCGCGAACAACGACGGGCGCGCACCGATCCATCCGCAGTACGTGGGGCGCCTGATCGACGAGCTCGCCGCTCCCGACGCCGTTTTCACCGCGGATGTGGGCACCCCCGTCATCTGGTCGGCGAGGTATCTGCACATGACCGAGAAGCGGCGCCTCATCGGCTCGTTCACGCACGGGTCGATGGCCAACGCGATGCCGCAGGCGCTGGGCGCGCAGGCCGTGGACCGTGAGCGGCAGGTCGTCGCGCTCGCGGGCGACGGGGGTCTGGCGATGCTCATGGGCGATCTGCTCTCGATCCGTCAGAACAACCTGCCGATCAAGATCGTGGTGTTCAACAACTCGTCGCTGGGCTTCGTCGAGGTGGAGATGAAGGCCGCCGGCATCGTCACCTTCGGCACCGACCTGCACAACCCGAATTTCGCGGATGTGGCGGAGTCGGTCGGCGTCACGGGTATCCGCGTCGACGATCCGGGCGAGCTCGAGGGCGCGCTGCGCCGTGCATTCGCCGACCCCGGCCCCGTGCTGGTCGACGTCGTCGTCGCCCGTGAGGAGCTGTCGATCCCGCCGTCCATCACGGCCGCGCAGGCGAAGGGCTTCGCCCTGTACGCCATGCGCACCGTGATGTCGGGTCGCGGAGACGAGCTGCTCGACCTCGCCGACACGAACGTGTGGCGGCGGATCTTCCACTGAGACCATGCCGAACATCCTCATCACCCCCGAAGAGCTCGCCGCGCTGATCGCGCATTCTGCGCCCGACGAGAACCCCGTACGCGTCCTCGATGTGCGGTGGCGGCTCGACCGCCCCGACGGGCGGCCCGACCACCGTGCCGGCCACATCCCGGGCGCGGTCTACGTCGACCTCGACCACGAGCTCGCTGAGCACGGCGTTCCCTCGGACGGGCGGCATCCGCTGCCGTCGGCTTCTGCGCTGCAGGAGGCCGCCCGGCGCTGGGGGGTTGGCAACGGCGACACCGTTGTGGTCTACGACGACCTGAAGTCGCTGTCGGCCGCCCGGGCCTGGTGGGTGCTGAAGGATGCCGGCATCGCCGACGTCCGGATCCTCGACGGGTCGCTCCAGGCGTGGACGAGCGCCGGCTTCGCCCTCGAGACCGGTGACGTCACCGCGGTCCCCGGCAACGTGGTCCTGGGCCGCGGGCACCTGGCCGCGCTCTCCATCGACGAAGCGGCCGACCTCGCGAGCGACGGAGTGCTCATCGATGTGCGGGCGGCGGAGCGGTACCGCGGCGACGTCGAGCCGGTCGACCCACGTGCGGGTCACATCCCCGGGGCGGTCAACCGTCCGACCTCCGAGAACGTCGACGACGATGGACGGTTCCTCGATCCGGCGGTGCTCCGCGAAGCCTTCGCCGAAGTGGGGGCCCGTACCGGTGCCCCGGTCGGCGTCTACTGCGGCTCGGGCGTCACGGCGTCGCACGCCTACGTCGCGCTCACCCTTGCGGGGTTCTCACCGCAGCTCTACGCCGGCTCGTGGAGTCAATGGTCGAATCACCCCGATCGTCCGGTCGCGACCGGACCGCGTCCTGACGACGGCCGGCACGAGGGTCGCGAGCAGACGCCCGTATGACGCTCTGTGTCCGGCCGCGCCCCCGGCCCCGGCTGCGGAGACGTACGGTCGGTGCATGACAAGGATCGCCTCCGACCACGAGTCCGCGACATCCGCTGCGCCCGGCTCGGGGCGCGGCCCGCTGAAGGTCGTCGGAGTCTCGGGGTCGCTGCACGAGGGCAGCAAGACGAGCGCGCTCGTGGCGGCGATCATCGCTTCGGTCGGTAGTCGCGTGGCGATCGAGTCGCGTCAGATCGAGCTGGCCGAGATCGGGCCCTCGTTCGCCGGCGCGCTCACGCGGGAGGATCTTCCTCCTGAGATCGAAGAGGCCCTGCGCGAGATCGAGGGCGCCGACCTCCTCGTCGTGGGCAGCCCGGTCTACCGCGCATCGTTCACCGGGCTCTTCAAGCACCTGTTCGACTTCGTCGGTCAGTACGCGCTCATCGGCCAGCCCGTCCTCCTCGCGGCAACCGGCGGGGGAGAGCGTCACGCGCTCATCATCGAGCACCAGCTGCGGCCGTTGTTCGGATTCTTCCAGTCGACGACCCTGCCGCTCGGCGTGTACGCCAGCGCCTCCGACTTCGACGGCGCGACCCTGCGCGACGGGTCGGTGCAGCAGCGCATCGATCAGGCCGTCACCCGCGGGCTGCCCATGATCGAGCAGGCGGCACTGCTGCGCGTGTCGGAGTACGTCTCGACCTGGTGACGGGCGCGGCGGCTCAGTTGCCGTCGGAGCGCTTGTCGGGCAGGTAGGGCTCGATCGCACCGGCGAGCTTGGCGGCGGTCATCGACTGCAGCCACACGTGCCCGGGGCCGTGCAGCTCCGCAAGGAACAGCGAGTCGCCGAAGAACTTGTTTCGGATGCCCTTCACCGTGGCGAACTGCAGGTCCATGCCCGCGCGGAACATCGCGAGGTGTCCGGGGTGGATCAGCAGCGACTGACCGGCGGCGAGGTCGTACTCGACGATCTCGCCGGCGAGCTGAACCCAGGCGGTGCCCTGCCCCGCGAGCTTCTGGAAGACGACCCCGGCGCCGCCGAAGATGCCCGCGCCGAGTCGCTTCTGCAGGCCGACCGAGACCTCGACGCCGGTGGTGCTGGCGGTGTACGAGCCGGCCTGGATCATGAATTCGTCGGCGGGGTCGATCGTCATCTCGCGGATCGTGCCGGGCAGCTGGGCGGCGAACGCGATCATCGCGCCGTTCTGCGGAGCGGTGTACTTCGTGAGGAACAGCTGCGCGCCACCGAGCACGCGCTTGAGGCCCCCCATGAAGCCGCCGCTGCCGCCGCCGTGGGCGGTGGAGGTGTCCATGTCGAAGCCCGGCGAGAGCCACGCCACGTCACCGCCCTCGGCGACGATGGCCTCTCCGGCGTCGAGTATCAGTTCGAGGATGGGCATCGTGGTGCCGGCGATCGTCGTCTTCATGAGGCCAAACCTAGGGGCGCGGCATCCGTCCTGTACAGACCGATGGCCGCCGCACGGGACCGCGGAACGACCTCTGGACAGGAAGCTATTGAGTGTTACTATGTACCGGTAGGTAGCAACACTGAGTAGCAGGGAATCCAGGCCATGGGCAAACAGGCGACCGAGATGCTGAAGGGTGTGCTCGAAGGCATCGTGCTCGCGATCCTGTCGGCGCGACCCGCGTACGGCTACGAGATCACGGCGTGGCTGCGCGAGCAGGGATTCACCGACATCGCCGAGGGCACGGTCTACGCGCTGCTCGTGCGCATCGAACAGCGCGGGCTCGTCGACGTGGAGAAGGTGCCGTCCGAGAAGGGGCCGCCCCGCAAGGTCTACTCGCTCAACACACAGGGGCGCGCGGCGCTCACCGAATTCTGGGGGACCTGGAGCTTCCTCACAGAACGACTGAACCAGCTCCGCGAAGGAGGACAGTGATCATGGCTGCAGGATGGATCGAGAAGGTCACCGGATCGCTCGAGCAGAAGAAGCAGTACCGGGCCTACAAGGCGCGCATCGAGCGGCTGCCCGCGAACTACCGGACCGCCGCCGACGCGCTCGACCGGTACCTGATGTACTACGGCTCGATCGCGGCGGGCGACACGCTGCTGTCGATGCTCGACGATCTCGCCGACCTGTTCGAGCAGTGCGCGGCCGACCGCACACCGATCCGCGAGATCGTGGGCGATGACCCGGTGGAATTCGCCGAGACGTTCCTGCGCAACTACGCGGGTGGGCAGTGGATCAACAAGGAGCGGGAGCGCCTCACGGCGGCCATCGATCGCGCAGAAGCCGATGAGGCGGGCGCGTCATGAGCGCCGCATCCGCCCCCGCCATCCGCGTGCGCGGACTGCAGAAGTCGTTCGCCGCGCTCGAGGTGCTGCGCGGTGTGGACTTCGACGTCGAGCGCGGCACGATCTTCGCGGTGCTCGGGTCGAACGGCGCCGGCAAGACGACGATCGTCAAGATCCTCTCGACACTGATGAGAGCGGATGCCGGAGCCGCCGTCATCGACGGGTTCGACGTCGCCGACCAGCCGCAGGAGGTGCGGGCGTCGATCAGCCTGACCGGCCAGTTTGCGGCCGTGGACGACGTGCTCACCGGGCGCGAGAACCTCGTGATGGTCGCTCAGTTGCGGCACCTGCGGAACGCCGGGGCCATCGCCGATGACCTGCTGCGGCGATTCGCGCTGTCGGATGCGGGTGGCCGCAAGGTCGCGACGTATTCCGGCGGCATGCGCCGGCGCCTCGACATCGCGATGAGTCTGATCGGGGACCCGCCCGTCATCTTCCTCGACGAGCCCACGACCGGGCTCGATCCGCAGGCGCGGATCGAGGTGTGGAACACGATCACCGAGCTCGCCGGCCGCGGCACGTCGGTGCTGCTGACGACGCAGTACCTCGACGAGGCCGAGCACCTCGCCGACCGCATCGCGATCCTGCACGAGGGGCGCATCCTCGTGAACGGCACGCTCGCCGAGCTCAAAGAGCTGCTGCCGCCCGCCACGGTGCGGTACGTGCAGGAGCAGCCGACGCTCGAGGACGTCTTCCTATCACTGGTCGGGGGAGCGACCCCCGCGGGGGACTCTGCTCGCCGAGACGACCGGAATGGATCCGAGGAGAAGGCATCATGACCGCACTCACCCTGACCCGGCCCGCCGTGAGCGGGCACTTCTTCGGCGACACAGTCGTGCTGCTCGGGCGGTCGCTGCGCCACATCACGCGCAGCCTCGACACGATCATCACGACCGCCGTCATGCCGGTCGCGATCATGCTGCTCTTCGTCTTCGTGTTCGGCGGCGCCATCGACACGGGGTCATCGTCCTACATCGACTACATGCTGCCCGGCATCCTGCTCATCACGATCGCGTCGGGCGTCGCCTACACGGCGTTCCGGCTCTTCCTCGATCTGCAGAGCGGCATCTTCGAGCGGTTCCAATCGATGCCGATCGCACGCTCCAGCATCCTCTGGGCGCACGTGCTCACCTCGCTGGTCGCGAACCTGATCTCACTGGTGATCGTGGTGGGCGCGGCGTTCGCGATGGGGTTCCGCACCGGCGCGGGGGTGTCCGCGTGGCTCGCCGTCGTCGGCATGCTGGTGGTGTTCACGCTCGCGCTCACGTGGATCGCGGTCATCGCGGGGCTCTCCGCCTCGTCGGTGGACGGGGCGAGCGCGTTCTCGTATCCGCTGATCTTCCTGCCGTTCGTCAGCTCGGCCTTCGTGCCGACCGACACGATGCCCGGTCCGGTGCAGTGGTTCGCCGAGAATCAGCCGGTCACCTCGATCGTCGACACGATCCGTGCGCTGTTCGCGCAGCAGCCGGTCGGCGCCGATATCTGGGTCGCCCTGGCCTGGTGCATCGGCATCCTCGTGCTCGCGTACGTGTTCGCGATGGTCGTGTACCGGCGGCGCATGACGGCGTAGTGCCCTTGGGTCGGCCGGTCGCGTCGTCGCCCGGCCCGGTCGTCGAGCGAGAAGCGAAGCGACGAGACGAAACGCCGCGTCGCTCTCACCCGCTCAGTCACCGCGCGAGCGGCGACTCCGCACGCTCATCGGGAACGACCGCCGGCGAGGTGGCCGTGTTCACGATGTGCGCGCGTCCGATGACGATGGCGGCGACGACCATGATGGCCGCCCCGAGCCAGTACGGCGCGGCGTGGCTGACGGTGGCGTAGAGCGCGGCGGCGATGAGCGGGGCGACGGTGGACATCGCCGCGTTGAGCGATTGTGTGGCTCCGCCGAGCCAGCCCTGCTCGTCGTCACCGACGGCGTTCGACATGGCGCCGTCCATCGCGGCCTGTGCGGCGCCCTGACCGGCGGCGAGCGTGAGGGCGCCGACGATGAACAGCCACGGCTGGGCGAAGATCGACGCGACGAGGGCGAGCCCGATGAGGCCGACGGTCTGAGCGACGATGCCGCTGATGATGACGCCGCGCTCGCCGATCCGGGGGAGCAGGATGCCGAGCAGCACGCCCTGGATGAGGATGTCGACGATGCCGACGGATGCGGTGAGCAGCCCGATCGCGGTCGGGCCCCACTGGATCGAGTCCAGCGCGAGGACGCTGAAGTTGTTGACGAAGAAGCCGAAGGGAAGCGCGATCAGGCCGAACCCGATGAGCAGTCCGCGCAGCTCCCTTCGGCGGAACGCGGTCGCGAAGACGGTGAAGGGCTGCACATCTCGCAGGGAGATGGTGCGGATGCGATTCTCCGGCTTGTGGCTCTCGGGGAGCAGGAAGATGCTCAGGATCGCGACGGTGAGGGCGACCCCGGCGGTGACGAAGACGGGGAGTTGCAGGCTGACCGCAGCGAGCAGGCCGCCGACGGCGGGTCCGATCATCATTCCGATGCCGGAGAGCGCTCCGAGGATGCCGAAGCGCCTGGCCCGCTGCTCGGGAGGAGTGATATCGGCGAGGTAGGCGAAGAGCGCGGGAAGATCGCCGGCGGTCAGCCCCTGGATGGCGCGCGCGAGGACGAGCACCCAGATCGCCCCGCCGATGCCGAACAGGGTCATGGCGAAGGCGGCACCGAAGGCCGCCGCGATGATGACCGGTCGGCGGCCGAAGCGGTCGGAGAGTCGGCCGAGGAAGGGGGCGACGAGGAAGGCGCAGAGCCCGTTGATCGACTCGAGCACCCCCACCCAGAGGGCCAGCTCGTTCTCGTGGGAGACGTACTGCAGCACCACGAAGGGGAGGACGGGAAGGACCACGGTCATGCCGACGACGGTGAGCATGGTCAGGACGACGAGCATGACCCAGGCGCGACGGGCGTTGCGCGGCTGAGCGATCGAATTCAGTGAAGTCACACCATGAGTGTAGTCATACCAACTTAAGAGTCAAACCATGATCGTACTGGGTGTTCGATAAGCTTTGTACATGTCGACACCAGAGCCGATCGGGCGCCGTGAACGGAAGAAGGCGGCCACGCGCAAGTCGATCTCCGACGTCGCCACCCTGATGTTCCTCGAGCGCGGCTTCGACAACGTGAGTATTCGAGAGGTCGCGGAGGCGGCCGATGTGTCGCCCACGACGGTGTTCGCGCACTTCTCGCAGAAGGAGGCGCTCGTCTTCGACGAAGACGACGAGCAACGGGATCGCCTCGTCGCCGCAGTGTCGGAGCGGCCTGCGGGCACCACGATCAACCGCGCGCTGCACGACTTCTATGCGGCCGAGGTCGCCCTGAACGTCGGAGAGCACGGCGATGAGGTCGCCCGCACCTTCATGGCCTTCCTGAACAAGACGCCGGCACTTCGCGAGTATGCGGCGAAGATGTGGCTGCGGCACGAGGATGCCCTCGCCGACACGATCGCCGACGAGCTCGGACTCGCCGAACCCACCGCCGAGATCCGCGTGTATGCGCGGTTCGTGCTGCAGATGCAGATTCTCGTATCGGAGAGCAGTAATCCGCCGGCGACGCTCGAAGCCGGGTTCGCCGTGTTCGAGCACGGCTGGGCGCCGATCGAGAAGCGACTCACCGCGGCGGAGAGCTGACGTGTCGTTCCGCGGAGGTCTGTGGCGTGGGTCGGCGAGCGCGATCCTCCCCGTCGCCGACCTCTCGCGCGCAGCGGATTTCTACCGCGCGCTCGGGTTCGAGGTCGAGATCGCCGACGTCGGGGGCTACGCGTTCGTCGAAGCGGGGGAGACGCGCTTCCACCTGTCCGAGAGCGCTGATCTCGACCCGTTCGTCCACGCCGCGATGGTGTACGTCTACGTCGCCGACGTGGATGCGGTCCACGCGTCCGTCACCCTCGAAGACGCGGATGCTCTCAGCCATGATGAGCTCCTCCGTCGATGGCGGACCGGGGAATCGCTGGCCCGCATCCGTCCGGTGCGCGACGAACCGTGGGGAATGCGCGAGTTCTCGTTCGCCGACCCCGACAACAATCTGGTCAGGGTCGGGACTCCCCTCACGCGCTAGCTGTCGATGTCTCGCGTCCCGCCGTCGCCCGAGGGCGGCAGGGCGGTGATCGCACCCCGACAGACGAGCGGGCTACGTCTGCGGCAGGTCGGCGACGGCGGTGGGTGTCTCAGCGCCGACTTCGCGGATCTCCAGACGCACCGTCTCCGCCCGCAGCACCGCCGCGTTGAGTCGGCAGTGGATGGGCACCGCCGAGCCGAGCATCTCGCCGGCTGAGAACTCCGCGCCGTCGCTGCCGATCAAGACGACGGAGTACGTCGCGCCGACGTCGAGACCCGATGCGTCGACAACGGCCTCGGTGCCCCAGGTGTGCGCCACCAGAGCCGCATCGATCTGCGCTCCGGCGGCTTCGGAACGCACGTCGATCTCTTCGATCGCACCGAGGGTGCCCGGTCCACCCGACGGTGGGGCGTCGACCAGGGGAGGGATCGCAAGCCCCACGACGAGGCCGATCGCGAGGCACGCCGCGCTGAGCATCGGGACGAGCCATCGTCGTGATCGACGAGAGTCGGGCGGCGTCGCCGCGACTCGACCTATCGGTACCGGCCCGGGTGACGCGTCCGACGGCACGTTCGTCGACGCGGCGACGCGCTCCCGAAGCGCTTCGCTCGGCGCGACCTCGGTCCACGCGACTTCGGCGAGGGCGAGGCGGTGTGCGAGGTCGCGCATGTTCGCGATCTCTTCGTCCACCCACGGGTGAGTGCGGCGGAACCCGTCGAGTTCCACCTTCTCCTCGGGCGTCAGCTCCTCCGCGACGGCAGCGGCGATGAGTGCGGCGATCCGATCGTCAGGACTGTTCATCGTGTTCCTCCGGTGCATCGAGGTGGCTGCGCAGGGCTCGCAGGGCGTGGAAGGCTCGTGTGCGCAGTGTCGCCATCGGCACACCCGTGGCGATGCTGAGCTCGTGATACGTCCGACCCTCGAGGTGGACGGCCACGACGACCTCGCGGTGGGCATCGCTGAGCTGTGCGAGACCTTCCACGATCCGCAGCCGATCGAGCGGGTCCGCGTGCGGCGAGGGAAGCTGGTCGAGTTGCGCGTCGTCGCCGATCCGCGGCATCCGAGACCGTGCGCGAAGCGCGTCCGCGATCACGTTGCGCGCGATCGAGAACAGCCACGTGCGCTCCGAGGCGACGGCGGGGTCGAAACGCTCGCGTGCCCGCCACGCGCGAAGAAAGGTCTCCTGCACGCAGTCCTCCGCCAGCGGACGGTCGCGCAGCGCGTTGACCGCGAAACCCAGCAGTGCAGACCCGTGCTCGTCGAAGCTGCGACGCGCGTCGAACGCCACGAACTCGCTCGCCCGATGATCCATCACGCTCCCCGAACGCGTCTGCCCCATCGTGCACGCTCACCTTCAGGCTAGGCGATCGAGACCCCTCCGTTTGAGAAGCCGCAGCTCAGAAGCCATCGAGGGATACGCCCACCGAGCGGTCGGCGTTCATCTCGAAGAAAAAATTCGTGGGAGATGAACGCAATCACGATGACGGTCGTAACACCCTGCAACGGAGGCAACCGGCATCCGCATCAAAGAATCGAGCATCATGATGAACAGGACTTCCACCCGCGCGCTGATGATCGGTGCGGTCGCAACCGTCGGAGTACTGGCGTTCGCGGCGCCGGCGCACGCAGAGACCGAGGTCGACGAGCCGGCGTCGTTCACCAGTGCGTTCACGGTGATGGCCACGCCCGATCAGGTCGTCAACACCGACGGAGTGGCGACTGCGGGCGAGGAGGGCGCGACGGGTACGTTCACGTTCCGCATCAACTCCGACCTCGAGATCATCTGCTACGACATCACGCTCGACGGCGTGACGGGCGACTACCAGAGCCCGGCCAAGACCGCGACCCACATCCACCAGGCCGTCGCGGGCAAGCCCGGACCCCCGCGTATCGCCTTCCCAAACCCGTCGCCCGTGGGTGACGGACCGCGGACGAGCTCCGGCTGCCTGCAGGGACCGTTCACCACAGGAGTGCTGGCGAACGGCGTCGACACCGGCGAGGGGTTCAGCCTCGCCCAGATCGAGGCCGACGCGGCGGGATTCGCCGCTGATTCGCACACGGCCAGTTTCAGCGCCGGAGTGGTGCGTGGTCAGTTGACGTCGGTGCCCGTGGGCGGTGTCGACACCGGTGCCGGTGGGGCGGCAGGGCAGTGGGATGCCGCGGGCGTCACGATCGGGGCGCTCGCGCTCGCCGGCGTCGCTGCAGTGGGTGGCGTCGTGCTGCACCGCCGTCGACACGCGGACGCTCGGTGATCACGCGCTCGCGGGCACCGCGGCATTCTGCCAGTGCAGTCAGGATGCCGCGGCCCGCGGGCGTCGTCGTCGTGGGGTTGATGCTGGCCATGGTGGTCGGCGGGTGCGCGGCGTTGCCCGCCGACGTCGGTCCGTCCGTCATCGAGCCCGTGCCCGTTGTCAGTTCGGCCCCCGATGTGCAGCCGCCGGCGGCACCGGAGCCTGCTCCGGTCGCGGCGCTCCCACCCGTATCGGTCGCGATCCCTTCGATCGACCTCGCTGTGCCGCTGATCGATCTGGGCATCACCGCGGAGGGCGGCATGGAGGTGCCGGAGGACTACGCAGAAGTGGGCTGGTTCGCCGGAGGGGGCCGTCCGGGGGGCTTCGGCCCGACGGTCATTGCGGGTCACGTGGATTCGCCGACCGGACCGGCCGTGTTCATCCGGCTCCGCGACGTGCGGGCAGGCGATGCGGTCGAGGTGACCGACGCCGCGGGCACGGTGTTCCACTACGTCGTCACGGCTGTTGAGGACTACCCGAAGTCGTCGTTCCCCACCCAGATCGTTTTCGGCGCTGTCCCGTCCGACGAGCTGCGCCTGATCACGTGCGGGGGAGTGTTCGATCGCGAGGCGGCGTCGTACGTCGACAACCGGGTCGTCTTCGCCAGTCGTGTCGCGTAGCCGGACGACGCGTCGGCCTCGGACGAGCATCGGTAGACTGGATGCCGCCAGCCTCTGTAGCTCAATGGAAGAGCAGTTCCGTCCTAAGGAAACGGTTGGGGGTTCGAGTCCCTCCAGGGGCACAGCCGTTTTTTGCCTCTGACCAGGGATTCCTTCTGTGGTCAGACCATAGAAATTGCGTTTTTGCCCGCTTTTTGCCCGCATTCTACGAATTCGGCACTCCGAAAACAGCCCTCTGCAACGGCCTGCGGACGGCGTCTCAAAACGCCCAAATCGGGCATTTCGGGTGCCCTGCGCCTTGTCGAAAAACTGAGCAATCTGCTCCGTGAGGTCAGTGGGGTCGTGCGTAGCGAGTCTGCGGACCCGACGGAAGAGCCACCAGCGGCATCTGGGCGTTCAGGCGCGTGGCGACTTCATCCAGATCGTCTTCGAAGAGATCGGCGTAGGTGTCCAGCGTCATCGCCGCGGACGCGTGACCAAGCATGCGCTGCACGGCCTTCACATTCGCGCCCGAGCTGATCGCGAGCGACGCCGCGGTGTGACGAAGGTCGTGAGGAGTGACCCGCGGAATCGACGGATCGAACTCCTGCGCACGCCGCACCGCGTTAGCGAACCACCCTTTGTCGCCCGAGTTGCGCATGTGCTTGATCCCGTCTCCGAACAAAAGCCCCTCCGGTCCCTTGCCGGCGCACGCCTGCTCGATCATCGGAACCAGACGGGCGGGGTAGGGGACCGAGCGCTTCTCGTGCGTCTTCGGAGTGCCGACATGGATCTCGTACGCGATCATCACCGCGTTCTCTTCGATGACGAAGCGCCGGCGCAGCCGGTTCACGCTGCGCACCCGTAGCCCCGTCGCCTCGCCCCAGCGCAGGCCCGTATATGCCAACGTGAGGACGAGCGTCGGGTGCGCCGAGCATGCGGCCAACGCCGCGACCTGGTCGTGCGTCAGGTACACGCGACGCTTGCCCGGCCCGTGCCGAGGAAGGTTTCGTACGTGCCTTGCTGGATTGCTCGCGAGGCGCCGATCGTCGATGGCGACATCGAGGATGCCTGCCAGGATTCCCAGTGCGCGAAGGACGACCGTGCGCGACTTCCGCGACGCGAGATCTGACACCCAATCCTGGACTTCGGAGCGCCGTATCGACGAGATTTCCCGGTCGGCCCACACCGGCGCGACGTGGTTGTGCCACGCGCGCTCGAGCGTCGTGTAGTACGAGGGCTTAGACATCGGCGGCTGCTTAGATCGCAGCCAACTGTCCGCGAACATCCGCACCGGAACCCGCGACGAGGACGGGTCGATGTACTCGCCCTTGGACTTCGACACCGTGACCATCGAAAGGTAAAGCTTCGCTTCGCGTATCGTCGTGAAGCCGCGCTTCTCCGCCTCGGTGCGATCCGGCTTGCGATAGCGCACGCGATAGCGGCGGCCCTTCGCCGTCTCGTACGGGGTGATGTAGCCCATCTCAACCTCCGCTCACGCCGGCTCGACCCTCAGTCTTGCCAGTGTCGGACACTGCTCGGATGCCGTCAACGCAGCCGGCGATACATGTGGATAGACGTCGGACGACGTCGTCAACTGGCGTTGGGTCGGGGGCGCCTTCTTCCGACGCCGAAAGTGTAGCGATAGGTCGCGCCTCCGTTCTCGCGGCTCGCTTCTTGCAGACTCCGCGCTGGCGCGCTCCGCTCAGCAGCCGTTCGACAACGAGCACTGCGCCGCGCCCGATCGCTTGACGGCTGATTACCGAAGCGAGGCCAAGACTGTCTGCTGCGAACTCGCGACGCAGGCGGATCGTGCGCTGCAACGCTTGAGCACCACACCGCGCGCGCATCTTGATGTGCCCTCGGTCGAATCGATGTCCCGTGTCGGCGTGCGGGGGCCTTGAGACGATGCGAGAGTTGGCGGCTATCTCAAGTCCTCGGGGAATTCGACTTCGCGGTTGAGCCAGGCTGGCCGGCTGAAACGCCACCGCCGTAGGGCGTCTACCGCCGGGTTCAATGGGTTCAGGTAGCGTGAGGGCGTCACGGGGCCACATCGAACACGGGGACCAATTACATGAGCGACGAGATCGAGTTGATCAGCGACGGCGATGGCCTAGCTGTCATTGGTGACTCGCTCGCCGTTGAGCGGTTCCTGTCTTCCGCCGGAGTCCCGTCCAAGGACCTTCAACTCCATCAGAAGCTCGGAGCGGCCTTGAACGCTGGATCCGGGGCCGCACAGGCCGGATCACAGATCGCCGCCAACTCCGGCCGTTGGGTCAAGCTCACCGAGGAATCGGCGAAGGCGCTCAAGATTGGCAAGGCGATGAAGGGCTCGTCGGACGGCGTCAGTCGCGCGGTGGCCACGACCAGCAAAGGCAAGATCACCAAGATCCTGGAGTTCACAACGACCGGCTCGGTGCGATCGATGCTCACGAACCCAGCGATGCTGGCGGGCGCCGCGGGCATCATGGCGCAGCTGGCTATGGAACAGACGATGGAGGAGATCACCGAGTACCTCGCCGTCATCGATGAGAAGGTCGACGACATCCTCCGCGCTCAGAAGGACGGGGCGATCGCCGAGATGGTGGGCGTGGGCATGGTCATGGACGATGCGATGCTCAGGCGCGAGCATGTCGGTCACGTCTCCGAAGTGACATGGTCAAGCCTGCACGGCGCTGCCCAAACGATCGCAACGACCCAGGCCTACGCCCTTCGACAGCTCGACGCACTAGCCGAGAAAATGGAAAAGAAGTCAAAGGTCGGTGACCTCGCCAAACTCGCCGGGACGGCGGAGTCAACCGTCGAGGAGTGGTTGGCAGTATTGGCGCGATGCTTCCAGCTTCAAGATGGTCTCGCGGTCCTTGAGCTGGACCGCGTGCTCGCTTCCAGCCCCGATGACCTTGAGCGCCACCGCACCGCAGTCAGGGCAGGGCGAAAGAAGCGTCGAGACCTAATCTCTGAGAGCACCGAGCGCTTGCTGAGCCGGATGGATGTCGCAGCGCAAAGCGCCAATGATCAGGTTCTCTTTCATCCACTGAAGTCCGGTACTGTGATCCGCTCCGGAAACGAGGTGGGGGCGGACGTCACGGGCTTCCACGAGCGGCTGGGCATCGAGTCTGGTCGCGAGGCGATCGAGACGAAGCGCTGGCGAGTGGCTGTAGGCGAGGTCAGAGACACTGCTATTCAGACTGGCAGCAAAGGCGTAACCGCCGTCGCGCAGCTCGGTGTGAGGATGTTCGAAGGGGCCAAGTCCGGCGCAGAGAAGCTGACTGAGGCGGTGGCCGAGCGCCTACCGCATCGGGGTGAAGAGGACTCGCCGCCGGACCAGGGGCCTGGGAAGCAGTATTTGCCCAAGGATTAGCGACTGCGCTGTTCGCCGCTGCTCTGGTGGAGAACGGTGTCAACGACTAGTGCGGCCGAAATCACGAGGGTCAGCAGCGGATCTTCCAGTTGTCGGTACATTTCAAGGACGTAGTTGTCTGCCTTGGTGAAGCTTTGTTTGCCTAACCCGGCCCAAGTCTTTGTGATGCGACCGATCTCGTTGCCGCGGGGGTCCTGAACGCTGAAGTCCCAGGCGCGCCAGCTTTCGGCATTGATCGTCCCCAGAATCTCGCCTTCCGATTCCATTCGAAATCGGATGTTGAATCTGCCGCCGAGCATCGACGCCATGACGCCAAAGTTCTCCTGCGCAATCTGCCCCACGGTTGTGCCGTCCTCGCGCATGACGACCACCTTTGACTTCAGCATCGTCGCCG
Organism: Microbacterium sp. P03; assembly: GCF_043556235.1. Classification (NCBI taxonomy): domain Bacteria; kingdom Bacillati; phylum Actinomycetota; class Actinomycetes; order Micrococcales; family Microbacteriaceae; genus Microbacterium; species Microbacterium sp. P03. The sequence goes on from NZ_JBIGIM010000001.1 coordinate 646,090, forward strand.
GTCGAGTTAGGGTGAGCACTGGTTGCCCGCGGGCGTCGACGATCTGTAAGCGTTTGGTGGAGTTGTCGCGGCCCGCAACTATTCGCGACATACTTCTGCCGAACTCGCGCACGCCGCCAACCTTGTGTCCTAGCTGATTGAAAACCTCGTACTCAGCCTTCTTCTCAAAGAGCTTCGCCTTCTGGTTGACAACCAGGACTGCTTCGGTGAACAACGTTCCGCCGCCAGTTCGAGAGGCGTCATCGACGCCGAGCTTCTGAATCTGGCGCTGCACCTTCTTGTTTGCCACAGGCGTTTGTATCGCTGCTTGGATGGGCGCGCCGGCCGCAGCCTGCGCTACAACAGGGGCCGGCGGCACCACGATTGGCGCGTCGACCAACTGGCGTCCCTGCGACCCCACATGCTCAGTCCATTGCGAGCCATCCCAATAGCGATGTTCGTGTCGCGCGAACGGATCCGGGAACCAGCCAGCGGGGGCAGGAGAACTCATGAATGGAGGCTAACAGCGCGTTGCATGCCGGGTTCGCAGATGCATGAGCCGCTGCAAGTGCCGGCCGCGACGAGCCTCGAAGGACAATGTCGCGGGCCGCGCCCGGCGACCAGAGCCGCTTCTAGGCATAAAGTGGCGGCGGTTCGCTTGAACATGCTCGCTGCCTAGATGCCGTGCGCCTGCCCACCGATGGCTTCCGCGATCCGCGGAGCGACCTCGGCTGAATTGGCGATTCCTTCGCTTGAGTTGAGCGTGAGGACCGCGTTGCCGTAGGCGATGTAGATGCCGCCGAATGAGTCGCTTGCCTCACCCCAGGTCGCGAGCGTGTCGGCATCAGGGAACACATTGATTCCGGCATCGAAGCCGTTGACCGTGATACCGAATCGTGCTTTCGCACCGGACATGCCGACCTCTGCGCGGACGGGCTCGGAGTGCGCGATCCCGAGCTCATCGAGGGTCGCTATAAACGCCTGGACAGACGCCTCGATGTCCGTCGGCGGCTCCGCGGGCGCCAGCGACTCTACGGGCGCCTGGGATTCCGGAGGACTCGCGGGAATCGATGCTGCTGACGTCTCCGGGGCTGTGTCTTCTGGGCTGCCGGTGCAGCCGACGAGCGCAAGCGCTGCGAACAGAGATACGGACGCAAGCGTGGCGGTCAATTTGCTGTGATTCATGGGTTTCCTTTTGTTGGCGTAGCAGGCGATCGGGATCGGCGTCCTGTTTCGAGGGCTCCTACTCATAGAGCGGCCGCGACATTCCCAGGTCGACGAGGGCGTCGTCCCGCTCGAGAACGATCCCGTCTCTCGCAGGGTCGATCCTCTCGGCCAGCAGGGCGAGTTGCGCGAGAGGGCCGGTGACGGCATCCATGTTTCCGCCCGGTGATCCGCCACCGCATTCGATCTCGCTCAGACCTTCGGGATCTTCGCCCAGGAGGCGCATGACGACGTCGGATGCGGAATCCCATGCCGTGTCGGCGGGGTATTCGCCCGCGTTGCCGTCGCTAAACCACTCCTCATAGTCGAAGTGATCGTCGGGAGACTGTGCGTCCTTATCGGCGTCGCCATTGAATGCGATGAACTGCTCCCAGTCGCCGTCATAGATCACAGCGACGAACTCGCGGAGAGTGGTGGCGCGCGAGAGTGTGCCGAACCGCGCCGCGGCCTCGGCGTCGATGACGATGCCCTCGAACCCCGCGTATGTCGCTGGCCCATATACAAGCCGCCGCGGCGGCAGCACGCTGTCTGTCATGCGGTCCTCTTCTCGCTCTCAATCAAAGTGTCCTCGGCCGACTCGAGTTCAGCAGCCGCGACCGAGCGCGGCGCCTTCCGGAGCGCCATGAGCCACGCGCCGTAATAGTTGCGGATGGAGGCCGGAGACGGGCGCCGGACGCCCAGCCCTGACTCGTTCTTTACCCACTGTCCGTAGCTGGCAAACGTCGGCTCGATGCCGAACTTGGATGCCGCGGAGATGAACTCGACGACCGCCTGCGCATAGTCCTGATCGCTGAAGATCAGAAGACCCTTCTGTCGACCCTTGGTGGCGAGCGAGAGCCCCATGGATTCGAGGGCGTCGTTCCATCCCTCGTAGCGCTTCATGAGGGTCTGGCGAGTGGGTGGCCACGGCTTCGCGCCCTTGGCTGAGGTCAACCCCATAGCGTCGAGTAGCTCCGCCCGCAGCTCGTTGTAGCGGCTCCCGGTCATCGTGAGGGTTGGATCGGCCACGGCCGCTCGTTGCGCTGCTCCGATCATTCCGAGGATCGTCGCGAGCTCGTCGGGGGTGACGGATGCCTTGACCAGGTGGTCGCCCAGCTCGTCAAGCAGATCTTGGGGGAGGTTCGCCGCGGCCCACTCGTAGTCGGGCTTCAGGCGCAGTTCCGACCCAAGCAGGTACCAGACGCCAGCCTCGAGGGCGATGTTAGAGAAGGTGTCGGTGCTGTTGTCTTGGTCGAAGACGATGTCTGACCCCTTCAGTGCATCCTCTGCCAGGTCGGTATTGATCGAGGGGAAGAGAGTCTTGATGCGAGCGATCGTGGCCGGTCGCGTGAAGCCTTGGTGGGCCAGATCTGAAGCCACCGGGCCGAACGACGCGAGGAATGACTCGCGAGCCTGCGTAGCCGCGGCGTCCTTCACTGCTTGACGGGCGGCCCGCGCTACCTTGGCGCCTGGTCCGCCAGCTTGCTCCCCGATCTGGCGGACCCGCTCCCGGGTGAGCCCCTCCTCGAGACCGATCGCTTCAAGGGTCGCGCCCTCGGTGTAGCGGGCGACGATGCGCTGGTCGCGCTCGCTCAGCTGTTTCTTCTCGTGCATTGTCTCTCATTCTCCGGAGTGGTCGTTTAACAACGTAGCCTATGCGCTAAGCAAAATACTACTGGTGCATAGAGCGACTCTTGTGGCATGCTCACTATGTCGGGCCGAAACGCTCGACGGAAGCACGACAACCTGCAGCCCTGGATGGGGGCGGCATTCAGTACACACAAGAAACCCGGCAGGGCTTCTGGAGGATCGCTGGTCGATCTGCAGCAGCACAAGCCGGCCTCGGGCCGGCTTTTCTGTTCCCAGAGGCTCCTTCTCGACAGAATGAGGAAGAGCAATGAATCAGAACATCAACGACGCAGCATCCTTCTCCGCGTTCCACGTGGTGATCAAGTTCGACAAGCTCGTCGAGCAGACCGTCGAGCGCATCACCCGCTTCTCGGGCTTCGTTCCCGCTCGGCACTTCGTGCCCGTGATCGACGTTCTCGACCTGGAAGCGAATCCGCGTTCTTCCAAGGTCGGTCAGGTGACGACGGCCATCCGTGAGTCGATCGAGAACACCCCGAACGATTTCCCCTTCAAGACGAAAGGGATCCTGCTCGGCGCATCGCAGTACCGCAAGCTCGATCGTGACCGCATCGGTGTGAACTTCGAGAAACGCAAGGTCGAGGGCATCCTCGATGGCGGCCACAACACGCTCGCGATCGGACTCCACGTCCTCGCGCTGGCGGGAGTGGCGGAGCCGAGGATCAAAAAGGTCAAGGTGTGGGACGACTTCCGCACGCTGTGGCATGAGCAGGCGGAGGCCGTCGATCAGCTGCGGGCGCGGGTGCGGGACGGAGAGACCACCGACCTCGACTTCCTCATTCCGGTGGAGCTCATCGTTCCGTCCGACCCCGATGACGAGGTCGTGACCGAAGAATTTGAGGCATCTCTGCTCGACATCTGCGCCGCACGCAACAACAACGTGCAGCTCAGGGTCGAGGCGAAGGCCAACAAGCGCGGCTACTTCGACGATCTCAAGCTGACGCTCCCCGCCTACATCAGCGAGCGCGTCGAGTGGCAGCAGGGCGACCCGAAGCCCGTGAAAGTCGCCGACATCGTCGCGCTGTCGTGGATTCCCCTGGCGATGCTTGACCCGATGCCGGCCGCCGACGACGGCAAGCCCGTGGTCGCCCCGCTGCCGCAGAACCTCTATCGCAACAAGGGCGACTGCGTCGTGCGCTTCGAGCGGCTCATGAGTTCGCCGGTGGTGACGACGGAGCGCGGCGCGATCGCCGAGCTGCGCAACGTTCCGGTCTTCAGCGCTCTGGCGATCGCCGGGCAGTTTCCCGAGCTCTACGAGCTGATCTACCGCAAGTTTCCCGAGGCGTACAACAAGAACGACGGCAAGTACGGCCGCATTACCGCCGTCAGCAAGATGAATCCCGCGAATGCGAAGACCAAGCCGCGCACTCGCTACACAGATCAGGAGGCGTCGTACGCGAGCCCCGAGGGCTACATCATTCCACTCGTCTACGGCCTGACGGCCCTGCTTGAGCGCCGCGACGACGGCACGATCGCGTGGAAGACCGACCCTACGACGTTCCTCAACGACAACCTCATTGAGATCGCAAAGAAGTACAAGGGGATCATGCAGATGATGGACTTCGACCCGCAGAAGATCGGCAAGTCGGGGGCGGCGTACGACGTGGTGCGGGATGCCTTCACGACACTCCTGCTCGCGGGGGCGGCAGCCTGATGCATGACGACATCGAGTTCAACGTCGGTCTTGTCGCGATCGCCATGCGTTCCGAGGACGTGAGCTTCCGTGGAGTCTCAGTATCGGCCGGCCGGGGCGGCGCTGAGCAAGACGGAAAGCTCCGGGAGGCCGTCATCGAGTCGAGCGACGGTCTCCGGATGACGATCGGATGCGCGATCTGGGAGGACGGATCGGCCGACGTACAGCCACTCGACTTTCTTGCCGGTCCGAACGAGTACCGCAGGCTGGAGGCAGCGGGCCGCATGACGCTCAACGAGACGACACCGGGCACGCGTGTTGCCCTGCTCCGGGCGCTGAAGTACGGCGAACGCGGCTACCCGAGTCTTGCCTCCGTGTCGTGGGGAGACCTCGATGAGTTGGCCGGTGCAGATGCTGCAGACCTGCTCGCTTCGCACGGCGCCCGGACCGGTGACTACGTCGTGCTCAGGCCTGAGGCGGGCAAGTATCGCGAGCACCCCGCTTTAGCGGTCACCGCCGAGGGGATTGAAGCGGTGTTCGCGGCGTTCGCGATCACGCGCGTGCTCCCGATCATGAAGGGCTTCGGCCGCGGCAGTGCGATGGAGGTGTTGCACTGATGAGCGGAGAAGCGTTCGTTATGGAGTATCCCGAAGGCAATACCTATGGAGAGGTCATGAAGGGGTACTTCTCCCTCATGCGGGGCTTCGGGATCGAGTTTGCCAACCGGAGCGACCGCGTGTTGGTGCCCGATCTGGGATCCCGTTGGTTTGATGAGTACGTGCAGCGCCGCAATGCAGAAGATCCTGCCCACGTCCGTCGACGCCAGTCGCCGGAGGACCCGAGTTTCTTCTTGGGGGAGTACCTTCGTGCGCCCGAGACCGTCTACCGACAGATCATTCCCAACACAGGAGATCTTCGAGTGGTCTCCAAGAAAATCGTCGACACGCGCAACACCTGGCTTCACTTCAGTGATGAGCCCTCAGTCTCGCAACTCAGGGACGCCGCTGACCTTGTCCGGCTGTTTGGAGTCAAGACGTCGATGGGCGTCGAGGCGCCCGCGGCGCGGATGATCAAGCGCATCGACCGCATTCGAACGGGTCAGTACCCTCCGACCGCTCCGGCACAGTCCGTCGCACCAGCTGCGGCGGTTGCCGCTCAGCCGACGGGTGGTGACGACGAGCCCCCGATTGAGATCCCTCTGGAGAAGATCGACCGCGCAAGCAGGCCTCCAATCGGTGCCATCTGGCGTGGGGATGTGCCTGAGAGGCGAGTCCGCGTTACTCGTACGCGCGATGTCGTCGACGTGGCGACCGGACGCTCTGTACGAACTGAGGTCGACGGCCCTCTCGCCGACAAGCTTCGGCAGTGGACGGCTGCGCGTCCGATGGGCGACCTCTGGATCGACGATGACGGCGCGGTCGGGGGGTTCATCGAGGGCCGGGAGCGCCTGCTGGGCTACACCGGACCCGATCCCGAGAGCGAGATCGCGCGAGGCTTCTTGGTGCGCCGCTACTACGACGTCGTGGCCGGACGACTTGTCGATATCGATTCGGGGTCGGCGCTCTCCGATATGGTCGCCAAGGGGGAAGTTGAGCAGGCGAAAGAGATCGAAGAAGCGATCACGGCAGCGGCTCAGCCGGGTGGCACCATCCGCGTGACCAACTACGGAGACGTGCTGTACATCGACGAGCAGGGGATGACGCGGGTTGCGGTGGCGACACCGCAGACCTGGTTTCCCGGACACCTGGGCTAGAGGACGAGAAGACGAATGACGCAGACGGACCAGCTCGAGCTCAGCGGCGCCAACACGATCTCGTGGAGCGCCTCTCTGCCCGAAGGCATCACGCCGATCGAGGTCGTCTTCGGCCACGACGATACGGGTGTCGGTGAAGTGCAGATCGCAGTGGCCACGGCAACGGTGCGGCCGACGAAGGCGATGATGGATGCCGCGTGGAAGACGCGTGGTCTCAACACCGCCATGCCGGTGCTCGTTGCGGCGGCGCACCGGGACGGGGTGTGGATCTACGACGGCAAGACGCTGCCGCGCGGCCCGTACTCTCGCGCCCAGGCGGAACGCCAGTTGCAGTCCGTGCTCGATGAACGTGACGTGCTTGCCGCACAGCAGCGCATCGTCGCGATCGAGCGTGCCTTCACCACGGATGGCGCGGCCGGATACTCGAACCACTTCCTCTTCGCGAGCTATCACCTGAGGGTGAACGTGCCTCGCCGCCCCGATTGGGCGACGGCGCAGGAAGCGGCTCAACCCATGCTGGCGACGCAGGGCAAGGCGCTCATCACGGCGCTCGGCTTCACCGCTGAGCCGGTCACCAACGCCTCGGGCTCTGCGCTGGTTCTGCGTGCTGAGTCGGGCTCGCGGCGAGCGATCGCGGTTCTGCTCGACGAGACTGAGCATTTCGACCAGAAGAGCCCGACCTATCAGTTGTCACCGGTGGCGCACGGACTCGAGCTCGCGGGGCGTGAAGAGGTGCCGTGGCTTATCGTGCTTCGCCAATCGACACTCCGCCTTTATCCGGGGCGCGATGGCGTGGGGGTCGGTCAGCGGGGACAGTCCGAGACGTACTTCGAACTCGATCTCTCATTGCTCGACCCCGATATTGCGGGGCTGTTGCCCCTGATCTTCTCGGCGGCTGCTCTGGAGAAGGGCGGCTCGGCCGACGAGATCCTCGATGGCTCGGGGCGGTACGCGGCCGAGCTCGGCGCGAACCTTCGAGACAGGGTCTACGAGCGTGTGGTGCCCCAGGTCGCGATTGCGATCGCTCAGCGTCTGCCGCAGCTGGGTGTCACGATCGACGCCGAGGGGCTCAAGGTTGCCTATGCGCTGACACTTCGCATCCTGTTCCGCATTCTGTTCCAGGCGTACGGCGAAGACAGCGAACTGCTACCGGCCGGTCGCAACGAGAACTACGACGCGAACTCGCTCCAGGCGTTCGTGAAACGGGCGATCACGACGGATGCCGCCGACTTCAGCAGCACCGCCTCGTCGATCTGGCTCGACCTCGTGCAGGTGTGGGACGCGATCTTCAACGGCAACGCGCAGTGGGAAGTGCCTGCCTACGGCGGCACCCTGTTCGACCCGGCGACAGACGAAGGAACGCTTCTCAAGAAGCTCGAGCTGCCCGACAGCGTGCTTGGGCCGGCGCTGCAGGCGATGCTCACCGAGATCACGGAGGACGGCACACCCGGCCCGGTGGATTTCCGCTCGCTGCAGGTGCGCGAGTTCGGCACGATCTATGAGGGACTCCTCGAGTCGTCTTTGTCGCTCGCCGATGGCGATCTGTCTCTCGATGCAAACGGCTCGTACGTTCCCGCCAAGGAGGGCGCTGAGATCGCCGCGCCCGCGGGCACTCCGTACTTTCATTCGGCATCGGGGGAAAGAAAGGCGACCGGCTCGTACTTCACGCCCAAGATCGTTGTTGACCACCTCATCGAGCGCTCCGTTGAGCCGTCACTCGCCGCGCATCTCGAGAAAGTGAAAGAGCTCGTCGAGGCCGGCAAGGAACGCGCTGCGGCGAGCCTGTTCTGGGACTTCCGGGTCGGAGATCTCGCCATGGGCTCGGCGCACTTCCTCGTTGCCGCGGTCGACAAGATCGAACGCGGAATGCGCGACTTTCTCACCATCACCGACATGCCGACCGTGCGCGCTGAGCTGGCACGACTGGCGAGCAAAGCTCGTGAGGCGCTCGGTGCCGATGTCGAAGCCGCCGATATGATCACCGAGGCGCAGTTGCTGCGCCGGCAGATCGCTCGCCGCTGCATCTACGGACTCGACATCAATCCTCTTGCGGTCGAGCTGTCGCGCCTGGCCCTGTGGATCCACACGTTCGTGCCGGGCCTGCCGATGTCGAGCCTCGACCACGGCCTCGTGCTCGGCAACTCGCTGACAGGCATCGGAACGATCGAGGAGGCTTTGGATGCGCTCGACCCGAAGCGCGCACCCGGGCAGGGCACCTTCTTTGACGACGTCATTCTGGACGAACTAGCCCGTGCGAAGACGCGTCTGGTCGATTTCGCCGCGGCGAGCGAAGCTGACAAGTCGGAGGTTGAAGCGGGAGCCAAGCTCCTCGCGGAGGCGAAGGCGGAAAGCGAGACCGTGCGTCGGATCTTCGACGCGGCAGTGGCCATGCGGATCGGGGATATTCCCGGTCGCGCAATTCTGACCGCGGAAGATCTTGAGGAGTTGGTCGATAGCCCGGCGGTAGCTGAGGCCGCGGAGCGGCTCACTCCGGCGCACATGCCTTACCTCTTCCCGGAGGTGTTTCTTCGCGAAAACTCTGGTTTCGACGTCCTCCTTGGGAACCCGCCGTGGGAGAAAGTGAAGATCGAAGAACATCAGTGGTGGGGTCTTCGGCTCCCCGGACTTCGAGCGATGTCGCAGGCAGAGAAGAAGTTGAAGCTCACCGCGTTCCAAGACGCTCGTCCTGATCTGATGGCGCAATACCTCGCCGACGTCGTGTCGACGGACGCGTTCCGTGCTGTCCTGGTCAAGGGACCTTACCCAGGGCTCGGCTCGGGCGGCGACCCGGATCTGTACCAGGCGTTCGCATGGAGATTCTGGCGCCTCACTCGGACGGGTGGCCGCGCCGCCAACGTACTTCCCCGCGGCGCACTGTCTGGATCCGCCCTCGCTGAGTGGCGGCGCGATGTGCTCGACAACGGTGCGTTCGCTGATGTTTGCTTTCTCGAAAACAGGGGCGAGTGGGTCTTCAAGCTCCCAAATGGCACCCGCCTCACTGTGGGGCTCACGGTAGTAGAGCGCGGAGGAGAGCACGTGGCGCGCTTCTGCGGACCCTTTTCGAGCGAACAGGAGTTCCTACGCGGCTCAGGCGACCTCTCTGAAGTTGACGCGAAGGAGTTCTTGTCGTGGTCGTCAACAGCTGCCTTCCCACTCATCCCGGACCCGACCTCAGCGGTCGTCTTCGCTCAGATGAAGGAGTCTCCTCGGTTCGACGCCGTCCGCGAGGACTGGGAGTTCCGGCCGACTACAGAGCTTCACTCCACCGCCGACAAGCGGTTCTACGATTTCAACGTCGCCGCGCCCCGGACGACTCAGGTGAAGGTGCTCGCTGGAGCTGCGTTCAACCTTTGGCAACCAGACTTCGCGACTGATCCGTACGCTCTCGCGGATCGTCACACGATTCGCGCGTATCTCACGGCGAAGGTCGTGAAGGCTGTGAAGTCGAATCGCTCGCCCTACCTCGGTCAAGTCTTTGTCGATGGCAAGCTACCGATGGACGCCGCGCGGATTGCGTTTCGCGACATCTCCCGGGCGACGGACACTAGAACCACGATCGTGGCACTGATGCCACCTGGTGTTGCCTTCACCGAGATGGCTCCTCTGGTCGTCAGGCGAAGAGGTGGCTACGACGCGGAAGCATTCTTGCTTGGCGTAATGTCAAGCATCCCGTTTGACTGGGCGAGCCGGCGATGGGTGGAGATGCACCTGAAGTACAACATCCTGAACGCGCTTCCCGTGCCGGTCTACTCCAATAGGGATCTTCTGCCCAGTCGCGTCGTCAAGATCGCTGGCCGTCTCGCAGCCGTCGACGAGCGCTACCGCGAGTGGGCCAAAGAGGTCGGCGTCGAAGTTGGTACCGCGAATGATGAACCGACGAAGTCCGATCTCATCGCCGAGCTCGACGCGCTGGTCTCGCTGCTATACGGGCTCAGCGAGGACCAAGTCGAGCACATCTTCGCGACGTTCCACCGCGGGTGGGACTACCAACCCCGCCTCGACGCCGTGCTTGCGCATTACGCCGCATGGAAGGACCAAGCATGACAGAGCAGCTCCCCGCGTTCGCAACCAACCGCATCGCACCGCCGATGACGGTCGCCGCCGAGATCAACCGGCTCTTCCGGGTGAACCGGGCGGCTCTCGCGGTGCCGCCGAGCGCCGCTATTGCCACGGCCTATCTCAACCCGGGCGGCTTTTTGCTTCTCGCCGACGAGCTGGAGAAGCTGCCGCGCATCCGGATCCTTCTCGGGGCCGAACCGATCCCCGACCCGCAGATCCGGCTCGAGACCGATCGCACGGCGACTGAGCGACTGCGGGCGGCGCTTTCCGACCACGACAGCTGGCTCAAAGCCGAGCGTGATTCGCTGGGCTTCGACTATAAGGCCACAGAATCAGCTCGGAGGCTCGTGGCCTGGCTGCGCGCCGCCGACGAGGCCGGAGAGCCGACGATCGAGATCCGGCGGTACACCCAAGGCTTCCTTCACGGCAAAGCCTTTATCAGCCACCACCCCACGCATCCGGCCTTCCTCGCGGGCTCGAGCAATCTCACTCTCGCGGGACTGACGCGCAACGCCGAACTCAATGTCGGCGACTCCGGCACGAACGGCTCAACCCCGCAGGTGATCGACTGGTTCGAGGAGTGCTGGGCCGATGGTGAGTTCTACGACCTCGCGGCGCTGTATGAACCTCTCTGGGGTGAGCACACGCCGTGGACGATCTTTCTGCGGATGCTGTGGGAGCGATACGGCGCGAACCTCGACGATGAGAAGGCCGGGCCAACCCGATTCGAGCTCACCCGATTTCAGGCCGACGGCGTCAAGCGCATGCGACGGCTCCTGGATGAAATCGGCGGGGTTCTCGTCGCCGACGAAGTCGGTCTCGGCAAGACCTTCCTTGCACTGGAGGTGATCGCCGCCGCGACCGAGGAGCGTCGCCAACGTGTGGTGATTGCGGCGCCCGCCGCGTTGAAGTCGAGCGTGTGGGAGCCGATCCTTGAGCAGTACGACATGAGCCGACGCGTGAAGGTGTACTCCTACGAGGAAATCCGCAACCGGATGAACCCGGAGCACCCGCACCACAACGAATTTTATGACAATGCCGAAGATGCGGCGCTCATCATCGTGGACGAGGCGCACAACCTGCGAAACGCCAGCGCTGCGCGATCGGAGGCGCTGGACAAGATCATCCTCGCGGGCAAGCACCCCAAGAAAGTCGTACTGCTCACTGCCACCCCCGTCAACAACTCCCTGATCGACCTCGAGACGCTCGTGAAGTACTTCGTGCGTGACGACGCGCGGTTCGCCGCGATCGGCATTCCGTCGATCCGTCAGTACATCCGCGAGGCGCAGAAGCTCGATCCCGACGCACTGACACCCGGGCACCTCTTCGACCTCATGGATCAGGTCTCGGTTCGCCGCACTCGCCGCTTCGTGAAAGAGAATTATCGGGGCGAGACCGTGCCCGGCCCCGGCGGCAAGCGGATCCTCGTCGAGTTCCCCGACGCCAGCGTGCGACGGGTGGACTACGAGCTGGATGAAGTCGGCGAAGCGCTCGTCGACGCGGTGACGTACGGCCTGCACATTCCCGAGGAGGAGGCGCACGCAGCGTCCTTCACTGTTCGACGAGAAGATGAGCGTCGTCTCCTTCTCGCGCGGTACGCGCCGAGCGCGTACCTGAAGAGCGCGCGGCTTGACGGCACCCAGGTGACCAACATGGGTCTGCTTCGATCGGCGCTCTTGAAGCGTCTGGAATCATCTCCGCGCGCACTGGCAAGCACCCTCGGAGTGCTGATCTCCACGCATGAGGCCTTCGTGTCTGCACTCGGAAACGGGTACGTGCTGATCGGCGGCGCGCTTCGCGACTATGTCAACTCTGAGTCGGAAGAGCTCGACGAGATCGTCGAGGGCCTTGATCACGACACCGAGCATCAAGCGACGCCGGTGAGCGAGTACCACGCCGACCTGCTGCGATACGACGTCGAGCGCGACCTGGTTCTCCTGCGCTATATGCAGACCCTCGCGATCGCGGCAGCGCATGGTGACGAACCCAAAGCGAAGACGCTGATCACCGAACTCGGCGTGATTGCGACGGCGGCGGCTCCCGTGAGCCCGAGGGGAATCTCGTCTTCTGATCGACGAAAGGTCATCGTCTTCTCGACCTACGCGGACACCATTCGCGAAGTTCACGAACGGCTGACGGCGGCCCTCGATGCGGCGGGCGAGGACCACCCGCTCGCGCCGTATCGAGGCCGACTCGCACCGGCGATTATCGGTGAGTACGCGTCGGGTAAGACCGGCGGGGTCAGTCAGGCATCGCGTGCGGCGGCCATCGCCGCGTTCGCCCCGCGCACGGCCGGGCGCCTGGACAGTGACGGCAAACCGATGGTGGCGGATGAGTACGACATTCTCCTCACGACCGACGTTCTCGCCGAGGGCGTCAACCTGCAGCAGGCCGCGGAAATCATCAACTACGACCTGCCGTGGAACCCGATGCGTATCGTTCAGCGACACGGACGCGTCGACCGCATCGGCAGTGAACATCCAGAGATCCACCTCGGGGTGTTCTTCCCGACGGAGCATCTCGATGAGTTCCTGCATCTTGAGCGGACCCTCACGCGGAAGCTCAAGCAGGCGGATGCCGCCGTGGGTACGGGCGTAGTTCTGCCCGGCGTGTCAGCCTTTCCACCTCAGGACCATTACGACCCCGACCTCATCGCCCACGAGATCCAGATCCTGGTCAACGAGGGCGGGGGATCGGCCGCCGGATCGGGCGAGGAGTATCGTCGGCGGCTCGCCAACGCGCTTGCCGATGACAACAATCTTCGGACCAGCCTCGAGGAATTGCCTCATGGAGTGGGCAGCGGGTTCGAGAGCCAGACTGTGCAGGGAAATGTCTACGTTCTCTGCATGCGCATGGGCGAAGGCCCCGACGCCAAGGTCTGGTTCCGCAATGTCTACGCGGACGCGCAGTGGAATGTGGTGCTCGGCGAAGACGGCCGGGCGATCGTCGAGGACGACACGTTGGGGTCGCTCGTCGCCGCCGACCCGGGGCGACCCGATCGCGAACGAGCGCTTTCAGATCAGGCGTTCCGGAGTGCATACGATGCGTGGGATGTGGCGCGCGCGCACGCTCACGCGGAGTGGATGAGGAGCACCGACCCGAACGCGATGACCGCAGCATTGCCGCGTGCATTTCGCGATGCTGCCGATATTGTCTTCGCGCACGGAGCGTACCTCGGCGGGCCTAAGCAGGGAGAGCTGCTTCGCCGGCTCAAGTCTGTTCCGAGCACAAAGGCGAAGAACGCCGTCCGCCACGCGCTGCTCGAGGAAGGGTCGCCGAAAGAGCAGGTCGAGAGAATCATTGCTGTGCTCGACAGATTCGGGATCCAACCCGCTGCGAAGGTTGAGCCCCTCCCGGTGATCAGTCCGGATGACGTCAGACTGATCGCGTGGTTGGCGGTAACGGGCACAAAGGGGAGCGAGTGACTAACCTGGATGGAACGCGGGCGGAGCTGAACACGGAGCTGGCGCTGCGGGTCTTCGAGTTCAGCGCGACCAGGCAGGGGCGAGTCGACCTCGTCAGCGACCAATCGCGCGGCTGGCTCGCACTCGAGGAGCCTCAGAGCACTTTCGCGTTCGCGGAAGTGGACGGCGATGAGTTGCGGATCCTTCCCTTCCTTGGTGACACTGCGCTTGCCCTCACGCAGCCGTATGTGCGCTCGGTCGAACCGTCGTGGCTCGAGGGCGCTAACGAGATCGTTATCGACGGAACTGTTGCTTTCGGCGTTGCGGACGTCAGCGAGATCGAGCGTTACCTCGACGAGGCGCTCGACTACTGGCACGGAACAGTGCAACCTATACCTCTGTCGGTGGAACAATCGGCGGATCAGCCCGTGGAGCTCGAGCCCAGCGTGGACCCGGGTTTTACCGATGTGCTTGAGGAACAGATGGGCGCTGCTGACTCCACGCCGCCGCAGCCGATGATCGTCGCGCACCTTCGCGCCGACGTCAGCCCGCAGTGGTCGTGGGCGTCGGCGAACGCCCGGATTCCTCAGATCACTGACATCGTGGTCGAGCTCGCAGAACCCGTCGAACGCGCTCGCATCACCGTCACGCTTCGCGATGCCGACATCGTGTTCGGAACCAGGGTGGTGCACGACGGGCCCTTGCCCGCCGGCGTCAGCCGCATGAAGGAAGTCCACGTTCCCCTTTCTGCTCGCGTGATGTCGCAAGTTGACGACCGCCGGGGCGCAATGTGCGTAACAGTGCTGGAGATTGACTCGCATCCGGTGGCGCGCGCCGACGAAGCCGTCGACGTTCAGCCGCGAGACCTCTGGAACATGATCGGTGACCCGCTCAGGTCGGCTCAGGGTCGAGTGCGCGGCGGAGACCTTGCGCGGTCGCTCCTTGCGTCGTTTGTGCGTCCGAACCATCCCGCCGTGAAAGAGATCGCGCGTGAGGCAGCCGATATGCGCGGAAAGCTGTTCGGCGAGGCCTCTTTCCACGCGTTCCAGATGGCCGACGATCAATCGCCTCAAGCCGTCGAGGCATCCATCACCTCGATATACGAGGCAATCCGCGCACGCAAGATTGCTTATTCCGATCCGCCACCCGGATGGGATTATCAGGATGTCGGCCAGCGAATTCGTGACCACGGTGACGTCGCGGGTGGCGGGCTAGCCACCTGCCTCGATACGACGGTGCTGACGGCGGCGGTCATCGAAGATGTCGGCCTCCTCCCCGTCCTCCTGCTCATTCCCGGTCACATCTTCATCGGATACTGGCGGAACGATCCGGGCAAGAGCGGAACCGCCGAAGCGAGCGACGCCACGGATTGGTACCCGCGGCGGGCGGTCGTCACCGATGTGACCCGAATAGCAAACCTCGTCGCGGCCGGGCGTCTCGGGCTGATCGAAACGACCGCACTCACGGTTGATAAGAACGGCAACGCTGATAGGGCCCGCGCAGAAGCAAAAAACGATCGGTTCGCGGGTGCTGTAGCTGAAGGCGATGTCACCCTGATCGATGTCGCGGCGGCTCGCAGGCTCGGAGTGTCACCTCTCCCTGCCGTGACAGAACGGCCGGACGGCGTCACCGAGATCTTCGAGTACCGCGTCGACGCACCCGCTGCCGTCACCGTGGTCGATTCGGAGGCGCCTGAAGCTGTCGTGCGCGAGCGCCGAGTCGATATGCATCCGCCTCGCTATCGCACGTGGAAGTCGTCGTTGTTCAGCCCGACCGCGACGAATGCGCTGCTCAATCTCGGAAGTAACGCGCGGGTTCAACCGCTCGTATTGCCGTCGAAGAGTCTGGGCGAGCTGGAAGACATGCTCAATCAGGACAAGACGTTCAGCGTCCACAGCGCCTTCGATCTGCCCGAAGTCTGGGCAGCGCGCGGACCGGTCAACGCACGGCAGCTTCTCGAGTCAGGCGACCCCGAGGACGAGGCGAGCCTTGAGGCCGCCCTGCGAGACCGCATGGTCTACGTTCAGCGAATCGGGCGCGCCGAAGACGAGTTGAGAGCGATCTCTGAATCCGTCACCATTCGCGAGCTCCGCTCCATGGCGCACAACGCGAAGACCGCGCGCGAAGAGCGCGGAATGAATCCGCTGTACCTCTGTCTCGGTATCCTTCGATGGACACACTCACCCGGCAAGCTGGCCGATGCGCCTCTGATCCTCGTGCCCGTCAATCTCGTCGGTGTGCGTGGGGGCAAGGAGTTCTCGCTGTCGTTGGACGCGACGCAGCAGACCACGACCAACGCCGCCCTGATCGAGTGGTTGCGCCGCGAGCACGGCGTGACGATTCCCGGACTCGTCGAACCGATCTCTGACCGAGCGGGTATTGACGTCGACGCCGTCATCACCGAGGTCCGCAACGCCCTCATCGGTCATCAGGGCACGCTCGACGCCCAGGTGCTCGCCGAGGCGCGGCTCGCCACGCTCGATCTGTCGGCGTTCCGCATGTGGCAAGACCTCAACGCCCACGCAGACGGGTTCCTCGAGCGACCCCTCGTTCGCCACTTGGTCGAGACACCGACTGAAGAGTTCCAGGATGCCGCGGCCGCGGCATCCGCTGAGTTGACGGCTGACGAGATTGAGATTCTCGAGACCCCGATTCCCGCCGACTCGACACAAAAGCGTGCAGTGATGTGGGCCAAGCAAGGCCGCACGTTCGTGCTGCAGGGCCCACCCGGAACGGGCAAGTCACAGACGATCACAAACATGGTCGCCGAGTGCGTTCTCGAGGGGATGCGGGTGCTTTTCGTCGCGGAGAAGGGCACCGCGCTCGCCGTCGTGCAGCGGCGGCTGGAGTCGATCGGTCTCAGCCCGTTCACGCTTAATCTGCATCACGAGGGCTCGAACTCCGTCGAGGTGCGGGCATCGCTACAGCGTGCGCTGACGGCCAGCGTCACCCCCGACGCGATCGCGATCGAGAGCGCCCGCCGGCGACTACGGAACGCGCGATTCGAACTGACGCAATACCCGACCTCACTGCACTCCCGCAACGCCGCTGGACACTCCGCGTACAGCGCGCACGACGAGCTGATCGTTCTCGGCGACGGGCCTGTGATTTCGGTGCCCGTCGAGTCCGTCGCCCACCATGCTGAGAGCCTCGCCGCGGTTCGCAGCACGTTCGAAGACCTCCAGAGGTGGACCAGTGCCGCGGGGGTGCGGCGCGATCACCCCTGGCGTCTCGCTGGAGTCGGCGCGAACGATCCGATCGATGTCGAGGTGGTACGCGCCGCAATCGCCGCCATTCAAGATGGCTTGCGCTGGGCAGAAACTGCGCCGGCGGAGTTGAAGGCGGCACTGGCCGACGTCACGCATCCGCGTCAACTCGATGCGCTTGTGCGCGCGGCGAACCCAGTCTTGCCTCGCGGTGTGGAGCTGGGGCAAGTCCTTGACTCGCAGTGGGTGCAGGGCGCGCCCGGTACCGTCACCGCCTGCGAGAAGTCCGCCGAGGGGTGGCGGCCGCGGCTGCGCGGATTCCCGCACAGCGTGATTGACCTCGACCTGCCTTCGATCGCCGCCGCGTTCGACGCTGCGACCGAATCGGGTTTCCTGGGTCGAAAGGGTCGCGTGGAAGCCGCGCTCGCGCCGCTGGCCGCGCTCGCCCCCGCAGAACTGGATGTGACTGCAGCATCCGCGCCGGCGCTGCTCGGCGACCTCACCGCCGTGCGCGACGCCGCGGCGCAGATCCGCGCATCGATTGCCTCCGTGCCTGGCCTCGCCGGCGCCGTCCCCACCAACCCCTTCGCGCCGGATGCGCTGGCATCCGCTCGTGCGCGCGTTGCCGAGCTCGCTGCCGCGGCATCCGGTCTTCGAAGCTCAGACGAGTGGACGCCGCGGGTGACGGCCCTCGCGGCGGCCGGTCACCTCGATGGGCAGCTCGCCCGCATCGTCGCATTCGCGGAGGCCTGGAGCACACTGCTTCGCGAGCTCGCCGTGCAAGACGACGACTACGCCGTGTGGCTCGCGGGCCGATCTCTCATCCAGGCAGCCGAACACCACGCGGACGACTGGAAGCGGGATGCCGAATACCAGCGCCTGCTGGGACTGCAGCAGTGGTGCGCCCTCGCGCGCCGGCTGGAGTGCATGCACGACGCCCGGCTGGGTGACGCCCGCGCGCAGCTTCTCGGGGGCGTCATGTCGCCGGATGTCGCCGAAGACGCCCTGGCCCGCGGAGTTGCGCAGGCCTCGCTGAGCGAGCGCATCCGATCTGCCGGACTCGACCGTTTTGACGCGGTCGCCCATGACCAGCGGGTTGAGGCGTACGCCGAAGCGCAGTCGGAGGTGCGCACCCAATGGATCACGGATGCTCCCTCGCGTCTGCTGGAGCGCCGCGGTGGATCAGGGCAGGGTGCGCGCACCGGAGGCCTTGCCCGCGAACTCGAGAAGACGACGCGTCGCCTCGGAACCCGCGCGATCCTGCGCAAATTCGGTGATGCCGTTCAAGAGCTGACCCCGCTCGTGCTCGCCAGCCCCGCGTCGGTCGTCGACCTGATCGATCCCGAGCTGATGGAGTTCGATCTCGTGATCTTCGACGAAGCATCGCAGATCACCGTGCCGGAAGCGATCGGCGCTCTCGGCCGCGCACGGGCGGCGATCATCGTCGGCGACAGCAAGCAGATGCCCCCGACCCGTCGTGTCGGCGGCGGCGCACACGACGAGGAGATCGACGACGCGCAGGCCGACGAGATCCTCGAAGATCAAGAGTCGATCCTGTCAGAGTGCGAACTCGCGCGCGTTGCCACGCTCAGTCTCAACTGGCATTACCGCAGCCAGGACGAGCAGCTCATCGCCTTCAGCAATCGCAAGTACTACAAGGGCGATCTGAGCAGCTTCCCCACTCCGACGCTTCTCTCCTCGGAGACCGGCATTGAGTTCCGTCGCGTGGCGATGCCCGACGCAGACGCGCACCGGTCTGCTGAGGGGTACAAGCGAAAGCCCGACGGCTATGTTGACGGTCGCTACTTGCGTGCGGGAAGCACGGGGATTGATCTCGGCAACGACATCCGGGCAGGCGCGAACACCAATCCGGCCGAGGCGATCGCGATCGTGAAGGCCGTGGGCGAGCTCATTGCGGAGGCGGGAGACAACCCGCCCTCGATAGGCATTGTGACGTTCAATGAACCGCAGCGCGAGTTGATCGAGGATCTGCTTATCGCGAGCGGCGACCGCGGCATCGCGGCGGCCATGGACGAGAACAAGACTGGGCGCAGCGACGTCCTGTTCGTGAAGGCGCTCGAACAGGTGCAGGGCGACGAGCGCGACATCATCGTCTTCTCCGTCGCCTTCTCGAAGCAGGCCAACGGCAAGATCCCCACCAACTTCGGACCACTGTCCAACAGTGGAGGCGAACGTCGACTCAATGTCGCGATCACCCGTGCCCGCCGCAAAGACATCGTGTTCTGCAGCTTCGACCCATCAGAGCTCGACGTGGCGGGCTCGGCGTACGACGGGCCCAAGCACTTCAAGGAGTTCCTTCTCGACGCGGCGCGCGGCACTGCCGTCGGGGTCGACACTCCCGGTCGGGTCGCGATTCGAGATCGACACCGAGACGACATCGCCGAGGCATTGCGGGCCGCAGGGCTTCACGTGATGACGGACGTGGGGATGTCGAACTTCCGCCTCGACCTCGTGTTGGCACGGGCAGAGCCCCCGACGCGACCGATTCTCCCGGTGCTGCTTGACGGCGAGAGCTGGACCCGGCGAACGACCGTTTCCGACCGCGACGTGCTGCCCCTCGAAGTGCTCGAAGGCCTGATGGGATGGCCCGCGGTCGCTCGCATCTGGTGGCCGATGTGGATGCAGAATCGCGACCTCGTCGTCTCGCAGGTGCTCGAGCAGGTCGCGGCTGCCGAATCGGCCTTCGCGGTGCCCGTGATAGTGCCGGAGGTGTCGCCGGCGGTGGTTGCGGATGCCGTTCCAGCGGTGGTCGGGGATGCCGTGGCGGTTGCTTCTTCGGCTCGCGTGCTCGCCGATCACGCGCCGTCGGCTTCGGCATCCGATGTCTCGTCCACGCCGTTCGTCCCCGCAGTCCCCGAGTTCGATCTGCCACCGGTCGTGCCCGCAGGATCCGAGATGGACTCGCACCCGGCCGTGCCCGCCGCATCCGCACATCCTGCCCGCGCGGGGACTTTCGTGCCTGCGCATACGAGCGTCGTGGGTGCGCGTGACACGCTGGACGAGCTGGCGCGGCGCTCTGCGGTGGCGAAGGTGCGCGAACAGATCGCCGACGTGATCGAGGCCGAGGGGCCGGTGGAGTTGGGGCGGCTCACTCGAATCGTCGCTCGACGCTTCGGTCTCAACGCGGTGCGCACCGCACGCGCGGAAGAGATCTCAAAGCTCGTTCCTCGTGACCGGGTGAAAAAGGACCGACTCGGAGTCTTCGCCTGGCCGGAAGGGCTCGACCCTCAGACGTGGACCGGGTATCGGTCCGTCGACAAGGCCGGCTCTCGGTCGTTGGAAGAGATCGCGCCGGAAGAGATCGCGAACGCGATGCAGGCGGTGCGCCGACTCGCGCCGCGGCTCGACGAGGAAGCGGTCCTTCGTCGCACGGCCGAGATCTTCGGAATTGTTCGGCTTGGCGCGCATGTCAAGTCCCGTCTCACTGCGGTGTATCAGCGACTGCCTGACGCCCCCTTCGACGAGTAGTATGCGTTACGCATAGCCGATTGCTTGCGCAAAGCGCGGCACTGGCGTATGCTGAGCGCATAACCAATGCTCTACTGTACGAAGGAATGCCATGAAGATCACCACCCAGTTGGACATTAATGTTGTCGCGGTCGACCTCGATGATGAGGTGACGATCATGCTCGACCTGGAGGCGCCGGCCACTGATGCTGACCAGCAACGTCCGCCAGCTTCGCTCGAGATCGTCCTCGATCGCAGTGGATCGATGACCGGAGCGCCGCTCGAAGGCGCGAAGGATGCGTTGATCGCGTTGGTGCGTCGACTCGAGCCGACCGACAACTTCGGTCTCGTGACGTTCGACCACACCGCGCAGGTGGTGGTGCCCGCGGGCCCCATTTCCGACAAAGAAGAAGTGATCGCGCAGATTCGCCGCGTCACGACGGGCGGAAGCACCGATCTCGGAGCGGGGCTCCTGCGCGGTCTTCGCGAACTGAAGCGCGCTGCGCGCGGTGGGGGCACGTTGCTCGTGGTGTCTGACGGGCATGTCAATGCGGGGCTCCGCGACGTGAACGACTTCGCTGGCGTCGCTGAGAAGGCGCACATGGACGGCATTGTCATCTCCACGCTCGGCTATGGCGAGCACTACGACGAAACCCTCCTGACAGCGCTCGCGCGCTCGGGCTCGGGTAACCACGTGTTCGCGAATGATCCGGATGCCGCGATCGCCGCGATCGCCGGTGAGGTCGCGGGTCTGCTGGCGAAGGCGCTCCAGGCGGTCACGCTCACACTCGTGCTCCGGCCGGCGGTCGAGATGATGCGCCTTTACAACGATCTGCCCGGCCACGCGCTGCCGGACGGTCGCATCATGATCGAGATCGGCGACCTGTATGCCTCCGAGAAGCGGCGACTGCTGATGAAGCTGAAAGTGCCCGCGATGGCTGATCTCGGATCCGTCGAGGTGGCAACACTCGAGCTCGAGTACATCGAACTGCCCAGACTCATCCAGCACGCCGCGAAGCTGCCGGTCGGGGTGAACATCGTTCCGGGAACGGATGCCGCACGCCGCCTCGTTCATCCTGTCGTCGAGTCGGAGAAGCTCTTCCAGGAAGCTCAGCACGCGAAGAAGCAAGCCTCAGAGGCGTTCGAGCGCCACGAGGTCGGATCGGCCCGCGCCCACCTGGTCGAGGCGAAGTCACACCTCAGCCGTGCGCTCTCGCTCGTGCCGGTCGAAGCCGCTGCAGAGTTCGAGAAGGAGATCGCATCCGTCGATCGGATGACTGATATAGCTTCGGAGCGCTCCACCGAGTACATGTCGAAGCTCAGCCGGTCGTCGTACCACCAGATGAACCGCAAGCGCGGTCGTACTGACGACTCCGGAATCGATGGGTCCAGCGCGGTCTGACGGCGGGGTCAGCTGGTGGAGCGGCTGCGGTCTTCGACGACGCCGGCCATGACCTGCATCTGCACACGGGAGAGGGCTTCCATGCGGACAGAGGCGGGCAGCGTCTCGAGTTCTTGAACGGCCCGCTCGATCGCCTCATCGATGGAGGGGCGTGCGCTTCGGGCGGGCGCCCCTGCTGACCTGAGCGCGGGGAGCTTCTCGGCGGTGGCGAAGAGGTCATCCAGCGACATTCCCAGGACTCGGGAAAGGGTCATCTGGTGCTTTGCCGACGGGAGCCGGTACCCCGTCTCAAGCTGTGCGATGTACGGATACGACAGGTCAGTGGCGCTGGCCAGATCTTTGCGACTCATGCCGAGCTCCTCCCGGCGGGCAGCGATGCGCTTGCCGAGCGCGAGGTCGCCGGTTCGCGGTGACGAACCGACCACGCGAGGATTCTGGCTTTCCGGAGGCATGCTTCTATGCTCTCAGAACAATCAGCTCCATGCAATCGGCACCGAAAGTTTGCGTAAAGCATAGAAATGGGGTTGCGAACAGCGGAGCAGCGAGGGTATGCTGAGCGCATAGGAAAATATCCGCCAACAGGAGAAGTCATGAACGAGATCAAGTGCCCGCACTGCGCCACCGTGTTCAACATCGATGGGGCCCAGTACGCAGACATCGCCCAGCAGATTCGTAACGTGGAGTTCGAGAAGGATCTCCACGCGCGGCTTGCCGAGGCTGAACGCGCCAAGCTGACCGAGATCGCCCTCGCTGAGGCACGCGTTGCCCAACAGGCGCAGACGGCCGCAGTGGCCAAGGATGTGCAGATCCAGACGCTGAAGGCCGAACTCGACAAGGCCGCCACCGTCCAACAGCTTGCCGTCACGACGGCAGTCTCGGCGACCGAGAAGCAGCTCATGGAGGCGAAGAGCCGGCTGGCGCTGCAGAAGGCAGAGCAGGATGCTCGGGATGCCGCGCTCAGCGCATTGCACTCCAAGGAGCTTGCGCTCAAGGACGAACTCATTGAGCGCTATAAGGACATGAAGGCCCGGCTGTCCGTGAAGCTGCTGGGCGAAACCCTCGAGCAGCACTGCGAGACCGACTTCAATCGCATGCGATCGCTCGCATTCCCGAATGCCGAGTTCTGCAAGGACAACGACGCTTCCGGTGGCACGAAGGGCGACTACGTTTTCCGTGACTTCAACGAGGACGGCATCGAGTATGTCTCCATCATGTTCGAGATGAAGAACGAGTCTGACCTTTCGTCGACGAAGAAGAAGAACGTCGATTTTCTCGCCAAGTTGGACAAAGACCGCAACGACAAGGGCTGCGAGTACGCGGTGCTCGTGTCGATGCTCGAAGAGGACTCCGAGCTCTACACCGGCATCACAGATGTGTCACATCTGTATCCGAGAATGTTCGTCGTCCGCCCCCAGTTCTTCCTTGCCATTGTCGCGCTGCTGCGGAATGCGGCCCAGGACACCATCCTGGTCAAGGCCGAGCTGGAGCAGGTGAAGAGGCAGAACATCGACATCACCGATTTTGAGTCGGAGCTCGAAGGCTTCAAGTCGGCGTTCGGCAAGAACTACGATCTTGCCAAGCGCAGGTTCGACGTTGCGATCAAGGACATCGATGTCGTCATCGATCGCCTTCAGAAGGTCAAGGATGCCCTGCTCGGATCGGAGAACAACCTCCGCCTCGCCAACGACAAGGCGGTGAGCCTCAGCATCAAGAAGCTCACCAAGGGCAACCCGACGATGCAGGCGAAGTTCGCCGAGCTCGAGGCGCTCGACAATGAAGAGGCGGCGTGACTGATCAGGGCGGGCCCTCGATGGGTAGCCTTCACAGAATGACCTGGAAGAAGGGGAGTCCGCGGTGGAGAAAGCACAGCTCGGAGATTTAGCGCTTGACACGCTCGTCGGTATGCGGGGCGCCCGACTGTACCTGTTGACGCGCGAACGGAATGCTTGGCACAGCACAACGAGTCGCCGCTACAGGGGCCCCACAAGCCTCACACCCAGCATCGACGGAGCAAAGCGCGAGGCTGAAAGGTGGAGAGCATCGGGCTCATCATTCACCGTCCAACAAGTTCCGAGTCTTGTGCTCATCGGTGAGGTCTACACCGTGGCCATCACAGAGTTTCATTCCAACGACGCGTTCGCCGGCTGGGACACTGCCAACGAGCCCCTGCTGGTGCGCGGCACTCAGTTGAGTCGGGTGCACCACGCATTAGGTGCCAAGAGTGCTTGGGGTGACATCCGCCCTAGCGAGCACTCCTGGGTCTCGGGGATCTTGGCACGCGAGACGAAGGTTGAGCCCCTGCCCGCGCGTGGATACAAACAGTGGCATTCGACCTCGTGGGGCTCGGAGTATCTCCTCGGTTGGATCGAGGGCCCTGGTCGCCACGAGTCACGCGGCGTGCGTCGAGTTCTTCGTCACTACAAGCACGCGAATGGGGATGGGTCGGGGGCGACGGGTACTCGCCCGCCCGCCTAGCGAGGGGAGCGCCCGGCTACGCCCTCACCGATCATGCAGGAGAGGGGCAGGCTCCGGTGCTCGGCGCAGCGCGTTGCAATTCCGTGGGCAACTATCGGTGTCTTCAATCGTGCGGCTTGTGTGGCGCTCGGGATGAAGTCCATCGTCAGCCGGGCGCTCGAGTCGTGGGGACGCATGTGCCCATCTTGGCGCGTGCGCCGAATGTGTTGAGTGACTGGTCGATGTCTCGCGCAACGAAGTCGCTCGATGATTTTCTGCGGTTGAGATCGCCACAAATATTCACCGAGTTGCTGTGATCTAGGGTCAGCCGTGCTCGGCCGTCTGTGTGCTCATGGCGTTCGGATCAGGGAGCAGTGGAGCAACAGAGCCAACAGGATTCAAGCCCAGACGCGCGGTCACGTTGCGGCGCAGTTCTGACGATCCCAGGTCAAGGTGCTTCCCATGGCCGCCGCGGGGGCGAAGCGAAGAAGCTACCTCCACCACAGCACCTTCTCCGCGGAACGACCGAAGAGCTTTGCGACCCAGACCATCCGACGCGAAAAAGAGAAGGCAATGCACGCAGGCACCAAGGGTGGGCGACGCCCTTTGAAACCACTCTGCGACAGTTTCCTGCATCGCGTAAAAATCCCTGGATAACTGTGAAAACCTGGCCTACTCTGGCGCCATGCGAGGAGGCCTGGAGCGATGGAAGAGGGGCGCTGAATCCCGCGGAGTTCGGCAAGCGATCTCGTACGCGCTCGAGGGCACGTGCGACGCCCATGTGCACAACTCGACGGGCGCCGAAGCGCTCGAGGCATACGGTGCAGCATCCGACTCGACTGTCTCTCGGTTCATCGTCGACAACGGCGTCATCACGACGGACCAACTCACGGCAGGGAGCCTCCGAGTCTGGCTTACCGGATACGACCCGATCACGGGGGAGGAGCGAGGTCACCAGCGCCTGAGCCCCGACGCCGATCTTCTGCTCGACGGAACGCTCAATCACCCGAAGACCTACAGCCTCGCCGCGTTGCTACAGCCCAAGCTCGCTGCCGAGCTTGAAGCGCTTCAGGACCGTTTGCGTGACCGCATTGTGCTCACGTGGCAGACCGAGATCAACGCGCGGCGCGGGCATGGCGGGCTCGTCCGCGAGGGCGTCACCCGCATCGAGGTCGTCGAGCTACAGCACCGCCGATCCCGGGCGCTCGACCCGCACATCCACCGCCACCTCTGGCTGAACATCAAAGTGCTCGGCGCGGACGGCAAGTGGTCGAACCTCGACTCGCGAGTGGCGATGAAGCTGCACACGGTCATCAACGCCGAGGGCGAACTCGCCGCCCGCACAGACCCCGCGTGGATCGCTGCGCTTGCGCGTCACGGATACACACTCGACGACTCGGGCGAGATCGCCGAACTTGTCGGCGCCGTCCGCCCGCTCTCGCGCCGGTCGGCACAGATCGAGGCGAACCGCGCACGCCTGATCGGGGAGTGGTCGGCAGCGCACGGAGGATCCGCGCCGAGCGTCGACGTGCTCCATCAAATCGACCGGCGCGCGTGGGCGGTCGCGCGACCGAACAAGCCGGCCGACCTCGATGAAATCTCGTGGGAGTCGCGCGTCCGCGACGAAATCGCGGCGATCGATCCGAATCTGATCACCGCGCGGGCACCAACAGCCGTGGCCGCAACAGACCTGCATGCCCTCGATCTGGATCTACTCGCTGCTGCGGCGGTTGTGGACGCGGACGAACGGTCCACATCGAGCGGCGGGCGGTTCAGTACCTTCGACATCCGTGCCGGCGCAACGCGCGTGCTCTCACGCACCGGGATCGTTGCGCCGCGCGATCAGCTCGACGGCGTGATCGTCGCGATCACGACGCGTGCCGCGAAGGCCGTCTATCGGCTCGTTGCGGAGGTTCCGTCCGCGCACGTGAAGGCCTACATGGCCACCGAGACAGTGCGCGCGAAAGTGCGCCTCGCTGGACGCCTTGACGTGCTCGCCAGGCTGGGGCGCTCGCTTCTGCCCGATGAGTTGCATTGGTTCGCGGCCAACGAGGACATCTCGACACTGGATGCTTCGCAAAGCGTGGCGGCGTGCGCGATCGCCGGGAGCGACGGGCTCGTGACGGTCACCGGCCCCGCTGGCACAGGCAAGACGACGATGCTGCGTGTTGCGTTCGCAGCGCTCGCGGCGCAACGGCGGCGGATGCTCGTCGTCGCTCCGACCCGGAAGGCGGCGTCGGTGGCGTCCCGCGAGGTCGGGGCTGCGGCATCCAGTATTCATGCACTCCTCCTGGACCACGGTTTCCGGTGGAGTGCCGACCAGGCTGGCGCGATGGCATGGACACGACTGCGCGTCGGGGAGATCGATCCCGGCACGGGTGCCGCATATCGCGGGCCGGCGCAGTACGTGTTGAGTGCTCGCGATCGGATTGTGGTCGATGAAGCGGGCATGGTCGATCTGCAGACCGCGACCGTCCTCGTCGACCTCGCGATAGAACAGGGGGTCGGGATTGCATTCGTCGGGGATCCGCACCAGGCGCTGCCGGTCGGGCACGCGGGTGCGATGGGTTCGGCAATTCGGCACGCGAATGCGGCGGTCGAGCTCGATACGGTGCATCGGTTCCGCGATCCCGAGTACGCGGCGCTCACGCTGCGGCTGCGCAACACGGGTGATCGCGACCACGCGCTGGCGGTCGCTGGTGAACTCGCGGAACGCGGTCACGTCGAGCGGGTCGATCATCATGACGCAGCCCGTGAGCGGATGATCGACGCCTACTTCGAGTGGCACGCGCGCGGCAGACGGGTGACGTTGGTCTCAGGTACCAACGCTGAGGCTGATGCCATCAACGATGCGATCCAGCAGCGGCGAGTCGACCAGGGCGAGCTAGATCCCGGCGCGGTCGCGTGGGGGATGGGGGAGCAGCGCATCCTCGTCGGCGACACCGTCCAAACCCGCCGCAACGACCGGCTCACAGGTGTCGAAAATCGTGCGCAGTGGATCGTGCGCTGCATCCGAGACGACTTCGTCCATCTTGTGTCGGGCGGCGACAGCGGCGAGTTGCGGCGAGTGCCTAACGAGTATGCGCGGGAGCACCTGCAGCTCGCTTACGCGTCGACGGTGCATGGCGTGCAGGGCGACACAGCCGATGCCTCCGTGGTCGGGCCGGATGTAGACGCGGCCGGCCTGTACGTCGGCCTCACCCGCGGCCGGGTGCACAACGCCGCGATCGTAGTTGCCCGAACGGATGCTGCCGCCCGCGAGTGCCTCGCCGAGTCGATGCAGCGCGGTACGCCGGAGCTGACGATGCAGGATGCTGTGCGCGCGGCTCAGGCGGAGATGCGGCGCGCAGCGCGAGCGCGGGACATGGCGGCGATGGGGACTGGTCCGGTTACCGGGGCGCCGAGTTCGGGACGTGGGATGGGGATGTAGTGGCGTTCGGATCGCGGGAGCGTAGCGGGCAGACTCTCGAGCCGGCCATCGGGCGGGGCGTACTGGGGCATAAGTTTCTTCGTGTCATTGGGTGTTCGATTCGAGATCGCCGACCGAACAACCCGTGGCTACCGGAACCTCGGCGTGACTGTCACCCGAGCTATGTACGGTAGCCCTTGTGAGAGGGGCACCATGAGACTTATCTGGGGTCGATCCGGTTCGCCAGCGCCTGACCATGCGTGGCGGGCATTGTCTACCACGAACGAGTGGATCCGACACGCAGACGCCAAGACCGCGATTGTCGTAGCGTTCATCGGGGTGACTGCTGGCATGCTTGTCGCGGTTGGGCGAGATGTCGACGCCTGGACACCTAATCTGCGAGGACTCGTGATCCTCGATGGGGTCGCGCTCCTTTTAGCACTCGCCTTTGCCGCGGCTGGCCTCTTCCCGCGCACCAGGGCCGGACGAAAGTCCGGCGAGAAGATTTCGGAGGCAGACGTCGAGGCTAACCTCCTCTTCTTTGGCGACGTTTCCCGCATCTACAAGCAACGTCAACCGAGTTATCGCGACGTACTGGCATCGTTGACTTCGAACCCCGCGGAACTAACGGCCCAGATCGCCGACCAGATCTACGCAAACTCTAAGATCGCGAGCACTAAGTTTTTCTGTGTCAACTGGGCGATACGACTAGAACTGAGCGGCGCGTTATTACTCTCAGCTGTAGTGGTCGTAGATATCGCAGGGGTGTGAGATGGACGGAAACCACAAGCCTTATGACTGGGCGGCGAGCTTCGCGCGTATCGAGGACATCCTTGACCAGCCGCCAGGTCAATTTGAGGAGACGGACGCCCTACCCGACCGCGACCGACTCACATTCACCAATGGTTTCAATGCGCCCTGCTCCGCGCTGTTTGTCGATATCCGTGACTCCTCAGGGCTCACCGCTGAGTACACCCGTCCAGAACTGGCAAAGCTTTACCGCGCGTTTATTTCCGAGATGGTTGCCGTCTTGAACGGCCACCCTCGGGTGCGAGAAGTGAATATCGTCGGTGATTGCGTATGGGCGGTTTACAACACACCGCAGAAGACGAACCTGCGCGAGGTTTTCTCAGTCGCAGCTCGCGCGAATAGTCTTATGAAGATGCTCAACAAGGCGCTGACCGCGCGGGGATACGAGCAGGTTCGCGTCGGGATGGGTGTGGACTATGGACGCGCCCTCATGATAAAGGCGGGGTACAGCGGGAGCGGACTTAACGACGTCGTTTACATGGGCGACGTCGTCAATCGAGCGTCGCACCTCGCCCATGAGGCTGGGCGCGACGGGCGTCCGCCGGTATTCATCGGCCCCGTCTTTCACCGCAACCTCGACGACCATCGCAAAAGCCTCACTCATGAACGGACAATCTCAGGACTCGGAAAAGTTTTTGCGAGCAACCCGATTCGGTCCGAGATCGAAGAATGGATGGACAGCAATCTGTAGGTCTACTGCTCGTCGCAACTCGCGCGTTAGGTCGTCAGATGATCAACGATCGTTCCAACTATGACTCGACCTTCTTGAACAGTAAAGTGCACGCGGCCCTCGGTTGGGGTGATTTTCGTGTGCCACTCGCATGTGACGGTTACTCCGTCGACCACGAACTTGCGCTCATCCATAGCCGCCTTGTTCTTGTGGGTCGACGGGCTGTCCAGCGAAGCCTCTATTCCGAGTGATCCGAGTTGTTGTTCGCGCATGCGTGTGTCCACGTGATCTCGCCAAATCCGCTGAGCGTGATCGTTAAGGACACCGATGTGGTGGAGGAGAACGGCGGGACTCATGCCACGGGGCAGGGCATCCGCAGCACGCGTCCATGCACCAGTTGCGAAGTGGACGCGTGGGAAGAGCTTTTCCGCGTGGGCTTCCATCTCGGGCAAGCCCCAAGACTGACGACTCAGCCAGGCGCGCCATGCGAGCGACGGATCATCACTAGGCGTCCCGAGAAGCTGACTGGGTGCTGTCGCGCACGCGCTGCACGCAGGATCTGATAACTTGCCCGGCCACGCACGCAAATCGGTCGCGAGAGCCAGTTCTGCCGTGGCGTCGGCCGAACCAATATCCAAGGCAAGGCGCGCGACATTGTCCGGATGGCCCCAGAACGGGCTGTACCCCGCTGCGAAGTGAGGCTCGCAAATTGCCCGCGCTGGGTCGGAGATTGGTGCCGGACGCGAAACTATCCGACCCGTGATTCGGTAGAGATCGTGTTTCGGCAGCCCGTTTATAGCCGGCATGCTGCCGAGAAGCTCTCCAAGGGCTTCGAGGGTTTGCAATCCGATGTACTGGTCTCGACGAGCCGTCCAAGCGTCGAGGCGTCTCCAAAACTCCAGACTTGAGACGTTGCGCTCGGAGGGAATTACGAGTTCGGGGTCGAGAATCGACAACACTCCACTCGTCATTAGGGCTTGCCGCTCATGCGCTTGACGTTTGCTTCGAGGATCGCAGATGTGTCATCGTCTGGTGAAGTCAAGAATCCTGCTGGCCACTCGGACAGATCACCATATTCGTTGAAAGTTAGTTCCCGCGTTTCGGTGCCCTCCTCCGAGGGCTCGACAAAGACCACCTGTACTTGGCCTTTGTCAATCGAACCTTCGGCGACGCGGCGGCGTACTCGTGTGATCAGCGCCTCGCTATGAGTCTCAACGACGACGGTGATGTCATGTCTGGCATTGGCGAGGAAGTCGGCGAGGCGAGCTTGCACCGCCGGATGCAGGTGGAGCTCCGGTTGTTCGACTATGAACAACGACGACTGTGGTGCAGACAGCATTCCCACGACGAGTGGTAGGGCTTGGCTAACGCCGACACCGACAGCTGTGAGATCGCGCTTTTGACCCGACAGCGTGACTTCCAGCCCAACACCGAGCTTGCCATGATTACTAGTAGTAATGCTCTCACCGATGTCCAGAAACCGAAGCCAGTCATCGACTGCGACATCGAGACGCTCTTGGCGTACTTCACCCGTCGGGTCGGTGTAGCGCACGATGTCATCGCGAGATCGTGCCAACACTGCGGCGCTGTACTCGCCTCTAGTTCCTACCGGAAGGCCACGCGTCAGCTCGTTCCACTGATTCCAGACCACTCGGGGCTCGTCCCGGAGAGGGCCGAGGTACTGCACTCGGTCTGCCAAATCAATGAGCTCGCGGGAAAGACCTCGAAGTACGGTCAAAGTGGGGCCGAGAGTGTCTTCGAGAAGTGCTTCGAGCAGTCCACGTGGACGTAGCGAGGCGCGCCGTGCTCGATCGAAAAGAGGGGTGACAACCTGCGGATTGGATGCTCGCTGTCCGCTGGCGTGCGAGATCGCGAGCGCCCGGGCATCATCGTCGAGCGCATTCCACGCGTCGCGGAATCTGTTGGGAGACCACGACCGATCGAACAGAAGTCCACGGAGGCGAGGGTCGATTGAGTCGGCCGCTCTCATCGACTCGGTCAAGAGGCGCGAAAACTCGCGAAACAGCGTGTAGAAGTCGAGTTCGGTTACGGCATCGAGGAGTATGCGACTGGGCGCGACTCCACGCACCATCTGGTCAAGCAATGGCTGGATCGCGCGCCGATAGGCCAGCGCGATTTCACTCGGACGACGAAGCTGAACGAGATATTGGGGCAGGATGCCGCTAAACAAGACGTATGTCCGAAGGACTCTAGCGTCCGAGGAGAAGAGCGACTTCGCGTGAACTGCATCGGTGAGTCCCCCGGGCACGGAGTCGAGTGCACTCGAGCTGTCCTGTGAACGCGCCCACTCGTGATCTAAGACGAGTGGCACAGTGACTCCAGCGCCAGCAAGGTCTGACGCGACGAGGCGTTGAACGACCAGCGATGCACCGTCCGGGCTGGGAACAAGACGGATCTCTGCCCGCAGCGACCGGCTCTCGTCGTCCGGATGCTGGTAGTCGCTTAGGCGGTAGTCGATTGATAGACCAATAGTTTCGCTTGAGGAATCCGTTCGAACAAGGTCGCCAGCCTCACCCAGCCGCACCAAGGGCCCGTTCAATACGACGGGGCCCTCGTGATACAAACTTTGCGCGCTCATTAGGAGCGATTGGACGATCGACGACTTACCGCTGCTGTTCACTCCTGCAAGGATTGTGAGCGTACCCGGCTCGAGATTCAGCTCGGCGCGTCGCAACCCCTTAAAGTCTCTGATACTCCAGCGCATCTCGCCCCATCCATCGCCAACGCTCCAAGGAGACACTATCGAGTATGGTCCGCGTGCCCGGAAAGGCGGCGGGCACGCGCCGGCACCTGACCGACCCCGCTCGTGAAGCACCGAGCAATTCCCTGCCCGCCGCGTCCATGTGCCACTGCCGCGACTACTCATCCAGCGCATTGCCGCGAGCGCCCCCGCTGACAAGCGTCGACACTCGACATCTTGCGGCAGTCGCGGGTCGCATAGCTCCCGGCGCACGATGCGTACCGGGCTACACACGTGTTGCTGCAGTACTGGCCGGCCCTCCCACTGGAAGCCAAGGTGAGGGGCTAGCGAGGAACGCAACCTGTTCAATTAGCGTGCGCTCGTTTGAGGCCACGAGCGGGAGAGCCGATCAGTTGATCAGATGTGCAGCACGCAAGTGGATCTAGGCGTTAATCCCGAAAACCCGCAGCAACGGGACGCGAGGGATCATCCGGCGCGGGCCAAGCTGAATCGTGGGTATCGTCCCGCTTTCGATGCCGAGCTTGATCGTGCGGTAGTCGACGCCGACGAGTTTCGCCGCGTCCTTCATGGTCAGCGCGAGTGAGGTGGGTGACGTGCTCATGACATTCTCCTTCGGTGGGCAACTAATGACATCACTTGCTCACGCACTGTACACCCATGAACGATTGATGTCATTGCTTGCTCAGAGTTGGACGAACTGACAAACTCGCAGCATGCCCGAACTCGTCATTGAACAGGTGGACGCGGACATCATCGCTGCGGGGGACGGCATCCACATTCCGCGCTCGTGGCGCGCAGTCGTCACGGGTCTCCCCGAGATTCCGGGCGCGGTCCATGCGCGCATCGTGTACGACCCGATACTGCGGCGCGCGGTGGCTGAGTCGGTTCGGGTCGACCGCAATGGGGCGGGTGATGAGGTGACCACGACGCTGTTGCGCGATATTCGTGTGCAGGCGATGGTGAAATGGGCTGCGAGTCGCGTCGTCCGCATCGACCGTGAGGGGGGAGACACCGAGTCGTATGGCGACTACATCAGGCGCCTCCGCCGGGAGGAAGAGCGCTCGGAGGAGCAGAACCTGCGCGAAGCGGTCAAGCTGTATCGACTCGGATCGGTGATCAACGACGGCCCCCTCAAGGTGGTCTCCGAGGAGCTCGGAGTCAGTATCAGCACGGCAACCCGGATGATGAATCGAGCCCGCGTCGCCGGTCTCGTCGACGAGCAGACCGGTCACGAGGTCTACCTCCAGGCCCGAGAACAGCAGCTTCGCGAGCAGTTCACCGGGCCTGTCGTCGGCCCGGGGTCATCCGGTCCGTCGATCGGCCGCTGAACGCAACGTTTCTATGATTCGTCCGCGCAATGTTGGCGTGGGAGGTGCCGCACCGTGATTTCTCGAGTTTGTGCACTTCTGGTCTTCCAGCACTGATGGGCTGGTCAATGTGCGCAGGATTATCGGTGTTCACGGATGCGGGCAAAAGCGGGTCTCGAGAATGCCCCATCTAGCCCCGGAAACACGCGGGTTTTCTTGCCCGCAATTTGCCCGTATCTCATCTGCAGCTCGGTGTTTCTGCATGTTCCGCGATGTGGTCGCACTCTCGAAAACCCGCGTAATTCCGCGGAAGTTGCACCTAGATGCAGCGAAGTGCAGCTCGCGAAAACGCGCATTTTCGGATTCGAGTCCCTCCAGGGGTCTCGCACCCTCTGCCTCCTTATGTTGGCCGTCGTCAGCGCGACGTATCCCCGTCGCGCGTGGACTTCGTTGAAGGCTACTGGCCCCCTCACTTCGTAACGCGCGCCACCTACTTCCCGTCCAACTCCACCCGGAACTTGAATTTC
Organism: Microbacterium sp. P03; assembly: GCF_043556235.1. NCBI lineage: Bacteria > Bacillati > Actinomycetota > Actinomycetes > Micrococcales > Microbacteriaceae > Microbacterium > Microbacterium sp. P03. The sequence goes on from NZ_JBIGIM010000001.1 coordinate 679,743, forward strand.
TTGTAGGGGTCGGCCCGGCGCGCATTGACGCCGGACGGCGCCACTTTCCGTTCCCTTGCTTCGGCGGACGTCCCGCCTGCCTTCTGCTGAACTCGAATGATGACGAACTCGGCTGGTTTGAGCGGCGCGAATCCGACCTGGATGTTGACGACGCCGGCGTCGATGTCTGACTGCATCGTCGTCTCGTTGTCGCACTTCACGAAGTAGGCCTCGCGCGGTGTGGTGCCCTGGAACGCCCCCTGGCGGAAGAGGTCGTTGAGGAAAGCGCCCACGCTGGTCCGGATCTGCGCCCACAGCCGCTCGTCGTTGGGCTCGAACACGGCCCACGCCGTACCGCGGGATAGCGACTCTTCTATGTAGACGGCGGTACGACGGACCGCCAGGTACTTCCACTCGCTCGCGAGGTGGTCGGCGCCCTCGAGGGTGCGCGCACCCCAGACCACAGGGTTGCCGTCCGGGAGCAGGCGCAACGAGTTCACCCCGGTCGCATTGAGTTGACCGATCTCGCCGTCCGTCAGAGGAATCGATAGTTGTGGCACGCCATTCAGCACTGCCTCCTGACCGGCCGGCGCCTTCCACACTCCGCGCGTGGCATCCGTGCGAGCGATCACACCGGCGACAGCACCCGACGGCGCGAAAGCCTCGAGCTCGTTGTTCCGCAACGGGTTCGGCTGCATGAGTCGCGGGAAGTAGACGGCGGCGTTCCTGCTCGTAGGGAGGTTTGCGACGCCGGCCGCCGCGGCAGACGCCGACGTCCACCCACTCGGGGCGTCGACGACGAACAGGGCGCGCCACTGCGCGGCGTAGGCGGCGACTTCGTCGATGATGTCGATGTCGCCCGCTGCGCTGTATGGCGGAATCACAAGGAGATTCACCATGTCGGCGTCCTCGAGCGCGTAAAAACCCTTCTTGCCTGCCTGGAAGTCCGTGCCTCCGATGTAGTCCTCCCGCACCAGGGCCGCGCCGTCCGAGCCTCCCGCGAACGGCTTGCTGGTCGCGTCGTCCGTCCATATCCGGTCGGCCAGGACGGCGGGCCCGGTCTCGCTCGGGCGCTCCGGCGAGAGCCTCTGCACGCGAGCAAGCCCGGACTCGCTCTCCAGAACGCGGTCGAGGCGACGGGGGTGGTCCTCAGGGCTGACAGCGACGTCACGGTGCGTCTCGATGAGCCCGGTGGCGCCATCGCGGATCGTGACGTTGAAGAGCTGACTGTCGGCGGGGTCCTGCGTCTGGTGGTCGTAGCGGACCCGAAGCTGGTCGCCCCATTCGCCGACACTGGCTGCCTCCAGCGTGAGCGAGTCGAGCGTCACCTGCGCCTTCTCCGCGGCCACCGAGGTGTCCTCACCGGCCTGCTCACCGTGCACGAGGCGCACGATCACGGCGGTGCTGCCCCCATTGAAGAAGAAGTCACGGACGGCGAAGCCGAGAGCAGACTCCCGCCACAGTCCGCCGAACGTGCGCTCGAAGTCGCCGAAGCTCGTCACGGTGACGGGCGATTCAATCGGTCCGCGCGAGGCCCGGCCGACGAACGCGGCCACGGACGTCGAGACCCCGGCGATCGGGCGGAATCCGCCCGGCACCTCCTCGACGTACACACCGGGGTACGTAGGTTCTGATGGCATGACGACCTCCGGGCGGGGCAGCAGTCGGCGGGGTACGGCTCCAACGCGGAGTCAATCCCTCGGGAGGTGAGCTGTCAAGCGGATGCCTATTGCGAGAGCGCTGGAGGCTGCCGGGGCGCTCGACGCTTCTGGGCCGCCCCGAAGCCTAAAGTGGGGCCATGTCGGAGAAATCGTCGGTCGAGTGGCTCGGCGTTCTCGTCCCCCGAAGTGAATACAACCCGGGTCTAGTGAAGGCTCGCGACCGATTGGCCGACTCTGCGAAGGCAGGGGATTGGCCGGCGGTGTTGGCCGTCCTCGATGGCGACGGAGCGTTCAAACCGGGGCCGAATGACTGGCGCGTGGAAGGCTCAAGCTGGTTCGGGCCGCTCCATCAGGCTGCGTGGCTCGGCGCCTCGGAGGACGTCGTGCGGGCTTTGATCGATCGGGGCGTCTGGCGGACGCTTCGCGATGCGGACGGCCGTCGACCAGTCGAGATCGCTCGCGAACGCGGCAACTCCGCACTGGTCGATGCGCTGACACCCACCTGCCAAGTCGCCCTCACCGCGGAAGGCGCGCACTCGATGAGTCGACGCCTTGCAACGCTCGTGGAGGATGCTGTGGCTCGGGCGGTCACGGCGCCGGTGTCAATTCGACACCTCGACGTGGAGTGCATCGCCGAGCGAGATGACAGCGTCTGGTTTCCGGTCCCCGGGATGTACGGAGGCTTCGCCGTGGAACTGGTCAAGCACAGGCTCCACGTCGAAAGCTGGAGTCGGGTCGTCGGCGGCTCGGGCCGCGCCTACGTGATCACGGCTGACCGGACCACGCTCGTCGACGAAGGATTCGTGTAGGCGAGGCCGTCGAGCCCGTCTGTCGCGAAGCACGCCGGCGAGCGCGAAGCACGCCGACGAGCGCGAACCACGCCGGCGAAGGCGAAAACTCAGATGGCCCCGCCTGCCAGACTGATCAACCATGAGCACGACCGACGCTGCCGCTCCCGCACCGGCCAAGCGGCAGCATCCGTGGCGTGGCACCAAGATCACGCTGGGAATCCTGCTCGCCGTGATCCTGGCGGTCGTCGGCGCGATGACGCTCACACCGTGGCCGTCCGCCATGCTCATCCGGGGCGTGTTCGAGCAGGGGGGCGCCGCGACGGTGGCCGAGATGACCCCGTACGTGCCCGACGTCGACCTGCACGTCGACCAGGCGATCCCTTACGCGGACGGCGGGGACCCCGCGACCACGATGGATGTGTTCAGCATCGCCGACGCCGGGGAGAAGCTGCCCGCGGTCGTCTGGATTCACGGGGGAGCGTGGATCTCGGGCTCCAGCGCGAACGTCGACCCCTACCTCCGCATCCTCGCCGCCCAGGGCTACACGACGATCGGCGTCAACTACAGCATCGGCCCCGAGCAGACGTATCCGACCGCCGTCACCCAGCTGAACGAGGCGCTCGCCTACATCTCGGCGCACGCCGACGAATTGAGGGTGGATGCCTCGCGCATCGTGCTCGCCGGAGACTCGGCCGGTGCCCAGCTCGCCAGTCAGATCGCGACCATGACCACCAGCCCCGACTACGCCGACCTGCTCGGCATCGCTCCGGCGCTCACCCCCGACCAGCTCGACGGCGTCATCCTGAATTGCGGCGTCTCCGACCTGGCGAACATGGCCGAGCTGCAAGGCCTGCCGGCCTGGGGGTTCAAGGTCGCACTGTGGGCCTACACGGGGAGCAAGGACTGGTCCGAGAAGGCCGCCGGCACGACGATGTCGACCATCGAGTTCGTCACCGAGGACTTCCCGCCGACCTACATCAGCGGCGGCAACGGTGACGGACTCACCTGGCTGCAGTCGATCCCGATGTCGCAGCGGCTCGAAGAGCTCGACGTGCCCGTCACCACGCTGTTCTGGCCCGCCTCGCACGAGCCGCAACTGCCGCACGAGTACCAGTTCCACCTCGACCTCGCCGACGCGCAGGACGCCCTTGCGCAGACGATTGACTGGCTCGACGCGACCACGGCGCCGTAACGGCGCCCCCGCTCAGTCGCCGTCGATCAGCTCCAGCAGAGCCCGCAACTGGTCGCGGATCTCGTCATGGTCGTACTGCCCGGCGCGGCTCTCACCCGAGATCACACCCGAACGGTGCACCTTGCGGAAGTCGCCGTACGGGAACGTGTAGGCGCCCTTCGTCTCGCGATTGGCGCTCTTGTCGATTCCGAGATGCCAGTGCGAGTACTCGGTCCAGCCGTTCTTGTCGATGAAGGCGTTCTCGTCGGCGGTCGAGGGCGCCGCTTCCGACCAGTCATCGCGCTCATCGCGCACGACATCGCCATCGCGGATGAGGGCGCGCGCATACGCGAGTGCGGGCTTGTTCAATTCGAGGGCCATGGTCAGGATGCTAGATCCTGGGCCGCGGCGTCACCCAGGGTCTTGACACGACCGTCCGATGACAATCACCAGGCTGGTGGCCTCCGCGCTCGGACCCGACTAATATCCATTCCTGTGTCATTACCGGGCGATGATCGCGAACATTTCACTGCCGCGCTCACGCGGCTGAGTGTCGCTCGGCGCCACGACTCGCTCTGCAGCCCCTTCGTATCGGCAGTCGGCGTGTCGGGCGCGGTCATCTCCACCCTGGGTGAACCCCTCGGCAGTCAGACCGTGTGCGCCAGCAGCCTCACCGCCGCACGCATCGACGAGATCCAGATCGACCTGGGCGAGGGCCCGTGCTGGGACGCCGCGCGCACCCGCCGTCCGGTGCTCGAACCCGATCTGCAGCGCGGCGGCAAGGAGTGGCCGGGCGCGCGTGAGGCCTTCCGCTCGCTCGAGATCGGGTCGCTGTACGCCTTCCCGCTGTACGTCGGCCACCTCAGCGTGGGCGCAGTCGACCTCTACTCCGACGAGCCCCGCCGGCTGCGCGACAGCGATGTCGACGACATCAGGGTGCTGGCCGCCATCGCGGCACGCCACCTCCTCAAGCGGGCGCTGGAAGACATCGACACCGCAGAACAGGGGATGGACGACGGACCTCATTCCCGCCGCGAGATGCACCAGGCCTCGGGCATGGTCGCCGCGCAACTGCGCGTCGGCGTGAACGAGGCGCTTCTGGTCATCCGAGCGCGGGCGTTCTCCTCCGGCCGGTCCGTCAGCGAGGTCGCCGCTGACGTGATCGCACGACGACTCACCTTCGAACCGTGACCGGTCAGTCCTACACTCAACTATGAGCACTCGCGAAGATCAGCTGCTCCAGACAGTCGGCAAGCTCGCCGACTCGCTCGTCGATGACTTCGATGTCGTCGAACTCCTGCAGGTGCTCGTCGATGAATGCGCACTGATCTTCGACGCGACCGCTGCCGGTATCCTGCTCGCGGATCCCTCCGGAGTGCTCGAAGTCATCGTCTCCACGAGCGAGCGCAGCGAGTTCGTCGGGCTCATGCAGCTGCGTGCCGGCGAAGGTCCCTGCGTGGAAGCGGTTGCGACCGGACGAGTCGTCTCGGTCGAAGACCTCAGTCACGTCACGGACCGGTGGCCGAAATTCGCCGCAGACGCGAGCCGCTCGGGGTTCTCGTCGGTGCACGCCATCCCGATGCGCATCCGCGACACCATCATCGGGTCCTTGAACCTCTTCAGCGACCACACGGGCAAACTCAACGATGACGACGCGACGGCCGCGAGGACCCTCGCCGACATCGCCACGATCAGCATCCTCCAGCAGCGCCTCGTCGAAGAGACCCACGTCGCTCAGGGTCAACTGCAGCGCGCGCTCAACAGCCGGGTGCTCATCGAGCAGGCGAAGGGGTACGTCGCGCAGAGTCGCGGCATCGACACCGACGCGGCCTTCCAGCTGGTGCGCGACCATGCCCGGGCGACGCAGACCCGGCTCGGACTCGTCGCCACCGAGATCGTCGCCGGACGTCTGACGCTGTAGCCGCCGCCGGCGCAGAGCGACTCGACCCGACAGGTCGTGACGGATGCTGCGCCCCCGTCGTCCGCAGCCAGCCGGCCCCTCGCGCATACGCGCAACGACCGCGCAGGTCAAGGGTGCTGTTTCCGGAGTGCTCTCCGCGCGAAGGTGACCCGCAACGTTCGCGAACCGGGAGCTGCGATGACCCTTCGAGTGGTGATGCGCCGAGAGGTGCCGCGCAAGACGGCGCGTCGGACGATGTGGCGCATGTGGAGTATGCGCGGCTACTCCAGTCGCCCGTGCCCGCACGAGCCCGCGCAGGTCGGGTGGGTGGCGCTCGAATTCTGGGTCGAGGCGCCCATCGCGTCTCGCGAGATCCTCGCCTCGTACGAGTGGGAGTTGGACGACGCGCTGCTCAGCCGAGAGGTGCGAGCGGAATTCGTCGGAAGCGGTTCACGGCTCGAGGCCTGACGGTCGAAACCCGGCGCGATGTGTTGCGCAGGCGTTGTGATGGGGGCGACCGGGGCGTATGGTCGAAGGACGTTGCCCCAGACCCTGGTCGACTCCGCCGCACGCCGCGTGAATCAACAGACCGGGAGAAGATCATGGGCACTCTGGAATACGTCACCTCTCAGCACATCGCCGAGATCGACGATCGCACCCTCGCGCACCTGCAGCTCGTCATCTGCAACAAACTGCGCCGAGACGAGCGCTTCACGCTCAGGCTCTCGCCGGAAGACGGGATCAGTGGTCCGGTGCGGGTACTGTGGATGACCTCCGCACTTCCGATCGTGTTCACCTACAGCGTCCCCGCGCGCCACGTCTACAACACGGCCTGGCTGCACCTGCTCGCGGACGCCGCCTCCAGCAGCGGCGGACTGTGGGTGGTGCCCGAGCCGGTCATGCCCGGGGCGCCCGCCCCCGCACCCGCGCGGCGGGAAGCGGTCATGGCCTGATCACGGAAGGATGCTGTCGACATACCCGCCGTCGACCCGCAGCGCCCCGCCCGTGGTCGCCGAAGCGAGAGGCGAGGCCAGGTAGGCGACCATGTTGGCGATCTCCTCCGGTTCGATCAGGCGGCCGATGAGGGACTGCGGACGGGCCGTCTTCATGAACTCGCGCTGCGCCTCATCCCATGGCAGATCTCGGTCCACCAGCTCGTAGACGAAATCCTCCACGCCCTCGGTGTGCGTGGGACCGGCGATCACGGAGTTGACGGTGACGCCCGTCCGGGCGGCCGCCTTCGCGTAGCCGCGTGACATCGCGAGCAGGGCGCTCTTGGACGCACCGTAGTGGATCATCTCCTCGGGGATGACGATGGCCGAGTCGCTGGCGATGTTCAGCACGCGCCCCCAGCCGCGCGCCATCATGCCGGGCAGCACGAGGCGCGTGAGGCGGGCGGCGGAGACGACGTTGGTGTCGAGGAAGCGACGCCACTCCTCATCGTCGATCTCGAGGGCGGGTGTCGACCCGAAGATGCCGAGATTGTTCACGAGCACGTCGATGGTTCCGACATCCGTCACCAGCGTCTCTGCGCCTTCGGCCGTGGTCACGTCTGCGGCGATTCCGCGGACGGTCCCCGACAACTGCTCGTTGAGCGTGGCGACGACATCGTCGACACGACCGGCGTTGCGCCCGTTGACCACGACGTCGGCTCCCGCTTCGCTCAGCCGACGCGCGATGGCCAAACCGATACCCTGCGTCGACCCGGTGACCACGGCCGTCTTCCCGTTGAGATCGATCCCGATCGCCTCTGTCATCCGACTCTCCTGTCGCTCATGGCTCTGCGTCGACGCTAACCGCTGTCGTCCCGTGAGCGACAGCCCGGCTAGGCGCGACCCGCCTCCTCGATGACCTCGCGGGCGACATCGGAGAGTTTGCGGCGCGACGTGCGGGCGATGCGTCGGAGGATCTCGAAGGCCTGCTCCGGGGTGATGCGCTCTGTCTGCGCGAGCACCCCCTTCGCCTGTTCGATGATGACTCTGCTGTCGAGCGCGAACTGCAGTTGCTCTCTCGCACTGTTGGACTCGCGCAGCGCGCGCTCGTGCAGGATGCCGATGGTCGCGATGTCGGCGAGACCCTGTGCCACGAGGGCGTCCTCGGCCGAAAGCGGGCCCGGGGTGTCACCGAACAGGTTGAGGGAACCGATGGTCTGCTCGCGGAGTCGGAGAGGGATCGCGTGCATCGTCTGGTATCCCTGGGCGCCCGCGGCCTCGACGAACGCGGGCCACCGGCTGCGCATGTCGGCGATGTTGTCGACCGTGACGATGTGCCCGGTGCGGTAGGCCCCGACGCACGGACCTTGGCTCTCGTCCAGCTGCAGCAGACCGATCAGCATGCTGCGCTCACTCGTCGATGCGACGACCTCGAGTGTGCCGTCGGCTCGCGCGAGGAGGATGCCCGCGTCTGCGGCGTTGAGGGTGCGCGCGCACCGCGTCACCAGTCGGTAGAGCAGATCGACGATGTCGTACCCGGCCACGAGAGTGTCCGCCAGTTCGACGAACGTGCGGACCAGCTCCCTCTCGCGCGTCATGAGAGACGTTCCCTGCGGGAGTTCGGCGAACGGGAGGCCATGGGCTCGTACCTGATGTGCGGCATCCCGACCTCTCTGGCTCGCTGAACGGAGTCAGCGCTCGAGGTCTGGGAACGCTTGCCTCACCCTAACAGGGCGAACCCTCAGCTCGCGGGGCTATCCGTGCCCCTCGAGCCCGGCGTCCCGCGCCACCGCAGCGTCTCTTCCGATCGACGTGGCGTCGGTCCCGATCAGGGCGCGCCCGCGACACCGTCGACGACGAGTGGCGCTGCGCGCGAGCGCAGCATCCGGCGTCCGGCCGCCCGGTACCATTGCGCGCACAGGACCGTGATGATGACGGCGTCGACGATGTCGCCGCCGTAGTACATCAGCAGGGCGCCCGACTGCCCGTCGGCGCTCGTCGTGCCCGCGGGGGGAGAGGCGTAGATCACCTTGGCGAGGATGTTGTGCGCCGCCAGGGCGACCACCAGCACGACCATCCGCATCGGGTACGGCGCGCGGTGCGGCGACGGGTCGCACGGGATCACGGCCGCCGTGAACAGCACGCCTGCGACGAGGAAGTGCGTCATCACCGCCAGGTGCACGAGCAGGCTCTGCAGCATCATCCCGTACAGATCCGTCGCGTAAAGCAGCCACATGCCGCCCACGCTCAGAATCGCCGCGGTGATCGGATGCGCGATCACCCGCGCCGGCCCGCTGTTCAGCACGCGCGAGATCTGGCGGGCACGGCGGACGTGCAGAGACCGCAGCGCCAGAGTGACGGGGCACGCGACGACCAGAAGCACCGGGGCGACCATGCCGACCAGCAGGTGCGTCCACATGTGCGCGACGAAGCCCGGATCGACCGGCACGATGAGCGGGCCCGCGGTGGCGATGCCCGCCATCGCCACACCCGCAAGCCAGGCCAGCGTACGCGGCCATGGCCAGGGACGTCCGCGTCGCGTTTCGACGACCACCCCGCCGCCGTACAGCAGCGCTGCGAGCACGAAGGGCGCCGCGAAGAGCAGGGTGATGCCCCACGATCCGGTCGTGCCGTGATCGTGCACGTCGTCAGGCGGTGACGCTCGGGCGTGTGCGCACGGCGAGGATGACGCCGACGACGAGGAAGACGATCGCGGTGACGTTCCACAGCACGTCGTACACGAGGAGGTCGGGCACGTACCGGATCTGATGGATGCCGAACAGCTTGTGCTGCACCAGGCCGTCGTACAGCTGGAAGGCGCCGGCCCCGATCAGGACGCCTCCCCACCACCGGGTCTGCCGGAACGCGTTCCTCCGGCGCAGATCGGCCAGCAGGAAGAGGCCGCCGACGGTCGCCGTCCAGCTCAGCGCGTGGAAGAAGCCGTCCGAGACGAGGCCGATGTCGGGGGTCGCCAGATCGTAGAAGTGGTGCCAGTGCAGGAGCTGATGGAACACGGTCTCGTCGATGAAGGCGATGAGACCGATGCCGAACAGGATGCCCGACCACAGGTTGCGCGCAGAGAATCGCGCTCGCGCACCGGGGTCGATGCCCGATGGTGCGCTCGTCTCGGCGGTCATGTGTTCCCCGTTCCGTGCGTGCAGTGGCACACACCGTGGCATGGGGACGGCGTTCCGCGGGCGCCCCTTGACAGGTCCGCATCAGGCGGGGGTGCGGTGCGGCGCCATCGGGGTGCGCCCATGCACGGACGGCGTGCGGGCGCAAGATGCTGGGAAAGATCCGGTCGCGCGTCTAGCGTCGGGCGTTCCGGAAAGGGCGCCATGTTCGATTCCATCTCACCTCCGACCGTGATCCGCGACGACTCGGCGCGGGCACGACCGGCGTTGCTGCGTCCTGCTCGGCGCGCACGACGGACACTTCGCGACTTCGAGCGCACGTTCGGGGCGGAACGGATCCACGACGAAGCAATGGTCCGTGATCGTGAGGTGGTGCTCAACGGCCTGGCGTGCGCGTCGCTGGACGTCGCGCGCGGCGACCTCTTCGTCGCGCTGCCGGGCGCCCACGCGCATGGCGCGCGCTACGCGGCGGCCGCGGCGGCGGCGGGCGCATCCGCGATCGTCACCGACCTGGCCGGAGCAGATCTCGCATGCGAGACGGGATTGCCGACGCTCGTCGTGGACGACCCGCGAGGCATGCTCGCCATGTTCTCGGCGTGGCTGTACGGCTCCGATGCCGACGCGCCGACGCTGCTCGGCGTCACCGGCACGAACGGAAAGACGTCGACGGTGCACATGCTGCACGGCATCCTGAGCCAGATGGGCGTGCACGCCGGGCTCAGCACGACCGTGGAACGGCGCATCGGCGGTCGCGCGGTGGCGAGCAGACTGACGACGCCGGAGGCGCCCGAGCTGCACGCGCTGCTGGAGAGCATGCGCGAGGCGGGCGCTTCGGCGGTGGCGCTCGAGGTGAGCGCGCACGGAGTGAGCCGGGGCCGGGTCGACGGGCTGATGTTCGACGTCGTCGGGTTCACCAATCTCACGCACGATCATCTCGACGAGTACGGCGGCATGGAGGACTACTTTGACGCGAAGGTGGCGCTGTTCCGGCCCGAGCACGCCCGGCGCGCGGTCGTCTCGGTCGACACGGAGTACGGCGAACGTCTTCGTCGGCTGTCGGGCATCCCCGTGACGACCATCACGACGCAGCCCGACATCCCTGCCGACTGGCGTGTCAGAGTGACCCGCGAGACACCCGAATCGACGTGGTTCACGCTCTCGTCGACGGACGGACGGATGCTGCAGACCCGCGTCAGCCTGATGGGTGTGCACATGGCGGCCGACGCGGGCCTGGCCATCGTCATGCTTCTCGAGGCCGGCTTCAGCCTGCAATCGGTATCCACGGCGCTCGAATCGACCGGACTGCACGTGCATGTGCCCGGACGGGGTGAAAGAGTGTCGGGCGACCGAGGTCCGCTCGTCCTCCTCGACTTCTCGCACAACGGGGATGCCTTCGAGAAGACGCTGCTCGCACTGCGGCGCGTCACGGGCGGCTCGGTCGTCATGGTGGTCGGCGCGGACGGCGACAAGGACCCGACCAAACGCGCGCACATGGGGCGAGTCAGCGCCGCGTGCGCCGACATCCTGATCATCACCGACCACCATCCGCGCCATGAGGATCCGGCGGCGATCCGAGCGGCCCTGCGCGACGGGGCCGCGTCGGTCCCAGGCGCCGACTCTGCCGACGTCTACGAGATCGCGAACCCCCGCGACGCCATTCGAGCGGCGATCGCGCTCGCCGGACCGGGCGACTCGATCCTCTGGGCGGGACCGGGTCTGACCGACTATCGCATCGTCGGCGCCGACCGCGTGCCGTACTCGCCCCATCGCGACACCCGCGTGGCCTTGCGCGAAGCGGGGTGGCTGTAACCCACCCCAAGGGGTGAACTGGTTCATCCGCTGCAGGTGTTCGGCGTCGATGACCGTATTGTGGTCGGTGGCTCGCAGGTGCGGGTGTCCTAGGAAGGATCGATCATGGGTCTTGGCAGTGGCATTGCACTCTTCGTCATCGGAGCGATCCTGGCGTTCGCCGTCAACTTCGACACGGGCGGGGTCGTCGACCTGCACCTGATCGGGTACATCCTGATGGGCGCGGGTGCGATCGTGTTCCTCATCAGCCTGATCCTCATGCTGCGCCGACGTCAGACGGAGTCGACCACCCGTCAGTCGGTCGACCCGGCCACCGGCGAGCGTGTGACGCGAAGAAGCGTCCGCGACAATGACCCGCTCGCCTGAGCCCGACACCTCACCGCCCGCCGAGCCGAGCGCCCGGCGGACGAAAGATCTGCTCGGCGGTCGGTACGCCCTGGGTCCGAAGCTCGGCGAGGGCGGGATGGGCGTCGTCTACCGGGCTCGCGACACCGTGCTCGGCCGACCCGTGGCCGTCAAAGTCTTCCGCGACGGGATGCCGGAGTCCGAAAGGACCGTCACAGAAACGCACATCCTCGCGGGGCTGAACCATCCGGCGCTCGTGACCGTCTTCGACGCCCACGTCGGCGAGGAGCCACCTCGCTACCTCGTGATGGAGTACGTGCCCGGCGCCACACTCCGTGAGCGCATCGTCGGCGGACCCATCGCCGGGCACCTCGTCGCCGCCATGGCTCGAGATCTGGCCAGTGCGCTCCACGTCGTGCACGACGCCGGTATCGTGCACCGCGACATCAAGCCGTCCAACGTCCTGGTGCAGCCCTCGACGGTGCCGCGCGAGGAGTTCCGCGCGAAGCTCGCCGACTTCGGTATCGCTCATCTCATCGATTCCACACGGCTGACCACCCCCGGCCTGGTCGTCGGCTCGGCTGCGTATCTCAGCCCCGAGCAGCTTCAGGGGGCCAGCCCGGCGACGTCTTCCGACATCTACGCGCTCGGGCTCGTGCTGCTGGAGTCGCTCACAGGCAAACGCGCATTCCCGGGGACGGCCCCCACGGAATCCGTCATCGTCCGTCTGACGCAGGATCCGGTCGTCCCCGCCTCGCTGGGGAGCGGGTGGTCGCACCTGCTCACGGCGATGACGGCGCGCGACCCGCTCGATCGGCCGACGGCGCTCGCCATCGTCGACGCGATCGACCGATTCGGGGCCGGCGACGAATCGACCGCCCCGGTCGTGACGGCCTATCTGGACGCGGAAAGCCAGGGCGACGAGATGACCTCGCCGACGCTCGTTGCCCCGGGCGAAGCACGCCCGTTCGCATCCGCGAGTGACCAGACGACACGGCTGATCCCGCGTGAGCCGCAGGGCCTTCCGCGGTCAGGTCCCGAAGGACGCCGTCCGCGCCGGAGAAAAGGGTGGGTGGGTGTCCTCACGGTGCTCGCCGTTCTCCTCGTCGGGGGAGCGACAGTGGCCGGCTTCCTCAGCGCCAACCGCCTGACGGGCCCGGAACCCGCAGTCTCGACGGCGCCCAGCGGAACGACAGTACCTGCAGAGTCGACCGCACCGTCGGAGTCGCCCGCAGCTCCCGAGTCGACGCCGCTCCCGGCGGACGACACCGTCGTGGAGCCCGACCCCGCGCCGGTCGTCGACACCCCGGCTCCCGCGCCCGTCCCGGCGTCGACCCCGGGCAACGGCAACGGGAACGGCAACGGCGGGGGGAACGGCGGCGGCAACGGCGGGAACGGCAACGGCAACGGCAACGGCAACGGCAACGGCAACGGCAATGGGAACGGCAACGGGAACGGCTGAGAGCGGCCGTCGCGAGACCCTCATGCCTGCCGGATCGCACGCGCACCCTGTGCCAGCATGGGACGCATGGCCGCCCGATATGTGAGCGACGTCGCCCGCGCGAACTGGAGCGTGCTGGTGGCGGGGGCTGCCGGGTTCGGCGCGGCGACCCTGTTCGCGTTCACGCGCACCGACGGGTCCGCACGTGATCTCTCCGGCATCCTGATCCTGTTCTACCTCGTCACGTGGCCGACGTTCGTGTTCATGTACCTGCTGTGGACGCACCTCGTCTACGCGCGGCAGGGGCCGCGCAGACTCGAAGCGGCGGCGCGGCGGGAGACGCTCAACCTGCGCCGCTGGTGGATGAAGGTCTTCGGGTACGGGGGCGCCTCCACCTGGACGCTGACGGGCGCGCTCGCGGCGGTGCTGCTCACGATCGTCGTCGCACAGAACCAGACATTCCGTGAAGACGCGCTGTTCGTCGTGTTCGGGCTGCTGACGGTGGCCGGCTCCTGGGCGCTCATGGTGTATTCGTTCGCCCTCGAATACCTGCGTCTGGTCCTGACCGTCGACGACAAGAGCGCGCACATCGAGCTCAGCGTGCCGGGCGACCCCCACTTCGCGGACTACCTCACGCTGTCGATCCTGCTGTCGACGATGGCCGCGACGGTCTCGGCAACCATCCGCTCACGCGAGGCCTGGTCGCTGGTGCGCGTGAATGTCCTCTTCGCCTTCGCGTTCAACTCGGTCATCGTCGCGATGATGGTGTCGCTGCTGTTCGGTGGACTCGTGGCATGAGGGGAGCCGCCGAAGTGGCTCTGCCGCGGGAGCGCGTGAGGTAGTGTTGTTAGCGATAGGCGGATTTCTCATCCGTCTCGCCCCGGCCGCGTGGTAACGGTCGGGGCTTTTTCATGCCCGCGGGCAGGTGTTCGCCCCTGTCAGCGGTAGGGATTCGGTGTCGCGTCGCCGGATGCGTCGGCTCTCCCCGCCGCATGACCCTGGTCCCACGCATCTCCCAGCGCCTCGAGATCTCGCGCAAGCGCCGCCGCGCGCGAAGGCGGGTCGACGAGACCGAGCACCACCGGAAGCTCGGCATCGTCGTCCTCGTGCGCGATCCACACCTGTGTGCCCACCGCCACATGGTGTGCCGTGAAGGCGGCGATCGGGATCACGCGGGTCGCCCAGGCCGACCCGCCCGAGGCGACCGAGACCTGCAACCGGCCCTCCCCGAGGGGGTCTTGGTCACCGACGACGGTTGCGCGCTGAATTCCCACGCGCTCACCGTACAGCGCGGCGTCGCGCTCGGCCATGCTCCGTCCCGGCGGGCCGGAGCGCGACAGGAGATGTCTTGTGTCAGGCAGGCCCTGGAGAGCCGGCGTGCGGGGGAGAGGTGAGCGGGTACCGGCGTCTGAGGAGGAGCCGCTGGCCGAGCGTCCAGGTGACGGTCGTCAGCAGGTAGAGCCCGGCGGCCAGCGGAATGAAGACGGCCGACACCGCCGAGGCGAACTGCAGAGCGCCGAGGAGTCGTGCCGAGCCTGCCCCTCCGAGGGGAGAATCCTCTGTGGCCGGCTGGGGCCGGAAGCACCTGCGCGTGACCTCGGCGACGACCGCGATCGCGGCGATCAGACCGGCGAACACCGCGCCGGATGCGAGGGTCATGCCTCCGCTCCCGACCAGCCCGGTGACACTCGCCCCGAGCGGAACACCCAGCAGGTGTTCGGTGAGGAGAGCGTTCGGATGCCCCGAGATCGACCCGTGCAGGAACAGGGCATAGACGAGTCCGACGATGGGCGCCTGGATGAGGACGGGAGCACAGCCGGTGAGAGGAGAGGCCTTCTCGTCGGCGTAGAGCTGCATGGTCTCGCGCTGCAGACGTTCGCGGTCACCCCGGTACTTCTTCTGCAGGGCGCGGAGCTTGGGGGCGAGCCGCGCGCGGGTTTGGTCGGCTTTGGCCTGCGCCACACCGGTGGGGAGGAGAACGGTGCGAACCAGCAGGGTGAGGAGGATGACGGCGACGGCAGCCGACGCGGGCCCGACCACAGGGTGCACGAAGGTTGTGATGCTCATCAGGAATGCGTAGACGCCGTCGAGGGTGGCGGCTATCGGGGGGAAGGAGAAGAGATCCATGAATGGTCCGTTCATCGATGAGGCAAGTGGGTCGCTGAGCGGCCACGACGACATCGACGGACACCGGCATCACCCCACGGTGCGGGGCGGATTCGGGCGTCGAGGGTTACGCGGCCAGGGCGGCGTCACCGGGCGCCCGCGAGCGGGGGTGGCCCGCGGCATCCGGATCACTCTGCGACAAGGGCGCGGAGACATCGATCTGCCGGGCGGGACGCGCCTGAACGGCGCTCTCGAACCACGATGTGGAGGCCGCCAGCAGCAGAACGAGGAGCACGGCCGTCGCGACGGCTGCGGCGAACAGTGCCACCGACCCGGCATCGACGCCCGTGACCATCCCCAGCGAGGTGAGCAGGAGTCGCGCGAAGGACGCGATCGCATCGATCATCGTTCGGCTCCCCTCATCGCTCGTCGGCACCACGCTAACATCCGCGTCGTGGTGCCGCAGGGGTCAGAGCTGGGCGACCCAGTCGCGGACGAGGGTTTCGAAAGCGGGCAGCGCGGCCGCGGCATCCGTCGCCGACGTGAAGGTGACGACAGCCCTGTTGCGGTCCGCCCAGCGGAGCCGCCCACCGAGATCGTCGACGCTGATCTGGGGCGACCCGGGCTTCGGCTTCGCGCCGGTGTGCAGGATGACCTGCACCTGGCCGGGTCGGCGCAGACTGAACGTGGCGAAGTCGTCGGCGAGGGCGAAGTTGGGGGCCTTCCACTTGATGCTCTCGGTCGCCTCGGGCGCAGCCCGCAGGATCGCTTCGCGCAACGAGCGTGCCGTCTCGACCAGATCATGCGTCTGGTCGTCGAACCACCGGTCGACGTCGTCTTCACCTGCTGTCATCCGTCAATGATGGCGAAAATGCCGCCGTCAGCAAACGGATTCGTCGGCTGCGCCTAACCTGACATCGTGAAGCGCGTCGATCCCACACCCCGGCCAGCACCCGCTCTTCCCCCGTCGGTGGTGGTGTTGACGGGGCTCGCGGCGGGGGTGATCGCGCTCGCCGGCCTGTACTTCGCGCGGGAACTCGTCGGTCCGCTGGTGCTGGCGGCGGTCATCGTCATCATCTGCCATCCGCTGCGGCACCCGCTCGAGCGGCGGGGCTGGCCGTCCTGGACGGCCACGACGGCAGTGATCGTGCTCGCCTACCTCATCCTCGCGGTGATGGTCGCGCTGCTGTGGTTCGCGGGCACGCAGTTCGTGCGGCTGGTGGCGGACTACTCCGACGAGCTCCAGGCGACGGCGCAGAACGTCGCCGCCTGGCTGCAGTCGACCGGACTCGACGGTGACGCGGCCGACGCGGCCGGCGCCGTGCTCAAGCCCGCGACGATCGCGTCGTTCGCGGCATCCGTCGGCGGCACGGTCCTCAACGTCCTGACCGCATTCTTCTTCGTCCTCGCGTACGTCATCTTCATGGCGGCGGACGGCTCGCGGTACTCACGCGCGGAGGCGGCCTTCGGCGCGAGCATCCGGCCGACCGTGCGCCGGTTCCAGGCTTTCAACACCGGTGTACGCCGCTACTACGTCGTGAATGCGGCGTTCGGGGCGGTGGTCGCCGTCATCGACGGTCTTGCGCTGTGGGCGCTGGGAGTGCCCGTTCCCGTCGTCTGGGCGATCCTGGCGTTCGTGACGAACTTCGTGCCCAACATCGGATTCGTGCTGGGGGTGATCCCGCCGGCGCTGCTCGCGCTCGTGGTCGGGGGCTGGCCGATGATGCTCACCGTCATCGCGATCTACTGCGTCGTCAACGTGACGCTCCAGGTGCTGATCCAGCCGAAGTTCGTCAGCGACGCGGTGGATCTGAGTCTCACGCTGAGCTTCTTCTCCGTCATCTTCTGGACGTTCATCATCGGGCCCCTCGGCGCGATCCTCTCGATCCCGCTGACGCTGCTGGTACGCGCGCTGGTGTTCGGGGGAGACGACGGCGCCCGCTGGATCCGCTGGCTGTCGGGCGAGTCGGCGGCCGCGCGCGCGTCGCGACCTTGAGCTCCCGGCGCCGACCGCCCATCATGGGGGGAAGGCGACGGAGGAGCGACGGTGAAGTATCAGATCTTGATCTACAACAACCCGTCGGTCATCGAGATGTTCGCGCGCATGACGGACGCCGAGCGGACGGCCGCGTTCCAGCTCTACTGGGATGTCGAAAGCGATCTCGAGGCATCCGGCGAACTCGTCGACAGCAAGGCGGTCGACGATCGGACGCAGCGCGCCGTGCGACGGGGTCCCGATGGCCCGATGGTGACGGATGCCCCCACCCCCGACACGGGGGACGTGGTGAGCGGCTACTACCTCGTGGACGTGCCCGATGCGGCGCGCGCGTACGAGATCGCGGCGCGGTTTCCCGAGGCTGCGGTGGACGGCGGCATCCGCGTCGCTCGCGCTCTGACTCAGGAGGACTTCGACGCGATGACGTCGTAGGGCCACCGGCCTCGACGCGCTACTCGTGACCGACGAGCTTGAGCCCGACCACGCATCCCACGAGGCCGAGGATGAGGAGGAGGCGCACGATGGAGAACGGCTCGGCACCGGTGACCATCGCGTACCCGACGGTGAGTGCGGCGCCGATTCCCACCCACACCGCGTAGGCGGTGCCGGTGGAGATGTCGCGCATGGCCCACGCCAACCCGCCCATGCTCGCGATGAGCGCCACACCGAACACGACGGTCGGCCACAGTTTGGTGAACCCCTCGGACTTGCCGAGGGCGGTCGCCCAGACCGCCTCGAGCACACCGGAAACAACAAGGATGACCCACGACATGGCACTGCCTCCATGGCCAGTCTTGTCGCTCACCGGGTACTGTCCGTCGTCCGGGGTCCTGTTCAGGATCCGCCACCAGGATAGCGACCTGTCCTGTGCACGCCCTGGGCAGAGCACGAGGGAATGCGCGCGCTTCCTTCCGGTCTGCGCATCACACGCCGACACCGCAGCCCCCGGATGGACACGGGGGCTGCGGGGGGATGACGTGATCAGCCGCCGATCGGCGTGGGGTTGGTCGGGTCGGGCGGGACGGGCAGGGAGCCGTTGATGCGGTTCTGCGCCTGGCACTGACTCGTGCAGTTCGTCGCCCCCGCCGAGAGTTCGATCGCGTCCTCGCCGAGCACACCGCCGAGCCGACCGCCGGGCTGGACGATCCATTTCGTGACCGTGCCGCTCTGGAACGTCTTGGTGGCGACCTGGGGGCTGTCCTTGCCGAGCAGCATCTGGTGTGCGCTCGGGCCTGAAGTGACAGCATTCGTGCCGTTCCCGAAGTTGATCTTGCCGGTGTACTGGTTCACGAAGTAGAAGAGGCCGGCGCCGAGCGTGTGGGTCAGCTCGACGGGTGCGGCGAACTCGGGCTCCATCTGGAAGATCCCGCCCTGTGCGCCGTCCTTGGCCTGGATCTTCAGCTTGCCGCCACCGGTCGTGAAGATCGCCACGAGCGAGTCGTCCTTCACCTCGAGCTTCGACAGCCGGATCCCCGAGCGCTGTGCTGCCGTCAGCGTCGGAACCTTCGACGCGAACACGACGGTCGGCGCGGTGACCATGCGCTGCGTGTCCGCGGCGCCGGTGAGTGTGTAGTTGTACACCCCGAGCGTGCTCGGGTCGATCGTGAAGCCGTTGTTGCGGCCGGTGACCGTGATCTTGCCCGTGACGGCGAGGTTCTCGAGCTTGAGGTCCTTGCCGGACGCCGGGTTGTAGGTGGTGCCGTTCACGGTGATCGCGTAATCACCTCCCGCGGAGGTGGTCTTCGCTTCGGCGGCGCCGGCACCGGCCAACACGACGGCGGTGGCGGCGATGACGGTGGCCGCGGCGAGTGCGCCGCGACGAACCAGGGAGATGCTGCTCATGGGTTCCTCTTTCTCGGAAATGGTCTGGGGAGCAGCACTCACTGTGGTTCGCCGGGCCGAGACCCGGCAATCAGACCTTGGTACTAGTACCGACGGGTTCGCGGCCTTCGGGCGGGGGTACTAAGACCAATGTGCAATGGCGGATGCTAGGCCCTGCGCCGAGGCTGAGAACAACGGATCAGCGACCTCGGTGCGGCAAAGCCCGCCGGCAGGCCACAATTGCGGAAGGTGAGACACATGAAGAATCGACTGTTGATCGGCGGAGCAGCGCTGGTGCTGGTCGCCGCGCCCGCCGTCATCGGACTGTGGGGCAACGCGTCCTTCGCACAGTCGGTGCCGGTGCGCGTGCCGGTCTCGGGTCAGGTGCAGACGGCGACCCCGTCACCCAGCGTCTCGCCATCGGCTTCCCCTTCGCCGTCCGCGACGGTGGACGACCACGGCGGTGACGTCCCGCGCGACCAGCGCGTCGAGCCCGGCGACGACCGCGGTGCGGGTTCGGGAACGGATGACTCGGGTTCGGGGTCGGATTCCTCCGGCTCGGGCTCTTCGGGTTCGTCTGATTCCGGTTCGTCCGGTTCGTCCGGGTCGGACGACCACGGCGGTTCGGGTTCTTCGGGTTCGGACGACCACGGCGGTTCGGGTTCGTCGGGTTCGTCGGGTTCCGACGATCACGGCGGCGACGACCACGGCGGATCCGGGGGCGACGACTGAGCGTGGATTCCGGTGTCCCCGGCGCAGCCCCGATCGACGTCTCGACGATCGGGGATGCTGGCGCGCCGGCATCCGTCCCGTCTACGCCCGTGCCGTGGGTCCGGATCGTCGCGGGACGCGAGCAGGATGTGCGCGCCCGCCGGTCTCCCCGCGCGCGATCCGTCATGGTGCGCCTGGCGGTGGGTCTGGCCGCCGTGCTCGTCGTCGTCGGTGTGCTCGGTGCGTTCGCCGCGCAATGGCTCGCCGAACGCGAAGCGGTCAATGACGCGGCCACCGTCGCGGACGTGCTCGCCGAAGCGGTCGTGCAGCCGGCGATCACCGACGCGCTCGCCGACGGGGAGGCGACGGCGGTGGAGGAGTTCGACGCCATCATGCGTGAACGGGTGCTCAGCGAGGAGATCGTCCGCGTGAAGATCTGGAGCCCCGACGGCGTCGTGCTCTACGCCGACGAGCCACAGCTGATCGGCCGCACCTTCGCCCTGGACGATGCGCAGCGGGAGGCGCTGTCGAACCCGCAGACGCGCGTCGACATCAGCGACCTGTCGGAGGCCGAGAACGAGTTCGAGAGCGGCACCCGGCTTCTCGAGGTGTACCGGCCGGTGTGGGCGCCCGACGGTCGTGAGCTGCTGTTCGAGATCTACTTCCCGTACGAACCCGTCGCCGCGCGATCGGCCGACCTGTGGCGCGGCTTCGCCGGCGTCACGACGAGCAGCCTGCTGCTGCTCGTCGTGCTGACCGCCCCCATCGTCTGGCGGCTGCTCGCCGGTCTGCGCACCGAGGAACGCCGGCGCACCGCGCTGCTCGAGCACGCGGTGGACGCCTCCGACGCGGAGCGCCGGCGGATCGCCGGGTCGCTGCACGACGGTCCGGTGCAGGAGCTGATCGCCACGACCTTCGCCGCGGAGGGTGCGGCGGAAGCGGCCGCGCGGCGGGGCGACGAGCACACAGCCAGTCAGCTGCGTGAGGTCGCAGCATCCGTCCGAGGGAACATCCGCGTGCTGCGATCGCTGCTCGTGGACATCTACCCGCCCGGTCTGGCGGCGGCCGGACTCGGCCACGCGCTGGACGATCTCGCGGCCACGACCCGGTCGCGCGGGGTCACCGTGCACGTCGACGTCGACCCCGACGTCACGCACCTGGACGAGGCCGACGAGCGCCTCATCCACCGTGTCGCCCAGGAGGTCCTGCGCAATACCGCCACTCATGCCGCGCCCTGCTCGGCGTGGGTCGCGCTGCGGCGCGATGCCGTTGCGGGGGATCTGGTGCTCGACGTGAGTGACGACGGCCCCGGATTCGACGCCGACGGACTGCGCACGCGCGAGACTCCGGGACACCTCGGCACGCAGGTTCTGGTCGATCTGGCGGAAGAGGCCGGCGCCGAACTGTCGCTGGCCACCGCTCCGGGGCGTGGGGTCGCGTGGCGGTTGCGGGTTCCGGCCGCCGGGCGAGCGTCGGCGCCTGAGGCCGGGTCATGATCCGGGTGCTGGTGGTCGATGACCACGCCATGGTGCGGGAGGGGCTGTCGGCCGTGCTCGCCGGGGACGGCGACATCGAGGTGATCGCGTCCGCGGCCAATGGCGCAGAGGCGATCACGGCGGCAAAGACCCACGCACCGGATGTGGTCGTCATGGACCTGTCGATGCCTGTGATGGACGGCATCGAGGCGACGCGTGCACTCCGCCTTCAGGCGCCCCCTGTCCGTGTGCTCGTGCTCACGTCGTTCTCGGATCGCGTGCGCGTGCGACAGGCCATCGACGCGGGCGCCACCGGGTATCAGTTGAAGGACGCCGAGCCGTCCGACCTCCGGGCCGCCGTTCGCGCCGTCGCAGCCGGTCACGCGCCGCTCGACCCGCGCATCGCCGGCATCCTGCTGCCGACAGCCATCCCCGAAGACGGCCTGAGCCCGCGTGAGCGCGAAGTCTTGCGCCTGGTGGCCCGAGGTCTCGCGAACAAGCAGATCGCCGCTCACCTCGGAATCGCGGAGCGCACGGTGAAGGCCCATCTCGGTCGCGTCTTCCGCCAGATCGGCGTGGGCGACCGTACGAGCGCGGCCATCTGGGCGCGGGACCACCTGGAGTCTCTCG
Organism: Microbacterium sp. P03; assembly: GCF_043556235.1. Taxonomy (NCBI): domain Bacteria; kingdom Bacillati; phylum Actinomycetota; class Actinomycetes; order Micrococcales; family Microbacteriaceae; genus Microbacterium; species Microbacterium sp. P03. The sequence continues at coordinate 701,645 of NZ_JBIGIM010000001.1, forward strand.
GCGACGAGTGACGGCCGGCCGAAGCCCGTAGGCGACGGGCCCTGCGGGGCTCAAGTCAGTGGGCGGCTTCGTACGCCTCGATGATGGTCGCCGGAACGCGACCGCGCTCCGATACCGTGTAGCCGTTCTCGGCGGCCCACGAGCGGATGGCCGAGTAGTCCTGCTGGCCGGTGCGCCGCCGGGGACGGGATCCGGATGCTGCAGCCCCACGCGCCCCGGAGATCGAGCGCCCCGCCGCGAGGAACGGCTCGAACGCGTCTCGCAGCCGGGCCGCGTTCTCGTCGGTCAGGTCGATCTCGTACGCGACGCCGTCGAGCGAGAACAACACGGTCTCGCCGGTGCCGACTTCCATCTCGGTGCCATCGAGGTCGTCGACGAGTTGATGCACAATTCTGCGAGCCATGAATTCAGACTATTCGCCCTTTCGGGCGAATAGTCGTTTTCGCCTCGAATTCGGGTCACCATTCCCGTGCGGTGGAGAAGTGAGCCACCGCGACCACCATTCCGCAAATGGTCAGGGAAGAATGCCGACGCGGCGCGCTTTGGTGACGGCGGAATGGCGCGTCGAGGCATCCAATTTCGACATGGCAGAAGAGAGATAGGACTTGACGGTGCCCTCTTTCAAGGAAAGCGAAGCCGCGATCTCGCTGTTCGTCGATCCGAGCGCCGCGCACGCGAGCACGTCCACTTCACGCGGAGAGAGGTGGACGTCGTCGAGCGAAAGAATCGGCGCCCGGCCGTCGGCGCTGAGTGCCGCGAGGCGGTCCTCGACGGTGGCGAGACGGGCTCGCAGACCGGCGTCGCTGACGGTGGCGGCGATGCGACGCAATTCCACATAGCTTTCTCGCAATTCCTCCTGTGCGAAGGGCGCGAGAGCGGGCGGATCCGACACCGCGGGTGAGATCTCTTCGAGCCGACGCTCCACTTCGTCGCGGATGCGCAATTCGGTCGCGAACTCTTCAGCGACCCGGAATGCCGGACCGAGGACGGCGTCACCGACACCGCCGACGGTTCGCGAACCCGCGTAGAGGACCGCGCGGCATTCCCCGCCGACCATGACGGGGACGGCGAGGAGCGTGCCGATGCCTTCGCCCAGGACCGCCCGGTCGTAATCATGCGTGATGCTCTGCGCAGCACCGTAATCGCCGGTCAGCCGCGGCCGCTTCTCGACCAGCGCTTTGCCGCCGAGTCCTCGCATCGAGCGCACGACCAGGCCGTCGAGGCTGCGGGTGCGGGCGCCGGCGATCGACAGCACATCGACGGTGCCGTTGCGGTGCATTCCCGCGAACGACACCGGGAAACTGGTCCGACGGGTGATGTCGCCGACGGCGCGACTCAGCAGTTGCGCGTCGCTCTGCGTCCGGGTGAGTGCCACCATGCACTACCTACTTCCGGGGGTGACGGCCCCCTTGCCGCGTTTGTAGCGTCGACGTTACCACCGGGCTCGGGCGTGACGACCGACGCATCCCGGTGCGGCGCCTTCGCGGAAGAGGGCGGCCAAGACCGGCGAAATCGACTCTGACGCAGCCGCGTCAGCTGTTTCCACACGAGGCAAGGAGGCCCCATGTCAGACCCCCGCACCGATCGAGCGCCCACCGACGGGATCGACTACGTCGCCGTCGAGCGCTCGCCCGAGTTCGTCGAACTCAAACGCACGCAGCGCAGCTTCGTCTTCCCGCTCGCGATCGCATTCCTGCTCTGGTACTTCGTCTACGTCCTGCTGTCGTCGTTCGCGGTCGAATTCATGTCGCAGCGCGTCTGGGGAGACATCACCGTCGGCCTGCTGTTCGGGCTCGGTCAGTTCGTGACGACGTTCGCGATCACCATGGCCTACGTGTCGTTCGCCAACCGCAAGCTCGATCCGAAAGCCGAAGCCCTGCGCGCCCGGCTGGAGCAGGAGGCATCGTCATGAACGAGGTCCTCGGTGCGGTCAAGACGGCCGTGGACGAGGTGGAGAACAACCCCGTCCTCAATATCTCCATCTTCGCGGCCTTCGTCGCGGTGACGCTCTTCATCGTCATCCGCGCGAGCCGCAACAACAAGACCGCGGCCGACTACTACGCCGCCGGTCGCTCGTTCACCGGCCCGCAGAACGGGTTCGCCATCTCCGGGGACTACCTGTCCGCCGCGTCGTTCCTCGGCATCACCGGGGCCATCGCGATCAACGGCTACGACGGGTTCCTCTACTCGATCGGCTTCCTCGTCGCCTGGCTCGTGGCGCTGCTGCTGGTGGCCGAGCTCATGCGCAACACCGGCAAGTTCACCATGGCCGACGTCCTGTCGTTCCGCCTGAAAGAGCGACCCGTGCGGATGGCGGCGGCCATCACCACTCTGGCGGTCTGCTTCTTCTACCTGCTCGCCCAGATGGCGGGCGCCGGTGGGCTGGTCTCGCTTCTCCTCGGCATCAACGACAGGATCGGCCAGTCGCTCATCGTCGCGGTGGTCGGGCTGCTGATGATCGTCTATGTGCTGATCGGGGGCATGAAGGGCACCACGTGGGTGCAGATCGTCAAGGCCTTCCTGCTGATCGGCGGGGCGCTCGTCATGACGATCTGGGTGCTCGCGATCAACGGGTTCAACCTGAACACGCTGCTGGAGAGTGCCGTGGCGGCGTCGACGACCGACCCGAAGGACGCAATCCTCGGCCCGGGCCTGCAGTACGGCAAGAACCCGTGGGACTTCATCTCGCTGGCGATCGCTCTGGTGCTCGGTACCGCGGGTCTGCCGCACGTGCTGATGCGCTTCTACACCGTGCCCACGGCCAAAGAGGCGCGTCGTTCGGTGGTGTGGGCGATCTGGCTGATCGGCCTGTTCTACCTGCTCACGCTCGTCCTGGGCTACGGCGCCGGAGCCCTCGTCGGCCCCGACGCGATCAAGGCCGCACCGGGTGGCGTCAATTCGGCGGCCCCGCTGCTCGCCCTCGAGCTCGGCGGCCCGCTGCTCCTCGGATTCATCTCGGCGGTGGCCTTCGCGACGATCCTCGCGGTGGTCGCGGGTCTCACCATCACGGCTGCCGCATCGTTCGCGCACGACATCTACGCGAGCGTGCTGCGCAAGGGCAACGTCCCCGCGGACGGTGAGGTCAAGGTCGCCCGTCGCACGGTGATCGTCATCGGCATCCTCGCGATCATCGGCGGAATCGGCGTGCAGGGACAGAACATCGCGTTCCTCGTGGCGCTGGCCTTCGCGGTGGCCGCGTCGGCGAACCTGCCGACGATCCTCTACTCGCTGTTCTGGCGTCGCTTCTCCACCCGCGGCGCGGTGTGGAGCATGTACGGCGGGCTCGCGTCGGCGATCATCCTCATCCTCCTGTCCCCGGTCTTCTGGGGCACCGAGACGAGCGTGTTCAAGAACGTCGGCGTCGCGATCTGGCCCCTCAACAATCCGGGAATCGTCTCGATCCCGCTCGGCTTCTTCCTCGGATGGCTGGGGTCGATGTTCCCGGGCAAGGCGGAGGACCCGAAGAAGGCGGCCGAGATGGACGTGCGTTCGCTCACCGGCTTCGGGGCCGAGAAGGCCACGGAGCACTGATCGCCACGCGATGATCGACTGCCGGTGGCCCGCACGTGCGCCGGCAGTCGGTGATCGGATGCCCCGGGACGCTCGGTCGTCCCGGGGCATCCGCGTGCGTCGCAGACGGCCTACACGTCTGCGACCTCGTCGGCGTCCTGCTTCTCGAGGTCGAGCAGGAACCGCTTCACCTCCGGGTGGCCGCCGTATTCGCCGATCGAGCCGTCGGAGCGGATGACGCGGTGCACCGGCACGACGATGGAAAATGGCGTGACCGAGCACGCTGTGCCCACCGCGCGAGCCGCACGCGGGGTGCCGGCCATGACGGCCACCTCGCCGTAGGACGCCGTCTCTCCGTAGGGGATCTCGCAGACCGCCTCCAGGGCGGCCCGGGTGAACCCGCGCACCCCGCGCCAGTCGAGGGCGAGGTCGAACGTGTCGCGTCGCCCCGCGAAGTACTCCTCGAGCTGTTCCGCCGCGTGCGACGCGACGGACTCGTCGGGTTCGATCGGCCCCGCCAGCACCCGCGCGGCGCGTTCGACCGCGTACGCGGCCGGACCGTCGAACGGGTGCAGCAGCGCGATGGTGTCGCGGCTCTGTCGCGGCCTTCCGGCGGCGTGGAGATCATCCTCGAGCCCCGCCGCGACGACGAGGATCGGACCGATGGGCGAGGGGAGGATGCGGTAGCGGAGGTCGCTCATGGGTCCATCCTCGCGCGCCGCGGCAGGCCGCCCCCGACCGTCGCCGGGGTCGGTGAAGAACGCCTCCGATCCACCGCTGAGGCGTGGTGGGGGAGGAACGGCTGATCACCCGGCGTGTCGGTCAATCTGCCGAAAACCCGGCTCGGATGCGGGGCAAGGACGGACCGCGCGCTTATGGTGGCACGTGTGTGGCGAGCAGAAGGCAACGCCGTGGTCGGCGAGCAGGACTCCGCGATCGCGGACTCCATAGACCCCAGTCACCTGGGCGTTTCAGAGCCGGGGGTGACGGTCGTGCATGTCGCTGAACCTGAGAGGGAGCGGTTGCGCGTCCAGGGCGCGGACCTGGGCGGCCGTTCCACCCTGATGCACTACACCGATGCGGGCGACGCCGGCATCGAGATCACCGGCGCGCATCCCGGCAGTCTTCCCCAGTTCATCACCGGCCGCTCGACCCTGCTGTCGGGTCTGTTCCGTGACGAGGTCGCGTTGCGCAACGCCCGGCTCGCGGCCGAGCGCATCACGGCGAAGAACGTCGAGCTGCGCACCGCGCGCGGCATCGAGACCGTCCACCTCGCGGTCGGTCTGGCCTCATGGACGCTCGGGGGCACCTCGTTCACCGCGCCGGTGCTGCTGCGACCGCTGGCGATCCGCCGGCACCACGCCGACTTCGAGCTCAAGCTGCACGGCGCGTTCTCGGTCAACCCCGAACTCGTCCGCGCCCTGCGCACGCACTTCGGCATCGCCCTGGACGGGGCGGCCATGGTCGCCCTCGCCTCCGACGGCGGGGTGTTCAAGCCCCAGCCCGTCATCGACCACGTGCGCGCGCTCACCTCCCAGATCGAGACGTTCACCGTCCACCCCCGCCTGGTCGTGTCGACGTTCGCCGACGTCGGATCGTTGATGGAACGGGATGCCTCGAACCTGGATCACCCGATCCTCAATGCCCTCGCGGGCCATGTCGACGATCGCGCGACGCTCATGCAGCGCCCGACGGTGCACCCTCTCGCGAACCCCGACGAGCGCCCTCCCGGTGCCGACAATCTGCTGCTCGACGCCGACGCCGAACAGGAGGCCGTGCTCGCGCGCATCATCGCCGGCCACTCGCTCGCCGTGCACACGCTCCCCGGCACCGGCGGCACGCAGACCGTGATCAACGCGGTCGGGGCACTCGTCCGCGACGGCAAGCGGGTGCTCGTGGTCAGCGCGCGGCGCTCGACCCTCGAGGGCGTGCGCCACCGTCTCTCGGGCATCGGCCTCAACGGCCTCGCCGTGTCGCCACGTCACCTGCAACGCGACCTGATCAGGGCGATCGGCCGCAACGAGAAAGCCGAGCAGCCCCGCGTCTCCGACGTCGACGACGCGCTCGTGCGTCTTCGCGGCGTGCTGCGCGACTATCGCGCCGCCGTCACCGACGTGCACCCCAGCCTCGGAGTGTCTGCGCTCGAGATCCTCGGCACGCTGACGCAGCTCGCCGGGCGCACCCCCGCCCCCTCGACGGCCGCCCGCCTCGACCTGCAGACGCTCGCTCGCCTCGCGGCCGACCGCTCCTCCGCCGCCGCGAAGCTCGCGGCGGCCGCCCGCCTCGGCGAGTTCCGCTTCGGCCCCGACGATTCGCCCTGGTACGGCGTCTCGTTCGCCACGACCGAGTCCGCCCGCGCCGCGCATGCGCTCGCCGGGCGCCTGCACCGCCAGGACGTGCCGTCGCTGCTGTCCCGCGGCTACGAGCTCATCGCCCAGACGCACATGCGTCCGTTCCGCACGATCGCAGAGCTCGGCGAGTACCTGCAGCTTCTGCGCGGCATCCGCGACTCCCTCGATCGATTCAGCCCCACCGTCTTCGAGCGGCCCCTGGCCGAGCTGATCCAGGCGCACGGTCCACGCCGGGATGCACCCGAGATGAACGGGGCGAACCGCCGCCGGCTGAAGCGACTCTCGCGCGAATACGTGCGGCCCGGCGTGCACATCGCCGACATGTACGAGGGTCTCGTCCGGGTGCAGCAGCAGCGCACGCAGTGGCAGCGCTACGTCGACGCGGGCGCCACCCCCGATGTGCCCGTCGGCCTCGCGGACGTGCACGTGGCATGGCAGCGCGTCGACGCCGAGCTGCGTGAGCTCACCCAGATCCTCGGGCGTCCCGACTCGGCGCAGCTGTCGACCCTGGCGGTCAAACCGCTCGTCCGCACGTTGGCCGGACTCGCCGCCGACTCCGACGTGTTCGACAACCTCGTGGAGCGCGCCACCCTGCGTACCCAGCTCGCCGAACTGGGACTCGAACCACTGCTGGCCGAGCTCTCGGTGCGCCACGTCCCCGAAGACCGCGTCGGCGCCGAGCTCGAATTCGCATGGTGGCAGTCGGCGCTCGAGCATCTGCTGCGCACCGACCGTGCACTCCTCGGCGCGAACACGACGGTCGTCGACCGGCTGGAGCGTGACTTCCGGCTCGTCGACGAAGCCCATGCCGCGGCATCCGGTCCCCTTCTCGCGGCCCAGCTCGCCACCCAGTGGCGCATCGGCATCGTCGATCGACAGAGCGAGGCGACTGCCCTCAAGGCCGCGCTGAAGCGGGGTGTGTCGAGTCCGGCCGAGGCCCTCGAGGCCGCCCCGTCGCTGTTGCGCACCCTCGCCCCGGTGTGGCTGGCGTCGCCCTACGACGTGCCGCTGATCCCCGACACTTACGGGTTCGACGTCGTCGTGATCGCGGATGCCGCGGCCCTGTGTCTCGCGGAGGCCGCGCCGGCTCTGCGACGGGCTCAGCAGGTCGTCGCGTTCGGCGACCCGGTGACCCAGAAGCCGACACCGTTCCATCTCAGCGCGGGCACGCCGGCAGATCCCGACGACTTCGACGAGCCCTTCGACCCGACGTCGGTGTTCGAGCGCCTCGCCGAGCTGCTGCCGGTCGAGACGCTCACCCGCAGCTACCGCGCCGGTGGAGAGGATCTCGCGGAGCTCGTCAACGACGCCTTCTACGGCGGCGAGATCGTGTCGCTGCCGTGGGCGGGGTCCTACCTCGGTCGCGGAAGCCTCGGCGTGGACTATGTCGAGGGCGGCATGGGAGTGCCCGACCCGATCACCGGCGCCGTCGAGAGCCCGGAAGCCGAAGTGAAGCGCGTCGTGACCCTCGTGGTCGAGCACGCCGTCAACCGCGGGAGCGAGTCGCTCATGGTGGTGACGGCGAGCACCAAGCACGCCGAGCGGGTGCGGGCGGCCGTCGAGGCCGCCTTCCAGGGACGAGCGGATGTCGCGGACTTCGTCTCGCGCGACACGGCAGAGCCGTTCGCCGTCCTCAGCCTCGAGGACGCCGTGGCGGAGAGCCGCGACCGCGTGATCTTCTCCCTCGGTTTCGGACTCACCAAGCACGGTCGGGTGCTCAGCGACTTCGGCGACCTGTCGACGCCCGACGGCGAACGCCTGCTCACCGTCGGCATGACCCGTGCCCGCCGTTCGATGGTGATCGTGTCGTCGATCCGGCCTTCGGCCTTCGACGACGGCCGGCTCGAATACGGTGCGGCGACGCTCATGTCGATCCTCGGCGGCATCGCGGCGCGTGCCCGCGAGTCGCGGCTGGAAGACCTCGCCGACCCGCTCACCCTCGCCCTGGCGCGCGAACTGCGGCGACTCGGGGTCGCCGTCGACGTGCAGTACCGCGGGCTGCTGCCGCTCGTCGCTCAGCACGGCGGCAAGGCCGTCGTCGCGGAGAGCGATCCCGAGACGGTGGGGGAGTCGCTGCGCGAGTCGCTCAGACTGCGTCCGCAGATCCTGCGACGACTCGGCTGGCACTACGTGCGTGTGCACGCCTTCGATCTGTACAGCGACCCGGCGGCGGTGGCGACGCGTATCGCGGCGATGCTCGGCATCCAGCCCGAGACCCCGCGTGCGAACGCGGAGACGCAGCCGATCGATGTCGCCGAGTGAGCGTCAGCGCGTAGAGAAGGTGCCTGGCGCCCGGCGGGCGAAGCTCACGCCGGCGCCCGACACGACGGATGCGCCGCTGCCCGCGGACGAGGAAAGACCGGACGCCCCGCCCACGACGGGCGAGGCATCCGGTCCGAATGATGACCGCATGCGGCGGGAGAAGCCGCCGCACTACTGAGTCCTAGGGCGCGGGTGGCGTCGAGCTGACCGACGAGCCGGTCTGCTTCTCGAGCAGATCGCGGATCTGCATCAGCAGCTCGGACTCGGTGGGGAGCTTCGACTCGGGGTTCTCCACGACGCCGGCCTTCTCGGCCGCGCGCTCCTTGAAGTGGTTCATCGGCACGACGAAGACGAAGTAGACCACGACGGCCACAGCGAAGAAGCTGATGATCGCGCTCACCAGATCGCCGATCGGGAACGTCACGGTGCCGCCATAGAGGTCGGGCACGGGGATGCCGGCGACGCCGTTGGCATCCTTCTTCCAGAAGATCTCGATGAGCGGTGTGATGATGCTCGCCACGATCGCGTTGACGACGGCGGTGAACGCGGCGCCGATGACGACGGCGACGGCGAGGTCGATGACGTTGCCCCGCATGATGAAGTCTTTGAAGCCTTTGATCATGGGATGTTCCTCACTGTCTGCGGCGTCCGGTCACGAACCCGTTGCGGCGGGAGAAGACTTCGCTCCCGGTTTCGATGATGCCGAAGATGACCCGGAGCCGCCACCCGACGACCCGCTCGACGAGTCCTTCGAACCCCCCCACGACTCCTTCGACCCCCCGGAGACCGTGGAGCCTGCGGACTCCTTCGAGCTGCCGGACTCCTTCGCACCGGACGACTCCTTCGCACCGGACGCGCCGCCCTGGGACTCGCCGGCGCGGGAGTCGGTGCGGTAGAAGCCGGAGCCGTTGAAGGTGACGCCGATGGAGCCGTACTCCTTGCGGAGCGGTCCGCCGCATTCGGGGCATTCGGTGAGCGTCGGGTCGGCGAAGGACTGGACGGCGTCGAAACGGTGGCCGCAGGACTTGCAGGCATAGGCGTAGGTGGGCATGTGCTCTTTCGGTGCGAGGTCAGCGCCGGGCGGGCGCCAGGGTGATCGTCTGCGTGGGCGTGACGACGCCGGTGACGGGTTGGTCGTGGATCTCGCGCGGCACGCTCTCGAGGATCTCGGTGTCGTAGATGACCGCGTACACGGGCGGACAGCGCTCCATCGAGCCGATGGTCTTGTCGAAATAGCCGCGGCCCCATCCGAGCCGCATGCCGCCACGATCCACGGCTGCGGCCGGGATGATCAGCAGATCGACGTCGTTCACCGCGATGGGTCCGAGCAGCTCGCCCACCGGTTCGGGGAGGCCGAAGAGGCCCTCGGCGATGTCGCCGTCCGCCGTGGCGACCGCCCAGTCGAGCAGTCCGTCGTTGCGCGTGATCGGAAGGAGGACGCGGATGCCTCTGGCCACGGCATCCGCAATGAATCGGCGAGTGTCGGGCTCGGTCTGCGTCGAGAGGAAGCAGGAGAGGGAACGCGCCCCCACGGATCGCACGAGCTCGTCGAGCTGGGCGTGCACGCCCGAGGCCGCGGCATCCCGAGCCGATTCGGACAGCATGCTGCGACGCTCGCGGAGTTCGGCGCGGAGGGCGCGCTTCTCGTGACCGACGTCATCAGACATACCCACGATTCTAGGCGTGGCGTGCTTGCGGGTCGCTCGCCCGCGGTCGGTAGAGTGGCGGAATGCCCCATAAGCCCTTCAAAGCCGTCATTCCTGCGGCCGGACTCGGTACGCGCTTCCTCCCCGCCACCAAGGCGATGCCGAAGGAGATGCTGCCGGTCGTCGACAAGCCCGCGATCCAGTACGTGGTCGAAGAGGCGGTCGCGGCGGGCATCGAAGATGTGCTCATCATCATCGGGCGCAACAAGAACAACTTGTCGAACCACTTCGACTCGGTGCCGGAGCTCGAAGAGAAGCTCAAGGCGAAGGGCGACGAGGACAAGCTGCGACGCGTGCAGAAGTCCAGCGACCTGGCCGACATCCACTTCGTGCGCCAGGGCGAGCCGAAGGGCCTCGGGCACGCCGTGCTGCGCGCCAAGGCGCACGTCGGCGACTCCCCGTTCGCCGTGATGCTGGGTGATGACCTGATCGATGAGCGCGACCCTCTTCTGCCGACGATGATCGACGAGTACGAGCGCCGCGGAGCCACGATCGTCGCCCTCATGGAGGTCGAACCCGACGCCATCCACCTGTACGGCGCAGCCGCGGTCGAGGCGACGGAGAATCCCGACGTCGTCAAGGTGACCGGACTGGTCGAGAAGCCGAAGAAGGAGGAGGCGCCGTCGAACCTGGCCATCATCGGACGGTATGTGCTGAGTCCCGGAATCTTCGAGATCCTCGAGCACACCGAGCCCGGCAAGGGCGGCGAGATCCAGTTGACGGATGCCCTCGAGGTGCTGGCCGCCGACCCCGACGGCCCCGGCGTCTACGGCGTCGTCTTCCGGGGTCGTCGCTACGACACCGGCGATAGAGTGGACTACATCAAGGCGATCGTGCAGCTCGCCGCCGACCGCGACGATCTGGGCCCCGAACTGCGTCCCTGGTTCAAGGAATTCGCCGCGACGCTGTGAGGGCTCGTCGTCCTCGTTCGATGACATTCCGGCAGTGAAGCGGCCCGTTCGAAGGGGGATCCCGTGGAGGTGACAGCCCCCCGCCAGCACGGCGCGATCGGTCTGCGCCTCGTCAAACCCCGCGATGCCCGAGCGCTGCAGAACGAGTTGCTCTCCAACCGCGGCTGGTTGCGACCGTGGGAGGCCACGAGCCCCGACGGGCCGGTCTCGTTCGACATGCGTCTGGGCGTGCGACGACTGCTGCAGCAGTACCGCGACGGCGCCGGAGTGCCGTTCGTCATGGAGTACAACGGCGAGGTCGCCGGGCAGCTCAACGTCTGGGGCATCTCACGCGGGTCGCTGGCCTCGGCCACGATCGGCTACTGGGTGGGCGAGCGGTTCGCCGGTCGCGGGATCACCCCCACCTCCGTCGCCATGGCCACCGACATCGCGTTCGAGGATCTGCGCCTGCACCGCATGGAGATCTGCATCCGCCCCGAGAACGTCGCGAGCCTGCGCGTGGTCGAGAAGCTCGGGTTCCGGTACGAGGGACTGCGGCGTCGGTTCATCCACATCAACGGGGACTGGCGCGACCACTACGCGTTCGCCCTCGTGCGCGAGGACGTGCCGGAAGGTGTCCTGGCGCGGTGGGTGGCGGGCAAGGCTCCGCAGGACGCGGCCGCGATTCCCCCGGCCGACCGCCTGACCGAGTGACGCCTCCGGCGCCGCGCGGGTTTCGGCACGGGTGCGGGGTTTGCGCACGGGTCCGGGCTGACCTTGAAGTTCATGTTGAAGTTGCTCGTCCGACACGCGGTCGGCTGAGGGTGACCGGAGACATCGTCCCTTACCGTGGGACCCATGGGCGGACAGGTATTGGGTGGGGGCGTGATCGTCCTCGTCGCGGCGTTGCTGTGGCTCGTCTATCTCTTGCCGTCCTGGCATAGCCGCCACCAGTACAACGCGGCTGAGCGCAACGCGGTGCGCCTCAATCAGGCCCTCCGTGTTCTCGCCGAGACGAGCGAGACGCCTGCCGAAGTGCGGCTCGAGCTGTCTGCGCGCACGGTCATGGCTCAGCAGAAGCTGGCCCGCCGCGCGCAGGCCGAGCGCGAGCACGCCGACCTCGAGCAGGCCCGCCGAGATCTGGTCGAAGCACGGTCCCAGCCCGCCGCCCGCCGCGCCCGCGCCCGCCGGCGCGCCCGCATCGTGACGACGACGGTGGGGGTCCTCGCCGTGGCTCTCGCCGTCTGGGGCGGCCTTCAGGTCGTGCAGACGGGGTCGCAGATCATGCTGTGGTCGGCTGTCGCCCTCGCCGCGGTGTGCGGCGGACTTCTGCGTCGGATGTCGCGGGTCGGTGCACGCATTCCCGTCGCGGTGGTGTCCCACGAAGCTGCACCGCGTGCCGAGGCGTCCATGCAGGATCTCGTCCTCAGCAGCGATCGTCAGGCGTGGACTCCGCGGGAGCTGCCCAAGCCGCTCGCATCATCGGCGGGGTCGCGCGCCGCCGCCGAGCTCGATGCGCTGGCCGCTCGCGAAGCGCTCCGGCAGGCTGCGCAGGAGGAGACGCTGCGTGCCCGCGAGGAGGCCCTGCGTCCGGCATCCATCGAACGTGCCCGTCGCGCACGAGACGAGCAGGAGGCCGCTCGGTTCGCGTCACGCGGTCCGGTCGACGACGCCGAGATCGAGGCTCACGTGCGGCAGTTGCTGTCGCGCCGCGCCTCCGGCGAATGAGCGTTCCCCCGCCGTGCGTCGGTTTCAAGACGCATGATCGCTCGTGATAACCTGACGGAGGTTCACGGGCCTATGGCGCAGTTGGTAGCGCGCCTCGTTCGCATCGAGGAGGTCAGGGGTTCAAATCCCCTTAGGTCCACCATCCCGCAAGAAGCCCCGTTGATCGGGGCTTCTCGCGTTTCCACGGCGGTTGCGCCGACGGACCACGGCTCGCCTCGACCCCGATTCGCTAGCGTGTGCACATGAGTGCTTCCCCGACGTCGGCGCCGTGGCAGCGCGCCGATGTCGCCCTCGTGACGGCCGCCGTCGTCGACGTGCTGTTCCAGATCGCCCTGATCGCCGTCGGGCTCTGGCTGCTGATCTACGACGGAAGCCATGAGGGCACGGTCTCTCTGCTCGTGCTCTGGTGCGTAATCGCGTCGCTCTACTGGGCGCTGGCGGCCGCGGCCATCGCCGTCGCCGTCCGGCGTCCCGCCCCACCGTCGAGGGTATTCGGGTGGTTCGAGCGCATACCGGCCGTCCGCGGCACCATCACGGCTGCGACGTTCCTGTCGAGCATCGTCGGTCTCGTCGCGGCGGTGGAGCTTCTCGTGCTCCGCCACGACGCGGACTGGAGCGGTCTCATCGAAGGCGTCGCCGTGTGGGCCATGCTGCTGTCGTGGGCGCTGTTCCACTGGGGGTTCGCGCGCATCTACGACCGCCGGTGTCGCAGCGCGGTCCAGAAGCAGCTGAGCTTCCCCGGCACCGACGAGCCGCGGCTGGCCGACTTCGTCTACTTCTCGTTCACCAACGCGACCGCGTTCTCCGTCTCGGACGTCACCGTGCTGACGACCCGTATGCGCTTCACGGTGGTGTGGCACACGACCCTGTCGTTCTTCTTCAACGCGCTCATCATCGTGCTGGCGGTCAACACGATCATCAGCTGAGGCCGCGCGTCAGACGGCGGCGGTCTCCCGGGCGCGGAGGTCCTTGCGCAGGATCTTGCCGGCGGTCGACTTCGGGATCGCGTCGATGAACTCCACGCGACGCACTTTCTTGTGCGGCGCGACGTTCTCGGCCACGAAGGTCATGACCTCGTCCTCGGTCAGTCCGGAGTCGGGGGCGGCGACGATGAAGGCCTTCGGGATCTCCTGCTTGTCTTCGTCGTTCACGCCGATGACCGCGGCGTCCATGATCTTCGGATGCGACAGCAGCAGAGCCTCGAGCTCGGCGGGAGCGATCTGGTAGCCCTTGTACTTGATGAGCTCCTTCACCCGGTCGACGATCGAGAAGTAGCCGCCCTCGTGGTAGACCCCGACATCGCCGGTGTGCAGGAACCCGTCGGCGTCGAGCGTCTCGGCCGTGGCGTCCGGACGATTCAGGTAGCCGAGCATGACGTTCGGACCTTTGACCCAGATCTCGCCGGGCGCCGTCCTGCCGTCCTCCCCGATCTCGGTGATCTCGGCGCCGGTCTCGGTGTCGACGAGCTTGCACTCGCTGTTCGGCAGCAGTGTCCCCACGGAGCTGACCGGGATGTCGTCGCGCGTGTACGGCATCGCGTGCGAGACCGGGCTGAGCTCGCTCATGCCGTAGCCCTGCAGCATGCGGGCGTTGATGCGCCGACCCGCGATCTCGGCGGTCTCGCCGTCGAGCGGGGCGGCGCCGGAGAACACCGAGTGCACGCTGGTGATGTCGAACTGGTCGACGATCGGATGCTTCGCCAGAGCGACGGCGATCGGCGGCGCGATGTAGAGGTAGGTGCAGTGGTGGTTCTGGATGATCGTGAGGAACTCGACCAGGTCGAACTTGGGCATGGTCACGAGGCTCGCGCGCTGACGCAGGGCGAGGTTCAGCAGGACGGTCATGCCGTAGATGTGGAAGAACGGCAGCACCGCCAGAACGCGGTCGGTGTCGCGCAGATCGATGTTCGACCGGCACTGCTGCACGTTGGCGACGAGGTTGCGGTGCGAGAGCATCACGCCCTTGGGGTTGCCGGTCGTACCGCTGGAATAGGGGAGCACCGCGACGTGGGTCGCGGGGTCGAAGCTCACGTCGGGGGCGGGGCTCTGCTCGGTCAGCAGTTCCCGCAGGTTCAGGTGGCCCTCCGCGCCGTCGAGCACGATCAGATGGTCATCGGGGATACCCGACGCCGACGCCGCGGTCTTCGCCTGGGGGAGCAGCGGTGTGACGGTGACGAGCCACGTGGCCGCGGCATCCTTCAGCTGCTTCTCGATCTCGCCCGGTGTGTAGAGCGAATTGATCGTCGTCACGGTCGCGCCCGCGCGCAGGATGCCGTGGAACACCGTCGCGAACGCCGGCACGTTCGGGCACAGCAGGGCGACCACGGTATCGGTGCCGACGCCGCGGGCGGCCAGCGCCCCCGCGAACGCCAGCACCTGCGCCCGCAGCGCTCCGTAGGTGGTCTCCGCACCGGACGCGGGATCGATCAGCGCGACACGCTGCGCGTCGTCGTCGGTGAGGGACGCGAAGAGGAAGTCGTAGATGCTGATCTCGGGGATCTCGACATCGGGCATGGGACTGGTGAACATGCTGTCTCCTTTGACTTCTCCATCCTGTCACGCGGGGGTCGCCGGTGGTGCGACCTGGTCTCACAGGATGTGGAACCCGGTCTCGCGGCGGGGACCGGGCGGTCCCGTGCGCGGGCTGGTCGCAGGCGAAAGGACCGGACGCCGCGGGTCGCGGCATCCGGTCATTTCATCTCGGTGTCTCAGACCAGGGCGGGTCGGCGACCGCGGGTGAGGCGCTCCTCGGCCAGCGCCTCCGCGGCGGCGAGCGGGGTGACCCCGCGCTCCTCGGCATCGTCGAAGAGGCGGCGGACGGTGTCGCCGATGGCGCCGACGCGCGCCATGATCTCGGCCCGCGAACCGAGCTGCTTCGCCACGAGGTCGAGGTAGATCACGCCACCCGCGTTCACCACGAAGTCGGGGGCGTAGAGGATGCCGCGCGCGGCCAATCGGTCGGCGCCGTCGTGCGCGGCCAAGGGGTTGTTCGCCGGGCCGCAGACGGCTCGGGCGTCGAGCGCGTCGATGACCGCGTCGGTGAGGAGACCCCCGATGCCCGCGGGCACGAAGACATCGGCGGCGACGAGGTGCTCTTCGCCCGGGGTGACCCACGCCGCCTGGAGGTCGAGGGCCAGTTCCCGCTTGGCGGGATTGACGTCGGTCACGGTGAGGAGCGCGCCTTCGGCGGACAGACGCACCGCGAGGCGGCTGCCCACCTGTCCGAGTCCCGAGATCGTGAGGCGTCGCCCGGCGACATCGGCGGTGCCGGAGAGGCGCTCCAGCGTGGCACGGATCGACTCGTACACGCCGAGGCTCGTGGGTCCGGCCGGCTCGCCCGAGCCGCCGACGGCGTCGGGCAGCCCGACCACGTGGGCGGTGCGCTCACTGACGGTGAGCATGTCCTCGGTGGTCGAGCCGACGTCCTCGGCGGTCCGGTACAGGCCGTCCAGGCTCTCCACCGCGTCTCCGAGGTCGAGGAAGGCGGCCCGGCGTCGCTCGGCGTCGAGCATCGTGCCGGGCGGGAGCGCGATGACGGCCTTGCCGCCGCCCGCGTCGAGCCCGGCGGCCGCGTTCTTCAGCGTCATCGCCGCCGAGAGGCGCAAGGCGTCGCCGAGGGCGTCGCTCCAGTGCGGGTAGGACCACAGGCGGGCGCCACCGAGGGCGGAGCCGAGGACGGAGGAGTGGAGGGCGACGGCGATGAACAGTCCGCTTTGCCGTCCCGTGACCACCTCCACTCGTTCGTGGTGGATATCGGGCAGGGGCAGGGCGTGGGTCATCGCATCCTCTTTCGGCCGGCCTTGTGGGCTGGGCTCTCCCGGACCCGCGGCGTTGCGGGTCCTGCCTCCCATTCTGCCGCGCCGCTGCCGATCCGGCCACGGGGACCCCGCGCGTCGCCGGCCCGGCGCGTCGGTGCCGGTGCCGAGCGCAACGGCGTCGCCGCCGGCGCTGCGTCGCCGCCCCGCCCCTGCTGCGGCGTCGCCGCCCCGGCCTGCGCGTCCCGGGCTTCTGCGGGGTGGTGTGAGTGTCGCGCCCTGGGGTGGGATCCCGACCGTGCGCCGCCGATTCGCAGAAGCTGAGGACGGGCGCTGCGGGCTGCAGCCGGCGACGGGAGCTGCACGCTTCCTCCCCAGCACTGACTGACCGTGCGCACTCGGGCGCCATCCACGGTTTCGATCATGTCCGCGCACACGCGTCGCCCCCGCGAGCACGGTATGACCATGACCATCGCTCCGCACGTATCGCTCGATCTCGATCCCGCTCAGGTCACGCACCGCCTGTACACGACTCTCGATCTGCACCGGATGGGCATGACGAAACGGCAGATCCGCGACGCGGTCATCGGCGGCACCCTTCTGCGGGCCCGCCGTGGCGCCTACCTCGTTCCCGGCGTGCCCCTCGCCGTGGCCGAGGCCGCATCCGACGGAGGTCGACTCGCGTGCATCTCGGCCCTCGCCGAGTGGGGTGTGTTCGTGCTGGCAGCCACGCGACTGCATGTGCACCTCGACCGCGCCGCACACAAGGAGAGTGCGGGTCGCCGCAACACCTGGCACTGGGGAGCCCTGATCCGCACGCCGCACCCGCGAGCGACCACGGTGCACCCCATCGATGCGGTCGCCCAGGCCGTTGCCTGCCAGAGCGCGCGAGCCGCCATCGCCACCCTGGATTCCGCGCTTCACCTCGGTCTCATCGACGAGGGCGATCTCGACGCGATCTTCGACCGGCTGCCGGCCCGACGGCGGGTCCTTCGTGGGTTCATCGACGGCCGTAGCGAGGCGGGGTCCGAGACACTGGTGCGGCTCATGGCGCTCAGCCTCGGATTCCGTGTCGACGTCCAGGTCGTGGTGCCAGGAGTGGGAAGGGTCGATCTCGTTCTTGACGGATGGCTCGTCGTCGAGTGCGACAGCGAGCAGTTCCACTCGGGGTGGGCGTCCCAGAAGCGCGACCGACGCCGGGACCTCGCGCTGGCGGTCCTGGGGATGACATCCATCAGGCCGATCGCGGAAGACGTGTTCCACCACCCCGAGGTGATCATCGCCGCGCTCATCGGCCTGCGCGAAGCCCGCCCTGCCGCGCAGCGTGCGTCCCGCCGTTCTGCAGCGAGGTGACGATGGTGGCCTGTGAGGCGCGCCGCCGGTCGTCTCCCGCCAGCGCGCAGAAGAGGGGGACGCTGGAGCGACGAAGCACCGCCCGGCGGCCTACCAGGTCTGGACGCGCGCCGGCGTGAAGACGATCAGCGACGAGAACACGCCCGGGAGCTGGTCGGCCGGGGTGCCGTAGTCCTCGATCGCCGCCGCGTACTTCTGCCCGTAGGTGTCGCCGTGCGTGGCGAACCATTCCGCGGTCGGCTGCGGTGAGATCTCCGCCGAGCCGTGCAGGATGACGACGTCGTCGCCGAACTCGCCGCCGGCCTGCAGGTGCACCAGCACCGGAGAGCCCCGGCGGATGTGCGCGACCTTGCCGGCGGTGGGCTCGCTCATGATGAACACCCGGCCGTCCTGCCAGAGGAACCACACCGGGACGGCACGCGGGGTGCCGTCCTTGCCGATCGTCGTGATCCAGGCGATGAGGTCGTGCTCCAGCATCCTCAGCGCCTTCTCGTGCTCGGGGTTCGCAGGATCGAGGGCTGTCGTCGTCGCCATGCGCC
Source organism: Microbacterium sp. P03 (assembly GCF_043556235.1). Lineage (NCBI taxonomy): Bacteria > Bacillati > Actinomycetota > Actinomycetes > Micrococcales > Microbacteriaceae > Microbacterium > Microbacterium sp. P03. Next base: position 719,738 of record NZ_JBIGIM010000001.1, read on the forward strand.
GAGGCTACGTCAGATCGCGCGCGCTGGGCACCCCTAGGCTGACGGGATGACCGAGCACCCGGCTTCCTCCGACCTTGCCGCCCTGCCCGCCCGCAGCCGTCTCGTGCACGATGCGCTGCGCGCGGCGGGGATCCCCGGCGAGATCGTCGTCCTGCCGGATGCCGCGGCCACCGCCGCCGCGGCGGCTGCGGCCCTGGGGGTCGAGGTGGGCGCCATCGCGAACAGTCTCGTCTTCTGGTCGGACGGCGAGCCGCTGCTGGTCATGACGAGCGGCGCGCACCGCGTCGACACGACGGCCCTCGCCGCGCGATGGGGACGGGGCGGGATCGCCCGCGCGAGCGCGGATCAGGTGCGGGAGGCCACCGGCCAGGTCATCGGCGGGGTGGCCCCCACGGGGCACCCGACCCGACTGCAGACGGTCGTCGACGAGGCGCTCGCCGCCTTCCCGCAGATCTGGGCGGCCGGCGGCACCCCGCACACCGTGTTCCCGCTGACCTTCGACGAACTGGTCGACCTCACGGGGGGAACGGTGCTGCCCGTCGTCTGACCGTCAGCTCCGCGCGATCTCCAGGCAGGTGATGGCGGCGGCGGCGGACCAGGCCTGGGGACGACACGCGGCAGGGTACGGCGCGGGCGCCGCCCGCTCGGAGCGGTCGTCTCCCGCGTACAGCTCGGGCATGCGGTAAGCGAAGGTCTCCGCGGCGTCGATCAGTTCGGCGACCACCGTCGCCGCCTCGTTGCGAAGGCCGGCGCGCGCCATACCGTGCGCCGCGATCGCGGTGTCGTGGGCCCACACCGCGCCGCGGTGGTATCCGAGCGGCCAATAGCCCGCGGCATCCGTCGACATCGTCCGGATGCCGAAGCCCGAGCTCATCGTGGGTCCGAGGAGCAAGGCGGCCACCGCGACCTCGTCGTCGTGGTCGAGAAGTCCCGTGCCGATCAGGTGGCCGATGTTGGAGGTGAGGGTGTCGACGGGTGCGCCGTCGCGATCGAGCGCGATCGCCGGGTAGCGGCCTTCCGGCGTCCGCACCCAGAAGTGGTCGGCGAATCGCCGCCGCAGGTCCGAGGCCCAGGTGCGGAGGTCCTCAGCGCCCGGTTCACCGAGCCGGTCGAGCAGGTCGGCCGCTCCGACGCACGCCTCGTAGGCGTAGCCCTGCACTTCGCAGAGTGCGATGGGCCCTTCGGCGAGGCGTCCGTCGCGCCATTGGACGGAGTCTCCGGAGTCCTTCCACCCCTGGTTGGCGAGGCCGTGTCCGGTGCGATCGATGTACGAGAGAAAGCCGTCGGCGGGAGTGCTGCGGTCGATCCAGGCCAGCGCCGCGCGCAGTGCGGGCAGGAGCGCGCGGACATCGGATTCCGCCATCCCGGCGCGGTGCGCATCGACGAGGACGCACACCCACAGCGCCGTCGCGTCGACCGTGCCGTAGTACAGCGGAGGCAGCACGATGCCCTCGCCCGGCATCTGCAGCTCGCCCGCGCGCAGTTCGTGCGGGATCTTGCCCGGCTCCTCCTCGGTCGCGGGGTTGTCGACCGAGCCCTGCAGTCTCGCCAGCACCCGGAGAGTGGATGCCGCGAGCCCGATGTCGACCGGAAGCATCATGCGTGCGGCCCACAGCGAGTCGCGACCGAAGAGCGTGAAGAACCAGGGCGCTCCCGCGGCGAGGAACGTGTCTTCGGGGTGCTCGGGGAGCGCCAGCCGCAGCGCCGCGAGGTCGTCGAGGGCGACATCGGCCCATTGCGCCAGCCGTCGATCGACGCCCCCGGTGGGGGTCGTCCAGTCGGAGGGACCCGTCGGGCCGGTCACGACGAGACCGGGGTCGGCGAGGTCGGCGATCCAGGTGACGGATGCCTCGGTCCCGGGCTCTGCGCGGACGTCCCAGGTGAGGGTCACGGCGTCGTGGTCGATGCGCCAGCGCGCATCCGCGGCGGTGAGGGCGATCGACGGACTACCGCTCACCCCGACGCCGTCGATGCGGACGCCGTCCGCGCGGTGCGCGGCGTGCCACGCCTCGGCGTGGCCCGTCCCGGATTTGACATCGCTGAGCTGCCGGAAGTCCGGCACCAGCCGGACCTCCACCGTGGTGTGCAGGGCGGACGGCAGCACGGAGCGGATGCGCAGGGTCTCTGTCATGCGACCGGCCACGACCTCGCGGTCCCGCGTCACGCGCACGTGGGGATCGGGTGTGGGGTCGTCCGAGCTGCGCAGGAGGCTGTCGAAGCCCGTGCGACCCGCGTGGGACGGGGCCGCGCCGATCGGCTCGGCCCGGCCCGAGGCCCAGGTCACGGCGACGTCGCTCAGCATCCGCCGATCGCCGTGGTAGACCCCGTCGATGGCGGCGCTCATGTCGCCGGAGGCGCGCGACCACACCTGGGTGGGAGCGCAGAGGGTGATGGTGGCATCGTGCAGGAACGGCTGGAGTCCGGTCGTCATCCCTTGACGGCCCCTTCCGTGGTGTTCATGATGCGCTTCTGGAAGATGAAGAACAGCACGGCGACGGGAATCGTCATCAGCGCCGCCGCGGCGAGCTTGAGCGGGTACTGCGTCCCCTGACTCAGCTGTCCCGACGCCAGCGACGCCACGCCCTTCGTCAGAGTCGTGAGCTCGGGCGACTGCGTCGAGACGATGAAGTGGCTCAGCTCGTTCCACGATCCCTGGAACGACAGGATGATGATCGTGATCAGCGCGGGTCGGGCCATCGGGAGCACGACCGACCAGAACACGCGGAACGAGCCCGCTCCGTCGATGCGTGCCTGCTCCTCGACCGAGACGGGGATCGACTCGAAGAAGTTCTTCATGATGAAGACGCCGGCGGCGTCCACGAGCAGCGGGATGATCATGCCGGCATAGGAGTTGTAGAGCCCGAGCTGATTGAGCACGAGGAACTTCGGGATCAGCAGCACGACGCCCGGAACGGCCATGACCGCGACGACCAGCGCGAAGATCACTCCGCGCCCGCGGAAGTTGAGGCGGGCGAGCGCGTAGCCGGCGAGCGACACGAAGAACACCCTGCCCAGCGTCACCACGATCGTGACGATGGCGGAGTTCGCGAACCAGAGCGGGAAGTCGCTGTTCGCGAACAGCCGCTCGTACGCGGCGAACGTGAGGGTCTGCGGGAACAGCGAGATCGGATCGGCTGCCGCCTCGGCGTCGCTCTTGAACGACGTCGCGACCTGCACCAGGAACGGATAGATGTAGATGAGCGCCAGCAGGGCGAGCGTTCCGTAGAGCAGCACCTGGCCGCCCACGCTCTTCACCGTCAGCCTTCGCCGCCGGTGCGGGGGAGTGCGGACGGAGTTGTCGGGTCGAAGGGTCTCGACGCGACCGATCGCGGTTCCGGTCATGACCGTGCCCCCTTCGGCTGATACGCGCGGATGCGTCGACGGGAGACGGCCCGTTCGCGCAGCACCCATCGCTGGAAGATCGTGAAGACGATGATGATGAGGAAGAGGATGAACGCGATTGCCGCGCCGTTGCCCCACTTCTGCTCCTGGAATGCCGTCTGGTACGACAGGAACGCGGGTGTCAGCGTGGTCTTGCCGGGCGCGCCCTGCGTGCCGGTGTAGATCTGGTCGAAGACCTGCCAGCACCCGATCAGCCCGAGCGTCAGCACGGTGAACAGAGTCGGACGCAGCTGGGGGAGGGTGATCCGCCAGAAGCGCTGCCAGGCGTTGGCGCCGTCCATCACCGCGGCCTCGCCGAGCTCGCCGCCGATGTTCTGCAGCGCGGCGACGAAGAGCAGCATGAATGTGCCGCTGGTGGTGAAGACCGCCATCAGGATGAATGCACTCATGGCGACGGACGGGCCTGCCAGCCACTCCCACCACGAGATGCCCATGAAGCCGGCGCCGGTGAGCGACTCGGGGCCGTCGGTGATGCCGACCGCCCCCAGGGCGATGTGCACGATGCCGCGCGGGTCGTTGAACCAGTTGGGTCCGGTACCGCCGAGGGCGCCGAGCACCTCGTTCACGACGCCGGTCGTGGAGAACAGGAAGAGCCAGAGCACCGTGATGGCGACGGAGCTCGTCACGGAGGGGAAGTAGAACGCCGTGCGGAAGAATCCGCGCCCACGGAGGATCGCCCGACTGACCAGGACTGCGAGGAAGAGCGACAGCGCGGTCTGCACCGGAACGACCAGCACGACGTACCACGCGTTGTTGCGCAAGGAGATGCCGAAGTTGCGCTCCGCGAGTCCGCCACCGCTCGTCACGTCGGCGTAGTTCTGTCCGCCGATGAAGCTGACGTCCGAGGAGAGCGGTGAGCCGCGTCCCGACCAGTCGGAGAAGCTCACCCACAGCGCCATGAGAACGGGGACGAGCAGGAAGACGCCCAGGATGACGATGACGGGGAGCGTGAAGAGCCACCCCGCCACCCCCTCCCCGCCGCGGATGCCGCCGGAGCGGGCCCGCTTGCGGGGAGAGGCGGGGGCCGACGAGGGCGTCGGCGTGGCGGTGGTGGTCATGTCAGCCGACGACGCTCTCGAGGTTGGCCTGCACCGACTCGAGGATGGTGTTCGGATCCGCCGTCTTCAGCGTCTCGAGCTGGGAGTTGAAGTCGCCGATGACGTCGGTGACACCCGCATTGGTCGGCACGCCCTGCGCATAGTCGGCACCCGTGAGGAACGGGACCAGATTCGGGTTGGCGGATGACCAGTCGTCGGCCGCGGACTGCACCGACGGCATCGGTCCGAAGGCCTTCGAGAACGCGAGCTGCTGCTCGGACGAGGTCATGTACTCGGCCAGGTCGAGCGCCGCCTCCTGGTTGGGGCTGTCCGCTGCCATGCCCCAGCAGTTGGTGAACTGCAGCGTGCCCTTGCCGGCGGGGCCGGCGGGGAGCTCTGCGATCGTGTAGTTGACGTCGGGGTAGTCGGCCGAAAGAGCGCCGGTGATCCAGTTGCCCTCGATCGTCATCGCACCGAGCTGCTTACCGAAGGCCTCGCCGCCCCACCCCGCGCCGACATCCTTCGCGTAGGCGAACGAACCGTCGTTGAGGTGCTCCTGCACATAGGTCAGCGCTTCGACGTTCGCGTCGCTGGTGGCTTCCGCCGTCGTCCCGTCCTCCGAGACGAGGCGTCCCCCGGCCTGCGCCATGAAGGCTCCGAGCCGGGCGTACTCGCCGCTGATGACGAGACCCTTCGTGGTGCCGTTCGTCAGCTTCTGCGCGTCGGCTGCCAGCTGATCCCACGACGTCGGGATGTCGGCATCCGTCAGTCCTGCCTGGGTCCACAGGTCGGTGTTGATCACGAGCTGGAGCGTCGAGAAGTCCTTCGGCGCGCAGTAGAACGTGTCGTCGACGGTGAAGTTCTGCACGAGGGAGGGGTAGAAGTCGTCCTTGTTGGCGAGCATGTCGCCGTACGCCTTCAGCGAGCCGTTGCCCGCGTACGACGCGATCGAGTCCGCGGCCAGATAGAACAGGTCGGGCGGGGAGCCCGCGGCGAAGCCCTGGGACAGCTGCTGCGAGAGATTGGTGGCGACGGTGACCGAGGCCTCCACTCCCGAGTCCGCCGACCACGCCGCGACGGCGTCTTCGACGGCCTTGGTCTCGGCGTCGCCGCTCGAGCCGATCATCACCGTGAGCGCCGAGTCCGAGGAGGTGAGCTCGCCGGACGCCGTATCGCTGCTGCTCCCGCCTCCGCTGAACCCCTGGCCGCACCCGCTGAGGGTGAGTGCGGCGACCGCCGCGATCCCACCGATTCCGAGGGCCGCGCGTGCTGTGTATCGCGTCATGACATCTCCTTCGATTCCATCAGACTAGGAATTTGATCGTTCAAATTGCCGTGTAGTGCCAAGCTTGAGTGTCGATGACGGTGATGTCAAGGGGTGGCGAGGAGCGAAATGACCATGCAGAGGGCCGCCACGATCGAGGACGTGGCACGACAGGCGGGGGTCTCGCGACAGACGGTCAGCAACGTGCTGAATTCGCCCGAGGTCGTGCGCGACGGCACCCGCGAACGTGTGCGCGCGGCGATCTCCGCGCTCGGGTACGCCCCGCACGCGTCGGCACGTCGCCTCCGCACGCAGCGCAGCTCCACCATCGGCGTGCACCTCGATCCGTACGCGGGCGGCATCTCGGGCGTCGTGCTCGACCGGTTCGTGCACGCTCTTGCCGAGCACGCCAGCGATCGCGGGATGCGGGTGCTGCTCTACGCCGCGCGGAGCCCCGAGGAGGAGATCGCGCGCATGGGAGAGCTCGTGGACGGCGGAGACGTCGACGCGGTGCTCATCACGGGAACGTTCCACGGCGACCCGCGCACGGGATGGCTGACGCAGCGCGGGCTGCCCTTCGTGTCGTTCGGCCGCCCCTGGGGTCTCGACGACATCGACGACCCGCAGCACCTCTGGGTCGACGTCGACGGGGCGGCCGGAACACGCGCCGCCACCGATCACCTGCGTGCCGCCTCCGGGGAACGTGTCGCGTTCCTGGGCTGGCCCGCGGGGTCCGGCACGGGCGACGACCGCGAACGCGGGTGGCGTGAGGCGATGGGCGAGGCGGCGGGCACGGATGCTGCGCCACGCCTGGTCGCGGTGGAGAACGTCGCCGCGGCTCGGCAGGTGGTCGAGCGCGTCCTCGTCGACAGGGCCATCGACGCGATCGTGTGCGCGAGCGACTCGCTCGCCATCGGGGCGCACCTCGCCGCGGTGGCGGGTGGCCGTGCGGACCTGCCCATCATCGGATTCGACAACACCCCTGCGGCGGAGGCCCTGGGCCTGTCGAGCGTCGAGCAGCTGCCCGAACGCGTCGCCGCCGGGGCCATGGACCTCCTGATGGGGGAGGGGCTCTCGATCGCTCCGCGCTCGACGACGCCCGGCCACGCCCACGTCCTGGTCGAGCCGCTGCTCGTGGTGCGCTGAGGACCCCGCCGGATCGACGACTCAGGCGAGGCCGGGGGCGTCGAACGTCCAGTCATCCGGGGCCAGGGCGTCCACGGTGTCCCACTGGGCATCTGTCCAGGTGAACGTGGCGACCGCGCACGTCGGCATCCGGCTCACCCCGTCGCCGGACAGATCGCCCGCGAGGGTCGACATGCCGGGGTCGTGCGCGACGAGCACGACCGACCGCGCCCTGGTGGCGGCCGCGACCGCGAGCAGCGTCCGGGGCGGGGCGCCGTAGAGGATCGGCTCGAGGTCGACCGCGGTGCCGAGTTCCGCACCGAATGCTTCGGCGGTCGTGCGTGCCCGCACGGCCGTGCTCGACACGATCACGTCGGGCCGGAATCCGGTGTCTGCCAGCCTGCGGGCCATCACCGGGGCATCCCTCAGGCCGCGGGCGTTCAGGGGTCGATCGTGATCGTCGAGATCGGGGTCGCCCCAATCCGACTTCGCGTGGCGGACGAGCACAAGCCGGATCATGTCCGCACCATCTTTCCTCGAAGCAGCCGTCCCACGTTCACTCATCGCACGCTCACGTAGACCCAGGCGGTGCGCCCGCTGCTCAGCGTGGCCGCGGTGCGCACGTAGAGCGCGACCTCGTACTCGTCGGCCGCTTCCAGCTCATCGTCGCTGATCAGCAGCACGGAGCCCGTCACCTTGTCGCGCGGGTCGCCGGTCGCCGTGACGATCGGGTGCACCGCGAGTCCCGACACCTCGACCACCCGAGGGTCGTCGATCTCGGCGTAGGACACGCGGTAGCCGGGCAGCGCATCGGCCTCGGCGAGGGGCAGGCGACCGAAAGTGTCGAGCTGCACCTCGGACTGCTGCAGCGTCCCGTACGTGAAGAGGAGCTGATCGGCGGCCACGCGTTCAGGCTAGCCGTTGCGGGCGCTCCGGTCAGCCGAGAAACGCATGTGCGATCGTGAAGATCGCCAGCCCGGCCAGCGCGCCCACGATGGTGCCGTTCAAGCGGATGTACTGCAGGTCTCGACCGACCATGAGCTCGATCTTCTCCGTCGTCTCGGCCGGATCCCAGCGCTCGACGGTGTCGGTGATGATGGAGGCGATGTCGTGGCGGTAGCGACTCACGAGGAACACCGCTCCCTGGCCGACCCAGTCGTCCACGCGACGTTGGAGCGCAGCGTCCGTCCGCAATCTCCCGCCCACGTCGACGAGTGCCGCTGTGGCGCGCGTGCGCAAGCCGCTGTCGGGGTCGGCGAGGGCGGTCAGCAGTCCGGTCTTGGCCGTGTTCCAGGCGGCGGCGGCGAGCTCGCGCACGCGCGGGCTGTCGAACACGGCGATCTTGCTGTCCTCGAGTCGGCCGATCGTGGCGGGGTCGTGCTGCAGACCGTCGGCCAGTCGTTCGAGGTAGGCGTCGATCGCGTGGCGGGCCGGGTGATCAGGATCGGCCCGCACCGCGGCGACGAACCTCACGGCCTCGTTGTAGATCGTGTCGTCGACGAGGCGGTGCGCCAGCGAGGGCACCCACGTCGGCAGTCGTCGAGACACCAGCCCGTCGAAGGCGGCGTGGTTGCCCTCGAGCCACGCCGCGACGTTCTCGGCGGCCATGTCGACGGCGCCGTGATGCGCTCCGGATGCCACGATCCGCTCGAGCCATCCGCCGAGCGGCGGGCCCCACTCGGGCATGATCAGATGCGTGCGTGCGAGGTCCTCGATGATGCCGTTCACGTCGTCGTCGCTGAGGGCGTTCAGCACCCCCGTCGCCATGGTGGCGCCTTCGGAGAGGACGCGCTGGGCGTGGGTCTGCCCCTGCGCAGAAGGCTCCGGGTCGGTGAGCCATCTGCCGACACTCATGGCGATCGACAGGGAATCGAGCTTGGTGCGCACGACCTCCTCGGAGAGGAAGTTCGTCTCGACGAACTCTCCGAGTGTGCGGCCGATCTCGTCCTTGCGATTCGGGATGATCGCGGTGTGCGGAATCGGGATGCCGAGCGGATGCCGGAAGAGCGCGGTGACCGCGAACCAGTCCGCGAGCGCGCCCACCATGCCGCCCTCCGCGGCGGCGCGGACGTAGTCCAGCCACGGGTAGCGTTCCTGCAGCGTGAACGCGACGACGAAAAGCACGGCCATGAACACGAGCGCGCCGAGCGCGACGGTCTTCATCAGACTCAGGGCACGACGCCGCTCCTGGTCCGCGGGACTGAGCAGAGCAGGGGGAGTGCGGGCCATGCGGCCCATCCTCGCACGAGGGCGGCACGCGGGCCGCGGCGAGGAGAGCCTCGGCGGTAGCCTTGCGGCGTGATCGACGACATCAAGAAGCGCGCCCTGCACCGCACCAGCATCCTGGAGGGGCAGCTCCGGGGCCTCGCCAAGATGATCGAGGGCGAGGACTACTGCATGGACATCATCGCCCAGTCCCGAGCCATCGAGCGGGCGCTGGAGTCGCTGAACCGGCTGCTGCTCGAGAACCACCTGCGCACCCACGTGACCGAGATGTTCGACGCGGGCGGCGAGCAGCGCGACCAGGCCGTCGCCGAACTGCTGAAGGCGTTCGACTTCGACCGGCGCTAGGTCGGACTTCTACGGCTGGAGCGGACCGAGCCATGCGCCGGCCACGGTGGAGTGGACCGACTCGGGGTCGGACGGATGGAACATCCCGGCCAGGACGTCTCGGTAGAGCCGGCTCAACTCGGAGCGCGAGAAGTAGGAAGACCCGCCGCTGACGAGGATCGCTTCGTCGACGACCTGCTTGGCCGTGACGACCGCGCGGTGCTTCAGGCCCGACAGCTGTGCGAACCACTGCGATCCGCGGTCCGCGCCCTGATCGATATCGCGGGCGAGCGAAGCGATCTGCGGGGGAAGGGCGTCGTAGGCGAGCGCCATGTCGGCGATGCGCCAGCGGATGTCGGGATCCTGGCTGTACGCCTTGCCGGTCTTCTTCGATCGCCGTGCGCCGGCCGTCTCGACGGCGACCTCGAGCGCTCGCCGGGCGATGCCCGTGTACACCGATGCGATCAGCACCTCGAAGACGCTGAAGATCCCGAACACGATCGGGTCGGGGTTCGGACCCGGAGCCACCCGGCGCACGACGCGATCGGAGGGGGCGACGGCGCCGTGCAGCTCGGTGGTGCGACTCTGCGTCGCGCGCATGCCCAGGGTGTCCCAGTCATCGCGCGTCACGACCGCGTCGCTGCGTGGGACGAAGGCGTAGATCATCTGAGGCGCATCCGGCGACGTGGTGTCCAGGCCGTGCATCCCCAGCTGCGTCCAGACCGGCGACAGGGTCGTGAAGATCTTGGTCCCGGTGAACGTATACGCCCCATCGGCCCGGGGCGCGGCATCCGTCTCGCTCCCGAACAGCACGAGGTCGTTGCCGGCCTCGCTGATCCCGAACGCGAAGATCTCGCCGGCGGCGGCGCCCGTCTGCACGAATGCGAGGTCGTCGATACCGCGGTCCTGCATCACTTTGGCGACCCCGGTCCACACGAGGTGCATGTTGATCGCCAGGGCGGTCGCCGGTGCCGCCGTCGCGAGGCGCTGCTGCAGGACGGATGCCTCGACCAGGCTCAGCCCGGATCCGCCGCGATCGACCGGCACGAGGATCGCGAGGTATCCGGCGGCCTGAAGCTCGGCGAGGTCGTCGTGTGGAAAGGTGTTCTCGCGGTCATGGACGACCGCGCGCTCACGGAAGCGGGCGAGCAGGTCGTCGGGCAGGAGCGCCGCGGGATCGAAGGAGGTCACCGCACCATTCTCGTCCGCTCGGCCGCCGTCGGCGTCAGCTCGCGGCATCCGGAGAACCTCGAGGGCGCGCGGGCGGGGCGACGGGGACGGGCGAGTGCTCGCTCGAGGAGCGGCCCGCGGTCGCCGCATACCGGGCCATGATTGTCTTCATGATCTCTACGGAATCCGCTGCGGCTCTGCGCCAAGCCGGACTGGTCTGGCGCCCGGCATCGGGTGATCGGTTCCAGTTGAACGAGCCGGAGTTCGACGCGGACGTCTTCACCGTGAGCGACATGACGATCGAGCCACGGTCGTATTCCACGGGAAGCATATTGGCGTTCAACGGAACCACCGAATGGGCCCTGGATTCGGTCGCCCTCGAGGACGCCCTGTGGCTGCCCCATGAAAGCCAGCTGCGGGAGATGCTGCGCACCGCGTTCCGCGCCCTACGGCGTCTCCCCGACACGTACGAGGTCGAGATCGCGGTGCGTCGGCCCGAGGGCACGGGGGAAGACGTGTTCGCCTTCCAGCATCCGGAGCCCGCGGATGCGTACGCGCTCGCTGTGCTCGAGCTGCTGCGCCGCATCGCCTGACGCGAGCGGGGAGGGGGACGGTCCTCAGACACCCACCGTCAACGTCGCGGAGTAGCCCGTGGACACCGAACCCGACATCGTGGCCATCTGGTGGATCCCGCCGTCATCGCCGAACACCATGTCGGACTGCAGTGAGGTCTGCGCGAGGTTGCGGACACTCTGTTCATACCCCGCGGTCGCGTAGACGGCCGAGTCGATCTCCTCCGGGAGCGCCATCTGTGAGGTCTTCACGATCGGACCGGACGTGACGGCGCTGTCGACATCGTCGTAGACCTCGAAGTGGATGTGCGGCCACCGGCCGGAGTAGCACGCGGGATAGATGCTGGTGAAGGTCACCAGCCCGTTGGCGTCGGTCTGCTGCACCCCTCTCAGATAGTTCTCGTTCTCGACGCCCGAGCTGTACAGCGAGTAGTTGCCGTCGCGATCGCAATGCCACACGTAGACGCCTTTGCCGGCGAGCGCGGCACCGGTCGCGGCGTCGCGGACCGTCAGCGCGATGACGAGGGGAATGCCCGGCGCGACGGTCGTGGAAGAGCCGAAGCTCGCGCGGATGTCGCTGCGGACGATTCCCGAGTCGTCGAGCACGTTCACCCCGTTCGAGCCGTCACCCGGGTACGGACCGGCTGTCTCATCGGGGACCTCATCGAGCGGGTCGGATGCGTCGGCCGTCGCGGTGGCCGACGCGGTCGGCGTCGACGATGCGCGCGTGGCGCTCGCGGTCGCCGTGGCGGAGGCGTCCGCCGCTGCGGTGACACCGCACGCGGTGAGCAGGGAGGTCAGCGTGAGTCCCCCGAAGATCCCAAGCGCGCGGCGGCGGTTGACGAGCGTCTGCACGTCGTACACCAGACCACGGTGGTCTTCATCGATGGGGACGCCGTTCTCGTCCTCCCACACGCGGGTGCCGTGGGCGTCGGGGGCATCGTCGGACGGGCGGTCGTGGAAGCGCGATGTCATGTCTCCACGCAACCGCACGGCGATATGAGCGTCCTATGCGCTCCCTACGTCACCCGCATGACAACGCACGCCGGGTCACGTGATCGTGGGAACCGGCTCGGTGTCGGGAATCGGACTGGCATCACGGCCGCGCAGGTCGGGGAAGCCGCGCACGAACGCCGCCGAGACGAGTACGCCGACCAGTGCGAACGCCGTCGCCGCCGCGTATGCACCCCACGGGCCCACCCCGTCGATGAGGAAGCCGGCGACCGCAGAACCGGCGGCCGCACCGATGAGCTGTCCGGTGCCGACCCAGCCGAACGCCTCGGCGGTGTCGCTGAATTTCACGCTCGCGGAGGTGATCGCGAAGATGAGCGCCAGTGCCGGTGCGATGCCGACTCCGGCGAGGACGAGGGTGATGCCCAGCCACCACACGTTCGGCTGCGCCGCGGCGAACATCACCGGAAGGGTGAGGGCGAGGCCGATCGTGACGATGGTCAGTCGTCGCGCCATCGACCAGGAGCTCATCGGGATGCGTCCCGACAGGAGTCCGCCGGCGAGGCTGCCCACCGAGAAGACGGCGAGGACGAGCCCGGCCTCGAGGCCGCCGTGTCCGAAGGTGGCGACCACGCCCGCCTCGACGGCGCTGCACGCGCCGATCAGCAGGAAGCCGACGACCGTGGCCAGCAGCACGGGTGCTTTCGTGAGGACGACGCCCAGCTTCCGCCGGCTGCGGGGGATGCGCACGCGCCCGAGCTCGGGGGAGAGGATGAACCACGCCCCGCCGCCGATGAGGATGACGACGATGAGAAGGATGGCGGGCACGGTGCCGGCCTGAGTGGCGACGAGCGTGATGACGACGGGCGCGAGGATCCAGATGATCTCCTGCAGCGAGGCGTCGAGGGAGAACAGTGCGGTCAGCTGTCGGGAGTTCACCATCTTCGGATAGATGGTGCGGACCGCCGACTGCACGGGCGGGGTGGAGAGCCCGGCGAGCAGCCCCAAGGCCATGTAGGCCGGCAAGGGCATCTCGACCAGCCCGATGGTGGTCAGCGAGATGGCGCAGATCACGAGGGTGATGCTGAGCACCTTGCGCATGCCCCAGATGCCCATCCATCGACTGGTGACGGGGCCGGCGAGCGCCTGGCCGATCGACGTCGCCGCCAGGACGAGGCCGGCGGCGCCGTACGAGCCCGTCACGTGCTCGATGTGCAGAAGGATGGCCAGGCTGGTCATGCCGTTCGGGAAGCGAGCCGTGAGTTGCGCGGCGATGATGCGCCCCACTCCGCGCGTGCGCAGCAGCTCTCGATACCCGGCCATGGTCACCCACGCTACCGATCCGCGCCGCGGCCCGCGACACGCCGGAACCGCCCGACGGCATCGAATCCGCTGCGTCTAGCGGCCGACGCAGGAGCACCTGTGGATGGATAGCCGGGCGGGCAGCGAGATCGGCGGGATTCGGGGCTTTCCGAGCTTCGAAACCCGACCCGCGCCTGTGGATGAATCGGTGGACAACGTGTGTTGTACCTGGGGAGAGGTGTGGATAATCACACCGATGTAACTACTAGCCCTTGTGGTGCTTTCCAATGTCGGTACCCATATGTAGTATTGGTCATCCCGGTGGGGTCTACCGGGAGAAGCAGACGAACTGAGGGGAGAAACGGGTCAACATGGCAATCACGGTCTACACCAAGCCCTCGTGCGTTCAGTGCACGGCGACCTATCGCGCGCTGGATTCGAAGGGGATCGAATACGAGGTCCTCGATCTCTCCCAGGACGCCGGTGCGCTCGAGCAGGTCAAGGCGCTCGGCTACCTCCAGGCGCCGGTCGTCATCACCGATGAAGACCACTGGTCGGGATTCCGTCCCGACAAGATCGACGAACTCGCCAGCCGCCTGGCCTGACACCCCGGCGGCGCTCATGCAGACAGCGACAGAAGCGCCGCTGCTGGTCTACTTCTCCAGCGTGTCCGGCAACACGGCGCGATTCATCGAGAAGTTGGGCATGCCGGCGATGCGGATTCCGCTCACCGGCGGCGAGCCCCTGCTCCACGTCGACGAACCTTTCGTCCTGGTCACGCCCACGTACGGCGGGGGACAGGGTAGAGGAGAGGAACGCGGGGCCGTACCCAAACAGGTCATCCGGTTCCTCAACGACGAGGGCAATCGGAGCCTGATCCGCGGAGTCATCTCCGCGGGCAACACGAACTTCGGCGACGCGTTCTGCGCCGCCGGTGACATCATCAGCCGCAAGTGCCGAGTACCGCACTTGTATCGGCTGGAAGTCTTCGGCACGCCCGAAGACGTGGATCGCGTGAGCGACGGATTGGAACGATGGTGGAAACTGCGCTGACTGAGGCCGAATTCAAGGTGAACGCGCGCTTCGAGGGGCTCGATTATCACGCCCTGAACGCGATGCTCAACCTCTATGACGAGGACGGGAAGATCCAGTTCGACGCTGACAAGCGGGCGGCGCGCGAGTACTTCCTGCAGCACGTCAACCAGAACACGGTGTTCTTCCACTCCCTGCAGGAGCGCTTGGACTACCTGGTCGAGAAGGAGTATTACGAGCCGGCCGTGCTGGCGAAGTACACCCCCGAGTTCATCCAGGAGCTCAACGACCTGGCGTACGCGAAGAAGTTCCGTTTCGACACGTTCCTCGGAGCCTTCAAGTACTACACGAGCTACACGCTCAAGACGTTCGACGGCAAGCGGTACCTCGAGCGGTTCGAGGATCGCGTCGTGATGACGGCCCTCGGCCTCGCCGACGGCGATCAGAAGCTCGCCACCGATCTGGTCGAAGAGATCATCGCCGGTCGCTTCCAGCCCGCGACACCGACGTTCCTGAACACCGGCAAGGCGCAGCGCGGCGAACTGGTCTCGTGCTTCCTGCTTCGCATCGAAGACAACATGGAGTCGATCTCGCGGGGCATCAACTCCTCGCTGCAGTTGAGCAAGCGCGGTGGTGGTGTCGCCCTCCTGCTGTCCAACATCCGCGAGTCGGGCGCACCGATCAAGCAGATCGAGAACCAGTCCAGCGGCATCATCCCCGTGATGAAGCTGCTCGAAGACAGCTTCAGCTACGCGAACCAGCTCGGTGCGCGTCAGGGAGCCGGTGCGGTGTACCTCTCGGCCCACCACCCCGACATCCTGCGCTTCCTCGACACGAAGCGTGAGAACGCCGACGAGAAGATCCGCATCAAGACGCTCTCGCTCGGTGTCGTCATCCCCGACATCACGTTCGAGCTCGCCAAGAACGACGAAGACATGTACCTCTTCTCGCCGTACGACGTCGAGCGCGTCTACGGTGTGCCGTTCGGCGACATCTCCGTCACCGACAAGTACCGCGAGATGGTCGACGACGCGCGCATCAAGAAGACGAAGATCAACGCGCGCGAGTTCTTCCAGACCCTCGCCGAGATCCAGTTCGAGTCGGGCTATCCGTACATCATGTTCGAGGACACGGTGAACAAGGCCAACCCGATCAAGGGTCGGATCAACATGTCCAACCTGTGCTCGGAGATCCTCCAGGTCAACACGCCCACGACGTACAACGAAGACCTCTCCTACGCCGAGATCGGCAAGGACATCTCGTGCAACCTCGGGTCGATGAACATTGCCCTGGCGATGGACGGCGGAAACCTCGGTGCCACGGTTGAAACCGCCATCCGCGCGCTCTCCGCGGTCAGCGAGCAGTCGCACATCTCGTCTGTGCGCTCCATCGAGGACGGCAACGACCGCTCCCACGCGATCGGCCTGGGGCAGATGAACCTGCACGGCTACCTCGCCCGTGAGCACGTGCACTACGGGTCGGAGGAGGGGCTGGACTTCACCAACATCTACTTCTACACGGTGCTGTTCCACGCCCTGCGCGCCTCGAACAACCTCGCGATCGAGCGTGGTGTCGCCTTCGACGGCTTCGCCGACTCCACCTACGCCTCGGGAGAGTTCTTCGACAAGTACACGGATGCCGCATGGCAGCCCGAGACCGAGAAGGTCAAGGAGCTCTTCGCCGGCATCCCGATCCCGACGCAGGAGGACTGGGCGGCTCTGAAGGCCAGCATCCAGCAGCACGGCATCTACAACCAGAACCTGCAGGCGGTGCCGCCGACCGGCTCGATCTCGTACATCAACAACTCGACGAGCTCGATCCACCCGATCGCGTCGAAGATCGAGATCCGCAAGGAAGGCAAGCTCGGCCGCGTCTACTACCCGGCGCCGTTCATGACGAACGAGAACCTGGAGTACTACCAGGACGCCTACGAGATCGGCTACGAGAAGGTCATCGACACGTATGCGGTGGCCACGCAGCACGTCGACCAGGGCCTGTCGCTGACGCTGTTCTTCAAAGACACCGCGTCGACGCGCGACATCAACAAGGCGCAGATCTACGCATGGCGCAAGGGCATCAAGACGATCTACTACATCCGCCTCCGGCAGATGGCGCTCGAAGGCACCGACATGACCGAGTGCGTTTCGTGCATGCTGTGACGCTCAATTCATTCGATCACCGAGGACGTTCATGACCCCCGAAAAGCTCAAGCTGCTCACGCAGGTGCAGGCCATCAACTGGAACCGCATCCAGGACGATAAAGACGTCGAGGTGTGGAACCGTCTGGTCAACAACTTCTGGTTGCCGGAGAAGATCCCGCTGTCCAACGACATCCAGTCGTGGAACACGCTGACGCCCGACGAGCAGCTGCTCACGATGCGCGTCTTCACCGGGCTCACGCTGCTCGACACCGTGCAGGCGACGGTCGGCGCGGTCTCGCTCATCCCCGACGCGATCACGCCGCACGAAGAGGCGGTGTACACGAACATCGCCTTCATGGAGTCGGTACACGCGAAGAGCTATTCGTCGATCTTCTCGACGCTGTGCTCGACGAAGGAGATCGACGAGGCGTTCCGGTGGTCGGTCGAGAACCCGAACCTTCAGAAGAAGGCTCAGATCGTCATGGAGTACTACCAGGGTGACAGCCCGCTCAAGCGCAAGGTCGCGTCGACCCTGCTCGAGAGCTTCCTGTTCTACTCGGGCTTCTACCTGCCGATGCACTGGTCGTCGCGTGCGAAGCTCACCAACACGGCCGACCTCATCCGGCTGATCATCCGAGACGAAGCCGTGCACGGCTACTACATCGGCTACAAGTTCCAGAAGGGTCTCGAGAAGGTCACGCAGACCGAACGCGACGATCTGAAGGATTACACGTTCTCTTTGCTGTACGAGCTCTACGACAACGAGATCCAGTACACGCAGGACCTCTACGACGGCGTCGGCCTGACGGAGGACGTCAAGAAGTTCTTGCACTACAACGCCAACAAGGCGCTGATGAACCTCGGGTACGAGGCGATGTTCCCGTCGTCGGTCACGAATGTGAACCCGGCGATCCTCTCCGCTCTGTCGCCGAACGCCGACGAGAACCACGACTTCTTCAGCGGGTCGGGCTCGTCGTATGTGATCGGCAAGGCCGAGGCCACCGAGGACGCGGACTGGGACTTCTGACACCCTGAGCCGCCGCGGCGTGCTCACGACGAGAAGAACGGCCGGCGCCGGTCACCGAACGGTGATCAGCGGCGGCCGTTCTTCTCGGAAGTAATCGGCCGGGCGCGGCGTTTGTCAACCACCCCCACGGATGTGGTCGCTACCGCGCAGATTACGTAGCCTTGAAACAAGCAAGTACGCCTGGGGCTGCGCTTGCGTGGTTGATGCACTCGCCTGGGGCGATGTGCACGCGTGCCCCCTCGGATGCCGGTCGCTCGATCGTGTGTCCGAGGGGGCAGCGCTCTTCCTCCGCCGCGGCGCCTCGGGTGCCGCCGTCGTCGAGGTTCGGCTGCCGACGTCGTCAAGAAGAGGCGGCCGCCGAGTTCGCCGCGTCGCGCATCAGACCGCAACGACGAACGGCGCCTCCGGAGCAGAAATGCTCGGAAGACGCCGTTCGTGCTGTGCACTGTGAAGACCGACCCGACTCAGATGTCGGGACGACGACTTTTGCTGTGTCTGTGCCGCAGACGCGCGCGTCGGTTGGACAACGCGCATCGCCCAACTTAAGATCAACGTGGGTGCTCTGCTTCTCGATCTGATCGATCGGTCTCCCCCAGTGACCGAGCCAATCGACCCATCCCCAGTGGGTCTCGGTGTTGCAGTGTTCCTCGGTCCCCTTCACGCCTGGCCCGCACGGCATTGTGGCGTGGAGGGGATCGCTTCACGCAAGTCTCTCGATTTCCCCAGAAATCGGATGCCCCGTGATGCGCCCACTCGGAGAGCTCCCCAGCTTTTCCCCAGTTCCCCAGTACCCCGGGTGGACTGAGAAAACGATAACACCCTGTCGGCCGTTTGGGGGACAAGAAAGGGTGATTTCGGGTGTACTGAGCCAATCCTGAGGATAAGGTTTTTACCCCCCGCAGACGCCGGGAATCGGTGACTTTCTTACCCGCGCCGGCCTCCGCTGCCGATGACGGCGGTCGCCTTCTCCGTTGCCTGTCAGGTGCGCGGTGGAAGCTGCTGCAGGGTCCAGGTGTTTCCGTCGGGATCGTCGAAGGTCACGAACCGGCCCCATCCTTGATCGTCGACACCACTCGCCACCACGCCCGCCGCCCGCAGCTGCGCGAGGGCTCCGTCGGCAT
The DNA here is from genome assembly GCF_043556235.1 of Microbacterium sp. P03. Taxonomy (NCBI): domain Bacteria; kingdom Bacillati; phylum Actinomycetota; class Actinomycetes; order Micrococcales; family Microbacteriaceae; genus Microbacterium; species Microbacterium sp. P03. The sequence goes on from NZ_JBIGIM010000001.1 coordinate 738,432, forward strand.
CGGGCACGACCACCTGGATCGTGTTCTGGCGACCGGGTTCGAGGTCTATCCCCAAGCCGACGCCGAAGGCGATCGAGCACGCCGAACCCGGGGGAGTCAGCTGCACGAACCGCAGGTCGTCGCCGACGGTCTGGTCGTGGTCGACGTGGAAGCCGATCTTCACGTAGAAGTCCTTCGCCCGGTCGACGTCCGTCACCGGCACGAATATCAACTCGATCTTCCAGTCCATGGCGTGCTGCTCCTCTGCGGATCGTCCGATGGTTCCTGCCTGCACTCTACGAGGCGCCTCCGACGTAGCATGGGGGATCGGATCGCGGGTACGCAGGGAGTAATCGATGGCGACGGCACGACCTCCTTTCAGTCCCGTGATCGCGCTCCTGACGGTGTCGGCCGTGTGGGACGCGCAGCTCAACGCCCACCTCCGCGAGGTCGGACTCACCACCCGCAAATACGGCCTGCTCGCCCACATCGAGGCGACGCCGGGGATCTCGTTCAGCGAGCTCGCTCGCCGCTCTCAGATCACGGTCCAGACCGCGCACACGGCGGTGAAGTCGCTCGCCGAGAACGAATTCGTGACGGATGCCACGGCCCATGCGGGCGCGGCATCCGATCTTCGTGTCACGGCACTCGGCGAACGCGCCCTGCGGAGCGCCGACCGCCTGCTGGCAGACCTGGACGGGGCCTTCGCCACCGGTGCGCCGACGCTGACGAGCGCGCTCGAAGGCCTGCACGAAGAACCTCCGCAGCCGACATCGATCTAACCTTCAGATATACTGAAGGCATGTTCCGGACGCCCCTCGCCCTCTTCCGCACCGCCGCCGTCGCCGAGGCGGTCTCGTGGACCCTCCTCATCACGGGGTTGATCCTGCGCGCCACGATCGACCTGCCCATCGCCGTCACGATCGGCGGCGGCATCCACGGGTTCGTGTTCCTCGCGTACGGAGCGACGGCCGTGCTCGTGGCGAAGAACCAGCGTTGGGGCGCGTGGCCGACGATCGTCGCGATCGCGAGCGCGGTGATCCCGTACGCCACCATTCCGACCGAATTATGGCTGCACCGCACCCGGCGGCTGAGCGGTGCCTGGCGTCGGGAGCAGACCGCGGATCCACGGGATGCCGCATGGCACGATCGCGCGATGCGCGCTCTTCTGCGCAGGCCCTGGTCGCTGGCCGTCATCCTGGTCGTCGCGATCATCGCCATCTTCGTCATCCTTCTTGTGGCGGGCCCGCCGGGCGGTCGCGACTGACCGTCGTGCCGGGCGGGCATGATGGGGGCGTGGCCACATCTTCCACCGCGACGCAGCGGACCTATCGCTACCTGCGCCTGTCGATCGTCGGAGCCGTGCTCGCGCTTTTCGTCTCCCTCATCGTCGTGGCCTCGCAGGTCGGGGCCTTGCCGCCGTCGATCAGCGCGATGCTCTACACGCCCGGGAGAACGGTCTTCGTCGGGGTTCTCTTCGCGGTCGCCGTCGCGTTCCTCGCGCTGTCCGGACACAGCGTCGCGCAGGCGCTGATCGACATCGCCGCCGTCTTCGCCGTGCTCATCGTCATCATCCCGACACCGGTCGCCTCGGGTGAGGTCCCGGACGTCGAGGTCGTCTGCCCGGAAGGGGCGATCCGGTGCGTCCCCGAGAGCGAGTGGGCGAACATCGCCAACGGCATGCTGACCTTCGCCGGCTTCGGGCTGATCGCGGTCGCCGGCGTGCTCGCCCTGGCGGCTCTCCAGCAGACCCTCAGCGCAGGGGTGTGGGTCACCGCCGCCGCCGCATCCCTCGTGATCCTCGGTGCGACAGGATGGTGGGCGCTCGCGCGGACGTCGTTCCTCGACGTCGGCCACTTCGTCGTCACGACGTGCTTCTTCGCTCTGATCGCCGTCGTCTCCGGGCTGGCCGCACGAGGCGCCGGCCGCGGCTACCGGTTCGGTTATGCAGCGATCGCGATCGGCATCGCGATCGACCTGACGGTGCTGCTGATCGCCGCCGTGACCCGCGCACCGGTCGTCCTCGCGGGGGAAGTCACCGGTCTGCTGCTCTTCGCCGCGTTCTGGATCCTGCAGACCGCGGAGAACTGGACGGACAGCGATCCCGCGATCACTCGGTGAGCGAGGCCGCCGTCGAGCCGACATCGCCTGCGACCAGCTCGCGTGCCAACAGGGTCGATCCGGCGACCGCCGCAGGCATGGTCACCACGGCTCCGAGTGGCACCAGGAAACAGAGCTGGGTGGCCACGCCGAAGCCGAGCGTCGCGCCCCGGTGACGGCGCAGGAGGCGCTTGCGGGCGGCGGGGGAGAGGCCGCGGGCCATCAGCGCGCGCGAAGCGAGCTCGTCGGCGAGCAGCCATCCTGTCAGGCTGACACCCAGCACCGCGCCGATCACGGACCCCACGATCGGTACGAGACCCGCGAGGCCGGCGACGATCGCGACGCCGAGGCCGCGCACGAAGAAGGCGAGGGCATCCACGGTCGATCGGAGGAACCCGTAATCGGCTTCGGGAACCTCGCCACCCTCTCGGCGTTCCACGGCGCGCCAAATGCGGTCGTAGAAGGGCTCCCCGACGATGAGCGTGAGCGTCGTGAATGTGACCGCCGCGAGCACGAGGGCCGATCCGAGAACAGCGGTACCCACCGCCGCGCGGATGAGGGTCGCCCAGATGCCCGGCCAGCCGTCGGCGAACGGCGTCAGCGCGTCCGCCAGGTCGGGGAGCACGAGGGCGAGGCCGACGAGCGCAGCGCTCAGTACCAGACCGACGATCGCGGCGGGGACGAGACCGAGTGCCATCACACCGGGGCGCTTGCGCCACCATCCGAAGCCCGCGATGAGCAACCGCACACCGTGGAAGAACGACCCGAAGAACCCCTGCACCTCACCAGCGTACGAGCACGACCTCGCCGAGCACGACCTCGCTCAGTGCGACGCCGGAATCTCGACGGCGGCGACACCCGGCATCCCGAACCATCGCCGTCCATCCTGCGATTCGACGACCGTCACCAGCACGGCATCGCACGTCGCGCACCGAGCCACGACGCCCATCGGCGAGACGTAGACAAGACATGTTGCGACCACGGCTGTGGTGCCGCAGTGGGCGCACCGCGCGGAGCGGTCGGTGAGGTCGGCTCCGAGCGCGTCGACGAGGGTCCCGGCGAGGGCATTGCCGTCGAGGTGGGTCATCACGTTCCTCCGAACCGCTCTGTGCGTACCCGACCCGGGTGGTGCCCCGCCGCGACGAGCCACTCGGCCACCGTCTCGACGAACGACGTGGGACCGCAGACGTAGACGAGCGGGTCGGATGCCGCGTCCCACGTGAGAGCCGTGAGCTGCTCACGGGTGACGCGGCCGGGGGCGGAGTGATACTCCTGCGGTGCGCGCCGGGTGTAGATGAAGTCGAGCTGGAGCGGATGCGCGGTGGTCGTGAACGACTGCAGTTCGCTCCGGAAGAAGACGTCTGCCGGCGTGCGGACCGAGTACAGCATTCGCAGGCGCGTCTGATCGCCTGAGGCGGCGTGAGCGGAGGCGATCGCGTACAGCGGGACGACCCCCGATCCTCCGGCGATGAGCTGCACGGGCGGCGCCGCCGGGGCGGCGGGGGGCGTCCAGATGAAGAAGGCGCCGAGCGGGCCGTGCACCTCGACGGGGTCGCCGACCTGCAGGTCGTGCACGAGGAAGGGCGACACCTCGCCGGTCGGCACTTCGTCGACGGCCAGGGTGATCCGCGTCCCCTCACCGGACGACGCCAGCGAGTACGAGCGCGTCGCCTGGTAGCCGTCCGGGGCGGTCAGGTGGACGTCGACGTGAGCGCCCGCGTCGTTCCCCGGCCACGTGGGGACGTCGAAGACGAGCCGTCGTGCGTGCGAGGTCTCCGCGGTTGCCGCGACCAGCGTCGCGACGTGCCACGCGGCAGGGCGGCGGATCACCAATAGCGCTCCTCGCGCCAGGGGTCGCCGTGCAGGTGGTAGCCGTTCTGCTCCCAGAAGCCGGGATCGTCGGTCGGCATCGTGACGAGCCCCTTGACCCACTTCGCGCTCTTCCAGAAGTACAGATGCGGCACGAGCAGGCGCGCGGGGCCGCCGTGCTCGGGGTCGAGCGGTTCGCCGTCCGCCTCGAACGCGATCCACGACTTCCCGTCCAGGAGGTCTTCGAGGGGCACGTTCGTCGTGTAGCCGCCGTAGGAGTGCGCCATGACGAACTCGTGGGCGGTCTCGACCTCCGCGAAGATGGCGTCCAGGGGCACTCCGCGCCATGGCATCTGCAGCTTCGTCCAGTGCGTCACGCAGTGGATGTCGGTGGTGATGTCCTCCAGGCCGAGAGCGCGCAGCTCGTCCCACGACCACGTGTTCGTGCCGTTCTCGGTCTGGACGGAGAAGGACCAGTCGGCGGGGGTGACGCGCGGCGTGGGCCCCGCGGAGAGCACCGGCCAGTCCTCGGTCAGCGTCTGTCCGGGAGGAAGGCGGGGGTCGCGATCGCGTGAGCGGCCGGAGAAGCCTCGGGTGATGAACGACATGGTGTCTCCTCGCGTGCGATGGTCACTCGTGTGGTTTCAGAGTAGCCACATCCGTCGTCCGCGAAGAGGGGGTTTCCGGGTCTTCTCGACGCATGTCGTGCCCCCCGGGAATACCGCAGACCGCATTCCGTTGAACTTGATACGTCTTAGCTCAAGTTCCGATTTTCGGCGGTGCTTGATTCATATCCACAGGAGAAAACATGCCTGACGACTTCACTTCCTCCGGCGCCGACGGTGACGCGACGCCCTTCGACGATTTCCTCGCCCGCTACCTCGACGGCGAGCGCGCCCGCGCCGCACGTTCCATCGACCTCAGCCGCTTCCTCAGTGCCCGCACGCAGGGCATCCTCCAGACCGCCGGGCAGTTCGCCTTGGAGCGCGGTCAGCACGAGCTCGACGCCCTGCACGTCCTGCGCGTGATCGTGAACGAGGACCCGGCCAATCTGGCGGTGCGACGCCTCGGCGTCGATCCTCAGGCGATCGCCCGTGCCGCCGAGCAGCGGCTTCCGGCCGCGTCGGGCGCGGCATCCGTCGACGGCGCCGTCATCGCGCCGTCCGTGCAGCGTGCGCTGTTCCACGCGTACCAGGTGGCCCGCGCCTCGGGCTCGACGTATGTCGACCCGGAGCACCTCTTCTTCGCGCTGGTCATCGGCCAGGATGCTCCCGCCGGTCAGGTGCTCGCGCAGGCCGGTGTGACCGCCGAAGCCCTCACGCAGGGAATGCGTGAGACCGTCTCGCCCGAGGGCATGCCCTCGGCGCCCCCGTCGAACGACACCGAGCCCTCGGAGACGCCGATGCTCGACACGTACGGCACCGACCTCACCGCCCAGGCGCGCGAAGGCGCTCTCGATCCGGTGATCGGTCGGAGCGATGAGATCGAGCAGACCATCGAGATCCTGAGTCGGCGTACGAAGAACAACCCTGTTCTCATCGGCGAGGCCGGCGTCGGCAAGACCGCCATCGTGGAGGGACTCGCCCGCGCGATCGTGGCAGGAGCCGTGCCGGAGCAGCTGCGCGACAAGCGGGTCATCAGCCTGGACCTTCCGGCCATGCTCGCCGGAACGCGCTACCGCGGCGATTTCGAGGAGCGTCTCACGCAGACGATGGATGAGATCGCAGCCCGCAAGGGCGAGGTGATCGTGTTCCTCGACGAGGTGCACACCGTCGTGGGTGCCGGCGGGGCCGGCGACGGCGGCATGGACGCCGGCAACATCCTCAAGCCTCGCCTGGCGCGCGGTGACCTCCACCTCGTCGGCGCCACGACACTCGCCGAGTACCGCCGCATCGAGAAGGACCCCGCGCTGGAGCGCCGGTTCCAGCCGGTGCGCGTCGGAGAGCCTTCCGTGAGCGATGCGGTGCTGATCCTTCAGGGTCTGCGCGGCGCGTACGAGGAGCACCACCGCGTGACGTACACGGATGACGCTCTGCGCGCCGCCGTCGAGCTGTCCGACCGCTACGTGAGTGACCGCGTGCTGCCCGACAAGGCGATCGACCTGATCGACCAGGCCGGCGCGCGGCTGCGGCTGCGGTTGGGCGTGCCCGTGGACATCTCGGGAATGATCGAGAAGCTCGCGGTGCTCGAGGCCGACAAGAACGCCGCGGTCTCGGCGGAGCACTACGAAGAGGCTTCGCGCATCCGCGACGACATCACGCAGCTGCAGGCTTCGATCGAGTCTGCGACGGCCAACGGCGCAGGTCATGACGGAGCGACCGTGGTCGACGAGACGCAGATCGCCGCCGTCATCAGCCGAGCCACCGGCATTCCGGTCTCGCGTCTGACCGAGACCGAGCGCGAGCGGCTCGCCCTCCTCGAGGAGGAGCTGCACGGACGGGTGATCGGGCAGGATGCCGCGGTCACCGCGGTCGCGAAGGCCGTGCGTCGCAACCGCACGGGCATGGGCGACGCGCGTCGACCGGTCGGGTCGTTCCTGTTCCTGGGTCCCACGGGCGTGGGCAAGACCGAGCTGGCCAAGTCGCTTTCGCACGCTCTGTTCGACAGCGCGGACGCCGTGATCCGGTTCGACATGAGCGAGTTCGGCGAGCGGCACACGGTCGCGCGCCTCGTCGGTGCCCCTCCGGGATACGTCGGCTACGACGAGGCGGGGCAGCTCACCGAGAAGGTGCGCCGGAACCCGTACGCCGTGATCTTGTTCGACGAGATCGAGAAGGCTCACCCCGACGTGTTCAACCTTCTGCTGCAGGTGCTCGACGACGGCCGTCTCACCGACGGTCAAGGACGTACGGTCGACTTCCGGAACACCGTCATCGTCATGACCTCGAACATCGGCAGCGAGTTCCTGGCGTCGCGTTCCGGAGCGATCGGCTTCATCGCCGATGGTGGCGGCGAGTCCGGATTCGGGTCGGACAAGGACTTGCGCGATCGGGTCATGGGCAAGCTGCGCGAGGCGATGCGACCGGAGTTCCTCAATCGCATCGACGAGATCGTGCTCTTCCGCAAGCTGGATCGCGCGCAGCTCGGCGAGATCGTGAGTCTCATGCTCGCCACCACTGCCGAGCGGCTGGCCGGCCGTGACGTCACGCTCGACGTGACGGACGACGCCGTCGCCTGGCTCGCCGAGCACGGGTACGAGCCCGAGTACGGCGCCCGTCCGCTCCGCCGGCTGATCCAGCGCGAGGTCGACGACCGCGTGGCCGACCTGTTCGTGACGGGCTCGCTCGTCGACGGGGGAGCGGTGACGGTGGATGCCGCGGCCGGCGCCCTCGTCGTCGACGCAGCGCGGATCGCCCTGGCCGCCTGACCGGACCGCTCCGCGGTCGACCGCACCTGATCGGCGAGACGCCCCGCATCGCGGGGTGTCTCGCCGATCGTCGTATCAGCGCCCTGCAGGTCGGACGAATGGGGCATGCTCGGGATATGACACGCGCACACCTCTCACTGGGAGTGGCCGGGTCGCTCGGCCCGGAGACGATCGCAGCGATCGCGGCGAAGGCCGAGGCATCCGGCTACCACGCCCTGTGGGTCAACGACACGCCGACCGGGGATTCGCTGGCCGCGCTCGGTGCAGCCGCGCAGGTGACCGACACGCTCGTCCTCGCGACGGGGGTGCTCCCGGTCGACCGGCGGTCCGCCGGGGAGATCGTCCGCGCCGTCCGAGCGCACGCACTTCCGCAGGAGAGGCTCGTACTCGGCATCGGTGCCGGGCAGCGCAGAGCCGGGGGCCTGGCGCTCGTCGGCGACGCCGTGCGCATGCTCCATGGCGAGACCTCCGCGCGGGTTCTCGTGGGGGCGCTGGGACCCAGGATGCGGCTGCTCGCCGCGGAACAGGCGGATGGCGCTCTGCTCAGCTGGCTCAGTCCGGACGAAGCTGCGGCGCAGGCCAAGACCCTGCGCGATGACGCGGGGATGGCGGGACGAGTCGACGGCGGGTACGCCGCGCTCTACGTGCGGACCGCCGTCGACGAGGCCGCCATGCGGCGTCGCGACGAGGAGGGCGCGCAGTACGCCGGCTATCCCGCCTACGCGGCCAACTTCGCCCGCCTGGGCCTGACACCCGCGGACACGATGCTTCCGCTTCCGGGCGGCGCGGGGATCGGCTCCGGTCTGGCCGCATTCGCGACGGCCGTCGACGAAGTCGTGTTGCGCGCGATCACCGCGGGAGACGACCTGGAGCACTACCTGTCCTTCGTCGACCGTGCGCGGGGCGCGCTGACGATCAGCGACGCCCGGGTGACAGACTGACACGGTGAACCGCCGACGTCGACGACCCTCTTCCGCCTCCGGCATCGCCCGGCTCGCCACGAGACTCGCGCTCGGTGCTCTGCTCATGATCGCGGGCGTCTCCCACCTGACCTGGGGCAGACGCGGGTACCGCATGGTCGTCCCCGACTGGGCGGTGACGCTTCTGCGACTCGACAAGGACGCGATCGTCGTCGGCTCGGGCGTGGTGGAGGTCATGCTCGGCGGTGCGCTGGTCGCCCTGCCGAGGGAGCGGCGCACGATCGGGGCGCTGGTGGCGGCATTCTTCGTCGCCGTGCTTCCGGGCAACGTCCACCAGTGGCGTACCGGGCGGGACGCCCCGATGCTCGACACGGACCGCAAGAGGTTCGCGCGTCTTTTTCTGCAGATCCCCCTGGTGGCCGGAGCGATATGGAGTACCTCTCGATGAGCGTGACCGTAGGAGCCATCTTCATCCCGGACTTCCCGCCCGAAGACCTGCGGGGCGCGGCGCTCGCGGCGGAGGAGGCGGGCGTCGCAGAGTTGTGGCTGTGGGAGGACTGCTTCCGCGAGTCGGCGTTCGCCGCAGCATCCGCCGTCCTGGCGTGGACGAGCACCCTGCGCGTCGGGATCGGCGTGGCGCCGATGCCGCTGCGCAACGTCGCGCTGACGGCGATGGAGATCGCGACGCTCGAGCGCATATTCCCCGGACGATTGATTCCCGGTGTCGGACACGGTGTGCTCCCGTGGATGGCGCAGGTCGGCGCACGTGTCGCGTCTCCGCTGACGCTCATGCGCGAATACGTGCCGGTGCTCCGGGAGCTCCTGGCCGGCGCCGCCGTCAGCACGACCGGCCGATACGTCACGCTCGACGAGGTGACGCTGGACTGGCCGCCCGCCTCGCCCCCCGTCGTGCTCGCCGCCGGTGAGGGTCCGAAGACCGTGCGCCTCACCGGCGAGGTCGCCGACGGCACCATCCTTCCGGCGGGCAGCACCCCCGAGCGCGTCTCCCGTACTCTCGCGCTCGCTCGCGAGGGGCGGGCGGCGGCGGGCCGCGACGGCGATCACGAACTCGTGGTGTTCGTGATCGCCGCATTCGGCCAGGACGACGCGCGGGCGCGGGTGCGCACGGACCTGCAGCGGTGGGAGACCGAGCCGGATCCGTCGCTCGACGTCGCCGGTTCACCCGCACGGGTCGCGGACGCGGTGCTGCGCTTCGCCCGCGCGGGCGCGACGTCGGTGATCCTGCAGCCGACCGGTGACGAGTCCGATCTCGGCGCCTTCTACAGCGGTGTCGGCGAGGTCAGCCGGCTCGTGGCGGCTGGCGAGGAGGCGTGACGGATCCTGCGGGAGTCGGCACGGTCTCGGCGCCGACCGTCGCGATCGCGGGAGCGAGCGGATTCGTCGGGCACGCGCTCGTTCGAGCCTTCCGCGAGGACGGCTACCGGGTGCGGATCATCGGTCGTCGCGGCCCCGACGCACGGTGGGACGATTCCGGCTCGGTGCACCGTGCCGTCGACGGCGCGCAGGTCGTCGTGAACCTCGCCGGCACGTCTGTCAACCGCCGGTACACCGACGACAACCGCGACGAGATCCTCCGTTCGCGGATCGAGACGACCCGGATGCTGCGCCAGGCGATCACCGACGCCGAGGCGCCTCCTGCGCTCTGGATGAACGCCAGTACGGCGACGATCTACCGCCATGCGATGGACCGTCCGCAGATCGAGAGTACGGGAGCGCTGGGCACCGGGTTCTCGGTCGATGTGGCGCGCAACTGGGAGGACGAGCTGTTCCGCGGCGAGCTGCCCGAGACGCGTCGCGTGGCGCTGCGGATGGCGATCGTGCTCGGACGCGGGCCGGCCACCGACATCCTGTTCCTGCTGGCCAGGTTCGGGCTCGGCGGCACCCAGCACGACGGGTGGTGGCCGCACCACCGCCGGTACCGCGGCATCGGCGCACACCCGACGGACTCCGAGTGTCTCTGGCACCGCTCGCGGGGCCGGCAGCGCTTCAGCTGGATCCACATCGACGATGCCGTCGGAGCCGTGCGCTTCATCCGCGACCATTCGCGGATCGAGGGGCCCGTCAACCTGTCCTCGCCCGCGCCCAGCGACAACCGCGAGCTGATGAAGACGCTCCGCGCTGTGGTGCGGATGCCGTTCGGTGTCCCGTCGTGGCGGTTCGTGCTGGAACCCGCGATGTGGGTGCTGCGGACCGAGCCGGAGCTCGTCCTGAAGAGCCGCTGGGTGCTTCCCGACGTCCTGGTCGGTGCGGGCTTCACGTTCTCGTATCCCTCGCTCGAGCCCGCGCTGCGCGCGATCTGGGCGGAGCGCGGGGCTCGCTGAGGAAGGGGATGTGCGCGATGCGCACGCACACGCCCCTGCGGCCGGGCCGTCAGGAGCGACTCCGCGAGGAGCGCATGGCTCGCACGTGCGCGATCTGACCGTCGGCCGCGAGACGCGCGTAGCCGTCGGATTCTCGCGCGTACAGGGCGATCCGCCCCTGCGCGTCGTGATGCACGCCCCACCCGTAGCGCTTGCCCAGGGGTGAAGACCGCAGGCAGGGCTGACCCTTGGCGAAGAATGCCTCGCGGGCGGCAGGCCGGTCGGACTCGGGCACCCCCGCGCGGCGCGCGTATGTCTCGAAGACGACGTCGTCGGAGGTGAGCGCGTAGGGCGCGGCGCTGACGAGCGCGTAGTGCAGCTTGGCGATCGTGGGATCCGCCCTGGCCGGTGGCTCGACGGCGTTGTCGACCGGGCAGTCGTCGGCGACCTCGATGAACGTGTCGACGTAATTCGTCGTGTGCATGGCGCCACGCTAGCGGCTGCACACGACATCTCGCGCCCGTGTCGGTGGTCGATGGAAGACTTCGACCATGCTGTTGGCAGAGTTGGTCTCCACCGCCCGCGCGGTCGCCGCGACCCCCTCGCGTACCGCGAAGATCGCCGCGCTCGCCGATCTGCTCAGCCGACTCGACGAGCACGAGGTCGCGCCTGCCGTCGGACTGCTCATCGCGCGTCCGCGGCAGGGGCGTGTGGGGGTCGGTTGGCGGGGCATGGGGGGCCTCGACGTCGGCCACGCCACCGAACCGGTTCTGACCGTCGATGACGTCGACCTCTTCCTCGACGAGCTCCTCGCCACCTCGGGCGCGGGCTCCGCCGCCGTCCGCTCCGGGACCCTCCGCGCATTCGCCGATCGAGCGACCGCTGAGGAGTGGGAGTTCACGACCAGGGTGATCCTCGGGGAGCTGCGCACGGGTGCGCTGGAGGGCGTTCTGCTCGACGCCATCGCTGCGGCGGCCGATCGTCCCTCCGCCGATGTGCGGCGGGCCGCGATGCTGTCGGGCGATCTCGGCGAGACCGCGCGGCTCGCGCTCGCCGGAACGGCGGCAGACCTCGACGCGGTGGGTCTCGTCGTCGGCCGACCCGTCATGCCCATGCTCGCCTCGACGGCCGCGACGCCGGCGGACGCGCTCGCCGTGACGGGCGCGGCATCCGTCGAGTACAAGCTCGACGGCGCACGCATCCAGGTGCACCGCGACGGGGCAGACGTGAGCGTCTTCACGCGCACTCTCGCCGAGATCACGTCCCGCGTGCCCGAGATCGTCGAGGCCGTGCGGCAGCTGCCGGTGGAACGCGTCATCCTCGACGGCGAGACGCTGTCGCTCGACGAGGACGGCGGCCCCCGACCGTTCCAGGACACGATGGCCCGCTTCGGCTCGGAGGCGTCGTCGTCGGTGGTCCTCCGGCCGTGGTTCTTCGACATCCTGCACGTGGACGGCCGCGACCTCCTTGACGAGCCGCTGTCTGCGCGCCTCGTCGAACTCGAGCGGGTGGTCGGCCTGCTGCGCATGCCGGGAGTCGTCACCGACGACCCGGAGACGGCGGAGCAGCTCTCGCGTGAGGCGCTGTCGGCGCGTCACGAGGGAGTGATGGTGAAGGCGCTCGACTCGACATACGCTGCAGGGCGTCGGGGAAAGAGCTGGGTCAAGGTCAAGCCCGTGCACACGTTCGACCTCGTCGTGCTCGCGGTGGAGTGGGGCTCGGGTCGTCGCACCGGATTGCTGTCGAACCTGCACCTCGGGGCATTCGATCCGACGGGCGAGTTCGGCGAGCCGGGCGGGCTCGTCATGGTCGGTAAGACCTTCAAGGGACTCACCGACCAGCTGCTGCAGTGGCAGACCGCGCACTTCGAGGCGCAGGCGATACGGCGGACCGCCTCGACCGTCTTCGTGGAACCGTCGACAGTCGTCGAGATCGCCATCGACGGCGTACAGCGTTCGACCCGCTATCCCGGGGGAGTGGCGCTGCGATTCGCCCGGGTCAAGCGGTATCGCGACGACAAGTCCGCGGCCGAGGCCGACACGATCGGAACGCTTCGACGGATGCTCGCTCCCTGACGCGAGCATGGGAGTCCCCGCACGATGGGAGTCCCCGCACGGAAGAGGCGTCAAGCCGCCGGAGCAACGGACGCTGTGTCGGGGCGCTCACGCCTGGTCGACACTGTCACGGTGAACTTGGGGGTGCGGGCCACCTGACGCGTCGGACCGACCAGGCGCTCGAGGGTGGGACGGTGGTTGAGCGCCGAATTCCACACGGTCCACAGCTCGCCTCGGGGCGCCAGCACCCGCGCAGCATCGGCGAACAGTCGCAGGGCGACCCCATCGTGCACGACGGCGCCGATGTGGAACGGTGGGTTCAAGGCGATGCAGTGCGAACTCGCGTCGGGCAGCAGAGCGAGACCGTCGTCCTGCACGACGGTGATGCGATCGGCGACCCCGTTCACCTCCGCGGTCGCCGCGGCGGAGGACACCGCCACGGCCGACTGGTCGCACGCGTACACCCGATGGAAGGGATGATGCAGCGCGAGCCAGGTCGCGACCACTCCCGTTCCGCACGCGAGGTCGACCAGCGAGTGCGGCGCGTCCGGATCCGCGCGGGAGGGAAGCGTTTCGGGAAGGTGCTCCAGGAGCAGCCGCGTCCCGATGTCGATCGACGTGCCGGCGAATGCGCCCCCGAACGCACACACGGTCGGCAAGCCGGGGTGGCGCTCCACGCGCGGCGCCGGGTCCGTGCCGTCGTGCGGGCCGCGTGCGATCAGCACCCGCGACTTCTGTCGAGCGTGCGTCACGTCGACCGTCGTGAAGAACTCCCGCAGCACATCATTCATCGCGACCGTCATGTGCTTGATGCGGCCACCGGCGAACACGATGACATCCGGATCGGCGTGCGCGGCGATCATCCCGGCGACATCGCGGAGCGCGTCGAGCGATCGGGGGAGTCGCAGAAGGACGAGCTTCGCGCCGGTCACGGCCGCGGGGACGTCGGCCTCCGAGGTGAACGAGTTCTCGAGACCCCGCTCGCGTGCGTTCGCCGCCAGAGCGCGCTCACCCGTCAGCGCGTCCTGGTGCACGCGGATGCCGCGCCGTCCGTCGAACGCCGCCGCGAGGGTGAGCGCGCCGTAGGCGTCGCCGATCACGCTCACCTCGCCGTCGCCCGCCGATTCACGCGCGGCGGCCGACTCATCGAGCACCAGGCGGTCCGCAGCATCCGACGCCTCCAGCCCGGGCGCTTCGAAGTCGGGACGGCGGCGCAGAGCGGGGAACGGAAAGGACACCCGTCGACGTTACCCGTTCCTTCGCCGGCGATCTCCGTCGGTCGTGTCGACGGTTCGCCGGATCGGTCGACACGCGGTTGACTGGGTACATGAGAGATATCGCTCGCTGGCTGCTGGCAGCCGCACTCGTCTTCGCCGGTGTCAGCCACCTGTTCTGGGCACGCAGAGAGTTCCAGGCACAGGTGCCCGACTGGACGACGGAAGTCTTCCCGATCGACAAGGACGGCGTGGTGGTGGCCTCGGGGGCTGTCGAGATCATGCTCGGCGCGGGCCTCGCGTTGCTGCCGAAGGAGAAGCGACGGATCGGAGCGATCCTCGCCGGATTCTTCGTCGCGGTGTTCCCCGGCAATGTCGAGCAGTACACCAAGAAGCGGGACGGCTTCGGCCTGGACACCGACGCGAAGCGTCTTGTTCGGCTGCCGTTCCAGGCGGTGCTGATCGCCGTGTCGCTGTGGTCCACCCGCGGGGGCGCGCGACGCTGACCCGCAGGAAATGCACGAAGCGCCGGGGACCGAACGGTCCCCGGCGCTTCGTCGGTGCAGGCGGCTAGGTTCGAGAGCCCCCACCCGACCGCAGCCGGGAGAGTGCGTCGACGGTCGCCGCGAGGATCAGAACGCCACCGGTGACCAAGAGGTTGATGCCGGCCGGAAGCCCGAGCAGGCCGAGGCCGTTCGAGATCACCGAGATGACCAGGGCGCCGATGGCCGCGTGGACGAGACGTCCGCGACCGCCGAAGAGGCTGACACCGCCGACGACCGCGGCGGCGACACCGCTCAGGACGATCTCACGTCCGACCGTCGCATCCACCGATCCGACGCGAGCCACGCTGAACAGCGCCGAGACGACGGCCAGTCCGGAGCAGATCACGAAGGCCGACCACTTCACGAGCCGCACCTTGACGCCCGAGCGACGGGCCGCCTCGGCGTTGCCGCCGATCGCATAGATGTAGCGCCCGAACTTCGTGCGGTCCAGCACGAAGGTGCCGATCCACAGGATCGTCAGCACGATCGGGACGATGATCGGCACGCCCTGAACAGCGTTCACGCCCTGCCCGCGGTCGGAGTTCAGTACGAACACCACCACACCGCCGATCACGAGGATTACGGCGAGCTTGATCCAGAGAAGCGAGATCGCACGGTTTGCGACGCCGGCACGAGCGCGGCGTGCGCGGTCCCAGAACGACGTGCCGCCCGAGATCACCAGCATCACCGCGAGCATGACCCATCCACCCCAGACCGGCATGTTGCCGTTCTGGATCGCGAGCAGCTCGGGAACCTCGATGCGGTACAGGCCGCCGGCTCCGATGATGAGCAGCGCCAGACCCTGATAGCCGAGGAACAGGCCCAGGGTCACGACGAACGAGGGGATGCCCACCCTGGCCACGAAGAATCCGATCAGCGCCCCGGTGGCGATGCCGACGAGGAAGCCGATGATCAGCGCGAGAGGCCACGGAAGCCCGAACTGCGAATTGAGGACCACGAACAGCGCCATCGCGACACCGCCGGTGACACCGGCCGAGAGGTCGATCTCACCGAGGAGGAGGACGAACACGAGGGCGATCCCCAGCATCACCAGTGTCGCGGCCTGGTTCAGGAGGTTGGCGAAGTTGCGCTCCGTGAGGAAGAACGGGCTCAGAGCGGAGAACAGCAGGGTGAGCACGACGAGGCCGCCGATGGCGGGGAGGGCGCCCATGTCGCCGCCGCGCACGCGCTGCCACCATGCCTTCATCTGGTCGACGAGTCCGCCTTCCATGCCGCTGCCGATGAGGTCGCTCGACACGGGATCGGGGCCCGCGTTGGTCGTGGTGGTGCTCATGCGGCGCCTCCGGTCGTGATCGTGGTGGTGCCGATGTGCTGGATGCCGTCCATGGTCTTCGTGCCCGTGATGTACCCGACGACGTCGTCGCGCGTGGTGTCCTTCACCTGGATCTGAGCGACCATCTGACCGAGGTAGAGCACGGCGATGTCGTCCGCGACGGCGAAGACGTCCGCGAGGTTGTGGCTGATCAGGACGACGGCGACGCCCTGCGAGGCGAGACGCTCGACCAGGTTCAGCACCTGTTCGGTCTGCGCGACGCCGAGTGCGGCCGTGGGTTCGTCCAGGATCACGACACGCGCCTTCTTGAGCACCGCGCGGGCGATCGCGACGGTCTGGCGCTGCCCGCCAGACAGCGACGACACCTTCTGGCGAACGGATTTCACCGTGCGGACGGAGAGCGACCGCAGCGTGTCGGAGGCGTCCTTCTCCATGCGGCCCTCGTCGAACGTGCCGGCGGACAGTTCCTCGCGGCCGAGGAACATGTTCTGCACGATGTCGAGGTTGTCGCACAGGGCGAGGTCCTGATAGACGACCTCGATGCCGAAGGCAGCGGCATCGCGGGGGGCGTTCAGGTCGCGGTGCGCGCCGTCGATGAGGACTTCACCCTCGTCGTAGGGCTGCACGCCCGCCAGACCTTTGATGAGGGTTGATTTTCCGGCGCCGTTGTCGCCCACCAGGGCGGTCACCTTGCCGGGGTAGACGTTGAGGTTGACGCCCTTGAGGACGTTCACCGGGCCGAAGGACTTCTTGACGCCGATCAACTGGATGATCGGCTCGAGGGCAGTTGCAGTTTCTGACATGCTCGCTTCCTTGCGTGGAGTCGCACTGGGCACAAAGCGAGGGACGCCGCGCCTGAGTGGCGCGGCGCCCCCCGCTGTTGCGGTGGTTACTTTACGCCGTACTCCGTGCACTTGGCGGCGACGTCGCCCGTGCAGATCTCCGCGGCTGACGCGTCGCCGTTGGCGACGACCGTCTTGACGTCATCGGGTCCGACCAGGACGGGCTCGACCGAGATGTAGGGCGTGCCGTCGTCCAGCTTCTGCGAGGCCGTCGGGGTCTCGCCGGCGAGGAGCTTGGTCGCTACGTCGACAGCGGCATCCGCCTCGAGCGAGACCTGCTTGTACACCGTGGCCGTCTGCCATCCGAGGAGGATGTTCTGCAGACCCGCGACGTTCGCGTCCTGACCCGACACGGCGACGCCGGTCAGGTTGTTGTCCTGCAGCACCTTGATGACGCCGGCGGCGTTGGTGTCGTTGGCCACCCACACGCCGTCGACCTTGCCGCCGAGCGAGGTCAGCGCCTGCTCGAAGTTGGTCTGCGACTTGCCCTGGTCCCACACACCGGCGGGCTCGGCCGCCGGCTTGATGCCGGCCTTCTCCATGACGTCGACAGCGCCGTCGTGGAACATCTTCGCGTTGCCGTCGGTCGGGTCGCCGCCCATGTAGACGACGGTCGCCGTCGCCGGGTCCTTGCCCGCCGTGGCGAGCCCGTCGAGCACGGTCTGGCCCTCGAGCTGGCCGACCTTGAAGTTGTCGAACGAGACGTAGTAGTCCGCGCCGGTGAAGGGGCGGTCGTACGCGACGACCGGGATGCCTTCGCCCTTGGCCTTGGTCGCGACGGCCTCGGCCGCACCCTGGTAGTCCACGAGGAGCATGACGCCGCAGCCCTTGGTGAGCTGCTGGTCGGCGATCGTGGAGTACTTCTGCACGTCGCCCTGTGCGTTCTGGATGTCGACTTCGTAGCCGGCAGCCTCGAGCGCCTTCTGCAGGTACGGACGGTCGAAGCCCTCCCAGCGGGGCGAGGAGGCCGCGTCGGGCAGGATCACGCAGGCACGGCCGCCGGTTGCTTCCGCACCGCCGGATGCGTCACCGCTGGCGGTACCGCCGCTCGAACCCGCACAGCCGGCGAGCAGCATGACAGCCGAGCCGGCGAGGGCAGCGGCTGCGAGGAGTGAAGACTTCTTCATCATTCACCTTTCATCGTTGAAGTGAGGCGACGCCCCAGGTCGTCCTGGCACATTTCGCGCTGTGGTCGATCATCATCCGATCTGCCCTTGGCGTCAAGTCTTGAACGTAACGCTTTGGCAACAGGCGATCGAGAAGCGCGATGCTGCACAATCTGCTCAACGCAGATAGCCTCAGCCGTGCAACATGTCTTCCGTTCCTGAACACAACGCGGGCGGGGTCACCGTCGACTTCTCAGCGTGAACTCAGGAACGCGTCATCCACGACCTGAGGCCGTCCGTGACCTCCGCGACACGGAGTCCACGATGACGGCGAGCACGAGGACGACTCCGGTGATCATGAAGCGCACGGACGAGTCGAGGCTGAGCAGGGTCAGACCAGACGATATCGACTGGATCACCACCACGCCGAGCAGTGCGGCGAACGCCGTTCCGCGCCCCCCGAAAAGACTCGCGCCGCCGATCACCGCAGCGGCGATCGCGTTCAGATTGGTGTCTCCCGCTCCTGAGCTCTGGTTCGCGGCGGCGAGACGGGCGGCCGCCAGAATTCCGCCGACGGCGGCGAGCGTCGTGCACATCGCGAACGCCGAGTAGTAGATCCGGTCCACGCGGATGCCGGCGCGTCGCGCGGCCTCGGCGGATCCGCCGACGGCGTAGACCGCGCGTCCCCACCGGGTGCGCGTGAGCGCGTGGTTGACCGCGACGACCAGCACGAGGAAGAACAGGAACATCACGCCCACACCGCGAGAGAGGTTGAGGTACCAGACGGCCAGGCCGAGAACGGTCAGCAACAGCGCGCTGCGGAGCAGGATCGCGCCCGTGCTCTGGCTCTCGAGATCCGCGGCTGCCCGCCGCCTGGCCCGCGTCGTGAGCGACCAGGCGTATCCGGCGACGCCCAGCACCACCACGGCGTACGACGCCCAGCCCGGCAGGTAGAGCTGCTGCGCGAAGAACACGAGCCACGAGTCGTACGGGAGGTTGATCGACCCCGTGTCGCCGAGCACCCAGAGCTGCAGGCCCTGGAACCCGAGCAGCCCTGCGAGGGTGATCACGAAGCTCGGAACCCCGAATCGCGTGAACAGATACCCGTACAGCAGACCGGCCAGGCATCCGACCGCGACGGCGGCCAGAATCGCGGCGACCGGATTCCACTGCCACTGCACGAAGGTCACCGCCAGCACCGCCGCGGCCAGACCTGAGATCGAGCCGACGGACAGGTCGATCTGCCCGACCAGCAGGACGATCACCACCCCGAGCGTGATGGTGCCGATCGCGGCGCACTGCATCGTCAGATCGACGAGGTTCCTGCTCGAGAGGAACGCCGGATTGAGGGTCTGGAACGCGACCCAGATGACGACGAGACCGGCGATGACGGGCAGTGAGCCGAGGTCGCCTCCCCGGATGCGCGTGAGGAACAGATCGAGAGAGCCCCGGATGCCGGTGGCGGGCATCGTCGCCACGCTGTCGGTGAATCCGGTCACGGGATTGCCGCGGGAGTCGAAGCCGGTGCTCATCGGGTATCACCACCGGGGGTGTCGCGTCGACGGCGGGAGCGATGGGAGGGGAGCGAGATGATCGGCGCATCGCCGCCGCCGGCGACGTCTGCGGGCTCAGCGGAGGATGATCCCGCCGCGTCGTCCGTTCGCGGGACGCGGTCGGTGCCGCGCGCCTCCTGCGCGGCACGTCGGGTCACCGCGTTCTCGCTCGCTCCCGTGATGGCGGAGATCAAGATCTCACTCGTGACGTCCGCGACGTTGTAGACGCCGTTGTTGCGTCCGAGGCGCAGCACGACGACGCGGTCGGCGACGGCCATGACATCCGCCATGTTGTGGCTGATCAGGACGACGCCGTGTCCGCGTTCACGCAGCCGTTCGATGAGGTTGAGCACTTCGGCGGTCTGCGCGACCCCGAGCGCGGCGGTGGGCTCGTCGAGGATCACGACGCGGGGTTCGCCGATGAGGGATCGCGCGATCGCGACGGTCTGCCGCTGCCCGCCCGAGAGGGCGGCGACGGGGATGCGCACGGAGGGGATCTTGGCGGAGAGTTCGCGCATGAGGGTCCACGTGCGCTGTTCCATGTCGACCTCGTCGAGCGTCGTCCCGGCGCGCAGCTCGCGGCCCAGCCACAGGTTGGCGACGACGTCGAGGTTGTCGCAGAGCGCCAGATCCTGGAAGACCGTCGCGATCCCGAGCTCCTTGGCATCCACGGGTCCGTTGATCTCGACGAACTCGCCGTCGTACTCGATCGTTCCGCTGTCGGGAGAGTGCACGCCGGACAGCACTTTGACCAGCGTCGATTTGCCGGCGCCGTTGTCGCCGACGAGCGCGACGACCTCGCCCTCGTTCACCCAGAAATCCACGTCGGTGAGGGCGCGCACAGCGCCGAACCGTTTGCCGATACCGGTCATCGTCAGAACACGCGCGCGCGCACGCCCGGTCTTGGGGTGGGTCATCGACATCTCCGTCGCCTACTCGATGCCGGCAGCCGTGCACGCGGCTGCATAATCCGGGGTGCAGATGTCGTCCGCGGTCCAGAAGCCGTCGGCAATGACTGTATCCGAGATGTTGTCGATGGTGACCGCGACCGGCTCGAGGAGAGTGGCGGGGATGCCGTCGACCTGCGTGGCCGCATCGATCTCGCCTCCGCCGAGCAGGGTGACCGCGGCTTCCGCGGCATTCTCGGCCTGCTGCCGGATCGCCTTGTAGACCGTCATGAACTGATCTCCGGTCAGAATGCGCTGGATCGCCGACAGCTCGGCGTCCTGGCCCGTCACGAGCGGCAGCGGGTCGACGTTCGCCGCCTTCAGTGCGGCGATCGCGCCGCCCGCCGTGCCGTCGTTGGCCGCGTAGACCGCGGAGATGCGGTCGCGGTACTGGGCGATCTGACCGGCCACCCATTCCTGCGCCTTGTCGGGACTCCAGTCGGGGGTGCTGAACTCTCCGAGCACCGTGAGTTCCGTGCCGTCGAGCACGGCGCGGGCACCCTCGCTGAAGAGCGCGGCGTTCGCATCGGTGGGCGAGCCGTTCACCATGAGGATCTCGCCGCGCTCCTCGCCGCGCGCCGCGAGGGCCGCGGAGAGCTCTTCCGCCTGCAGCATCCCCACCTTCTCGTTGTCGAACGAGATGTAGTAGGCGATGTCACCCCCGGCGACCAGCCGGTCATACGAGATCACCGGCACTCCGCGCGAGTTCGCCTCGGTCACGATGCTGACGGCGGCCTTGGCGTCGACGGGGTCGAGGACGATCACGCCGGCCCCGTTGGCGAGCGCCGACTCCGCCTGCTGCTGCTGCTTC
Source organism: Microbacterium sp. P03 (assembly GCF_043556235.1). NCBI lineage: Bacteria > Bacillati > Actinomycetota > Actinomycetes > Micrococcales > Microbacteriaceae > Microbacterium > Microbacterium sp. P03. Next base: position 759,294 of record NZ_JBIGIM010000001.1, read on the forward strand.
GCGGCGTCCTGGTCGGCGTTGGAGTACAGGACGTCGTAGTCTCCGAGCTGCTCGACCTTCGCGGTGAAGATCGGCCGATCGAACGTCTCGTAGCGCGCCGTCTTGACGTCGGGCAGCAGCAGGGCGATCTTGCCGTCGGTCGTGCCGGCAGGACTGCACGCGAGGAGACCGGTGGTGAGCGCGCCGGCCATCACGGCGACGGCGACGGTGCGCCGGAGGAAGGAACGCGATCCCGTTCGCTGCGGGATCGTGGTGCGCGGCGTGATCACGCTGAGAACGGGAGCGCCTCGGCGTCCACCGTGACGTGGTCGAGGGCGATGGCGATCGCTCCGCGGGCCTCCGCCCACTCGCCGAACGAAGCGCCGACGATCTCGGGCCGACCGCTTTCGGACGCCAGCGCGCTGCGATCGAGCGAGTGCCGCATCGGAGCCATGAGTATCTCGCCCGCCTGGGCGAGCTCGCCCCCGACGATGATCAACTCGGGGTCGAAGAGGTTGCACAGGCTCGCGGCGGCGATGCCGATGTGCCGACCGGCGTCGGCGATCACGCGGCGTGAGCTGCCGTCGCCCTCGTCGGACGCCTGCAGCAGATCCTTCAGGCGATGCATCCCCTCGGAAGGCGGGAAGAGCGAGAGCAGCGCCGGGCCGGCGGCGAACGTCTCGAGGCAGCCGCGATTGCTGCACCGGCAGATCGGACCGTTCTCGTCGATCGTGACGTGGCCGATCTGACCGGCTTTGCCGTTGACTCCGCGGAACAGGTCTCCGCCGACGATCAGCCCGGCGCTGATGGTGTGGCCCACGCGGATGAAGACCGAGGACGAGACGTCCCGACTGCTGCCCTCGCGTGCTTCGGCGAGACCGCCCAGGTTGGCCTCGCTGTCGACGAACACCGGGCGCTCGATCCGCGCCATCAGGCGTTCCGCGATGTCGACACCTTCCCAGCCTCGGAGCAGGCCGGGGGTGGACACGGCACCCGTGCGGGGGTCGATCGACGCGGGGATCGCGAGTCCCACCGCCAGCAGATCGGCGAGAGAGCCGCCGAGGGATTCCATCATGTCGCTGAGAAGGATGCTGAGACGGTCGAGCTCCGCATCGTGCCGGTGATCCAGCGGCAGGGGGAGGGAGGTCTGACTGATGATCGTCCGCGTGACGTCCGCGATCGCGATGTGCAGCTGCCTCGAGCTGAAATGCACACCTGCGACGAGGCCGAGCTGACGCGCGAGTGAGACGAGCGTCGCACGTCGACCGCTCCGCAGGGTGAACGAGGTGTGCAGAAGCCCCGACGCGGTGAGCTCCTTGACGATGTTCGAGACGGTGGCCGGCGAAAGCCCGGTCGTTCCGGCCAGTTCCACCTGCGTCAAACGCCCATGCCTCTTGAGCGACTCCACGAGACGTGCTCGGTTCGCTTCGCGCAGTGAGGACTGCGATCCGGGTGGGGCGTTGAGGCGGGCCACGAGGGTCACTTTACCCTCCGGCCTCACTCGCGGTCGGAATCGCGCAATCTGACGAGGCGTTCGTGACCGGTCTCCTCGAGCTCGGCCACCGACTCGCGCGCCTTCACGAAGTCGGAGAACGTGCGGTATCCGAGGGCCTTCTCGCTGAAGGAGGGGTCCATCCGGCGCATGTGCGTCTTGACCGCCGAGCTGTGCAGCCACTCGGTGTCGTCCTTGTCGTGTCCGAGTCGCAGAGCCCGCACGAGCAGGGCGGTCGCCGTCTCGTGCCGGTCCTCGACGGGCTCGTCGCCCTGATCGTCCTGCTGCTCCGCGGGATCCTCCGCGGGAGCAGCCGTGGTCGCCGCGGCGACCGACGTCGAGGTCGCCCGGCGATTGGCGCGCTTGCGCGGCGGTGCGGCCTCGGCGCCCTCGGGAGCGTCGTCTGCGGCGATCACCGTGCCCGTCGGGCCGCCGGCCGAGGAGAACGCCGGCAGGTCCACGACAGGGGTCGCACTCGGCTCCTCCGTCGTGGCGGGCCCGTCGCTGACGGGCGCGGGAGGGTTCTTCACGCCCCGGCCCTGCTTCCGAGCGGGACCGGTCTTCGCCTCGGCGGTGTCGGTAGCCTCGGCGTGCACCACATCTGCGGTCGCGGAATCGGAGGGCGCGGCATCCGGAGCCACCGCTTTGGCAGTGGACTTGCCGCGGCGACTGCCCGAGGTGCGGGTCTTGGGAGCGGCCGACAGCTCGGCCTCGGCTGCCGACGCCGCGGGCGCGGTCATCGCCGGACCGCGCACGATGGCGGGGACTCCGGGCAGCGAGTCGTAGGCTTCGAACTCGTCGCAGGCGGCGGCGAGGGACTTCGCGGTCGAGCCCGCGACGCCGACACCGATCACGTAGCGGCCCAGGCGCTTGCAGCGCTGTGCGAGCGGAACATAGTCCGAGTCGCCGGCCACGATCACCACGTGGGTGAGGTCGGGGAGGCGGAACATGTCCTCCACCGTGTCGACCGCGAGGCGGATGTCGGCGCCGTTCTTCGCATAGGCGGCCGCCGGGAACAGCTGCACCAGGTCGACCGCCCGGGCGACGAGCTGCGAGCGGTAGATCGCGTTCACGGGCGAGGACCAGTCGGCGTAGGCCCGCGTCAGCACGAGGGTGCCGAACGAAGCGGCGTAGTCGATGATCGCGCCGACGTCGATCGTGGCGGCCGCCAGGCGCGCCGCGATCTCGGGGTCGTTCGAGTTCTCGATGATGCGCGACCGGTCGCGCGAATAGGAGTTGCGTCCGTGCACGCGGTCGTACCAGGACATCACGATGTTGTCGAAGTCGAGATAGACGGCGACGCGGCCGCCGTTGAGATCAGCCATGGGTGTTCTCCCCGGGATAGGTGACGCCGATCGCGGCGCGGATGTCGTCGAGGGTGCCCATGATCTGCACGCTCTGTGCCAGGGGGAGGATGTCGCTGTCGCGACGGCCCTCGGAGATGATGCGTTCGGCCTCCAGCGCCTGGTACTGCATGCCCCGGCCGTCGACGTGCGACGCGAATTCCTCGAGGACCTCGCCGTCGGGTGTCGTGACGCGGAAGGAGGTGGCGGAGTACCAGACCCGGTCGATGTCGATGCGGGCATCGGTGCCGACGATGTGTGCGGTGTTGGGTCCGGCGCCGCGGGAGGAGGAGATCGTGGTCGAGACCGCGCCCGAGGCGTGCGAAAAGATCGTCGCCACCTCGGTGTCGGCCCCGGTCTCGGCGAGCCGCGCGGTCGCGCCGACCGTCGTCGGAGCGCCGAGGATGTCCCACATGAACGAGACGGGGTAGATGCCGAGGTCGAGCAGGGCGCCCCCGCCCAGCTCGAGGGCGTTCAGGCGGTGCGTGGGATCGGAGGAGATCTTCTGCGTGTGATCGGCGAACACCGTGCGGATCTCACCCAGCGTGCCTGCGGCGATGATCTCCCGGATGCGGCGCATGTGCGGAAGGTAGCGGGTCCACATCGCCTCCATGACGAGCAGTCCCCGCTCCTCGGCCGCGGCACGGATCGACTCCGCCTCGGCGCGGTTGAGCGTGAAGGGCTTCTCGACGAGGACGTGCTTCCCGTGTTCGAGCAGCAGCAGGGCGTTCTCCGCGTGCGAGGGGTGCGGAGTGGCGACGTAGACGATGTCCACGTCGGGGTCGGCGGCGAGCTCCTCGTAGGAGCCGTGCGCGCGAGGGATGCCGAACTCGGCCGCGAAGCCCTCCGCGGCCTCCGCTCGACGCGAGCCCACGGCCACGACGTCGAGTCCCGCGGTCTTCAGGTCGCGTGTGAAGGCGTGGGCGATGCCGCCCGTGGCGAGGATTCCCCAGCGCAGTCCAGTCATCATTCCAGCGTACAGATGACGGGCGGCGGTGGTGGCGGCATCCGACCATCGGTATCCTGCAGATGTGACCGGTAACATTCCAGGCATCGACGCCGCGCGCGAGAACGTCGCCGCTTTGCACGCCGAACTCGTCCGATACGGGCTGATCGTCTGGACGGGGGGAAACGTCTCGGGCCGTGTGCCCGGGGAAGACCTCTTCGTGATCAAACCCTCGGGCGTGTCGTACGACGACCTCACGCCGGAGAACATGATCCTCTGCGACCTCGACGGCAACGTCGTTCCAGGGTCGTCCGGCAGCGAGCGGGCACCGTCGAGCGACACCGCCGCCCACGCGTACGTCTACCGGCACATGCCGGACGTCGGGGGGGTCGTGCACACGCACTCCACCTACGCCGTCGCCTGGGCCGCTCGCGGGGAGGAGATCCCGTGCGTCATCACGGCGATGGCCGATGAGTTCGGCGGACCGATTCCCGTGGGACCGTTCGCGATCATCGGTGACGACTCCATCGGCAAGGGCATCGTCGACACCCTCACCGGACATCGCTCCCGCGGCGTGTTGATGCAGAATCACGGACCGTTCACGATCGGCGCGACCGCGAAGGACGCGGTGAAGGCCGCCGTCATGCTCGAAGACGTCGCCCGCACCGTGCACATCGCCGCGCAGGCGGGCCCGTTGCTGCCCATCCCGCAGTCCGCGATCGACAGCCTCTACCACCGGTACCAGAACGTCTACGGACAGGCATCCGACGAGCGACGCTGACGCTCACGTGGCATCGGGCCGCCATGCGGCGCACCCGATGCGTCAGGTGCCGGTCTTCTCGGCGCGGGCGGCCGCCTTTCGCCGCTGTCGCTCCGCCTCCGCGGCCGCCGCGGCGGCGGGAGTGGGGGCGGCGCCGCCCAGATGCGCGGGTTGCCACCACTTCCCCGTGCCCGACGTCGGATACGCCGCCTGTGCGTCGTCGAGCAGCGCCTGCAGACGAGAGCGCAGTTCTGCCGTCTTCTCGGCGGGGTCATCGGACGAGTCCGCCGGGAGCGGGGCGCCCACAGAGACGTGGATCGGGGCGCGGAAGGCCTCAGCGAACGACGATTTGTGGTTCTTGGTCTTCAGGAGCTGTCCACCCCAGACCACGATCGGGATGACGGGTACGCCGGCGTCGGCGGCCATGCGCACCGCCCCGGTCTTGAGCTCGCGCACGACGAACGAGGCGCTGACACCTGCTTCCGGGAAGACCCCGACAAGCTCTCCCTCCTTCAGCGCCCGCACGGCATCGGCGTACGCGTCCCGCCCTGCCCCGATCTCCACCGGGATGTGCCGCATCTGCTTCAGGAGCCAGCCCACGACCGGTTTGTCGGCAGCCCGCCGGGTCACCATGAACCGGGTCCGGCGCCGGGTACGGAGCCACGTGATCCACTCGACCAGTGCGAAGTCCATGTAGCCGAAATGGGTGATCGCCAGAACCGCGGCGCCCGTGGCGGGAAGCGATTCGGCCCCGCAGACCGTCGGTCGTAACCGGAGGACGCCGCCGAAGAAGACGCGCCCCACACCGACGGCGAGCGAGTAGACCGGTTCGCGGTCGCGTTTCGGCCTGCCGGTGCGGTCCCTGTCCATGGTTCCTTTGTACCCCGAGAGAGAAAGGGCTTCGCGACCCTTCCCGTCCTCGTCGTCATCGGGTATGGGTCCGTGGCGCGCGGGTCGACGGCGGTGAGGGCGGTTGAGCTCCGGCTCCCACGGAGACGGGGACACGGTGGCTGCGGCTCAGCGCAGTTCGCTGTGACGAGGCGCGGCCGAAGCGCCGGGGTGCTCCGCGTAGGCGGCGTCGAGTGACTGCGTGAGGTCGGCGATCACGTCGGCGACATCTTCGAGGCCGATCGACAGACGAATGGTCGTCGGGCTGATGCCCGCTTCGCGCAACTGATCCGCGTCGAGGTGACTGTGGGTCATCGAGGCAGGGTGCGAGACCAGGCTGCGGGCATCGCCGATGTTGGCGACCAGCCGGATGACGCGAAGCCCATCGATCACGTGCTCGACGCGCGACTCGTCGAGCAGGGCGTCACCCGAGGGCGCGAGGTCGAAGGCGAACACCGAGGACGCCCCGCGGGGGAGCACGCGCGCGGCCGTGGCGTGCCAGGGACTCGACTCGAGTCCGGGGTGGTGCACGACAGAGACCGCCGGATGGTCGGCGAGAAAGCGGGCCACCGCGAGCGCGGAGTCGCTGTGGCGTCGCATCCTGAGATCGAGCGTCTCGAGACCCTGAAGGAACTGGAAGGAGTTGAAGGCGGAGAGCGTCGGGCCGAAGTCGTGGACGTACTTCGTCTTCATCCAGACCGCGAGCGCCTGCCCCTCCGCGCCGAACCGCTTCCAGAGCGATGAGCCCCCGATGCGGGCGAACGGCGCGGTGAATTGCGGCCACCGTTCCGGGTCGGCGCCGAAGTCGAAGGATCCGAGGTCGACCACGACCCCTCCCAGCGACGATCCGTGACCGCCGATGTACTTCGTTGCCGAGTGCACGACGATGTCGGCGCCGAACTCGCCGGGGCGGACCAGGTAGGGGGTGGCGACCGTGTTGTCGACGACGAGCGGCACGCCCGCGGCGTGCGCGATGTCGGCGACCGCCCGGATGTCGAGGACCGCGGCGAGCGGGTTGGTGATCGACTCGGCGAAGAAGAGCCTGGTCTCGGGCCGCACGGCCGCCGCCCACGCCGAGAAGTCGTCCTGATCGACGAAGGTGGTGGAGATGCCGAGGTCCGCGAGGGACTCTTGCAGCAGATCGATCGTGCCGCCGTACAGCTGCCGCGCCGCGACGACATGATCGCCTGCCCGGGCGAGCGCGAGGACCGCGCCCGCGGTCGCCGCCTGCCCCGAGGCCACCGCCACGGCGGATGTGCCGCCCTCGAGCTGCGCGATGCGTGCTTCGAAGACGAGCTGCGTCGGATTCGCGTTGCGGCTGTACACGTTGCCCACCGTGCGCACCGCGAAGAGGTCGCGCGCTTCGGCCAGCGACCCGAACTCGTAGGCGTTGGACTGGTAGATCGGCGTGATCGCCGGGTTCTGGGCGATGCCCGCGGAATACCCGGCCTGCACCTGCGTGGTCGCGAACGAGGGCGAGGGCGGGCGCGGGCCGGTCGGATCGGTCATCTCAGCATCGTGGCACGAGCCGTTCCGGGCGGGAAACGCTGTGACACTCTGTGTCGGTCGGTGTGGCGATGCGCCCGCGCCGAGGCGTCCCGCGAGGGGAGCTGCGGGACGCTACGGAACGAGGGTGATCTTGCCGTCCACGCCGTCATGCAGCGCCGTGTGGGCGGCGGATGCCTCGGCCAGAGGGAACGACGGTCCGATCTCGACCGAGAACGCGTCGGCGGCCATGAGTGCGAGTGTCGCGGGGATCGCCTCGGCGCGCCAGACGGCCTGCTGCGGGGTCAGCGGCGTGGGCGCCCCACCGGCGAACGCGCGGATGCCGAAGGATGCGGCATCCGCCCCCCGCACGATCGTGGCGATGCGCGTCTTGTCGGCGAGGAGATCGACGGACGATTGCAAGGCCTCGTCGGTGCCGGCGGCGTCGATCACGACGGTCACCCCCTGCGGTGCCGCCGACCGTACGCGGTCGGCGAGACCTTCGCCGTAGGCGACGGGAACGGCGCCGAGCGCACGGATACGGTCGAAGCGGCGCTCGGACGACGTCGCGAGGACCGTCGCTCCCCAGAGGACGGCGTACTGGATGAGCGCCTGGCCGACGGCGCCCGAGCCGCCGTGCACGAGGAGGGTGTCTCCCGCGCGCACATCGAGGGATCGGGCGGCCTGGTAGGCGGTGCCGACCGGGATGCCGATCGCGGCACCCTCCGCTGCCGACACCTGCGGCGGGCGGGGCCATGCCCGGGAGGCGGAAAGCGCGATGTCCGTCGCGTAGGTGCCCTGGACGCCCGTGAACACGACCGCATCACCGACACGGAACCCGTCGACGCCCGAGCCGACGGCCGTGACGACGCCCGAGCCGTCGCTGCCGACGCGCCGCGGCGTCGTGATCGGGTCGGTGGCCCGCAGGCCACTGCGCAGCTTCGCGTCTATCGGGTTGGCGCCGGCCGCCTCGACGCGGACGGCGATCTCACCGTCGCCGGGCCGGGGGTCGGCGACCTCCTGCAGCGTGAGGACCTCGGGTCCGCCGAACTCGGTGTGGACGATCGCGTGTGCCATGCCGTTCGAAACCGCGTCCCGTCGGGCGGTATTCCCGCGCCCGGGTCGGGTCAGCGATCGGCCAGGGCCTTGGATATGCGCTGCAGCGACACCGGCTCGGCCGTTCCCAGACGCTGGGCGAAGAGGCTGACGCGGTACTCCTCGAGCAGCCACCGGGCGTGCGCGAGCGACGCGGGCGCATCCGAGGGGAGGGGGATCGTGCCGCCGGCCTCGGCGTACAGCGCGCCCGCGCGTTCGAACTCGGTCATCCGCTGGCGGTCGCGCCCGGCGTTGTCGGACAGCGATGCGACGCGATCCAGCACACCCTGCAGATAGCGCGGCAGGTGGCCCAGGCGCTCCAGCCCGGTGCGCGCCACGAAACCCGGGAAGATCAACCCGCCGAGCTGCGCGCGGATGTCGCCCAGCGCGCCCAGGAGGATGAGCGAGTTCTGCGCACGGACGGCGCGATCGGCGTCGCGCGCGAGTGTGAGGATGCGGGCGCTCAGCGACACCGCGCCGAACAGATCGTCGACCATCGCCGCGGACAGCTCGGCGCGCACGTCCTCGAACTCCGCCTTCGTCCGCAGCACTCCGTCGCCGTGGCGCGACAGGACGGCGTCGGCGACCGCCGTGCGGGCATCTTCGATGAGCGCCTTCGCCGACGCATACGGGGAGGTCGCCAGAGCGAGCTTCTCGCTCGAGGTCAAGTGCTCCTGCACGTAGGAGGTGGGGGAGGGTACGGCCAGGAGGAGGAGACGCCGAACCCCCGCACGTGTCTGCCGCGCGGCATCCTGCGCCGTCGTCTCGATGCGGATGGCGACGCTCTGACCCTCGTCGGTGAGCGCGGGGTAGCCGCGGACGATGCCTCCCGCGACACGCGTGTCGACGACCTCGGGGAGGTCGTCGAACGACCATTGCACCAGTCCGGAGCGCTCGCGCAGCGAAGTGGACGGGACGGATGCAGCGGCCGCGGGCGACGAACCGGGAGCGGGGCGACCCGCGTCGGCGCGCTGCAGCGAGCGCGCCACCGTGGTGCGGGCCCTGCCCGCGAGCTGCTCCTGGAGTGCCCGGAGGTCGCGAGCGGAGCCGACGGGACGCCCACGATCGTCGACCGCGCGGAACGAGACCTGCAGGTGGCCGGGGACGCGTTCGCCGTCGAAATCGGCGGCGGTCACCGGCTGGCCGGCGGCCCGCCGGACAAGAAGGGCCAGGGCGTCGCGCAGCGTCGTTTCGGGTATGCCGTCGTGCGCCTCGGGCCCGAGTCCCGCGAGCTCCTCCGAGAACCGGGTCGCCCAGTCCGCCGCCGGTACGACGTGCCGCCGGATCGCCTTCGGCAGCGCGCGCAGCAGCGCCGTCACCAGCTCGTCGCGCATGCCCGGCACCTGCCAGTCGAAGCCGTCGGGGCGCAACTGAGCGAGAAGGGCCAGCGGCACGATGACGGTGACGCCGTCGTCGGGAGCGCCGGGTTCGAAGCGGTAGCTCAGGGTGAGCACCTGGTCGCCCTGACGCCAGCGTGCGGGGAAATCCCGTTCGTCGGTGCGGGCCGCTTCGTCGCGCAGGTCGGCCTCGGTGAGGTCGAGGAGACGCGGCGTCCGCGACGACGCGTCGGTCCACCAGGCCTCGAACGACCGCGCGTCGAAGATGTCGCGCGGGAGGCGGGCGTCGTAGAACGCGAAGACGGCTTCGTCGCCGACGAGGATGTCGCGACGGCGCTCGCGCTCTTCGATCTTCTCCAGACGCCGGCGCTGCTCCAGGTTGCGGCGCAGGAAGGCGGTCAGGCGCTTGTCGAGGTGCGACGGGTCCCAGTCCTCTTCGACGAGGGCGTTGCGGATGAACAGTTCGCGCGCGAGGGGCTGATCGAAGCGCGCCAACTGGACGCGGCGGCGCGGGATGATCTCGACTCCGAACAGCGTGACCTTCTCGGCGGCGACCGCAGCCCCGGCATCTTTCGACCAGTGCGGATCGCCGAGCTGCCGCTTGACGAGGTCGCCCGCGAGGGGCTCGGCCCACTCGGGGTCGATGGCGGCGACCGAGCGTCCGAAAAGCCGAGACGTCTCGACGAGCTCCGCCGCCATCACGGCGGCGGGGCGCTTCTTCTTGAGCCCCGAGCCGGGGAAGATCGCGAAGCGTGCGCCACGGGCCCCCAGGTATTCGCCGGGTGCCGTCCGTCCGCGGTTCTCCCCGCGTGCGGTCGTCGTGCGCGCCGCAGGCGCCGGGCGCTCGTCGAGGATTCCGATGTGCGACAGCAGGCCGGAGAGGATCGCCTTGTGGATCGCGTCGGCATCCGCGCCGCCGTCGGCCGCGCCGATCGACGCGCGCTCGCCTCCGCCGTGGACGAGCGAGCGCAGCTGCCTGTGCACGTCGACCCATTCCCGGACGCGCACGTAATTGAGGTGCTCCGCGCGGCACAGGCGTCGGAAAGCGCTGGAGCCGAGACTCGACTGCTGCTCCTGGAGGTGGTTCCAGAGATTGAGGAGGCTCAGGAAGTCGCTCGTCGGGTCGGTGAACCGCGCGTGCAGCCGGTCGGCCTCCTCCCGCCGATCCTCCGGACGCTCACGGACGTCCTGGATCGACATGCCCGCGACGATCGCCATCACGTCCGACAGGACGCCGGTGCGCCGGGCCTCCAGCAGCATGCGGGCGAACCGGGGGTCGATGGGCAGTCGGGCGATCTCCCGGCCGAGGGCCGTGAGCGTGGGCGTGCGCCCGTCGGCGCGACCCGCCGGCAGCGAGACCGCACCCAGCTCGACGAGCAGGTCGAACGCCGCCTTCACCCCTCGGGAGTCGGGCGGAGTGAGGAACGGGAACGCGGCGATGTCGCCGAAGCCGAGCGACAGCATCTGCAGAATGACCGACGCCAGGCTGGTGCGCAGGATCTCGGGCTCGGTGAACTCGGGGCGCTTGTCGAAGTCGTCCTCCCCGTACAGCCGGATCGCGATGCCCGGTGCGGTTCGACCTGCGCGGCCCGCACGCTGCTGCGCCGAGGCCTGCGAGATCGCCTCGATGGGCAGCTGCTGGATCTTCGTGCGGTTGCTGTACCGCGAGATGCGCGCCGTGCCGGTGTCGATCACGTAGCGGATGCCCGGCACCGTGAGGCTCGTTTCGGCCACGTTGGTGGCGAGGATCACGCGGCGCCGCACGCCGGGGAGGGTAGAACGCTCGAAGACGCGGTGCTGCTCCGCCGCGCTCAGGCGCCCGTACAGCGGCAGCACCTCGGTGGGCGCGGCATCCTTCGCGTACGCGCCCCGCACCGCCTCGGCGGCGTCGCGGATCTCCGCCTCGCCGGGGAGGAAGACCAGCACGTCGCCCGCGGCCTCACGGTCGAGCTCGCGCAGCGCCTCGACGATCGCGTCGACGTCATCGGGGGGATCCTCGCGCAGCGGCCGCCTCGTGGCCTTCGCCGCCGGACGACCGATGCGGGGAGCCCGCGCGGGAGCGGGCGCGTCGTCCGAGTCGTCGTCGTCCGAGTCGTCGTCACCGCCGTCGACACCGCGGTAGCGGACCTCGACCGGATAGGTCCGGCCCGACACCTCGATGATCGGCGCCGGAACACCGGCCCTGTCTGCGAAGTGGGCGGCGAAGCTCTCCGGGTCGATCGTGGCGGAGGTGATGATGACCCGCAGGTCGGGGCGGCGGGGGAGGATGCGGCGCAGGTAGCCGATCAGGAAGTCGACGTTGAGCGACCGCTCGTGAGCCTCGTCCACGATGATCGTGTCGTAGCGCCGGAGGAGCCGGTCGCGGTGGATCTCGTTGAGGAGGATGCCGTCGGTGAGCAGGGCGATCCGGGTGTCTTCCGAGACCTTGTCGGTGAACCGCACCTTGTAGCCGACGGTCGTCCCGAGAGGCACCTCCAGCTCCTCGGCGATGCGCTCGGCGATCGTGCGCGCGGCGATCCGCCGCGGCTGAGTGTGCGCGATGCGGGTGCGTCCGAGCTCGAGGCAGATCTTCGGCAGCTGCGTCGTCTTGCCCGAACCGGTCGCGCCGGCCACGATCACGACCTGGTTGTCGCGGATGGCGCGCGCGATCTCCTCGCGGGCCGCGCTGACAGGCAGCTCCGGCGGGTACGAGATCACAGGTTCCAGCGCAGACATAGCCTTCCATCTTACGTCGCCGGCGCGCCCGAACACGTGACGCCGACGTCGTGATCGGTGGAGAACCGGCAGGAGTGCGGATCGCGGATCTCGCTTTGCTATTTAGCTAGTTTGATTAGATACTTATCGAACTAGCCAAATCGAAAGGCACTCACGATGGGCACACTGCTGTACGGGAACGGTTCTGCGATCCCCGTGGATGACCGCACGCTGGAACACCTCCGCCTGGCGATGGCCGTGCGACTGCGCCGCGGGGAGTCGTTCATGGTGAGCCTGCCGATCGACGACGTCGGCATCGGATCGCGGAGGAACCTCTGGATCTCTCCCGCGGTCCCGCTGCAGTTCATCTCGGTCGGCAGCCGCGTCCCGGCGATGAACAGGCTCTGGGTGCAGGCCATGGGTGAGAGCGAGGACTCGACGGGGACGCTGACCGTCATGCCCGAGAACGACGCCGCCGCCTACCTCGAGCGCAAGCACATGCGGGTGATGAATCAGCTCGCGGGGTCGGAGATGCCGCGCGAAGAGGTCCGCGCCGCGAGCTGAACGTGACCGCCCCGAAGGAACGCGGCTGATGCCGTACGACCCGGATTTCCACGGCGGGTACTGGTTCGACGACACTGAGGACGCTCAGCACCGACGGGCGGTCGACGTCCTGGAGGCGTTCCGCCGGTATCGGTCGGCCGACACGGAGATGCGCCGACGTACCCGCGAAGAGATGTCGATGGGTGAGAATGATCTCCTCGTCGTGCGCTACCTGATGAGGTCGCAGCGTGAGGGCCGTCAAGTGCGGCCGAGCGAACTGTCGAAGTACCTCCGGGTGTCGACCGCGTCGACGACCGCGATCGTCGACCGGCTGGAGAAGCTCGGTCATGTCCAGCGGGTGCAGCACGAGACCGACCGACGCAGCATCTACGTCGAGCCGACCGTGAACGCCGATTCCGCGGTTCGTCAGACCCTGGGCGCCATGCATGAGCGGATGATGGCGGCCGTGCTCGACCTCAGCCCGCAGGAGGCCGACACCGTGATCCAGACGCTCACGCGTCTGCGCGAGGCCGTCGACCTCGTCGCATCGGATCAGAACGCGGACGGTGAGGACGACGATGAGCCCGTCGCTACACCCACGTCTGCATCCAGTTATGCAGACGCCAGAAGTCGTACGGCACCGGCGACGCCGTGAGGATCGGATACCAGAACGCCGAGATCAGCAGGACGAAGCCCAGGAACACCACGACCACCCACTGACCGGACCGGCGCCGGTGCGCGTCCTCTTCGGGGCTCTCCCTCCGTCGTCGGGGGCTGGCGATGTCGCGCAGCACGAACGTGAGTGCGATCACCATGAAGGGCAGCATGGCGATCGTGTAGAACTGGAAGATCGTGCGCTCGGGGTAGAGCAGCCACGGAACGTAGGTCGCCGCGAAGCCGGTCAGCACCAGCGCGTAGCGCCAGTCCCTCGTCCGCACGAAGCGGTAGAGAAGGTAGACGATCGCGGCCGACGCCGCCCACCAGATGAGCGGGTTGGGCATGCCGTACACGTTCTGCACGCAGCCGTTCACCGCTCCGCAGCCCGCCTCGCCGTTCGCGTCCTGGTGGTAGTACATCGAGGTGGGGCGCACCAGCAGCAGCCACTGCCAGGCCGGACTGGCATAGCTGTGCGGCGAGGTCAGCCCGACGTGGAATCCGTACATCGCCTGGTGATAAGCCCACAAGTACTGCAGTGGCAGGGGCAGCCACGACCAGAACCCCGTGGCCAGGGTCACACCCGTGCCGTCGCGGCCGTATCCTCCCGCAGTGACGAGCCAGCCGGTCCAAGACGAGAGGTAGACGACGCACGCGACCGGGACGAAGAGCAGGAACGAGACGGGACCCTGCCGGAACGCGGCATCGGTCGGCCAGTACCCGACCCCGGCCTTCCGCCGGGCGAGCGCGTCGCTGACGACCACGTAGATGCCGACGGCGGCCATGACGTACAGCCCCGACCACTTCACCGCGGTCGCGGCGCCCACGGCCAGCCCCGCTGCGATCAGCCACGGCCGGTTCCAGAGGACCGGACCCCACACCGGCGGTTCGCCCTCGACCGTGCGTGACGCGACGGCCGCTTCCAGGCGTCTTCGGTGCCGTCGATGATCGAGGATCACGAACCAGAAGGTGAGCAGGGTGAAGAAGGCCAGGAAGACATCCAGCAGGGCGACCCGACTCATGACGATGGCCAGGCCGTCGACGGCCATCAGCACGCCCGCGACCGACGCGAAGACGACCGACCGCGTCAGCGATCGCGCGACCAGGTAGACGAGCAGCACCAGTGCCGTGCCGAAGACGGCGGTCGCGAAGCGCCAGCCGAAGGAGGACTCGGCGCCGAACAGCGCCATCCCCGCCCCGATCAGGAGCTTGCCCAGTGGCGGATGCACCACGAAGCTGCCCTCGTCGTTGAAGATGCCGGTCTCGCCGGCCACGAACCGTTCGTTGGCGCCCTCGGTCGGCCATGTCGCCGGATACCCGAGGACCCATTGGCTCCAGGCGTCCTTGACGTAATAGGTCTCGTCGAAGACCAGGGCGTCGGGGTGCCCGAGGTTCCAGAAGCGCAGGATGCCGGCGACCAGGGTGATCACGAGGGGCGCCAGCCAGGCGATCCGCCGCTGCCGCTGCGGATCCGCGGCGAGTCGTGTCGACCAGCGGTCGTAGAAGGACGCGCGCACCTGCTCCGACGGCGCGGACGGCAGCAGAGGCTCGTCGGTCGTCGTCACAGCGAACAGCCTACGGCGGCAGGGCGGTACGGACTGTCAGACTGGGCGCATGCTGATCCTCGCCGCCACCCCGATCGGCAACCTCAAGGACGCGTCGCCGCGGCTGGTCGAGGCCCTCGAGACCGTTCAGGTCGTGGCATCCGAAGACACCCGCACGACGCACCGTCTGCTGCTCGCCCTGGGAATCGCCAACCGGCCCCGGTTGATCGCGCTGCACGATCACAACGAGAAGGAGAAAGCGGGCGAACTCGCCGCGCTCGCCGCCGCACAGGATCTGCTGGTGGTGAGCGACGCCGGCATGCCCACGGTGAGCGATCCCGGTTACGGACTCGTGGCTGCAGCCGCGGCAGCGGGGGTGACCGTCACGGCGATCCCCGGTCCCAGCGCCGTCGTGACCGCGCTGGCGGTCTCGGGCCTGCCGACCGACCGCTTCACCTTCGAGGGGTTCCTGCCGCGGAAGGCGGGGGAGCGGGCATCCACGCTGCGGGCGCTCGCCGCCGAGCAGCGCACGATGGTGTTCTTCGACTCACCGGCCCGCGTCGCCGCGACCCTGACGGCCATGGCGACGGCCTTCGGGGCGGATCGCCGCGCGGCCGTGTGCCGCGAGCTCACGAAGATGTACGAGGAAGTGGCTCGGGGCACCGTCACCGAGCTCGCGGAGTGGGCGGCAGCGGGGGTGCGCGGCGAACTCGTCATCGTCGTCGAGGGGGCCGCGGCCCGCAGCGTCGAATTCCCCGACGCGGTCACCCAGGTACTCGAGCTCGTGCGGTCGGGCATCCGATTGAAGGATGCCTCGTCCGAGGTGTCGGCGCAGACCGGGCACTCGTCCCGAGAGCTATATCAGGCCGCCCTCGCCGTCCGGAACTGACGGGGCGGCCCGACCGGCCTCAGCCCTTGACCGAACCGGCGGTCAGTCCGCCCACGATGTAGCGCTGCAGCGCGAAGAACAGCACCAGCACGGGAATCGACGCGATCACGGCACCGGCGGCGAACAGCCCCCAGTTCGAGGAGAGCTGGTTCGACACCCACTGGAACATGCCCACCGCAAGCGTCCAGTTGTCTTCGCTGACCAGGACGATCTTCGCGATGATGTAGTCGCCGAACGCCGCGATGAAGGCCAGGAGCGCGACGACCGCGAGGATCGGCGTCACCAGCGGCATGATGAGCCGCCAGAAGATCTGCGCGTGGGTGGCACCGTCGATCTTTGCCGACTCGTCGATCTCGATCGGGATCGTGTTGAAGAACCCGTACATGAGGAACGTGTTCACGCCCAGAGCGCCACCGAGATAGACGCAGATCAGGGCGATCTTCGAATTGAGGCCGAGAGCCGGCACCACTTCGCCGAGGCTCAGCAGCATGAGGAAGATCGCGACGAAGGCGAGCGCCTGCGGGAACATCTGGATGATGAGCAGGCCCGTGAGGCTGGCTCGGCGGCCCGAGAAGCGGAAACGTGAGAACGCGTAGGCCGCGCACGCGCCCATCAGGACGGCGCCGATCGACGAGGCCGCGCCGACGATCAGCGTGTTGCCCGCCCAGGTCCAGAAGCTCGTGCCGCTGAGCGCGGCGAAGTTCGAGAAGTCGATCGACGAGAACAGGGCGTTGCTGGCCGCGAGGGTGCCGCGGGGATTGAGGGCCGCGGACACGACGTACACGAGCGGGAACACGGCGTAGAAGATGATGATGAGCGCGAGGACGTACTTCCAGCCCACGTCCCGCAGCCAGCGGCTGCGGCGAGCGCGGGTGCGGTCGGGTGCCGCCGTGTCGGTGTCCGGGCGGCGGGTGCGGGTGGCGTGGGTCGTGGACATCACTGGTACTCCTCGAGCTTGCGGGTCTGTCGGAACGCCAGCGCGGCGATGACGCCGATGACGACGAACACGAGAATCGAGAGGGCACTCGCCAGCCCGTAGTCCGCGGCGCCCCCGGAGACGCCGGAGATGTCGTAGATCGCCGAGATCAGGATGTCGGTGGCACCGAGGGCGAACGGTGCACCGGGTATCGCGGGGCCGCCGTTGTTGAACATGTAGATGATCGTGAAGTTGTTGAAGCTGAACGCGAAGGAGGAGATCAGCAGCGGGGCGGTGGAGACGAGCACGAGCGGCAGGATGATCGAGCGGAGCTTGCGCCAGGCGCCGGCACCATCGATGGATGCTGCTTCCAGCGCATCGGCGGGGAGTGCCTGGATCGCGCCCGTGCACACGAGGAAGTAATACGGGTAGGAGAGCCAGACGTTGACCCAGAGCACCGCCATCCTGGCCAGCCACGGGTCACCGAGCCAGTCGATCTGCGCCCCGAAGAAGAACAGGTCGTTGATCACGCCGAACTCGGAGTTGAACATGCCGCGGAACAGCAGAGCCGACATGAAGGCCGGGAAGGCGTAGGGGAGGATGAACAGCGTCCGGATGATCTTGCGCCCGCGCAGGCGAGGGTCGTTGAAGATCAGGGCGAACAGCAGACCCAGCGCGAAGGGGAGGACCACCGAGAGGATCGCGAACGCGAACGTCCAGGCCGTCACGAGGAACAGCGGCTGTCCGAGTGAAGGATCGGTGAAGAGCTTGATGAAGTTGTCGAAACCGACGTTCACGACCCAGCCGGTGGGCAGCCTCGTGCCGTCCTCCGCGACGAAGTTGCCGCCTGCGGTGGCGGTGTAGACGGTGCCGGTGCTCGTATCGGTGATGGTCTGCGCCGCGGCATCCCACGTCAGCGTCGACAGATACACCGACCCGGTGCTGCCGTCGCGCGTCCGGATGGAGCCGTCGTTGGGGTCGTCCGAGACGGGTACGCGCAGTTCCGTGATCTGCTGCTGGAGTTCGGGATCGCTCAGAAGCTGGGCGCGCGGCACGACATCCCAGCCGGGAACCGCCGAGGGGGCGCCGGTCGAGCCGATGTCGGCGCCGCTGACGTCGCTCAGCGGCTCGTCTTCCGAGCCCGCCCGCACGTCGTCGCCGTCGACGATGGCGAATCCGAGCGCGCCGCCGCGCTGCACCACGGTCAGCGGATAGCTGTCGGATCCTTCGATCCGGCGCTCGCCCTGGCTGAGCGCGGCGTTCACGGCCTGCTCCTGGGTGCCGACGTGCCCCGTGCCGTAGTTGGTGAAGGCGATGTAGGCGGTGTAGCCGAAGATGAAGATCTGGAACACGAACAGGAAGACGAGTCCCGGATACAGGTACTTCAGAGCGATGGCCCGTTTGCTGAAGTACACGACGTCGGCGATGACGACGAGCACGACGGAAGCGCCGACGATGAGCCACGCCTGCTCGTTCCACGCGGCGAGGATCGTCATGACACCGAGGGCGTTGATGCCGGCCATCAGCACGAGTTTGACGAGGAACCCCCACCCCAGGCCGTGCCAGCGGCGCGCGTGCGACTCGCTCCGGGGCGCGAGCGGTGGGTCGTCCGCGGACGGGGGGACCGGCTGACCGGTCGCGATCTGTGGTGCCGACATTCTGTTCTCCTCGTGCCGCGGGCGTCGGGGCGGTGGTGTCCGGGGGCGGGCGGCGGGCCCGCCCCCGGGACGGGGATGCTGCTAGGAGGTCGCGTCCGTGACCTGCTGGACCATCGTGTTCCAGGTGCTGACCGGGTCGGCGCCGCCGATGATCTGCACCTGCGCGGCGTTCCAGAGGTCCCAGACCGAGCCCATCTCGGGGATGCTCGGCATGGGCACGCCGTTCTTGGACGATGCGACGAATCCGCCGATGATCGGGTCGGAGGAGACCTCGGTAGCCAGGTCGGTCCACGCCGGGATGCGGGGGTCGGCGTCGTACAGGGCGCGCTGGGCGTCTTCCGTCGCCATGTAGTTCACGAGGAACTCCTGCGCGAGAAGGGCGTTCTTGCTCTCCGAGCTGAGGTAGAAGCCCTGCACGCCGACGAACGGCGCGGCGGTCTGGCCGCCCGCGGACGGGATCGGGTTGACCTTGACATTGACGTCGGCGAACGAGGCGATCGCCCACGGTCCCTGGATCGTGTACGCCGCCTTGCCGGTGTTGAACAGCTCGTTGTTGGTGTCGTAGTCCACGGTCGTGGAGATGATCCCGGTCCCGGCTGCACCCTGCGAGCCGAGCCACGCCGCGAAGCCGTCTCCGGGCGCACCGCCCATGCCGACGTCGGTGGTGTACGAGCCGGTGTCGTCCTGGACGAAGACGGGAGCGCCGAACGACGTCTGCAGGCCGTACATCGTGTAGGCGTCGCCGGTCTGGCCGGCCGTGTTGATGACGAACGGGCGCTCGGCGCCCGAGGCGGTGCCCTTCGCGATCATGTCGTCCCAGCTGGTGGGCGCATCCTCGCCGACGAGGTCGGTGTTCTGCACCAGGGCGACGGTCTCGAGCGAGTACGGCAGCGCATAGAGCTGGCCGTCGTAGGTCATCGCCTGAAGCGCGACGGGCTCGATCGAGTCGGCCTTGTCGCCGAGGTCGATCGTCGAGACGACACCGGCGGCCACCAGGGCCCCGAGCCAGTCGTGGGCGCCGATCGTCAGGTCGGGGCCTTCGCCGGTCGGAACCTGGTTGATGAAGTCGGTGCGGATGTCGTCGAAGTTCTTCTGGACGATGGTGACGGTCGCGCCGGTCTCCTCCTCGAAGGACTTCGCCGCGGCCTCGATCGCGGGCTTGCGGTTCTCATCGGCCCAGATGGTCAGTTCGGTGCCGCTGGCGTCCCCGCCACCGCCGCCCGAGCTGTCGGGGGCCGAGCTTCCGCTGCAGCCCGCCAGGAGAATGGCAGACGCGATCGTGATCGCGCCGATGGCCAGATGCTTGCGCATGAGTGTTCCTTCCAGGGTGTGGCCGCACCGCGGACTCAGGAGAGTCGCGCCGTTACGACCGGTTTGGTGTGTGGGCCGTCAGGCCCGTTCAGGGATGGTGCAGAGCACGTGATGGTGCGGGGTGTGCGATGCCGGTGCGGGCCTCACACGCGGACGAGTGGATGGGTGGCCGCCTCCTTCCGCGCGCGAGCGGTGCGGATGATCACGACATCGCCGGCTGGCACCGTGATCTCGCCGTCGACCTCGGTGTCGGTGAGGAGCTCGGTTCCCGACGCGTGCAGGCGCTGCTCCCGCTCGCCGTGGTTGATCGCCACGATGTAGTCGGATTCCTCGCCATGGCGCGTCACGATCTCGAGGCCCGCCGGAGCAGCGAACGGCTCCACACCGGCATCGAGGTAGACGGCGCGCATCACGGTGCGCAGGCTCGCAGCATCCAGACGGGTGCTGATGTACCAGCCGATGCCCTCGCCGCTCTCGTTGCGGGTGATGGCCGGTCGACCGGCCGCAGGCCCGTCGACATACGTCGCGAGTACGGCAGCCTCGTGGACCCTGAGGTCTTCCTGCCACGTGTCGGCGGTGAGCGTACCCGAGCCGTCACCTCGGTCTCCGTGCCAGGCCACCGACGCGGTTGCGCTCTCGCGGAGGGGGAGGAACTCCTCCGCGACCACACCGAGCGCGGGCCGGAGCGGCGCGCCGAACCCGCCGGCATGCACGGCGTCGTTCTCGTCGACCACGGCCGAGAAGAACGACACCAGCAGTGTGCCGCCCCGCTCGACATAACGGTTGAGGTTCTCGGCGTCCTCGACGCGGAGGAGGTATTGGGCGGGGGCGATCACCAGGCGGTAGGCGGAGAGATCCTGACCCGGCAGGGCGAAGTCGACGGTGATGTTGTCGCGCCACAGCTGCTCGTAGAACGCGCGGACGCGCTCCTGGTGCGTCAGATCGATGGACGGACGCCACTCGAGGTCCTGCGCCCAGAACGACTCGAAGTCCCACAGGATCGCGACATCCGCCACGACGCGCGAACCCCGCACTTCGCCCAGTCGTCGCAGGTGCGATCCGAGCTCCACGACCTCGCGCCACACGCGGGAGTCCGTCCCCGCGTGCGGGATCATCGCGGAGTGGAACTTCTCGGCGCCCGAGCGGGAGGCGCGCCACTGGAAGAACAGCACCGCGTCTGCGCCGCGGGCGACGTGGCTGAGGGAGTTGCGCGACATCTCGCCGGGACGCTTGGCGATGTTGCGGGGCTGCCAGTTCACCGCGGAGGTCGAGTGCTCCATCAGCATCCACGGCCTGCCGCCCCCTACGGAGCGCGACAGATCGGCGGCGATGGCCAGTCCGATCTCGCCCTCTTCGTCGGCGGCCCAGAGGTAGTGGTCGTCCGAGACCACGTCGACCTCGCGGCCCCAGGCCCAGAGGTCGGTCGTCCAGCTCTGGTTCGCCATGAAGTTCGTGGTGATCGGCTGCGTCGCACGGGCGCGGATCGCATCGCGCTCGGCGATGAAGCACGCGCGCAGCTGGTGATCGGTGAAGCGGGCGAAGTCGAGGCGCTGCGCGGGGTTGACGACCGACGGCGCGGTGCGCGGGGCGTCGACGTGCTCCCATGCGGTGTAGCTCTGGCCCCAGAACGCGGTGCCCCAGGCGGTATTGAGTGTGTCGAGCGTCTCGTACTTCTCGATCAGCCAGTCGCGGAACGCGAGGACGGATGCCGGGGAGTAGTCCTCGCCGACGGGCACGCCGTACTCGTTGTGGACGTGCCAGAGGACGATGGCCGGATGCTGGGCGTAGCGTTCCGCGAGGGCGGAGGAGATGCGCACGATCGCATCGCGGTAGGCGGGTGAGGACGGGGATGCGCTGCCGCGGGAACCGCCGCCCATGACGACGCCGTCGCGCGACACCGGACGCGCGTCGGGGTGATCGGCGAAGAACCACGCCGGCGGAGCCGCCGTGGGGGTGCCCAGGTCGACGCTGATGCCGTTCGCGTGCAGGAGGTCGAGGAGCTCGTCGAGCCAGCCGAAGTCGAAGACGCCCTCGCTGGTCTCCAGGAGCGCCCACGAGAAGATGCCGACGCTGACGAGGTTGACACCCGCCTCCCGCATCAGCACGACGTCCTCGTCCCAGACCTCACGCGGCCACTGCTCCGGCGTGTAGTCACCGCCGTAGGCGAGTCCGCTGAGTGCGGGCCAAGGGGTGCTCTGATTCATGACGCTCCGTCGGGTCTCATCGATCTGTGCTGCGGCGGTGCAGTGTCGCGCCGAGATCGAGGTCGAGGTCGACGTCGACGGCACTGGGACCGGTCACAGTATGACCCGCACGGGCGGGTCGGCGCACGCAGCCCGCGGCATCCGTTATCGAACCGTGACCGGTCACACCGGCCTGTCCGACCGAGCGTTCGCGTGTCGGTCGGGCCGGTAGAGTCACTCTCCGTGGAAGAGTCCAGTTCGGCGCGTCGTCGCCCGACGATCCGCGATGTCGCCGCCGAGGCGGGGGTGTCGCGCGGCACCGTGTCGCGCGTCATCAACGGGGGTCACTGGGTCTCACCCGATGCGCGCGTGGCGGTCGAGGAGGCCATCCATCGCACGGGATACACCGCAAACCATCACGCCCGGAGCCTCGCCACGGGTCGCGCCGGATCTCTTGCGTTCCTCCTCACCGAGCCGCAGCACCTGCTCTTCAACGACCCCACCTTCGCCCTCCTCCTGCGCGGAGCGAGCGAGGCCCTGGCGCAGCGCTCGATGACGCTCGTGCTCCTGGTGGCCGACACCGCGGCCGAGCGGGCGAACATCGAGCACTACGTGCGCGCCGGCCACGTCGACGGGGTCCTCCTGATCTCGTCGCACGAGTCCAACCCCCTGCTGGACTCGCTCATCGACGCGCACATCCCGACCGTCTGCACGGGCAAGCCGCTGGGCCATCGGGCCGACGTCCCCACCGTCTCGGTCGATGAGGAGGGATCGGCACGCGTCATGACCCGATACCTGCGCGACCGCGGCCACCGGCGCATCGCCGTCATCACCGGCCCCAACGACACCCCGGGCGGACGCTTCCGTCTCGTCGGATTCCGCGAGGAGATGGGCGAGGACTTCGATCCCGAGCTCGTGGAGCAGGGGAGCTACGAGCGGGCGACGGGCTACGACGCCATGACCCGGCTGCTCGACCGCGCCCCCGAGATCGACGCCGTGTTCGCGGCATCCGACGTCCTGGCCGTCGGGGCCGCCGCCGCCATCCGCGCATCGGGCCGGCGCGTCCCCGAGGACGTCGCGGTGGCCGGCTTCGACGACTCGGGGCTCGCGGCCACGCACGAGCCGCCGCTGACCACGATGCGGCAGCCGTGGGCGGAGATCAGCGCGTCGATGGTCGAGATGCTGCTGGACATCATCAACGGCAGGGTGCGCGAGTCCGTCGTGCTCCCGACGACGCTCGTCGTCCGCGACAGCGCCTGAGCGGAGCGACGGATGCCGGGAGCCGACGTCACACGGCGGGCCGCGGCATCCGGCCAAACTAGAATCGTGGCGTGAGCACCGGCAGTTCTTCCTCGTTCTACATCACGACGCCGATCTATTACCCGAGCGACGTGCCCCACATCGGACACGGCTACACGACCGTGGCCGTGGACGCGCTCGCGCGCTGGCACCGTCAGGCGGGGGATGACACCTGGATGCTGACCGGCACCGACGAGCACGGGCAGAAGATGCTGCGCGCGGCCGCCGCGAACGGCGCGACCCCGCAGCAGTGGGTCGACCGTCTCGTGTCGGAGGCCTGGTATCCGCTTCTGGAGACGCTGGATGTCGCGAACGACGACTTCATCCGCACGACTCAGCCTCGTCACGAGGAGCGTGTGAAGAAGTTCGTGCAGGCGATCTACGATCGCGGCTACATCTACGCCGGCGAGTTCGAGGCGCTGTACTGCGTGGGCTGCGAGGAGTTCAAGACCGACTCCGAGATCGTCGACGGCACGGGCCCGTTCGAGGGTCTGAAGGTGTGCGCGATCCACTCGAAGCCCCTGGAGCTGCTGCAGGAGAAGAACTACTTCTTCAAGCTCAGCGAGTTCCAGGACAAGCTGCTCGAGCTCTACAAGGGCGACTTCGTCCGGCCGGAGTCGGCCCGCAACGAGGTGGTGTCCTTCGTCCGCAACGGTCTGAAGGACCTGTCGATCTCGCGGTCGACGTTCGACTGGGGCATCCAGGTTCCCTGGGACGAATCCCACGTCATCTACGTGTGGGTCGACGCTCTGCTGAACTACGCCACCGCGGTCGGCTACAGCGCAGACCCCGAGGAGTTCGCCCGCCGGTGGCCGGCCTACCACGTCGTCGGCAAGGACATCCTCCGGTTCCATGCGGTCATCTGGCCGGCGATGCTGATGGCTGCGGGCCTGGAGGTGCCGCGGGGGGTCTTCGCGCACGGGTGGCTCCTGGTGGGCGGTGAGAAGATGTCGAAGTCGAAGTTGACGGGTATCGCACCGACGGAGATCACCGACGTGTTCGGCTCCGACGCGTACCGCTTCTACTTCCTCTCGGCGATCGCCTTCGGTCAGGACGGTTCGTTCTCGTGGGAAGACCTGTCGGCGCGCTACCAAGCGGAACTCGCCAACGGCTTCGGCAACCTGGCTTCGCGCACGATCGCGATGATCGAGCGCTACTACGAGGGGACCGTGCCTCCGCCCGGAGAATATGCCGAGGGCGACATGTACATCCAGCGCGTGGTGGCTGATGCGGTGACCACCGCGGATGCCGCGATCGAACGCTTCCGCATCGATGAAGCGATCGCCGCCACCTGGACCATCGTCGACGCGCTGAACCTGTACATCACCGAGAACGAGCCGTGGGCGCTGTCGAAGGACGAGGCCCAGCGCGAACGTCTCGGAACCGTCCTCTACACCGCGGCCGAAGGGCTCCGCGCTCTCGCGGTGCTGCTGTCGCCCGTGATGCCCGTCGCGACCGAGAAGCTCTGGATCGCCCTGGGCGCGGCCGAGACCGTCGGGCGCCTGCACGATCAGCCCATCCGCGAGGCGGGTGGCTGGGGCGTGCTGAAGCCGGGGTCGAGCGTGAACGGCCTCGCGCCGCTGTTCCCCCGCGTCGAGCAGTCGCCGTGAGTGCCCTCCCCATCGCGAACGGTCACGACGCGCCGTGGGCTGCGTGGCGATCACGGCGTGTCGAGGCCGATCGTGAGGGCCGCGGCGTGGTCTCGGTCGCAGGGGACGGCAGCGAGGAGCACGCGTGACCGACCCGAGCGCGTATGTGCGGGAGCGTCACAAGGAAGGCCGTGACGTGCGGTGGCCCGTGGCTCCCGAACCCCTCGCCGTCGCCGTGTACGACAACCACTGCCATCTCGAGATCGCCGACGGCGAGCAGTCGCGCTCCCTGGTCGAGCAGCTCGATCTCGCCGCCGAGGTCGGGGTGGTCGGTGTCGTGCAGGCGGGGGGCGACATCGAGTCGAGCCGATGGTCGGCGGATGCCGCGGCATCCGATCCTCGTGTTCTGGCCGCCGTCGCGATCCACCCGAACGAAGCTCCCGCCTACGCCGAGGCGGGCAGGCTCGACGAGGCGATCGCCGTCATCGACGAGCTCGCCGTGCAGCCGCGGGTACGCGCGATCGGCGAGACGGGCCTGGACTTCTTCCGCACCGACGAAGCGGGCCTCCCCGCCCAGTTCACGAGCTTCGAGGCGCACATCGCGCTGGCGAAGAAGCACGGAATCGCCATGCAGATCCACGACCGGGACGCGCACGACGCCGTGCTCGAGACGCTCGCACGCGTGGGGGCGCCCGAGCGCACGGTGTTCCACTGCTTCTCGGGCGACGCCGCCATGGCCCGCATCGCCGCCGATCGCGGATACCACCTCAGCTTCGCCGGCAACGTGACCTTCAAGAACGCGCAGAACCTGCGCGATGCGCTGGCCGTGACGCCACTCGACCGCATCCTGGTCGAAACGGATGCCCCATTCCTCACACCCTCGCCGCATCGCGGTCGACCGAATGCGCCGTACCTGATCCCGGTCACCGTGCGCTTCATGGCCGCCGAGCTCGCGCTCGACCTCGACGAGCTGTGCGCGCAGCTCGCCGCGAACACCCTGGCCGTCTACGGCTCGTTCGTCGACTGATCCCCGGATCCGTCCACGTCGGACGACGACGGGGTGGCGGCGGTGATCAGAGAGATCCACCGCCAGAAGACGGCGAGGGTGAGAGCAGACCCGCCGAACGCGAACCACCACGGTGCGGTGAGACCCCAGGCCTGCGCGATCAGCCCGCCCAGCAGCTGACCGATCACGAGCCCCGCGAAGATGCCGACCATGTTCACGGAGGCGATGCGGCCCTGCAGCTGCATCGGCACCAGTTGCTGTCGAACGGTCGTGGAGATCGTGCCCCAGACGAACGCGTACGCGCCGAACCCGAACATGATCGCGAACGCGACCGCCGGCACCGTGGTGAGAGCGAACGCGAGATGCATCAGCACCTCGAGCGACAGGCACACCCGCATCAGGGTGGCGAACGAGACGTGGCGCTCCAGCCAGCCGAACGACGCGGTTCCCGCCAGGCCGCCGAGAGCTGACGCCGTCGTGAGGATTCCGAACCCGACGGCGCCCATCTGCAGGTGCTCGGTCGCGTAGAGCACGAGGATGCTCCAGGGCGCCGCCCACGTCACGTTGAAGACGAGGATGATCAGCACGAGCGTGCGCACCGGCGCGTTGCCGCGCAGCCACTGGAGTCCCTCGCGGATCGGGTGCGGTGTGCCGCCGTCACGAGCGGGCGTCGCGCCGTCGGTGCCCTCGGCTGCCGCTTGTTTCGGGGGAACAGCGGTAGACGCGATTCGCGAGATCAGGACGACCGCGAGGCTCACGCAGAGGATCTGCACGAGGAACGGCCAGAAGGATCCGATCGCGAAGAGGAAGGCTCCGAGCGGCGGTCCGGCGAGCTGGTTTCCTACCAGGTAACCGGCCTGCAGACGCGCGTTGCCGATGCCGAGGTCGCCTGGTCGCACGAGCATCGGCAGCAGCGTGCTGCCCGCGGTGTCGGCGAAGACCTCCGCGGTGCCGTACAGGAACGCCGTGACGAGGACGACCCCCACGGTGACGTGCCCCGTGGCCAGGAAGAGGACCAGAGCGAGTACGACCACCGCGCGCGACCCGTTGGCGATCATCACGAGGCGTCGTCGATCGCGGTGGTCGGCGACGGATCCCGCGAAGAGGCCGAACAGCAGCCACGGAAGGAACTGCATCATCGCCCCTGCGGCGACGAGGAGGGGCGACGATGTCAGCGACGCGATGAGCAGCGGAGCCGCCGAGAGCGCGATGCCGTCGCCGATATTGCTCGTCCACGACGAGGCGAGGAGCCAGCGGAACGATTCGCCGAGGCGCCGCGGAGCGATCAGATCCCCGAGCGACGGCATCCCGCCATCCTAGGAGTCCTCGCGAGCAGACGCTGCCCCCGGGGGGACTCCCGGAGGCGCTACTCGGGGCTGTCCTGGTCGTCGAGGCGCTTCTCCTCGGCGGCCTCCAGCCGCTCCTTGTCCTTCTCGGCGTTCTCGCGCTCTTCGCGGATCTTCTCGTGAGCCTTGGAGTTGTTCGTCATGACTCGACGATAAACCCCCACTGCCTACTTCGCTGCGGTCTTCTTCGGCGGCCGGATGAACAGCGTCTCGGTCTTCTCGAGCTCCATGCCCTTCGTCTCGGGGATGCGGAGCCAGACGTAGAAGAACGACAGCGCCGCGAAGGCGGCGTACATCCCGTAGGTCAACGGCAGCGACAGCGCCGACATCGCGGGGAAGCTCACCGTGATGAGGAAGTTGGCGATCCACTGCGCCGCTGCAGCCACTCCCAGTGCCTTGCCGCGGATGCGGCTGGGGAAGATCTCGCCGAGAAGCACCCAGACCAGCGGTCCCCACGAGGCTCCGAACCCGATCACGAACACGTTGGCCGCGACGAGGGCGATGGGTCCCCACGGAGCGGGCAGTGAGACGTCGTCGCCGCTGCCGGTCGAGAACAGGAAGCAGACGGCCATGGTCGCGAGCGAGACCGCCATCATGACCGAACCCGTCAGCAGGATGGGCTTACGACCGACCCGGTCGACCAGGAAGATCGCGATCAGAGTCACCAGCACGTTCGTGATCGAGGTCACGACGCTGATCGCGAGGGATGAGTCTTCCGAGAACCCGACCGACTTCCAGAGGGAGGTCGAGTAGTAGAAGATCACGTTGATGCCGACGAACTGCTGGAAGACCGACAGGATGATGCCGGTCCAGACGATTCCCTGCATACCGAGGACGGGGCCGCGCAAGGAGACCCCCTTGTTCTTCCGGTCGTCCTCGATGCCCTTCTCGAGCTCGCGCACGGTCTGGTCGAGGTCGGCGGCGGGAACGAGCCGTGCGAAGATCTCCTTCGCCTCGGCGCTGCGGCCCTTGGCGATCAGGTAGCGCGGCGACTCCGGCATCGTGAACGACAGGATGCCGTACACGGCGGCCGGCACCACGCCGATGAGGAACATCCAGCGCCACGCGGCCAGACCCCACCAGAACGGTTCGGCAGCCCCACCGGCGCCCCACGCGAACACCGCGTCGCTCAGCAGGGCGGCGAAGATGCCGAGGGTGATCGCGAGCTGCTGCAGGGATGCGAGCCCGCCGCGGATCTGCCGAGGCGCGATCTCGGCGATGTAGGCCGGAGCGACCACCGAGGCGATGCCGATGCCGATGCCGCCGATCACCCGCCACAGGATCAGGTCGGGCACGCTGAAGGTGAGTGCCGATCCGATGGAGCTGACGAGGAACATCACTGCCCCGAGGCGCATCACCGCCAGGCGTCCCCACCGGTCGGAGAGATTGCCGGCGATGATCGCGCCCACCGCGCAGCCGAGGAGCGCGACGGCCACGACGAATCCCGTGAGGACGGCGTTGATCTCGAAGGTGCCCTGCACCGCGTCGACCGCGCCGTTGATCACCGAGGAATCGAAACCGAAGAGGAAACCGCCGACCGCGGCGGCGACCGACAGGCCGATCGCTCGGCGTCCGAACGGACTCCGGACGGAGAACGCGTTGGTGGGGATGGAACCGGAATCGCTCATGCGAGCACCCTACTCGCGTGTCGGCGGAGAGTGGCGGACGCGCTCGCGAGTGGTACGGGACGCCCCGGATAGGGTGATCGCATGCCCGTGACCCTCCTCGGCGCGACGGAGATCCGCGCGCTGGCCACCGAACTCGATGTCACCCCGACGAAGAAGCTGGGGCAGAATTTCGTCGTCGACGCCAACACGGTGCGCAAGATCGTGCACGTCGCCCGGGTGACGGCGGGGGAGCGCGTGGTCGAGGTCGGGCCCGGGCTGGGGTCGCTGACCCTCGCGATCCTCGAGGCCGGGGCATCCGTCACCGCCGTCGAGATCGACCATCGCCTGGCACGGCGTCTGCCGCAGACCGCGCAGGCGCACGGAGTCCCGGAAGACCGACTCACCGTCGTCGATGCCGACGCCCTGCAGATCGCCGAGCTGCCGGGCGACCCGACGATCCTGGTGGCCAATCTTCCCTACAACGTGTCGGTGCCGGTGCTGCTGCACTTCCTCGAGACCTTCCCGAACCTGCAGCGCGGCGTCGTGATGGTGCAGGCCGAAGTGGGCGAGCGGATGGCGGCGCCCCCCGGGTCGAAGGTGTACGGCGCGCCGAGCGTGAAGGCCGCGTGGTACGGCGCGTGGCGACTGGCCGGAACCGTGTCGCGGCACGTGTTCTGGCCGGTCCCCAACGTCGACAGCGTTCTCGTGGCTTTCGAGCGGGACGCCGTGTCGCGCGGCTCCGAGCAACTGAGACGTCGCACGTTCCGGATCGTGGACGCCGCCTTCCAGCAGCGTCGCAAGATGCTGCGCCAGGCGCTGTCGGCCGTGCTGGGCGGAACGTCGGCCGAAGCATCCGCCATCCTCGAATCGGCCGGCGTGGCGCCGACCGCGCGGGGTGAAGAGCTCTCGGTGGAGGACTTCGTCCGGATCGCCGAGATGACACCCGTTGCCGGGAGCG
This sequence comes from Microbacterium sp. P03, assembly GCF_043556235.1. Taxonomy (NCBI): domain Bacteria; kingdom Bacillati; phylum Actinomycetota; class Actinomycetes; order Micrococcales; family Microbacteriaceae; genus Microbacterium; species Microbacterium sp. P03. The sequence continues at coordinate 788,816 of NZ_JBIGIM010000001.1, forward strand.
ACACGGGTGACTCCGAGACCCGCCCCGACGCGCCCGATGACGTTCAATGACCGTTCATCCCCAGTTCCCGGAAACACGCCTGTAACATGGGGACCGTCCTGTGAGAGTGGCAGGGGAGCGCCGCACCCGTGGCGCACAGGGAGAGCGATCGTCATGCGCACAGCGGAATACGCCGCACCGGATCGCGTCCTGCTGCACATCAGCGACACGCACCTGCGCGACCACGGATCCAAGCTCTTCGACGTCATCGACTCGGGTGACCGCCTGGACCGCGCGCTCGCGGCGATCGAAGCGTCCGCCGTCCGCCCGCACGCCGTGGTCTTCACCGGCGACCTGACCGACTTCGGCGAGCTCGGCGCCTACACGGCGCTGCGCGAGCTCGTCGAGCCGTTCGCGCATCGGCTCGGTGCGCGCCTCTTCTGGGTCATGGGAAACCACGACGATCGCGGCGCGTTCCGTGAGGCTCTCCTCGACGGCGATGCGAGCGACATCACGCCGATCGACCGCGTGGACGAACTCGACGGACTGCGGCTGATCACGCTCGACACGAGCGTTCCGGGGGCCCATCACGGGGAGCTGCGCGAAGAGCAGCTGCGCTGGCTCGCCGACGTGCTGGCCACGCCCGCTCCGCTCGGCACGATCCTGGCGATGCATCATCCGCCGGTCCCGAGCGTGCTCGCGCTCGCGGCGAGCGTCGAGCTTCACGACCAGCGCCGGCTCGCCCACGTGCTGCGCGGTTCCGACGTCCGGTCCATCATCGCCGGGCACCTGCACTACTCGACCTTCGCGATGTTCGCGGGCATCCCCGTCTCGGTGGCCTCCGCCACCTGCTACACGCAGGATCTGACGGTCCCCGTGGGAGGCACCCGCCCACAGGACGGTGCGCAGTCGTTCAACCTGGTGCACGTCTACGACGAGACGGTCGTGCACGCGATCGTGCCGGTCGACGTCCCCGCGGCGCTGGAGTACATCGACCCCGACGAAGCGCAGCGCCGACTCTCCCGCGCGGGGGTGGCTCCGCGTCAGGTCAGCGTGCCCTCCCGGAACGCTCCGCCGACGGCGCCGCTGACCGTGCTGACGTGACGTCGACGACTTCCCAGGGTGCGGCGATCGGATAGAGCCGTCCGAGCAGCGACTGCACGGCGCGCACCCGGACCGGCTCGGGCACTTCCGACCATCCGCCGTCGTTGAGGCAGAACATGTCGATGTCGCTGCGCTCGGCCAGCCGCTCCATGCGGGTCAGCCCGCTGGACATCGTCGTCTGCAGGTAGCGCGTGCGCGGCCGCGTGGTGGCCACCGCGCGGCCTGTGAACTGCGCGTAGTAGTGGTAGAGGCAGTTCGTGATCGACACGTCGGTGGCCGACCGGAACCTCGACGCCGCCGTGCGCGCGAAGTCCTCGGGGAAGACCTCCTCCATCTCGGCGACGACGCTGCGTCGGAGCGGTGTGGCACAGTGCTCGAGGTCGTGCGTGATGACGCGCCCGAAGCGCTCCTTCAGAAGTGCGCGGTTCACGCGGAGCGCGTTGTCGTGGCCGCTGCGCTCGGTGTCGGGCGCACCGATGCCGATGCGCAGATCGCACTCGACGAAGTGCGACACGCCTCCCGCGGAGAAGAAGAGCTCCGGCTGGACCGGACGCCCGAAGAACATGTCGTCGTTCGAGTACAGGAAGTGCTCCGACAGGCCGTCGATGCGATGCAGCTGCGACTCGACAGCGTGCGAGTTGTGCGTCGGGAGGACCGACGGGTCGGCGAAGAACTCCTCGCTGCGCACCACGGTGACCTTAGGATGCTCGGCCAACCACGCCGGACGCGGCGAGTCGGTCGCGACATAGATGTGCCGCACCCACGGCGCGTACATGTGGACGCTGCGTAGGGCATAGCGGAGCTCGTCGACGTGACGGTAGCGCGCCGGCCCGTCATCGCCGTCGCCGACGACGTATTCCTCCAGCTGCGCCGCCCGCTGACGCTGGAAGTCGCTCGACGAACCGTCGACCCACGAGAAGACCATGTCGATCTCGCCGGTGAACTCGCCCGGGTGCGGGTCGAACATGCCGTCGATCGTCGACCACGTGCGGCCGAACGCCTCCACGGTGGACAGCTGCAGGTCCGATGCCGGGAACACGCGCCTCGTCAGCGCGTTCTCGCGGGGCGCCTCGATGATGTCCTCGCCGAACCGCCAGAACTCCAGGTGGACGGCCGTGGCGACGCCGTAGCGGAGCCCCGACGCGGTGACGCGCGGACGGAAGACGCGCAGCGCGCTCGGCCCCCGGGGCGGCACGGGGAGGTCGGGAAGAGGCAGCACGGAGGATCCGCGGAACTTGCCGTACAGCGGCTCGCGGTCGCAGACCGCCGCGATCGCGTCGAGCGCTCGGTCGCGCTCGGAGACGTCCATGACGAGTGCATAGCCGTGCAGTTCCCGGCGGATGAGCATCGGCGCGAGGTCGGCAGCTGCCAGCAGGTCGGCGATCAGTGTCAGATCGGCGTCGTGAGCTTCGAGGGGTGTCGTGTCATCGTGAACCAGATGGAGCATCCCGTGGTCCAGAACCACGTCGTCGCGATCGGCAAGTGCGGCCCAGGGACGTCGTTCGCGGGGCAGGGGTGTCAGGGTCGTCATCAGCTCACCTTCTCTGGCAGGGCGACCGTGTCGGCGGACGCAGGGTAAGGCGTAAGCGTAGATGGCGTTCGTTTCCGGCACGTTGCGCGGGTGGGGGATTGCGCTGGAGGCGCAATCGTGCCGCACGCGCGGCGACGCGGCAGGATCACCCGTGCCGGACGTGCGCGGGGGCCGGAAACGCGCCGCCACGTGGGGCGCGCTAGGTTCGAAGGGTGACTGACGAGCCCCGCTTCCGCACCGGTATCCCCGAGATCCACCGTCCCTATGTCGCCGCCGACGATCGGTACGACCTCACGCAGTATCGGCAGGTCGGCACGTCCGGTCTGTACCTGCCCCCGATCTCCCTCGGTCTGTGGTGGAACTTCGGCGACAACGTCGCGTTCGACCAGCAGCGCAGCGTGCTGCGTCACGCGTTCGACTCGGGCATCAGCCACTTCGACCTCGCGAACAACTACGGGCCGCCGTACGGCTCTGCCGAGACCAACTTCGGCCGCATGATGCGGGAGGACTTCGCGCCGTACCGCGACGAGCTCCTGATCTCGTCCAAGGCCGGTTACGACTTCTGGCCCGGTCCCTACGGCAACTGGGGCTCGCGCAAGTACCTCATCGCCAGCGCGGAGTCGTCGCTGAAGCGCATGAGCCTGGACTACGTCGACATCTTCTACTCCCACCGCGTCGACCCCGTGACACCGATCGAGGAGACCATCGGCGCCCTCGACACGCTCGTCCGCCAGGGGAAGGCGCTCTACGTCGGCATCTCGTCCTACAGTGCGGAGCGCACGGCCGAGGCATCCGCCGTCGCCCGCTCACTCGGCACCCCGCTCGTCATCCACCAGCCGGCGTACTCCATCCTCAACCGCTGGGTCGAGGACGGCCTGACCGGCGTGCTCGCGCAGGAGGGGATGGGCGCCATCGCCTTCACGCCGCTCGCGCAGGGCCTGCTCACGGACAAGTACCTCGACGGAGGACGCGGAGACCGCTCGCAGCAGCGCGCGTCACTGCCGTCGTCGACGCTCTCGGAGAAGGGGCTGGCGACGATCCGCGGTCTGAACGACATCGCGAAGGAACGCGGCCAGTCCCTGGCCCAGATGGCGATCCAGTGGATCCTCCGCGACCCGGTGGTCACGTCGGCCCTGATCGGCGCTTCGCGCACCTCGCAGCTCGACGAGAACATCGCCGCGCTGAACGGTCCCGCCTTCGACACCGAAGAGCTCGAGGAGATCGACGCGCTCGCCGGCACGATCGACGTCGACCTGTGGGCCGAGTCGGCCGGACGGTGAGACACCGTCCCGTGAACGGCGCACGATGAGCGGACCGGCGTCGATCGAACCCGGTCGGGTGCACGTCCGCGCGCCGGGAAAGCTCAACGTCTTCTTCGAGGTGGGGGAGGTGCAGCCCGACGGCTATCACGATGTCGCGTCCGCTTACCAGGCGGTCTCGCTGTACGAGGACCTCTGGGCCGAGGACTCCGACGATTTCACGATCGCGGTGACCGGCACCGTCGACGTGACCGGCGTGCCGCAGGACGACCGCAACCTGGCGCTTCGCGCCGCGCGGCTGATCGCGAAAGAGATCGGACACGTCGGCGGCGTGCATCTCGAGATCGCGAAGCACGTGCCGGTGGCGGGCGGCATGGGCGGAGGATCGGCGGATGCTGCGGCGGCGCTGATCGCGTGCGATGCGCTGTGGGGGGCCGACCTCGGGACCGCTCAGCTGCACCGACTGGCCTCGCGCCTGGGCGCGGACGTGCCCTTCGCGCTGATGGGCGGCACGGCCATCGGGACGGGGCGCGGCGATCAGCTGAGTCCTGCCCTCGCGAAGGGCCGCATCGACTGGGTCGTCGTGACGGCCGACGGCGGCCTGTCGACACCCGAGGTGTACGGGCGGCTGGACGACCTGCGGCGCGATCGCGGACTCGACATCGCCCCGGCGCCGCGGGCTCCGCGGGTGTCGCCGATCGTGCTCCAGGCGCTGCGGGCCGGCGACGCCACGGCGTTGGCCGAAGAAGTGCGCAACGATCTGCAGATCGCCGCCCTGTCGTTGCGTCCCGATCTGCGCGACGTCCTCGAACTCGGTGAGAGCGCGGGCGCGCTGGCCGGAATGGTCTCGGGGTCAGGTCCGACCCTGGCCTTCCTGACTGCGGGACCCGAGGCCGCGCTCGACCTGCAAGTGACCCTGACCGCGGCCGGGCGGGTCGCGATCCACGTGCACGGGCCGGTACCCGGCGCCCGCGTGCGCTGACTCCTACACCAGGGCGACATCCAAGGCAATCATCCCCACGCTGTCGGTGGGCGACGGTAGCGTGGGAACGGTTCGTAGAGAATCAGCTCTTTCCGGCTGATCACGACCCCTTGGGGAGGACCCGATGCAGGCACTACTCGAAGGCAAAGTCGTAGCCGAGGCTGACGCCGCAGATCTCGTGAAGATCGAGGGCAACTGGTACTTCCCGCCGGCGAGCGTCACGCCGGGCGTGCTCACAGACAGCCCCACGCCGTACACCTGCCCGTGGAAGGGCGAGTGCCAGTACTACTCGCTGACCGCGGCCGACGGCACGGTGCTGACCGATCGGGCCTGGTCGTACCCGACCCCCTACCCCACCGCCATCGAGCGTGTCGGCACGGATTTCTCGGGCTACGTCGCGTTCTGGAAAGAGGTCCAGGTCGTCGATTGACGACTGGACCGTCCCGAGATGAATATCCCGAGATGAACAGGATGCCGGTGTGATCGAGTTCACTCGTGTGACCAAAGAATTCGCTGACGGTACGCGGGCGGTCGACGACTTCAGCCTCGTGCTGCCGTCGCGCAAGACCACCGTGTTCGTGGGATCGTCCGGCTGCGGCAAGACGACGCTGCTGCGGATGATCAACAGGATGGTCGAGCCGAGCGGCGGCGTGATCGCCATCGACGGCGAGGACATCGCGGGGCGTGAGCCGGTGCAGCTGCGTCGGAGCATCGGCTACGTCATGCAGAACTCTGGTCTGATGCCTCACTTCACCGTGATCGACAACGTCGCCACGGTGCCGGTCCTGCGCGGCGTGCCGAAGAAGAAGGCGCGCGAGGACGCCCTCGAGCTGCTCGACACCGTGGGCTTGGACCGATCGCTCGCGAAACGCTACCCGAGCCAGCTGTCGGGCGGTCAGCAGCAGCGCGTCGGCGTGGCTCGCGGCCTCGCGGCCGACCCCAACATCCTCCTCATGGACGAGCCGTTCGGGGCCGTGGACCCCATCGTGCGCGCCGACCTCCAGCAGGAGCTCATCCGGCTGCAGCGCGAGCTCGACAAGACCGTCGTGTTCGTCACCCACGACATCGACGAGGCATTCCTCCTGGGGGACCAGGTCGTGATCCTGGAGAAGGGCGCGCAGATCGCGCAGCAGGGCACGCCGAACGAGATCATCGAGAACCCCGCATCGGAGTTCGTGGCCAGTTTCATCGGGTCCGATCGGGGCCGTCGCGCACTGCGCCTGAAGAAGACGGACCGCGGCACGGTCGTGGTGGATGCCTCCGGTCGCACCCAGGGCGAGCTCCTCGACGAGGACACTCCCGCGTGAACTGGCTGATCGCGAACTTCGATCTCGTGGTGTCGCTCAGCATCAACCACATCCGGCTGAGCATCATCCCGATCGTGCTCGGATTCATCATCGCGATTCCGCTGGGTCAGCTGACCCTCGCGGGCCGGGTGACGCGGGGCACGATCATCACGGTGACGAGCCTCCTGTACACGATCCCCTCGCTGCCTCTGTTCGTGATCCTGCCGGCGATCCTCGGCACGAAGGTGCTGAGCGACGTCAACCTCATCGTCGCGCTGACCATCTACGCGGTCGCGATCATGGTGCGGGCGTCGAGCGACGCCTTCGGCTCGGTGTCGGCCGACACGAAGCAGGCCGCCACCGCGATGGGCTTCTCCCGCTGGAGTCGGTTCTGGCGCATCGAATTCCCGCTCGCCGGGCCCGTGCTGCTCGCGGGGCTGCGCGTCGTCTCGGTGTCGACGATCGCGCTCGTGTCGGTCGGCGTGCTGATCGGCTCCGAGAACCTGGGCTATCTGTTCACCAACGGGAAGGCGCGCAACAACCTCGAGGAGGTGGCGATCGGCATCATCGCGAGCCTGCTGATCGCACTCGTGTTCGACGTCATCCTCGTTCTCATCGGTCGGGCGCTGCTGCCCTGGAGCAGGACGGACCGCGCATCCCGTCGGCGTCGCCAGATCACGACGATGAGCGCCCCGATCACGGCGGGGAGCCCGACGTGAACCTCTTCGTCGATGCCATCCTGTGGATCTTCAGCCCGGCCAACTGGCAGCCGGGCGCACAATCGCCTCTGCCTCTTCAGGACCGGATCACCGAGCACCTCTTCTTCACGGTGATCGCGGTGCTCATCGCCGCTGCCATCGCTCTGCCCGCCGGCTTCTACATCGGACATACGGGTCGCGGCCGCCAGTTCGTGATCGGCTTCACCGGTGCCATGCGGGCGCTGCCCACGCTCGGCGTGCTCTTCTTCCTCACGATGCTGATCGGCTCGGCCGTGCGCGGCAACAGCGGGGTCTTCTGGGGGGCGATGATCGCTCTGACGATCCTCGCGATCCCGTCCATCCTCGCCGGAGCGTACGCCGGTCTCGAGTCCGTGTCGCGCCAGACCATCGACGCCGCGCGTGCCAACGGGATGACCGAGATGCAGATCCTGCTGCGGGTCGAGATCCCGCTCGCGCTCCCGCTCATCATCGGCGGCATCCGCGCGGGGGTGCTGCAGGTCATCGCCACCGCCGTGATCGCCTCGTACGCCGGCCTCGGCGGTCTGGGCCGGGTGATCTCGAGCGGCATCGGCCTGAACGACTACGACCGCATCCTCGGCGGCGCCATCCTCGTGACCGTACTCGCTCTGGTCGTCGACGGGATCTTCGCACTTGTTCAGCGGCTCACCCGCGTCCCCGGCGACGACGCCGGACGGGCCGGGAACCCACAGCTCCGCCGACGGGCGTCCCGCCCGGCGGCGGTGGTGGAAACACCAAACCAAGAGAGGAATGTCACAGCATGACCATTTCACAGAAAGGCCGGGTCGCCGCAGGCGTCATCGCGGTCGGAGCCGTTCTGGCTCTGGCAGGGTGCGCACAAGGAGATCCCACCGCACCGGAGACCAACGATTCGGGCGCCGCCGCGGGCTCCGACACGATCATCGTCGGCTCATTCGCGTTCCCCGAGAGCGAGATCCTTGGTGAGATCTACGCGCAGGCACTCGAGGCGAACGGTTTCGACGTCCAGACGAAGTTCAACATCGGGCCCCGTCAGCAGACGATCCCCGCCCTCCAGGACGGCTCGATCAACCTGATCCCCGAGTACAACGGCAACCTGCTGGCCTTCTACGACACGGAGTTCACGCAGCGCACGACCGAGGACGTGGACGCGGCGCTCGTCGACGCGGTCGCGGCCGACGATCTCGTGGTCTACGACTCCGCCGAGGCGGAGGACAAGGACGCCTACGTCGTCACGAGCGAGTTCGCGACCGCGAACAACCTCACCTCGATCGGCGACCTGAAGAACGTCCAGCCGTTCGCCCTCGGCGCCAACCCGCAGTTCGCCGAACTGGGATACGGCATCCCGGGTCTCGCGTCGGTCTACGGCGTGAGCGACGTCACGTTCCAGCCCTACGAGGACTTCGGAGGACCCGACACGGTCAAGGCGCTCGTGGATGACACCGTGCAGGTCGCGGACATCTACACCACCTCGCCCGCGCTCGTCGCCGAGAACCTGGTGGTGCTCGAGGACCCCGAGAACCTGATCGCGGCGCAGAACGTCATCCCGCTCGTCAGTTCCACCGTCGCGTCGGACGAGCTGGAAGAAGCGCTCAACGCGGTGTCTGCCAAGCTCACCACGGACGACCTGATCGCTCTCCGCGATCGAGTCGAGGGTGACGAGCAGGCGTCGGCGGCCACCGCCGCGAAAGACTGGCTGACCGAAGCCGGGCTCCTGTAGTCCGACCGGCGACCACGACCGACGAAGGCCGTCCCACCCCTCGGTGGGGCGGCCTTCGTCGCGTGCACGGGCGAGTGCTCGGCGCGGGCGTCACCGCACGACCGCGTAGCGGGCGACGAGGAAGTCCCGGTTCCGCCCCGCCTCCTCGAGGCGCAGCTCGGTGCGGCGGGGAAGCAGTGGTGCCCCCGCGCCGAGCATCACCGGGGCGTACTGCACCCAGATCTCGTCGAGCAGTCCCTCGTCGAGGAACTGCCCGGCCAGGTCGCCGCCACCGATGACCCACACGTCGCGGCCGGCCGCGGCATCCGTCATCTCGGCGTGGACGGCGCGGACGGCGTCCGACGTGAGGGTGACGCCCAGCGCGGGGATCAGCGCGCGGTGCGTGAACACCCAGGACGGGAGCGTCGCGTCCCACCCGTCGGGGTCGTTCGACTGCACCCACAGGTACGTCGTCGCGCCCATCGCCGCCGCGCCGATCGTCGCGCGGAATCCGGCGAAGTTCATCAGCCCGTCCTCGTCGATATCGCGGCTCAGCAGCCATGCCAGTGAGTCGTCGGGATCGGCGATGAACCCGTCGAGCGAGGAGGCGGTGTAGTAGATCGTCTTCGGCATGCCGCCAGTGTCGCGCCCCCCGCCGACATCCGACCGGTGCAGCGCCCCACCCGTCGTCGCCTAGCCTGGAAGGGACATGGCACATCTTCTCGGGGCCGAAACCCTGCACCTCGAATTCCCCACCCGCATCATCTTCGACTCGATCTCGCTCGGCGTCGACGAGGGCGACCGCATCGGAGTCGTCGGCCGCAACGGTGACGGCAAGTCCAGCCTGCTCGCAATGCTCGCCGGACGGCTCGAGCCGGACTCCGGCCGCGTGACGGTGCGCCGTGGCGTGGACATCGGCGTGCTCGATCAGGGCGACACGCTCGACGAGAGCGCCACCGTCGCCACGGCCGTCATCGGCGACATCCCCGAGCACGTGTGGGCGGGCGACCCGCGGATACGCGACGTGATGGCGGGTCTCCTCGCCGAAATCGACCGCGACACCCCGATCGCCGACCTCTCGGGCGGCCAGCGACGGCGCGTGTCGCTGGCGCGGCTGCTGGTGGGCGATCACGACGTGCTGATGCTCGACGAGCCCACCAACCACCTCGACGTCGAGGCGATCGCCTGGCTGGCCGAGCATCTCAAGCGCCGGTGGGCGCCGGGATCCGGGGCGCTGCTGGTCGTGACCCACGATCGCTGGTTCCTCGATGAGGTCTCGACGCGCACGTGGGAGGTGCACGACCAGGTGGTCGACCCGTTCGACGGCGGGTACGCGGCCTACATCCTGCAGCGCGTCGAGCGCGACCGTCAGGCGGCTTCCTCGGAGGCCCGCCGCCAGAACCTGGCGCGCAAGGAGCTCGCGTGGCTGCGCCGTGGAGCACCGGCACGCACGTCGAAGCCGCAGTTCCGCATCGATGCCGCCAACGAGCTGATCGCGGACGTCCCCGAGATCCGCGACCCCGTCGCGCTGCGCTCGCTCGCCGTCTCGCGCCTCGGCAAGGACGTGGTGGATCTGCTGGACGCCTCGGTCGCGTACGGCGACCGTCCGGTGCTGACCGACGTCGAGTGGCGCATCGCCCCCGGCGAGCGCACCGGCATCCTCGGGGTGAACGGCGCGGGCAAGTCGACACTGCTCGGGCTGGTCTCGGGTGCCGTCGAACCGACCGGGGGACGCGTCAAGCGCGGCAAGACGGTGAAGGTCGCGACCTTGACCCAGCGCCTGGACGAACTCGAGGCCCATCTGCAGGATCCGGTCCGCGTCGTCCTCGAGCGTCTGCGCACCACCTACTCCTTCGGCAGCGGATCGAAGACCCAGGAACTGACACCCGGCCAGCTGCTGGAGCGGATGGGCTTCACGAGCGCGCAGCTCTCCACGCCGGTCAAAGACCTCTCCGGCGGGCAGAAGCGACGACTGCAGCTGCTGCTCGTGCTGCTGGACCAGCCGAATGTGCTCATCCTCGACGAGCCCACGAACGACCTCGACACCGACATGCTCGCCGCGATCGAGGACCTTCTGGATTCCTGGCCGGGCACGCTCCTGGTCGTCTCCCACGATCGCTACTTCATCGAGCGGGTGACCGACCAGCAGTTCGCGATCCTCGGCGGGCGCCTGCGTCACCTCCCCGGCGGCGTGGAGGAGTACCTGCGACTGCGACAGCGTCAGCAGCGCGACCAGACGGACGCCGCGTCCTCCGCCTCCGTGGCGTCCGGGACACCCGCTCGGGGTACCCTGCAGGCCGGACTCGCGGGCGCGGAGCTGCGCGCTGCCGAGAAGGAGATCGCGGCGATCGAGCGCCGCATCCGCAAGCTCACCGCCCAGGTCGATGCCGCCCGGACGGCGCTCGCCGAGCACGACCAGTCCGACTTCCAGGGCCTCGCCGCCGAGATGGCGCGGGTCGGCGCGCTTCAGGCCGAGACGGAAGAGCTCGAGAACCGCTGGTTCGAACTCACGGAAGCCGTCACCCCGGAGTAAGTCGCGGCCGCACCGTCCCCTCCTTCTGCACGAGCGCGGGACGCGCCGCGCCCGGTGGCCGGATGGCGGCGTGTCGCACCACCGTGCAGTCGGGCGGGACGCTCGAGTGCTCGCTCTGCCCCTCCGCCGGCCCCTGCGCCGGCCCCTGCGCCGGCGCGGTCGAGCTACGCGTCGAAGGCGATGCTGAGCTTGCGCAGCAGGGCGGCCAGCCGGTCGCGGTCGCCTTTGGAGAGCTCGCTCAGCAGGACGGCCTCGGCGTCGACAAGCCTCGTGATCGCGGCATCCACACGGGTGCGCCCGTCGATCGTCAGTGTGACCAGGATGCTGCGCCCGTCGTCAGGGTCCGCTTCGCGCCGTACGAGCCGGCGTCCGACGAGCCGGTCGATGCGGTTGGTCATGGTGCCGCTGGAGACCAGCGTCTGAAGCAGGAGCTGCTTGGGGCTGAGCTGGAACGGGTCGCCCGCCCGGCGGAGCGCAGAGAGCACGTCCCATTCCCACGGCTCGAGCTCGCTGCGGCGGAAGGCGTCCTTGCGGGCGCGATCGAGGTGCCGTGACAGACGGTCGACGCGCGAGAGCACTTCGAGGGGGGAGAAGTCCAGATCGGGACGCTGGGCGACCCACGCCTCGACGATGCGGTCGACTTCGTCGCTCTCGTGTCCCATCCATCCATTATCGACTGGCAGACTTGTCGAGCGATCCTGCCCACGGCGGTCTCGCGGTCCGCCGTGGTGTAACGGCAGCACGACAGCCTTTGGAGCTGTTAAGTCCAGGTTCGAATCCTGGCGGCGGAGCATGACGGAGCACAACGAAGGTCCCCTAGTCGACACCGGTCTCGCGGTCATCATCCTCGCCGCAGGGCAGGGGACGCGGATGAAATCCAAGACGCCGAAAGTGCTGCACCGCATCGGCGGGCGGACCCTCGTCGGGCACGTGCTCGATTCGGCGCATGCTCTCGCCCCGGAGCGCGTGATCGTCGTCGTGCGGCACGAGCGCGACCTCGTCGCCGACGCCGTCACCGACTCCTCCGCCGAGGTCGAGGTCGTCGACCAGGACGAGATCCCGGGCACGGGCCGCGCCGTCGAGGTCGCCCTCGAGCGCCTGACAGCGTTCCAGGGAGACGTGCTCGTGCTCAGCGGCGACGTACCGCTTCTCGATGCCGAGACCCTGGCAGCGCTCGTGCGATCCCATCGGGAGAGCAACGCCGCCGTGACCCTCCTCAGCGCTCGACTACCCGACGCGACGGGCTACGGTCGCATCATCCGCGACGGCAGCGGGGCGGTCCGACGCATCGTCGAGCAGAAGGACGCCACGGAGGACGAGGCATCCGTCCAGGAGATCAACGCGGGCGTCTACGTCTTCCAGGCGGAACCGCTGAGGTCGCATCTGGCGCTCGTCGGCACCGGTAACGCGCAGGGGGAGAAGTACCTCACCGACGTGATCGCGCTGCTGCGCGATTCGCGTCTGGGCGTGGCCGCGGCGACCGCCCCGGATGCCACGGCGGCGCTGGGCGTGAACGACCGTGTGCAGCTGGCCGAAGCGGGCCGCCTCTTGAACGCGCGCACCGTGCGCCGGTGGCAGCTCGACGGCGTGACCGTGGTCGACCCCGCCACGACGTGGATCGACGTGCGGGCGACGCTCGCACCGGACGTGACCGTGCTGCCCGGCAGTCGCATCCTGGGGGCGACGACGATCGCGGCGGGGGCCACCATCGGTCCCGACACATCACTGATGGACTGCGAGGTCGCCGAGGATGCCGTCATCACCCGTGCGGACGCCACGCTGGCCGTGATCGGCGAGGGCGCGACGGTCGGACCGTTCGCGTACCTGCGCCCGGGCACGTACCTCGGCCGGGACGGCAAGATCGGCACGTTCGTCGAGACGAAGAACTCCACGATCGGCGAGGGCAGCAAGGTCCCCCACCTGTCCTACGTCGGCGACACGACGATCGGCGTGGGCGTCAACCTCGGGGCGGGTGCCATCACGGCGAATTACGACGACATCGCCAAGCACCGCACCGAGATCGGCGACCACGTGCATTCGGGCTCGCATAACGTCTTCGTCGCTCCCGTTAGGATCGGAGCAGGCGCGAAGACCGGTGCCGGGGCTGTGATCCGAAAAGACGTCCCGCCGGGAGCGCTGGCCCTTTCGGTGGCGCCGCAGCGCAACATCGAGGGCTGGGTGCAGAAGAACCGAGAAGGCACCTCGGCCGCGGAAGCGGCCCGGGCTGAGACAGACGAAGAGGCAGCCCATGGCGCGTAAGAAGAAGATCGAGGCCGATCTCGATCGTGACATCGCCCCCGGGCTCGTCGCGAAGACGAAGAAGCGTCTCGTCGTGGTGGCCGGCAGCTCGCACCCGGAACTCGCCATGGAGGTCGCACGCAACCTCGGCAGCGAATTGGCACCCACCGAGCACCGGACGTTCGCGTCCGGCGAGCTGTACACGCGCTTCGAAGTGAGCGTCCGCGGGTGCGACGTCTTCGTCGTGCAGTCCTTCGGACGCGCGCTGAATGAATCGCTCATGGAGCTGCTGATCATGCTGGACGCGCTCAAGCGCGCCTCCGCCAAGCGGGTGACCGTCGTCGCGCCGTACTACCCGTATTCACGCCAGGACAAGAAGGGCCGTGGCCGCGAGCCCATCAGCGCCCGTCTCGTCAGCGACCTGATGATGACGGCCGGGGCCGACCGCATCATGAGCGTCGACCTGCACGCCGCGCAGATCCAGGGATTCTTCGACGGTCCCGTCGATCACCTCTTCGCGCAGCCGGTGCTGCTGGAATACTTCCGCGACTCCCTCAGCGTAGATGACCGCGAGAAGCTCACCGTCGTCTCGCCCGACATGGGACGCGTGCGCGTCGCCGACAACTGGTCGGACAAGCTCGGCGCTCCACTGGCCATCATCCACAAGCGCCGCGACCCGAAGGTGGCGAACAAGGTCACCGTGCACGAGATCGTCGGCGAGGTGAGCGGTCGTGTCTGCCTCCTCGTCGACGACATGATCGACACCGGCGGCACCATCGTCAAGGCCGCTCAGGCACTGAAGGCGAGCGGCGCCGAACGCGTCATCGTCGCCGCCACGCACGCGATCTTCAGCGATCCTGCGCCGACGGTGCTGCAGGATGCCGCGATCGACGAGGTCGTCGTGACCGACACGGTGCCGCTGCCCGCGGACCGCCGGTTCCCGGGGCTCACCGTCCTCCCGATCGCGCCGCTGCTGGCTCGGGCGATCCACGAGGTGTTCGAGGACGGGTCCGTCACGAGCATGTTCGACGGCGCCGCGTAAAACGGCGCCGTGCGTCCGGCACCTCATAGGGTGCTCACAGCCAGGGCACCGACTTTTGGGACGAGCATTCCATACGCTCGAATGAAACGTCGGTCACCCGCATCGACGGTGGCAACCCAGAAAGAGGACCTCATGATCCGATTCCAGGAAGTACCCCGCCCGGCCCGTGTCGGCGCCGCCCTCGTCGGAGTGGCGGGAATGCTCGCCCTTGCCGGCTGCAGCACGACACCGGCCGCCGAGGCCGAGTCCACCACCGACACGTCCGCGAGCGCAGCCCCGTCGGCGTCGGCATCCTCGACCGGTTCGGCGACGACGGATGCCGCGGCATCCGGTTCGGCGTACGTCGACGGTTCCTACACCGCCGAGGGGTCGTATTCGACTCCCGAGTCGGTCGAGCAGATCAGCGTGACGGTCACGCTGGCCGATGACGTCATCACGGCCGTCGAGGTGACCGGGGATCCTCAGAAGTCGGAGTCCAAGGAATACCAGTCGAAGTTCATCGGCGGCATCTCCGATGTCGTCGTCGGCAAGTCGATCGACGAGATCTCCGTCGACCGGGTCGCAGGCTCATCGCTCACGAGCGGCGGATTCAACCAGGCCATCGAAGAGATCAAGACCGAAGCGGCCGCGTGATGGCAGCCGGAGCGCTCTGGCGCTTCGAAGCCATCGGCACCGTGTGGGAGATCGCGACCTCGACTCCTCTCGAGCCGTCGGCACGCGGTGAGGTCGAGCGGTGCATCGCGACGTTCGATGCCGTGTGGTCTCGGTTCCGCGCCGACTCGGTCGTGACCGCGCTCGCGCCGGACGGGGGCGACGCTTCGGTTCCCGTGGATGCCGCGCTGATGCTCGGGGCGTTCGCAGAGCTTTCGGACGCGACGGCCGGCGCCGTGAACCCCCTGGTCGGAGACGCGCTCGCCCACCGCGGGTACGACGCCGGCTATTCCCTCGTGGACCGCGGGCCGGTCGCCGCGCCCGCGCACTGGCAGGAGCTGTTGCAGTGGGACGATGAGCGGATGGTTCTTCGGGGCCACGCGACGATCGACGTGGGCGCGCTCGGCAAGGGGCGGTTGGTCGATCTCGTTCTGGGCGTGGTGGCCGCGCACGTCAGCGGCGACATCGTCGTGGACGCCGGCGGCGACCTGGCGACCCGGGGCGCCCCGGTGCGCGTCGGGCTGGAGCATCCCTACGACCCCGGTCGCGCGATCGGGGTCTGGGACGTCACGGATGCCGCGCTGTGCGCCTCCGCCGTCAATCGTCGGGCGTGGGGAGACGGCCTCCACCATGTGCTCGATGCGCGGACCGGCGCGCCCGTCCGGACCATCGCCGCAACCTGGGCCGTGGCATCCGGGACATCGTCCGATGCGATGCGCGCCGATGCGATCGCGACGGCACTCTTCTTCGATGGGGGTGCCGAGGTGGCCGCTCGCTGGAACGTGTCGTGGGTGCGGATGTACACGGACGGCCGGGTCGAATGGTCGCCCGGCTGCCGGGCCGAGCTGTTCAGCCGGACGGCTAACGTGGAGGGATGACCGTCATGACCCCCGCATCTTCCCTCGAGCGTGATCGGACGGTCCGATCGTGATGGCGACGCTGACCGCCGCCTGGAGCCGCGTCTTCGCGGTGCTCGGGCGGGTGTCGATGTACCGGTTGGTGTCGATGGCGCTCGCCGCCCTCGCCGTCATCGCCCTGTTCTTCTCCCTGCTCGGGGTGGTGTCCCCGACTCCGCTCGAGCTCGTGGTCACCCTGCTGCTGCTCGCGGTCGTCTGCGCGGTGGTGGATGCCGCCGCCCAGCGCACCATTCACCTGCCCTGGCGCATCGAGTCCTCCCTCATCACCGCCCTCATTCTGCTGTTCGTGCTGCGCCCCACGCTCGAGCCGCTCCCGCTCCTGGGTATCGCCATCGCCGGGGCAGTGGCATCCCTCTCGAAGTACGTCCTCGCCTGGCGTGGCCGCCACATCTTCAACCCGGCGGCCACGGGCGCGGCGACGCTCGCGATCTTGTCGATCTGGCTTCCCGAGCTCGGCAGCCCTGCGTGGTGGGTGGGCACGCCCGCGATGGCCGCGCCCGTGATCATCGCGGGACTGGCGGTCCTGTGGCGCACCGAGAAGGTGCGCATGATCGGCCTGTTCCTCGTCGTCGCGATCGTCTTCGCGTTCGCACGGAACATCGTTCAGTACGCGCAGGCCGGGCTCTCCCTCGACGCCGGCACGATCTTCTGGCAGATCCTGTGGTCGTCCCCGTTCCTCTTCCTCGGCGCCTTCATGCTGTCGGAGCCGCTGACGATGCCACCACGCCGCTGGCAGCAGCTGACGGTCGCCGCCGTCGTCGGCGTGCTGGCGGGCTGGCCCATCGATCTCGGCGCCATCAGCCTCGGCTTCGACCGGGCCCTCCTGATCGGCAATCTGGTCGCCTTCGCCTTCGCGCTGCGCACGGCGGTGCGCTTGAGCCTCGAGCGGCGCACAGCGCTCACCCGGACGGTGCAGGAGCTCACCTTCCGCGTGCAGGATCGCCTGTCGTTCCTCCCAGGGCAGTACGTCGAGCTCGAGGTGCCGCATCACCGGCCGGACGCCCGCGGGACGCGCCGGGAGTTCAGCATCGTCTCCGCCCCGGAGGAATTGCCGACCTTGCGCATCGCGTTCCGTGAGGCGCCCGCGAGTCCGGGTGCGCCGGCGAAGCAGCAGAGCACCTACAAGAAGGCGCTGGCCGAGGTTCCCGATGGCGGCGCGCTCGCGGTGACGGGCGTCTGGGGCGATTTCCTCCTGCCCAAGAAGCCCGACAGCCCCGTGCTGATGGTCGCGGCCGGCATCGGCGTAACGCCCTTCGTGTCGCAGCTGCGTCACCTCCACCTGTCGGAGGCGTCGCGCGACGTGGTGCTCGTCTACGTGGCATCCGATTCCTCCGAGCTGTCGTTCCGCGACGAGCTCGAGGAGACGGGCATCCCGGTGCGCGTGTTCACGCGCGATGAGCCGCGCGACCTGCCCGCGCACTGGGAGTGGTCGGGGGGAGCTCGGCTCGATGCCGATGTGCTGCAGCGGGTCGTACCCGACCTGCCCGCGCGGCATGCCTACGTGTCGGGGCCTCCTGGATTGATCGCCGACCTCGCGCCGGCGCTGGAGAAGGCCCGGTCGATCACGACGGACGCGTTCAGCGGGTACTGAGCGGGGTCGCCGTTCGTCGGCGACTCACGTGCCGGATGCCGCGGCCGCGGTGCGACTTTCGCGTCGTCGCCGGATGGCCGAAGTGTGCCGCGGGGACTCCGCGGAGTCGACAGACTCCGGCCGCTGAAGGGCTGCGGGATGCCGGATGTCGGAGTCGGGCTGCGGTCGGGTGCCGGATGGCCAGAGTCTGCCGCTGGGCCAGCGCCTGAGCGGCCGGCTTCGGCCACCGAACCTCGAGCGGGCCGGTTCCGGTGCTAGAGAGGAGGTACCGGCGGCGGGCCTTCCGCCGAAGCTCCCCGCGCGGTCCCCGCGGAAGCCGACGCCCCCGCTACCGCAGCAGCCCCAGCATCGGCGGAGGGTGCCGCCGGCGCAGCGGGAAGACGCACCTCGAAGGTCGTGTCGCCGGGAACGCTCCGCACCGAGACCGTGCCGTGGTGGGCTTCGACGATCGCCCGGGCGATGGACAGACCCAGGCCCGTCCCGCCGGTCTTGCGTGCGCGGGAGCGGTCGGCGCGCGCGAAGCGCTCGAAGAGATCCTCGGCGATCGACGGGTCGATGCCCGGTCCGTCGTCGTGCACGCGGAGGACCGCGCGGTCACCATCGAGCGCGACGCCGACGGTCACCTCGGTACCGGCCGGCGTGTGCGTCCGGGCATTCGCGAGCAGGTTCGCCATCACCTGGTGCAGGCGAGCGGTGTCACCCGCGATCACGACCGGCGTCTCGGCGAGGTCGAGGATCCAGCGGTGGTCGGGTCCGGCGGGACGCGCATCGCCGACGGCCTCGAGGGCGAGCCGGGTGAGATCGACGGATCCGTAGACGAGCTCCTGGCCCTCGTCCAGGCGCGCGAGGAGCAGGAGGTCTTCGACCAGCGTCGTCATGCGCAGGGATTGCGCCTGGATGCGCTGCAGGGCCGACTCGGATGTCTCGCTGAGCGTCGTGTCCCGCAGCGAGAGCTCCGAGTACCCCCGGATGGAGGCCAGCGGCGTCCGCAGCTCGTGACTGGCGTCGGCGACGAACGTGCGCATCCGCTCCTCGTTCGCCTGGCGCGCATCCAGCGACGTGTCGACGTGGTCGAGCAGGGTGTTCAGCGCGGCGCCCACCCGACCGATCTCGGTGCGGTCGTCGGCCTCCGCGGCCGGGACCCGCTCCGCGATCGACACCCGTCCCTGGTCGAGGGGGAGGGCTGCCACCCGGGTCGCGGTGTCGGCGACGGCGCGGAGGGGGCGGAGGCCGGCGCGGATCACGAGGGCGATCACCGCGGCGAGCACGAGCAGGCCGCCGGCGGTCACGAGGGCGACGGTGATCAGCATCTGCTCGATCGTGGAATTCACATCGCTCAGCGGAAGGCCGGCGATCCCGGCGTCGCCGCCGGCGCGGAACGTGGTGATGCGGTATTCGCCGAGCCCTTCGATCGCGACCGTTCCCGTCGCGGGCCCCGTGGTGGCGGCGATGACCTGCGTCACCTGTTCGTTCGTCAGACGCTGCACCTCGCCGTCGGCGTCGATGTACGCACCCGTCGTGTTGGAAGCCGTCAGCGAATTCGTCTGCGTGACGAGCAGGATCCCGGCGCTCGTCGGTCGCTGCTGCAGGATGTCATAGGCGGTCACGTCGGCCGCATTGCCGGGGTACTGCGCGTTGAGCAGAGCCCCGCCGAGCTGCTGGGCGGACGTCACGACCCGCGCACTGAGGTTGTCCTGCAGCACTCCGCCGAGCAGGGTCGCCGTCGCGATGGCGATGATCGTGAGGATCAGCGCCACGAAGCCGATGATCGCGATCATCAACCGCGCCTGCAGGCTGATCGGCTTCCGGCTGCGCGTCGGCGCGGGATCAGGCGTGTCGAAAGTGATCTCAGGGGCACTCACTGCGGGGCTTTGATCATGTACCCCACGCCGCGGACGGTGTGGATGAGGGGCTCCCGACCGTGGTCGATCTTCTTGCGCAGGTAGGAGATGTACAGCTCGACGACACTGGAGCGCCCGCCGAAGTCGTAGTTCCACACCCGGTCCAGGATCTGCGCCTTCGACACCACGCGGCGCTGATTGCGCATGAGGTAGCGCAGCAGCTCGAACTCCGTCGCGGTCAGCTCGATCTCGTCACCCGAGCGGATCACCTCATGACTGTCCTCGTTGAGCGACAGATCGCCCACGTGCAGGATCGGCTCGCCGTCGTCGGCGAGAGCCGTACCCGCCCGGCGCATGAGTCCGCGCAGCCGCGCCACGACCTCCTCGAGGCTGAACGGCTTCGTGACGTAGTCATCGCCTCCGGCCGTCAGTCCCGCGACACGGTCGCTGACCGAGTCCTTCGCCGTGAGGAAGAGCACGGGGACGTCGTTTCCCGACTGACGCAGACGCTGAAGCACGCCCATGCCGTCGAGGTCGGGCATCATGACGTCGAGCACCATGGCGTCGGGCGCGAAGTCCCGCGCCGCCTGCAAGGCCTGGAATCCGGATGCCGCGCTGCGCACGTCCCACCCCTCCATACGCAGTGCCATCGACAGGAGGTCGGTGAGCATCTGCTCGTCGTCGACGACCAGCACCCGGAGGGCGGAGCCGTCAGGGCGGTGCAGGGCGGGAGAGGGGGCGATCGCGGTCATGCCCTCATTGTCCACCTGCTCCTATGCGGTTCCTATGGAGCGCGCTATGTGCTTCCTGTGAACATCATCGCCGGATGCTGCGAGCCCGGTCCGCGCTCCCAGCCGAGCTCGTCGCTGCGCAGGCTTCCGTAGGGGTGGAACGGGAGTGCCGCCGATCGCATAGGCCGTCCATACGCACGACCTAGAGGCCGCATCAGGGGGCTCCCTACGTTCGGACCGTGCCCGGCGAGCGGCGTCGCGGCGGGAGGAGAGACATGTACTGGACGTACCTCCGGCGAGAGCTCGCCGGACGGAAGAAGCAGACCGCGATCGTCGCGGCCGGTCTCGCGGTCGCGATCGCGCTGGTGATCATCGTCAACTCGCTGGCCACCGGCGTGCGCGACGCGCAGACCCAAGCGCTGGCGTCGGTGTACGGCGTCGGCACGGATCTCACGGTCACCGGCGCGGCGGCGGAGCCGGGTCAGGCCGGCGGCGACCGCTTCCAGTTCGGCGACGGGGAGGGCGAGACCGCGGACGGCACCACGAGCGTGAGTCAGTCGCGCCTGATGACGGACCGGATGCGGGGGACTCTCGAGGCATCGACGGTCGACACCGTCGCCGCCGTCGACGGCGTCGCGGCAGCATCCGGCGCTCTGAGTCTGACCAACACGACCTTCTCGGGTCAGATGCCCGACTTCTCGCAGACCCAGGAGGGCACGGCGCCGGACGGACAGGCCCCGCAGGACGGGGCGCTCCCGCAGGGCGGCCCCGACGGCGCGGGCGGAAGCTCGTTCGATCTGGACTCCTTCACCGTGCTGGGCATCGACGCCGGCAACACCGCCGTCGGCCCGCTGTCGGATGTCACCGTGACCGAGGGGCGCGCACTGACGGGCGACGACGAGGGTACCGACGTCGCGGTGATCGACGCGACCTATGCCTCCACCAACAGCCTGGCCGTGGGAGGCACGATCGACGTCGGTGGCACGGCCATGCAGATCGTCGGCATCATCGCATCGGGCTCGGACACGGCGGACACCGCCGCGAACGTCTACATTCCTCTCGACGTCGCACAGAGCATCGCGGGCGCCGGCGACGTGGTCTCGACGGTCTATGTGCAGGCGTCGTCGTCCGACGCGATCTCGGCGGTGCAGACGACGATCGAGTCGGCGTTGCCGGAGGCGACGGTCAGTTCGCAGTCCGACCTCGCGTCGACCGTGTCGGGCTCCCTGTCGAGCGCGTCGTCGCTCATCTCGAACCTCGGCACGTGGCTGTCGATCCTGGTCCTGGCGGTGGCGCTGCTGCTGGCCGTGCTCTTCACGATCTCGGGCGTCTCGCGGCGCACTCGGGAATTCGGGACGTTGAAGGCGATCGGCTGGTCGGACCGCAGGGTCGTCGGCCAGGTCGCCGGCGAGTCGATGGTGCAGGGAGTGATCGGCGGTGTCGTCGGCCTGGCGCTGGGACTCGCGGGGATCGCCGTGATCAATCTCATCGCCCCGACGATCTCGACCTCGAGCACGACGGCCACGACCGGTGGCCCCGGGGGCGGCGGTCCGGGCGCCTTCGGCCCCGCGGCGGCCCAGACCGCGACCGACGTCGTCCTGCATGCCCCGCTCACCCTCTGGGTGATCGTCGCCGCGATCGGACTCGCGGTGGGGGGAGGACTCGTCGCGGGCGTGTTCGGCGGCTGGCGGGCCGCGCGACTGAGCCCCGCAGAAGCGCTGCGTTCGGTGGCATGAGGACGACGGCGACCATACGTGTCGACAGACGAGACCACACAGGAGGACAGGAAATGACCATGACGACGGATGCCTCGACCGACCCGGCAGGGACGACCCCGCCGACCGGACCGATCTATCGCCTCACGGCGATCACGAAGACCTACAGCCAGAAGGGCCGCAGCATCGTCGCCTTGAAGGGTGTCGACCTGGACTTGCAAGCGGGCGACTTCGTCGCCGTCCAGGGGCCGACGGGCGGTGGCAAATCGACGTTCCTGCAGCTGCTCGGAGCGCTCGATCGGCCGACGTCGGGGTCGATCGCCCTCGGCGGCACGGAGCTCTCGAACGCGTCCGACGCCGCGCTCGGGAGGCTCCGTGCGACCGAGATCGGATTCGTGTTCCAGGGCTTCAACCTGATCCCGACGCTGACGGCGATCGAGAACGTCGAGATGGCCCTCGAGCCGCTCCACGTTCCGGCGGCGGATCGGCGTCGTCGTGCAGCCGAAGCCCTCGCGCAGGTGCAGCTCGCCGACCGGCAGGACCACCTGCCCGGTGAGCTGTCGGGTGGCCAGCAGCAGCGTGTCGCGATCGCCCGGGCGATCGTGAAGGATCCGCGCGTCCTGCTGGCGGACGAGCCGACCGGCAACCTCGACGAGCAGACCCGAGACGAGATCATGGCGGTGCTCACCGCTCTCAACGCGACCGGTCTCACGCTGGTCGTCGTGACCCACGACAGCCATGTCGCACGCATGGCGCAGCGGCGTCTGCGGCTCAAGCAGGGCGCGGTGACTGAGCTGGCGACCTGACGTCCGCGCGGCGTGCTCGGCGCTCCGCAGGCGTTCGCGGTCGCGGGGGGGGGGGGGGGGGGGGGGGGGGGGGGGGGGGGGGGGGGGGGGGGGGGGGGGGGGGGGGGGGGGGGGGCCCCCCCCCCCCCCCCCCTCTCCCTCCCCCCCCCCCCCCCCCCCCGCACCCCCCCCCCCCCCCCCCGACCTCGGGGGTGCGGCGGAAGGCGGTACAGCATGCCCCTCGTCGATCTCGCGGTGTACGTGGACGGCGTGCGCGCCCCCGAACTCGGGTCGCTGACCGAGACGTTCTCGGTGATGCGTGCTCTGCACGGCATGGCGTGGATCGGACTGTACCGGCCGTCCGAGAGTGAGATCCGCGACATCGCCGGGGAGTACGGGCTGCATCCGCTGGCGGTCGAGGACACCCTGCTCGGTCACCAGCGCGCCAAACTCGAGCGCTACGGTGACACGCAGTTCATCGTGCTGCGACCGGCGCGCTACATCGACAAGACCGAGACGGTCGAGTTCGGCGAGGTGCACGTGTTCGTCGGCCCCGACTTCGTGGTGACGGTTCGCCATGCGGAATCGCCGGATCTCGGGAAGGTGCGCCGACGCATGGAGGCGCACCCCGAATTGCTCACTCTCGGGCCGCAGGCGGTGCTTTACGCGATCCTGGACGAGGTCGTCGACGAGTACGCGCCCGTCATCGCGGGGCTCGAGAACGACATCGACGAGATCGAGGATCAGCTGTTCGACGGCGACCCGGACGTCTCCAAACGCATCTTCGGCCTGTCGCGCGAGGTCATCGAGTTCCAGCGAGCCGTGCAGCCGCTCGTGCCCCTGCTGGAGATCCTCCGCGACGACGACGATCATCCTGTCGACCTCGAATTGCGTCGAGGCCTGCGCGATGTGCTCGACCACGCGGAGCGCGCCGTCGAGCGCGCCGACGCGTTCCGGGCGATCCTCGAGAGCGCGCTGATCGTGCACTCCACCCTGGTCGCGCAGATCCAGAACGAAGAGATGCGTCGTATGACCGAGTTCGGTCTCGACCAGGGCGATCAGGTGAAGAAGGTCTCCGGATGGGCGGCCATCCTCTTCGCCCCGACCCTGGTCGGAGCGATCTACGGCATGAACTTCGACATCATGCCCGAGCTGCACTGGACGTTCGGCTACCCGTTCGCCCTGGCGCTCATGCTCGTTTCGAGCGTCACGCTGTACGCGGTGTTCAAGAAGCGCGGCTGGCTGTAGCGCGGACGTCAGAAGCGTGCAGCCGCCGCATCGGGCCCGGCAGCGGCGATGAGCCGGTCGCTGAGCGCGTCGTCCTCTGCGTCGTAGCGCTGCTGGTCGGGGTGGGCGTCGGAGTGCGCGACGAGCCGTCGTGCACCCTCGTCGAAGAGGATCGTCGTGCCGAACTCGGGGACGAGGCTCTTGACCTTGGTGTTGTCGTACACCGCGGCGTAGGCCTTGTCGCCGACCAGGCTGGGTCCTTCCTCGGGGACGAGGCGGGCGATGGTCTCGGACGCGATGTGGACGAACTCCGGATGCTGCACACCGGCCGCGTCCGCCAGCCAGGCGTAGATCTGATTCCAGGTGGGGGCGTGGTCGCCGGTGAGGGTGAAGGCATCGCCGATGGCGAGCGGGTGAGCGAGCAGGCCTGTGAACCCGACGGCGAAGTCGTCGCTGTGGGTGAGGGTCCAGGGAGTGGTCCCGTCGCCGTGCACGACGACGGGTCGGCCGGCACGCAGGCGCACGACATCCGTCCAGCCTCCGCGGTTCGGGAACAGCGTGTGGTCGTACGTGTGGGACGGGCGCACGATCGTGATGGGGACGCTCCGTTCCCGATAGGCCGCCATGAGCAGGTCTTCGCAGGCGATCTTGTCGCGGGAGTACTGCCAGAACGGGTTTCGCAGCGGGGTCGACTCGGTGATCGGGAGCCGCAGCGCCGGTTTCTGGTAGGCCGACGCCGAGCTGATGAAGACGTACTGGCCCACGCGTCCCTCGAACAGATCGAGATCGCTCTGCACGTGTGCGGGGGTGAACGCGGTGAATTCGGCGACGGCGTCGAACGCGCGGTCACCGAGCGCGTCGCGCACCGAGGCGGCGTCGCGGATGTCGGCGACGACACTCTCTGCTCCGTCGGGGATCGGGCGCGCGCTCGTGCCGCGGTTGAGCACGGTCACCTCGTCGCCGCGCGCCAGCGATCTGCGCACGCACGCCGTGCTGATCACTCCGGTGCCGCCGATGTACAGGATGCGTCGAGCTGTCATCCTCCGACCCTAGCCTCGGGGTCGGACGGTCAGGCCGACGCGCTCAATGGGTGTCTTCGGCCTCGATCTCGGTGCGGTCGCCCGACCACAGTGTGTGGAAGGTGCCGGGCTTGTCGATCCGCTTGTAGGTGTGCGCTCCGAAGAAGTCGCGCTGCCCCTGAATGAGGGCCGCGGGGAGTCGTTCGGCGCGCAGTCCGTCGTAGTACGCCAGCGACGACGAGAAGGCGGGGGCCGGGATGCCGGCGGCCGCCGCCAGGGCGACGATGCTGCGCCACCCGTCCTGGGCGCGGCCGAGCGCTTCGACGAAATACGGCGCCGTGAGGAGCACGGGCAGATCGGGCGTCTCGCCGTAGGCGTCGGCGATGCGGTTGAGGAACTGGGCGCGGATGATGCATCCGCCCCGCCAGATCTTGGAAACCGCACCCAGGTCGATCGACCAGTCGTACTCGGCGGCGCCGGCGCGGATCTCGTCGAACCCCTGCGAATAGGCCACGATCTTGGACGCGTACAGGGCGAGCCGCACCTGTTCGATGAACGACTCGGCGTCTTCGCCCTGCAGCACTTCGCCGAAGGCCGCCTCGGGACCGGGGAGATCGCGTGAGACCCCGCGCTGTTCCGGGTGGGAGGACAGGGAACGGGCGAAGACCGCTTCGGCGATGCCCGACACCGGAACACCCAGGTTGAGGGCCGTCTGCACCGTCCACGCCCCCGTGCCCTTGGCGCCGGCCTGGTCGAGGATGACGTCCACGAGCGGTTCGCCGGTCGCCGCGTCGACCTGTCGCAGCACTTCGGCGGTGATCTCGATGAGGTACGACTCCAGCTCGCCGCCGTTCCATTCGGCGAAGACGTCGGCGATCTCCGCCGGGCTCTTGCCGGTGCCGCGACGGATCAGGTCGTACGCCTCGGCGATGAGCTGCATGTCGGCGTACTCGATGCCGTTGTGCACCATCTTCACGAAGTGACCGGCCCCGTCGTGGCCGATGTGGGTCACGCAGGGTTCTCCTTCGGCCACGGCGGCGATGGACTTGAGGATCGGGCCGAGCGTGACCCACGACTCGTCCGAGCCACCCGGCATGATCGACGGTCCGAGGAGCGCGCCCTCCTCGCCACCCGAGATACCCGCGCCGACGAAGTTGATGCCGGTCTCGCGCACGGCCTTCTCGCGACGGATCGTATCGGTGAAGAGGGCGTTGCCTCCGTCGACGATGATGTCTCCGGGCTCGAAGACCTCGACGAGCGCGTCGATCACGGCGTCCGTGCCGGCGCCTGCTTTGACCATGATGATCGCCGCGCGGGGCTTCTGGAGCGAGGCGGCGAACTCCTCGTAGGTGGAGGTCGCGACGAATCCCGCCTCCGGGTGCTGCGAGACGAGGTGCTCGGTCTTGTCATGGCTGCGGTTGAAGATCGCGACCGTGTTGCCCTCGCGGGAGGCGAGGTTGCGAGCGAGGTTCGACCCCATCACGGCAAGGCCGACCACACCGATGTTGGCGGCGCCGGAGCCGGTGCCCCTACTCGGATCGGGAGTCACGCGCTCGACGGTCTCGGGGGCCGGAGCGCCCTCGTGGGCCGCCGCCGACGCGGGATGGTCCGTCCGGTCGTTGGACACGTTCGTGGCGGGGGAATCGTTCGTGGACACACGGGCTCCTAATGATCTGAGATGAGGATGCAAGCGGAACGGCGCGCGTTCGGGGGAGCGCCGCAGCGGGCGCCGAGCGTCACGCGTGCGCGGGGGAGTCAGTCGCCCCGATACCCCGAACGACCCATCGACCAGAAGGCGAGAACGAGCCCGACGCCGCCGACGGCCGTGATCGCCGCGACCACGGCGAGCACGAGATGCGATCCAGTAATGGCGTCCATGAGTCCTCCGGTGGGGTGATCGAGGTGCGTCTTCATCGTAGCGGGGGCGCTGGTAGACTCAGTGACTGAACTTCGGCGAGGGATGCCACGCACCACCGGCAGCGGTGGGATGAGGCATCCGTGATCGACGCGGTGATGCAGGCTCATGGCTTTCCTCACGCGCTCGCGTTCGAGTCGAACCCCCAGACCACAGATCAGGGCCTGCCAGCCCGCAAGGAGAAATCATCATGTCGGAAGACAACAAGGTCAGCGCCGAGCTGCGCGAGAACTTCGGCAAGGGTTACGCCCGTCGCCTTCGCGCGCAGGGCAAGATCCCCGCGGTCATCTACGGCCACGGCGCGGAACCGCAGCACGTGGCGCTTCCGGGTCACCAGGTCGCGCTGCTCATCCGCCGCGCGAACGCGGTGCTCGAGCTCGATGTCGCCGGTACACAGCAGCTCACCCTCGTGAAGGACGTGCAGAAGGACCCCGTGCGCCAGGTCATCGAGCACATCGATCTGCTCGTGGTGAAGAAGGGCGAGAAGATCCAGGTCGACGTCCCGATCATCGTCATCGGCGAGCCGTTCCCGGGCACGATCGCCAACCTCGACAACACGTCGGTGGCGCTCGAGGTCGAGGCCACGCACATCCCCGAGACCATCGAGGTCGACGTCGAGGGTCTTGAGGACGGCGTGCGCATCACGGCTGCCGACCTGACGCTCCCCACCGGATCCGTGCTCGTCACCGATCCCGAGACGCTGATCATCGCCGTCGCCGTGCCGGTGGACGCCCTGGCCGCCGAGGACGAGATCGCCGAGGTCGACGCCGCTGTCGCGGCCGCCCAGGCGATCGAGGCCGAGGGGTCTGAGGAATCGGCCGAGTAGAACTCCAGACACGAACCGGGGGCGCGATCCGCGAGGGTCGCGCCCTTCGGCGTCTCGTGCCGTCGAATAGGCAGGATGAGGACATGGCTGAGGTGTGGCTGGTCGCGGGACTCGGCAACCCGGGTGCGCGCTACGAATCGACGCGGCACAACGTCGGGCAGATGGTGATCGACGAGCTCGCCCGTCGGCGGAGCGAGAGCTTCCGTGCGCACAAGGCCGGCGCTCGTGTCGTGGAGACCTGGGTGCGGCCCGGAGGGGCCAAGATCGTCCTGGCGAAACCGAATTCCTTCATGAACGTCTCGGGCGGGCCCGTCGCCGGCCTGGCACAGTTCTACGGCATCGACCCCGATCACGTGATCGTCGTGCACGACGAGCTCGACATCCCGTTCGACACGATCAAGCTCAAGACCGGCGGCGGGCACGGCGGGCACAACGGGGTGCGCGATGTCGCGAAGGCGCTGGGGACGCCCGAGTTCCCGCGCATCCGCGTCGGCATCGGCCGCCCGGTCGGCCGTCAGGATCCCGCGGACTGGGTGCTCGACCCGTTCGCCGCCGGCGAGCGCGCGAATCTGCCCATCCTCATCGGTGATGCCGCCGACGCGGTCGAGCAGCTGATCGATGAGGGCCTGCTCGCGGCCCAGCAGAAGCACCACGCGCCGCGCACCTGAGTCCGCTCCCGGTTCGTGTCGAGCGCGCCGTGCGCATAGGTTCGACGTAGGGCCTGTGACCGCGCAGTCCGGAAACCTCATGGGAGAGCTCACATGGATCTGTTCGTCCTCATCGCGATCGCCGTAGCCGTCGGGGTGATCCTCGTGATCGCCCTGATCGGGTTCCTCGTGTTCCGCGCCTGGTACCAGGTGCCGAAAGCCGACGAGGCCATCGTCATCGTCGGAAAGAAGGCGCGCGACAGCACGGAGGGCGAAGCCAACAAGATGACCGTGATCAGCGGTCGCGGTGCGTTCGTGAACAAGCTCACGCAGCGCTCCGACAAGGTGTCGCTGCGTTCGCGGCAGATCAAGTTCGAGCCGACCGCCCAGACGATCAACGGCGTCACGATCGATCTGACCGGCGTCGCACTCGTCAAGATCGGGTCGACACCCGAGCAGGTGCGCCGAGCCGCGGAGCGGTTCGCGTCGCAGGACGAGGCCATCGTGCTCTTCACCACGGAGCAGCTCGAGGGCGCCCTGCGAGGAGTGGTCGCGAAGCTCACGGTGGAACAGGTCATGCAGGACCGGCAGAAGCTCAGCGACGAGATCGCCGAGGGCATCTCGGGCGACCTGCTCTCACAGGGTCTCGTGCTGGATTCCTTCGCCATCCAGGGCATCACCGACAAGAACAACTACATCTCCGCGCTCGGCGCCGTCGAAGTGCAGCGCGTGCGACGTCAGGCGGACGTCGCCGAGATCGACGCCCTCCGCGAAGTGAAGAAGCGGCAGCTCGCCGCCGACGAGGCGAACCTCATCGAGCAGACCGCGCTCGACAAGAACAGCGCCGCCGCGAAGTCCGAGGTCGGTCGCGCCAACGCCCAGGCCGAGCAGGCCGAGAACCTCGCCCGCGCGGAGGCCGAGCAGGGCGTTCTCCTCCAGGAGGCGAACAACACGCAGGCCCGCCTCGACGCCGAGGTGAAGAAGGTCGCCGACGCCGACAAGTACCGCCAGCAGATCGAGGCGGACGCTGGCGCCTACCAGCAGCAGACGGCGGCGGACGCCGAGGCGTACAAGCGCCAGAAGAACGCCGAGGCGGACCGCAAGGTCGCACAGGAGCGCGCGGACGCCGAGGCGTACGCGGTCAACGCCCAGGCACAGGCCCGCGAAGCGTCGGCGTCCGCAGAGGCCGCCGCGGTGCGCGTGCAGGCGGAAGCCGATGCGGCGGCGGTCCGGGTGCGCGCGGACGCGGAATCCGAGTCGGTGCGCCTTCGAGGCACCGCGGCGGCCGATGCCATCGCGGCCGAGGCGGAGGCGCTGCGACAGAATCAGGACGCGATCCTGGCCAGGGAGATCATCGGTCAGCTGCCGCAGCTCATGGCCGAGTTCGCCAAGGGCTACGAGAAGGTCGGCAACATCACGCTGATCGGCGGCGACAGCGCGGCCACCCACCTCGCGCGCGAACAGTCCGCGAGCCTGACGGCGACGTTCGAGAGTGTGAAGGCCGCCAGCGGACTCGACCTGGGCGCCATCATCCAGGGCCAGGCTCTGGGGCGCGGGATCGCCGAAGGCCGGCGTCCTGCTCCCGCAGGGGCCGAGGAGACCCCGGCCGCGAACCGCGGCGGCGACTCCGCGTCCGCCTGAGCGGTCACCCCCGTCTGCTGGCCGGCGGGGCATCCGGCCGCTCTGCCCGCTCCGCTAGGACAGCACGTCGCGCGTCGTGAACCGCAGCACCGCGGCCGCGCCGAAGACCGCGATGTACGCCGCCTGCAATCCGGCGTTGCCGACGAACGAGTCCCAGACCACGGGTGCGCGCAACAGGTCGCCGAAATCGAGCCATCGATCGGTGAACAGGAACGGATGCAGCGCCGAGAGCTGCGGGATCGCCCCGGCGATCTGCGACGCCACGGCGAGGATGGCGGTCGCGGCCATCGCACCGACCGGCACCGTGGTGAGCGTCGAGAGGAAGAGACCGATCGCCGAAAGACCCAGGAGAGATACGGTCACGTACGCGGCGATGCCCAAGAACCGCAGCAGCCCCTCTCCCACCGACACCTCCGTCCCGGAGACGAGCGTCACCGGTCCGATCGGGAACAGGGCCCACCCCACGACCGTGCCGGCGATGACCAGGGTGAGCGATGCGGCGAGGCAGAAGGCCGCGGCGGCGAGGTACTTCACCAGCAGCAGCCGCACACGACCTGCCGGCGCGATCAGCAGATAGCGCAGGGTGCCGTGGCTCGCCTCACCGGCGATCGCGTCTCCCGCGGTCACGCTGATGGTCAGAGGGAGGAACAGCGGGATCGCGACGGTCGTGGCGGCGACGCCGACGAACAGCCCGTTGTTCGTGATCTGGTCGAGGAACGCCGGGCCGCGCCCTGCGCTCGTGCCCCCCGCGATCCGCAGCGCCACGCCGAGGAGGATCGGGATGAGCGCGAGCGCTCCGAGCATGGCCCACGTGCGCGACCTCCGGAAGAGCGTCGCGAGTTCGTTGCCCAGGAGCCTCGTCGTTCCGCCCGATCGCGTGCGGAGAGGTTCAGGCGACGACATCGAAGCCCTCACCGGTGAGTTCCACGAAGCGCTGTTCGAGGCTGACACCCTCGAGCGCGAAGCCGCGCACGCGGACCCCGGCCGACACCAGGGCAGCGACGACCGCCTCCGGCTCGGGGGCCGCGGTCGGGTCCACGATGGTGGCGAGGACCGTATCGAGATCGGATGCCGCGTGCTCGGAGGTCACGTCGAGCCCGAGCCCGACCAGCACGGCATGGGCGGTGGCGAGGTCCGGTGTCTGCACGCGGATGCGCGGTCGTCCCCCTGCCTGTCGGAACTGCTCGAGCGTGCCCTGCGCGACGAGGGAGCCCGCGCTCATGACGGCGAGGTGCGTGCACAGCTGCTCGACTTCGGCCAGGAGATGGCTGGAGACGAACACGGTGGTGCCGTCGGCGGCCAGCGAGCGCACCAGGGCTCGCACCTCTCGCGTGCCCTGCGGGTCGAGTCCGTTGGTGGGCTCGTCCAGGATCAGCAGCTCGCGCGGCGCGAGCAGGGCGTTCGCCAGGCCCAGTCGCTGCTTCATCCCGAGCGAGTACGCATGCGCCTTCTTGTGCGACGCCGAGGTCAGCCCGACCCGGTCGAGGGCATCGGCGACGCGGCGGTCGCGCGTCGAGGCATCCGCATGGCGGTCGGCGGCATCGAGGCGCTTCAGGTTCGCAACGCCCGAGAGGTAGGGCGAGAAGGCGGGGCCCTCCACCAGTGCCCCGACGCGGGGCAGTACGCGATCCAGCGCGCGGGGCATCGCCGACCCGAGGAGTCGAGCTTCTCCGGACGTGGGCCGCACCAGCCCCAGGAGCATCCGGATGGTGGTGGTCTTCCCCGAGCCGTTGGGACCGAGGAAGCCGAACACCGAGCCGCGCGGAACACGAAGATCGATGCCCGCGACGGCGGTCTGGCGGCGGAATCGCTTCGTCAGACCGTCCGTCTCGATCGCGAACTCGTCGAGCACGGACACCCGCGGTCCGTCAGCGGCCGGAGCCGGCGGCGTCCACGAGACGTTCCACGGGCACCGCTCCCGCGAGGATCCGGCCGTCGTCGGTGATCAGCACCGTCAGCAGTGCGGTCTCGAACGCCCGGCCGCCCGTCACCGGGGTGGTCACGGTGTCGACGAGCTGCCGCTGTTCGGCGCTCAGCCGGTCGAGCGCACTGCCGTCTGCCGGAGCTCCGACTTCGATGACGGTCGACCAGTCGTCGCCGATGACGGTGGGTGCCGCGGCATCCGCTGTCCCGCCTTCGGCCTCCGCATCCGCGCGCCATCGCTCGACCTGAACGGCCGTGGGCAGCGTGATCTCCTTCTCCGTCACCGTGAGCTGGGCGCTCGGCGTGAACGAGAGGTCGGCAGGATCCGGTGCCGCGAAGGACACATCGGTGAAGGCCACCTGGAACGCAGGCTGGTCGGCGCCCCGGGCGGTGACGGATGCCGCGAGTGCTGTCCCGTTCTCGCCATCGATCGCGAACCGGACGCTGCCGACCAGGGTGCTGTCGGATCGCGGCGTCAGGACGAGCTCGTACGCATCACGGCCCGCCACCCGCCCGTCGGTTCCCACGGTCACATCGGTGCTCTCATCGAGATCGGCGAGCGCTCGCTCGAGCATCGCCTCCGGGGTCGGCAGTTCCGACCCGGCATCGGCGGGGGGCGCGGGCTTCTCGAGCGCCGCGCGGTCGGGCAGCGACACGCGCGTGGCCGTCTGCGACTCCGAGTCGACGAACCACCCGGTGGCCGCGTCGGCGTCCACGTAGATGTTGCGCTCGGCGAGATCGTCCAGCACCTGCAGACGCGCACGGTCCTGATCGAGGTAGACACGTGCCGAGTACGAACCGGTGGCCAGTGCGAGGAGATCCTCGGTCGTCGTCGCCTCGCTCGTCGGCGCCTCGGACGATCCGCTCCCGCCCAGGAGGGCGGACAGATCGGGGATACCCAGATCGGAGGTCTGCTCGAGGGTGCCGCTGAGCTGGTCGACGTGCTCCGATTGGACGAACGCCAGGAGTTCCTGAGGGGTCTTGTCGGGAAGATCGACGGCGCCGACGGCCTGCATCGGCACCAGGATCACGGCGGCTATGGCGACGGGGACGGCGACAGCAGGAATCGCGATGAAGAGGCGACGACCGGGGCGCCCAGATGTTCGTGGGCTCATCTTCACATCGTACGCTCACGGGGCGATCTCCGGGCGGGAGCCGTGCGCGTCCCGCCCGACGGCTCGCGAGGTCGAGCTCCGTTCGTCAGGTCATCAGGCCGAGCTTCGCGGCCTCGCCGGCGAGGGCCACGAAGAACACGATGTAGAGGGTGACGCTGAAGACGACGGGCGCGATGACACCGACCGCGATCGCGGCGATACCGTACGCGCGTCCGCGGCGCTTGACCGTCGCGAAGATGCCCTGCACGATCCCCCAGATGCCGAGCGCGGTACCCACCCAGAACGCGACCTCGACCAGGAGGACGGAACCGCGAACGGATGACAGGATGCTCCAGTCCCACAAGCTCGATGACATCGTCGACGTGAGCTGCGGTGCGACACCTGCTCCGATGTCGGCGGTGGCGATCGCACCGACGACGGTGCACAGCACGAGGGCCGCCGTCGCCGCGATCAGGGCGACGATGCCCAGCGTGGCGGAACCGGCAGGGGTCGGTTCGGGACGGAAAGCACCGCCGCTCGGTGCGCTGTAGGGCGCGGCGAACGCCGGTGCACCGGGGTTCTGTGCGGCGTAGCCGGGTGCCGCGTAGCCGGGTGCGGCGTAGCCGGGTGCGGCGTAGCCGGGTGCGGCGTAGCCGGGTGCGGCGTAGCCGGGTGCGGCGTAGCCGGGTGCGGCGTAGCCGGGTGCGGCGTAGCCGGGTGCCGAGGGTGCGCTGTACACGGGAGTACCGTGCGGGTGACCTGCGGGCGGGGTCGGCGGGACGGATGGCGCAGCGGGCGGCGTGGGAGGCATTGGCGGTGCGGTCGAGGCCGGCGGAGGGGAGGGGACAGCGGGATCCTGGTCGCTCACTCCGCCATCCTACGAGTCGGGTGTCCCAGACTCGCCGTAGACTCGTCCGGTGACAGTTCCCGGGATCGTCCGCGCCCTCGAGCGTGCGGAATCGTTCGCGGATGCCGCATCCGCAGCTCCCATCGATGCGGAGTTCTCCCTCGCCGAGGGGCTGGACGCCCCGCTCCTGGCTGCTCTCGTGGAACGGCGCCGGTCCGCCGGCCGCGGCGGCGTCCTGCTGGTCGTCACGCCGACGGGTCGTCGCGCCGAGTCCCTCGGCCCGGCGCTGGCGGCCGTGCTGCCGGGCGCGAGCTCGATCCACTTCCCCGCGTGGGAGACCCTCCCGCACGAACGGCTCAGCCCGAGCACCGAGACGGTCGGGCAGCGACTGGACGCCCTTCGGCGCGTCGCCGAGTGGGACGGCGACGCCCCGCTCGTGATCACCGCGTCCGTGCGCGCCGCCCTTCAGCCGCTCGCCGGCGGTCTGCTGGATCTGCCGCCCATCGTCCTGACGATGGGCGGACGGGGCGAAGAGCTCGAGGGCGTCATCGAGCGACTCGTCGAGCTCGCCTACCTGCGCGTCGACATGGTGTCGCGCCGCGGCGAGTTCGCCGTGCGCGGCGGCATCCTCGACGTCTTCCCCGCCGTCGCCGACCACCCCTACCGCATCGAGTTCTTCGGAGACGAGGTCGATCAGATCCGGGCGTTCTCGGTCGCCGATCAGCGCTCGCTGTCCGGCGATGTGCCGACCGTGCACATCTCGCCGAGTCGCGAGCTGCTGCTGACGGCGTCGGTGCGCGAACGCGCGCGCGAGCTGATTCCCCGGTTCCCCGGCATCCGGGGCATGCTCGAGAAGATGAGCGAGGGCATCCCCGTGGAGGGGATGGAGTCGCTGACGCCGGCCGTGGTCGACGAGGTCGTCACCCTGGTGGACTATCTGCCGCGGGGTTCCGCCGTCGCGCTCGTCGATCCTGAGCGATCCGTGACCCGCGCGCGGACGCTCAGCGACACGAACCGCGAATTCCTCGAAGCCGCGTGGAACGCGGCGACGGCGGGAGCGCAGACGCCGGTCGACCTGGGAGCGGGCGACTTCGTGACGCTCCCTCGACTGCGGGAGGCCGCGCATTCCCGCGACGGCGTCTGGTGGACGCTCAGCGCCTTCGACTCCGGCGCCGCCGACAGCCTGGCCGAGGGACTGCTCGATCCCGACATCGACGTCGCCCTCGAAGCCGCGCGCGTGATCCGCGTGCCGGGAACCAGCGTGCCGTCGTTCCAGGGCAACATCGACGGCGCGACCGCGCACGTCGGCGAGCTCCTCGCCGACGGCTGGAGCGTCGTCGTCGCCGCCTCGGGCACCGGCCTCGTGGAGCGAGCGCGCGACGTCCTCGCCGAGCGCGGCATCGCCGCACGGATGGTCGACGCCGTGCTCGTCCCCCCGGAGCCCGGAGTGGCGCACATCGTCGTGAGCGACCTCGAGCGCGGATTCGAGGTGCGCGACGCCAAGCTCGCCGTGCTCACCGAGACGGAGTTCTACGGGCGCACGATCGGCAGCGACTCGCGCGTGGTGAAGAAGCTCGCGTCACGGCGGCGCAACGTCGTGGACCCGCTGCAGCTCAAGCCCGGCGATTTCGTCGTGCACTCCACGCACGGCATCGGTCGGTTCGTCGAGATGACGCAGCGCGAAGTGTCCAGCGGCGGGCGAAACGCCGTGAAGACCGTGCGAGAGTACCTGGCCCTCGAATACGCGCCCTCCAAGCGGGGCTACCCCGGCGACAAGCTCTTCGTCCCCACCGACCAGCTCGACCTCCTCTCGCGCTACGTGGGCGGCGAGGCGCCCGTGCTGTCGAAGATGGGCGGCAGCGATTGGGCGCAGGCGAAGGGCCGGGCGCGCAAGGCCGTCCGCGACATCGCCGTCGAGCTCGTGAAGCTCTACTCCGCACGGATGGCGTCGAAGGGGCACGCCTTCGGACCCGACACCCCCTGGCAGCGCGAGTTGGAGGAGGCCTTCCCGTTCGCCGAGACCCTCGACCAGCTCCAGACGATCGACGAGATCAAGGCCGACATGGAGAAGCCGATCCCGATGGATCGACTGCTGTCGGGGGATGTGGGCTTCGGCAAGACCGAGGTGGCGGTGCGCGCCGCGTTCAAGGCGATCCAGGACGGTAAGCAGGTGGCGATGCTGGTGCCGACGACCCTCCTCGTCAAGCAGCACATCGAGACGTTCACCGAGCGCTTCGCCGGATTCCCGGTGAAGGTCAAGGCCCTCTCGCGCTTCCAGAGTGACAAAGAAGCACGTGAGACGCTCGCCGGCATCACCGACGGCACGGTCGACATGGTCATCGGCACGCACCGCATCCTCACCGAAGGGGTGATCTTCAAGGATCTCGGGCTGATGATCATCGACGAGGAGCAGCGCTTCGGCGTCGAGCACAAGGACAAGCTAAAGAAGCTCAAGACGAACGTCGACATCCTCGCGATGAGCGCCACCCCGATCCCGCGGACGCTCGAGATGGCCGTCACCGGCATCCGGGAGATGTCGACGCTCGCGACGCCGCCCGAAGACCGGCATCCGATTCTGTCGTACGTCGGCCCGCGCAACGAGAAGCAGATCGCCGCAGCCATCCGCCGCGAGCTGCTCCGCGAGGGACAGGTGTTCTACGTGCACAACCGGGTGCAGTCGATCCAGCGGGTCGCCGCCGAGCTCGCCGAGCTCGTGCCCGAAGCCCGTGTGGCGGTCGCCCACGGGCAGATGGGCGAGCACGCCCTCGAGAACGTGGTCGACGACTTCTGGGAGCGCCGGGCCGATGTGCTCGTGTCGACGACCATCATCGAGACCGGCCTCGACATCGCGAACGCGAACACGATCATCATCGATCGCGCGGACAAGTACGGACTGTCGCAGTTGCACCAGCTGCGGGGCCGGGTCGGACGTGCACGCGAGCGCGCGTACGCGTACTTCCTCTACGACGACATGAAGCCGCTCTCCGAGCTCGCCGCCGACCGGCTCGAGACGATCGCGGTGAACAACGAACTGGGCAGCGGGATGCAGGTCGCGCTCAAAGACCTCGAGATCCGCGGGGCGGGCAACCTGCTCGGCGCAGAACAGGCCGGGCACATCGCCGGTGTCGGGTTCGATCTGTATCTGCGCATGATCGGCGAAGCCGTGGCCACGTTCCGCGGCGAGGACACCGATTCCGCGGCGGAGCTGCGCCTCGAACTACCGGTCGACGCCCGCATCCCGGAGTCGTACATCGACAGCGAGCGGCTGCGCCTCGAGGCCTACCAGAAGCTGTCGGCCGCGGCATCCGCCACCGCCAAGCCGGATGCCCTCGATCTCGTCGTCGAAGAGCTGCGAGACCGGTACGGCGACCTTCCGCGCGAAGTCGAAGGCCTCCTCGCCGTGGCCCGCCTCCGCCGGCGTGCGGCTCGCGCGGGTCTCGAGGACGTCGTGGCGATGGGCCCCAACCTGCGTATCGCTCCGGCCAATCTGCCCGACTCGCTCAAGGTGCGGCTGCAGCGACTGCACCCGAAGGCCAAGCTGGTCGCCAGTGGCGAGGCACTCGTCATCCCGCTGCCGACGGCCGGCGGCGAACGTCTGGAGGATGCCGCGCTGATCGCGTGGGTGGCACAGCTCCTGGATCAGTTGTTCCCCGACCCGAAGCCCGAAGGCGGCACGGCCGACCCGTCTTCCGCGCCTGCCACCGCTCCGAGCACGCAGTGAGCGACGTGCCCGGCGATCTGCGTCCGAGGCTGAGCACACGGGCCTTCAACGCCATCGACATCGCGGCCACGGCGCTCTTCGGCATCGAGGGGGCCGCGGCCGCGGCGCATGCCGGTCTCGACCTGCTCGGCGTGGTCGTCGTCGGCTTCATCGTCGCGCTGATGGGCGGCATCATCCGCGACGTGCTCCTCGGAGACCTGCCGCCCGCGGCGCTGCGCACGCCGAGCCGCATCGCGACCGCCTTGGTCGCGGCGGTCGCGACCTTCGTGCTCGTCGGGGTGATCGACGTCATCCCTCCGCTGCTGCTGTCGACGCTGGATGCCGCGGGCCTGGCACTCTTCGCGGTCACCGGGGCGCAGAAGGCCTATGAGCACGGCTCGAATCTGTGGGTGATCTCGATCCTGGGCACCGTCGCGGCGACCGGGGGAGGAGTCGTCCGAGACGTCATCCTCGATCGCACGCCGTACGTGCTGTCCGAGAGCATCTACGGGACCGCGGCGCTCGCAGGTGCCGTCGTCACCGGCGTCCTGCTCGTCGTGACGCGCCGCCCCCGGCTGGCGCTGTGGGTCGGGTTCGGGGTGGCGTTCGCCCTCCGGATGGGGGCGGTGGCGTTCGGGTGGGTGCTTCCTCGGCTCACCTGACCTGCGTGCTATGTTGCCCGGATGACCACGCCACCGAGCGGATCAGTCGACGTCTCCGCGTCGACCGAGCAGGGTCACCGACGGTGGACGAGGGCGGCCGCCCTCCTCGTGCCGGCGATCTGGCTCGCGATGAGCGGTCACTCCAACCCGCCCGGGCACGTGAACGCGGCCTGAGGCTCCGGCACCGCGTGGTGCAGGAATCGCCCGCACGAAAGGATCGGCCATGCTGTACGAGCACCTCGGGGCGACGCCTCGCATCCACGCCGACGCGGTCATCTCCCCGACGGCGGTCATCAGCGGAGATGTGACGATCGGCGCCGACACGCAGGTTCTGCACGGCGCCGTGATCACCGCCGAGGGCGGTGCCATCACGATCGGCGCGAACTCGATCGTGATGGAGAACGCGCTCGTCCGCTCGACGCCGGCGAACTCCGTGCGCGTCGGTGATCACACCCTGGTCGGGCCGATGGCGAGCGTGTCGGGCGCGACGATCGGAGACGAGGTCTTCCTCGCCACCGGAACGCGGGTCTTCAACGGCGCGCGGATCGGCGAGCGGAGCGAGGTGCGCATCAACGCGGTCGTGCACCTGCGCACCCACCTGGCTCCGGAGACCGTGGTGCCGATCGGATGGGTCGCGGTCGGCGACCCCGTGCAGATCCTGCCGCCGGATGCCGCGGACGAGATCTGGAAGGCTCAGCGTGACCTCGACTTCCCCGGCTACGTGTTCGGACTCGATCGCGAGACACCCGACCTCATGGTGCAGTTGACCGAGCGGTACGGCCGCAGCCTGGCGCGCCACGCTGATGACCGTCGCGTGGATTGACCGACCGGGCGCGCGAGCGAAGGCGGAACGCTCAACTCCAGTGCGCCCCGCAGTCGCGGCATCCGAACTCCAGTCCCTCGACATGCGACGCGACGTGCTCATGGAGCTCATCGCGCCTGTCGAATCCGACCGTGAACCACTGCGGCTCGACGGCGCGCACGTCGAGCGACCCGCACTCCGCGCACACTTCGGCCGTGACGGTGTGCCCCGGGTGCGCGACGGCGCTCATCGTCTGTGGCGTGACCTGCTGATCCATGGCGCCCACGGTAGCCTCGCGCCGCCTCGACGGGCCGGAGACGCGCGGGGTCACCCGGTGTTCTGCAGGCCTGCGGCCACTCCGCTCACCGACAGCAGCAGGAGACGCTGCTGCTCCGGGTCGGGCGTCGTCTGCTCGGCGGGGGCGTCACGAAGAGCCTTCAACGCGCGCAGCTGCAGCAGCGACAGCGCGTCGACGTAGGGGCTGCGCATCTTGACGGCACGCTGCAGGATGGCCTTGTTCTGCAGGAGATCGCCGCCGCCCGTGATGCGGATCACCCAGGTGCGGGTCAGCTCCATCTCGTCCATCACCAGGTCCGCGAGGTCGTCCCGGTCGCCGAGGTCCAGGTAGCGGCGCGCGATGCGCGCATCGGCCTTCGCCAGGCTCATGGCGACGTTGTCGATCATCGTACGGAAGAGGGGCCAGTCGCTGTAGGCGCGGGTGAGTCGCTCGACGTCGCCGACGGACTCCAGCGCCGTGCCGAGACCGAACCAGCCGGCGAGGTTGATGCGCGCCTGCGTCCACGCGAAGACCCAGGGGATCGCTCGCAGGTCTTCGAGGGACTCGACCGACAGCCCTCGGCGTGCGGGACGGGACCCGAGCGCCAGCAGGCCGACCTCCTCCATGGGGGTGACGCGGGCGAACCACGAGGCGAAGCCGGGCGCTTTCACGAGGTCGAAGAAGCGCCGGCGGGATGCCTCGTCCATCGTCGAGGCGACGTCGGCGTAGTCGGCGGCCGCCGTGCTGTTGCGCCTCTCGATCGACGGCGCGGACGCCATGAGCACCGCCGCCGCCACCTGATCGATGTGCCGCATCGCGATGGCGGGGTCACCGTAGCGCGCGAAGATGACTTCGCCCTGCTCCGTGAGCTTGAAGCGCCCGTCGACGGAGTGCGGGGGCTGCGCCAGAACGGCGGAGTTCGCGGGACCGCCGCCGCGCCCGAGCGCTCCGCCGCGCCCGTGGAAGAGCGTGAGCTCGATCGCGTTCTCCTCCGCCCAGGCCGAGATCTCCGCCTGCGCGACGTAGAGTGCGAGGTTCGCAGCGACGGGACCGACATCCTTCGACGAGTCCGAATAGCCGAGCATGACCTCGAGGCGCCGGCCGGTGCTTTCCAGGCGCGCGGCGAACTCCGGGTGCTCGACGATCTCGCGGAGGATCGCCGGGGCCGCCTGCAGGTCGGCGAACGTCTCGAAGAGGGGGACGACGTCCAGCACGGGGGGCGTGCCGTCGGCACCCGCGGCGTATGCGGCCAGACGATGCACGTTCGCCAGGTCCTGCGCCGACTGGGTGAACGACACGACGTAGCGTCCGGCCGCGCGTGGACCGAAGCGCTTCTGGATGTATGCGACCGCCCGGAAGACGTCGAGCACCTCCTCGGTGAGCTCGCTGCGTTCTCCGCCGGCATCGAGCTCGGCCAGGACCTTGGCGTGCACGGCGGAGTGCTGCCGCACTTCGAGCTCGGTGAGGTGGAAGCCGAATGTCTGCACCTGCCAGATGAGCTGCTGCAGGTGGCCGTACGCCTGGCGTGCGGCACCCGCCTGCGCGATCGAGGACTGCACGACGGTGAGGTCGGCGAGCAGCTCGTCAGGAACGCCGTAGGCGAGGTCCGCGTCGCGCAGGCGGGTCGCGGCGATCTTGCGTCCGATCAGCAGAAGCACCCGGCGGTGCGGCTCGTTGGGCGACCGCTTGGCGATCTCCGCCGCAGCCTCGTCGTCGGCGGACTTCAGCCGCCGCCAGAGGGCCAGCAGCGCATCGCTCGGGGGAGTGGTGACGGCATCCAGGGTGAGGCCGCGTCCGATGCGGCTCGTCGCCCGCTCCAGGCCCAGCAGCACGTGCTCGCTGGCGATCGCGGCCGCCTTCCGCGTGACGGATGCGGTCACGAAGGGGTTGCCGTCGCGGTCGCCGCCCACCCACGAGCCGATGCGCACGAAGGGCTGCACCACGGGTGGCCGCCAGCCCGCAGCCGGGCCCTGCAGGGCATCGTCGACCCGGCGGTAGACGTGCGGCACCGCGGTGAAGAGGGTCTCGTCGAACACCGCCATGATGGCTCGCACCTCGTCGGTGGGCGAGGGCTTCTCCGAGCGGAGGGGCGCCGTCCGCCAGAGGATGTCGATCTCCTCCAGCATCCTCCGCTCGGCGCGACGTCGATCGGCCCCGCCCTGCAGCGAGCTCTCGTGCTCGTCGAGGAGCTCCGCGAGGCGTCGGATGCTGGAGGACACCGCGCGACGGCGGGCCTCGGTCGGGTGCGCGGTGAAGACCGGGTGGAAGCGCAACCCGCGCAGGCGCTCGAGCGCGGTGTCGTCGCCGACCTCCGCGGCCAGGCGAACGAAGGCGGCGGCGACCGAGTCCGACGCGTTCTCCTTGTCGGGGCGCCCGTCGCGTTCGCGCAGCACGCGGACACGCTGGTGCTCCTCGGTCAGGTTGACGAGGTGGAAGTAGGCGGTGAACGCGCGGGCGACCTCGTCGGCCCGGGCGACCGTGAAGGAGTCGGCGATGTCCGCGGCCCGCTCGAACGCCTCGGAGGTCTCATCGGTGTAGGCGTGGATGGTGGCGGTGCGCAGTCTTTCGACGTCGTCGAACAAGCCGGGGGAGCCGCTCTCGCGCAGCACCTGGCCGAGGAGAGAGCCGAGCATGCGCACGTTGGATCTCATCTGCTCGGGAATCTCTTGACCGGCCTCGAATCGTCCGACGAGATCGATGGCTTCGGTCTGGGTGAGCTCGCGCATCCCGCAAATCTATCGGGACGGTGTTTCCGAGAAGTGACATCGTGACGCTCGGTAACATGGACGGCGGAGTGCCGGGAAGTCTGGTCGGCGTCGGCGATCGTCGCCGTCTGGATCGGGCGTCATGCCCCGCCGGAAAGGTTCCATGTCCCTGCTGCGCTCCGCACGATTCCCCGCGATACTGCTGCTGCTCGCCGCCGTGGTCGGCCTGGCGGTGGCCAACAGTCCGATCGGTGCGGCCGTCATCGATGTCTCCCACGCCCATCTGGGCGTGCCGGGGTCGATCATCGATCTGTCGCTCGCGCACTGGGTGTCGGATGGCCTGCTGGTGATCTTCTTCTTCGTCGTGTCGGTCGAGCTGCAGTTCGAGCTGACGCGGGGAGAGCTGCGCAGCTTCAGCCGCGCCGTGCAGCCGGCCATCGCCGCGGCGGGCGGGGTGATCGTGCCCATCGCGGTGTACCTCGCGTTCACTGCAGGGACCGATGTGGCCGAAGGCTGGCCGATCCCCACCGCGACCGACATCGCGTTCGCCCTCGGAGTGCTCGCGGTCTTCGGCCGCGGCCTCCCCTCTGCGGTGCGCGTGTTCCTCCTCGCGCTCGCGATCCTCGACGACATCGTCGGCATCGTCTTCATCGCGGTGCTCTTCGCCACGGATGTGAACGTGTGGATGCTGGTGGGAGCGCTTGTGGCGGTCATCGCGTTCGCCGTCCTGAGTCGCAATCTCGACACGCGCGGGCGTCCGCTCGTGATCTCGCTCATGGTCGTGCTCGCCGTCCTCACGTGGGTGCTCGTGCTCGGATCGGGGGTGCACGCGACGATCGCGGGTGTCGTCCTGGGCCTCGCGATGTCGCAGAGCCCGGCGCTGCGCGTGCGACACGCCATCGAGCCGTGGGTGAACGCGATCGTGCTGCCGGTCTTCGCCTTCACCGCGGCGCTGGTCGTGATCCCGTCTCTCGGTATCGGCGAGCTCTCGCCCGCCTTCTGGGGGATCCTGATCGCCCTTCCGGTGGGGAAGATCATCGGCATCGCCGGGGCGGGCTGGCTGGCTCAGCGCTTCGGAAGCGGCGGCCACCCGAAGATCGCCTTCGCCGATCTGCTGGCCGCGGGCGCCCTGGGCGGCATCGGATTCACGGTGTCGCTCCTGCTGGCGAATCTCGCGTTCGCAGATAGCGCGGCCGTGCGCGATGAGGCGATTCTGGGCGTGCTCGGCGGATCCCTCATCTCTCTCGCCCTCGCGGCGGTGCTGGTGTCGTGGCGGGCCCGCCACCATCGCCGCAGCACTCAGCCGACGGATGTGCCGGTGCCGGCATGACGCAGGATCACGAGGACGCGCACGCCGACCGGCGACCGGACGCGTTGCGGGAAGCCGCCGAGACGATGCGCGCGGTGCGCGATCGCTGTGTGTGGACGCAGCAGATCGACCATCGCGAGCTCGTCCCCTACCTGATCGAGGAGAGCAGCGAGCTGGTCGACGCGGTCGAGACGGGCGACCGAGCGGAACTGCGCGAAGAACTGGGCGACCTGCTGTGGCAGGTGCTGTTCCACGCCGAGATCGCCTCCCGCGACGGCGACGACCCGTTCGACATCGACGATGTGGCCCGCGGGCTCACCGAGAAGATGATCCGCCGGCATCCGCACGTCTTCGCCGGAGAGATCGCCGAGACGCCTGATCAGGTGCTCGTCCTGTGGAACGCGGCGAAGTCCGCGGAGAAGCATCAGCGCACGAGTGTGCTCGACGGCGTGTCGACGCACATGCCGTCTCTGGCGCTCGCGCAGAAGATGCTCGGCAAGGCGCGCCAGGTCGACGCGCTGCCCGACGGCGCTCCGCCCGACGCCGTCGCGCCGAACGGAGTCGCGCCGCGCGACGAGGCTGAGCTCGGCGATGCGCTCCTCGCCCTCGTGGCGCAGGCGCGCGCTCGCGGGTGGGACGCCGAGCGGGCGCTCCGCGAGCGTCTGCGCACCCTGGACCGGCAGATCCGTGACGCCGAGGTGGGCTGACCTCGCGCCACCTGGAACAATGGGGACGTGGCATCCGTGAACCCGCCGCGCGGCATGCGCGACTTCCTCCCCGCCGAGAAGGCCCGCCGCGAGCGCGTCCTCGCCGTGATCCGTGAGCGCTATCGGGCGCACGGCTTCGACGAGATCGAGACGCCCGTCCTGGAGGATTACGCCCGGCTGCACTCCGGGCTCGGCGGCGACAACGAGAAGCTCGCCTACAACGTCCTCAAGCGCGGTCTCGACGCCGAGGCGATCCGCGCGGCATCCGACGACACCGCGGCGCTCGCCGACCTCGGCCTGCGGTACGACCTGACCGTGCCCCTCGCCCGGTTCTATGCGACCCACCGCAGCGAGCTGCCCACCGTCTTCCGGGCGATCCAGGCGGCACCGGTGTGGCGGGCCGAGCGGCCGCAGAAGGGGCGCTACCGACAGTTCGTCCAGTGCGACATCGACATCATCGGCGATGCGTCCATCCGCGCCGAGGCCGAACTGATCGTCGCCACCCTGGACGCCGTCGATGCGCTCGGGCTTTCGGATGCGACGGTGCGCATCAACGATCGCCGGGCGCTGGACGCCATGCTCGACGCGTTCGGCTTCACGCGAGACGAACGGCCGAGCGTGCTCATCACGATCGACAAGCTCGACAAGATCGGGCCCGACGGCGTGGTGGCCGAACTCGCGGAGCGGGGCGCGACGACAGCGGCGGTCGAGGCCTTCCGTTCGTTTCTGGTGCGGCCTCAGACGCTCGAGTACACCCCCTACGGCGAGCGACAGATCCGCAAGGCGCTGCCCGACGGCGTTCCCGACGAGGTCATCTCCGATCTGGTCGGCATCGGGGAGGCCGTCGCATCCGCGCGTCCGACCGCGTCCCCCGACGGACCGCCGTTGCGGTTCGATCCGTTCCTCGTCCGCGGGATGGGCTACTACACCGGCACGATCTTCGAACTCGCCCACCCCGATGTCACCTACTCCCTCGGTGGCGGTGGTCGGTACGACGGCATGATCGGACGTTTCCTCGGGGCGGACGTACCGGCGGTGGGATTCTCGATCGGTTTCGAACGGGTGGTCGATCTGCTGCAGAG
The DNA here is from genome assembly GCF_043556235.1 of Microbacterium sp. P03. Classification (NCBI taxonomy): domain Bacteria; kingdom Bacillati; phylum Actinomycetota; class Actinomycetes; order Micrococcales; family Microbacteriaceae; genus Microbacterium; species Microbacterium sp. P03. The sequence continues at coordinate 833,799 of NZ_JBIGIM010000001.1, forward strand.
CACCGAGACGGATGCCGCGGCATCCGTCGTCCTCCTCCACGATGCCGACGTCGCCCTGGGCGATCTGCTCGCGCTCAAGGCGGCGCTGGTGGCGGAGGGCACGCGCGTGCGGCTGGAACGCCGCACGAAGAACGTCAAGGCCGTCCTCGATCGAGCGACCGGCGACGGGTTCACCTCGTTCGCCATGGTCGGCCCCACCACGACGAGGGAGACGCTCGACATCAAGGTGCTCGGCTCGTAGCCTCACCGCGGTCGGGCCCGCCGGGGCGGAGCCACTTCTGCCGCTGCCTCTGCCGCGCCTGAGACCGCGCAAACGGCCGGTCTCTCCGGTCGCGTCCACGGCCGCGTCCAAGGCCGCGCGAACGGTCGCGACATGCCGTGAGGCGCCGCGCTCGGTGATGGGCGCGCGGCGTGTCGCGACCGTTCGCCGGGCACGGGGCGCGCGCCGACCCTTGACCGGTGCGACGGCGCACGTGAGGGTGGAGGCATGGGCGAGCCGATTCCGACACCGGAGGCCTGGCGACGCGTCGACGGCTACCTGACGAACCTCCTGATCGGCAGCGACGAGGCGCTCGAGGCGGCGATCGCAGATCAGCACGCGGCGGGGATGCCCGCCATCGAGGTCGCCCCCGTGCACGGGAAGCTCCTGCACCTGCTCGTGCGCATCAGCGGCGCCCGGCGGGTGCTCGAGGTCGGGACGCTCGGCGCCTACTCGACCATCTGGATGGCGCGCGCCCTCCCCGACGGAGGAAAGGTCGTCACCATCGAGGCCGAACCGCAGAACGCGGAGGTCGCCCGTCGCAATCTGGACCGCGCCGGTGTGGGGGACAGGGTGACGATCCTGACCGGGCGTGCTGCCGACGTCCTGCCCACTCTCGACGGCTCCGAGCCGTTCGATTTCGTCTTCATCGACGCCGACAAGGAGTCGAACACCGTGTATCTCGATTGGGCGGCCCGCCTGGGCCGCCCTGGCACCGTCGTCGTCGTCGACAACATCGGCCGGTCCGGCGAGGTCGCCAACCCGGCCTCGACGGCATCAGGGGTGATCGGCACGCAGCGCGGGCTCGAGATGCTCGGCCGCGATCCCCGGTTCGATGCCACCGCTCTGCAGACGCTCGACCTGAAGGGCTGGGACGGCATCGGTCTCGCGGTCGTGACGGGCGCGTCGATAGACTGACCGACGGACCGACGTCGCTCCATCCGCAACACCTCTTCACCAGCAAGGAGCATTCCTGTGGCACTCATCGAGGCAGTAGGCGCACGCGAGATTCTCGATTCGCGCGGCAACCCGACCGTGGAAGTGGAGGTGCTCCTGGACGACGGAATCGTCCAGCGTGCCGCGGTTCCCTCCGGCGCATCCACCGGCGCCTTCGAAGCGTACGAACTGCGCGACGGCGACAAGTCCCGCTACGGCGGAAAAGGCGTCCTGAAGGCGGTCGCGGCCGTCATCGACGAGCTCGGACCCGCCCTCGAGGGTGTCGAGGCCAGCGAGCAGCGCATCGTCGACCAGATCCTGATCGAGACCGACGGCACCGAGAACAAGTCGCGTTCGGGCGCGAACGCCATCCTCGGAGTGAGCCTCGCCGTCGCCAAGGCGGCGGCCGACAGCGCCGACCTCCCCCTCTTCCGCTACCTCGGTGGCCCGAACGCGCACGTCCTGCCCGTCCCGCTCTTCAACGTCATCAACGGCGGATCCCACGCCGACAACGGCATCGACATGCAGGAGTTCTTCCTCGCGCCGATCGGCGCGTCGAGCTTCTCAGAGGCCCTCCAGTGGGGTGCGCAGACCTACCACGTGCTGCACAGCGAGCTGAAGGCCGCGGGCTACGCGACCGGACTGGGCGACGAGGGCGGCTTCGCCCCCGATCTCCCGAGCAACCGCGAGGGTCTCGACTTCCTGGTCAAGGCGATCGAGAAGGCCGGTTTCACCCCCGGCACCCAGATTGCGCTCGGGCTCGACGTCGCCGCCACCGAGTTCTTCGACAACGGCACGTACCGCTTCGAGGGCAAGGACTGGTCGGCGGACGAGCTGACCGACTACTACGTCGACCTCGTCGACGCGTTCCCGATCGTCACGATCGAGGACGCGCTGGCCGAGGATGACTGGGACGCGTGGAAGACGCTCACGGAGAAGCTCGGCACGAAGACGCAGCTGGTCGGGGACGACCTGTTCGTCACCAACCCGGTGCGGCTCAAGAAGGGCATCGAGCTCGGCGTCGCGAACTCCCTGCTCGTCAAGGTCAACCAGATCGGCACGCTCTCCGAGACGCTCGATGCCGTCGACATGGCGACTCGCGCCGGATACACGTCGATGTTCTCGCACCGCTCGGGCGAGACCGAGGACACCACGATCGCCGACCTCGTGGTCGCCACCAACTCGGGTCAGATCAAGAGCGGCGCGCCCGCTCGCAGCGAGCGCGTCGCGAAATACAATCAACTTCTGCGTATCGAGGAAGAGCTGGGCGACGCGGCGGAGTTCATCGGCCGCGCGGCATTCCCGAGGTACAAGGGCTAGGCGCGTAACGCGCGCATCGTAAGGAGGGGGAGCCGTGGCAGCCAAGACGGCTCCCCCTTCTGGCGCCCGCGCCGGCGCGACGTCCCGGCGCACGCGCGACCCGGCGGCCAGGCGCTCGGTGGACGTGCGCGAGTGGCTCGGCGGAATCCGCCTGTCCGGCTTCATGGTGATCATGATGGGCCTCGTGGTGCTCGCCGCCTTCGTGCTCGTGCCCACGATCGGCACCTATGTCGATCAGCGGCAGCAGATCGCCGCGATGGAAGAGGCGGTGACGCTCACGACGGACCAGGTCGCCGACCTCGAGGCGCAACGCGACCGCTCGCGTGACCCCGCGTACATCAACACACAGGCGCGGGAGCGGCTGTACTACACCAAGCCCGGCGAAGTCTTCTACCTCGTGATCGACGATCTCACTGCGGCGCAGGCTCCGCAGGAGCAGGCGGATGTCAGCGCCGACGTGGCGCAGACCCCCACTGATTGGATGACGCAGCTCGTCCGGTCGGTGACCGAGGCGGGCCTCGCCCAGAGCGCGACCACGCCGACGATCGGTGTGCCCGATCCGGCACCCTCGAGCGGGCCGTCACCCTGAGGGGCCGCACCTCCGCAGCCCCGCGTCGATTCACTCGGCCCCGGTAATCTGGAAGGGTGACCACCCCGCCGTTTCCGCCCGTGACCGACGATGACCTCGCCGTGCTGCGCGCTCAACTGGGACGGCCCGCGCGGGGGGTGATCGGCATCGCCGCCCGCTGCGTGTGCGGGAACCCGACGGTGGTGGCGACCTCCCCACGTCTGCCGGACGGCACCCCGTTCCCCACGTTCTACTACCTCACGCACCCGGCCGCGACCTCGGCGATGTCCACTCTCGAAGCCGAGCACGTGATGACCGATCTCACGGCCCTCCTGTCCGACGACGCCGACGTCGCGACCGAGTACCGCAGCGCACATGAGGCGTACCTCCGCGACCGGGCGGCGTACGGCGATGTGGCGGAGATCGCCGGTATCTCGGCGGGCGGCATGCCGACGCGGGTCAAGTGTCTGCATGCCCTCGCCGGCCATGCGCTGGCGGCAGGTCCCGGCGTGAATCCGATCGGTGACCGCGCTCTGGAACTGTCGTCGTGGTCGCCCACCCGGTGCGTCTGCGCCGTCCCCGGGGGACCCGGATGACGCATCGGGTCGCGGCGGCCCTCGTTCTCGCGGCCGTCCTCGGTGTCGCCTCGGTGCCCGGAGCCGCACTCGCATCATGGCCGGGCGCGCCGGCATCGCCGAGCACGCCGTCGCCGACTGCGGCGGCGTCGGATGCGATCGAAGCGGCAGCCGCTCCGCAGCCCACTCCCGCGCCCACACCGCGCGCCGATCCGACCAGGGCCGCCGAGTACTGGCTGGACGACTACGGCATCCGCAAGGCCTGGGAGACGACCAAGGGTGCCGGCATCCGGATCGCCATCATCGACACGGGCATCGGCAAGGGGCCGGTCGAGTTCGCCGGGGCCGTCGTCGACGGCACGGACGTCTCGGGCGCCGGCACACCGGACGGTCGGACACCCGTGGGCGTCATCGACGCCAACCACGGCAGCTGGGTGGGGTCTCTGGCGGCCGCGCGCGGCACCGGGGCGGATACCGGGATGATCGGCGTGGCGCCCGAGGCCGAACTGCTGTCGATCTCCGTCGGCTTCGGCACGTCGGCGAACGTGTCGTTCGTCGACCAGGTCGCCGAGGCCGTGCGGTGGTCGGTCGACAACGGCGCGGACGTGATCAACCTGTCCTTCACCACCAACACGCCCGATTGGGACGAAAGCTGGGACGGCGCATTCGAGTACGCCTTCGACCAGGACGTGGTCATCGTGGTGGCAGCCGGCAACCGCGGCAGCGGCACCACCAAGGTCGGCGCGCCGGCGACCATCCCCGGGGTGCTCACCGTGGCGGGCGTGGATCCGCAGGGGCGAGCCAGCGTCGAGGCGTCCACCCAGGGCATCACGATCGGGGTATCGGCTCCGAGCGAGAATCTGCTGGGGGTGTCCCCGGACGGACAGGTCGTGCAATGGAGCGGCACGAGCGGGGCTGCGCCCATCGTGGCCGGCATCGCCGCGCTGGTGAGGTCGGCGCACCCCGAGCTCAACGCCGCGAGTGTCATCAACCGCATCATCCGCACCGCCCGTCCGGCCGCGCAGGCGGTCTCGGTGCCGGGACCGCTGTACGGGTACGGACTGGTGGATGCCGCGGCCGCCGTCACCTCGAGCATCGCGCCCGTCTCGGTCAATCCGATGGGGAGCCTTGCCGACTGGATCACGCTGTACCGACGGGCGGCGGTGGAACCCGCGCCCGCGCCGACCGCCGAAGTGACGATTCCGCCGTTGCCGCGCGCGGACGAGCCGAGCCGTCAGACGAATCCGCTGCTGCCCACCGGCGATACGCTTCTCTACGGCAGTCTTCCGCTGATCGGCGTGACCCTCAGCGGTATACTGGTGGCGCTCGGCGTCACCGCAGCTGTCCGACGCATCCGATCGTCGCGCGCCTCCCGTGCGTCGAGCAGTTGATCCGCTAGGAGACCCCCCATCGTGAGCAGCACCGTCAGCACATCCGTGCCCAAGATTCTCGTGGTCGGTGGTGGCTACGCCGGTTTCTACACCGCGTGGAAGCTCGAGAAGCAGCTGCGGAAGGGCGAAGCCGAGGTCACGATCGTCGACCCGCTTCCCTACATGACCTACCAGCCCTTCCTGCCCGAGGTCGCCGCCGGTTCGATCGAGGCCCGCCACGCCGTCGTCGCGACCCGTCGTCACCTCAAGCGCACCCGCGTGCTGGCGGCCAAGGTCACCAACATCGACCACGCCCACAAGACCGCGACCATCACGCCCAACGAGGGCGAGCCGTGGCAGGAGCAGTACGACCAGATCGTCGTCACCGCCGGCGCCGTGTCGCGCACCTTCCCGATCCCCGGCATCGCCGACAACGCCATCGGCCTCAAGACCATCGAAGAGGCCGTCGCGATCCGCGACCGCCTCATGTCGAACTTCGATCGCGCCACGACGATCCCCCCGGGGCCGGAGCGCGACCGCCTGCTGACGGTCGTCGTGGTCGGCGGTGGGTTCGCCGGTATCGAGGTGTTCGCCGAGCTGCGCAACTTCGCTTCCGCGCTGTTGAAGAAGTACCCCGAGCTGAGCTTCGATGACACCCACTTCCACCTCATCGAGGCGATGGGCCGCATCATGCCCGAGGTCTCGCTCCCGACGAGCGAATGGGTGCTGAAGGACCTCGCGAAGCGTGGCGCGAACGTGCACCTCGACACCCAGCTCACGAGTGCCGTCGACGGCAACGTCGAGTTGTCCACCGGTGAGAGCATCCCCACCGACCTCATCGTCTGGACCGCGGGTGTCATGGCGAACCCGACGGTCGTTCGCGGCGGCGACCTGCCGGTCGAGGAGCGCGGACGCATCCGCGCTCGCGCCGACCTCCGCGTGGGAACGCCCGAGGAGTTCGTCGAGGGTGCCTGGGCGGCCGGCGACGTCGCCGCGGTGCCCGACCTCACGGGCGGCGGCGTCGGCGGGTTCTGCGTTCCGAACGCGCAGCACGCCGTGCGCCAGGCGAAGCTGATGGCCAAGAACGTCACGGCCGTCCTGCGTGGCGAGGTGCCGAAGGACTACTACCACAAGAACCTCGGCGCGGTCGCCGGCCTGGGCCTGTACAACGGGGTGTTCCAGTCGGGCAAGATCGCCCTCAAGGGATTCATCGCCTGGCTCGCGCACCGCGGGTACCACGGCCTCGCCATGCCGTCGTGGGAGCGCAAGTTCCGCGTGGTGTGGGGCTGGTGGAACAACCTGTGGCTGGGCCGCGACCTGGTGAACCTCGAGACCGTGCAGAACCCCCGCTACGTGTTCGAGGAGTTCGCCGCCCGTCCGCGTCCGCCGCAGCCGGTCGAGGCCGCTCCGGCTGCTCCGGCGTCGCCCAAGGTGCCGTCTCCGGCGGAGACTGCCGAGCAGCCCGAGCCGTCGAAGGCCGCCGCTGCGACGTGACGGCGCGCGGAGTCGGGAAGGGCGTCGCCCCCGTAGCCCAATGGCAGAGGCAGGCGACTTAAAATCGCTTCAGTCCGGGTTCGAGTCCCGGCGGGGGCACCACCGTCCGGCTGCCCGGGCGTCGTGCGTCCAGCACGTAGGCTGATGCGCATGTGTGCTGTCGCACGGTGGGCCCGATGAGCCTCGACCTCCTCTCCTCGTCCGGCACGGGCTCGCTCGAGCCGTGGACGTCGCCGGCTCTCTACTGGGCGGGGATGACCCGGGCGATCGCCGAGGTCTCGGGGCCCGTCGCCGCGGTCAACCTCGACGCGCTGCGATTCAACGCGCTCGACCTGGTGGTGCGCGCGAGCGGTGTGCCGATCCGCGTCGCGAGCAAGTCGGTGCGGGTGCGATCGATCGTCGATGCGACCCTCGCGGTCGCCGGCTACCGAGGCATCCTGGCCTTCACCCTTCCCGAGGCGCTCTGGCTGGCACGCTGGCATCACGACGTCGTGCTCGGGTATCCCACGGCCGACCGCGCCGCCCTCGCGGCTCTGGCCGAAGACGAGCAGGCGGCTGCCCGCGTGACCCTCATGGTCGACGACCTGGCCCAGCTCGACCTGCTCGACGACGTCGTGAGCCCCGCGGCGCGCCCCCGCATCCGTGTGGCGATCGATGCCGACGCGTCGTGGCGGGCCCCGGGCCTCGGACACATCGGGGTGCGCCGATCGCCCGTGCACGACCCGTCCGAGGTGGCCACGCTGGCGCGGGCGATCGTCGCACGACCGGGGTTCACCCTCGTCGGATTGATGATGTACGAAGCTCAGATCGCCGGTCAGGGGGATGCCACGGGTTCGGGTGACGCGATGGTGCGCTGGATGCAGCGGCGGTCGTCTGCAGAGCTCCTCGACCGCCGCGGGGCCATCGTGGCCGCGCTGCGCGGCATCGCGCCGCTCGAATTCGTGAACGGCGGCGGCACGGGATCGCTCGAGTACACCGCGTCGGATCAGTCGGTCACGGAGGTCACGGCGGGGAGCGGCCTCCTCGCCGGGCATCTGTTCAACGGCTATCGGGGTTTCGCGCCCGCGCCGGCGGCGGCGTTCAGCCTCGAAGTGGTGCGCAAGCCCGCCGCCGACATCGCGACGGTGCTCGGCGGGGGGTGGATCGCCTCCGGGCCGCCGGTGGCCTCGCGTCAGCCGTCGCCGGTGTGGCCGCCTGGGCTCAAGACCCTCGCACGCGAGGGCGCCGGTGAGGTGCAGACGCCTCTCCAGGGGGAATCGGCGCGAGGGCTGTCGATCGGGGATCGCGTATGGTTCCGGCATTCCAAGAGCGGCGAACTGGCCGAGCGGGTCGAGAGCTACCAGCTCGTGCGCGGGGAGCGTCACGTCGGCACCGTGCCCACGTATCGCGGCGAGGGGAAGGCGTTCCTGTGACCCGCCCGGGTGGCGAGTGGCGGAACTGGGGGAGGACCGCTCGGGTCCGGCCGCAGCGCGTCGAATTCCCGACGACGCCCGAAGCCGTCCAGCGAGCCGTGCGCGCCGCGATAAGCCGGGGGATGCACGTGAAGGCGGTGGGCGCGGGACACAGTTTCACCGGCATCGCGGTCGCGCCGGGGCTTCTGCTCGACCTGACCGACCTCTCCGGCGTGGTCGCCGTCGATACCGCCCGCTCCCGCGTGCGGCTGCGGGCCGGCACGCGTCTTCATCGCATCCCCGGACTGCTCGCGCCCCACGGTCTCGCGATGGAGAACCTCGGCGACATCGATCGTCAGTCGATCGCGGGCGCCATCTCCACGGGCACGCACGGTACAGGTGCCGCGTTCGGCGGGATCGCGACGCAGATCGTGGGCGCGACACTCGTGACCGGCGACGGCGAGCTGCTCACGGTGGACGAGACCGAGAACGCCGACCTGCTCCCGGCGGTGGCCCTCGGACTCGGCGCTCTGGGCATCCTGGTGGATGTGACCGTGCAGTGCGTTCCGGCATTCATGATGAGCGCGGTCGAGCATCCCGAGCCCGTGGATGAACTGCTGGAAACGCTCGATGCCCGGGTCGCGGCATCCGATCACTTCGAGTTCTACTGGTTCCCGCACACGGACGTCGCTCTCACGAAGACCCACACCCGCCTCGCCGGAGACGCGATGCGACGGCCCCTGCCGAGGGTCGGCAAGTGGGTGGACGAGACACTGCTGTCCAACGGGGTCTACCGCGTGGTGTGCGCGATCGGCACCGCCCTCCCGGCCGTCATCCCGTCGTTCTCCCGCGTCGCCGTCACATTGACGGGAGACCGCGAGTACACGGATGCCTCGACCGCGGTCCTGACGCAGAGCCGCACGGTGCGCTTCCGTGAGATGGAATACGCACTCCCGGCCGAGGATGTGCGGCCCGCATTCGAGGCCGTCCGGGCGCTGATCGCCGAGCGCGGCTGGCGCATCTCGTTTCCGATCGAGGTGCGTTTCGCGCGGGCCGACGACCTCTGGCTGTCCACCGCGCACGGTCGGGCGACGGGCTACATCGCCGTGCACCGATATTGGCGTGAAGACCCGACCGAGTACTTCGAGGCGGTCGAGCAGATCATGCGGGAATACGGCGGGCGCCCGCACTGGGGGAAGATCCATGGTCAGGATGCGGCGAGCCTGCGGGCGCAGTATCCGCGTTTCGATGATTTCCTGGCGGTGCGCGACCGGCTCGACCCCGAGCGCGTCTTCCGGAACCGTTATCTCGACCGGGTGCTCGGTGAGTAACGGCTGAGAGTCGCCGCTGTCACCTCAGCCGCTCCACATGCGTGTGCGAGGATGAAACTTCATCGTGAACGGAGTCGCACCGTATGTGGGAATGGCTGATCCCGGTCCTGATCGTCGTCGCACTCGTCGTGATCGTCGGCATTTATTTGTGGGCTACGTACAACTCGCTCGTCCAGCTGAACGTCCGCGTCGATGAGGCGTGGAGTGACATCACCGTGCAGCTCAAGCGTCGCGCGGATCTTCTTCCGAACCTCATCGAGGCGGTGAAGGGCTATGCCGCGCACGAGAAGGCGGTCTTCGAGAACGTGACCCGAGCGCGCGCCGAGACGCTGTCGGTGTCGAGCCCTGCCGATGCCGGAGTGGCGGAAGGCCACATGCAGCAGGCGCTGAGGTCGATCTTCGCGGTCGCCGAGGCGTACCCGCAGCTGCAGGCGAGCCAGAACTTCCTTCAGCTCCAGCAGTCGATCGTCGACACCGAGGACAAGATCCAGGCGTCCCGCCGCTTCTACAACGGGGGAGTGCGCGAGCTCAACACGAAGATCAAGGTCTTTCCGAACAACCTCTTCGCGCGGAATCTCGGCTTCCACGAGCGCGAGTTCTTCGAGGTGGTCGACGGGGCTGCCATCTCCGAGCCGCCGCGCGTTCAGTTCTGAGCGCGTCCCGCCGCCCCTGATCCGGACCCGCCGTGTACCGCGCCATCGCGCGCAACAAGCGCAACACCTGGTTCATCCTGATCGGCTTCGTCGCGTTCCTCGGTGCGATCGGCGTCGTCGCCGGCTGGTTGGCCGGGAACAACTGGTGGGTCACCGCTGTCATCCTCGTGTTCGCCGGCGGCTACGCGACGGTGCAGTACTTCACCGCGGACCGGCAGGCACTGGCGCTGTCCGGGGCGGTCGCGGTGTCGCAGACCGAAGCCCCGCGCTACCACCGTCTGGTCGAGAACCTCTGCATCGCGACGGGGACACCGATGCCGAGACTCTACGTCGTGGAGGACCCGGCACCGAACGCCTTCGCCACGGGGCGGAGGCCGGAAGAGGCGTCCATCACGGTGACGACGGGCCTGTTCGAGCTGATGACCGACCGAGAGCTCGAAGGTGTGCTCGGCCACGAACTCGGGCACATCCGCAACTATGACATCCGCGTGTCCCTCATCGTCTTCGGTCTCGTCGTCGCCGTCGGCATCCTCGCCGACCTGATGATGCGGATGGCGTTCTTCGGTGGCCTCCGCGGACGCGGAAACAGCGGCAACGGGCAGGCGCAGGTGATCTTCCTCGTCTTCGGACTCGTCGCCGCGGTCATCGCCCCACTGCTCGCCGGTGCCGTCCAGGCGGCGATCTCGCGTCAGCGCGAGTACCTCGCCGATGCCACGAGCGCGATGACGACGCGCGACCCCGACGGCCTGGCGTCCGCGCTCGGCAAGCTCGCCGAATACGGTTCGCCGCTGCAGAAGTCGAACACCTCGATGGCGCATCTGTGGATCGTCGATCCACTGCGCCCGAACGCGCTCGCGCGGATGTTCGCCACGCATCCGCCGCTGCCCGACCGGATCGCCCGACTGGAGAAGATGGGCGGGACGTTCTAGCGATGGTGCACGAGCTGACGCGAGCGCAGGCGAGAAGACTCGCGGTGACGGCGCAGCTGCTGGCGGCGGAGCGTCCGGGTGGGATCGTCGAGACCGTCTACGGCCTCACCGCTCTGCCGATCGACCCCACGGCGGCCATCGCGCCGAGCGCGGACCACATCCTGTGGAGCAGGCTCGGGTGGCCCTATCAGCACGCAGATCTCGTGCGCGCCGCCGAAGTGGATCGCGACATCTTCGAGTGGGGCGGGTTCTACCGGCTCACGTCGGATCTGCCGCTGCTGCGCGCGCAGATGGCGGGCCGTCCGTCGGATGAGAAGTCGCGCGCGTGGCTCGCGGCGAATGAGGGGTTTCGTCGGGACGTGCTGGACCGACTGCGCGCGGACGGCCCGGCCCACGCCGCACAGATCCCCGACACCGCGCAGGTGTCGTGGACGTCTTCGGGGTGGACCGACAACCGCAACGCGCAGCAGATGCTGGAGATCCTGGTCGGCATGGGCGTGGTGGCGGTCTCGGGTCGCGACGGCAAGGGGCGGCTTTTCGACCTCGCCGAGCGCGTGTACCCGCCGGATCAGCCGGACGTGTCGCCTGAAGACGCCGCGCGCGAGCGCAGGGAACGCAGGCTGGGCGCGCTGGGCATCGCGCGGGAGAGGTCGATCGCGCAGCCGTTCGAACCGATCGACGTCGGTCCCACGGGGGAATCGGCGGTGGTCGACGGGGTATCCGGGCTTTGGCGCGTCGACGGGGAGGCGCTCGACGCGCTCGACGGGTTCGTCGGTCGCGCAGCGCTGCTCTCTCCGCTCGACCGTCTCGTGTTCGACCGGGATCGACTCGCCGAGATCTTCGGCTACGAGTACGTGCTCGAGATGTACAAGCCGGCGGTGAAACGGCGCTGGGGCTACTTCGCTCTGCCGATCCTGTACGGCGATCGATTCGTCGGAAAGCTCGACGCGAAAGCCGACCACAAGGCAGGGATGCTGCGGGTGCACGCCATCCACGAAGACGAGACGTTCAGCACGGAGGTGTCCGACGCGGTGCGCGCCCAGGTGCGGGATCTCGCAGAGTGGCTCGGGCTGACCGTGGACGGTCTCAGCTGACGTCGGGCGCGCGCTCGGTGCGCGTGGCCTCGGTGAGCACGCCGGCAAGGTCGGCGGTCGCATCTCCCCACCGCGAGACGGCGATGCTCTCCAGCCCCTGCCAGCGTGCGGCCACACGCAGTTCGTGCGCGACGCGCTCCGCGGCATCCGTCGGACGCCCGTGCTCCCACCAGGCAGACTGCACGCGCAGGGTGGACTGTGCCCGGTCGGCCTTCAGATCGACGCGGCCGACCAGGTCGTCGCCCACCAGCACGGGCAGCGAGTAGTACCCGAACCGACGCTGCGGCGCCGGCGTGTAGATCTCGATGCGGTAGTCGAAATCGAAGAGGCGCTGCGCGCGGTCTCGGAACCAGACGACGGGATCGAAGGGCGTCAGGATGGCCGTTGCACCGATCCGGCGAGGAACGGCGGCGTCGCGGTGCATCCAGGCGCGGGCCGGACGCCCGGCCGACAGCCAGCCTTCGACGGTGACCTCGCGGAGCTCGCCGGCGTCGACGAGATCGCGGATGGACGCCATCACGCGTGGCCGATCCTTGATGCGCCAATAGTCGGCGAGATCGGACGCCGTGGCCACACCGTAGGCGCGAGCGCTGCGCCGGATCAGTTCGCGGATGGCATCGTCGCGCGGCACGGGATTCGCGAGCACATCGGCGGGTATGACGTGCTCCGCGAGCGCGTACCTCCGCTCGAAGCCGTGCCGCCCGGCGATCGCCACGTCGCCGAATCGCCACAGGTACTCGAGGGCCTGCTTCACGACGTCCCAGTCCCACCACGGCCCACGGCGGCCCTGAACGGCGTCGCGCTCGATCTGCGCGGGTCGCAGCGGACCGCGGACCCCGAGCTCGGCACGCACCCAATCCACCGTGTCGGCGTGCTGCGCGAACCATCCGTCGGGATCGGTGCCGTAGGCGGTCCGCGCGTCGTCCATGCGGAAGCGGAACAGTGCCCAGTCGGCAGCCGGGACGAACGCGGCGACGTGCGCCCATGATTCGACATACGGCGCCTTGCGGGCGAACAGCAGCCGGTCGAGCACCGTCGTGTCGTAGCTCCCGAGCCGGGAGAAGAGAGGCATGTAGTGGGAGCGGGAGAACACATTGACGGAGTCGATCTGCAGGGCGCCCATGCGGATGAGCGCGAGGTTGAGCTGCCGCGTGCCGACGACGTCCGGACGCGGCCGCGCGAAGCCCTGGGCGGCCAGCGCCACACGCCGTGCCTGCGCGGCGCTGAGGCTGTCTGTCACGAGCGTCAGCCTAATCAGGGGCGACGACACGGAGTGCCCGCGCGGCCTCCGCCGTTCCGGAGGGGCGCTGCCCGCGCGGCTTAGACTGGCGTGATGAGCGACCAGCGGGACGAGCCCAAGGGCAGTGTCTTCGATGCGCTCCGCGACCGGCGCCGCGTCGTGAGCAGTGACATGTCGGGCTCGATCCCGCGGGGGCTGCGCCTCGCCACCGCGTATTCGTGGCGCATCCTCATCATCGCCGGAGCGATCGCTCTGGCCATCTGGCTGATCATCCAGCTCAAGCTGCTCGTCATCCCCCTGCTCGTCGCCATCCTCATCACGGCGCTGGTGTGGCCCGTGTTCACCTTCATGCTGCGGCACAAGGTGCCGCGGTGGCTCGCCATCGTGATCACCCTCCTCGGTACCTTCGCCATCGTCGGCGGGCTCGTCTCGCTGGTCGTCTGGCAGATCTCCCGAGAGTGGCCGTCGGTGCAGGCGCGGACATCCGAGGGGATCGCGGGGTTCCGCCGGTATCTCATCGACGGGCCCCTCCACCTCACCTCTCCTCAGATCAACGACTACCTCCAGCAGATCGGCCAGTTCGCGCAGCAGCAGATCGACCTGCTCTGGTCGGGGGCACTGGCCATCGGCACCACCGTCGGTCACACGGTGACCGGCGGTGTGCTCGCGTTCTTCATCCTCATCTGCGTCCTGGCCGACGGCGCCGGCATCTGGCGGTGGACGCTCAAGCTCTTCCCACGCGCCGCCCGACCCGCGGCCGACGGTTCGGGACGCGCCGGATGGCTCACGGTCGTCAGGTACGCGCGCACGCAGCTGCTGGTGGCGACGATCGACGCGATCGGCATCGGCTTGGGCGCCTTCTTGCTCGGGGTGCCGCTGGCCATCCCGGTGGCCGTGCTCGTGTTCCTCGGAGCCTTCGTCCCGATCGTGGGCGCCGTGGTGACCGGCACGCTGGCGGTGTTCCTCGCGCTCGTCTACAACGGTCCGTGGACGGCGCTGTGGATGCTCATCGTCGTGCTCGGCGTGCAGCAGCTCGAGGGCCATATCCTGCAACCGATCCTGATGGGCTCCGCCGTCAAGGTGCACCCCCTCGCGGTCGTGCTCGTCGTCGCCGGCGGCGCCATGATCGCCGGCATCCCGGGCGCCCTGTTCGCCGTTCCGCTGGCGGCTTTCGTCAACGTGGTCGCGGTCTCGCTGAGCACCCGCTCCTGGGAACACGGCGGCGCACCGCCCCCCTCCGGCGACCTCATCTGGAACCAAGTGCCCCGCCCGAGGAGAAAACGCACGTGATGATCCCCACCCTCGCCGAGTTCGAGGACGCGCGAGCGACTCTGCAGGGGGTCGTCTCGCATACTCCCCTGGAGGAGTCCCAGCACCTGACCGAGGTGCTCGGCGTGCCGGTCTATCTCAAGCTGGAGAACCTGCAGCGCACCGGCTCGTTCAAGATCCGCGGGGCCACCTACCGGCTCTCGCGCCTCACCGAGGAGGAGCGGGCGCGAGGCGTCGTGGCGGCGTCGGCGGGCAACCACGCCCAGGGGGTCGCACTGGCCGCCCAGAAGCTCGGCATCCCGGCGACGATCTTCATGCCCCTCGGGGTGCCGGTGCCCAAGCTGCTGGCGACCCGGGGATACGGCGCCGACGTGATCCTCGAGGGCGAGACCGTCGAGACGCCGCTGCGGCTCGCCGCCGAGTTCGCCGAGCGGACGGGCGCCGTGCTCATCCATCCCTTCGACCATCGCGACATCGTCGTGGGACAGGGCACCCTCGGTTTGGAGCTGTTCGACGATCTCCCCGAGGTGGAGACGGTCGTGGTGAGCATCGGCGGGGGAGGACTGGCTGCCGGCATCGCCGCCGCGATGCGCGCCCGGGCCGAGGCCACGGGGCGCACGGTGCGCGTCATCGGCGTGCAGGCGTCGAATTCCGCCGCATATCCTGATTCGCTGGCAGCAGGGCACCCGCTGCAGGTCGCCACCCGTCCGACGATCGCAGACGGCATCGCCGTGGCGCGGCCGGGCGTCGTGCCCTTCGAGATCATCCGCGAACTCGTGGACGACGTGGTGACGGTGGGTGAGGACGACATCGCCCGCGCGTTGCTGGTACTGCTCGAGCGGGCGAAGCAGGTCGTCGAACCTGCCGGCGCGGTCGGCGTCGCCGCCATCCTCGCGGGCAAGGTCCCCGCTTCCGGCCCGACGATCGCCCTCCTGTCCGGAGGCAACATCGACCCGCTCCTGCTCCAGCGCGTCGTGGCGCACGGGCTCGCGGCATCCGGTCGCTATATGTCGCTGCGCATTCCGCTGCCCGATCGGCCCGGCCAGCTGGCGCGTGTCTCGGAGCTGCTCGCGGAGGCCGGTGCGAACGTCATCGAGGTGCTGCACACGCGTCATGGTCAGGGGATGCAGATCAGCGAGGTCTCGCTGCAGCTGAGCGTCGAGACTCGTGGCGAAGAGCACCGAGCCCACGTGATCGACACTCTGGAGCGCGCCGGATTCGAGCCCACGGTCGTCGCCGACTGAGGACGGTGCGGCGGCGCAGACGATTCTGCGCCGGCGCGTCGCTACTGGCCCGTATAGGTCTCGACCTTGGTCACCTCGACGCTGATCTCGCGTCCGTTCGGTGCGAGGTACGAGGTCTTCGCGCCCTCTTTCAGGCCGAGGATCGCTGCGCCCAGCGGGGACGCCTCGCTGTACACGTCGAGCTCGGAGTTCGCGGCGATCTCGCGGT
Organism: Microbacterium sp. P03; assembly: GCF_043556235.1. NCBI lineage: Bacteria > Bacillati > Actinomycetota > Actinomycetes > Micrococcales > Microbacteriaceae > Microbacterium > Microbacterium sp. P03. The sequence continues at coordinate 849,680 of NZ_JBIGIM010000001.1, forward strand.
TGCCGAGGAGGAAGACCTCCTCGCCCCCGGCCACGAGCGCCGTGACGACGGTGCCCGGTTCGACGATGCCCCGGCTCGCGGGCGCCTCGCTGACCGTGGCGGTCTTCAGCAGATGCTGCAGGGTGCGGATGCGGGCCTCCTGCTTGCCCTGCTCGTCCTTGGCCGCGTGGTAGCCGCCGTTCTCCTTCAGATCGCCCTCTTCACGCGCCGACTCGATGCGCTTGGCGATCTCCTCGCGGCCGGTGGTCGACAGGTGCTCGAGCTCGGTGGCGAGGCGGTCGTAGGCATCCTGGGTGAGAAACGTCACGGGGGCGTCGTTGGACACGGTCGTCTCCTTCGGTCGGCCGTAGCCGACATATCAAAACGCCCCGGCACCTGCCAGGGCGTCTGTTGACTGCGTGCCGCCCAGATTACGTCACCCAGCAGTTGTTGACAAAACCTGTCGTCGCCGCGGCGACCGTCGGGATCGTCTCCTGATACTCGCGCGTGCGGCGGTCGGAGGCCTCGTACTGCACGATCTTCCAGCCGACGGTTCCGTGGTCTTCATCCTGCGCTTCGAGCGCGCAGGCGATGGCGGCGCCGTCGGGGGCCGAGATCTGGAAGGTGATGCTCGCGGAGTGATCGCCTCGCAGCTCGAACGCCGTGTCTTGGAACCCGACCGAGTTGAACGTCCCCGGCAGGATCAACCACGCGAGTCCGCCGACGACGGCGGCGACGATCACCGAGATCACTCCGATGCGCACGCGGCGCCCGCGCGGAGTCACGCGTCCGTAGCGCTCGTCGAGCATTTCCTGGGTGGTCATGACGCCTGTTCGGGGAGGGGCGGGTGGCCTGAACGGAAAGAATAGGCTGGTGTCTCCAGGCTAAGCGCTTCGGCGCAGAACGAGGACATCACCCATGGACGCAGCGATCATCGCGTTGAGCGCGCTCGCGCAGACCGTCGCACCCCGCACGGGTCTTCTCGGCACGCCCACCCCGGCGCCGTCGAGCGTGGACCCCGATCTCGTCACCCCCGGTACGTGGGGCTTCGTCGCCATCGCGTTCGTCGCGGTCGCGGTGATCCTGCTCGTGTGGGACATGCTGCGCCGCATCCGCCGTGGTCGTTACCGGGCCGAGGTGCGTGAGGAGCTGGACGCCGAGGAGCTGGCGAACGAACAGGCGGACGCGGCGGTGCGCGCCTCCGACACCGACGGCGAGGACATCGACCCCGTCGAGGACGGTACCGGCGACACCGGACGGCCCCGCCGGGACTGACCCCGGGTCAGCCGGGCAGGCCGAGCGACGGGCTGGCCGGGTGCAGCGCGATCAGCAGGCAGGCCGCCCAGTGGCAGAGGAACGCCAGCACGGTGCACGCGTGGAAGATCTCGTGGAAGCCGAAATGGCCCGGCCACGGATTGGGGCGCTTCATCGCGTAGACGATGGCCCCACCGGTGTACAGCAGCCCGCCGACGATGACCAGGAGCATCATGGTCGGGCTGACACGGAACAGATCGACCATGTACATGACCGCCGCCCAGCCGAGCAGCAGGTAGAGCGCCACATACAGCCAACGGGGCGCGTCTATCCAGAACACCCGGAACAGGATGCCGAGCACAGCGCCGCTCCAGACCAGGGTGAGCAGCAGCGCTCCCTGCGACGGGGCCAGCGCGAGCACGGCGATCGGCGTGTAGGTCCCGGCGATGAGCAGCAGGATGTTCGCGTGGTCGATGCGCTTGAGCGTCGCCTTGGTCTTCGGGCCCCAATGGAAGCGGTGATACAGGGCGGAGTTGCCGAACAGCAGCAGGGACGTCACCATGAACACCGCCGCCGCCCATTTCGCCGTCGCGCCCTGTGCCACGGCGATCAGGACGATCCCCGCCACGAGGGCGACCGGGAAGGTCGCGGCGTGCAGCCACCCCCGCCAGGTGGGCTTGACCTCATCCTGTGCCCCCACTGCTCCCGCCTCGAGAAGGGGGAGCTGCGGCATCTCTGCGCCGTCGTCGATCGGGGGGCGTCGGACCATGTTCCGAGCCTACGCGTCGCGCTCGCCCGGAGGTGCGCGTGTGGGGGCCCGGGAGAGGGCGATAGCGTAGAGCGTGTGGCGCAGATGTCGGCGAACGAGGGGAGAGGCCCCCTTTATCGGCTGTACATCAATCGCCTCCGCCGACAGCTGACCCCCGAGACCGTCCCGCATCACGTCGCCATGATGATCGACGGCAACAGGCGGTGGGCGCGCCAGCTCGGCTACGAGTCCGCTGCCCACGGCCACCGCGCGGGCGCGGCCAAGATGCGCGAGTTCCTGCAGTGGTGCGATGACATCGGCATCAAGGTCGTCTCGCTCTACCTCCTGTCCAACGACAATCTGCTCAAGCGCGACTCGCGCGAGCTGACTGATCTCCTCGAGATCATCGCCGAGCTGGCGGACGAGCTCTCGCGGGAGCGCGACTGGCGCGTGCAGCACGTCGGTCGCTCCGACGGCCTTCCGCCGGAGCTCGCGCGTGTCCTCGCGGAGGCCCAGCGTCGCACGCGCGAGCACACCGGGCTGCACGTCAACCTGGCCGTCGGCTACGGCGGGCGCGGTGAGATCGTCGACGCCGTCCGGAGCATCATCGCCCAGCACGACCAGGGTGGCGGCTCACTCGAGGAGCTCGCAGACAGTCTCACGCCCGAGCAGATCGGCGAACACCTGTACACCGGAGGCCAGCGCGACCCCGACCTGGTCATCCGTACGTCGGGTGAACAGCGGCTCAGCGACTTCCTGCTGTGGCAGAGCGCACACAGCGAGTTCTACTTCGTCGAGGCGCTCGGGCCCGACCTGCGTGAGGTCGATTTTCTTCGCGCCATCAGGGATTTCGCGACGCGGGACCGCCGTTACGGCGGCTGAGTCCGCGGTCTGCGCATCGTTCTCCCGCGGGGGATGTCAGGAATTCACACAGTCGTAACGAACACGCCGCGTGTCGAGGATGCGCCGCATCGGCCGCGGACGTACGTTCATGACAGCGGGCAGGGCGCCCGTTCGAGTCGGCCTTCAGGATCGCGACTCGTGGCCCAGGCCGACTCGTGAATACCGGGATTCCACCCGGGTCGGGAGTGGGTTGTGACCACCAGAGCAGCACAGCAGCACAGCCGGATGATCGATGACGAGCAGGCTGAGGATCTGCGCACGTATGTGTTGGACACGTCGGTACTTCTGAGCGATCCGCGGGCGTTCTTCCGCTTCGCGGAGCACTCCGTCGTGATTCCCGTCGTCGTGATCACCGAGCTGGAAGGCAAACGGCACGACCCCGAGATCGGCTACTTCGCCCGTCAAGCCCTCCGCCACCTCGACGAGCTCCGCGTCGAGCACGGGCGCCTCGACTTCCCTGTCCCCGTCGGTGAGGGCGGCACGCTGCGCGTCGAGCTGAACAACACCGACGCCTCGGTACTGCCCTCAGGGATGCGCCTCGGCGACAACGACAGTCGCATCCTCGCCGTCGCGATGAACATCGCACAGGACGGACAGGATGTGACCGTCGTGTCGAAGGACCTGCCGATGCGCGTCAAGGCCGCGTCGCTGGGGATCACCGCCGAGGAGTACCTCGCCGAACAGGCGGTCGACTCCGGCTGGACCGGGATCGCGACGCTCGACGTGTCGGGCGATGAGCTGAGCGACCTCTACGAGAGCGACGTGGCCACGAGTGAGGGTGTTCGCGGGCTGCCGGTCAACACCGGCCTCATCGTGCACTCCGAACGCGGCTCGGCGCTCGGGCGTGTGACCGGCAACGGCTCCTACCGGCTCGTGCGCGGCGACCGCGAGGTCTTCGGAGTGCACGGCCGCTCCGCCGAGCAGCGCATCGCGATCGACCTGCTCACCGACCCCGATGTGGGCATCGTCTCGCTCGGCGGCCGTGCCGGCACGGGCAAGTCCGCGCTCGCCCTGTGCGCGGGCCTCGACGCCGTGCTCGAGCGGCAGCAGCAGAAGAAGATCATCGTCTTCCGTCCGCTGTTCGCTGTCGGCGGCCAGGAGCTCGGTTACCTGCCCGGAGACCAGGGGGAGAAGATGGGGCCGTGGGGTCAGGCGGTCTTCGACACGCTGGGCTCGGTCGTTTCGGGCAACGTGGTCGAAGAGGTCATCGACCGTGGTCTCCTCGAGGTGCTGCCGCTCACGCACATCCGGGGACGATCCCTTCACGACGCGTTCGTGATCGTCGACGAGGCGCAATCGCTCGAGCGCAACGTGCTGCTGACGGTGCTCAGCCGTATGGGGCAGAACTCCCGCGTCGTGCTGACGCATGATGTCGCTCAGCGCGACAACCTGCGGGTCGGCCGTCACGATGGCGTCGCCTCCGTCATCGAGACGCTCAAGGGTCACGACCTGTTCGGGCATGTCACGCTGATGAGGTCGGAGCGCTCCGCGATCGCCGCGCTCGTCACCGAGCTCCTGGAGGCCAGCGAGCTCGCCTGACCGCGAGAGTGTCGAGGGGCCCGGGGAGCGGCATCCCGGGCCTCTCTTCGTGCCCGGTGTGCAGTCTCTATGGATTCACCTGGATGAGAAGAGTCTCATGCGATCTGACAGCCGGACGAGCAGACCTCTGTCACCATAGATACAAGGCGCGAAAGCGCCCACGATTCCCGCTCAGGCGGGTTCCCCGTCCGTCGCAGACGACAGTCACGGCGGATAGAAGAGAAAACAACCGCGCTCCTCCCCAAGACAGTGCGGTTGAATCGGTCGGAGTCCCCCAGCTACCGACCCTTCCCAGCCCCCGACGTCCCCCAGCGTCGGGGGCTTCTTCATTGCGTGGGTGTCGTGGCGGAGCTACTCCCACCGGTAGCCCGCTCCGCGGACCGTCGTGATGTGCTGCGGGCCGAATTTGCCGCGCAGATAGCGCACGTAGACGTCGACAACGTTCGAGCCCGGATCGAAGTCCATGCCCCAGACGCGGCTCAGCAGCTGCTCTCGGCTCAGCACCTGCCCGGGATTGCGGAGGAACTGCTCGGCGAGCGCGAATTCGCGCGACGACAGATCGATCTCGCGGCCGGCGATGCTGGCCCGGCGCGACAGCACGTCGAGGGAGACATCGCCGTGCACGATCGTGATGCTCGCCGCACTGGCCGTCTCGCGCAGCCGTGAGCGGATGCGCGCGAGCAGCTCGTCGAACTTGAAGGGCTTCGCGATGTAATCGCCCGCGCCCGCATCGAGACCCGCCACCGTGTCCCGTGTGCTGGAGCGCGCGGTCAGCATGATCACAGGAACCGTCGACCCCTGACGCCGCAGTCGTCGCAGCACTTCCAGTCCGTCGATCGACGGCAGGCCGATGTCGAGGAGCACGAGGTCGACGTCGCCCGACAGCGCCTGATCGAGCGCCTCGAGGCCGTCTTCGGCGACGACCGTCGTGTAGCCCGAGGCGGCGAGACCGCGGGCGACGAACGCCGAGATACGGGACTCGTCTTCGGCGATCAGGATGTGCGTCATGCGCTGGACTCCCTCTGCAGCACCACGTCGCCGGCTCGCACGGGAGCGGGGAGCTCCGTGGCGCGAGTCCCCAGGGGGACGTGGATCGTGAACGTCGCGCCGCCGCCGATGGTGTCTCCGACCGAGCAGTGTCCGCCGTGCGCTTTCGTGATGGCGTCGACGATCGCGAGCCCGAGGCCCGAACCGCCGACGGAGCGCTTCACGTGCGCGCGGTCGAACCGACGGAAGATGCGGTGGCGAGCGGCCGGAGGAATGCCCGGACCGTGATCGCGCACCCACAGCCGCACCTCCCCGGTGTCGGTCGTGCTGCCGATCTCGATCGGAGAGTCCTCCGGCGTGTATTTGGCGGCGTTGTCGGCGAGCTGCAGCCAGGCCTGGAGCAGCCGGTCGTCGTCGCCGAAGACGGTGCCGTGGGCGCGACCGCGGATGCGCCACGTATGACCGGGAATGACGGCGACCAGCTCGCCGACCCGGTCGGTGAGGGAAGCGACATCCACCTCCTCCATCGTGAACTGGTCGGCTTCCGCTGTCGCCAGCAGATCGATGTCCTCCACCAGCCGCGTCATGCGGTCGAGTTCGGCGATCCCGATCTCGCGGGTGTTCTCGACGTCGGCCGCGTCGTTCGGGTTCATCAGCTCGAGATGCCCGCGGACGATCGTGATCGGCGTCTTGAGCTCGTGGCGCACGTCGTCGAGAAGATTCCTCTGCACGTCGACCGAGCCCTCGAGGCGGTCGAGCATCGAATTGACCGTACGCGTGAGGTCGGAGATGTCGTCGTTGCCCTGCGTGGGCAGGCGTGCGCCGAGGTCGGTGATCGTGATGGAGTCGGCCGTGTCGCGCAGCTGGCGGAGCGGCCCGAGGAGGCGACCGGCCACGAACCAGCAGACGATGCCGATCGCGATGAGCATCACGACGGCCGCGATGGCGTAGATGAGGAAGGACCAGGTGACGGGGGCGAGTTCTGCGTCCAGGTCAACGGCGCGGACGAAGAGCGCCTCCCGGTCGTCGCCCGCCACACTGATCGGCACGGCGATGTAGCGGAGCGTCCCTTCGGGAGTGGTCGCGCTCGCCGGGACACCACCGCCGTCGCGCGTCGCCTCCTGCGCCAGAAACGAGATCACTCCGGTGTCGGCGGAGATGGAGAAGCCCGAGAGCTCGGGGGGCTGAAACCGTGCGACCCCATCGATGATGCCGACGGATGCCTCGTTCCGGGCCAGCACCACCCTGCCCACGACGTCGCCGAGATAGTCCGACACCGAGGTGTATCGGGTCGGGTCGGGGATCTCGGTGACCGTCGTGACGTCCGACGGCGCGGCATCCGTCCCGCCCCCCGACGGTGCACCGTCGCCGGCCGGAGACACACTCGCCACCTGACTGATGAGCCGTGTATCGATGTCGGCCAGCACCCGTTCACGTTGGACGAGGAAAGTGATGGCGCCCACGATCGCCAAACCGACGCACGCCACGGCGAGGATCGCCCCCAGAATCCGTACGCGCGCCGATACGGGTCTCGGCGTGCGAGTCACACCCTGATTATTGCGCGAGAACGCTCCGCGTGGGCATCGATCACCCGGGATGGGTCATCGAGAGCAGATCGAGCTTCTCGTCGAGTTGCGCGAGGGTGAGGTCGCCACGCTCCACGTAGCCCAGATCGATGACCGCTTCGCGCACCGTGATGCCCTGGGCGACGGCGTGCTTGGCGATCTTCGCGGCGGCCTCGTAGCCGATGAGCTTGTTGAGTGGGGTCACGATCGAGGGCGACATCCCCGCGAGCGCGGCGGCGCGCTCGAGGTTCGCCTCGAGGCCGTCGATGGTCTTGTCGGCCAGGACCCGCATGGCGTTGGAGAGCAAGCGGATCGACTCGAGCAGCGCGGTACCCATCACGGGGATCGCGACGTTCAGCTCGAACGAGCCCGACGCGCCGGCCCACGCCACGGTGGCGTCGTTGCCGATCACCCGCGCGCACACCATCAGGGTCGCCTCAGGCACGACCGGGTTGACCTTGCCGGGCATGATGGAAGAACCGGGCTGGAGGTCGGGGATGTGCAGCTCGCCGAGCCCGGTGTTGGGGCCGGAGCCCATCCAGCGGAGGTCGTTGTTGATCTTGGTCAGCGAAACCGCAATGGTGCGCAGGGCGCCGGATGCCTCGACCAGGCCGTCGCGGTTCGCCTGGGCCTCGAAATGGTCCTTGGCCTCGGTGATCGGCAGCTCGGTCTCGGCGGTCAGCAGCTCGATGACCTTCTGGGGGAATCCGATGGGAGTGTTGATCCCGGTGCCGACAGCCGTTCCGCCCAGGGGCACCTCGCCGACGCGGGGGATGACCGCCTGCACGCGCTCGATGCCGAGGCGCACCTGACGGGCGTAGCCGCCGAACTCCTGGCCGAGCGTCACCGGGGTCGCGTCCATCAAGTGGGTGCGGCCCGACTTGACGGCATCCTTCCAGAGCTCCGCCTTCGCTTCGAGCGAGACGGCGAGGTGATCGAGGGCCGGGATGAGGTCGTCGATGAGAGCCTGCGTCACCGCGATGTGCACGGAGGTCGGGAAGACGTCGTTGGAGGACTGCGAGGCGTTGACGTGGTCGTTCGGGTGCACCGGCGCACCGAGCGAGCGCGTCGCGAGGGCCGCGAGCACCTCGTTCATGTTCATGTTCGAGGACGTCCCGCTGCCGGTCTGGTAGGTGTCGACGGGGAACTGATCGTCGTGGACGCCCGTGATGACCTCGTCCGCCGCCGCGGCGATCGCGTCGGCGATGGCGGCGTCGAGCGTGCCCAGTTCTTTGTTGGCGAGCGCTGCGGACTTCTTGATACGCGCGAGCGCAGCGATCTGGGCGCTCTCGAGGCCTTTGCCCGAGATGGGGAAGTTCTCGACCGCGCGCTGCGTCTGCGCGGCGTACAGGGCGTCCTTCGGGACGCGGACCTCTCCCATCGTGTCGCGTTCGATGCGGTATTCGGTGTCAGTCACGTCGTCGTTCCTTCGAGATGGGGCTTGTTCGTGCGGAGATCGTGCAGTTCGCTGCCGTGGCGAGCGGAAAATCAGGCGGACACGTCTGCGCGCTCGTCGCGAGCGGCGCCGACGATGATGTCGGGGATCGCAGTGCCCTCGTCGAGACGGTAATTCGCACCGACGATCGCCAGTCGACCCTCCTCGACCGCATCGCGGATCAGATCCGAGGAGTGCATGAGCTCGGCGACCGTGTCGCGCAGGTGCTCGCGTCCGACGCGCTCGGCGTCGATGTCGTCGACCGGTCGGCCTTCGGCAGCGCCGTCGCGCACGACGCGGCGCACCGCGGGGACGATCGGCGCGATGAGTCGCCAGATGTGCGGGGGCAGCTCGGGGGAGTCGGGCTTGGTGCTGTCGATCGCGGCGCGGACCGCGCCGCAGGCATCGTGGCCCAGGACGATGATGAGCGGCACATCGAGGACGGCCACGGCGTATTCGAGGCTGCCGACGACGGAGTCGGAGATCACCTGCCCGGCGTTGCGGACCACGAATAGGTCGCCGAGGCCCTTGTCGAAGATGATCTCGGCGGCCAGTCGCGAGTCGGCACAGCCGAACAGGGCCGCACGCGGCTTCTGCGCCGCTGCGAGCACGTGACGCCGTTCGACGTCCTGTCGGGGGTGCCGCGGTTCGCCCGCGACGAAACGGGCGTTGCCGCGTCGCATCTCGTCCCACACCGTTCCGGGATCGGGTCGCTCGTCGGTCACTCTGCCTCCTGGCGAAGTTCGCGGATCTGTTCGCTGACGGATGAGGCTGCGGCGTCCAGCGCTTCCTGCGAGGACGTGCCGTAGACCATGACCGTGTCGCGCCCGGCCTGCGTGCTGAGGGCTGCGGAGATGTTGCCGGCCGCCTCGGGGTTCGCGATGCGGTAGCTGGTCCACTCGATCCCGTCGATGGTGACCGTGTCGTCCGCGCCTGCACCGTTGAGCACTCGCGTCGGCCACGCGGCGTCGGCGTCGAACCCCTGCGCGATGCGGAGGAACCCGGATGCCTCGTCGGGGGCATAGACGACCGTCCAGGCCGCGACGGCGTCGCCCTCGACGGCTGCGCCGTTCACCGTCCAGCTTTCGGGGACCGCGGGCACGATGACGGTGCGCTCCAGGTTCGACGAGACGGACTGTGCGACGGCGGACACGTCGAGCGCGGCGCGCGGCGCGGGCTGGCCGCGCGGCACGGCGAAGATGATGACGGCCACCACGGCAAGCGTCACCAGAAGTGCCGCGACGAGGTTACGGGTGGTCTGGCTGGAGCGGTAGACGCGGGACGACTCGGCTTTGCGCGCGGCGGTCTCGCCCGCCGTTTCGGGTCTGCCGAGTTCGGCCACCACGCGGGAGGACGACGAGGCCATCATCGTGCCTCGGTGTCATCGTGTCGAGGGGGGCCGCCACGGCCTGCGTCGTCGCTCGCGCGCGCCGCGTCGAGGCGTCGCTTGGCACCGAGGAGCCACTCCTCGCAGCGGGCGGCCAGGGCCTCGCCGCGTTCCCACAGCGAAAGCGACTGCTCGAGGGTGGGCGCGCCCTGCTCGAGTTCGGCGACGACGCGCATGAGCTCGTCGCGCGCCTGCTCGAACGAGAGTTCGGCGACCTCCGCGACATCCCCGTTCGACAGCGTCATAGCCTCCATCTTAGGCCGATCGGTCCGCATCCACGGCCGGGGCCGACTCGGCGATCTCGCCCTCCGAGCGGGCCGCGAGTGATCCGCGCTCAAGCGTGACGATGACGCGCGAACCTGCCGGCGCCTGAAGGGCGTCGCGCACGATCACCCCGTCGGCGAGGTGGGTGATGGCGTAGCCCCGGGCCAGCGTGGCGGCGGGGGAGAGCGCCCGCAGCGTGGCCCGCAGTTCGGCGGTGCGGCGCGCCTGCGTCTCGATGCGGCGATCGACGATGTCGCGCCCTCGCGACACCTGCATCCACAGTTCCTGCGCCCGGCCGTCGATCATCGACGAGGGCGCGCGCAGCACCGGGCGCGAACGCAGCTGCTCCAGCTGCAGGATGTCGTGCCGCACGCGCTGCGTGAGGCGCGTCGACAGTCGGGCGCGGAGGTCGCGGACGACGGCGCGCTGCTCGGCGACGTCGGGCACGACCCGCTTGGCGGCATCGGTCGGCGTCGAAGCACGGAGGTCCGCGACGTCATCCAGCAGAGGCCGGTCGTTCTCATGTCCGATCGCGCTGACGACGGGTGTGGATGCCGCGGCCACCGCTCGCAGCAGGCGTTCATCGCTGAATCCGAGCAGGGTCTGCGGATCGCCACCGCCGCGCGCGATGATGATGACGTCGACCGCGGGGTCGGCATCGAGCGCCTTCAGGGCGGCCAGCGTCTCGGGAACACAGCGGTCACCCTGCACGGCGGCATATCGGACGCGGAACTGCACGTGCGGCCAGCGCAGCTCGGAGTTGCGCAGGACGTCTTTCTCGGCATCCGATCGCTCGCCGGTGATCAGTCCGATGGTGTGCGGTAGGAACGGAAGCCGCTTCTTGCGGGCGGCGTCGAACAGACCCTCGGAACGCAGCTGCGCGCGCAGGCGCTCGAGGCGTTCCCACTGGTCGCCGAGCCCGACGTGGCGCATCGACGAGACCGCGAAGGTGAAGTCTCCGGTTTTGGGGAAGAAGTCGGCCTTGACGCACGCGATGACGTGATCGCCGGATTTCAGGTCGTCCGGCAGCCGCTGAAGCGTGCTCGACCAGATGCGGAACGAGATCGTCGACCCGCCGGCCAGGTCTTTGAGGCGTCCGAAGACGTTCCCCCCTCGGACGTTCCAGGAGGTGATCTCGCCTTCGACCCAGACCGAGCCCCACTTGTCGATGAAACCGCGGATGGTGTCGTTCAGGCGCGACACCGACGTGGGCGCCGCCTGACTCGACTCTCGCGGGTGCACGGAGTCGGCGGGGGGTGCCTCACCGGGCACGATGGCGGGCTGGAACGAGGTCATCTGGTCCTTCGTGGTCCGGGCGGCGGCGCACTCAGCCAGTGCACCGGTGCCCCCCGTAGAATCAAGGGGTGAGCACATCTGCCGTACGAATGCCCATTCCCCGCATTCCACAGCGGCGCGAGCGCCTCAAGGATATCCCCGTGGTCGGACGCAAGCGTGTGCTGCTGGCCGCGCCCCGTGGCTACTGCGCGGGTGTGGACCGCGCCGTGATCGCTGTGGAGAAGGCGCTGGAGCGCTTCGGCGCCCCCGTCTACGTGCGCAAGCAGATCGTGCACAACATCCACGTCGTGACCGAGCTCGAATCGCAGGGCGCGATCTTCGTCGACGAGGTCGACGAAGTCCCCGAGGGTGCGCACGTCGTCTTCAGTGCGCACGGGGTGTCGCCCGCTGTGGTCGCCGAGGCCGCCGACCGCGGTCTGCAGGCGATCGACGCGACGTGCCCGCTCGTGACGAAGGTCCACCGCGAGGCCGTGCGGTTCGCCCGCGACGACTTCGAGATCCTGCTGATCGGCCACGAAGGTCACGAAGAGGTCGAGGGGACGGCCGGTGAAGCCCCCGAGCATGTCACCGTCGTCAACTCGCCCGATCACGCCGATCTGATCGAGGTGCGCGATCCGTCGCGCGTGGTGTGGCTGTCACAGACCACGCTCTCGGTGGACGAGACGATGGAGACGGTCCGTCGGCTTCGGGTGCGCTTCCCGCAGCTGCAGGATCCGCCCTCGGACGACATCTGCTACGCGACGCAGAACCGTCAGGTGGCGATCAAGAAGGTGGCGAAGAACGCCGACCTCGTGATCGTCGTCGGCTCGGCGAATTCGTCGAACAGCGTGCGTCTGGTGGAGGTCGCACTCGAGTACGGGGCGAAGGCGGCGTACCGCGTCGACTACGCCGACGAGGTCAAGCAGGAATGGCTCGACGGCGTCGAGACGGTCGGCGTCACGAGCGGAGCGTCCGTTCCCGACGTTCTCGTGCAGCAGGTGCTGGAGGAGCTCTCGGGCGCGGGGTACCGCGACGTCGAAGAGGTCAAGACCGCCGAGGAGGACCTGATCTTCTCGCTGCCGAAGGAACTGCGGCAGGACTCGTCGGGCAAGCGCGACGAGCGCGCTCTCGGCGGGAGGCGCGTGTGAGCGCCTCCTCGACCGAGCCGGAATCACGTCCCCGTCCGGAGTACGGCGAATACGCGACCATCGAGGAGCAGCGCGCACGGATCGCTCAGCCCGATGTGACCGCGGCGCTCGATGCAGGGGAGGCGGTTCGCGCGGACCCCGTCTCCGCACCGGTGGCCCCCGCGGGGTCCCCGGTCGCCGAGCCCGCCCCCGGTCGGCCGGTGGGGCCCGCCGGGAAGTCCGCTCGCGCAGGTGCCCGACCGGGCGCGGCCAACCGCATCGCGACGCTGGGTCTGCTCGCGTACGGACTGGTGTCGGTCGTGTCGACCGTGATCTCGCTCGGCGACTTCGGCACGTACTCCTCGACCATGCTTTCGCTGATGGGCATCGACGCGACACTCGCGGATCCGGATGCCGCGAAGGGCTGGGTTTTCGCGGGCATGCTCGTGCTCGGCATCGGCTGGCTGCTCACGGCGGTGGTGTCCTGGCGGGTCATGCGCCGGGGGAGGCTCTCGTGGTGGATTCCGCTCGTCGGTGCGCTCGTGTTCAGCATGGCGTCCGGTGCTCTGATCGCCGTGCCGCTGACGACCGACCCGGGCATCATGAACGCACTGTCGAACCTGGCGGGATGACGTGGGTCGTCTGATCGCCGTCTGCGCTGTGCGCGGACTACGACCGGATGCCGGTTCGGAGGGCGTCACCGGGATCGACAAGGCAGCGCTGCAGGGACCGGTGCGGGTGGGGCCGTACGGAGTGCGCGGTGATGTACAGGTCAGCCGCAAACATCACGGTGGTCTCCTCAAGGCCGTCTACGCCTATGCCCATGAGGATGCCTCGTTCTGGGAGGAGCAGCTCGGTCGAGAGCTCGCACCCGGATGGTTCGGTGAGAACCTGCGTACCGAGGGCATCGAGGTGAATGCGTCGCGCATCGGCGACATCTGGCAGATCGGCGAGCGTCTTCGGCTCGAAGTGACCATGCCGCGGACGCCGTGCGCGACGTTCGCGCGCTGGGTCGGCGGGAGCGAGCAGCGCGGGTGGGTCAAGCGATTCGCCGGCGAGCGGCGTCTGGGCCCGTACCTCCGAGTCGTCCGTGCCGGCGAGGTGCAGGCGGGCGACGAGATCGAGATCGTTCCCGCTCCCGCCGGCGCACCCGGTCTGCTCGACACCTTCTCCTGGCCGGCCTGACGTCTGCGCACTGATGCCGATGGAAGAGCGGATGCCGCGACCCGAGGGCCGCGGCATCCGCTCTTTCACGGGCTGAGACCCTAGGACTGCGACTTGCCCGCAGACCCGAGCTGCTGCGTCGCCTCGACGACGCGCGCGGCCATGGCCGACTCGGCCACCTTGCCCCACGCCCGCGGGTCGTAGGCCTTCTTGTTGCCCACTTCGCCGTCGACCTTCAGCACGCCGTCGTAGTTGCTGAACATGAAGCCCGCGACCGACCGGGTGAACGCGTACTGGGTGTCGGTGTCGATGTTCATCTTGATCACGCCGTTGGCGACGGCCGTCGCGATCTCCTCGGAGGTCGAGCCGCTGCCACCGTGGAAGACGAGGTCGAGCGGCTTCGGGCCGGTACCGAACTTCGCCGCGATGCCCTCTTGGATCTCGCCGAGCAGTTCGGGGCGCAGCTTCACATTGCCGGGCTTGTAGACGCCGTGCACGTTGCCGAACGTCAGAGCCGCGATCCACCGTCCCTGGTCGCCCAGTCCGAGCGCCTCGACGGCCGCGCTCACGTCGGCGACCGTCGTGTAGAGCGCCTCGTTCGAGCCCTCGTGCTTGACGCCGTCCTCCTCGCCGCCGACCACGCCGATCTCGACTTCGAGGATCGCGTTGATCGCCTTCATGCGGGGGAGCAGTTCTTTCGCGATGTCGATGTTCTCGGTGAGGGGCACAGCCGAGCCGTCCCACATGTGCGACTGGAAAATGGGCTGGCCACCGTCGGCGACGACCTTCTCGGATGCGGCGATCAGCGGCAGCACGAAGTCCTCGAGCGCCGGCTTGGGGCAGTGATCGGTGTGCAGGGCGACCGTGATCGGGTAGCTCTTGGCGACCTCGTGCACGAACGCCGCGAACGCGAGCGCGCCGGTCGCCCGGGCCTTCACGGTGTGGCCGGCGAAGTAGTCGGCACCCCCGGTGGTGACCTGGAGGATGCCGTCCGAGCCCGCCTCGGTGAGGCCCTGCAGCACGGCGTTGACCGACTGCGAACTGGCGGCGTTGATCGCGGGGTAGGCGAAGCCACCTGCCTTCGCGCGGTCCAGCATTTCGGCGTACTGCTCGGGGGTGGCGACGGGCATGTGGGGGCTCCTTGCATCAGTCGGGCGTTGACCGTCACTCTATCGAAGCGCGTCGCGCCGGGTACGACGGATGCCGTGACCGCCCAGTTCTTCGCCAGGCTAAAGATCGTCGATTCCTTCGCAGCGAACGCCCGCCCTCGCCCCGTCCGGTCGTGGCCCGATGGCTAGGCTGAGCCTCATGGTGAGCCTTACCGCGGACATGAGTCCCCTGCATCCCGACCGAAATCTGGCACTGGAACTCGTGCGTGCCACGGAGGCGGCGGCCATCCGCGCGGTGCCGTTCATCGGGCGGGGTGACAAGGAGGCGGCCGACGGTGCCGCCGTCGACGCGATGCGCGCCTTCCTCACCACGGTGAGCTTCGACGGCACGATCGTGATCGGCGAGGGGGAGAAGGACAACGCTCCGATGCTGTTCAACGGGGAGCACGTGGGCAACGGGCGCGGCCCGCAGTGCGACATCGCCGTGGACCCCATCGATGGGACGTCGCTCACGGCCACCGGACGCAACAACGCCCTGTCGGTGATCGCCGTCGCCGACCACGACGCGATGCTGGACGCTTCGTCGGTGTTCTACATGGACAAGCTCGTGACGGGTCCCGCGGGCGTCGGCGTCGTCGACATCCGTCTTCCCGTGGCCGAGAACATCCGTCTGCTCGCCAAGGCGCTCGGCAAGCCCGTCGACGAGATGGTGGTCTCGGTACTGCACCGTCCGCGACACGACAAGCTCATCCAGGAGATCCGCGATGCGGGCGCCGGCACCCGTCTGATGTCCGACGGCGACGTCGCCGGTGGCATCAACGCCGCGCGTCACAACGCGCGCACGGACATGTGCATCGGCGTGGGTGGTTCGCCGGAGGGGATCGTGACGGCGTGCGCCATCAAGGCGCTCGGAGGGCACATCCAGGGTGTGCTGTGGCCGCGCGACGACGACGAGAAGCAGAAGGGCATGGATGCCGGACTCAAGCTCGACGGTCACGTCTACGAGGCCGAGGGCCTCGTGAAGGGCAAGAACACGATCTTCGTCGCCACAGGTGTGACCGAAGGCCAGCTCGTCGCAGGCGTGCAGCGTGCCGGCGAGTTCCTCTACACCGAGAGCGTCGTGCTCCGCGGTTCTTCGGGCACGCTCCGTCGCATCACCTCGGAGCACCTCGTCTCGAAGTGGCTCTGACGACCGCCTGACCGGGGCTGGTGCCTCCCGGAGACCACGTCTGCGAGGGACGCAGGTGGGGCGTGCGTGACGGGTGGGGAAGATGTGGCGATCGTGACCGCGTCGTGATGCTCGCGCCGCGGGTTGTCTGGCAGAATCGTACGCAGAGTCAACGGAGACGCTCAGTTTTTCCGATGCCCGAAGGGGATGGTTCATGTCCACGCAGGTGAACGGCTCGATGATCGGCGGATCCGCTCCGCAGACGGGCGCGCAGGCCGTGATCGCGGACGCGATCGATCCGGCCCGTCGTCCCGACGTGTTCTTCCGTGTGCGTCGCGACGAGGGCCACCAGATGAGCGCGTGGTGGATGATCGGCGCCTTCGTCGGCGTGTCGATCACGGTCGTGGCGCTCCTCAGCCTGGTTCCCGGCGGAATCTGATCAGAGGCGGCCCCTGAGGTCGCCCACATCCGCGTGCAGGGGAGCAGACGCGTCGTCATCGCCCGGGTCCAGCGCTTCGAGCATCTCGGGTGCGGTGAACCGCCGAGCGGACTTCTCGATCACCGGAGGCGCGGCAAGCGCGTCGAGCTTCGTCTCGTCCATGCCCGGGAAGCGGCGTGCGCTGACCAGCACGCGACCCTCGAGCGATCCGACGAACCGGTTGTAGCTGTCCACCGTGCGCTCGATCGCCTTCCGCATCTCCTCGGCGTGGCCGGCCAGGCCGCCGATGCGCTCGTACAGCTGCGTGCCGAGATCGAAGAGTGCGCGCGCCTCCTGCGACACCTCCTGCTGCGTCCAGGTGTAGGCGACGGTCTTCAGCACCGCCCACAGATTCACCGGCGACGCGAGCGCGACCCGCTTGCTGAATGCGTAGTCGAGCAGCGACGGATCCTCCTCCAGCGCTGCCGCCAGGAGCGACTCGCTGGGGAGGAAGCAGACCACGAATTCGGGGCTCGAGTCCAGCCCCGCCCAGTACGTCTTCTTCGCGAGCGCATCCACGTGCGCGCGCACGGCTCGCACGTGCTTGGCAAGGAGGCCCTTGCGTCGCGCCTCCTCCTCCCCGACGGCGGTCACCGGTATCGCAGACGCCTCCAGGTAGGCGTCCAGCGGCACCTTGGCGTCGACCGCCAGTGACTTCGCCCCCGGCATGCGGATCACCATGTCGGGCCGGCCGGCTCCGGCATCGGTGCTGATGGAGGATTGCGTATCGAAATCGACGTAGCGCGTGAGGCCGGCGGCCTCGACCACGCGTCGCAGCTGCGTTTCGCCCCAGACGCCGCGAGTCGCTCCCGAGCGCAAGGCGCCGGCCAAGGATTCGGTCGTTGCTCTCAGCGCCTCGCCCGACTCGTGCCCGAGGCGCAGCTGTTCGGCCAGCGCTCCGTACTGGCTGTGCCGGTCGCGCTCGAGCATGTCGACCTTGTCGCGCATGGCCTGCAGCGTCTCCTGCACCGGGGCGAGGGCGCGCAGCACGGCCTGCTCGCGTCGCTCGCGCTCGTCGCGCTGGGCTTGATCGGCGCGCGCCTGGCCCGCCCAGTCCCGTGTGACGGCGATCTGCCGGTCGAGTTCGGCCCGGTGCGCCTGCGCGAGGGCATCGGCGGCTGCCACGCGGGCGGTCAGCTCGACGCGCTCGTGCGCCGCGCGGGTCGTGGCGCGGGCGAGCCCGCAGAACCACCCCGCGAGCGCCCCGAGCACGAGGCACCCGATGACGAGCGCCGAAACGGTGAGGGCATCCATGCGTTCAGCATGCCCTCGGCCTCCGACATGAGCGGGTCGGCGCGCGGCCGACCACGCTGTGCCGGTTCAGGCGACGGCGACGACCGTCCTCGCGCCGAAGACCGGCTCGACGATCGGCTCGGACGGGTGGATGCGGCCCAGCCGCACACCCGTGCGCTCGGCGAGGGTCTCGATGTCGGTCGCGCCCCGTCGCGCTGCGGCATCGATCATGATGTGAGCGCAGGCGAGGGCGTCGGCCACCGCATCGTGGTGAGGGAAGTCGAGGAATCCCGCCTGCGCGGCCACGGAGGGCAACCGGTACGAATCGAGGGTGTAGACCTTGCGCGCGACCTGCAGGCTGCACGCGTAGCGGTACGGCGGGCACAGGTCGCCGGTCGCATCGCAGGCCCGGCGCAGCACGGCCATGTCGAATCCCGCGTTGTGCGCGACGAGGACGTCCGCACCGGCGAAGGCGGCGATGTCGTCGAGCTGGTCGGTCCAGGTCTTGGCGTCGTGCACATCCTCTTCGCGGATGCCGTGGATGCCGATGTTCAGCTCGAAGAAGCGGTCGTGACCGGGGGGCGGCTTGATCAGCCAGCCGCTCTGCGCGACGATCTTCCCGTCCCGCACCCGGACCAGCCCGACCGCGCACGCCGACGCGGTGCTCGAATTCGCCGTCTCGAAGTCGATGGCGGTGAAATCCAGAGGCACTCCCTCAGGGTCACCGTGCGGGGGTGAACCGCGGGGCAGGCGCGCCGGGATCGGTTCGATCGGCACGGCCGGTGGCGCCCCTCCGCCTGCGCGATCTGCGCCGCTCCGGAAAGCTAAAGTCGGTCGCATGGCGACACGCGATGAGATGTCCCGCTCCTTCGGCGCGGCGGCGGGGGTGTACGAGTCAGGACGGCCCGACTACCCGACCGAGGCCGTGCAGTGGCTTCTGGAGCCGATGCGGGAACCCGGCCGGGCACTGCGCGTGGCTGATGTGGGGGCGGGCACAGGCAAACTGACCCGGGTGATCGCCGGTCTCGGCGACGATGTCGTCGCGATCGACCCCGACTCCGAGATGCTCGCCGCCCTCCACGCGGCGGTCCCCGGGGTGCCGACGTTCGTCGGAACCGCCGAGCGGATGCCGCTCCCCGACGCGTCGCTCGATGCGGTCGTACTCGGCCAGGCGTGGCACTGGGTCGACGCGATCCGAGGCTCGCTCGAAGTGGGGCGTGTGCTGCGCTCGGGTGGCATGCTCGGACTCATCTGGAACGTGCGCGACGAGCGCCTCCCGTGGGTGCGACGTATGAGCGAGATCATGCACGGCAGCTCGGCGGAGCAGATGCTGGCCGACGGCCACCCGCCCGTGGCCCCGCCGTTCTCGACCCTCGACGAGCAGGTCTGGGGATGGACGCGTCCGATGTCGCGGGGCGCGCTGCAGGACATGGCGCGCTCGCGCAGCTACGTCATCACCGCCGCACCCGAGGAGAAGGAGCGCATCGAGACCGAACTCGACCTCCTCTTCGACGAGATCGGCGTGGTCGGCGGGTCGACGATCGAGCTGCCGTACGTGACGAAGGCGTATCGGGCGCAGCGCCCCTGACACCGCGCCGCCTGATCGCCGGCATCGGCGTGGTCGACGGCGCGCACCGGCGGCCCGACGCCCGGTGATCTCCGAGTCCACCCACGTAGAATGGACTCCCGTGGCTCTCACTATCGGCATCGTCGGCCTGCCCAACGTCGGCAAGTCCACCCTCTTCAACGCACTGACCAAGAACGACGTGCTCGCGGCGAACTATCCGTTCGCGACGATCGAGCCGAATGTCGGAGTCGTGAACCTCCCCGACCCGCGGCTGGCGAAGCTCGCCGAGGTCTTCCACTCGGAGCGCATCCTGCCCGCGACGGTGTCGTTCGTCGACATCGCCGGCATCGTCCGCGGTGCGAGCGAGGGGGAGGGTCTCGGCAACCAGTTCCTGGCCAACATCCGTGAGGCGGATGCGATCGCCCAGGTCGTGCGCGGTTTCACCGACGACGACGTCGTGCACGTCGACGGAAACGTCGATCCGAAGAACGATCTCGAGACGATCAACGCCGAACTCATGCTCGCCGACCTCCAGACACTCGAGAAGGCGATCCCGCGCCTCGAGAAGGACGTGAAGGGCAAACGCGCGGAGCCCGCAGCGCTCGAGGCGGCCGTGGCGGCGAAGGACGCGCTCGAACGGGGCACGCTGGTCTCGCAGTCGGGCGTCGATCTCGCGCAGATCAGGGACCTGGGCCTCATGACCGCGAAGCCCTACATCTACGTGTTCAACGTCGACGAGAAAGTGCTGACGGATGCTGCGCGCCTGGCCGAGCTCCAGGCGCTGGTCTCGCCCGCGCACGCGGTGTTCCTGGACGCGAAGATCGAGTCGGAGCTCATCGACCTCGATCCCGCGGACGCCGCGGAGCTGCTCGCATCGACGGGGCAGGAGGAGTCGGGCATCGACCAGCTCGCGCGGATCGGCTTCGACACGCTCGGACTGCAGACGTACTTGACCGCCGGGCCCAAGGAATCTCGGGCGTGGACGATACCGAAGGGTTCGAAGGCCCCTCAGGCCGCGGGCGTCATCCACACGGACTTCGAGAAGGGGTTCATCAAGGCGGAGGTCATCTCCTTCGAGGACCTCATCGAGACCGGGTCGGTGCTCGAAGCCCGGTCGAAGGGCAAAGCCCGCCTCGAGGGCAAGGACTACGTCATGAAGGACGGCGACGTGGTCGAGTTCCGCTTCAACAATTGATGTTCCGCCGAGTTCGGCCGCCAAAGACGAGGAGATGACGATGACCGACACGCAGACCTTCGAGCCCGAGGGTCGGGCGATCCCGTTCGCCGTCGAGGGCGCCGGACCGGGCGTGGTCTTGATCGCCGGCGCGGGCCTGAACATCTCCTACCTGAACGCCCTTGCGCATTCGGTCGCGATGGAGGACTTCCGGGTCGTGCGGATCGGGTCGCGGAGGCCTTCGAAGGACGAGGATGCCGCGGACCGCGTGCCCGTGACGATCGAGGATCTCGCTCGGGACGTCGTGGACGTGCTCGACCACCTCGGAATGGATCACGCCTGGGTGGGCGGCCACGGCTTCGGCGGGTCTGTCGCCCGGGTCGTGGCGCTGGGGCACCACGACCGCGTCAACGGCGTGCTGCTGCTCGGCGTCGAATCGGACGGCACCGTCGATGCCCCCGACCTCGCCGAAGTGCCGGAGCGGTTCCGAGACTCCGAGGTGGAGGCTCTCCAGCGCGCCGCCCGAGGGACGGGCGGATCCTCGGCACTGGTCGCGGACGTCCCCGTGCTGATCATCCAGGGCGCCGAGGATCCGATCACCCCGCCGGCCAACGGTGACGCGCTCAAGCAATCCGCGCCGGACCGCGTGAGCGTCGTGCGCGTCGAGGGTGCCGGTCACATGTTCCCTGCCACGCATGTCGGTGCGACATCCTGGGCCATCGAGGACTATCTCGACTGGGATTGACGAGCCGTCTCACAGGACCGCGCAGCTGGAGCTGCTCGCCAGCAGACCGATCCTTCCGTGCGAGACCTTGTACGTCGACCCCCACCCGGTGCCGGCGTCCACGATCCTGATGCCGAGGTAGACGTCCGAGCCCAGGAGGCCGAGGAGCCCGGTTCCGAAGCTGGCGGTGTAGCTCCCGGACGCGGGACCGCTGACCGCCGGGGTCACGGCGCTCGCCCCGGCCATGGTCGCGTTGTTCGCGACCGCGTAGCCCACGGCCGCGACCGCGTAGCCGGTCGGCACCTGGAACGTGACGTTGAAGGAGCCCAAGATGCCGAGCGTGCCGGGAATCACGGTGCAGGCGGTGACCGTCGGCGGGGGCACGGTGAGAGCGGTGAAGCTGCCGGCGGCGGACTCCGGGTCGGCCCAGGACGCCTCGGTGACGGTCGGGAGGAAGCGCGGTACCGCCATCGCGCCGATGACGGCAAGCGCGGCGAGCACCAGACCGAATCGCCGATGAGTGCTCATACCCGGCTCCGGGCCGTCCTGCCCCGCTGCGCGGCGACGAGGCCCGCCCCGAGGACACCTGCGATCACGGCGCACGCGCTCAGCCCGACGGCTTGATCGCCGTTCCCGCCCGTAGCAGCGAGTGCAGAGGCGGATCCGGATGACGACGAGAGATCGTCGCCGAGCCCGTTCGCGGTCACGGTGAGGGCCGCGGAGCCCTGCCCGTCTCCGGGGTCGGCGGGCACCGTCACCTCGAAGCGGACCCACCGCCCCTGTTGCGACGACATCGACAGAAGAGCGCGTGGCGTGCTGTCGACCGGGGCGGGAGCGGCGTCGATGAGGCGCGTGCTCCGGCCGCGGCATCCGTCTCTGGTCCACTGCTCGGTGCAGGCCTCGGCGGAGACGATCAGTCCGAGCTCGGCCGAACCGGTCCACGTGACCGACACGTCGATCGAGCCCGGGCCGGCGGTGGGTTTCGTCGCGATGCCGACCTCCCAGGGCGTCGAGTCGCCCGGACCGAGCGTCGTCATCGCGGACGGATCGCCGATGGTGGTCAGCACGAGCGCCGTCCCCGTGACGACCGACGTCCGCGGTGCGGCGTGCGCCGGGGTGGCGGCGCCGGATACGGCAGCGCCCCCTCCGATCGCGAGAGCGACAGCAGCGACGTGAGCGACGTGCCGCTCGCGGCTCTTCCGTCGCCTGGGAGGTGGCGGTCGCCGACGACGCGAACGCGGCCAGAACGCCCACGTCACGAGTGCCGAGCAGCCGAAGGTGAGTGCCGCAAGGATCCACGGGTGGGAGAGCCAGATCACGACGTGCGCAAGACCTGGGACGGAGGCCCACACGACGCGCACGTGCGAGACCTCGTACGGCGCGGGATCTTCCGTCGTGTTGGCGTCGCCTTTGAGCGTGATGCTGCGCGCGTCGTCCGTCTCGCCGGGGCCCACGGATGTCACGCGGTGCGTCACGGGCAGCTGGCCGGGTCTGTCGACGGTCACGACGTCGCCGACGGCGATGTCGGAAGCCGGGATCTCATGCACCAGCGCGAGCGATCCGGCGGGGATCGTGGGACTCATCGACCCCGTCTTGAACATGATGAGGGTGACGTGGAACCCGTAGGCCAGCACGACGAGCACGATGCAGACGGCACCGGCCAGGGCGGCGACATCGAGCGCGATGCTGCCGGCGACCGATGCCGCCGAGCGCCGGGGCTTCTGGGGTGCCCGGCGGCGCTCAGCGGCATCGATGCGTTCGTCCTCGATGCGGCTCACGAGGATCCGATCAAGAGCTGGAGGTGGACGTGAACTGCCACGTCGCGCCGGCGGTCCCGCCCTGGAACGTTGAGGCCGTGCCCGCCTTCACGCGCACGTCGAAGCAGAACCGCACGGTCGATCCGCCGGCTGCCGCCAGTGCGCCCGAAACGCTCGGTGGCGAGGTCGTCGTCGCGAGCGTGGCGGTGTAGGCGGGGATCGTGGCCGACGTGAACGCCGACGCATTGCACGGGGCGGTGGCCGCCGTCACGGCGACGCGGTACTCGAGCTGAGGCAGCAGGGTGCCGGTGGCGGCCGAGACGGCGGTGAGCGCCGCCGTTCCGCTGATGTTCGTCGCGGCGGTCGTGCGGATGTCGATGTAGGCGTACTGCGAGACGGCCGGTGACATCGCCGAGGCGGCGAATGCCAGGGTCGCCGGGCTGCCGGACTCGTGCGCCGCCCACGTCGAAATCCCCGTCTGCGATTCGACGACGAACGTGCTCGCGGCGAAGGTGCCGGCACCGAACTCGTCGTCGCTCCACGCGGCCAAGGTGACCGACGTGCCGACACCGAGTACGAGCGCCCCCGCGAGGACGGCTCGTACCCGGGTCGACCAGCGTCGTCGGCCGCCAGGCGCGGTGCGACGACGTTCTCGCCGTGTGGCAAGCGTGTGAGGTCCGCTCATGCCGGTGCCTCTCAGGGCAGGTCGGTGGTGGAGGTCGCGAGGAACTGCCACACCACGGTGCCGGACGGAGACGACTGCGGCAGCCCTGCGGCCGGAGTGACTTCGAAGCACAGGAAGACGGGTTCGGTGACCGCGTCGAGCGTGAAGATACCGGGCTCCGTGCTGGCCGTGGTCGCGGCATCCGTCACGAGCGGATCGCCGGCGGCGAAGGTCGTGGCGTCGCATCCGAATGCCGCGGTCTCCACGAGGGAGTAGCTCAACGATGAGGCGATCGCCGCCGCGCTCGACGCCGTGATGTCGAGGCTGGCCGCGCGGGTCGAGTCCGATGTCAACTGCACCGCGAAACCTGCGTACACCGGCTCCTCCGGCGCGAGGTTGTCGGCGTCGAGCTCGAAGTCGAGGATGGCTGCCGAGCCCGCATCCGGGTGCTCCGCGTAGACGTCGCCGTCCGTACTTCCCTCGATGTCGAACGCACCGCCCGCGAACGTGCCGGTCACGAACTCCGAGTCGTTCCAGGCGGCGAGCGTCACAGCCGCTCCGACACCCAGCACCAAACCGCCGACGAGGATCGCGCGGACCCGCTTGCTGCGCACGCCGCGCTCTGGTGAGGTCGTGGTCTCTTCGATGATGTCGTCCGTGGTCATGCGCACGCCCCCGCGTCTGCTCGTGAACGCCGCGGGCCGGTGGCGCGTGGTCGTTTCCGGCAGGCTATGTCTGAGGGCGACGCCCTGTAACCAGTAGTGGGCTACCGATATATCGCGTGGACTACGCGGATCGAGGCATCCTTCCGGCCGTGCTCGTCGGTAGTTCAGGATGCGTGTTCAGCACCTCGGGTTCACGATCCGACGAAGCGACCCAGGTCGCGACGTCGATCCGCTCCCAGCTTCATGCGCGCCTGCAGCACGTGCGACTCGACCGTGCGCACGCTCAGGAAGAGGCGATCGGCGATCTCTTGATTGCTGAGCCGCTGGGCGACGAGGCGCGCGACCTCGAGTTCCCGCCGGGTCAGGGATGTCAGGTCGACGTCGGGGTCGGGCTCCCCGTGCGGGCCCGGTGCATCCTGGACGACATCGGAGGCGGCGGCATCCGTCTCGGTCTCGCGGGCGGACTCGACGGGGGAATCAGGGGCCAGGAGCCGCTCGGCGTGTTCCGCGCATCGGCGGGCGTGGCCGGGACGACCTGCGAGAGTGTGCTGACGCTCCGCGAGCTGGAAGGCGCCCGCTGCATGGTGTGTCACGCCGAGGCGCTCGAGATCACGTGCCGACCTCTCGGTCGCCGACGCGTCGCCGGAGGCGTCCGCATCGAGCAGGCGGAGCATCGCGTCGGGAAGAGGAGCGAGCGGCGTGCCGCGGAGATCGGCGATGAGGCCGACGGCGATGGAGGCCGAGGCGCCCGTCTCGAGACTGACGTGCGCCAGCCACACGCGCGTGAGAGGAGCGCGCCTTCGATCGGCTGCGCGGTCGTGCAGGGTCGTCCGCGCGTGCTGCGGGTCGGCCGTCCGCAGGAGGACCGCGACGTCGAGCGAATCCGCCAGCGACCTGAGCAGGGGCGACGCATCGACGATCTTCCGATTGAGGGCCGCTCGGCGCCGCTCCGCCGCCGCCACATCCCCGTGCGCGACGAGGGCCAGCGCCGTGATCAGGCTCGCCTGGGTGTGCACGTCAGGGGGAAGAGTGGTGTCGAGCAGGCTTTCGACGACCCGCAGGTCGGCCAGCGCACGCTCGTAATCGCGGTCCAGGAGCGCCAGGGTGGCGGTGAGCAATCCGATGACGCTCTGGTCGGCCGCCGAGAGCTGTCCGCCCACCCAGCGCGCGCGTGCGGCGAACTCCTCGATGTCGTGCCGGATGCCGGTCCAGGGGAGCCCCGCATAGATGCGCGTGAGAGTTGCCGTCAGGACGTAGGCGGCTCGCGCGTCGCGTGTCGAGTGCGACAGGGGGTGGTTCGTCGAGTCCGGAATGCCCTGGTAGACGCGGTCACCCTCGGTCAGGACGAGATGCACGCGGTCGATGTCGTGGAAGGGGGCGAGACAGCCGAGCAGTCCGGCCGCAGCCCACAAGCGAGACGCCGTCGTGGCGTGGTCGTCCGCGAGCATCCGAGCGAACATCTCGTCCACCGCGGCGGGATCGGCGGTCTTCGATATCCGCCAGGCGTCGACGAGCGCAGCGCGTTCGGCGACCGTGCGGTGAGTGGCCGACAGGGCCTCCGTCGTGGCTTTCATGGCGGTCTTCAGCGCTTCCGGGCCGTTCCACCGCGACAGCGCCTCCGTCCAGCCCACGCGCTCGGCGAGAGTCTCATCGTCCGTGGTCGTGCTGTCGTCGACGCGCAGCACCTGAAGTGCGCCCACCACGTCCCCCAGCATGGCGAGCGAGCGGGACTGCTGCAGTGCTGCGGCGAGGGAGGGGGCGAAGGAGAAGGCTCGGGAGGCGCACAGCAGACCGTCGCCGGGAAGACCCGACACGTTCGCGACGTAGGCCGCGGTCAGCAGGACGGCCGCCGCGGTGCCGGGAGGGATGCCGGTGAGCACCTCGTCGTCGGGAGCGTTGGTCCAGAAGCGTCCGACGATGAAGCACTCGTGGGGCGCCAGACGGTTCGCCTTCTGCAGGTCGGCGACCAGCAGTCTCTGCACGCGGTCATGGGAGCGGAGCCGCCACGAACGACGCCAATCGGCGAGGGCAGCCCACGCGTGCAGCTCGTCTGCGACGATCCGGTCGAGGGTGGAACCGTCGTTGCGCGCGAGCCCGAAGCGGAGCACCTGATGCAGTGCGTGTTCGCCCAGCAGTTTCGCCGCGCGCGGATAAGGGGTGGCGCCGAGCTGAGCCAGCATCACGAGCGCGTATCTGCCGTCGTCGTCGAGGCGGTCCAGGAGCGGGGTCGTCAGATCACGGACGCGCGGGGAGACCCCGACGTCGCCGAGAGAGAGGATGCTGCGAGGCCGGTAGAAGCCGCTCCCCGTCTCGAGAGCGTCCTTGGTCAGTTCGGAGACGACCAGAGGCGACCCCTGGCTGAGGCGGACGATCATCTCCTGCGCCATGTCATCGAGGACATTGCCGCCGGCGGATGCCACGGCCAGGGCCCGCGCTTCGTCTCGATCCAGTCCGGGCAGATCCACGCGCTGGATGGCGCCCGATCGCCAGACGTCGAGCAACCGGGCGGTACCGCCACGAGAGAGTCCGGCATCGGTGTGCGCACTGTCCATCTCGAGAGCGATCAGCGTGACGCGGTCGGTCGAGCGCGCGAGCTCGATGATGGAGGAGAGGGTCTGGTCAGGCATCGACTCGCCGTCGTCGACGAGAAGCACCGCACCGGAGGGCGATTGCCGCCACTCCGCGATGGCGCGTCCGCCCTCGGCGCCGCGACCTCTCAGGTGGTGCACGGCGCGGCCGCTCGCCTGCAGTCGGGTGCCGATGCGAGCGATCTCGAAGGACTTGCCCCAGCCGTTGGGTCCGACCAGCAGCGCACTCTGGCGACGCTGCAGAAGCTCGGTCGCCCGCGCGAGGGCGGCCTGCCGACTGCTCGGCTTCGACCCGCGCGCGCGGTCGCGCGTGGCGGCGTCGCCCCCGTGCGATCGACCCGAGGTCTGCCTGATGTCGATGGGCCGGCGGGCCTGACCGGAGCGATCAGGCATGGCCACCGCCGTGGTCCGTGTGCAGGCTCGTCATCGCCGCACCGCCCGCGTCGCCTGTTCCGTTCACCGTCGGGACGCCTGACGGTTCCCGGTGCTGAGGTTTCCGGTGCTCGAGTTCCCGCATGACGTCGCCCCCGCTCTGTCTGCCCATGTCCTCGCCGACGATGGGTGCACAGCGTTCGAACTGCCCGGCGAGGTACGTCCATTATGCGTACCCACTCGTCGCGGACGAGAACCCGACACATTCGTCTACGTAGTTCCTACCTGGGTGATCCACGCGGCCAGGTGCTCCGCGGTCGCGCCCGAGCCGCGCGCGACGTCCCGCGGCGTTCCCGTCGCGACGACCTGGCCGCCCACGTCGCCACCGCCCGGGCCGAGATCGATCACCCAGTCACTCGCCACGATCGCCGACTGGTCATGCTCGACGAGCACGACGGTGTTGCCGGCATCCACCAGCTGCTGCAGCTGGTCGAGCAGCAGCTCGACATCGGCGGGATGCAGGCCCGAGGTCGGCTCGTCGAGCAGATAGAGCGCGTGGCCGCGGTGTGCGCGCTGCAACTCGGTCGCCAGCTTGATGCGCTGCGCCTCACCGCCGCTCAGCTCGGTCGCGGGCTGCCCGAGGCGCAGGTATCCGAGCCCCACGTCGCCGAGCGTCCGCAGGCTGCGTGCGGCCGAGGGCACATCCGCAAGGAACTCCGCGGCATCGCCGACGGTCATCGCCAGCACATCGGCGATGGATGACCCTCGGTACGTCACCTCGAGGGTCTCCGCGTTGTAGCGGGCGCCGTGACAGGTGTGGCAGGGCGCGTAGGTGCCGGGCAGGAACATGAGCTCGATCGAGACGAACCCCTCGCCCTGGCAGGTCTCGCACCGGCCGCCGGCGACGTTGAACGAGAACCTCCCCGCGGTGTACCTCCGCTTCTTGGCCTCCGGTGTGGAGGCGAACAGCTTCCGCACGACGTCGAACATGCCGGTGTACGTGGCCAGATTCGACCGGGGCGTGCGTCCGATCGGCTTCTGGTCGACCACGACGAGCCGATCGAAGGACTCCGCCCCCGAGACGCCGTCCACGTCGAGCTCGAGCACCGCATCGTCACCGGCATCCGGTGTCGACCCGACCACGTCGCGCACGACCTGCGCCAGCACCTGTGTGACCAGCGTCGATTTGCCCGACCCCGAAACGCCCGTGACCGCCGTCATCACGCCGAGAGGAACATCGACGGATGCCTCGCGCAGGTTGTGCCGGGTGATCCCGCGCAGACGCAGCCAGCCTGAGGGGGTTCGCGGCTCGTGCCCGGGTGGAGCGGTGGTCGGGAAGAGGTGGCGCCCGGTGACGGACTCCGAGACGGAGCGCAGCCCTTCCACCGGACCGGAATAGACGACGTGTCCGCCGCCCTCGCCGGCACCCGGACCGATGTCGACCACCCAGTCCGCGCGCCGGATCACGTCGAGGTCGTGCTCGACGACGAACAGCGAGTTGCCCGAGGCCTTCAGACGGTCGAGCACCGCCAGGAGCGGCCTGGCGTCGGCCGGATGGAGCCCCGCGGAGGGCTCGTCGAGCACATAGACGACGCCGAAGAGACCCGAGCGGAGCTGCGTCGCGATGCGCAGGCGCTGCGCCTCGCCCGGCGAGAGCGTGGTGGAGTTGCGGCCGAGGCTGAGGTACCCGAGTCCGAGGTCGAGCAGGACTGCGACCCGCCCGATCACGTCGGCGGCGATGCGCTCGGCGGCCTCGCCGCTGTCGCCAGCGGCCGCGACGCCGGCGCGCAGCGACGCCGACAGCTCGGCGAGCGGCACGGCGTTCATCTCGGCGATCGTCCGCCCCGCGAACGTCACGGCGAGCGCGTCGGCGCGCAGGCCGCTGCCCCCGCACACGGGGCACGGCATGCTCTGGACGAAACCGAGCGCGCGCTCCCGCATCCGCTCGCTCTGCGATGCCGCGAGCACGTGCATGATGTGGGCTCGGGCGCTCCAGAACTTGCCGTAGTAGCCGTGGTCGACGCGGCCCTCCTCGGGCTCGATCATCACCGACGGCTGTTCCTCGGTGTACAGGAGCCAGTCACGATCCTTGCGCGGAAGCGCACGCCACGGCTTCTCGATGTCGATGCCGAGCCCACGCACGATGCTCCGCAGGTTCGCACCCTGCCACGCACCGGGCCAGGCGGCGATCGCCCCCTCGCGGATGCTCAGCGCCGCGTCGGGCACGAGCAGCTCTTCGGTGACGTCGTGCACGGTGCCCAGGCCCTGGCAGCGAGGACACGCGCCGGCCGCCGTGTTCGGCGAGAACGCCTCGGCCGACAGGTGCGCCGCGCCTGTCGGGTACGTCCCCGCCCGCGAGTACAGCATGCGCACCAGGTTCGACAGTGTGGTGATCGTGCCGACCGACGAGCGCGAACTCGGCGCCCCGCGCCGCTGCTGCAGCGCCACCGCGGGCGGCAGGCCCGAGATCTCATCGACCTCCGGCGCCCCGACCTGGTTCAGCAGTCGGCGCGCGTAGGGCGCGACCGACTCGAAGTATCGGCGCTGAGCCTCGGCGTACAGCGTGCCGAAGGCGAGGGACGACTTCCCGGAACCCGACACCCCGGTGAACACCACCAGGCTGTCACGGGGGATGTCGATGTCGACATTCTTGAGATTGTGCTCGCGCGCACCGCGCACGTGCACCCATCCGTCGAGTCCGTCGTGCGTCATGGGTCCACCGTGCTCTCTGCTGAAGGCGAGATACAGCGTTCCTGGGCCGCGGGGCCGAGACATCCGCTCGGCGGGCTCTGCGCGCTGCCCACCCGCAACCATACGCGGGCGCATGCCGCGGGCTGGCGGGTCGCGCCGGCGTACCGCTGCGATCGATCGTCGCGCTGCATCCGCCACCGGGGAATACCCGGCCCGAGACCTCCGTTGCCTGTCTGGTCGGGACGCGATCGCGCCCCGGCGTTTCGTCGAAAGGACTCTTCGTGGATCTGTTCTCCCCGCTCACCGTGGGTGCGCTGCACCTTCCCAACCGCGTCGTCATGGCACCGCTCACTCGGATGCGGTCCGGTGCGGAGGGCGTTCCGGGCGACATCGTCGCGGAGCACTACGCGCAGCGGGCGGGCCTGGGCATGATCATCACCGAGGGTGTCTACCCGAGTGCGGAGTCGCGCGCATATCCGGGACAGCCCGGCATCGTGACCGAGGCGCAAGCCGAGGGGTGGCGGGCCGTGGCCGACGCGGTGCACGCCGAAGGCGGCCGCATCGTCATGCAGCTCATGAACGGCGGACGCGTGTCGCACACCGACATCACCGGCACCCCGCGCATCGTCGCGCCGAGTGCCATCGCGATCCAGGGCGAGGTGCACACGCCCGCGGGGAAGACCGCGTTCCCCGTGCCGCACGCCCTCACCACCGACGAACTCGCCGAGGTGCGCGACGAATTCGTGGCCGCCGCGACGCGCGCGATCGACGCGGGCATGGACGGCGTCGAGGTGCACAGCGCGAACGGCTACCTGCTGCACCAGTTCCTCTCCCCGGTCTCGAACCAGCGCACCGACGCCTACGGCGGCTCGCCGGAGGCTCGGGCGAAGTTCGTCATCGAGGTCACGACGGCCGTCGCGGATGCCGTCGGCGCGGGTCGTGTCGGAATCCGCCTGTCGCCCGCGCACAACATCCAGGACGTGGTCGAGACGGACGACGCCGATGTGCGTGCCACGTACGAAGCGCTCGTCCGCGGTATCGCCCCGCTCGGCCTCGCCTACCTCAGCGTGCTCCACGCCGAGCCCGAGGGTGAACTGGTGCAGGCGCTGCGCGCCGACTTCGCCGGCACGTTCATCGCCAACAGCGGCTTCGGCCGCCTGACGACGAAGGACGAGGCCGTCGAGTTCGTCGCGGAAGGACTGGCGGACGCCGTGGCGGTCGGTCGTCTCGCAATCGCCAACCCCGACCTGGTCGAGCGGTGGGAGGGCGGACACCCCGAGAACGAGCCCGATCCGGCCACCTTCTACGGAGCGGGCGCGGAGGGCTACACGGACTACCCGCGGCTGTCGGCGTAGCCCCGCTGCCGTGCCATGACTCCGGCCCCGCTTTCCGGGAGCGCCCGCGCGGCCCCGCCGGGCGGCCCTGGGGGACGGGGTCGCCGGGATCGTGACGCGCGGCGCCGATCATGGCCCCGCGCCGCCGGTGACAGGATTGACGGATGACCGCCACGCTCGTCGCTCAAGCCCTCGCCGGCGGGTACGGCCACCGCACCCTGTTCGACGGACTCGATCTGACGGTCGCGCCGGGAGATGTCATCGGTGTCGTGGGCGCCAACGGCGCAGGAAAGTCCACGTTGCTGCGGGTGCTCGCGGGCATCGACGAGCCGCAGGCCGGAACCGTGTCGCTGTCGCCGGCTGATGCGTTCGTGGGCTGGCTGCCTCAGGAGCACGAACGTGTGCCCGGCGAGACGGTCGCCCAGTACATCGGGCGGCGCACCGGGTGCGCCGAAGCGTCGGAGGACATGGATGCCGCGGCATCCGGTCTCGCGGATCCCGATGACGCTGCGGCCGCCGACGCGTATTCCGCAGCCCTCGATCGCTGGCTGGCGAGTGGTGCGGCCGACCTCGACGAACGGCTTCCCGCCCAACTCGCCGACCTGGGCCTGGACCTCGGCGACCGTGCGGCGGAGAAGCTCATGACCTCGCTCTCCGGTGGCCAGGCCGCCCGCGTCGGGCTCGCAGCCCTCCTCCTCAGCCGCTTCGACATCGTCTTGCTCGACGAGCCGACCAACGACCTCGACCTCGACGGTCTGGAACGTCTCGAGGCCTTCGTCCGGGGCATCCGCGGGGGTGTCGTGCTGGTGAGCCACGACCGCGAGTTCCTCGCGCGCTGCGTCACGCGGGTGCTCGAGCTGGACCTGGCCCAGGGAGCCAATCGGGTCTTCGGCGGCGGGTACGACGCGTATCTCGAGGAGCGCGCGACCGCGCGTCGCCAGGCGCGGGAGAAGTACGACGAGTTCGCCGACAAGAAGGCCGATCTCGTCGCGCGGGCGCGGACGCAGCGCGAGTGGTCGAGTCAGGGCGTGCGCAATGCGATGAAGAAGGCGCCCGACAACGACAAGATCCGTCGGAAGGCGTCGGTCGAGTCGAGCGAGAAGCAGGCGCAGAAGGTGCGCCAGATGGAGAGTCGCATCGCCCGGCTCGACGAGGTCGACGAACCCCGTAAGGAATGGCAGCTCGAGTTCACGATCGGTTCGGCACCGCGGTCGAGCAGCGTGGTCTCGACACTGAGCGACGCGGTGTTCCGTCAGGGCTCCTTCACTCTCGGCCCGGTGTCGTTGCAGGTGAACGCGGGGGAGCGCATCGGGATCACGGGTCCGAACGGAGCCGGCAAGTCGACGCTGCTGCGCGCGCTGCTCGGCGTGCAGCGGCCCGACGAGGGCTCGGCGAGCCTCGGTGTCAACGTCCAGATCGGCGAGATCGACCAGGCCCGTTCCCTGCTGGCCGGTGCGCAACCGCTGGCGACGACGTTCGGAAGCCTGGTGCCGGAGATGGTGTCGGGGGAGGTCCGCACGCTCCTGGCGAAGTTCGGGCTCAAGGCCGACCACGTGGGCCGTCCCGTCGATGATCTGTCTCCGGGGGAGCGCACGCGCGCCGGCCTCGCCCTGCTGCAGGCGCGCGGAGTGAATGTGCTGGTCCTCGACGAACCGACCAACCACCTCGACCTGCCCGCGATCGAGCAGCTCGAACAGGCTCTCGACTCGTATACCGGAACGCTGCTGCTGGTGACGCACGACCGACGCATGCTGTCGACGGTGCAGACCGATCGGCACTGGCAGGTCGAGGCCGGTCGGGTCGCGGAGCGATGACTGACGGATGCTGCTCCGGCGTTCATCCGGGTCATCGAGCGAGAGCGGCGAGCCCGAACGCGCCGCCGCGACTCACCGTCCTTGGCGCTTCTTGAACGGCTTCGGTTCGCCTTTCACCACGGGTGCGCGGCCCTTGCCCTTCGAGGCCTTGGCTTTGCCACCCGCCGGTGCCTTCGGCTTCTGCTCGGGTGCAGGCGCGGCCGCGATCTGGCGATGGGCCTCTTCCAGGAGCAGGGTTCCCGCCGGGGTCAGCGACCAGGGAGCCTTGTCACGGGTGAACAGCGGGTGGCCGACTTCGCCCTCCAGCTTGTCCATCGACGAGTAGAGCGCCGCGAGCGGGATCCCCAGCGACTCGGCCGCGCGGGGGAAGTGGGCGTCCGCGTCGACGACGGCGACGAACCTCTGGAGCAGTCTGATGTTCACCGTGATCCTCCGGGCCTGCGATGCGGTCATCGACCCTCAGGATACGCGGCGCCGTCGGGGACGTGACGCTCACCGGCCGCGGTCGCGGCGTTGCGCGCAGCCAGTACCCGGAACGCATCCTTGAGCTGCGGCGGGCTGACCACCTCGATGTTCGCGTCGAATCGGTTGAGAGAAGCGGCCAGCGCCACCCACGACCACGAGCCCACTGTGAGGCTGCACCGATCAGGGCCGAGGTCCTCCACGATGCCATCACCGACGAACGGCAGCACGGACGACGCCGGCCGGCGGAGGATCACCGTGCCGTAGCAGGCCCACCGGTCGGGCCCCTCCGAACCGGAGAAGCGCGCCGACACGAATTCGGCGACGTCGCCGCCGGGGACCTCGCGCGGCGTGAACCGCGGTCCGGTCGGAGCGCGAGGATGCACGCGGTCGGCCCGGAAGAGGCGCCACCCCTCCCGATCGAGATCCCACGCGACGAGGTACCAGCGACCGCGGGAGGTCACGAGGTGGTGGGGCTCGACTTCTCGGCGCAGCATCCGCTGGTCATCGGGTGTCGACCGGCCGGCGTAGTCGAATCGCAGCACCTGGTGTGCGCGCGCGGCGGCGGAAACAGCGATGAGCACCTCGACGGACACCGTATCGGGTGGCGGCTCGCCGGGGACTGCGGGGATCGCCGTGAAATCCAGCGCGTCCACGCGGTGGCGCAGGCGGGAAGGCATCACCTGCCGGACGGTGGTCAGCGCGCGGACCGCGGCCTCCTGGATTCCGAGGCCGGAGAGAGCCGCGGCCCGCAGCGCGACGGCGAGAGCGATGACCTGATCGTCATCGAACAGGAGAGGTGGCAACTCGGCGCCCGCATCGAGGCGATAACCGCCGTCGGGACCCATCGTCGCCTGGATGCGGTAGCCCATCTCGCGCAGCCGATCGACGTCGCGACGCACGGTGCGGTGGCTGATGCCGAGCCGTTCGGCGAGGAGACCACCCGGCCAGTCGCGACGTGTCTGCAGGAGGGACAGCAGCTGCAGAAGCCGCGCGGTCGTCGTGGTCATTTCTTCAGGGTAACCAGATGTAGGACCGAAACAGTCCTATACGCCCGGAACACTGGACGTAGCCCCGGTACCGACCGGGCTTCGATTCCAGGAGCAGACATGAGCATCGCAACCACCACCCACCTCAACTTCCGCGGCGAGGCCCGGGCGGCGCTGGAGTTCTACCAGTCCGTCTTCGGCGGCGAGATCTCGATCGCCACCTACGGAGACTTCGGGATGCCGCAGGACGCGCCCGGCGCTGCGGATGTCGTCTTCGGCCAGGTCGTGAGCGCCGACGGCTTCCGCATCATGGCCTACGACATCCCCGGGGACCGAACGCCGTCCGCCGGAGGCTTCGCCCGCCGCGAGAACGGTGTGACCCTGACCGATCAGACGTTCTTCTTCTCCGTCCGCGGCGAGACGCTCGAAGAGGTGCAGGGCTACGGGGAGAAGATCTCGGTGGGCGGCACCGTCGTCGAACCCCTCGCCGCGTCGGCATGGAGCCCCGGCTTCGGGATGCTCACCGACCGCTTCGGCGTGACGTGGATCCTCGACGTCGCGACGGATCACCCCGCCTGACACCGACACAGAAGGCGCCACGCGCTCCTCGCACGAGAGGAGCGCGGGGCGCGTTCACCGAGACGGACCGCCGCCCGCGGGTCACATCGGAGGCGATCGCACCCGGGCGCGCCGTCGGACCGCCGATGTTCTGCGCGGAGACGGCGCCGCAGAACAGAGCAGAACTCTCCGCGCCGATCCGCCCGGCCGGGGTTCGTGCGACGACACGGCGACGCCGACGAGCGGAAGCAGGCCCGAGGCGGACAAGATGGCGGCGAACTCCGCCGCCACCCACTCGGGATCGTCGAGTCGAGCCTCGAACGTGTCGCGCTCAAGATCCATGATCACGGGGGACATCGCCATCGTCGTCACCTCCTGCCGATTCGCGGGTCGTCGGCTCAGGCGTCGATGCGCCGGTCCTCGCGCTGCACCAGGTTGTCCTGGGTGCTGACGTTGATCTTGCGCGGCTTGGCCTTCTCGGCGATCGGGACGCGCAGGCGCAGCACACCGGCGGTGTAGTCCGCGTCGACCTTCTCGGTGTCGAGGGCGTCGCCGAGCACGAGCTGGCGGCTGAAGACACCCCACGGTCGCTCGGTGGCGACGGCGTTCGCGGCATCCGGCATCCGATTGAGGCGCTCGGCGCGCACGGTCAGCACATTGCGCTCGACATCGATGTCGATCTTGCCCGGGTCGATGCCCGGCAGATCGAGTTCGACGACGAACTGGTCTCCCTCGCGCCACGCATCCAGCGGCATCGCCGAGGGACGCGCCGACGTGCCGAACACCTGCTGCGTGAACCGGTCGAGGTCACGGAACGGGTCGTGTTGCAACAGCATTTCTTGATCTCCTCCATTCACCTGAGTGTGTCCGAGTCGACAGATCTCTGTCGACTGCAGTAGATTTTCTACCGCAGCTCGTTCAAGAAATCAACGGGTATCGACGAGGAAATTTCGAGGCCGCACATGAGATCCGCCACAGCCGTTCCCGCCGAGCGCTCGCGGGGGGTCTACGGCATCGCCGTCGCCGCGGAGATCGTGGGCGTGGGCGTTCAGACGCTGCGCCTCTACGAATCGAAGGGCCTGTTCGAGCCGCACCGCACACCGGGTGGTACGCGTCGCTACAGCGAAGACGACCTCGACCTGCTGCGTCGTGTCATCGAGCTCGTCGCCGAAGGCGTCAACATCGCCGGCGCGCGGCGCATCCTGCGTCTGGAGGCCGACAACGCCGAACTGAGGTCGCAACTCAGGTCCGGACACGAAGAGGTGCGAGGACGCGGGTAGCGTGTGAACCATGCAGACGACCTCGCGTGACACGCGGACGACCGGCCTCGTGGTCGCGCTCGTTCTCGGGCTCGCCTCGGCGCTCACATTCGCGGTGGGGGACGTCGCGGGTGCTCTGAGTCCTGATCCGGACGCGCTCATCTCGTTCACGTGGATCCTCGGGCTCGCCCTGCTGGTCTGGGCGACGATCGCGTTCGTGGTGGTCATGGCGTTGATCGTCCGCGATTTCGCGTCACGGCGTCGGCCGGCACTCATCGAGGCTCTGCTCGTGATCGCGACGTTGGCGGTCATCGCCGCGACTCTCGCCGCCCATCCGCTGTTCGGCAGCGGCGGCGGCACGGCCTAGAACGCCGAGATGACCATTTTCGTGATCGACGGAGCGGCCGTCCACGACATCGCATCGCTGTACGACGAACTGAACCGCCTGTTCATGAGCGCAGAGGATTGGCGGCTCGGCGCCAGCCTCGACGCTCTCGACGATCTGCTCTCCGGCGGATTCGGTGCACTGCATGGAGTTGCGGACGCGCGTGTCGTCTGGATGGATCACGCACACAGCCGGCGGGTGCTGGGGACGGATGCCACGAGCCGGTACTACCGCGAGAAGCTGAGCCGGCCCGACCTGTACGACGCGCAGTATTTCCGGCCGCTCCTGGACGCGGTGGAGGCGGGAACGGGCGCGACCTACTTCGACATCGTGCTCGCGGTCTTCGCCGGGCATCCGCAGATCGAGCTCGTGTTGGCCTGACCGGGGCGTCGACCGGTTCGGCCGATCACGGAGATTGTCCAGCCCCTGGGCGATGACACCGCACGTGACAGGGTGGGAGGACGCCAACACGAGGAGCAACCATGCAGCAGCGCACACTGGCCGGCCGACAGGTCTCGGCGATCGGACTGGGCGCGATGCCCCTGTCGATGAACAACGACAAGGAGACGCCGTCGCACGACGATGCCGTCGCCACCGTGCACGCCGCGCTGGACGCGGGCGTCACCTTCATCGACACCGCTGACATCTACGCGCCCGCCTGGAACGAGATCGGCCACAACGAGCGCATCGTGGCGGACGCGCTGGCCTCGTGGTCCGGTGACAGCGCGTCCATCTTCGTCGCCACGAAAGGCGGCATCACGCGGAGCGAGGGTGAGGTGTGGGCACGTGACGGCTCTCTCGCGTATCTGCGCACGGCCGTCGAGCGCTCGCTCGACATCCTCGGCGTCGACACGATCGAGCTGTACCAGTACCACCGCCCCGACCGCCGGCTGGTCTACGGAGACGTCATGACGTCGCTCGCGACACTGCAGGCGGAGGGCCTGATCCGGGCGATCGGCATCTCCAATGCGAGCGTCGAAGAGATCGACATCGCGCAGGAAGTTCTCGGTGAAGGCAACCTTGCGAGCGTGCAGAACGAGTTCTCGCCGCGGCATCCGGGCAGTATCGACGAGCTGCGCTACTGCGGAGAGAACGGCATCGCCTTCCTGCCGTGGAGCCCGCTCGGCGGGACGGGCGGGGGCGCGCGCGATGTCGGCGATCGCTTCGCGGCGTTCGGTGAGGTCGCCGAGCACCACGGTGTCAGCCCGCAGCAGGTCGTCCTCGCATGGGAGCTGGCGCTCGACCCGGTGGTCATCCCGATCCCCGGAGCGCGACGAGCCGCCTCGATCACCGACTCGGTGAAGGCGGCGGACCTGGAGCTGAGCATCGATGAGGTCACCGCGCTGTCGCGGTCGGTCGGCATCGACGACTGAGTCGCGCACGGCGGTGGGCGCGCGGCTGGGTTAGCGTGCAGCTATGCGCTCACGTCATCTCGGTCCCTGGGTAGGTCTTCTGCTGGTCGCGGGAGTGCTGGCCGGGTGTGCGACGCCGTCGACAGCGGAAACGACACCGGATGCCTCGGCATCCGGTGTCACCCCGACCCGGACGCCGACACCCGCACCGTCCCCGACCGCGACCGCGGTGTCGGCGGATCCCGCCGAATGGGTGATCTCCTTCGATGGGGTCGGCCCTGTGGTCATCGGCGCAACCCCCGATGCCGAAGCGGCAGCTGCCGCGCCCGTCTACACGGCGGAGCCGCCGGAGAGCTGTCCAAACCCGGCGACCACCATCCTCCACTCCGCGACGAATCCGACGTTCTGGCTGAAGACCACCGCCGATCAGCCCGACGTGGTCTCGCTGATCGCGGTCGGCGGCGACCTCCCGGACGAGACCCGCACAGCCGGGTCGCCTCGGACAGCCGAAGGCGTCGGTATCGGTGCGACGAGGGATGCCGTGGTCGCGGCGTATCCGAACGGAACGACCGATGACTCGTTCCCTGCGCGCGTCACGATCGGCGGGGTGGACTCCACCGGGGTCGACCGGTTCCTCGTGTTCCAGTTCTCCGAAGACATCGTGCAGACGATCCTCGTCCAGAGCGATCCGGCCGCCGTCTTCGAGTTCTGCGGCTGAGGTCGGCGGCGCCCGCGCCCGGCTGCCGGCGCTGCGGAGCATCGACCCGCGGCGTACGGTGAGCTGACGAACGGCCGCCGGAATCGGCGAAGGCCGCCGGCCCCGAGGAACGGGAGCGGCGGCCTTCGTGGCGATCAGCTGCGGCGCGAGGCACCGCGACGACGCGAGACGGCGATGTAGATCACGAGGACGACGATGGCGCCGATGATCGAGCCGATGATGCCGGCCGGCTGGAAGAAGCCGTCCATGGCGTCCTTCTGGAAGATGAGGAATCCGAGGAATCCGCCGACGAACGAGCCCACGATGCCGAGGACGATCGTCATGAGGATGCTCATGCTCTGCTTTCCGGGCACGACGGCGCGTGCGATGAAACCGGCGATGAGGCCGACGACGATGATGCTGATGATAAGACCGAGCATGTTGTGCTCCTTTGTGAGTGCGGGTGCGGGGGTGCGACCCATCTTCGGACGCTCCCGTTGGCGCGCCGGCTGCCCTGAATTTTCCAGGCAACATGATCAGTCAATCACCCCTGCGGGTGTGCCGTCACACCCCTGGGGGTGTAAAGGTTAAGCATGCTATCCTCCCGGCGACCGATCACCGTAGCCCTCGTCGACGACTACGACGTGGTGCTCAAAGGCCTCGCCCACCTGTTCGACGAATACCGCGATCGCGTGATCGTGGCGGAGATCGACGCCCGCACCGCCGTCGACGACCACGTCGACGTCGTCCTGTACGACTCGTTCGCTCAGCCCGAGTCCGACCATCACGAGATCGCGGAGCTGATCCGCAATCCTCGGGCGCACAAGGTGGTCGTCTACACGTGGAACTTCCATCCCGACCTCGTCGAGGCGGCGAAGAGTCAGGGCGTGCACGGGTACCTGTCGAAGACCCTCAGTGCTCGCGAACTCGTCGCCGCCATCGAGGCCGTCCACGCGGGGGAACAGGTCATCAGCCAGCAGGCGCGCCGGGCCCCCAGCGCCCCGGCCTTGGACTGGCCGGGCAAGCTCGAGGGCATCACCGACCGCGAATCCGAGATCCTCGCCTTGATCACCCAAGGCAAGAGCAACTCCGAGGTCGCCCAGCTCACGTACTTGAGCCCTAACACGGTCAAGTCCTATATCCGTTCCGTGTACCGCAAGATCGGCGCCTCCAGCCGGACGCAGGCGGTGCTCTACGGCATCAAGAACGGCTTCGCGCCCGACACCCACCGGATCGACCACTGGATGGGCGGGCCGTAGGCTCCGACCGAGGCCTATCGTGTGGGAATGACGACACACGCCGATGAGCCGCACGGCGCGGGAATCGCCGGCAAGCTGAATTGGCTCCGCGCAGGTGTGCTCGGCGCGAACGACGGCATCGTCTCCGTGGCGGCCATCGCGGTCGGCGTGGCTGCGGCGACGCCGGATACGGCCGCCATCATCCCTGCGACGGTCGCCGCGCTCGTCGGCGGCGCCATCTCGATGGCGCTCGGCGAATACGTCTCGGTGAGCAGTCAGAGCGACAGCGAGAAAGCGCTGATCGCGAAGGAGCGCGAAGAACTGCGCACGATGCCCGAAGTCGAGCTTGCGGAACTGACGGAACTGTACGAAGGGCAAGGGCTCTCACCGGCCACCGCACGACAGGTCGCCGAAGAACTGACCGCCCACGATGCCCTGCGTGCGCACCTCGCAGCGGAACTCAACATCGATCCGGATGACCTCGTCAGTCCGTGGCGCGCGGCGGGAGCATCCGCCCTGGCCTTCATCGTCGGCGGACTGCTGCCGTTCCTGACGATCCTGCTGCCCGCCGACATCCGGGTCGCGGCCACCTTCGGCGTGGTGCTCGTCGCACTGGCGATCACCGGAGCACTCGGTGCCAGGATCGGCGGCAGCCCGGTCGGGCGCGGCACGCTGCGCGTGGTGGTGGGCGGAGCGATCGCGCTGGCGGCCACTTTCGCGATCGGGGCGCTGCTGAGCACCTCGGGCATCGTCGGCTGACGGGACCGCATCGTCGACTGCCGCGTCGGCGTCGCACGCGCCGGCGGGATTCGGTTGCAGACGCACCGGCGGATGTCGTCGGGGCGTGGCATCATGGCGCCATGCCCGAGTCTCCCGAGGTGCAGGCACTTGCCGAGTTCGTCTCCGGCAGAACCGTCGGCCGCGTGATCCGGAGCATCGACATCCGCCTGCCGAAGGCTCTGAAGACCGACGCCACGTCCGTCGAGACGGTCATCGGATGCCGGATCACGGGCGTCGTCCGCCACGGAAAGATGCTCGACGTGGTGCTCGAGAATGAGGACGCCGTGCGGGTGCACCTCGTCGTGCACTGGGGTCACGACGGCTGGCTCCTGTGGCACGACACCGTTCCCGAAGGAGATCGGCGTTCCGGCGAAGCGACGCTGATCGCCCGTGTGCGGCTCGACGACGGATCGGGGTTCGACCTCACCGACGACGGTCAGTGGAAGGGACTGTCCGTCTTCGTCGTCACGAAGGTGGAGGACGTTCCGGCGATTGCCAAAATCGGCCCCGACCCCCTCGACCCGTCATTCACCGTCGAGCGATTGTCGGGTCTGCTCTCCGGTCGACGAAAACAGCTCAAGGCGCTGCTGCAGGATCAGACGACGGCAGCGGGGATCGGCAATGCCTACTCCGACGAGATCCTGCACGCCGCGCGGCTCTCGCCCGTGGTGCACGCCGCCGCGCTGACACCGGACGAGGTGGTCCGACTGCACGCAGCCGCTCGCGCGGTCCTGTCAGAGGCCGCACATGCGCGTCGCGGTCTTCCGCCCGAAGACCTGAAGGACGACAAGCGGGCCACGATGCGGGTGCACCGTCGCGCGGGCGAACCGTGCCCGGTGTGCGGCGACACCATCGTCGAGTTCGCCTTCTCGGGTGCTGCTTCTCAGTGGTGCCCGACCTGCCAGGGAGGGGCGGGGGTTCCGACCCCGTAGCGTCGACGACTGGGCTGTCCGGTCCGGTGGGACCGATCCGTCCGCCGGGAGATCGTCAGGCGTCGGCCTGCTCATCCTCTTCCGGCTCGAAGTGCGTGGGCTCCCCGGTGTGGCCGGCAGCCACGCCGTTCGGGTGCGGGGGAATCGTCCCGTCACCGCCGAGGCCGCCGGGCTTGGGAGTCGCCTTGTCGTCTTCGTGGTCGGACGTGTTGTCGAGATCGCCGTTGGTGTCGCTCATGATCCGACGGTAGTCCGACGAAGAGCGGGGTGCGATGGGGTTGCGTCCTGCCCGACGGCGTACTAACTCCTCCGTCGTCATGGGCGACCGGCGCAGGAAAGGACACACGACGGTCGACAGAACGTGTTCGAGTCGACGCCCGGGCGCGCCGGGCGGTCTAGCCTGGTCTCATGTCGAATACTCAGGCGAACCCCGTGCAGACGCTTCAGCCCCTTCCCCCGGTATCGGAGGAGCAGAATCTCCTCACCCCGGAGGCGTCCGGCTCGTGCTGCGGAGGCGGCGCCTGCTCGATGTGAGCTGAGCGCATCCGGATCCGCCCACAGGGGAGGTCCGGGCCGCTCGCTCCGACCGATCAGTGGGCTATCGGGGCAGCTGCACCGGTGTCCGCTGGCTTCCGGACGAAGAACGACCCGGCGACGGCGAAGAGCGAGAGGATCGCTCCGACCACGAACGCCGAACGGACCCCGGCCGCCTCGGCGGAGACGGCGTCCAATCCGACGGCTGTGCTCGACGCCGAGACCCCGGACATGACGGTGATGAAGATCGCGATGCCCGCCGCCCCGGCGACCTGCTGGACCGTTCCCACGATGGCACTCCCGTACGAGTAGAACCTCGGCTCGAGCGAGCCGAGGGACGCCGTGAACAAGGGCGTGAACGACATCGCGAGCCCCAGTGAAAGCACCACCTGGGCGGCGACGACGACCCACACGGGGGTGCTTTCCCCCACCGTCGTGAAGAACCAGAGCATCGCGCTCGCGAGGATGGCGCCCGGGACGATCAGGATGCGCGTGCCCCGCTGGTCGTAGATGCGCCCGATGACAGGCCCGGTGACGCCCATGATGAGTGCCCCCG
The DNA here is from genome assembly GCF_043556235.1 of Microbacterium sp. P03. Lineage (NCBI taxonomy): Bacteria > Bacillati > Actinomycetota > Actinomycetes > Micrococcales > Microbacteriaceae > Microbacterium > Microbacterium sp. P03. The sequence continues at coordinate 892,387 of NZ_JBIGIM010000001.1, forward strand.
GCAGAACGATCAATCCGGTTTCCAGCGGGCTCAACAGCAGAACGCGCTGAAGGTACAGCGGCAGGATCGTGATCGCGCCGAAGAAGGCCGCGGACAGGATGAACATCTGCGCCATCGCGAAGGAGAAGTTCGCCGATCGGAACACCCGCAGATCCAGCAGCGCCTGATCGTCTCGCTGCAGGCGCAGTTGGCGCCAGATGAAGAGCGTGAGCGAGACCAGGCCGACCAGGAGCGCGATCACCAGCGAGACGGTGGCCGTGGATGCCGCCGCAGCCGCTGCGGCGTCGCCGCCGTGTGCGGAGGCGCCACCGATCTGGCTGAGCCCGTAGACGATGCCGCCGAAGCCGAATGCCGAGAGGACGATCGACAGCGGGTCGATCGGTGCGCGGCGGGTCTCGCCCACGTTCGTGACCCACTTCGCGCCGATCAGGAGCATCGCCACCGCGATGGGCAGAACGATGCCGAAAAGCCACCGCCAGTTGAGCGTCTCGAGGACGACACCCGACAGTGTCGGACCGATCGCGGGGGCCACCGAGATGACGACGGAGACGCGCCCCATCATGCGACCGCGCGCGTGGATCGGAACGAGAGTCATGATCGTGGTCATCAGAAGGGGCATCATGATGGCCGTGCCCGACGCCTGAATGACACGACCGACGAGCAGAACCTCGAAACCGGGCGCGAGCGCGGCGGTGAGCGTGCCCAGCGAGAACAGCGTCATGCCGCCGATGAACGCCTGCCGCGTCGTGAAGCGCTGCAGCAGGAACCCGGTGATGGGGATCACGACGGCCATGGTCAGCATGAACGCGGTCGTGAGCCACTGCGCTGCCAGCGCCGTGATCGACAGATCGGTCATCAGGTGCGGGATCGCGACGTTCATGATCGTCTCGTTCAGGATCACCACGAACGCGGCACCCAGCAGCAGCCAGATGACGCGCGAATCCTTCGCGCTGATCGCGGATCGAGTGTTCGCGGCGTTCGCCGTGCGAAGGCTGTCGGTCTCGGCAGTCATCGGAGTCCCATCGGTGCGTCGGCCGGAGTCGGCACTTCCAACGTAACGGCGCGCGCCGACATCTGATTCCCGCGCCGGGTGAAACGATCGGCTCATGGCAATGCTCTCGGGTCCGATCGGGCGGCTCATCGTGGGAACGGTGGGCGGGATCGCGGTGGGATGCGCGATCGGCGGCCGGTGGGGACTCGCCGCGGGCCTGCTCGCGGGGTGGGGGACGGCGGCCACGGTGATCTTCGTATGGATCCTCTGCGTCGTGTGGCCGATGGGGGCCGAGGCGACGCGCACCCACGCCCGCCGCGAAGACCCGGGTCGGCGGTTGGCGCGTCTCATCGCGGTGATCGGGAGCGTGGCCAGCCTCGGGGCGGTGGCGGCGGTGCTGCTGCAGTCGAACGATCTCGGGCGCGGTGATCAGTTCCTGCTCGCGGGCATCGCCCTGGTGAGCGTGGTGTCGTCGTGGGCGCTCATCCAGATCGACTACATGCTGCGCGTGGCCCGGGTGTACTACGCCGAACCGGTGGGAGGCATCAGCTTCAATCAGGACGAGGACCCGATGTACACCGATTTCATCTACTTCGCCGTCGGCCTCGGTCTGACCTACCAGGTGTCCGACACCAACGTGCAGACCAACGCCCTTCGGCGGATCGTGATCGCGCAGAGTCTGCTCGCCTATCTCTTCGGAGCGGTGATCCTCGCGTCGGTGGTCAACCTGGTGGCGGGCCTCAGCTGACCAGCGCCCGCTCTGCGGCGGTCACGACGCGGCGTCGAGCTTCATCTCGGGGCATGTTCCGCCGGGAGCCGTGGCCAGTTCGTAGTGCCACCGTTCGTTGGCGTACGTCTGGCAGATGCCGTAGGCGGGGCCGTGCTCCATGAGCCAGAACTGGGCATCGATCGGCCCCACGTCGACGGCGTCGCCGGTCACGTGGCTCGAGCGCTCCGGAGTGGCGACGTACTGTCGTGCGACCTCTTCACTGGCGTAGAGCTCGACGGCGTCTTCGAACAGCCAGCGCTGGTAGCCGGTGCTCCGCCAGCCGCTCGTCACGTACAACGAGATCCCGTCAGCGGCGGCATCCCTCTCCGCCTGTCTCAGTGCGTCGCGGAGGGATCGGTTCAGACGCGCGACGGCGGGCACATCGTCGTCGTCGATCGTGACGACCATTCCTTCGGCGATGAGCCCGTCGGTCGCGCTCGGCGAGAACGGCGCGGCCACGGCGGCGAAGGCGCCCTGCACCAGCAGCAGTGCGACTCCGGCGAGGCCCGCCGAGATCACGGCGCCGACAACGACGAGGAGGAAGGGCAGGCGACGCCGTGACGGCTGAATGACGGATGTGGGGAGCGAACGCGATGACATGCAGGCCATTTCACGCGGACGGCTGTTGCCTGGACGTACGCGCAAACGCATACGTCGCCGATATGTCGCGCGTCCTACGCTGGGGAGATGCGTGTACTGATCGTCGAGGACGAGGTCTTCCTCGCCGAGGCCATCCGAGACGGGCTCCGCCTCGAGGCGATCGCCGCCGATCTCGCGCATGATGGGGAGGCCGCGCTCGAGCAGCTCGCCGTCAACTCCTACGACGTCGTCGTGCTCGATCGCGACATCCCCCCGCCGAACGGCGACGAGATCGCCCGTCGGCTGGCAAGTGCGCAGCGGAGTCCGCGCGTACTGATGCTCACCGCCGCGGATCGGCTCGACGACAAGGCGCGGGGCTTCGAGAGCGGAGCGGACGACTACCTCACGAAGCCGTTCGCGATGCGTGAGCTCGTCCTGCGGCTGCGTGCCCTCGACCGACGACCTGCAGCGGGAACGCCGCCGATCCTGGAAGTCGCGGGGGTGCGCCTCGATCGATTCCGGCGCGAGGTGTTCCGTGACGATCGGTTCGTGTCGCTCACCCGCAAGCAGTTCGCCGTGCTCGACGTCCTGATGACGGCGGGAGGCGGCGTCGTGAGCGCCGAAGACCTTCTGGAACGCGCGTGGGACGAGAACGCGGACCCGTTCACGAACGCCGTCCGCATCACGATCTCGACGCTGCGCAAACGTCTGGGTGAGCCCTGGGTCATCGAGACGGTGTCGGGCGTCGGATATCGGATGACGACATGAGCGGGCGCCGCCTGGGTGCTCGGCGACCGGGACTCTCGATACGCGTCAAGCTGGCCTCGAGCTACGCGGCCTTCCTCGTGGTGGCCGGGATCGCGCTGTTCATCGTCGGGTTCCTGCTGCTTCGCTTCGTCCCCGACGGCAACCTGTCACTGGACGGCGGCTCATGGGCGCCGAATCGCGGCGACCTCCTCGAGGTGTTCGTGCGCTACGCCTGGTGGGCGATGGCCCTGCTGGCCGCGATCGGGCTCGGCGGCGGCTGGCTGCTCGCCGGGGCCGTCCTACGGCCGCTCGATCGGATGACGGAAGGTGCGGCCCTCGTCCGCGACGGCGATCTCGGTCATCGGATCGACCTGGACGGCCGCCGCGACGAGCTCACCGATCTGGCCGACACCCTCGATGCGATGCTCGACCGCGTGCAGCGAACGGTCGACGCGGAGCGGGTGTTCGCCGCCAATGCCTCGCACGAACTCCGCACTCCCCATGCGATCATCCGCACCCTGGTCGAGGTCGCGCAGGCGGACCCCGGCGGCCGCGACGTCGAGCTGCTCCTGCGGCGTATCGCCGCGACGAACGAACGGGCGATCGCCTCCACCGAGGCGCTTCTCACGATCGCGCGGGTCGAAGGGGGCGGTGCCCTGCGGACGGCGCCCCTGGATCTCGCCGCGGTCGTCTCCGACACGATCGAGGAGTCGAAGGCGGATGCCGCGGCCCGCGGCATCGCGCTGACGGCGTCCATCGAGCCGTCCGTGGTGAACGGTGACTGCGTGCTCCTGCGTCAGCTCGCGTCGAACCTGCTCGGCAACGCCCTCGCACACAACGCCGACGGGGGCTGGGTGCGCGTCGTGCTGTCCACGGCGGGGGTGCTGACCGTGTCCAACGGAGGACCGGTGCTGTCCGGGGACGTGGTCGCGACGCTCACCGATCCGTTCGTCCGTGGCGCCGGACGTGCGCGCACGGCGGGTGGTCACGACGGGGCGGGCCTCGGGCTCACGATCGTCGCCTCGATCGTCCGAGCGCACGCCGGCACGCTGTCCGTCACGGCGCCCGCGTCCGGCGGACTTCACGTGCGGGTCGACCTCACCCGCTGACGACCGCGTGGGAGGGCAGTCGCCATCACGCGCGGAACCGTCACGACGGCCACACCCACGGCCGCACCGACGGTGTTCCAGAGAATGTCGTCGGTGTCGGGCACGCGACCGGGACTGCTCGCTGTGCGATCTCCACGGCCGCCGACAGGGCGAGCCCGGCCGCGATCGGGAGCGGCCACGCTCGCGGGCTCAGCAGCAGTGCGAGCAGCGCACCGAGCGGCACGAACAGGAAGAGGTTCAGGACGATCTCGGCGTCGCCGTAGCCGATGGCGACGCGGAGCGGTGAGGTCGCCGCATCCATCGCGCGCATGACCGCACCGCGGGCGGGACCCACGATCGATCGGGGCGCCAGCGTGAGGACACCGACCACCGCGACGGTCGCCAGTGCGGCCAGCAGGATGGAGCGCGTCGGCCGGGCGCGCGGGGGACGGGGCATGAGCAGACCTCTTCCGCCGGGACGTCGGAGACCGGCAGGTTCAGTTCACGCGCACCGATGTTGCCGGAGCGTATGCGGAAGGAGAGCTCCCGCGCGTCGCCCTATTCCTGGTCGAGGTGTTCCTCGTCGGCGGGCTCGTCCCACTTCTCCGACCCGATCGCGTCGGTGGGATGGGGGACGAGCTCCTCCTGCTCGACGTCTGCCGGCACGGGGCTCAACAGCTCCTCCTGCGGGACCGCCTGAAGCTCGTCGATCTCCTCGCGGAGTGCCTTCAGATCTTCGCCGTCGAGGGGCTGTTCGGGTGTGCTGGCCATGCCGCGAGCCTAGCGGGCGCTGCGCCGTCGGCGCCGGATGTCCGAGTGCGGGGATACGCTGACCGGATGAGCATGGGCATGCGCGGTGGACGCGGCGGTGGTGGGGGCGGCCGCCTGGTCGACCCGAAGGCCCAGAGGGCCGAGAACGCCGCCGCACCCAAGATCCCCGATCTGGGAGCGCGGGTCGTCTCCCTGTTCCGGCCCTACAGCGGCCGGCTCACCGTCACCGGCATCCTGGTCGTCATCAGCGCGGCGCTGGGGGTCATCCCCGCGCTCGTGATCGAGCGCATCTTCGACGACGCCCTGTTCCCTGCGGAGGGGGGACCGCAGCTCGGTCTGCTGATTCAGCTCGTGGCCATGATGGTCGGCCTCTTCGTGGCCTCGTCGGGGATAAACATCGTGCAGACCTGGCTCACGTCGTCCGTGGGCAACCGCATCACCGGCGACCTGCGCCTGCGTCTGTTCTCCCATCTCCAGGAGATGGATCTCGCGTTCTTCACCCGCACGAAGACCGGCGTCATCCAGTCCCGTCTGCAGAACGACGTCGGCGGGGTCGCCGGCGTGCTGACGACGACGATGACCAGCATCCTGGGCAACCTGGTGACGGTGATCGCGTCGCTCGTGGCGATGATCATCATCGATTGGCGCCTCACGATCATCGCGGTCATCACTCTGCCGATCCTCGCGCTCGTGCAGCGGCGCGTGGGCATCGTGCGTGCGCGCATCGCCGCCGAGACGCAGGAATCGCTGTCCGAGCTGACGGCCATCACGCAGGAGACGCTGAGCGTGTCGGGCATCCTGCTGTCGAAGTCATTCAACCGGCAGCGCACGGAAGAACGACGGTATGCCTCGGAGACCGCGAACCAGGTGCGGCTGCAGGTGAGCCAGACGATGAGCGGCCAGTGGTTCTTCGCCGTCGTCGGCGTCCTGATGTCGTCGGTACCCGCTGTGATCTACCTGGTCGCCGGGTTCCTCCTCACCGGCGGGAGCACCGACATCACCGCCGGAATGATCGTCGCCTTCACGACCGTGCAGGCGCGACTGCTGTTCCCGCTGATGGCGCTCATGCGTGTCGCGCTCGATCTGCAGACATCCAAGGCACTGTTCGCGCGCATTTTCGAATACCTCGATCTGAAGCCCGCGATCACCGACGCACCCGACGCCATCGACGTCGCCGATGCACCCGGCGAGCTGGGGACGATCGAGTTCCGTGACGTGATCTTCCGCTACCCCGACGCGTCCCCCGACGCCCGCCCGACGCTGGGCGGGGTGTCGTTCGTCGCCGCGCCCGGTCAGCATGTCGCGTTCGTGGGCCCGTCCGGTGCCGGGAAGACGACCGTGCTCTACCTGACCCCCCGCATGTACGAGGCGTCCGAGGGGCACGTGATGTTCGCCGGGGCCGACGTCCGCACGCTGCGACGGGCAGCGATCATCGACCACGTCGGGATCGTGTCGCAGGAGACCTATCTGTTCCACGCCACCGTCGCCGACAACCTCCGCTACGCGAAACCGGACGCGACGGACGCCGAGCTCGAGGCCGCCTGCCGTGCCGCGAACATCCACCATGTGATCGTCGGTTTCGAGCAGGGCTACGACACCATCGTGGGAGAGCGCGGCTATCGCCTCTCCGGTGGGGAGAAGCAGCGCATCGCGATCGCCCGGGTGCTGCTCAAGGACCCACCGGTCCTTCTGCTGGACGAAGCGACGTCGGCGCTCGACACGGTCTCGGAGCGCGTGGTCCAAGAGGCATTGGATGCCGCGGCCCGCGGCCGCACGACACTGTCGGTCGCGCACCGGCTGTCGACGGTGATCCACGCGGACGTCATCCATGTCGTGGACGGCGGACGGATCGTGGAGTCGGGCACGCACGCCGAGCTCATCCAGGCGGGCGGGCTCTACGCGGAACTCGCCGCCGAGCAGATCGCGGCGACGAAGATCCTGCAGGCCGAGGAGACCCAACCCGCGGCGGATCACCCCGAGCGGCGCGCGGACGCCGCGCCCGACGCCCCCGCCGGACCCCCTGTCCTGGTGCCGGAGACGACCGGTGCGCTCCTGTTCTCCGACGCTCCCGAGGCGCACGGGCCGGGGATGCTGGGGGAGCAGGCCGCGCCCTGGCCGGAGCTGCCGCAGACATCGGGTCGCGAGCGCTGACGGCCCGTCGCCGAGCCGCGCGCTGCAGGCGCAGCGGTCGGTCGGCCCGGCGCCGACCCACGCCGGCGTCTACCAGAGCAGCGCGGCCGATACGTCCTCGGACGTCGGGCGCGGAGCGGGTGACGGGCGATCGTGGAGAGTCCGGACGAAGTCTGCGAGGAGACGGCGGTACGCGGCATCCGGGTGTCCCTGCGCGATGCGCACGAGGGGCGGGACGTCCATCGTGAGAATCAGTTGCACCCGCGACTCCGCGGCGTCCACATAACCGGCCGCATCGAGTACGCCGATACCGCCGGCCATGGCCGAGAGGTAGTCGCGCAGAACGGGGAGCTCATCCTTGCGCTGGGTGATCGACGAGCCGTCGGCGCGTTCCCGCCAGTGGACGAGCACGTCCGGGATGACGTCGAAGGCCCGCGCCTTCACGTACATCTGCTGCGCCACGACCTGGTCCTCGTAGAGCGCGCCCTCGGGGAAGCGCAGTCCGGTGCGCCCCCAGAAGTCGTGTCGCGAGAGCTTCGACCAGGCGACGATGTTGCCGGATGCGTCGGGGTGCGTACGGAGCGTCACGCCGACGCGCTCGGGGTCGGTGGCCGCAGAGACCCACGGCTGCACCGTGCCGGCGGTGTAGCCGCCGCCTCCGTGCGGACGCAGCCGCACGTAGGCGCCGGCGACGAAATCGCTCCCCGTCCGGGCGAGGGTCTCGACCAGGCGGGCGAGGGCGTCGGGTGTGAGGCGATCGTCGGCGTCGAGGAAGCCGACGTAGGTCGTGTCCACGAGGTCCAGGCCCGTGTTCCGCGCCGCGCCGAGGCCCGCGCGTTCCGCGTGGTGCACCACGCGGAATCGGGGGTCTCGGTCCGCTGCTGCGTCGAACACCTCTCCGGTCCCGTCGGTCGACGTGTCGTCGACCAGTACGGCCGTCCACGCACGGAACGTCTGCGCGCGCAATGAGTCGAGCGCTTCCTGCGCGTATTCGGCGACGTCGTGGCCCGGGACGATGACGGTGACCGTCGGTCGGCGCTCCGAAGTCATCGCGACGCGTGCACGCCGGCGACGGACGCCACGGACGCGGCGACGGCGTCCGCGACGCCGTCCAGGGATTCTCGGAGCCCGTGCGGGAAGCTGAACCGCACCGCCGTCTGCGCGACCTCGGCCGGAACGCCCATCGCGAGAAGCACATGGGAGGGATCGTCGCTCCCCGCCGCGCACGCCGATCCGCTGGAGGAGACCACCCCGCGACGCTCCAGCTCGAGCAGCACCGCCTCGCCGCTCGTGCCGGCGAACGTGAAGCTCGCGGTGCCGGCGAGACGGTGCTCGGGGTCGCCGGTGAGCCGGGCGGCCGGCACATCGGCGAGCACGCGCGCGATGAAGCCGTCGCGGAGTGCCTCGATCCGACGGGCGTCCTCCTCGCGTTCGGTCTCGGCGAGTTCCAGCGCCGTCGCGATCCCGACCGCACCGGCGACGTCCTCGGTGCCACTGCGCCGCCCGCCCTCCTGCCCGCCGCCGTGCATCAGGGGCTCGAGCGGCACGCGCCCGCGCACGCCCAGGACACCGCTGCCCTTGGGCGCGCCGACCTTGTGCCCTGCGATCGAGATCGCGTCGTAGTGCAGGAGTCCGGCGGACAGGGGCAGCCACCCTGCGGCCTGCACGGCGTCGACGTGCACCGCGATGCGGCGTGCGCGGGCGGGCGCCGCGATGGCCGCGACGTCCTGCACCGTACCGACCTCGTTGTTCGCGTACCCGAAGGTGATGAGCGCGGTGTCGTCGCGGAGGGCTGCCGCCACAGCATCCGGGTCGATCCGTCCGTGCTCGTCGACGTCGACGTACGACACCTCGAAGCCGTGCACCCGTGCCAGGTAGTCGACCGAGCCGAGCACCGATTCGTGGCCCGTCCGCGTCGTGACGACGTGTCCGGCATCCCGGCCCAGCTGAGCGGCGATCGAGATGCCCTTGATGGCCAGGTTGTTGGACTCCGTGCCGCCGGATGTGAACACGACGTCGCCCTGCCGCATGCCGAGGACCCGCGCGACGCGTGCGCGCGCGTCGGCCAGCGCCTGCGCGGCCGCCTCGCCGACGGTGTGGTGACTCGAGGGGTTGCCGAACCACCGCGTGAGGAAGGGCATCATCGCCTCGAGTACTTCCGGGCGCACGGGCGTGGTCGCGGCGTTGTCGAGGTAGAGCATGCTCATGATGGCTTCCTATTATCCGCCTATGCGTGTGATCCGCAGATCGAGTGCGAGATCGAGGGCGCGCGCCGAATGCGTCAGGGCTCCGACCGAGATGACGTCGACCCCGGTCTCGGCGATCGCCCGCACGGTGTCGAGATCGACGCCGCCGGACGCCTCGACCGTCGCCCGGCCGCGCACCTGTGCGACGCCGGTCCGCAGGTCGTCGAGCGAGAAGTTGTCGAGCATGATCGTCCCGATGCCTGCGGCGAGGACGTCTTCGATCTGATCGAGACGATCCACCTCGACCTCGACGTGCGTGGTGTGCGGGAGGCTCGCGAGGGCTTCGCGCAGCGCCTCCGTCACCGACAGACCGCCTTCGGTCAGGACCGCGAGGTGGTTGTCTTTGGCCATCACGGCGTCCGACAGGCTGTACCGGTGGTTGCGACCCCCGCCGCTCTGTACGGCGTGCCGCTCGAACGCCCGCAGTCCCGGCGTCGTCTTGCGGGTGTCGACGATGCGCGCGCGCGTTCCGGCCACTTCCCGGACGTAGCGCGCCGTCAGCGTCGCGACACCCGACATGCGCTGCGCGAAGTTCAGCCCCACCCGTTCGGCGGTCAGGACCGACCGCGCGGGCCCCGCCACGGTCGCCAGCACGGTGCCGCTCTCGTACTCGGTTCCGTCCGCGACGAGCAGCTGCACCTCGACCCGCGGGTCTGTCAGGCGGAACGCCGCGGCGAACACCTCACCGCCGCTGAACACTCCGCCCTCCCGCCCGATCAGATCAGCGGTGGCGACGGCGTCGGCGGGGATCAGCGACTCGCTGGTCAGGTCACCCCACGGCGCGTCCTCCTCGAGGGCGGCGGCGACGACGCGATCGAGCGTGGCTCGGGTCAGCATCAGACGACCTCCGTCCGGAGCGCCGCGCCCCCGAAGAACGCGGATGCCTCGGCATCCGTGTCGGCCGTCTCCGGCGCGTCGCGGCGGAAGTGCGCACCGACAGACGTCGGCCGCGCCTGCGCCGCGGCGACGAGTCGTTCTGCGACGAGCAGCAGGTTCTCGTCCTCGAACTGGGCTTCGGTCTGCGGGCTGCGCGTCTCGGCCCGCCACCGGGCGATGACGGACGCCGCGTCCGAAAGACCCTGCGCATCGCGGACGAGTCCGGCGTCCTGCCACATCAGCTCCTGCAGCGCCGCGCGGCTGAACGCGGGAGCGTGGCGTCCCGGAGTGGACGCCGCCGGCGCCGCCGAGGCGCTCGCGTGCGGGGACGGGGCGGACCAGGTGCCGGATGCCGCATCCTCCGCGATCACTTCGCCCGCGCGGGCGCCGAAGACGGCTCCTTCGAGGAGGGAATTCGATGCCAGGCGGTTGGCGCCGTGGACGCCCGTCCGCGCCACCTCGCCGACCGCGTAGAGCCCGCGGAGGGTGGTGCGGCCGTACAGGTCGGTTTCCACTCCGCCCATCAGGTAGTGCGCGGCGGGGGTCACGGGGATGGGTGCGACGGCCCAGTCCAGCCCGCGGTCGCGCACCGCACGGTCGATCGTCGGAAAGCGACGGGCCAGGAACTCGGCGCGCTCCGTGACGGTCGCCCGCAGGCCCGTCGCGTCCAGGAGGACGGGAGCACCGCCCTGCGCCTCCATCTGTCGCGCGATCGCCCGCGCGACGACGTCGCGCGGCGCGAGCTCGCCGTCGGGGTGCGCATCGAAGGCGAACCGCCGACCGTGCGCGTCGACCAGGGTCGCGCCCTCGCCCCGCACGGCCTCGGAGACGAGGAACGCCTCATCCGAGCCGGGTGCGGCGTCGATCGCGGCGCCCGGGGTGGGGATCGACCCTTGCAGCACGGTCGGGTGGAACTGGAAGAACTCGAGGTCGCTCACCGCCGCACCCGCCCGCAGTGCGGCGGCGATGCCGTCGCCGGTCGCGACCGGAGGGTTCGTGGTGTGGGCGTAGAGCTGCCCCGCGCCGCCGGTGGCGAGCACGACGGCGTCCGCCCGGACGATCTCCCGGCGGCCCTGTACGCCGGGCGCGTCGCCGATGAGCAGGTCGACCCCGTCGACGCGGCCGCCGGTCGGGTCGATCACCAGGTCCACGAGGAAGGCGTGCTCGATCACGCGCACGTCGCTCGCCCGGAGCCGGGCGACCAGGGCCTTCTCGATCGCGGTACCCGTGGCATCCCCGCCCGAATGCAGGATGCGCGGGTACGAGTGCGCCGCCTCCAGGCCCTTCACGAACGCGCCGTCGCCGTCGCGGTCGAACGCCACCCCGAGGTCGATGAGCTCGCGGATGCGCTCAGGTCCTTCCTCGACCAGCACACGCACGGCGGCGATATCGCTGAGCCCGGCGCCGGCGGCCAGCGTGTCGCGCACGTGGTCTGCCACCCGGTCGTCGTCGAACATCACACCGGCGATGCCGCCCTGTGCATACCGGGTGTTGGCGTGCTCGAGGACGTCCTTCGTCACGAGCGTGACGCGGCATCCGCGCACGACGGCGTGCAGGCCGACCGTCAGCCCGGCGATGCCGCTGCCCACGACGACGACGTGAACGGGTGCGGTGCCGGACGTGCTCACGAGAGCGACTCCGCGGTGATCCTGGGCGCCTCGGGGGGCTTCGCCGCCAGCATGCGCTCGAGAGCGACTCTGGCCGGATCGGCGACGTCCGCCGGCACGACGATGCGGTTGCGTACCTCTCCCGCCACGAGGCCCTCGAGAACCCACGCCAGGTAGCCCGGGTGGATGCGGTACATCGTGGAGCACGGGCACACCACCGGGTCGAGACAGAAGATCGTGTGCTGCGGGTGCTCGGCCGCGAGGCGCTGCACCAGGTTCACCTCCGTGCCGATCGCGAAAGTGGCGGGCTCGGTGGCCGCCTGAATGGCCTTGCGGATGTAGTCGGTGGATCCCGCCTCGTCTGCGGCGTCCACGACCGCCATCGGGCACTCGGGGTGCACGATGACACGGACGTCCGGATGCTCCGCCCGTGCCTTCTCGATCTGTTCGACCGTGAAGCGGCGGTGCACGGAGCAGAATCCGTGCCAGAGGATGACGCGCGCGTCGGCGAGGTCGCTCTCGTCGTTCCCGCCGAAGGGCTTGCGGGGGTTCCACATCGGCATCTGCGCGAGCGGGACGCCCATCGCCTTCGCCGTGTTGCGCCCCAGGTGCTGGTCGGGGAAGAAGAGCACGCGGCGACCGCGCTCGAACGCCCACTCGAGCACCGTACGCGCGTTCGACGAGGTGCAGACGATCCCGCCGTGCCGACCGACGAAGCCCTTGATCGCCGCGGACGAGTTCATGTACGTCACGGGGATGACGGGCACCAGACCGTCGGCATCCGGGGCCTCGAGGTCGCCGTACACCTCCTGGAGCTGCTCCCAGCACTCTTCGACCTGGTCGATGTCGGCCATGTCGGCCATCGAGCAGCCGGCCGCGAGATTCGGGAGGATCACCGCCTGGTCGGGTCCCGAGAGCAGATCGGCGGTCTCGGCCATGAAGTGCACTCCGCAGAACACGATGGCCTCGGCCGTGGTGCGGGCCTTCGCCGCGTTCGCGAGCTGGAACGAGTCGCCGACGTAGTCCGCGTGCGCGATCACCTCTTCGCGCTGGTAGAAGTGCCCGAGCACCACGACCCGCTCGCCCAGCGTCTGCTTCGCGACGCGGATGCGCTCGTGGAGTTCGTCCTCGGATGCTTCGCGGTACGAGGCCGGAAGCTCGCCCTGCCGCGGTGAGCCGGTGGGGATGACGTCGCCCATCGAGGAACCCGGTCCGTAGCCGGGACGGACATCGAAGGTCCACGGCCCGTCGGCAAGATCGGTGTTGCACGTCTCGGCGACGGAGGCGCCGGCGACGATCGCCTGGATCTCGTGGTCGACAGAGGGGTCTCGGGGGAGGGGCTGGAGCGTCAGCGAGGTCAGGGACATGTCAGCACGTTCTTTCGGGAAGAGGACGTCAGTGTGCGGTGGCGACGGGACCGCGATCGGCGAGTTCGACGTCACGGTTGTAGCGGTAGAGGCGAGCGGGCCGGTGGCTGCCGGTGCGGAAGCCGTCGGTGCGGATGAGGGTGTCGGAGTTCTCAGCCTGTCGACGGAAGTTCGCCGGGTCGAGGCGACGATCGAGGATCGACTCGTACACCTCGCGCAGCTCGGCGAGGGTGAACTCGTCGCCCAGGAGCCCGTGCGCGATCCGGCTGTAGCCGACCTTGTTGCGCAGGCGCCAGAGCGCATACTCGATGATCTGGCGGTGGTCGAAAGCGAGCCCGGGAAGGGCCGCCGCATCGAACCATGCGACGTTCTCCTCGGCGTCGGCCGGCCCGTTGTCCGGGCCGCCCGCGGTGTCCTGCACCTCATCGGGCCGCAGCAGCGCCCAGTAGACGATGGACACGACGCGGGTCGGTGAGCGGTCCACGTCGCCGAAGGCGTAGAGCTGCTCGAGGTAGCTCGGGGAGAGTCCCGTCGTCTCGGCGAGTGTGCGGGATGCCGCGGCATCCAGGCTCTCGGCGATGTCGAGCCAGCCGCCCGGCAGTGCCCACAGGCCCTCATGCGGATCGCGCGTGCGGCGCACGAGGGGAAGCGACACCGTGGGGACGTCGTCGGGACGGTCGCGGCGCAGTGTGAAGATCACGGTCGAGACGGCCACGCGCGTGAGATCGTCGGCGGCGGGTTCGACCGCTGCCGAGCCCTGGGGGGCCGTGGGACCGGAGGTTTGTGTCATATTGACCTTTACTGTCGGAAGCGAGCTTAGTGTCTCCGTGACCAGAAGGGCAACTCCATCCACGTGTACAGGCCGAAGCCACAGGAACGGTGCGTACGCTGTGCTGGTCGCGCGCATCCGCTCGCGCGGGGTGGAGAAGGAGCCGGCGTGATCATCGTCGACGTGATCCTCGTCGCAGTGCTGCTGGTCGCCCTGATCGTCGGTCTGCAGCGCGGTCTGGTCGCCAGCCTCGGCGTTCTCGCGGGCCTGGTCGCGGGGGCCTTCGCCGCGTTCTGGCTCGTGCCCGTGGTGAGCGGCATCTGGCCGTGGCCGCAATGGCGGACGGTGGCACTGATCGGGCTCGTCGTCGTGCTGCTGGTCGCGGGCGCATCGCTCGGGGGAGCGATCGGCTCGGCCGTGAGGCGCGGGGTCGACCGCATCAAGCTGCGCGGACTCGATCGCGTGCTCGGCGGAGCGATCAGCGTGGTGGCGACGGCCCTCGTGCTCCTGCTCGTGAGCTCGAGCGTCGCGGTGAGCGGCGCGCCGGTGCTGTCGGCCGCGCTCGCGTCCTCGCGCGTCCTCGATGTCATCGAGGATCTGACCCCCGATCCGGTCGACGCGACGCTGGCGCAGCTGCGCAGCGCCGTGCTCGAGGAGGGCATCCCGCGCCTCGGCGGACTGTTCGAGGGCGAGGCGTCCCCGCAGGCCGAGCCCATCACGCTCGACGAGCCCGGACTGACGCAGGCCGCGGCATCCGTCGCCCGCGTCTCGGGCGTCGCCTACGCGTGCGGGCAGAGCCAGACCGGCACCGGGTTCGTCATCGCCCCCGACCGCGTCGTGACGAACGCCCACGTCCTCGCCGGCATTGAGACGCCGATCGTGGAGCTGCCCGGCCGGGAGGCCCGCGAAGGGACCATCGTCCACTTCGACCCCGTGACCGATCTCGCGGTGATCGCGGTGCCCGACCTCGGAGCGCCCGCGCTGCCGCTTTCGGCCGAGCTCGAGATCGGCACCGCCGGCGCCGTCCAGGGGTACCCGTTCGGCGGCCCGTTCACCTCGATCAACGCCGAGGTCGTGGCGTCGGGGATCGTGCCGGTGCCCGATATCTACTCCGACAGCACCAATCCGCGAGACGTGTATTCGCTCGCTGCCGCCGTGCAGCCGGGCAACTCGGGGGGTCCGCTCCTCACGTCCGGCGGGCAGGTGGCGGGGGTGGTGTTCGCCCGCGGCGACACCGACGCGGGAAAGGGATACGCCATGACCAATGCCGAGCTCGCGCCGGTCGTGGCCGCGGCCACCGGCTGGACGTCCGCGGTCCCGACCGGCCGCTGCATCACGTGATTCCCGCGTCCGGTCCGCGGTCCGTCGTCTTCGCCGTGTGCACTGCTCCCGCCGGGTTCGCCCCGCTATGCTGGCGGGGCAACTGAACATTCGGCCCATGACCCGGGCGGGAGAGCTCCGACACACGCTGTCGGGCACCGAAGGAGCAAGCCTCCCCGCCAATCTCTCAGGTATTCGTACCGCTCGGTTCCGGCCGCTCTGAAAAGCGATGACGAGCTCGTGCGCGAGCGCTGTCGTCCGCCCACGGTGAAAGGCGCGGCATCCGTTCTCGGGTGACGCGACGAAACTCTCAGGCCCATGACAGAGGGGGAGTTCACAGTCGTCGTCCGACGGCTGCCCGCACGAGACCGGGAGAACTCATGACGGAACCCCGCTACACCGCCTTGCGCGAGCGCCACGAGGCGCTCGGTGCCGTTTTCACCGACTTCGGCGGCTGGATGATGCCGGTGCGCTACACCTCCGACCTCGCGGAGCACCACGCCGTGCGCTCAGCCGCGGGCCTGTTCGACATCTCGCACATGGCCGAGTTCTCCGTGTCGGGGGACGGCGCCGGGGAGTACCTCGACCACGCGCTGGCCGGTCGGCTGTCGACGATGGCCGTCGGCAAGGCGAAGTATTCGCTGATCCTCGCCGAAGACGGCGGCGTCGTCGATGACGTCATCGTCTATCGACTCGAGGGCGAGCTGTTCCTGGTGATCGCCAATGCGGGGAACCGCCGCGCCGCGGGTGCCGCGCTGTCCTCGGCGGTCGACGGCCACTCCGTGGAGGTCGTCGATCGGAGCGACGACTACTCGCTCATCGCCGTGCAGGGTCCGGCTGCGCGTCAGGTGCTCGATGCCACACCGGGTGTGGGCGCGTTCGCACACCCGCTGGACGACCTCCCGTACTACGCCTCGATGCAGGCGTCGTTCGACGGGACGCCGCTGCTCATCGCACGCACCGGGTACACGGGCGAGGACGGATACGAGCTGCTGATCCCGCACGCGCGGGCCGTCCCGCTGTGGGACGCCCTCCTCACCGCGGGTGCCCCGCTTGACCTCGTGCCGGCGGGACTGGCCGCACGCGACACCCTGCGCCTCGAGGCGGGGATGCCGCTCTACGGCCACGAACTGTCGCGCGCCATCGTTCCCGCACAGGTCGGCCTCGGCCGCGCCGTGGCGCTCGACAAGGAGTCCTTCATCGGCAAGGAGGGCCTGATCGCGAGGTCCGCGGTCGATTCCCCCGTGCTCGTGGGCCTCGTCTCGGAGGGGCGCCGCGCGGGGCGTGCGGGCTACGGCGTGTACGACGGCGACACCCGCGTGGGAGAGATCACCAGCGGCGCCCTGAGCCCGACACTCGGGCATCCCATCGCCATGGCCCTCGTCGCTCCCTCGACGAGCGACCTCGGCACCCCCCTGACCATCGACGTGCGGGGCACCCGCATCCCCGCCACCGTTTCGACGCTGCCTTTCTACCGGAGGAAGAAATGACCGATCTCACCGCCCTGTCCTACACCGCCGAGCACGAGTGGATCGCCTTCGACGGCGACGTCGCGACCGTCGGCATCACCGACTACGCCGCCGACAAGCTCGGTGACGTCGTCTTCGTCGAACTGCCCGCGGTCGGGGCTGCGCTGACGGCCAACGCGGTCTGCGGCGAGATCGAGTCGACGAAATCCGTCGGCGAGCTCTACGCCCCCCTGGACGGCGAGGTCATCGAGATCAACGACGCGGTCGTCGACGACCCGTCGCTCGTGAACGCCGACGCGTTCGGCGACGGCTGGCTCCTCAGGATGCGCGTGGCCGACGGTGCCGCGGACGGACTGATGGACCGCGACGCCTACGCCGCTCTCACGGGCGGCGAGGCGTGACCGGCGCCTACGGCTCGGGCTCGAGCGAGTTCTCCCGTCGCCACATCGGGACGGATGCCGCCTCTCAGAGGCGCATGCTGGACACGCTCGGGTACGACACGGTCGACGCCCTGATGTACGCCGCGGTACCGGCATCCATCCATGTCCAGACGGTGACGTCTTCGCAGATCCCGCCCGCGGCCACCGAGGCGGAGGCGCTGGATGAACTGCGGGCACTCGCCGCGCAGAACCGCAGTGCGCGGCCGATGATCGGACTGGGCTACTACGACACGTTCACGCCGTCCGTCATCGCGCGCAACGTGCTGGAGAACCCGTCGTGGTACACCGCCTACACGCCGTATCAACCCGAGATCTCCCAGGGCCGCCTCGAGGCGCTCATCAACTTCCAGACGATGGTCACGGATCTGACCGGTCTCGCGACCGCGAACGCGTCGATGCTCGACGAGTCGACCGCGGTGGTCGAGGGGATGCTCGTCGCGCGACGTGCATCGAAGTCGACGTCGAACGTGTTCCTCGTCGACGCCGACGCGCTGCCCCAGACGCGTGCGCTGCTGGAGTCGCGAGCCGACGCGCTCGGCATCGAGCTGCGCGTGATCGACTTCGGCGCACCGGTCGTCGGGCGGGCGCAGCAAGACGGAACGCCCACCCTGCCCGAGGCCTTCGGCGCGTTCGTCCAGTACCCGGGGGCATCCGGCCGCGTCTGGGATCCCTCCGAGGTGATCGCCGCCGTTCAGGCTCAGGGCGGACGCGTGGTGGTCGCCGCCGACCTTCTGGCCCTCACGCTGCTGCGCTCGCCGGGATCGCTCGGCGCCGACGTCGCCGTCGGCACGACGCAGCGCTTCGGCGTGCCGCTGGGCTTCGGCGGACCGCACGCGGGCTACATGGCCGTGCGCGGGGGCCTCGAGCGACAGCTGCCGGGCCGCCTCGTGGGCGTCTCGCAGGACGCGGCGGGCCATCCCGCCTACCGCCTCGCGCTGCAGACGCGCGAGCAGCACATCCGCCGTGAGAAGGCGACCTCGAACATCTGCACCGCGCAGGTGCTGCTCGCGGTCATGGCGGCGATGTACGCCGTCTACCACGGTCCCGACGGTCTGCGCGCGATCGCGACCGACGTCGCCAAAAAGGCTGAGGCGCTCGCCGGACGACTGCGGTCGTATGGACTCGACGTCGTCCACGAGGCGTTCTTCGACACTCTGCGCGTGCACGTCCCCGGCGACGCGCGACGCGTCATCGAGCGTGCCCGCGAGCGCGGTTACCAGCTGTTCTGGGTCGACGATGCCACGGTGGGGCTCTCGGTCGACGAGACCACCACCGCCGCCGATCTGGCCGCGGTGGCCTGGTCGTTCGGCCTCCCCGAGTCCGAGATGCAGGGCGGCGGGTCGGCCGAGCGCGGCGTGCCGTGGGCGGACGCCGATGCCCTCGCCGGCGTGCCGGTCGGACTCTTCCGCGCCGACGAGTACCTGACGCATCCGGTCTTCACCTCGCACCGGTCCGAGACCGCCATGATGCGTTACCTCAAGTCGCTGGCAGACCGCGACTACGCCCTCGACCGCGGAATGATCCCGCTCGGCTCGTGCACGATGAAGCTCAATGCGGCGACAGAGATGGCCGCCGTGTCGTGGCCGGAGTTCTCGCGCGTGCATCCGTTCGCCCCCGAGGACGACGTGCGCGGCTACCTCGCGATGATCGAGCAGCTGGAGTCGTGGCTGGCCGAGGTCACGGGCTACGACGCTGTCTCATTGCAGCCGAACGCCGGGTCGCAGGGGGAGCTCGCCGGACTGCTCGCGATCCGCGGATACCACGTGTCCCGCGGAGACGCCGGCCGCACCGTGTGCCTCATCCCTTCCTCCGCACACGGCACGAACGCGGCATCCGCAGTCCTCGCCGGCATGAAGGTCGTCGTCGTCGCATGCGACGAGGCCGGAAACGTCGACCTCGACGACCTGCACGCCAAGATCGCTCTGCACGCGGAGACCCTGGCCGCGCTGATGATCACCTACCCGTCCACGCACGGCGTGTACGAGCACGAGGTGCTCGCGATCACCGCGGCCGTGCACGACGCCGGGGGACAGGTCTACGTCGACGGCGCGAACCTCAACGCGCTGCTCGGGTTCGCGCGCTTCGGCGACCTCGGGGGCGACGTCTCGCACCTCAACCTGCACAAGACGTTCGCGATCCCGCACGGCGGAGGCGGTCCCGGGGTCGGACCGGTCGCGGCCAAGTCCCATCTGGCACCGTTCCTGCCGGGGCATCCGTTCTCGCAGCGCGCCGATCACGCGGGCGGCTTCGTGTTCGAGGGCGGTGCGGTCTCGGCCGCCCCGAACGGGTCTGCGGGCATCCTCCCGATCTCGTGGGCCTACGTGCGCATGATGGGCGCGGCCGGGCTTCGGGATGCCACGGCCGCCGCGGTGCTCTCGGCGAACTACATCGCCTTCCGGTTGCGTGCGCACTTCCCGGTGCTGTACGCCGGCGAGGCCGGCCTGGTCGCGCACGAGTGCATCCTCGACCTGCGCCCCCTGCGCGAACAGACCGGTGTCACCGTCGACGACGTCGCGAAGCGTCTGATCGACTACGGATTCCACGCGCCGACAATGTCGTTCCCCGTCGCGGGCACGCTCATGGTCGAGCCGACGGAGTCGGAGGACCTGGGTGAGATCGAGCGCTTCATCGAGGCGATGATCGCGATCAAGGCCGAGGCCGACGCCGTGGCGGCGGGGGAGTGGCCCGCGAACGACAACCCCTTGGTGAACGCCCCGCACACCGCCGAGTCGGTCATCGTGGCCGAGTGGGCGCACCCGTACCCGCGTGACCTGGCGGTGTACCCGGTGCACACCCTCGTGCGCGGCAAGTACTGGCCGCCGGTGCGCCGCATCGACAACGCGTGGGGCGATCGCAACCTCGTGTGCGCCTGCCCGCCGATCGAGGCGTTCGCCTGACCGCTGTCGCGTCACCGGCTTTCGCGAACGGTCACGACATGCCGCGCGGCCCCGATGGCGCGCGGCGTATCGCGACCGTTCGCACGGCCCCGAGCCGATCGTGACGGCCGGCCTGCCCCGAGGGCGGGTCAGGGCGTCGCCGACACCGTGGGCGTCGGCGTGGCGGACGCGCCCGGCGTCGGCCCGAACACCCCGGGCACGAGCGCCACGGCGAGCGGATACCCCACGAACGCCACGACGTCGATGAGCGTGTGGGCGATCACGAGCGGCATCACACGGCCCCAGCGGCGGTAGCACCACCCGAACACGACGCCCATGACGAAGTTGCCGATCACCGGGCCGGGGCCCTGGTACGCGTGGTAGGCCCCGCGGAGCGCCGCCGTCGACAGGATGATCGCCCACCAGCCCCACCCCAGCCGCCGCAAGCGGTCGAACAGATACCCGATGAAGATGACCTCCTCGGTGAGCCCCGCCCGCACCGCGGCCAGGAGAAGCAGGGGCACGGTCCACCACGACGGGTCGAGCGGGGCTGCCTCCACCTGCACGGTGATGCCCAGAGCACGGCCGGCGACGTACAACCCGAGCCCGGGGATCCCGATGACGGCAAGGAGCAGGATGCCGCGCCCCACGTCGCCGCCGAACCGTCGGAAGTCCAGCCCGATGCGGGCGAACGCGCTCCTCCCCGGCTCCCACAGCAGCCACACCGCCAGTGCGATGGGTGCGAAGGCGAAGAGCTGCGACAGCAGCTGATAGAGGACGTCCCAGAACTGCTCCGCATCGGCCGTGGGGTTGAGCGCCTGGGACTGACCGCCGAGGGACTCCTCCCGCCCGAGCGCCTGGATGAGCGACAGCACGGAGTAGATGGCCGAGCGCCCCACCGAGAGCGCCAGCACGATCCCGATCTCCCACCAGAGTCGTGCGCGCCACCGTGACGACCGGGCACCCCCGAGGTCATCGGCTGTGCCCTCCGGCCAAGACGAGGGAGGGTTCAGCGGGGGCATCTTGTCAGATTGCCACATCGAACACCGATTGAGTTAAGGGTCTGTAACGTTTTCGCGCGAGGTTTTGACCATCGCTTGTCGTTTACCTAGGGTTTCCCTAACCGCGCCCCAGTATTGGTCTGCCTTGCTGTGGGCGCATCACCCTTGCACAGGAGGAAAAGTTGAAGCGCAACAAGATCGCCCTTTCGGGCGTCGCGCTGCTGGTGGTCGGAGGGCTCGCGCTCGCCGGTTGCTCCGGCGGCGGCAGCAGCACGCCGAGCGCGTCCGGCGGCGGCACCAGCACCGCCGTCATCAAGACGAACGGTTCCGAGCCCGAGAACCCGCTCATCCCGACTAACACGAACGAGGTCGGCGGCGGCAAGATCCTCGACTCGATCTTCGCCGGACTGGTCTATTACGACGCCAAGGGTGAGCCCGTCAACGACATGGCGGAGTCGATCACGGTCGACGACCCGCAGAACTTGACCATCAAGCTCAAGCAGGGTCAGAAGTTCACGGACGGCACCGAGGTGCAGGCCCACAACTTCATCGACGCCTGGAACTACGGCGCGCTGGCGTCCAACGCTCAGTTGAACAGCTACTTCTTCGAAGACATCGAGGGCTTCAGCTACGACGAGGACTCCGAGCTCACCGGCCTGAAGGAGGTGGACGACTACACGTTCACCATCGCGCTGAGCAAGCCCGCCTCCGACTTCGCACTCCGTCTCGGCTACTCGGCATTCGTCCCGCTCCCGGACGCCGCGTTCGAAGACATGGAAGCGTTCGGCGAGAACCCGATCGGCAATGGCCCGTACAAGCTCGCCAGCGACACGGCGTGGGAGCACGACGTGCAGATCTCGCTCGTGAAGAACGACGACTACACCGGCGGCCGCGCACCGCAGAACGCCGGCCTCGACATCGTCTTCTACGCGACGCAGGATGCCGCGTACGCCGACCTCCTCGGCGGCAACGTCGACGTCATCGACGGTGTTCCGCCGTCGGCGCTCGCCACCTTCGAGAGTGACCTGGGTGACCGCGCGGTCAACCAGCCCGCTGCCGTCTTCCAGTCCTTCACCATTCCTGCGCGCCTCGCGCACTTCTCGGGAGAAGAGGGTCAGCTGCGCCGTCAGGCCATCTCGATGGCGATCAACCGGGAAGAGATCACGCAGACGATCTTCCAGGGCACCCGTACCCCGGCCAGCGACTTCACCTCGCCGGTCATCGCGGGCTGGTCCGACTCGCTCGAAGGCGCAGGCGTCCTCGAGTACAACGAGGACGAGGCGAAGAAGCTGTGGGCCGAGGCCGACGCCATCTCGCCGTGGGACGGTACATTCCAGATCGCGTACAACTCCGACGGCGGACACCAGACGTGGGTCGACGCGGTGACCAACTCGATCAAGAACACGCTCGGCATCGAGGCATCCGGTGCTCCGTACGTCGACTTCGCGTCGCTCCGGACGGAGATCACGGGGCGCACGATCTCGACCGCGTTCCGCACCGGCTGGCAGGCGGACTACCCGGGTCTGTACAACTTCCTGGGCCCGCTGTACGCGACCAACGCCGGTTCCAACGACGGTGACTACTCCAACCCGGAGTTCGATGACCTGCTGACCAGCGGCATCTCGGCCACCGACGCGGAGACCGCCAACGCCGACTTCCAGAAGGCACAGGAGATCCTGCTCACGGACCTCCCGGCCACGCCGCTCTGGTACTCGAACGTCACCGGCGGCTACGCCGAGGGCGTGCAGAATGTCGAGTTCGGCTGGAACTCGGTTCCGCTGTACTTCCAGATCACCAAGTAACATCTGATCGAACCCGCGAGGCGGTGACGTCATGTCACCGCCTCGCGGTCTGTCCGCCCGGGCCTCGCAATCGCGTGCATAACGCGGCACGATGCTCTTACCGGATGCCTGCGACGACCCGAACGCGCTGGTCGCAGAGCATCCTTCAGCTGGAGGGAGTGAGGATGCTCGGTTACATCCTCAGACGTGTGGTTCAGGTGATACCCGTGTTCTTCGGGGCCACGCTTCTCATTTATTTCCTGGTCTTCGCCCTGCCCGGCGATCCGATTCTCGCCCTGTTCGGCGATCGCACGCCGAACCCGGCCCTCGTCGAGCAACTGCGCGAGCAGTACCACCTGAACGACCCGTTCCTGGTGCAGTACTTCTACTACATCGTGGGCATCTTCCAAGGCAATCTCGGAGTCACGTTCTCGGGTCAGTCGGTCAACGAGGTCCTCGCCCGCACCCTCCCGGTGACCGCACGACTCGCCATCATGGCCATCCTGATCGAGTTCACCCTCTCGATCATCATCGGCACGGTCTCCGCCCTGCGGAAGGGCAAGATCTTCGACAACACGATGCTCGTCATCGCCCTCATCTTCGTGGCGCTGCCGATCTTCGTGCTCAGCTTCCTGGCCCAGTACTTCCTGGCCATCCAGTTCGGCTGGTTCAAGCCGACGGTCGGCGCCCAGAACGACTGGGGCGACCTCCTGCTCCCTGCGCTCGTCCTGGGATTCAGCCTCTACGCCACGAGCATGCGCCTCATGCGCGGCTCGGTGATCGACACCCTGAACCAGGACTGGGTGCGCACCGCGTACAGCAAAGGACTGTCGCGCCGACGCGTCGTCCCCGTGCACGTGCTGCGCAACTCGCTCATCCCGGTGATCACGAACTCCGCCACCAACTTCGGCGTGCTCCTCGTCGGAGCGACCGTCACGGAGGGCATCTTCAACGTGCCGGGTGTCGGGAACACACTGTTCCAGGCGACGCTCCGTCACGAGGGCCCGACGATCGTCTCCTTCGTGACCGTGTTCGTCATCATCTACGTGCTCGTCAACCTCGTCGTGGACCTGCTCTACGGCCTGCTCGATCCGAGGATCCGCTATGTCAAGTGATCGCACCCCGGCGGCGCACTACGTCGCCCCCGTCAAAGACCAGACGCTCGTCGTCGACGCGGTCCGCGTCGGCGAGAAGCCGAGCAGCATGTGGTCGGATGCCTGGCACGATCTGCGTCGTCGACCCACGTTCTGGATCAGCCTGATCGTCGTGGGCATCGTCCTCGTGATGGCCGTCTTCCCGACGCTGTTCACCACGGTCCCGCCCAACGACGACTGCCAGCTCGCCAACAGCAACGGCGGACCGGCGGACGGGCATCCGCTCGGCTTCACGTTCCAGGGCTGCGACATCTGGTCCCGCATGGTCTGGGGTGCGCGCACCTCGCTCACCGTCGGCCTCATCGCCACCATCATCGGCACGACGATCGGCCTCATCATGGGGGCGTTCGCCGGGTTCTACGGAGGATGGCTCGATTCCCTGCTGTCGCGCATCGGCGACATCTTCTTCTCGATCCCCTACATCCTCGCCGCGATCGTCGTGATGAGCGTCTTCTCGACGAACCGCAACGTGTTCACCCTCGCCTTCGCCATCGGCGGGTTCGCGTGGGCATCCACCGCCCGCGTGGTGCGTGCGGAAGTGCTCCGGGTGCGTCAGGCGGACTTCATCACGGCCTCCCGCGCGCTCGGTCAGTCGCGCTTCACCACGCTCGTCACCCACGTCGTGCCGAACGCCATCGCACCGCTCCTCGTCATCACGACCATCAGCCTCGCGGCGGCCATCGTCGCCGAGGCGACCCTGTCGTTCCTGGGTGTCGGTCTCGGCAGCGGCACGATGTCGTGGGGCAACGACATCAGCCAGGCGCAGCAGTCGCTGCGCGTGGCCCCCATGGCGCTGATCTACCCGTCGATCCTGCTGACGGTGACGGTGCTGGCGTTCATCCTGCTGGGCGAGCTGATCCGCGACGCCCTCGACCCGAGAGCGAGGGCCCGCCGATGAGCGAGACCGCCCGTCAGCCGTTGCTGAGCGTGAAGGACCTGCGTGTCGCCTTTGACTCGCAGTCCGGTGAGCGCGAGGTGCTCCACGGCATCAATTTCGACATCTTCCCCGGCGAGACCATCGCGATCGTGGGCGAGTCCGGCTCGGGCAAGTCCACGACGGCGTCGGCGATCGTGAACCTCCTGCCCGGGACCGGTCATGTCACCTCCGGCAGCATCACGCTCGCCGGCGCCGACCTGACCGAATACTCGCTGTCCGAGATGGAGGCCGTCCGCGGCCGCGACATCGGGTACGTGCCTCAGGACCCGATGTCGAACCTCAACCCGGTGTGGAGCATCGGCTTCCAGGTGAAGGAGGCGGTGCGTGCGAACGGCATCGCGTCCGGTCGCCGTGACATCGAGGCGCGCGCGATCGAGGTCCTGAAGCAGGCCGGCCTCGCAGACGCCGAGAAGCGCATGAACCAGTTCCCGCACCAGTTCTCCGGCGGCATGCGCCAGCGCGCCCTCATCGGCATCGGCCTCGCCGCCGATCCGCAGCTGCTGATCGCGGACGAGCCCACCTCGGCGCTCGACGTCACGGTGCAGCGCGTGATCCTGGACCACATGGCCAAGCTCACGCGGGAGAAGGGCACGTCTGTGCTCCTGATCACGCATGACCTGGGCCTCGCCGCGGAACGTGCCGAGCGCATCATCGTCATGAAGGACGGCGAGATCGTCGAGTCGGGGCCGAGCCGGACCATCCTCGAGAACCCGCTGCACCCGTACACGCAGCGGCTGGTCTCTGCTGCACCCAGCATCGCCTCGCAGCGCATCCAGGCCGTCGTCGAGGACCGCGGTGTGAAGGTGCTGGCGGATGTCGCGAACACCGCTCCGACACTGCGCGTGAAGGAGCTCACGAAGGACTACAAGATCCGCATGGGTGGCTTCCGCAGCGAGCCGTTCCGCGCCGTGGATGCGGTCTCGTTCGAGATCCCGCGCGGCAAGACCCTCGCCCTCGTCGGCGAGTCGGGGTCGGGCAAGTCCACGGTGGCCAAGATGGTGCTCAAGCTGGAGGATCCCACCTCCGGTCTCATCGAGGTCGACGGCATCGATGTCGCCGGGCTGTCGCGCAAAGACACGTTCGACCTGCGACGACGCATGCAACCCGTGTTCCAGGATCCGTACGGCTCGCTCGACCCGATGCGCAACATCGGCAACACGATCTCCGAGCCGCTCGAGATCCACAAGGTCGGCGACACGGCGTCACGGCGCGAGCGGGTGCGCGAGCTTCTCGACCAGGTCTCGCTTCCGCAGGAGCTCGCGTCGCGCTACGCGAACGAGCTCTCCGGCGGTCAGCGTCAGCGCGTGGCCATCGCCCGTGCACTGGCGCTGAAGCCGGACATCGTCATCCTCGACGAGGCGGTCTCCGCACTCGACGTGCTCGTGCAGGACCAGATCCTGCAGTTGCTCGCCGAACTGCAGTCCGAACTCGGTCTGACCTACCTGTTCATCACCCACGACCTCGCCGTCGTGCGTGTGACAGCCGACCTCGTCTGCGTCATGGAACGCGGCAAGGTCGTCGAGCAGGGGACCGTCGACGAGATCTTCGCGAACCCGTCCGAGGAGTACACGAGGCGCCTGCTGGACGCGATCCCCGGCGCATCGATTCCCCTGGGCGGGGGAGCGGGCCTCTGAGCGCGCCCCGCCCGAACCCGCCCGCTCCGGCGCGCCGGGTGTTCCGCGCCACGTCCGGCACGATCGCCCTGATCGTGTCGGGCGTGATCGCGGTGGTGCTGCTCGGCGACGCGCTCCTGCGGGCCGGCATCATCCAGATGCTGCTGCTGGCGCCCTGGGTGCTGCTCGTCCTCTGGTTCATCTACGTCGTGCTGTACGCCTCGCACATCTCGATGAGCAGGGACGATGTCATCGTCCAGAACTATCTGCGCCGCACGACACTCCCGTGGGGTCGGGTCGCCGATATCCGGATGCGCTGGCAGGTGGTGTTCGACCTCCTCGACGGATCCGAGATCAAGGCATACGGCGGGCCGGTGGCGGGCCGGCCGGGCCGCGTCGGTCCGACGGCGGGCGCACGACCCGGGGCGACGGTGCCCCCCGCTCTTCGAGAGCTGGGTATCATCCGTGACGAGTGGGACGGGGCGCGTGAGCGAAGCAGAGCGGATGCCGCGATCCGCCGTGAATGGGATGTCCCCGCGCTGCTGGCTTTGGGAATCATCGTGATCGGCGCGTTGAGCGCTGTGCTCAGCGCATAGGGCCTACGGTCGCCTGACTGCGAACCTATGTGTCTGCTGATAGAACATTTTGCGAAGGAATGACGAAATGTTACGGTCGTGAAAAGACTCGTCAACGTCGACGGCCGCAACGGAGCGCCGGGGTTAGGGTCTATGGGTCGGACAGGTTCCGACATCCCCCCGAAGCCGACACCGCGCATGGTGGCGGTGGCCCCAGGAAAGAACGACGATGATGTGTCTGTCTGAACTACGCCGGACCGCGAGGCCGGCTCGATGACGATCTACGTCATCCGGCGGTTCCTGAACTACGCGATCCTCAGCCTGATCGCGACCTGCATGGCCTACATCCTGGCCAGCACCGTCCTGGATCCGGCTGCCCGGTTCTACGGGATGAATCCGCGACCGCCGCAGGCATCCATCGATGCCTCGCTCGATGCGATGGGCGTCAATCCCGACGTCCCGGTCATCGTGCGCATGTGGACCTGGCTGGTGAACCTCTTCACCCAGTTCTCGCTGGGCACCACGGTGGGCGGAGCCCAGGTCACGAATGAGATCCTCGCCCGGTCGGGGGCGAGCCTGCGCCTCCTCCTTCTCGGGTCGATCATCGGCGCGATCCTCGGCGTGCTGCTCGGAGTGTGGGGCGCCGTCCGGCAGTACCGCACGAGCGACCAGATCGTGACGTACGCGTCGTACGTCGTCTTCGCGACGCCGACGTTCGTCATCGGCGTGCTGCTCATGATCGTGGCCACGCAGTTCAACAATCTGGCCGGCACGCAGCTCATCCAGTTCACCGGCGAGTACACCGCGGGGATCTCGGGCAACTGGTGGGAGCTGGCGTGGGATCGCGCCATCCACCTGCTTCTCCCGACGCTCGCGCTCGTCCTGATCAGCGCCGCCTCCTACTCCCGGTACCAGCGCAGCGTCATGCTCGACGTGCTCGGCGCCGACTACATCCGCACCGCGCGATCGAAGGGCCTGCCGCGCACGCAGGCTCTCTACCGCCACGGCGTGCGGCTCGCCCTCATCCCGATGTCGACGTTCTTCGCCTACAGCTTCGGGACGCTCATCGCGGGATCCGCGATGCTCGAGATCGTCTTCAGCTGGCGGGGGATGGGGCAGTTCCAGATCGAGGCCATTCAGAAGAACGACATCAACGCCGTCGCGGGGAGCACGCTGTTCGTGGCCGTCCTCTACCTGATCGCCTCGACGCTCTCCGAAGTGCTGTACGCCGCGCTCGACCCGAGGGTGAGGAACTGACATGTCGGTGATGCAGGAACAGGCGCTCGAAGCGCCCCTCGAGCCGGGCAACGACGTCACCGGCGCTCGGCGTCCGCTCTCGCGCAACGGCCTGGTGTGGCTGCGCCTGAAGCGGATGCCGCGCTTCTGGATCGGCATCACCGTCGTGGTCATGATCATCCTGTGGGCGTTCCTCGGTCCGTTCCTCTACGCGTACGGCGTGACCGATCGCGACCCGCTGAATATGGGCATGGGCCCCACCAACCTGCACTGGTTCGGAACGAACTCCATCGGTCAGGACATCTACGCCCAGACGCTCTCCGGCCTGCAGAAGTCCCTGGTCATCGGACTGGTCGCGGGCCCGGCGGCCACGATCATCGCCGCGATCGTCGGCTCGACCGCCGGCTACATCGGCGGGTGGGTCGACCGCGTCATCCAGTGGTTCATCCTGCTGCTTCTGGTGATCCCCGCGTTCTTCCTCTTCATCCTCCTCAGCCCGCTCATCAAGGGGCTGTCATGGGTGGTGCTGATGCTCTACATCGCCCTGTTCAGCTGGATGATCATGGCCCAGGTCGTGCGCAGCCAGACGCGATCCCTGCGCAATCGCGATTTCGTGCGCGCGGCGCGCTATATGGGCATGCCGACGCATAAGATCCTCGGGCGCCACATCATCCCGAACATGGCCTCCATCCTCATCATCGACGCCACCCTCGGCGTGGTCTCGGCGATCATGTCCGAGACGGCGCTGAGCTACTTCGGGTTCGGCGTCCAGAAGCCCGAAGTGTCGCTCGGAACCCTGCTCTCGGACGGCACCGCCGCGGCGGTGACCCGTCCCTGGCTGTTCGTGTTCCCCGCCATGGTGCTGATCGCGCTGCTGTTCGCCATCAGCCTCGTCGGCGACGCGCTGCGCGACGCCATCGACCCCACGTCTGGAAACAACCGTGACTGAACCGCGTCCCGTGACCCCGCCGCGCACCGGCACTCCTCTGCTGTCGGTCCGCGATCTCAGCGTCACCTTCCCGCAGCGCGACGGCGCACCCGTGCAGGCGGTCCGCGGCATCTCCTACGACGTGCATCCGGGCGAGTTCCTGGGCATCGTCGGCGAGTCCGGGTCGGGCAAGTCGGTGTCGTCCCTCGCGGTCATGGGCCTGCTTCCCTCGAGCGCGCGGGTGACGGGAGCGATCGAGTTCGAAGGACAGTCGCTCCTCGGTCTCGACGACGCGCGACTGTCGCGCATCCGCGGCAAAGGCCTGGCCATGGTGTTCCAGGACCCGCTGTCCGCCCTGACGCCGGTCTACACGGTGGGCGACCAGATCAGCGAGGCTCTGCGCCTGCACGACGGCAGACTCTCGACCCAGGCGGCCGCATCCCGCGCGGTCGAGCTGCTCAAGGTCGTCGGCATCCCCGACGCCGAGCGCCGCGCCCGAGCGTTCCCGCACGAGTACTCCGGTGGCATGCGTCAGCGCGCCATGATCGCCATGGCGATCGCGAACGACCCGAAGGTCATCCTCGCCGACGAACCCACGACCGCGCTCGACGTGACCATCCAGGCGCAGATCCTGGAGGTGCTCGAGAAGGCGAAGGACATCACGGGCGCCGCCGTCGTCCTGATCACCCACGACCTCGGGGTCGTGGCCGGCCACGCCGATCGCGTCGGCGTGATGTACGCCGGGAAGCTGGTCGAACTCGGCACGACCGACGAGGTGTTCTCCGCCCCGCACATGCCGTACTCGATCGGGCTGCTGCGATCGGTGCCCAACATGATGACGGCAGGAACGCAGCGCCTCGTCCCTCTCGACGGGCGTCCGCCGTCGCTGGCGAACCTGCCTCAGGGTTGCCCGTTCGCTGCCCGCTGCCCGATCGCGATCGACGCGTGCCACGACATCGAGCCGATGCTGGCCGTGCACGATCCGGCGACGCCTCTGCACGTCTCGGCGTGCATCCGGGCGGACGAGATCGCATCGGGTGAGCTCAAGCGTCCG
Source organism: Microbacterium sp. P03 (assembly GCF_043556235.1). Taxonomy (NCBI): domain Bacteria; kingdom Bacillati; phylum Actinomycetota; class Actinomycetes; order Micrococcales; family Microbacteriaceae; genus Microbacterium; species Microbacterium sp. P03. Next base: position 922,711 of record NZ_JBIGIM010000001.1, read on the forward strand.
GAGATCTTCCCGCGCCCCGCACCCCTGCCCGAGGAGGAGCGCGCCGAGACCGGTGGTGCCCCGGTCGTCGAGGTCACCGACCTCACGCGACACTTCCCGCTCATGAAGGGCTCGGTCTTCCCCCGACGCATCGGCACCGTCCGCGCCGTGGACGGCGTCTCGTTCACGCTGCGCCCCGGCCGCACCTTGGGCCTGGTCGGTGAATCGGGCTGCGGCAAGACCACGACGATCCTCGAGATCATGGAGATGGCGGCCCCCCAGTCGGGAACGATCCGCATCGAGGGCACGGATGTCGGGACCGCGACGAAGCGCGAGATCAACGCACTCCGCCCGGACGTGCAGATCGTCTTCCAGGACCCGATGGGTGCGATCGATCCGCGCCTTCCGGTCGGCGAGGTCATCACGGAGCCGCTCTGGGTTCAGGGAGCGCCGAAGGCCGAGCGCGATGCGAAGGTGACGGAGCTGCTCGAACTGGTCGGGCTCGACCCGGCGATGGCGGATCGATACCCGCACGAGTTCTCCGGCGGCCAACGGCAGCGACTCGGCATCGCGCGTGCGCTGTCGACCAACCCCGCCGTCCTCATCCTCGACGAGCCCGTGTCGGCGTTGGACGTCTCCATCCAGGCCGGCGTCATCAACCTGCTGGAAGACCTCAAGGACCGCCTGGGGCTGTCGTATCTCTTTGTCGCGCACGACCTCGCCGTCGTCCGTCAGATCGCCGACGATGTCGCCGTGATGTACCTCGGCCGAATCGTCGAGCAGGGTCCGATCGCGGAGATCTTCAACAATCCGAGGCATCCGTACACCAAGGCGCTCATCTCGGCGGCGCCCATCCCCGACCCCGCCATCGAGCGCCAGCGCACCCGCATTCTCCTGAACGGGGATCTGCCGAGCCCCACGCAGGAGATCGAGGGATGCCGTTTCCGCACGCGGTGCCCGCTGTACCTTCTCCTCGACGAGACCGCTCAGGCCCGGTGCCGCGAGTCCGATCCCGAACTCGCCCCGCACGGCCGCGCGCAGGTCGCCTGCCACCACGTGGATCGCTCCGCGCTGGTGGAGGAGGCGGCACTCGCCGAAGCGTCATAGACCCCCGGTGGTGGCACCAAGCCGCCGAGGCCCCACAAGGAATACGAGAGGAACGATCACATGATGAGGACACGGAGTGTGAAAACACTCGGCGCTCTGGCCATGCTCGGCGCAGCCGCGCTGCTGGTCTCGGGCTGCGCAGCCGGTAACACGGCCGCACCCAGCTCCAGCGCGAGTGCTGCCGCCGACCTGCCGACCGTCGACTGGGATTCGGCCACCGCCGATGAGGTTCAGGACGGCGGCACGCTGACGCTCGCCGTCGGCGCCCTGCCGGTCAACTACAACAACCTCGAGATCGACGGCAACGACGTCGACACGAACACGATCCTGGCGGCCACCCAGGGCGGCCCGATCAAGATCACCACCGACGGCGAGCCCGTTCTCAACGAGAACTACGCGTCTTCGGTCGAGCTCGTCAGCGAAGACCCCCAGGTCGTCGAGATGAAGCTCAACCCCGACGCCGTGTGGGAAGACGGAACGCCCATCACCGTCGCGGACTGGCAGGCCACCTGGCAGGCGAACAACGGCACGAACGAGGCCTTCCTTCCCGTCTCGACGACCGGCTGGGATCAGATCTCGTCGATCGAGCAGGGCACGGACGCGTATGACGTGAAGATCACGTTCAGCGCGAAGTACGCCGACTGGCAGGGTCTTCTCGGACTCGTCCTCCCGGCCTCCGTGGCCTCCGACCCGACGGCGTTCAACGAGGGCTACACCGCTCAGGCGATGCCCTCGATGGGCCCGTACGTCATCTCCGACATCGACCAGACCGGTCAGGTCGTCACGCTGACGCCGAACGAGAAGTGGTGGGGTGAGACGCCGAAGCTCGACACCATCCTGTTCAAGGTCGTCAGCCAGGACCAGCAGGGTTCGTCGTTCGCCAACAAGGAGATCGACGCGCTCGAGATCTCGGCCAACGCCGACCTCTACGCGACGGCCAAGTCCCGCGAGGACGCCGAGCTTCAGGCCACCAACGGTCTGACGTGGACGCACGTGACGATGAACGCCAAGGAGGGCCCGCTCTCGGACGTCAACGTCCGCAAGGCGGTCGCCTCGATCGTCAACCGCGAGCAGATCGCCGCTGCGGCGAACACGCCCGTGGGTGTGCCGGCCGTCACGCAGGGTGACTACATCTTCATGAACGGGCAGGAAGGCTACGACGACAAGGCGCTTCCGCTCGACCCGTCGGCCGCGGAGGGCTTCCTCGGCGACGCCGGTTACACGAAGGACGGCGACACGTGGACGAAGGATGGCACGGAGCTCAAGCTCACCATCACGGTTCCCGCTGACACCGCCACCAACATCCAGCGTGCCGAGCAGGTTCAGGCCGACCTCGGCGAGTTCGGGATCCCGGTGGAGCTGACGACGGTTCCCGCCGCGCAGTACTTCAGCGACTACGTGATTCCCGGCAACTTCGAGATGGTGTCGTTCTCCTGGCAGGGTACGGCCTTCCCGATCTCCTCGACGGAGTCGCTGTTCTACCCGCTCGATTCCGGTCAGAACTTCACCGGCACGACGGACGACGCGCTCGGCGACCTGTGGACGCAGGCCAACGAGGAGCTCGACCCGGCGAAGCGCATCACGATCGCCAACGAGATCAACGAGAAGATCTGGTCCTACATGCCGATGTTCCCGATCGCTCCGCTGCCTGAGGTCTGGGCCGTGAAGCAGGGACTCGTCAACTACGGCGCCACGATGTTCGGCGTCTCCGCCACGGTCGACTGGACCGTCGTCGGCTGGAAGAAGTAGCACGGACCGACCTTCGGGCCGGTGGGGACGGGGCGGGATTCTTGGGAATCCCGCCCCGTTCCGCGTGCGGGAGGTGCTCCCGGGTTCCTCTCGGATGCCTGCGGTAAGCTGAAAAGGCCGGATCCCGGCGAAACCCCCAAACTTTGCAAGGAACCCTCATGGCGCGCGCCCACCGTTCAGACCTACGCAACGTCGCGATCGTTGCCCACGTCGACCACGGCAAGACCACCCTCGTCGACGCCATGCTGCGTCAGACCGGCTCGTTCGGAGAGCACGCTCACGTGGACGAACGTGCGATGGACTCGAACGACCTCGAGCGTGAGAAGGGCATCACGATCCTCGCGAAGAACACCGCGATCACGTACAAGGGCGTTCACGCGGGCGACACCCCGGTCACGATCAACGTGATCGACACCCCCGGCCACGCCGACTTCGGCGGCGAGGTCGAGCGCGGCCTGTCGATGGTGGACGGCGTCGTCCTGTTGGTCGACGCGAGCGAGGGCCCGCTCCCGCAGACCCGTTTCGTGCTCCGCAAGGCGCTCGAGGCCAAGCTTCCCGTCATCCTGCTGGTCAACAAGACCGACCGGCCCGATGCCCGCATCGCCGAGGTCGAGGAGGAAGCGCACGACCTCCTCCTGGGTCTCGCATCCGACCTCGTCGACGACGTGCCCGACCTCGACGTCGACGCGCTGCTGGACGTCCCCGTCGTCTACGCGAGCGGTCGCGCGGGCGCCGCGTCGCGCAATCGTCCCGAGAACGGCTCGCTGCCCGACAACGACGACCTCGAGCCGCTGTTCGAGGCGATCCTGCAGCACGTCCCCGCTCCGGCGTACGACGACGAGGCGCCGCTGCAGGCATGGGTCACGAACCTCGACTCCAGCCCGTTCCTCGGGCGTCTCGCCCTTCTGCGCGTCTTCAACGGCACGCTGAAGAAGGGTCAGACGGTCGCATGGGTGCGGGCGGACGGCACCGTCAGCAGTGCTCGCATCACCGAGCTGCTGAAGACCCGCGCGCTCGAGCGCTACCCGGCCGAGAGCGCGGCGCCCGGCGACATCGTCGCCATCGCGGGCTTCCCCGACATCACCATCGGCGAGACCATCGCCGACCCGGAAGACGTCCGTCCGCTGCCGCAGATCCACGTCGACGACCCCGCGATCTCGATGACGATCGGCACCAACACGTCGCCGCTCGCCGGCAAGGTGAAGGGTCACAAGCTGACCGCGCGCCTCGTCAAGGACCGCCTCGACCGCGAACTGATCGGCAACGTCTCGCTGAAGGTCGTCGACATCGGACGCCCCGACGCCTGGGAGGTGCAGGGCCGCGGCGAGCTCGCCCTGGCCATCCTCGTCGAGAACATGCGTCGTGAGGGCTTCGAACTGACGGTGGGCAAGCCCCAGGTGGTCACGAAGAAGGTCGACGGCAAGACGTACGAGCCCTTCGAGCACCTGACGATCGATGCACCCGAGGAGTACCTCGGTGCGATCACCCAGCTGCTGGCCACACGCAAGGGCCGCATGGAGAACATGACCAACCACGGCACCGGCTGGGTGCGCATGGAGTTCGTGGTGCCTTCGCGCGGTCTCATCGGCTTCCGTACGGAGTTCCTCACGACGACCCGCGGCACGGGTATCGCCAACGCGATCTCGCACGGCTACGAGCCGTGGGCCGGTCAGATCGTCACCCGTCAGAACGGATCGATCGTCGCCGACCGCACGGGAGTCGTCACGCCCTTCGCCATCATCGCCCTGCAGGAGCGCATGTCGTTCTTCGTCCAGCCGACCCAGGAGGTCTACGAGGGCATGGTCATCGGCGAGAACTCGCGCAACGACGACATGGACGTGAACATCACGAAGGAGAAGAAGCTGACCAACATGCGTCAGTCCACCTCCGACACGTTCGAGTCGATGACCCCGTCGCGGCAGCTCTCACTCGAGGAGAGCCTCGAGTTCGCCCGCGAGGACGAGTGCGTCGAGGTCACGCCCGAGATCGTCCGCATCCGCAAGGTCGCGCTCGACGCGACCGAGCGCGCGCGCGCAACCGCCCGCCTGAAGCGCCAGGACGCGAACGCGAACGCCTGAGTCTCGAAGACCTGACCGAACGGGGACGGATGCCGCGGCATCCGTCCCCGTTCGCGTTCGCGCCCGTCGTCCCCGTCCGCGTCCCTGTCTGCGTTCGCGGTCTCTCGGCGCGGCTGCCTTCGTCCGGCGAGCGGTCGCGACATGCCGCGTGCCGCGGAGCGTGGTGGTGCGTGACGGCGTGTCGCGACCGTTCGCGCAGCACCACGCGACGCGGCCCGTGCGGGCGCGTCGATAGGCTCGACGACGTGAGCACCACCGCCGACCCCCACGCGCGGCGCGCATGGCGGGAGGCGCTCGGCGTGGCCTTCGCCACGAGCGCCTACGGCATTTCGTTCGGCGCGTTGGGCGTGGCATCCGGGCTCGACATCTGGCAGACCTGCGTGCTCAGCCTGCTGATGTTCACGGGCGGGTCGCAGTTCGCGTTCGTCGGCGTCATCGGGGCGGGCGGGCTGGCCGCGGCACCCGCCGCCATCGCATCGGCGTCGCTTCTCGGCGTTCGCAACGTCGCCTACGGCATGCGGATGTCACCGGTCATCGGCGCCGGAGGTTGGCGACGCGCAGCCGCCGCGCAGTTCACGATCGACGAGTCGGCGGCCGTGTCGCTGGCGCAGCACACCCCGCGAGCCCGCACGATCGGGTTCTGGGTCACCGGGGTGGGCATCTACATCGGGTGGAACGTGTCGACGCTTGCCGGGGCTCTGCTGGGGGATGTGCTCGGCGACCCGCGGGCGTACGGACTGGATGCTGCGGCCGCGGCCGCCTTCCTCGCGCTGCTGTGGCCGCGCCTGCGTCGACGGCAGGCCATCGCCGTCGGAGTCGCTTCTGCGGTCGTCGCGGTGGTGCTGACGCCCGTGCTCATGCCCGGTGTGCCGGTCATCGTCGCAGCCGTCGTCGCGGTCGTCGTCGGCTGGTTCAACTGGCTGGGGCGTTCGAGCACCCAGACGGGCGGCAGCATCGTCGAACCCGGCGACGTGCCCGAACGGGAAGGACTGCCATGACCCTATGGACGGCGGTCCTCGTGGCATCCATCATCTGCGTCGCGCTGAAGACGCTCGGGTACCTGGTGCCGACGAGCGTGCTCGAGGCGCCGAGGCCGGCGCGCATCGCCGACCTGCTGACGGTCGCCCTTCTGGCGGCGCTCGTGGGCGTGCAGGCGCTAGGCGTCGGCCAGACCATCGTCGTCGACGCGCGCGTCCCGGCGCTGCTCGTCGCGGCCGGGCTGCTGCTCGTGCGCGCGCCGTTCCTGGTCGTCGTCGTCGCGGCGGCGGGGACGGCCGCGCTTCTGCGGTTGTGGGGTTGGGCCGCCTGAGGCGACCTGCGAACTCCGCAAGAGATGATCGCTCCCGATTCGGCGCCGCACCAGCCGCACCTAGACTTACCCGGTGTCCTTCTCCTGGTCTCGCGTCGGCTCCTGGGTCATCTCCGCGCTCGTGGGAGCGGTCTACGGCCTCGCCGGCACCATCGCCCAGAGCTACCAGCTCGGCTGGTTCCCCCTCGGGCTGATCCTGGCGATCGTCGGCAGCGCGGCGCTGCTGGCCGCGGTGCGCCTCCTGACGTCGGACCGCTGGACCGCCCTCGGTGCGGGCCTGGGGATGATGATCGCGACCCTCGTGTTCTCGGGACGAGGACCGGGAGGATCCGTCATCGTGCCCCAACCCGCTGAGGGCGAGATCAACACGGGGATCATCTGGACGATCGCCGTGCCCGTCCTCGTCGCCATCGTCGTGGCGTGGCCGGATCTGTCCCGCCACCGCGCCGTCGCGATGCCGCACACGGAGGGCCCGTCCGTTTCGGCGAACTAGACTGTTCTCGTGACGTATGTGATCGCCCTTCCCTGCGTCGATGTCAAGGATCGCGCCTGCATCGACGAGTGCCCTGTCGACTGCATCTACGAGGGCGAACGTTCGCTGTACATCCACCCCGACGAGTGCGTGGACTGCGGTGCATGCGAGCCCGTCTGCCCCGTCGAGGCCATCTACTACGAAGACGACCTACCCGACGAGTGGCGCGATTACTACAAGGCGAACGTCGAGTTCTTCGATGACATCGGATCGCCCGGCGGTGCCGCCAAGACCGGGGTCATCCCGAAGGACCACCCGGTCATCAGCGTGCTCCCGCCCCAGGGCGAGTAGCTGCGGATGGGCGTCTCCGACCTCGCGGACTACCCCTGGGACGCCGTCGCCCCCTACGCGGAGCGCGCGCGGGCACATCCCGACGGCATCGTCGATCTGTCGATCGGGTCACCGGTCGATCCGACGCCCGCGCTGATCGCGCGCGCGCTGGCGGCGGCGACGGACGCCCATGCCTACCCGCAGACGGTCGGTACGCCGGCGCTGCGCGAGGCCATCGTCGCGTGGTACGCCCGCCGCCGAGGGGTGGCGGGGCTGACTGCCGACCACGTCCTGCCCACGATCGGCTCCAAAGAGCTCGTCGCGCTGTTGCCGCTGCTGCTCGACCTCGGCGCGGGCGACACCGTCGTGCACCCGCGAGCGGCTTACCCGACGTACGAGGTGGGCGCCCGGCTCGTCGGGGCGACGTCCCTCGCCTCGGACGACCCCGCCGACTGGCCGGCCGGCACGAAGCTCGTCTGGCTGAATTCGCCTGGTAACCCCGACGGTGCGGTGATGGATGCTGCGGACCTCCGCGCCGCGGTGACCAGGGCGCGGCAGCTCGGCGCGGTGGTGGCCTCGGACGAGTGCTACGCCGAGCTCGGGTGGGACGGCCCGTGGGAGCGGGAACCGGTGCCCAGCGTGCTGGACCCGCGCGTGACCGACGGCGATCTGCGCGGCATCCTGTCGGTGTACTCGCTGAGCAAGCAGTCCAACCTCGCGGGGTACCGGGCGGCTTTCCTCGCGGGAGACCCCGACGTTGTCGCAAGGCTGCTCACCGCTCGCAAGCACCTGGGTCTGATGCCCCCGGCGCCCGTGCAGGCGGCCATGGCCGCGGCCTTGAGCGACGACGATCACGTCGCAGCGCAGAAAGATCGTTACCGTGCGCGCCGCGACGTCCTCAAACCGGCCGTGGAGGCTGCGGGGTTCCGCATCGACCACAGCGAAGCAGGTCTCTACCTCTGGGTGACCGAGGGACGCGATGCCTGGGAGAGCATGGGACGGCTCGCAGACCTCGGCATCCTGGCCGGCCCCGGACACTTCTACGGAGACCACTTCCCGCAGCACATCCGGCTCTCGCTCACCGCGTCGGACGAGCGCATCGCCGCGGCGGGGGCTCGGCTGCGCGGCTGATTCCCCCGCCGGACCGGGAGCGAAGCATCCGTTTCGGAGGTTTCCTCCAGCCGAATCCGCGGAGCGTTGGCGGGTGCGGTAGTGGGTTCGCAGGCCCACTAGGCTGTAGGAAACGCGGCGATGCGGCACCCTCCGTCCTCCGCACGACCCGGTGTGCGGGGGAGTCCACGGCTCGCCCGGACGACGGACGACACCCCGACCGACCAGAAATCGCAAGGAGGCGCCGTGAGCGACGCGGACACCCAGCAGGAGAAGGCCACCCTCACGATCGGCGGTAAGACTGCCGAGTTCCCGGTGCTCGCAGGCACCGACGGGGCTGCGAGCGTCGACATCTCGACCTTCACCCGGCAGACCGGGCACACCACCCTCGATTACGGCTTCGTCAACACATCGGCGACCAAGTCGGGCGTCACATTCATCGACGGCGATCAGGGCATCCTGCGCTACCGCGGCTACCCGATCGAACAACTGGCGCAGAACAGCACCTATCTCGAGGTGGCATGGCTGCTGATCTACGGCGAGCTCCCGACGGCCGATGAGCTGGCCGCGTTCGACGAGCGCATCCGTCACCACACCCTGCTGCACGAAGACCTGAAGCGCTTCTTCTCCTCGCTTCCGAGCACGGCGCACCCGATGTCGGTGCTCTCGTCGGCGACGGCCGCCCTCTCGACGTACTACGAGAGCGAATCCGACCCGAACAACCCCGAGCACGTGGAGCTCAACACCATCCGCATGCTCGCCAAGCTCCCCGTGATCGCGGCATACGCGCACAAGAAGAGCATCGGCCAGGCATTCTTGTACCCCGACAACTCCCTGGGGTTCGTCGACAACTTCCTCAAGCTCAACTTCGGCGTCCTGTCGGAGATCTACGAGATCAATCCGGTGATGTCCCGTGCCCTCGAGCGCCTGCTGATCCTGCACGAGGACCACGAGCAGAACGCCTCGACCTCCACTGTGCGTCTCGTCGGTTCCACCGGCGCGAACCAGTTCTCGTCGATCTCGGCCGGCATCAATGCGCTGTACGGCCCGCTGCACGGCGGCGCCAATGAAGCGGTGCTCGACATGCTCGGCCGTATCCGCGACTCCGGTGAGAGCGTGCAGCGCTTCGTCGAGCGCGTCAAGAACAAGGAAGACGGCGTCAAGCTCATGGGCTTCGGGCACCGCGTCTACAAGAATTACGACCCCCGCGCGAAGCTCGTGAAGGAGTCGGCCGATGAGGTGCTCGAAGCGCTGGGCGTCAGCGATCCGTTACTCGACCTCGCGAAGGAGCTCGAGGAGATCGCGCTCAACGACGATTACTTCAAAGAGCGCCGCCTGTATCCCAATGTCGATTTCTACACCGGCGTGATCTACAAGGCGATGGGCTTCCCGACGCGCATGTTCACGGTGCTGTTCGCCATCGGCCGCCTCCCCGGCTGGCTCGCGCACTGGCGCGAGATGCAGCACGACCCGCAGACCAAGATCGGCAGGCCTCAGCAGCTCTACATCGGCGCCGCGCAGCGCGACTACCCCGGCGCTGTCTGACAAGAACGGTGCGCGTCCGCGACGAGCGGGCGCGCACCGTTGTGTCAGACCTTGCCGTCGCCGTTCTTCACGCCCTTCGCGGCGATCCTCGCGGCGACCTTGTGCTTGCCGCCCTTGGACTTGCCGTCGATCTTGTCGGCCTTCTTGGCCGCCGATCTGCTGTGCTCGAGCTCAGCCGCATAATCGGGCACGGTGGCGTCCTCGTTGTGCGGAGCGCGCTCGTACCCCCCCGACGCAGGCCGCGGTGGAATCTCGATCGGCTCGCGTTCGATGAGCTCGTACGGCACCTTCGAGAGCAGGTGTGCGATCGTGTTGATCCGTCCTCGGCGCTTGTCCTCGTTGTCGACCTCGTACCACGGGGCCTCCGGGATGTCGGTGTGCACCAGCATGGTGTCCTTCGCGCGCGAGTAGTCCTCCCACTTGGTGATCGCGAGCACGTCGTTGGGACTCAGCTTCCACCGGCGCATCGGGTCCTCGTTGCGCGACTGGAAGCGCTTCTCCTGCTCCACGTCCGAGACCGAGAACCAGTACTTCAGCAGGATGATGCCGTCCTCCACCAGCATCCGCTCGAAGATCGGGGTCTGGTGCAGGAAGCGGTGGTACTGCTCGCTCGTGCAGTAGCCCATCACGTGTTCGACGCCGGCGCGGTTGTACCAGGAGCGATCCATCAGGACGATCTCTCCGGCGGCGGGCAGGTGGGGGACGTAGCGCTGGAAGTACCACCGCGTCTTGTCGCGTTCGCTGGGCGTCGGCAGGGCGACGATGCGCGTGACGCGGGCGTTGAGGTACTCCGAGACGCGTTTGATGGTCGAGCCCTTGCCCGCGGCATCCCGGCCCTCGAAGATCACCACGATGCGCGCACCGCTGGCCTGCACCCATGCCTGCATGTCGACGAGCTTCGCCTGCAGGATCATCAGCTCGGATTCGTACAGGTCCTTCTTCATGCGCTTGCCCACGTGCACTCCTTCGGTCGGTGGTGCGACTCTACGCGCGCACCGACGGGCGGGGTGCGCTGCACCGGACGGATGTCGTGGCCCCCTAAACTGCGGCCGTGCGTGATCAAATCGAGCTGGGTGTCCTCGCGATCGTCTGCGGGGTCGTCGCGGGCATCGCGCTGTTCGTGCCGTTCGTGGCCATCAGCTATCGGCGGCGGGGAGGACTGACCTTCTGGCGGGTGGTGGGGTGGGCGGCGTTCCTGGTCTATTTCTTCGCCATCTGGACCTACACACTGCTGCCGCTGCCGGACCCCGACACGATCCGTTGCGCGGGTGTCGAGCTCGACCCGAGGGGGGTGATCCGTGATGTGCAGGCGGGGCTGCGACGACCGGGCAATCCGCTCACGAGTCCCGAGGTCCTGCAGCTGGCGCTGAACATCGTGCTGTTCCTCCCGCTGGGGTTCTTCGTCCGAGCCCTGCTGGGGCGAGGCTTCGTCGTCACCGTGCTCATCGGACTCGGCGTCTCGGCCTTCATCGAGACGACGCAGATCACCGGGGTCTGGGGCATCTATCCCTGCGCGTACCGCGTTTTCGACGTGGGCGATCTGCTGACCAACACGACCGGGGCGATGATCGGCGCGCTGCTGTCCCTGGTCGTGCCCCGGCGGCACCGCGGACTCGCGCGCACCGACGACGCCGACGAGCCCGATCCCGTGAGCAAGCGCCGCCGCATCCTGGTGATGTTCTGTGACTACCTCGGGGCCGTGCTGGTGCAGGCCGCCGTGGCGCTGCTGGTGCAGCTGGTCCTCATCCTCGCCGGACGCACCGACCTCTCCCAGGACGGAACCGTGGCCTCCGCTGCGGGTGGGATCGTGACGGCGGGACTGTGGCTCGCGGTGACACTGGCGAAGGGCCGCACGATCGGCGACCTCGCGGTCGAACTGCGCTACGTCGGCGGACCGCTGCCCGTTCCGCTCGCGCGGCTCCTGCGCTACCTCGGCGGCATCGGGGGAATCGTGCTCGCCGGCATGCTCCCGGCGCCCTTCAACCTGCTCAGCGCCGCCCTCGCCGTGGCCGGTGTCGTCATGCTGTTCACGACGGATCGCGGTCGTGGCCTGCCGGGTGTGCTGTCGGGGCAGCGCCTCGTCGACGCCCGCGAGGACGTCGTCACGCCCACCGCTCCCGTCGAACGCGAGTCGCGCTCGTCCGGGTGACGTCGCGCGTGCGAAGCGGCGCACCGACGAGGGACGGATGCCGCGTCAGGCGTGCAGCGCCTCGTTCAGGGTCACGCCGACCCCCGCGCGGTGGACGGCCTCGATCGCTCCGGTGAGCGAGTTGCGACGGAAGAGGAGGCCGTTCCGACCGGAGAGGTCGGCGCCCTTGGCCACGGGGCGCGACCCGTCATGACGGACCGGTTCGTCGGCGAGAACGATCTTCGAGCCGGCGGTGACGTAAAGACCGGCCTCGACGATGCAGTCGTCGCCCAGCGAGATGCCGACACCGGCATTCGCCCCCAGAAGCGTGCGCGCCCCGATCGACACCCTGTGGGCCCCGCCGCCGGAGAGGGTTCCCATGATCGATGCGCCCCCGCCGATGTCGCTGCCGTCGCCGACGACGACGCCCTGCGAGATTCGTCCCTCGACCATCGAGCTGCCGAGGGTCCCCGCGTTGAAGTTCACGAAACCCTCGTGCATCACGGTGGTGCCGGGCGAGAGGTAGGCGCCGAGTCGCACACGCGAGGCGTCGGCGATGCGCACTCCGGGTGGTATGACGTAGTCGAGCATGCGGGGGAACTTGTCGAGACTCTGCACCTGGATCCCGGCGCGCATGAGGGCGGGGCGGAGCCGGGCGAGGTCGGCGGGATGCACCGGCCCGGCGGTGGTCCAGGCGACGGTGGGGAGGTGGGCGAAGATGCCGTCCAGGTTCAGGTCACCAGGTCGCGTCAGACGATGCGACAGTGCGTGCAGTCGCAGGTAGGCGTCGACCGTCCGACGCGGGGGAGCGCTGAGGTCGATCTCGACGGCGACTGTCTCGACGGTCACCGCGCGCCGCGGATCGGGCGTCGCGAAGGGCTCGAGGTGCTCGGGGAAGCCCTGCAGCTCGTTCGCTGCGGGCAGTCTTCCCGGGCGCGGCTCGGGATACCAGGTGTCCAGCACCGTCCCGTCGCTCGAGATCGTCGCGAGACCGAAGCCCCATACCCACCGTTCTGCACTCATGTCCTCCACGCTAGCGAACGGGCCGGCCGGCCGGATGCGGAGGGCTCCCGTGGCCGCACCGCGGAGGCTCGGTAGAATCGCCGCATGCCCGCGCTCGATCTCTCCTCGTCCGCCGTCGACCTCACCCGGACGATCTGCGACATCCCCAGCGTGTCGGGGGACGAAGCATCCCTCGCCGATGCGATCGAGGCGGCCGTGCGCGACCTCGAGCACCTCGACTTCTACCGCGACGGCGACACGATCGTCGTGCGCACCGCTTTCGGCCGTGCGCAGCGCGTCGTGATCGCGGGACACATCGACACCGTCCCCATCAACGACAACGTCCCGACGCGGGACGTCGAGATCGACGGCGCGCCGTACCTGTGGGGTCGAGGCACGGTGGACATGAAGGCCGGTGTCGCGGTGCAGCTGAAGCTCGCCGCCGAGCTGACCGACGCCCGTGTCGACCTCACATGGATGTGGTACGACCACGAGGAGGTCGACGCCGATCTGAACGGACTCACGCGCCTCGCGAGGACGCGCCCCGATCTGTTCGAGGGCGACTTCGCCATCCTCGGCGAGCCGTCGAACGGCACGGTGGAGGGCGGTTGCAACGGCAACCTCCGCGCGATCGTCCGCACCCGTGGCGTCCGGGCTCACAGCGCCCGCGCGTGGATCGGCGAGAACGCGATCCACGCCGCCGCGCCCGTACTGCAGCGCCTGGCGGACTACCGGCCGCGAGAGGTGCCGGTGGACGGTCTGGTGTATCGCGAGGGTCTGAACGCCGTCCGGGTGAACGGCGGAGTGGCCGGCAACGTCATCCCCGACCTCTGCGAGATCGAGGTCAACTACCGATTCGCGCCCAGCGTGAGCGGTGCCGGAGCGGAGCAGCACGTGCGCGAGGTCTTCGAGGGCTTCGAGGTGGACGTCATCGATGTCGCCGAGGGTGCCCGTCCCGGATTGGACGCCGCCCTGGCCCAGGAGTTCGTCCTCGCCGTCGGAGCGGAACCGCGTCCGAAGTACGGCTGGACGGATGTCGCCCGCTTCTCGGCGCTGGGCGTGCCGGCCGTGAACTACGGCCCCGGCGATCCGATGCTCGCCCACCACGACGAGGAACGCGTGGCGCTCTCGCAGATCGAGGACGTGGAGCGCGGGCTGCGGTCGTGGCTGACGACGCACTGACCGAGGAACGGGCGGCGCCGGCGCGACCGTGGCGCGGCCTGCCGGTCGCCGTCCAGATCGGCGCGTACTACCTCGTGGCGCGTCTCGTCACGACGGGCTTCCTGGTCGTCGCCGCGCAGATGTCGGGCGCGACATCGCGGTTCGGGGAGAACGCGACCATCGCCGACCTCATGGTCGGGTGGGACGCCCAGTGGTACTGGTACACCGCGCTGAACGGCTACCCGACCACCATGCCGCTGACGGAGTCGGGCGGTGTGGCGGAGAACTCCTGGGCGTTCATGCCGATCTACGCATACCTGTCGAACGGCCTCGGCTGGATCATGGGTTCCTGGGGCGCGGCCGCGGTTCTCGTCTCGCTCGTGGCGGGGTACGGCGCGAGCGTCACCCTGTATCGGATGCTGCGCCCGCGGCTCGATCATTCCGCGGCGTTGTGGGCCGTTGTCTTCTTCACGGCGGGACCGTTGGCTGCGATGTTCCAGGTGGGGTACGCGGAGTCGCTCTTCCTCCTCTGGCTGTTCCTTTCGTTACTGATGGTCATCCGCCGTCGATACGTGTGGCTCTACCTGCTGATTCCCCTGATGGCGTTCACCCGGCCCGGTGTGCTCGCGTTCGCGCTGTTCCTCGCCCTTTTCGGCATCTGGCGGTGGATACGGCGCGAGATCGAGCCGTTGCGCACAGCGGAAGTGGTGCACCTCATCGCGCTGGCCGCGCTCGCGACCGTCACCGGTTTCGCCTGGCAGGTGGCAGCCGGGGTCGTGACCGGGGATCCGGGAGCATATCTCGCGACGGAGCTCGCCTGGCGACGCAACTGGCTCCCCGACACCGCGGGCGCCTTCGTCCCGTTCGAAGGCTTCCTCCAGGCCACGGCGTTCTGGTTCACGACGTGGGGTCTCGGCGAGGTCACCGGCTACGTCGCCCTCGCGCTGGGCGTCGCGGCACTCGCCGCGGCCCTGATCCTGCTTCCCGCCGCCCGCCGGGTGGGGGTGGAGGTGCGGCTGTGGTCAGCGAGCTACCTGCTGTACCTGCTCGCCGTCTTCTTTCCGCAGTCGAGCATCTTCCGGCTGCTGCTCCCGCTGTCTCCGCTCTGGGGCGTGGTCGCCGTGCCGAGGTCGCGCGGGTGGCGCGTCGGTGTGCTCCTCCTCTGCCTGCTGGGGCAGTGGTGGTGGATCTACAACATGTACGCGCTCGGGAACACGTATTGGCAGATTCCGTGAGCCGTCCGGTACGCGCTTCCCGCGGATTATCCGCAGCCCCCTGACGCGGGATAAACTTGACGGCAGACCTACGAGGAAAGGGAGCCACGATGGCAGCCATGAAGCCGAGGACCGGGGACGGGCCGATGGAGGCCGTGAAGGAAGGACGCCTGATCATCGTCCGGGTACCGCTGGAGGGTGGCGGACGCCTCGTCGTCTCCGTCAACGACGCAGAAGCCAAGGAACTCTACGGCGTGCTGGGTGCGGTCGTCGCGCCCGTCTGACTCCTTCACGATTCGAACGGCCGGTCCCTCGGGACCGGCCGTTCTCGCGTGCGGCGGCGCCGGCTGCGCGGCCAGTGCCGTCAGCGCGCGGGCGTCTCGGGCACGGTGGTCAGCTGGAGAAGGCCTTCGCCGACGATCGACAGGGCGCCGATGACGGCAGGGGAGGACTGCGTCTCGTGGATGAGCGAGCGGTAGGCGCTCGTCACCGCGTCACGGCGAACGGGGTCGGCGACGGCCCCGCCTGCCAGCACCCGGGGGATGAGCACGGTACCGCCGGCGCGCACGAGGCGCAGACCGTGCTCGACGTACTCGATGACGCCTTCGGGGTCGGCATCGACGAGCACGATGTCGTACGAGGCCTCGTTCATGCGGGGCAGCACTTCTTTCGCGCGCCCGGTGATGAAGCGCGCCCGCGCGGCGGGGATCTTCGCGTCGGCGAAGACGCGTCGCGCCACGCCGAGGTGCTCCGGTTCGTTGTCGATGCTCGTCAGGGTCGCACGCGGCGACCCGTGCAGCAGCCACAGCCCCGAGACCCCGGCGCCCGTGCCGATCTCGACGATGTTCAGCGCCTGGGAGGCGGCGGCGATGACGGCGATCTGCGCGCCGACTTCGGCGCTGATGGGCGCGGCCCCCAATTCGAGCGCGTGCGCCCGTGCTCGCGCGATGTGGTCGGGTTCGACCGTCGCCTCGGCGGCGAACCTGTGATTCGCGTCGTGATCGCCCATGTGGAGCCTCCCAGACGGCAAGCCTATGCGCGCGGGTGGTGCCCGTCCTTCAGGCGCGGCGGTAATCTGAGGTCATGTTCTTCGGGCTCTCCATCGAGAAGCTGCTGCTGATCGGACTGATCGCGGCAGTGCTGATCGGTCCTGAGCGCCTCCCTCGCTACGCCGAGGGTCTCGCGCACTGGACGGCGCGCGCGCGGGACTTCCTCCAGGGCGCGCGGTCTCGCGTCAAGGAGGAGATGGGCGAGGATTTCGACGACGTCGATTGGCGCAAACTCGATCCGCGCCAGTACGACCCCCGCCGCATCATCCGGGAAGCCCTCCTGGACGATCCGCCGGTGCCGACGGTCAAAGCAGTGAGCGCCTCCGCGGCGATTTTGGCCGCCACAGATTCCACGCCGGAGCAGGAGCGGCCGCGTGCCGACGACGAGCCCACGCCCTACGACTCCGAATCGACCTGACGTCGCATCCGGTCAGCGTGGTCGCATCGGCAGCGGACGCCGAGCGAGGCCGCGGGGTTCGGCGGCGAGGGATGCCGCGACCTCGGTGATCGCGGCGGCCGACGGGTCGTCGGGGTGGGCGATGACGACCGGGATGCCGGCATCCGCGTCGATCCGCAGCGCCGGGCTGAGCGGAATCGACGCGAGCAGGGGCACCGCGAAGTCGTCCGTGGACAGCGCCACGGCCACCTCCCCGCCTCCGCCTGATCCGAACAGATCGAGCGTGGTCCCGTCGGGAAGGGTCATCGGCGCCATGTTCTCGACCACTCCCACCACACGTTGCCCCGTCTGGCGGGCCACGAGTCCGCTCCGGACGGCGACGTCGGAGGCGGCGGACTGCGGTGTCGTGACGACGAGGACGTCGGCGTGGGGGAGGAGCTGGCCGACCGAGATCGCCACATCGCCCGTCCCGGGCGGCATGTCCAGCAGCAGCACATCGAGATCGCCGAAGTAGACGTCGGTGAGGAACTGCGAAACGGTGCGGTGGAGCATGGGACCGCGCCATGCGACGGCACCCAATGGTGCGTCCGCGTCGCGGCGCAGGAACATGCCGATCGAGATCGTCTTCACGCCGTACGCGACCGGTGGGAGCATCAGGTCGTCGATGCGCGTCGGAACCGGCGCCAGCCCGTCCGGACCCACGAGTCCGAGCAGTCCGGGGATCGAGAAGCCGTGGACGTCCGCGTCGATGAGTCCGACGGCGAGTCCGCGCCGGGCGAGGGCCACGGCGAGGTTGGCCGTGACCGTCGACTTGCCCACGCCGCCTTTCCCGCTCGTCACCGCGATGACCCGCGTGAGCGAGGTGGGGCCGAACGGCATCTCGCGAGCGGCGCGACCGCCGCGGAGCTTCTCGGTGAGGGCACGTCGCTCGTCGGGCGACATGATCCCGATGGTGAGGTCGACCCGGTCGACGCCGACGACGGACGCCGCGGCCGCGCGCACCTCGGTTTCGATGCGGGACGCTGCGGGGCATCCGACGATCGTGAGGGCGATCCCGACGCGGGCGACGCCGTCCTCCACGACCGCCCCCCGGACCATGTCGAGTTCTGACAGCGGCCGGCGCAGCTCCGGGTCGATGACCGCGCCCACGCTGCGCAGGACGGTGGCGGAGATGTCGAGCGTCATGGACGTCGTTCGACCGGCCGGTCGAACGACGTGTCGCGGGCGTCGGCCCCGTCCCCGCCGTCGTCGGGACTGAGGCGGGTGTCCAGCTGCTCGAGGAGCGCCTTCAGCTCGTGGCGCAGGGTGTCCTTCGTGACGACCTCGGAAGTGACCTCGGTGAGCGCCATCCGCAGTGCGACGATCTCGCGCGCCAGGTATTCGGTGTCGGCGAGGTTGCGTTCCGCGCGCTGACGATCCTGCTCGATCTGCACCCGGTCGCGGTCGTCCTGCCGGTTCTGCGCGAGCAGGATCAGGGGCGCGGCATACGAGGCCTGCAACGACAGGATCAGGGTCAGCAGGGTGAAGTTCGTCGCGCGAGGGTCGAACTGCCACGCGACCGGCATCAGCGAGTTCCACATCAGCCACACGACCACGAAGATCGTCATGCCGATCAGGAACCCGGAGGTCCCCATCCCGCGCGCGAACGACTC
The DNA here is from genome assembly GCF_043556235.1 of Microbacterium sp. P03. Taxonomy (NCBI): domain Bacteria; kingdom Bacillati; phylum Actinomycetota; class Actinomycetes; order Micrococcales; family Microbacteriaceae; genus Microbacterium; species Microbacterium sp. P03. Next base: position 940,993 of record NZ_JBIGIM010000001.1, read on the forward strand.
CGAGAAGCGCCCGAAGCGATCGCGCGACGGCTGAGGGTTGCGACTGATGATGCCGGAGCGCCCCCGCGGGGCGTCGAGCGACACGGGGCGAGAGCCGCGGGCCATCAGCGCCTCCTCGGAAGGATGGGAGCGGGAGTGACCGCCGGGCCGGCCGCGCGGTCATCGTCGTTGTGCGAGCGCCAGTCGTCCGGCAGCAGATAGTCGAGGACGTCGTCGACGCTGACGGCCCCGACCAGGCGGTGGGCGGGGTCCACGACCGGAAGCGACACGAGGTTGTAGCTGGCGAGGTCGCGTGCCACATCGGCGGCCGACGCGTTCGCGGGGAGCGGGTCGAGCGTGTCGTCGATGATGGCACCCAGACGCTCGTGCGGCGGATAGCGCAGCATCCGCTGGAAGTGCACGGTGCCGAGGAAGCGACCGGTCGGGGTCTCGTAGGGCGGGAGGGTCACGAAGACGGATGCCGCAAGTGCCGGGTGCAGCTCATGGCGACGAATCAGGGCGAGGGCCTCTGCGACGGTCGCGTCGGCCGAGAGGACGATGGGCTCGGGCGTCATCAATCCGCCTGCCGTGTCCGGTCCGTACTTCAGCAGCGCACGCACGTCGTCGGCCTCGTCGGGCTCCATCAGGTCCAGGAGCTGCTCGAGTCGCCCCTCCGGAAGCTGCGCAAGGACGTCGGCCGCGTCATCCGGCTCCATCGCGTCGAGGATGTCGGCCGCGCGCTCGTCGCCGAGCTGTTCGAGGATGTGCACCTGATCGTCCTCGGGCATCTCCTCGAGTGCGTCGGCGAGACGCTCGTCGGACAACTCCTCCGCCACCTCGAGCATGCGCTCTTCGGGCAGGTCGAGGAGGGTGTTGGCGAGGTCGGCGGCCTTGAGCTCCGAATAGCTCGCCACGAGCTGCTCGGCGGACTGCGCCTCACCGGGGAGCTGCTGCTCGCGGACGTCGGACCAGTTGGCGAACGTCGTGGTGCCTTTCGCGAACGGCGATGCGCTGGTCTTCGGTCGGCGGAGGAACAGCTGACCGACATCCCACTCGCCGAGTCGGTTGCGCTCGATGGCGACGTCTTCGATGACCGCGTGTCCCGACCCGTCGGAGAGGTAGACCCGGCGGCCCAGCAGCTCGGCCATGACGCGCACTTCGCCGCCCCGCTGTTCGAAGCGCCGCACGTTGATCAGGCCGGTGCTGATGACCTGTCCGGTCGCGATGGACGAGACGCGATTGATCGACAGGAAGACGCGCCGCCGGCCGGGGATCTCGACGAGCAGACCGATCACGCGCGGAGGATCGTCTCGGCGATAGATGACGACGACGTCACGGACCTTGCCCAGACGGTCGCCGGCCGGGTCGAAGACCGTGCACCCGGTCAGGCGCGCGACGAAAACCCTCTGCGTGCTCATGCGTCCAGCGTAGCCCGCTCGTCCCGTCCGACCGGCGCGTCCGCGTCGTCGCCGCAACCGGCCGGAGCCGCCCCACGACCGGCGTCGAGGGAACGCCGAGGAGCCCATGCGAGAATGCAAGCATGAGCATGATGGGCGGCAGGATCCCTGCGGGACGCGAGGACGTCGGACAGGTCGTGGCCAGTTTCGCGCAGTACGAAGCCGCGCAGAAGGCCGTCTCGACCCTCATCTCGGGAGAGGTGCCCGCCCGCGACATCGCGATCGTCGGTCAGGGTCTGCGCTCCATCGAGCGGGTCACCGGCAAGCTCGGCTACGCCACCGCGGCCCGGTCCGGAGCCATCAACGGGCTTCTCCTCGGGCTCGTCTTCTCGGCGATCTTCGTGCTGGGGTCGCCCTCGGTGCCCATCCAGGCCTTCGTCGGCGTGCTCTTCGTCGGCATCGCGATCGGGATGCTGCTCAGCATCGTGACGTACTCGATCGTGCGCCGCCGTCGGGACTTCGCTTCGGTGATGCAGGTCGTCGCCGACCGCTACGAAGTGACGGTCAGCGACTCGAGCATCCACCGCGCGCGTCAGGTGCTCGGCACGCATCTTCCGACGGCGCCCCCGGCGCCCGCCCCTGCGACGGCGCCGGTACCGGCCGACGACGGCCCCGCGTCCGCCGATCCGCCGCAGTACGGAGAGCGGCTCCCGCCGACGACGCCGACGCCGCCCACGGATGAGCCCGTGGTCTCGCCCGGCGCCCCGGTGGCTCCCGAGCCCCCGAGCTCGGCCACACCTCCGCTGTCGCCCGAGCCTGCGGGGGAGCCCGTTCCGCCGCGGTCGGTCGCACCGCCGGCATCCCCGGAGCCTTCGCCCATCCCCGAGCCGGAGCCTGCGCCCGCGCCGTCCGGCGCTCAGCCGGCGTCGTTCGTCGCGCAGCCGTCGCGTCCCGAGTAGCACCGCCCGTGTCCTCGTCCGAGGGGGAGCAGCGCCTCGTGGTGGCGCTTCCGTCGGGGGCCTCGGTCGACGTGTCGGCGGCCGTCACGGTCGCCGCCGATGCACGAGCCCTGGCGGTCATCGCACCCGGCGCGGGTGCCGCCTACGACCACCCGTTCCTGCGCGGCCTCGCAGACGGGCTGCGGGACGCGCACGTGTCGACGGTGCGGATCAACTTCCCCTATCGAGAGGCCGGGAGACGGATGCCCGGACCGGCCGCTCACGCGATCGCGACGTGGGTGGCCGCCTTCGCGTTCGCCGGAACCGTGACCGACCTGCCGGTGTGGGCGATGGGGAAGTCGTACGGCGGACGGATGGCTTCGATGGCCGCGGCCGAGGGTGCCATCACGCCGGCCGGACTCGTGTACCTCGGCTACCCCCTGCATCCCCCCGGGGATCCGGCGAAGCTGCGTGCCGCCCACCTTCCCTCGATCCCGATGCCTCAGCTGTTCCTGTCGGGTACCAAGGACCCGTTCGTCGATCCGCACGAACAGCTCGAGGTTGCCGTCGCATCGTGCCCATCGGCTCGCATCGAGTGGGTCGAGGGCGGCGGCCATTCGTTCGAGGTGGCGGGTCGCCGGCGGGCGGCCGACGCGATCGGCGCAGACCTGGCGCCGCTCGTCGCGCAGTTCCTGATGCCCTGACCGCTGGACGCTCAGCGGCCGGAGGCGTATCCTTGCGCACCACGCGGGTTTGCGGCCGCCCACAGCGTCCCCCGAACATGATCGATGCCGACAGCCGACAGGCGGCCCAGCATCCACTCGCCCGCCCGCGTGACGACGTGGCCGCGTCGCCGCAGTCCTTCGATGAGGTCGTCGCCGAGGCGGTCCTCGACCACCGCGCCGGCGGGCGCGAACGCCCGCGGCCAGAACGAGTCGATGAGCGCCGTCGAGTGCAGCGCGGGGGCGTCGATCGCCTGCTGGGGCGTGTACCCGCCGGCGAGCATGCGAAGTAAGGCAGCAAGCTGCCACTGCTCCTGCTGATCGCCCCCGGGTGTGCCGATGGCCATCATCGCGCGGCCGTCGCGCAGCACCAGCGTCGGAGTCAGGGTGGTCCGCGGGCGACGACCGGGCATCAGCGCCGAGGGCGATTCTGGATCGAGCCAGGTCATCTGCAGACGGGTGCCGAGGCAGAAGCCCAGCGTCGGGATCGTGGGCGAGGACTGCAACCACCCGCCCGAGGGCGTGACGGCCACGATGTTCCCCCAGCGGTCGACGACGTCGATGTGACAGGTGTCGCCTCGCGTGTCGCCTGTGCGTGCGATGGTCGGCTCGCCCACCGCGCTGAGGTCGGCCTCCCCTGCGCCCTCAGCACGCAGGGGCGGGCGGAACGGCGGCACCCCATCCACGACTCCCGGGCTCCACCCCTCTGACACCCTCTCACCGATCAGACCGCGTCTCTGAGCGGCGTAGGCGGGGGAGAGCAGGTCGTCGATCGGCACGACGGGCCGATGCGGAGAGGGGTCGCCGTAGTAGGCGTCGCGGTCGGCGAGCGCGAGCCCGAGCGCTTCGAGGAGCAGGTGCGCGCCGCGCTCGGTCGACGGGTCGAGCTCGGTGTCGGCGTAGCCCTCCAGGATGCGAAGGGCCTGCAGGAGCGCCGGACCCTGCGTCCACGGACCCGCCTTCGCCACCGTGTGGCCGCGGAACTCGACGGTGACGGCGGATTCGTACGACGCGGCGAACGCCTCGAAATCGCTGGACCGGATGAGTCCGGCGTGATCGGCTCCGTCCGAGTGGCGGTGAGGAGCAGCCAGGAACGCGGAAGCGTCGTGCGCGACGCGGCCGTGACGCCACTCGTGCAGCGCTGCGTCGATGCGTCCGGCGCGGTCATGCGCACCGGCACCGGCCGCGACGAGGTCCCCCAGCACGTCGGCGTAGGCGGGGTTGCGATGGAGTGAACCTGCTGCGGGCAGCTCCCCGTCCGGCATCCACAGCTCGGCGGACGTGGGCCAGTGGTCGGTGAAGAGCGCCGCCACTCGCGCGATCGTCGCGGCCGCTTGCGGAAGCAGAGGGTGCCCGTCCCGGGCGTAGCCGATCGCGTAGCCCAGCACCTCGGCGATCTCCCACGTGCCGTGGTCGCGCAGCAGCGTCAGCCACGCGTCGACCGCGCCCGGCACCGCCGCAGCGAGGCCGCCGGCTCCGGGGACCAGGTCGAGACCCTCGAGCCCGAAGTGCTCGATCGTCGCGGCCGCCGGCGCGGGCCCCTGCCCGACGAGCACCACGGGCACGCCCGGCTCGGAAGCGGTCACGAAGATCCCGACCAGGTCGCCGCCGGGGCCGTTGAGGTGCGGCTCCACGACGTGGAGCACGAAGCCGCCCGCCGCAACGGCATCGAACGCATTGCCTCCTCGTTCCAGCACGGACTGCGCGGTCGCCGTGGCGAGCCAGTGCGTGGAGGCGGCCATCCCGAACGTCCCCGTGAGGGTCGGTCGGGTGGTGAAGGCGGGCGGTGGCGTAAAGGTCGCCACGTCAGCGGGCGTTCAGCCGCCGAACCCACTCCTCGACCTCGTCGGCCGTCCGCGGAATCGATGCCGACAGGTTCACCGGACCGTCGGTGGTCAGCAGGATGTCGTCCTCGATGCGGACGCCGATTCCGCGGAACTCCTCCGGCACCGTCAGGTCGTCGATCTGGAAGTACAGCCCGGGCTCGATGGTGAACACCATGCCGGCTTCGAGGATGCCGTCGTAGTACATCTCGCGGCGCGCCTGCGCACAGTCGTGCACGTCGATTCCGAGGTGGTGGCTGGTCCCGTGCACCATGTAGCGACGATGCTGGCCACCCGCGTCGGCGTCCAGCGCCTCTTCCGCGGTGACCGGGAGCAGGCCCCATTCGGCGACCCTCGTCGCGATGACCCGCATGGCCTCTTCGTGCACGGAACGGAACGTGACACCCGGGCGGGCGACGGCGAAAGCCGCGTCCGCCGCTTCGCGCACCGTCTCGTAGACGCGCCGCTGCGTGGGCGAGAACGTGCCGCTGACAGGGATCGTGCGGGTGATGTCGGCCGTGTACAGGCTGTCGACCTCGACCCCCGCGTCGACCAGGATGAGATCGCCCGGGACGACCGCGCCGTCGTTGCGGGTCCAATGCAGATAGCACGCGTGCGGTCCGGATGCCGCGATCGTGTCGTAGCCCTCCCAATTACCCTCGGAGCGGGCGCGGAGGTGGAACACGCCCTCGACGATGCGCTCCCCGCGTGGGTGCTCGATGATCTTCGGCAGATCGGCGACGATGTCGTCGAATCCGCGAGCCGTGACCTCGACGGCGAGCCGCATCTGCTCGATCTCGTACTCGTCCTTGACGAGTCGCAGCTCCGAGACGGCTCGCGTGAGGTCGTCATCCTCGCCCACGACGAGATCGGTGCTGCGCGACTCGAAGGTGTCCACGTGCGCCGTCGTCAGCGCGAGGTCGGCAGCGACGCCCGCGAGCGATGGACGGGGACCGATCCAGAATTCGCCGACGGATGCATCGGCGTAGAACTCCGCGGTCGTGCGGTCCGCGCGCTCACGGAAGTGCAGGACGACGTCGTGACCGCCATCCGTGGGCTCGAAGACCAGCACCGCGCCGGGCTCGGAATCCGCTGCCCATCCGGTCAGGTGGGCGAACGCCGAGTGCGCCCGGAACGGGTAGTCGGTGTCGTTGCTGCGGACGTGGGCGTCGCCGGCGGGGATCACCAGCCGCATGCCCGGGAACGCCGCGGACAGGATCGCGCGGCGGTCCGCCGCATACGCGGCCTGCGCCCGCGCGGTCGGCGTGGATTCGGGCCGCTCGGCCCATCCCGTCGAGATCGTCTCGAGGAAACCGCGGGGGAAGGGCTGTCGACGGTTGGTCGGTGCACTCTCCTTCGATGCGTCTGCGGCGGAAACGTCCTGCGCGATGGTGTCGCTGTCGGCTGTCGTGCTCATGCCTCCAGTCTCGCAGGTCCTTGCCGCGGCGCGCAGGGCCTCGCGTCAGCCGACGGGCTCGAGCTGCACGATCAGGGGACGGTGATCGCTTCCCGACCCGTCGAGTGATCGCAGCACGACCGATCCGGTGGCCTTCCAGCCGTCCGATGCCATCACGTGGTCGATGGGCGCGCCCAGCAGGGCGGGGACGTCGGTCGACCACGTGCCGACCGCGCCGTTGCCGGTCTCGGCCGCGGCGTCGTGGCAGTGCCCGAGCGTGCCCCCGTCCTCGCCGAATCCCGCCATGTGGTCGAGCGTCGCGTTGAAGTCGCCCGCCATGATGACGTTCGCGTCAGCGCACTGGTCGGCCAGCCACTGCATGTCGTCGCGCCAGTGCTGCATGTAGCTCTGGCGCGGGGCCACGGCATGCGCGGCGACGACGATCGGACCGTCGCCGTCCGTGGGCATCGCGACGGCGCTGGGAACGGTGGAGGTGTTGCTGGTGCCGTCCGCAGAGGACTGGATCACGGCGTAGTCGCCGAGGTCGGGCGAGATGAGGAGGGTCGTGGACCGTGCATCCCACCCATCCGTGCCGTACTCGGCGTGGAACGCCCACATACGGTGACCGAGGTCGCGCATCGCGAGGGCGACCTGCTCCCCGGTCTCGATCGTGGTCTCGGGCAGCGTGACGATGTCGGCATCCATCGCCACCGCGATCTTCGCGACGGCGTCGGGGGATGTCGCCGAGCCCGCGGTGTTCCACGTCATCACGCGCACGCTGGCGTCGGTCTTGGCGGGCAGTGCGTCCGCTCCGAGACCGCGCGTGACGAGGATCGCCGCGTTCGCGCCACCGGCCACCAGCGCGATCAGTGCGAGGGACAGCGCCAGAGCCCGTAGCGGCCGGGCGATCGCGAGCAGCAGCAGGAGGACGAGTGCCGCGGCGAACGCGAGCGCGACGACGGCGCGGAAGGACACGATCTGCGCGATCGGGAACGCGCGCTCGAGGCGGAAGAACTGCGGCCAGGTGAGGATCGCCGCGGCGACGGCGCACAGCACGGTGAAGAGGATCCCCAGCATGCGCAACACGTCGCAAATCTATGTCAGCTGCCTGAGAGATCGCGGCACGCGGAGGATGCCCGGACGCTGCGTTTCGGGCTGATGGTGCCGCGTCCGCGCTACTGTCGAAGCGTGCAGGTGACGCGGCGATTCCATGGACCGAGCGATCTGCACCTGCATTCGGTGCACTCGGACGGCACGGAATCGGCGGCTCTCGTGGTCGCTGCCGCCCACCGCCAAGGCCTCCGGACGCTGGCGCTTACCGATCATGACACGACCTCCGGATGGGCGGAAGCGGCCGACGCCGCCACATCGCTCGGAATGACGTTCCTCCCCGGGATGGAATTGTCGGCGCGGCACGAGTGGCGGAGCGTCCACGTCCTGGCCTATCTGTTCGATCCGGACGAGCCGAAGCTGCGGGCGATGACCGATCGCATCCGGTCGTCGCGCATGGAGCGCGCGCGCGTGATGGTGGACCGCATCTCGCACGACTACGACCTGGACTGGGACGACGTCCTGGCGCAGACCGAGGTCGACGCGACGGTAGGGCGTCCGCACATCGCCGATGCGTTGATCGCGAAAGGCCACGTGCAGGACCGCACGGAGGCGTTCTCCGACATCTTGAGCCCCGGCGGCGACTACTACGTGGCTCTCTACGCCCCCGACCCCGTCGTGGCGGTGAGCCTCGTCGTCGGTGCCGGCGGTGTCCCGATCATCGCCCACCCCGCGGGGCGGGCCGGTCTGCTGCCGATGCCCTTGATGACGCGGTTGCTGGACGCAGGGCTCGCCGGATTCGAGACCGAGCACCGCGAAAATCTGACGGCCGGTGTCCGCACGCTCCGCCGCATCGTCGCCGAGCACGACCTCATCACGACGGGATCGAGCGATTATCACGGCCTGGGAAAACCCAACGTCCCCGGTGAGAACACCACGAGCGACGAGATGGTCGCCCGGATCATCGATCGCGCCACGGGAAACGCCCCCGTCTACCCGTAGGGGACGAGGGCGCTTCCGCGGCGGTCGGGCTCTCAGCTGAGGGCTTTGGCCTTGATCTTGTCGTACTCGGCCGCGGTGATCGTGCCGGCGTCGAGCAGATCCTTGGCCTTGGCGATCTCTTCGGACGGGCTTTTGCTCGTTCCGGCGACCGACTGGATGTAGTCCGCCTGCGCGGCCTGGTAGTGGCGCGCCTGCTCGGCGCTGCGCTCTCCCATGCCCTTGCCGCGGACGATGAGGTAGATCAGCGCCGCAAGCCACGTGAACAGGAGGAGGAAGACGATCCAGAGCGCCTTCGCGCCGCCACCGAGCGTGTGGTCGCGGAACAGGTCGCCGATGATCGAGAACAGCACCATCAGGTAGGAGAAGAAGATGAAGACCGCGAGGAACCACCAGATGATGTCCCCGAGGGAGCCCCAGAAGCCGTTGTACTCAACGGCCGCGTCGATGAATCGCACGTGTGTGCCTTTCGAGAGATGACGAGGTAGACGCCGACGGCGTCGGCATCACTGTATCCCTCGGTCGGCTCCGGTGTCAGGATATCTCCGGCGACGCGCTGACCGTCACGGGGTGCCTGCGGGGGCGCCGCCGGTGCGGGGTGCGCGCCGCCGACGACGACGGCGGGGTGCCGCATTGCCGTCGTGGTGCTCCTTGCCCCCTCCGTCGTGGGTGCCGGTGCCGTCTGCGCCGTCGTTTCCGCCGTGCTCGGTCGGCACTTCGGGAGCCGCAGCGCGCTCCGCAGCCTGCGCGGGCGACGAACCGCCGCCGGAGCGTCCACCACGACGAGAGCGCGACGAACGGTCGGCGGTGGCCGCGGCATCCGTCGTCGTCTTGATCGTCTGCGTGCGCGGTGCGGTCGTGAGGCGACCCTTCGTGCCGGCGGGGATGTCGAGGTCTTCGAAGAGGTGCGGGCTCGAGGAGTACGTCTCGACGGGCTCGGGCTGACCGAACTCGAGGGCACGGTTGATGAGCGCCCACTTGTGCAGGTCGTCCCAGTCCACGAACGTCACCGCGATGCCCGTCTTGCCGGCGCGCCCGGTGCGGCCGGCACGGTGCAGATAGGTCTTCTCGTCATCGGGGATCGTGTGGTTGATCACATGCGTGACGTCGTCGACGTCGATGCCACGCGCCGCGACGTCGGTCGCGATCAGCACGTCCTTCTTGCCGGCCTTGAACGCGGCCATCGAGCGCTCGCGCGCCTCCTGGCTCATGTCACCGTGCACCGAGGCGGTGTTGAATCCGCGGTCGCCGAGCTCGTCCGACAGCCGCTGAGCCGCACGCTTCGTCCGCGTGAAGACCACCGTCTTGCCCCGGCCCTCGGACTGGAGGATGCGTGCGATGACCTCGTCCTTGTCGAGCGAGTGCGCCCGGTAGACGAGGTGCTTGATGTTGGCCTGGGTGAGGCCTTCGTCGGGGTCGGTCGCGCGGATGTGGATCGGGTTGGTCATGAACCGGCGCGCCATCGCGACGATCGGCCCGGGCATCGTCGCCGAGAACAGCTGCGTGTGACGGATCGCGGGGACCTTCTGGAAGATCTTCTCGATGTCGGGGAGGAATCCGAGATCGAGCATCTTGTCGGCCTCGTCCAGGACGACCTCGGTCGCGTGCGACAGATCGAGCAGTCGCTGGTTGCTGAGGTCGATGAGACGACCGGGCGTGCCGACGACGATCTGCGCTCCGGCCTTGAGCTGCTCGATCTGACCCTCGTAGGCCTTGCCACCGTAGATGGCCACCACACTGGTCGATCGCCCGGCGGTGAGCATGTCGATGTCTTCGTAGACCTGGACGCACAGCTCACGGGTCGGCACCACGATGAGGGCCTTCACCCCGTGCTCGGGGTCGGGGCCGAGGCGCTGCACGACGGGGATGCCGAAGCCGAACGTCTTGCCGGTTCCGGTCTTGGCCTGGCCGATGATGTCCTGGCCGGGGAGCCCCAGCGGAATCGTCTGCTCCTGAATCGGGAAGGCATCCACGATGCCCTTCGCTGCGAGGACATCGACGATGTCCTGGTCGACGCCGAGTTCGGCGAAGGTCGTCACGATGTTGTGCCTGTCTGGCGGAGAGATGCCGCCGGGTGGGAGGGAGAGTCCACGCCCTTCACTCATCCGCAGGCGCGGGGCCCCCGATCCGACGCCGGGGACTGCTCAAGGATACCGGAGACCGGGCAGCTGGCCGGTGTCGATGACGGCAGGGCGCGGATGCCGGGGCCGCGGAGCGCCGCCGGATAGGCTGTCGACGTGCAGGAGACGTCGTGGTGAAGTGGTTCTGGCAGCGGCGACCGGAGGGTCGCGTCCTGCACCTGCGGTCCCGCGGCGAGCTCAGCGACGCCACCCGCGTCGATTTCGAGGAGCTCGCGCCCGACGTCGACACGTTCCTCGGTCAGGCCGCCTATCTCCAGCTGGGGTACGTCGAGACGCTGAGCGAGCTGATCGCCTCCACGCCCGAGCTCGGGCAGAAGGAGGCGCTGTCCCGGGCGGCGGGAGCCGCCCTGACGAAGCACGAGGCGCTCGTTGCGCTCATCCGCGCCCGCGGCGACGATCCGACCGCGCTGATGCTGCCCTTCCGTGAACCGTTGGACGCCTTCCGCCGCGCGACGCACGGTGTGCGGCCACAGGAGACGATGCTCTCGGTCCACATCACCGCGGGCATGCTCGACGACTTCTATCTGGCGCTCTCCGCCAGCTACGGCGAGACGGGCGACCGTGTCGCCGGGATCCTCCGCGGCGATGACGACCGCCAGGCGATCGTCGACATCATCGCCGCCACGATCGAGAGCGACGAGGAGTGGCGCTCGCTGCTGGCGCTGTGGGGCCGGCGCCTGGTCGGTGACACCCTGCTCATCGCACGCGCCGCCCTCCGCCCGTCCTCCCTCGGTGCCGCGGAGGAGAAGAAGGTGGAGCCGGTCTTCACCGAGCTCATGGGCGCACACTCCCGTCGGATGGACGGGATGGGCCTCGCCGCCTGATCAGGCGATCTTGAGCCGGATCCGCTCACGTGCGTCATGCGCGACGCGCCGACGGCCGAGCAGTGCGAGCGACGGCCACGTCACGGCGAGGGGTGCGGCGAACGAGACGAGCCAGATCCACGGATCGGCCGTCGTCGCGCCCGCCCACGTGAAGGCGAGCCACACGGCACCGCCCACGAGCGCGCCGACCACCGGGCCGAGGACGGTGCCCCGGGTGGGGCGGTGGGGAGCCAGGTAATGCGCAGCGATCCCGAGGACACCGCCCACGATGAAGGCGAGCAGGATGTCCATGGGTCAGGCGAAGCCGATGCGGCGGGACTCTTCCGTCCCGAGCTCGACGTACGCGAGGCCGGCGGTGGGCACGATGTAGGAGTTGCCCTTCGTGTCGGCGAACGTGACGTGCGTCGCGGCCGCGTCCAGAGCGGCGGCCACCGACTTCTTGACGTCGTCTGCGGACTCGCTCGTCTCGAAGCTGAGCTCGCGGCCGGTGTTCGTGATGCCGATGCGGATCTCCACGGAAGTCACTGCCTTTCTGTGTCGGGGCGCCTCCCCGACGAGCCGGGTCTCCCGGCGCATGGCAACTCTACGACACGGGTGGAACGCACCAGGCCGGAGCGCGCTCGCTCTGGGCGAACGCCCGATCGGGCGTGCGCGCCCGCGGCGGCCGGCGGTGTCGGCGGCGCGGGATAGCGTGGATGACATGAGGGAGGATGCCGCGCAACACGCCGTCGCGCGTCTTCCGGTCGAGGCATCCGGGGTCGTCGTCGGGGCTCCCGGCTCCGGCAAGACGACCGCACTCGTCGCCCGCGTCGCGTCTCTCGTGGCAGCAGGAGTCGACGTCGATACGCTCATGGTGCTCACTCCATCCCGTCAGACCGCCACCGCGCTGCGCGACCGTCTCGCCCTGGCCGTCGGGACGGCGACCAGCGGTCCGCTCGCCCGGTCGGTCGCGTCGTTCGCCTTCCAGCTCGTGCGGGGTGCGGCTGTTCACGCGGGGGAGGAGCCGCCGCAGCTGCTCACGGGCGGCGACGAGGACCAGATCATCGAGGACCTCCTCGCGGGCGATGCCGACGACGAGTCGCGTGGCCTCTCCCGATGGCCGGAATGGCTCGGGTCGGGCATCCGCTCGACGAGAGGGTTCCGCACCGATGTCCGCACCTTTCTGGCGGAATGCACCGACCTGGGCATCTCGCCCGACCGGCTGCGCGCGCTCGGCGAGCGCACGGACGTGCGCGCGTGGACGGCGCTGTCGTCCTTCTTCCGCGAGTACCTCGACGTGCGGGCCGACATGCGCGGGGCTCATCGCGATGCGGCTGGTCTCGTCCGCGAGGCCGTGGGGCTGGTCCGGCTCGCCCCGCCCGGCCCCGCTCCGGCGCTGGGGGCGTTCGCTCGCACCCGCGTGCTCCTCGTGGACGACGCTCAGGAGCTGACGTTGGGCGGGGTCGAGCTCCTCGAGGCATGTGCGGCCCGGGGGGTGGCTGTGCTCGCGTTCGGCGACCCCGACGTGGGTGCGGGGGCGTTCCGTGGGGCGACCCCCGAGAACTTCGCCCGATTGGCGCGGTCGCTCGGCGAGGCGGTCGTGCTGCGTGCGTCGCACCGCGGGACGGTCGCCCAGAACGATGTGCTCCGCGAGGTGACGGCGCGCATCGGAGCGGTGGGGGTGGTCTCGCACCGGCGGGCGCCCTCCGGCGCGGCCACCGACGGCACCGTGCGCGCCTTCACGCTGCGCTCCGCGTCGGAGGAGTACGACGCGGTGGCCCGCCTGCTGCGTGAGCGGCACATCCACGACGGCGTCCCGTGGAGCCGCTGCGCCGTCATCGCGCACGACACCCGCCAGGTCGCGGCGCTCGAGGCGGAGCTGGTCGCCCGGGAGGTGCCGGCGCGGGCGAGCGGACCGGGGCGGTCTCTCGGCGCGCTGCGACCGGCGCGCGACCTGCTGCGGCTGGTCGAACTCGCCACGCGCGACGCCGACACGTGGGCTCCCGACGAACTCACGGACGCGCTCCTGGGCGTCTGTGGAGGGCTCGACCCGATCGAGCTGCGGCGTCTGCGAACCGCCCTCCGCCACACCGAGCTCGCGGCGGGCGGCGAGCGACCGGGTCGCGAGCTGCTGGCCTCCGCGATGCTGCGTCCGCTGGAGTTCGAGCTCATCGACACCCGCGAAGCCCGACGTGCCGCCCGCGTGGCCACGACGCTCGGAATGCTGCGTGCCGAGCATGGGCGCGGGGGCACGGTGCACGAGCTGCTTTGGACGGCGTGGGAGAACAGCCGCCTCGAGAAGGCGTGGGCCGAGACCGCCCGTGGCCATGGCCCACTGGCAGAGCAGGCGAACCGCGACCTCGACGCGGTCGTCGCGCTGTTCGAATCGGCCAAACGCTTCGTTGAGCGGGGCCTGGACGCCGACGTGCGCGTCTTCGTCCGCGGGCTGCTCGGCAGCGATGTCGCCGAGGACCGCCTGGCGGCGGCCCCTCCCGAAGACACCGTCCGCGTCCTGACGCCGGCGGGGGCGCTCGGAACCGAATTCGACACGGTGATCGTCGCCGGCGTACAGGAGGGCGTCTGGCCGAACACCCGCCTGCGCGGCGGTCTGCTCGACACGTGGCGGCTCGCGGACGCGGCGAGCCTCCCGGCCGCAGGGGGTGGGGGGCGAGCGGATGCCGCGGGCCGCGGCATCCTGGACCGTCGACGCGCCGCGATGCACGACGAGCTGAGGCTTTTCGCCCGGGCCGTCTCACGCGCCACCGATCAGCTCGTCGTGACGGCCGTGGACGATGACGACACCGGTCCGAGCGTGTTCTTCGAGTTCCTGCCCACTCCGGAGCCGGCTACGCGGGCGATGGAGCATCCGCTCTCGCTGCGCGGACTCGTGGCGTCGCATCGCCGGGCGCTGACCGATCCGCAGGCTTCGCCGCGGGCCCGACTGCGTGCGCCCGGGCAGCTCGCCCTGCTCGCCGATGCGCGGGTGGAGGGCGCCGCGCCGGAGCAGTGGTACGGCATCGCCGCACCGACCTCGACGGCGCCGCTGCGCGACCTCGCGCGCGAGGACGTGCGCGTGTCGCCGTCACGGCTGCACACCCTCGAGGAGTGCGAGCTGAACTGGGTGATCGGCGATCTCGGCGGTGACCCCGGCGGGACGACCGCCGGGATCGGCACGATCATCCACGCGGCGCTCGAGCACTCCGACGGAGCGAGCGAGGCAGAGCTCTGGGCGCTCGTGCAGGAGCGCTGGGGTGAGCTGTCGTTCGAGGCGGGGTGGCGCGATCGGGCCGAACAGGCACGTGCCCGCGACCTGGTGCGCCGGCTGCATCTGTACCTGCACCGCTTCGAGCGGGACGGCGGGGAGCTCATCGGCGCCGAGCCGCATTTCGAGGTCGCGCTGCCGGTGGGCGACTCCGAGGAGTTCGCGCACGGCGTGATCCTGTCGGGCTACATCGACCGGGTGGAGCTGACTCCGCAGGGCACCGTCGTGATCATGGACCTGAAGACGGGGAAGCACGAGCCGCAGACTGATGCGAAAGTGCTCGACAACCCGCAACTGGCGGCATACCAGCTGGCTTTCGAGTCGGGTGCGATCCCCGAGGCGAGTGGTCGACCGGCCGGCGGCGCCATGCTGCTGGTACTCCGACCGTCCGCGGTCGGCAAGGACTATGTCACTCCCACACAGCCTCCGTTCGACGAGGAGCGGCGCGAGGCGTTCCTCGGTCGCATCGAAGACGCCGTCGGCGTCATGCGCGGCAGCACGTTCCGCGCGCCCTACGAGGAGCACTGTCGCGACGAGCACTCGTACGGACTGTGCCGCATCCACACGATCGCTGCGGTGAGTGCCTCATGAGCACGTCATCCTCCCGCGGCGACGTCGCGACCGTTGCGCCCCCGGCACCGCTGTCGGCCGCCGTCATCGCCGCGGCACTCGGGCAATTCCCCCCCACGAGCGAGCAGACCGCGGTCATCGAAGCTCCTCTCGAACCCGCTCTCGTGGTCGCCGGCGCGGGCAGCGGCAAGACCGAGACGATGGCGGCGCGCGTCGTCTGGCTCATCGCGAACGGCATCGTCCGCCGCGACGAGGTGCTCGGGCTCACATTCACACGGAAAGCCGCGGGCGAGCTCGCCGAGCGCATCCACCGTCGACTCGCGCGACTGTCGGAGTTCGAGCGACGCGGACTGCTGAGCGCTCTACCCGAGCTGCACGCGAAGGGTGCCCTCGAGGTCTTCGGGCGCCTCGAGCGCGAAGGCGCGGGCGACGGCGAGCGCGTGGCAGCCCTGTCGGAGTTGAGCGCGCGGGTCATCCTGGCCGGCGACCCCGATGGGGTACCCCGGACACGAACCGACCCACCGCTGGAAGGCGATGACGCGCTTCTGCACCGGCCCACGGTGTCGACCTACAACAGCTTCGCCGACGCGATCGTCCGCGAGCACGCCGTCCGGATCGGATGGGACTCCGAAGCGGCGATCCTCTCGGAGTCGGCGGCGTGGCTCCTCATGCGCCGCGTCGTGTTCGCGTCGGACGACGAGCGCCTCGATACCCGCGAGGAGGCGGTGCGGAGCATCATCGACGGTGCGCTGCGCATCGCCAGGGACGCGGTGGACAACCTGGTCGACCTCGACGACCTGTGCGGGTTCCCCGAACGTTTCCGAGATGTGCTCGAGCGGCCGTCGACGAACAAGCGCACCACCGTGTACGCAGACGTCAAGAAGATCGAGGTGTCGGTCTCGGCACTGTCGCTGCTCACCGATCTCGCCCGTGCGTACGCCGCCGAGAAGCGCCGACGCGGTGTGCTGGACTTCTCCGACCAGGTCGCCGGTGCGACGCAGATCGTGCAGAGACACCCGGCCGTCGCCGAGGAGCTCCGACAGCGGTACCGAGTGGTGCTGCTCGACGAATACCAGGACACTTCGGTCGTCCAGACCGACCTGCTCGCGGCGCTCTTCGGTGGCACGGCCGTCATGGCGGTCGGAGACCCGCACCAGGCGATCTACGGGTGGCGCGGTGCGAGCGCGGGAAACCTCGGCGGCTTCGCGGCGGCCTTCAGCCCCGGCATCCGCTCCGCCTCGTACTCCCTGCTGACGAGCTGGCGCAACAGCGAAGGAGTGCTGGCGGCCGCGAACGCGGTGCTGGCCCCGCTGGCACCGCGATCACCGGTCGCGGTGCAGGAGCTGCGTGCGCGCCCGGGCGCTCCCCTCGGGCGGGTGGAGCTCGGGTTCGACTCCGACCTCGACACCGAGGCCGGCCGGGTCGCCGAATGGTTCGAACGGGTGCGCGCCGAGCGCGCGCGCGACGGTCGCCCCACGACCGGCGCGGTGCTGTTCCGCAGCAAGAAGCACATGCTGCGCTTCGGTGACGCCCTCGGTCAGCGCGGCATCCCACACCGCATCCTCGGACTGGGCGGTCTGCTGTCGACCCCCGAAGTGGTCGATGTCGTCTCGGCGCTGCGCGTGATCTCGGACCCGTCGGCCGGCTCGGCGCTCATCCGCCTGCTCGCGGGCCCCCGCTGGAGCATCGGACTCGCCGACCTGCGGGCGCTGGCGCAGCTGAGCAGACGCATCGCTCGACACGATGCGGCACTGCAGCCGCTCACCCCCGAGGTGTCGGAGCGCATCCGCGCGGGGGCGGGTGAGGAACAGGGTTCGCTGGTCGACGCGCTCGACTTCGTGCTCCGGCACCCGTCCGATCACGGTTGGCTCGCCGAGTTCACGGCCGAAGCGCGCGATCGGCTGAGCGAGGCCGGTTCGGTGTTCGCCGCGCTCCGACAGGCGGCCGGGATGCCGATTCCCGATCTCGTGCGGGTGATCGAGCGCGAGCTGCGGCTCGATGTCGAGCTCGCCGCCAACGAGTCGCGGGGGCCCGCCCGCATCGCGTCGTCGCAGTTGCGCGCATTCGTCGACGAGCTGCATGCCTTCCTGGCGGCGGACGAATCCGGGTCCCTCTCGAGTCTGCTCGCCTGGCTCGACCACGCCGAGATGCTCGACGAATTCGCCCCGCGCACCGAGCCGCCCGAAGACGACGTCGTTCAGCTCCTGACGATCCACGGCTCGAAAGGACTGGAGTGGGATGCCGTCGCCGTCGTTCGACTCGTCAAGGACGAACTGCCCAGCGCCGCACGCGACACGAAGGGCTGGCTCGCGTTCGGCGTGCTTCCCTACGCTTTCCGCGGCGACGCGCCCTGGCTTCCCGTCTTCGCGTGGGAGCGGCACCGCGCGCCCACCCAGCAGGATCTGAAGGGCGCGCTCGACGATTTCGTCGAGGCCAATCGTTCCCGGCAGCTCGACGAGGACCGGCGCCTCGCCTATGTCGCGGTCACCCGGGCGCGTGACCATCTCCTCCTGACCGGTGCGACGTGGTCGGGAACCAAGCGGCCGCGCGAGCGCAGCGCGTTCTTCGACGAGATGGCGACAGCGCTGGAGGTGGATCTGCCTGTCGATGACGCGGGAGAGAACCCCTACCTCGGAGAACGGCGCGTGCTGGAGTGGCCGATCGACCCGCTCGGGGGCCGACGGGAGAGGGTGGAGTATGCTGCCGCCGTCGTCCGCGCCGCGGGTGGAGCACCGCGCGTGGAGCCCGAGGCCGATCTCGCGCTTCTGCTCGCAGAGCGCGAGGCCCGACGTGCACCGGGTGGGCGGACGGCTCCGACGCGGATCCCGGCGTCGCGGTACAAGGAGTTCGTGACGGATTACGCGGGCACGGTGGCACGCATCGCGCGCCCCCTGCCCGAGCGCCCGTATCGACAGACGCGCCTGGGCACGCTGTTCCATGCGTGGGTCGAGACGCGCTCGGGTTCCGTGGGAACGCGGGGGTCGCTGGATGATGCGCTGTGGGAGAGCGACGAGGAGCAGCCGGGCAGCACGGGCACGTCGGAGGATGCGGCGGACCTCGAGCGCCTGCAGCAGAACTTCGAGAGGTCCGAGTGGGCGCGTCTACAGCCCCTCGAGGTCGAGACCGAGATCGATTTCACCGACACCGGGCTCGACGGAACCGCGCATGTCGTCATCTGCAAGCTCGATGCCGTCTACCGGCGCGACGACCGCGATGGTCGCATCGAGATCGTCGATTGGAAGACCGGCAGGCCGCCGGCGAACGACACGGAGCGCCAGGAGCG
Source organism: Microbacterium sp. P03 (assembly GCF_043556235.1). Taxonomy (NCBI): domain Bacteria; kingdom Bacillati; phylum Actinomycetota; class Actinomycetes; order Micrococcales; family Microbacteriaceae; genus Microbacterium; species Microbacterium sp. P03. The sequence goes on from NZ_JBIGIM010000001.1 coordinate 959,356, forward strand.
GATGCTGCAGCTCGAGCTGTACCGCCGCGCCTATCATCTCGGGCGCGGAGTGCCGATGGATCGTATCGACGTCGCCCTCTACTACGTCGCCGCGGACGTGGTCCTCCGGGGGTGAACCGCGGCCGGTGGCGGGTGCAGGCTACTTCTCGTCCTGCGTCCAGCGGCGCAGCGCTGCCTCGGCCGACCGATCAGCGGCGGCCTGATGGTCGTCCGTCGAGCGCAGGGAATCCTGACCGACGTCCTGACCGGGTCGCGATCCGTCGCTTCCACCGCCCAGGCTCTCGCCGAGCGGGGCGGTGTCCTGGAGGAGGGCCGCGATGTCGATCGGTGCGGTGGACACGTCGTCGGCGACGCGGGTCCCGCTCGCGGACGATTCCGCGGGAGCCGGGACCACGAGGGGAACGGGCGATGCCGCTCCCTGCTCGGCGCCGTCGTCCTCGCGCCGCACGTCCGGATCGGAACCCGCGTCCGCTTCCGCGATGAAGAGCGAAAGCATGGCCGGATCGTAGGCATCGGTCTGCATGGAGGTGTCCACAGCCGCGGTCGAGGCATCCGGCACCCGGCCCAGCAGCGCGATCGCGTCATCCACGTCGAGCGACGCGTCCGAGATGAGGTCTTCACCCTGCAGACCCGTCGCCAGGGCGGTGAGAAGATCGACCGCATCGCCGACGACGTCCTCACTGCCAGCGTCGAAGCCGTGCACGAGCCACTTGGCGAACTCGAGCTCCGCGTAGAACCTCGCGCGTTCGCGCACCAGACCGTCCGGTGCCCGCCGGCTGTGCGCGGCGTACGCCCGGTAGACGTCGTCAGCCGCGTTGGGCGCGGAGGCAAGCCACTGCAGATCGGTGGCCGGGTCGCCGACCGAGAGACCGTGCCATTCCAGGACCCCCGTGACCGTCGGCGCGCCGTCGGCGTCTTCGAACAGGAACGATGCCGCACCCGCGCCGCCGAGGACGACCGCAGACTCGAAACGCCACAGCGCATCGGCCTCCACCGCCCGCCGCCAGCGGGCGACCAGCTCTGCGGGGGCTCGGCGTGTGTGCTCGACGCGGTCGAGGAGTCGGTTCACGTCGTCGCGGATCTGCTGAGGCGTGCGTACCGGGAGTCCCTCGGTGCGGACGATCGACAAGGGGAGTGCGTGCAGCGCGGCGAGGGCCTCGCCGATCGAGGTGGCCGCCCCACGGCCCGCGGGCACATGTGCGGCATCGACCCGGTAGCCGGGCAGGAAGTCCACGACCACCGTGGGGGCGCCGCCGATACCGGATTCGCCGAGCAGCTCAGGCGCCCGGAACGGGAGCAGTCCGCGCACGCCCGGAGTGAGCGCTTTCAGCGCTCTCGCCTCGGCGGCGAGCTCCGACGAGTCGGCGGGGTCGGTCGGGGTGCGCACGACGACCCGCCGTCCGTCGTCGAGTTGGGCGACCGCGGAGTCGTAGCGCCCGGCTGCCCCCTCGGTCAGCGCGCCGACCCCGATGACCCCGGCCTGGGGCAGAGCCGAGGCGACCGACGCGGCTAGAGTGAGAGGAGATCGTGCCATGAGCCCAGGGTAGGTCTGGCTAGTCGGTGGAGCCTCGCGCCACGCCCGGCATGGCCACGCCCGGCATGGCGAACGTCGTAGAAAGGTCTCTCCGATGGCGCCTGCCCGCTCGAATCCTCCCGTCCTGCCCACCGCCTTCGATCGCGCCGCCGACGAGCGGACGGTCGACGGACTGGTCGATGCCCTCCGAGCGGATGCCGCCACGAGGGTTCTGGTGCTGCACGGCGACGCCGCTCCGTTGGGCGCGGATGACGCGCTGCAGTTCTTCGCCCCTGATGACGTGGCCGACGGTGGCGAATGGGCGTTCCTCGGACGCGATGGCGACGGGACCGCCGTACTGACGTCCGTCTTCGCGCGCGACGCCGCCGCACCCGTCGAGCCGATCGGGGGGTGGGGGGCGCTGCGTGCCGTCGGCGGCGGGCTGGCACCGGGGGAGTCGGCGCTGTTCGTGGAGGCTCTCAGTCTGGGTCGCTGGCTGTTGGACGCACCGTTCTGCCCGGCGTGCGGCGCACACACGGAACAGCGACAGGCGGGCTGGGCCCGGCACTGCCCGTCGTGCGGTCGCGAGCACTTCCCGCGCACCGATCCCGCCGTCATCGTCGCCGTCGCCAGCGCGCAGCAGCCATCGCGCCTCCTGCTCGGTTCGAACGCGATGTGGGGGGCGAATCGCTTCTCCTGCTTCGCCGGTTTCGCGGAGGCAGGCGAATCGCTGGAGTCCACGGTCGCGCGTGAGGTGTACGAAGAGGCCGGGGTCGCCCTGCGCGACATCCGGTACAGCGGATCGCAGGCCTGGCCGTACCCCCGTTCGCTGATGCTGGGCTTTCACGCCATCGCCGCGGACGACGACGCCGCGCGTCCCGACGGCGACGAGATCGTCGACGTCCGCTGGTTCACCGCCTCGCAGATCGGCGAGGCTCTTGCGGGGGAGGGCGAGCTGCTGCTGCCCGGACCCGCGTCGATCTCGCGGCGACTGATCAAGGAATGGCACGCGAGCGCCCGATGACGCAAGACCCTCTTCACGGTCTCGACGAGATGCAGCGCGAGGCGGTGACCACCCTGCGCGGTCCGCTCCTCGTGCTGGCGGGCGCGGGCACGGGCAAAACGCGCGTGATCACCCACCGGATCGCGCACGGTGTCGACACGGGCGCCTATTCGCCCGGTCGGGTCATGGCCGTCACGTTCACGGCGAAAGCCGCGGGCGAGATGCGCGGGCGACTTCGTGCGCTCGGCGTGCAGGGCGTCTCGGCCCGGACCTTCCACGCGGCGGCGCTGTCGCAGCTGAACTACTTCTGGCCGACGGTCGCGGGCGATTCGGCTCCGACCATCATCGACAACAAGGTGCGCGTGCTCGCGCATGCGGCCGACGGCATCGGGATGGAGCCCGACACGGCGACTCTTCGCGAGATGGCCGGCGCGATCGAGTGGCGCAAGGTCACGATGCGCAGCGTCGAGGCGTATGCGCGCGACCGGCCCGACGGGGTGGGGCGATACGACATCTCACGCGTCGCGGATCTCATGCGCGCCTACGAGAAGCTGAAGGATGAGCGGCGGCAGTTGGACTTCGAGGACGTGCTGCTCGCGTGCGCGGGGATGATCGAGAGCGAACCGCGCGTCGCTCAGTCCGTGCACGAGCAGTACCGACACTTCACGATCGACGAGTTCCAGGATGTGTCCCCTCTGCAGCACCGACTGCTCGAGCTCTGGCTCGGCGGACGTCGCGACCTGTGCGTCGTGGGTGACGCGAGTCAGACCATCTACTCGTTCGCCGGCGCCGAGGCTCGTTTTCTGCTCGAGTTCGAGCAGCGCCACGACGACGCGCGCGTCGTCCGTCTGGAGACCAATTACCGGTCGGATGCCGCGATCCTGGCTGTGGCGAACGCGCTCATGCGCGACCGGGCGGGGGCACTGGCCCTGCACCCACCGGTGAGGTCGGACGTGGCCGATGACGCAGCCGCCGGGGCCGCCCTTGTCGATGCCTCCGGTGCCGTGGTTCCGTCTCCCGCGGGCGACGCTGTTCCGACGGTCACCGCGTACGACGACGATCAGGCCGAGGCGCGCGGCACAGCCGCCGCGATCGCGGCGGCGCTGCGGACGGGCGTCGACCCGCAGGGGATCGCCGTCCTCTACCGCTCTCATGCGCAGTCGGCGGAGCTGCTGCGCGCACTCTCGGACCGAGGCATCCCGACGACGGTGCTGGGCGGCAAGCGCTTCTTCGACATCCCGGAGGTGCGTCAGGCGGTCATGGCTCTGCGTGGCGCGTCTGTCGCGACGCAGGAGGGAACCCTGGTCGACGCCGTGCGTGATGTGCTGCGGTCGCTCGGCATGACCGACGAGCCGCCCGCGGCGGGCGGCCCCCTTCGCGACGCGTGGGAGGCGCGCGCCGCGCTGCGGAGGCTCGCGGAGGAGTCGCCCGCGGGGACCACCCTGCGGGTGTTCACCGACGACCTGCAGGCCCGCGCCAAAGCGCAGCACGAGCCCGCCCTGCGCACCGTGACACTGTCGACGCTGCACGCCGCCAAAGGCCTCGAATGGCCTCACGTCCACCTGGTCGGGCTCGCGGAAGGACTGTTGCCGATTTCATACGCGACCACTTTCGAGCAGATCGACGAGGAGCGCCGACTCGCCTACGTCGGCATCACGCGAGCCGAGCGGACGCTGTCCCTGTCGTGGGCGCGGACGTCGGGGCATCGGGAGCGGACCGTGTCGCGCTTCGTGCAAGAGATCGGCAGCGGCACGCTTCGTGCGGGCGATGCACGCGCCACCACCGCCGAGCGGAGTCGTCGTGCAGGCGCACCGACCGGGAAGCGGGCCCCGCATCACGAGCCGCGCTGATCAGGCGCGCGGCGACCAGGCCCGCCTCGCACGCGAGGGCGTCGCTGATCGGTGCGGGATCGCGACCGATCAGCTGCGCGGCGATCATCGGCCACGCGGGATCCACGTCGGTGCGGTGCTCGTCGATGCACGCCAGACATGCGGTCTCGCCCGGGACGACGAGCGGCCCGACGTCGACGCGCCCGGCCGTGAACAGCACGGGGATGTGCGGGACGTCTGCGCTCAGGAGGGCCGCCCCGCGCCGCGGCTCGATGACGTGGTGCCCGACGAGGACGACAGCGGTTGCGACCTCTTCCGTGCCGCTCGGGCCGGCGGGCCGGGTCGTGTGGCCGCCGACGGCCGCGGCGATCTGCGCGGCCGCCCGAGCGGGGAACGCGTCGGAGACATCGACGCGCACGTTCTGCGACCGCGTGGCGAGCGTCGTCGACACCAGCGCGGGGCGCAGCTCCGCCAGGAATGCGGGAATGTCGGGAGGGGCTGCGCCGAACGACCTCGCCATGCCGGCGAAGGCGATGTCGGGCACGCCGCGCGTGAGCTCGTGCAGCATACGCTGCTGCCAGGGTGAGGGGTCATCGATCACCACGAGCGCGTCGACGCCGAACTGCAGCGTCGACGCCGTGCGCCACACCAGAGGGTGGGCCGGGTCCAATCGGAGCATCTCCCGATTGTGTGCGCGTTCAGCCGGGCGCAGGCGAACTCCACAGGATCATGCCGTCCGTTGCGCGGATCGCCGCCCTGGGGAGGAGGGGATGCTGTGACCGCACGCGCGTCGATGCTCGACGGGAGCGGCATCCGTCACCGTCAGACGGGGCGGGGGTCCTCCGGGACGTCGTCGTCACCCTCGGCGTCGGTCGCCGGATCGCCGTCCGCCGCCGGCGACTCGTCCGCAGCTTCGCCCGAGACCTGCGTCTCCTCCCCGGCCAGCAGCCGCGCCAGAGCGTCGTCGAACTCGTCCGGTGCCGGCTCTTCGCCGCGCGCACGCGCTTCGAGCCGCGCGATGAGTGCAGCCGGATCGTCGATGTCGTCTGCGGTGGGCATCAGGTCGGGGTAGTCCCACAGGGCATCACGCGCGCCCATGCCGACGGCATCACCCACGGCACGCCACATCGCCGCCGCTTCGCGCATGCGGCGCGGCCGCATCTCGAGGCCGACGAGGGAGCCGAGCGCCTGTTCGGCAGGGCCGCCGACCGCGCGCCGACGGCGGACCGCTTCGGCGATACGCGGCGAGGTGGGCAGGCGTGAGGTCGCGTCCTCCGTCACGACGTCGACCCAGCCTTCGATCATCGCCAGCACGTTCTCGAGGCGGGCGAGCGCGGCGCTCTGCGCCTCGGAGCGCGCAGGGATGAGCGCGCCGCTCTCGAGCGCCTGACGCAGCTCGTCCGGCTGAGAAGGATCGAACCGCGACGCGAGGTCCTCCAGTGCGCCGGTGTCGATGTGGATGCCGCGGGCGAAATCCGTCACCTGCGACATGACGTGCAGCCGCAGCCACTTCGCATGCCGGAACAGCCGGGCGTGCGCGAGCTCCCGCGTTGCGATGTAGAGCGCGAGCTGATCGTCGGGGATCTCGAGATCGCGGCCGAAGTCCGCGAAGTTCTGGGGCAGGATCGCGGCCTCGCCGGCGGGCATCACGGGGATGCCGACATCGCCGCCGCTGACGACCTCGGTGGCGAGACGGCCGACGACCTGGCCCAGCTGGGTGGCGAAGAGCGAGCCTCCGACGGTCCGCATGAGCTTGCCGGCGCCGGCGATGAGGCTCTGCATCTCTTCGGGCGCCTGTTCCCGCAGTGTCGCGGTCAGGGCGTCGGCGATGCTCGAAGCCACCGGCTCGGCGAGCTCCTGCCACACCGGCAGCGTCTCCTCGACCCAGCCGCCACGGGTGAGGGTGCGCGGAGGAGAGGAGAGTTCGGAGATCGTCGTGGCCTCGCTCAGCCAGAGGGTCGCGAGAGCGAAGGCCTGATCGAGGTCGGTGCGCTGTCCGGCGGTCACTCCCAGGCCGTCCTGATTGGCGATGTGCAGGGCCTGCCGCTTGGCGAGATCCCAGGAGATGCCGCCGGGGTCGGAGGTGTTGAACGCCCCCTGGAGCTGGCTCATCACGGCCTGCATCATCGCCGGGTCCATACCCGACATCTTCGCCAACTGCTCGGGGTCGACGTCGCCGCCCATACCCGCGAACAGCTGCCGCATCAGCTCCTGGAAGTCGTCTTCCGGGCTCCGGTCCTCATCTGCCACTTCAGCCGCCTTTCAGCCCGGTCATGACGTTGCGATCTACGCTAGTCGCACGGACCATCGCAGGTGCCCGGCTGCGACCCTCGCGCTTACGCCGGTCGCGAACGACCAGGCAGAGGAAGACCACCAGTGGCACTGTTCGACGAAAACGTCGTGATCACGCCCGCTCCGCGGCGCCGGATGAACCGCAGGACGAGCGTCGGCGTCTGGGCTCTCGTGGTCGCGATGGTGGTGCTCCTCGTCCTCACCTTCCTGCCCACCGCCTACGTGATCCAGCAACCCGGACCGGTGTACAACACGCTGGGTGAGACGCAGTCCTCCGACGGCACCACGGTGCCGCTCATCTCCGTCGAGGGCGCCGAGACCTACCCGACGGAGGGGGCGCTCGACCTCCTGACCGTCCAGGTGGTCGGCAACCGCGAGCGCACGCCGTCGTGGTTCGAGCTGGCACTGGCATGGTTCGATCCCTCCCGCGCGGTCGTTCCGATCGACGCGGTGTTCCCCGCCGGGCAGTCCAGCGACGAGCGCAATCAGGAGAGCGCGGCGATGATGGTGGACTCGCAGAAGGAGGCGACCGCGGCCGCGCTCACCGAGCTCGGCTACGACGTCGACGCGAAGCTGACCGTCTACTCGCTGTCGGACGGGTCGGCCTCCGAAGGTGTGCTCGAGGCAGGCGACGTGATCCAGAGCGCGAACGGGCAGCCGGTGACGGATGCCACGTCCCTGCGTGCGGTCATCAACGAAGGTGGCGGCGCCCCCGTGGAGATCGGCATCGAGCGCGGGGGAGAGCCGCAGACCGTGACGGTCACGCCCTCCGAGGCGACGGCGGAGGACGGCACGTCGGTGTGGCTCATCGGTGTGACGCTCACCACGGACTTCGACTTCCCGATCGACGTGACGATCCAGCTGAACAACGTCGGCGGGCCGAGCGCGGGAATGATGTTCGCTCTGGGGATCATCGACACCCTCACCCCAGGCTCGCTCAACAGCGGCCAGAACGTCGCGGGTACGGGCACGATCGACGCTGCCGGCACAGTCGGACCGATCGGCGGCATCCGGCAGAAGCTGTGGGGTGCCGAGGAGGCCGGCGCGACCGTGTTCCTCGCTCCGGCGTCGAACTGCGACGAAGTTGTCGGTCACGTTCCGAGCGGTCTGCGGGTGTTCTCCGTCGCCACGCTCGGCGACTCGATGGCGGTGCTGAAAACCATCGCCGACGGCGGAGACCTCGACGCCCTGCCGACCTGCTCGGCGGGCTGACCTTTCCTGGGAGATGCTCAGGCGTCCCATCGGCATCCGCCCAGAGGGCCCCGCTTAGGATGAGTGGGTGACCTCCACAGCATCCCCCACCTCGGCCACACCGAATCGTTCCCGAAGGATCATCGCCATCTCGCTGGCGATCATCGCCGCGCTCGTCGTGGCCTTCTTCGTGTTCGCTTCCCTCTATGCGGACTGGATGTGGTTCGCGCAGCTGGGGTTCGACCAGGTGCTGCTGACGCAGTGGACCGCGCGCGTCGTGATGTTCGTCGTCGGATTCCTCGGCATGGCCTTGCCCGTGTGGCTCGCGATCCAGCTGGCGTACCGCCTGCGGCCCGTCTATGCGCGTCTCAGCTCGCAGCTCGACCGCTACCAGGAGGTCGTCGAGCCCCTCCGCCGACTCGCGATGTGGGGAATCCCGATCTTCTTCGGCTTCTTCTCCGGGTTCGCGGCGTCGGCCCAGTGGGAGACCACGTGGATGTGGTTCAACGGCGTCCAGACCTCGGCCACCGACCCCGAGTTCGGCCTCGACACCGGCTTCTACCTGTTCGCCATGCCGTTCTACAGCGCCGCGCTCGGGTTCATCTCCGCGGTGCTGCTCATCTGCCTCCTCGTCACGGCGCTGGTCGCGTACCTCTACGGCTCGGTGCGCGTCGGTCAGCGCGAACTGCGGATCTCGAAGGCCGCACGCATCCAGCTCGCCATCATCGCCGGGCTGTATCTGCTGGTGCAGGGGGCGAGCCTGTGGCTCGACCGCTACAAGACGCTCGTCGAACCGGGTGACCGCATCACCGGGCCCGGCTATGTCGGCGTCAACGCCATCATCCCCGGGCAGACGATCCTCGCGATCGTCGCCGTGCTCGTCGCGGCACTGTTCTTCGTGACGGCCTTCGTCGGGCGCTGGCGCTGGCCCCTGATCGCGACGGCGCTGCTCGTCGTCTCGGCCATCGTGCTGGGCGTCGGCTACCCGTGGGTCGTCAACACGTTCCAGGTCAAGCCGAACCAGCTGTCGCTCGAACGCGAGTACTACCAGCGCAACATCGACTCGACGCAGACCGCCTACGGCATCGACGGCCTCGAGAAGAGCGACTACGACGCGGCCACCGACGCCGAAGCGGGACAGCTGCGATCGGATGCCGCCACCACGGCCTCCATCCGCATCATGGACCCCGCCATCATCACTCCGACGGTCGCGCAGCTCGAGCAGTACCGTGCCTACTACCAGTTCCAAGACCCGCTGGACGTCGACCGCTACCAGATCGACGGGCAGTCGCAGGACAGCATCGTGTCGGTCCGCGAGCTGAACCAGGGCGCGCTCGGCGCGGCCGCCTCCTGGCAGAACACGGCGCTCGTGTACACCCACGGGTACGGACTCGTCGTGGCCAAGGGCAATGAGCGCACCGCCGACGGCGACCCGGTCTTCATCGAAAGCGGCATCCCTGCCACCGGCTTCCTCTCGTCGACCGACTTCGAGCCTCGCGTGTACTTCGGCGAGAACTCACCGGCCTACTCGATCGTCGGAGCCCCCGAGACGACCGACCCGATCGAGCTGGACTACCCCTCTGGCGCCGACGGTGCCAGCGAGACGAAGACGACGTTCGAGGGCGACGGCGGACCGAGTGTGGGCAACGTCTTCAACCGTCTGATCTACGCCCTCAAGTTCCAGTCCGAGCAGATCCTCTTCTCCGACTACGTGAACGACGACTCGCAGATCCTGTACGACCGCGACCCGGCGCTGCGCGTCCAGAAGGTCGCGCCCTACCTCACGCTCGACAGCGACCCGTACCCGAGCGTCGTGGACGGCAGGATCGTCTGGATCGTCGACGGCTACACCTCGAGCGCGACGTACCCGTACTCGACCACGGTCAGCTTGGCTGCTGCGATCCAGGACGCGAACAACACCGCGCCGCGCTTCGCGCTCGACAACATCAACTACATCCGCAACTCGGTCAAGGCGACCGTCGATGCTTACGACGGCACCGTCACGCTGTACGCCTGGGACCCGGATGAGCCCGTGCTGAAGACGTGGCAGAAGGTCTACCCGACGACGCTCAAGCCCATCAGCGACATGTCCGCCGACCTCATGAGCCACGTGCGATACCCGACCGACCTTTTCAAGGTGCAGCGGGCCATGCTCGGCATCTACCACGTCGACGACGCGCAGTCGTTCTACCAGCGCGACAACGCATGGGCGACGCCGAACGACCCGCAGACCGATGCGCGTCTGCAGCCGCCGTACTACCTCACGATGCAGATGCCCGGGCAGGAGTCGCCGGTCTACTCGATGTTCACGTCGTTCATCCCTTCTTCGGAGGGGGCGACGTCGCGGAACGTCCTCATGGGCTACTTGGCGGTCGACTCGAACGCCGGATCGGACGCCGGCACGAAGGCCGAGGACTACGGCAAGCTCCGGATGCTGGAGATCAACGCCGACACGACGATCCCCGGTCCCGGGCAGGTGCAGAACACCTTCAACTCCGACCCGACCATCTCGGCGCAGATCAACATCCTTAAGCAGGGCCAGTCCGAGGTGCTCAACGGCAACCTGCTGACGCTCCCGGTCGGTGGCGGGTTCCTCTATGTGCAGCCGGTGTTCGTCCAGGCCTCGAGCGGAACGCAGCTCCCCCAGCTGCAGAAGGTCCTCGTCGCCTTCGGCACGCAGGTGGCCTTCGAGGACACGCTCAATGACGCACTGAACACCCTCTTCGGCGGGGAGTCCGGCGCCAACGCCGGCGACGAGGATGTGGCGCCCGATTCATCGGCCAGCCCCAACCCGTCGCCGTCCGACACGGGCGCGACCGACGGTGGCTCCAGCGATGGCGCCACCGGTGGAACGACGCCGACCATCGAGTACCAGGCCACTCTGCAGGAGGCGCGCCAGGCGCTCCTCGACCGACAGACGGCGCTGACGGCCGGTGACTGGACCGCCTACGGCGCCGCCGACGCCCGCCTCACCGCGGCGGTCGACAAACTGATCCAGCTCGGCGGCTGAGCGCCACCGCCTCCGCGCGACGACCGGGCCCGGTCGTCGCGCGGAGGCGCGCGTCGGCGCGGGCCGTCAGAAGATCAACCTGCGGTGACGGGCATCAGCCAGCGCCAGCACAGCAGCAGGGTGACGCCGAAGCCGGCGACCTGATTGATCCAGAGGAACCGCCGCCACCCCCGCGTCGCCGTCTGTGCGGTGTCGTCTGTCACGGCACGGAACGGCCACACGGCGGCGAGGTAGGGGATCACCAGCACCGCCGCGAGGGGACCGGGCCACGCGGTGAAGAGCATGACGACGCCCGCGGCGGTGTAGCAGGCCAGAGCGAACCACACCGTCCAGCGGGCCCCGCGTGCGGTGGCGATCGAAGCGATGCCCGCTTCGCGGTCCGCCACCACGTCCTGCACGGCGCCGAAGGCGTGCGATGCGACACCCCACAGCGCGAACGCCAGGATGACGGCCCACAACGGTGCGGTCCACGACGCGCCCGCGAGGACCAGACCATAGACGGCGGGCGAGAAGAAGTGGATGCTGCTCGTCATCGAGTCCGCGAACGGCACTTCCTTGAGGCGCAGCGGGGGCGCCGAGTAGAACACGACGAAGAACAGGCTGATCGCCAGGACCAGCCAGGACAGGGGCGAGCCGTCGATCGCCAGATAGACCACGAACGGCAGACAGCTCAGGCCGGCGGCCCACAGCGTCAGGCGATGCAGCCGGCGGTCGAGCACGGCTCCGTGCGCACCGCCCTTCCGCGGGTTGCGCAGATCCGACTCGTAGTCGAAGACGTCGTTGATCCCGTACATCGCGAGGTTGTAGGGGATCAGGAAGAACAGCGTTCCGACGACCAGCGTCGCGTCCACGTGGCGCGTGGTCATCAGGTACGCCGCCGCGAACGGGAAGGCCGTGTTGATCCAGCTCACCGGACGAGAAGAGACGAACAGGGTCTGCAGGACGGATGCCGCGCTCAGGCGCGCAGCGGATCGGTCGGTCATGCGCGACCGGCCGAGAGATCGGACGGGCCGGGGCGCGCGCGACGGGAGAACAGGGTGAACAGCGCCGGCAGGAGGAACGCGGCACACAGCGGGTAAGAGAAATCCTCGAGAGGTGCCGCGCCGATGCGCAGGCCGCTCAGGTGCACCGGCGGATAGGTGAACAGGCCCGCGGCGATCATCACATTGTCGAAGATGGCCGTCAGGACGAGCAGCACGACCGCGGTGATGCCGGAGGCCGCCATACGGCGGCCGAAACGGGGGCGTGCCAGTGTGCACAGCGTGATCACCGCGGTGACCACGACGAAAGGCAGGACGATGAGCGGGTAGGTCATGAGGCGTCCTCGCGGCGCGCAGCCTTCGACACGGCGGCGGGGGAGCTCCGGCGCCCGGGGTCGCGGCGCGGTCGAGCGAGCAGGCGCTGCACCCCGGCCCAGACCACGATCGCAAGATAGCAGAGGAACGCGAGGAAGAAGGGTTCCTCGATCGGGAGCTGCGGGGCCAGATCGATGCCGACGAGGAGGGGGCTGCCGCCTTTCACGAAGACGCCGGTGGCGATGCCCACCGCGTCCCAGACCAGGAAGAACGCCGTGCCGATGACGACGACGAGCGCTGTGCGGCCGGGCGCGCGCCACGCCGCCAGCCGCCCGCGGGCGTCGATCGCCGCGATGCCGGCCGCCGAGACCAGGATGGCCAGGAGGTACAGCCCCGGCACGTCAGACCTTCGCGGGGATCGGTTCGGGGAGGGGGCCGGCGGTGTGGTCGCCTCGCAGTCGCTTCACGACGAGCTCGGCCGAGATCAGGCACATGGGAAGGCCGATACCGGGCAGCACCGATCCACCCGCGTAATACAGCCCCGCGACCTTCTTCGAGGCGTTCCGCGGCCGGAACACGGCACTCTGCCCGAGCGTGTGCGCCAGTCCGAGGGAATTGCCGCGCCAGGAATGCAGGTCGTGCGAGAAGTCACCCGGAGTGACGGTGCGGCGGGTGACGACGCGCTCGGCGAAGTCGGGGATGCCGCACCACTCGCCGATCTGCCGGATCACGTGGTCGGCGGCAGCCTCGATCCGGGCGTCACCGTCTCCGTCGACCCCACCTCGTCCCAGCGACGGGTCTGCCGGGATCGGAACGAGCACGAACAGGTTCTCGGACCCCTCGGGCGCGACATCCGGATCCGTCGCGCTCGGCTTGCACACGTAGATCGACGCGGGTTCGGGGATGTGCGGAGTCGGCCCGAAGATCGCCTCGAAGTTCGCCCGCCAGTCGTCCGTGAACACGAGGGTGTGGTGAGCCAGCTCGGGGATGCGTCCGCGGACGCCGAGCATGATCAGGAGCGCGCCGGGGCTCGGGGTCTTCTTCGTCCACCACGATTCGGGGTAGGTCTGAAGCGCGGGCGGCAGGAGCTTCGTCTCGGTGTGGTGCAGATCGGCTGTCGAGACGACGATGTCGGCGGTGAGGGCGGTGCCGTCGGCGAGTCGGACCCCGGTGGCCGCAGTCCGATCGGGCCGCCCCGACGCCGCACGCGGCGCGTCGGTGCCGCCGCGGCCTGCGGACGTGGTGATCTCGAGCACCTCGGCGTTCGTCCGGATCTCGACGCCCCGAGCGCGCGCGAGGCCCTCGATGGCTGTGATGATCGTCGTGAAGCCGCCTTGCGGGTACACGACGCCCTCGTCGAGGTCGAGGTGGCTCATGAGGTGGTAGAGACTCGGCACGCCGTACGGAGATCCGCCGAGGAAGACGGCGGGGTAGCCGAGCACCTGGCGCAGCCTCGGGTCGTGGAAGCGCTTGTCGATGTATGAGGCGAGCGTGCGGGTGAGGAGCGGAACGAGCGTGGGCAGCCGCGTGAGCAGCGCGGGGTCTCGGAGGCCCGTCGTGGTCTCGTAGGTGTCGTACAGGAACCGCGTGACGGAGAGCTCGTAGGCGTCCGCCGCGGAATCGAGGTAGGCCTCGAGTCGCTCGCCGGCGCCGGGCTCGATGTCCTCGAACAGTGCGGTGGCGGCGCCGCGACCGGAGACGATGTCGAGTGGCGCCCGCTCCGTCTCGGTGTACAGCCGATACGCCGGCTCGAGCGGCACGAGGTCCAACTGTTCCGCCGACGTGGTGCCGAGCAGCCGGAAGAAGTGGTCGAAGACCTCCGGCATGAGGTACCAGCTGGGGCCGGTGTCGAATCGGAAGCCCTCGCTCTCCCATGACCCGGCTCGACCTCCGAGTTCGCCGTGGGCCTCGAGCACCGTCACACGGTGTCCTTCGTCGGCGAGGAGGGCGGCGGTGGCGAGACCGGCGATGCCGCCGCCGATCACGATCGCGTGGCTGCTCATGCGGGCACGTCCTTGTCTGTCGCGGAAGATGTCGTCACCCTCGATTCTCCGCTGTCGCGGGAGGGTGAGGATCGGCTGAGACGGCCGGAAAACGCGCGGGCGGCGATGAGCGCCTTCACGGGGTCGGGGACGCGGACCCGGGTGTAGGGCGGGGAGTCCCGGCGAAGACGTGCGGCCAGTTCGGCGAAGAGGTCGTGTGCGAGGCGCACGGCGCGTCGGGAATCGGCCGGAAGGGCCGGGATCACGGCCGCGGCCGCCGCCAGATCGGCGTCGATGCGCGCGAGCACCTCTGCGCGACGGACCGTGGAGTTCCGGTCGCCGAGGTAGTCCCGTCCGAGTGCCGCCGTGTCGTCCTCGATGTCGCGCAGGAAGTTGACGTCCTGGAACGCGGCCCCGAGTCGTCGAGCCCCGTCGACGAGCGCGGGGTCAGGTGCGATCGGGTGCGCACGCCCCGCGTTGACGAACACCTGCAGGCACATCAACCCGACGACCTCCGCGGAGCCGTACACGTAGGCGTCGTGCGACGCCCGATCGTGCGCCGCCTGCGTGATGTCCGTGCGCATCGACGTGAAGAACGGTGCGATCTGGTCGGCGCCGATGCCGCACTCGCGCGCCGTCAGGGCGAAAGCGTGCACGACGAGATTGGCGCTGAACCCGCGCGCGATGGCCGCCATCGTCTCGGCTTCGAGCGCGTCCAGCACCTCACGCTCGGCCGCCTGGTCCATGCCCGCCTCCGCGGCGGGTCCGTCCACGATCTCGTCGGCGACGCGCACGAGGGCGTAGATGCTGCGCACGTGTCCCCGCACGCGGGGACCGAGCAGCCGGCACGCGAGGCCGAACGACGTCGAGTAGGCGGTGATGACCGTGGCGGCGGCATCCCGCGCCGTCCTGTCGTACAGCGCGAGCCCGGTGCGCGCGGCGCGACTCACCGGAGCCTCGCCTCGAGCACGTCGGCGAGCTCTCGCAGCAGATCGCGGGCGGACTCCGGGAGAACGGGTGTCGCGGCCTGGGTCCGTGCCCGATTGAGCGTCTGGCCGATGACGGCCTCCAGGCCGATCCTCGCGCCGCTCTCGTCGAGGATCCGCTGCGCTTCGCGGACGGCGATGGGGCCGGTGTGCGCCTGAGAGAGGGCGATGTTGACCTCGGGCCACCACGCCGTGTCCCGTGCCATCGCGACCAGCGGAGTGCGCTTCGCCTCGCGCAGATCTCCGCCGGGTTCACGGCCGGCCTGGTCGTGCGTCCCGAAGGCGCCGATGAGGTCGTCGCCCAGCTGATACGCGAGGCCCAGACTGCTCCCGCATTCCAGCAGGGCTTCCGCTTGGATGCTGGTCGCTCCCGCGAGGGCGGCACCGGCGCCGAGCGGGGCGCCGAACGAGTACACCGCCGTCTTGTCGTGCGTGGCGCCCATGATCGCATCGGTGTCGGCGCCGTCACCCGAGAGCGCATTCACGACGTCCGCCAGCTCGCCGGCCACCGACACGAACACGGCCTCGTCGATGAGCTCGAGGAGAGCTGTCCGCAGTGCGGTCTCGAGCGGTGCGAGCGAGATCATGCGCACGGCCTCGTGCAGGAGCAGATCGCCCGCCAGGATGGCGGCGGCGTCACCCAGAGTCGTCGATCCTGCGGCGTCGGCGCCCAGCAGGCGACCCAGCTCGCGGAACTCGCCGGAGATGTTCGGGATGCCGCGTCGCTCGATGTCGTGGTCGATCACGTCGTCGTGCACCACGAAGGCGGTGTGCAGCAGTTCGAACGCCGCGGCAACCGTGTACAGCGCGGGTGTCGCCGCGACGGAGCCGTCGAACGCACGGAAGGCGCTCACGACCAGGGCCGGTCGGAAGCGTTTGCCGCCGCCTGCCGCACGGGCGATGGCATCGGCGAGTTGGACCGCGTGCGGACCGAGACGGGCGGACCGGTGTTGGATGCGCTGCAGGGCACCGTCGATCTCGGCGTCGATCGCGGCACGCTCGGCGGGGTCTGTGCGCAGCTTCATCAAGACGCTCGGCGACTTTCGAGGGGCGGGGATGCGGAGCGCGTGCCACCGAAGAGGTGCAGCTGCTCGGCCTGGAGGACGAGCCAGGGGCTGAACGCCCACGGCGTCGCGACGAGAGCAGCGGCGAGGTCGGTGGGATCCACCCAGCGGGAGTCGGCCACCTCGAGCGGGTTGAGAACCGGTTCCGCGTGTGCGCGGGCGATGTACACCGGGCAGATCTCGTGCTCGACGATGCCGCTCGCATCGACGGCGCGGTAGCGGAACAGGGGGAGCGACAGCTCGATGTCGGAGAGTTCGAGGCCGATCTCGTAATCCGCGCGACGCTGCACGGCCGACAGCACGGGCTCGGCAGGTCGGGGATGACCGCAGAACGAATTGCTCCAGACTCCCGGCCAGGTCGTCTTCCCCAGCGCGCGCCGCGTGACGAGGACCTGCCCGTCGTCGTTCACGACATGGCACGAGAAGGCGAGGTGCAGCGCGGTGTCCGTGCCGTGCACGCTGCTCTTGAGGGCGGTGCCGATTTCGCGGCCGTCGTCGTCGAGCAGGACGACTCTGTCTGTGTCGATCATGTATTCCTCCGCTCGCTAGCTTAGCTAGCTAAGTCGTGGGACGATATCACTGCAGCGGCGAGGGGGTGTCCGATGGCTGAGCGGTGGGTGCCGCAGACCGAACATGACCATGCTGTCATGTCTGCGCTGCTCGAGGTCCGCGCGTTCGGCGATGCCATGGATCGCATGCACAGCGGTATGAAGAGCGGGATGGACATGAACGCGACCGATCTTGCGGCGCTGCGCATGCTCATCATGCGCGAGCAGCGCGGTGTGGCCGTCAGCCCGCGCGACCTGGCTGATCACCTCCGCATCTCGACGGCGTCCACGACGAAGCTGCTCGATCGTCTGACGGAATCGGGTCATCTCGAGCGTCGGCCGCACCCGCGCGACGGTCGTGCCCGGGTCGTGGTGCTCACGGATGCGTCGCGGCGTGAGTTCTTCCAACAGCTCGGCGAGAAGATCCTCGAGATGCGGGGAGCCGCGCAGAAGTACAGCGAAGACGAACTGGCGGTCGTCACGCGTTTCATGTCCGATGTCGGCGCTGTGATGGACAGCGACTGAACGGGTCGCAGGGCGCAGGCGCCTCGATTCGCCGCCCCCCGGATCGCGTGCTAGGCTCACTGCTTGTGCCGCGGGGTGGAGCAGTTCGGTAGCTCGCTGGGCTCATAACCCAGAGGTCGCAGGTTCAAATCCTGTCCCCGCAACGAAATGAAGAAGGCCCCGGTTCGCCGGGGCCTTCTTCTTCGTGTCGGAGTGGTCGTGGAGAAAACATCGCGACGCCCGAGTGCGCCCACCCTATTCACGCCGCGCGTGCACCCGGCTTGCCCGACGACCCGCGCCCGGGCAGGGTGGACGCATGGCCACGCTGCGAGACCCGGACGCCCTGGACGACCGGGCGGACGGGCGCGACGAGAGCCCGGTGGAACGGGCCGACCGCAACTGGCTGGAGGTGCTCCAGGAGTTGCGCGTGCTCCAGACCGGCACGCAGATCCTGACGGGCTTCTTGCTCGCGCTCGCCTTTCAGCCCGCGTTCACGGAGCTCAGCACGGGTCAGCGGATGCTCTATCTCGCCCTCATCGTGCTGTCGGCGCTGAGCGCCATCATCGCGCTCGCCCCGGTGGCGCTGCACCGGGCGCTCTTCCGCCGACAGGTCAAGCCCACGCTGGTGACGCTGGGACACGTCGCCCTGGTGGCCGCGCTCGGCGCCGTCGCCCTTCTCCTGGTGGGCGTCGTCGCCTTCGTCTTCGACGTCGTCATCGACATCCAGGCCGCGTGGATCGTCGTCGCGGGCCTGGGCCTCGTGATCGCTGTGCTCTGGCTCGTCATCCCCTTCATCGTCCGTCGCCGTCACCCCGCCGAGGAGCATTCATGACCGATCACGCGGACCCGGGGAGGGTCGTGGTGGCGGTCGCGCAGTTCGCACCGACGGCCGACCGTGCGGCCAATCTGACGCTGATCGACGAGCTCACCGGCGAGGCATCCGCTCGAGGCGCACGTGTCGTGCTGTTCCCCGAGTACTCCAGCTACTTCATCGACCCGTTCGACGCGTCATTGGCCGACCATGCGGAAGAGATCGGCGGGGACTTCACGAACGGCCTCGCAGAGATCGCCGCACGATACGACACGCACGTGGTGGCCGGGCTGCTGGAGCGCGCAGGCGATGATCGGCGTGTACGCAACACGGTGGTCGCCGTGGATGCACAGGGTGTCCGTGCCCGCTATCGCAAGCTGCACCTCTACGACGCGTTCGGACAGCGCGAATCCGACTGGGTCGAGCCGGGGGAGATCGGCGCCCCCGAGACCTTCGAGGTGGACGGTCTGCGGTTCGGCATGCAGACCTGCTACGACCTGCGGTTCCCCGAGGTCTCCAGGACGCTTGCCGATGCCGGGGTGGACGTCATGCTCGTCGCCGCGGAGTGGGTCCGCGGACCGCTGAAGGAGCAGCAGTGGCGAACGCTGCTGCATGCCCGGGCGATCGAGAACACGTCCTACGTGCTGGCCGCGGATCACCCGCCGCCGCTCGGCGTGGGCCACTCGATGATCGTCGACCCGCAGGGGGTCGAGATCGCCGCGGTCGGCGTCACGACCGACGTCGTCGTCGCACACCTCGATCGCGCCGCCGTCGAGCGTGTGCGCCGGGTCAACCCCGCGCTGGCGCTCCGGCGCTATCGGGTGGTTCCCCGCGACTGATCCGCAGGCGGTGCCCCCGCGCCGCTCGAGTGCGCGCTCGTCGTGTCAGGCGAGAACGGCGAGACGGGATGCCGCGTCCTCGAGCACGTCGATGCGCTTGCACGCTGCGAACCTCACGAGCCGGGAGTACTCCGCCCGACGCTCGGGCGTGACGAACGCCGTGAGCGGGATCGCCACGACGCCGGCACGCTCGGGAAGGGAGCGGCAGAAGTCCGCGGCATCCGTCCCCTCATCCGTCGGTATCGCCGCGACCGTGAAGTACGACCCCTGCGGTACGGACACCTCGAACCCGGCCGCGCGGAGTCCGGCGCCCAGCAGATCGCGCTTGACGCGGAGCTCGTCGGCCACGCCCCGGAAGAAGGCGTCGGGCAACCGCAGGCCGGTCGCGATCGCCGGCTGAAAGGGGGCCCCGTTGACGTAGGTCAGGAACTGCTTGACCGCAAGGACCGCGTCGATCAGGAAGGCCGGGCCCGACACCCAGCCGATCTTCCAGCCCGTCGTCGAGAACGTCTTGCCGGCGGACGAGATCGTCAGCGTGCGCTCCCACGCTCCGGGAAGGGTCGAGAGGGGCACGTGGGCATGACCGAAGACGAGGTGCTCGTACACCTCGTCGGTCACGATCACCGCGTTGTGGCGCTCCGCCAGCCGCACCACTTCGCTGCGCACCTCGGCGGAGAACACCGCACCGGTGGGGTTGTGCGGGTCGTTGACCAGGATCAGGCGTGTCCGGTCGGTGACCGCACGACGCAGATCGTCGAGGTCGGGCTGAAAGTCGGGCCGGCGGAGCGGCACCGTGATGAGGCGAGCGCCGGCCAGGGCGACGCACGCCGCATAGGAGTCGTAGAACGGCTCGAAGACGACGACCTCGTCCTCGGGCCCGGCGATCAACGCGAGGAGCGTCGCCGAGAGCGCCTCCGTGGCACCCGCCGTGACGAGAACGTCCCGCTCCGGGTCGAGAGTCAGACCGTAGAACCTCTTCTGGTGCTCGGTGATGGCCACCCGCAGGTCGAGGATGCCGCGGCCGGGCGGGTACTGATTCACCCCATGCGCGATCGCATCCCGCGCTGCGTCGAGCACGACGGCCGGGCCGTCCTCGTCGGGAAAACCCTGGCCGAGATTGATCGCGCCGGTTCTCGCCGCCAGCGCGCTCATCTCGGCGAAGATGGTGGGGCGGGAGGAGCCGTCCGGAGCGAGCAGTCCCGCGCCTTGCGCGGTGCGGCGCCAGGCGCCTGCGAGGTCGTGCATCTGCTTCACGCTACTCCCATAGGTCCATCCCACCCTCGGCATAAGAAATCCACAGGAACGGTTGACAGTGTGAGCAGTGCCTGGAAAGAGGAGCAATCATGAGTGACACCCAGGGCGACCGCCCGGACGAGTTCGCCGCATCCACGTCATCCGACGACGGCTCAGCCGCGTCGGTCACACCCCAGTCCTCGGACGGTTCGCACGGCAGCGATGCCGGAGCGCCGGTCGAGAGCGCGCCGGTTCAGGACGCGCCGGCCCAGCCGGCCGCCGGCCAGCCGACCGCGAGCGGGTCCGCACACGGCGAGCCCAGCCCGGACGCGCCTGCCCAGAGCGCGCCGGCCGCGCCGCCTGCCCCGCCGGCGTACACCGGGGCGCCGCCCTCGGGCACCGGCTACACCGCGCAGGGGTATGACGCCCCCCAGCAGCCGCAGCCATACTCCGGCGCCTCCGCGCCGCAGAGCCCGCAGGCGCCGCAGCAGGGCACGTACGCCTACCCGACCGGTGCCGCGTTCGGTGCTGCGCCTCAGGGCACCCACCCGACGCAGCCCACTCAGCCGCTGCATCCGACGCAGGCGTACGCCGGATCGGTCACGACCGATACGGCCGCCCCGGCCAAGAAGCGCTCCGGCGCCGGTGCCGTGGTCGGTCTGATCGTGGCGGCGGCGCTCGTCGGCGGTGCCGCGGGCCTGGGCGGCGCCTACGCGGGTGTCAACATGTGGAGCACGTCTGCCTCGGCTCCGGCGTCCGGACCGGGCACCGTCACGGTCAACAACACCGACTCGGTGACGGCCACCACGGCGATCGCCGCGAAGGTGACGCCCAGCGTGGTCACGATCGAGGTCTCCGGCGGTACGTCGGGCGGCACCGGGTCGGGCGTCGTCCTCACCGCCGACGGCTACATCGCCACCAACACGCACGTCGTCACCCTCGACGGCGCGACATCCGACCCCACGATCCGCGTCACGACGTCCGACGGCAAGGTGTACTCCGCCACGCTCGTCGGCACCGACCCGACGTACGACCTCGCGGTGATCAAGCTCGAGGATGCGTCGAACCTCACGCCCATCACGTTCGGCGATTCGAGCAAGATCAACGTCGGCGACCAGTCGGTCGCGATCGGCGCGCCCCTCGGACTCTCGAACACCGTCACGACAGGTATCGTCAGCGCGCTCAACCGCTCGATCGAGATCGCCTCGTCGGCCGCTCCGGAATCGGGCGACTCTTCGGGTGACAGCGGCGACAGTGGTGAGAGCAACGGTCAGAACGGCCCGTTCTTCTTCGACAACGGTCAGGGCACGCAGCAGCAGTCCGCGACCGAGACGATCAAGATCGCCGTGATCCAGACCGACGCGGCCATCAACCCGGGCAACTCGGGCGGCGCTCTCGTGAACGGCGACGGCGAACTGATCGGCATCAACGTCGCCATCGCGACGGCCGGCGGCACGACGAGCAGCAGCCAGTCGGGCTCGATCGGCGTGGGCTTCTCGATCCCGTCCGACATCGTCAAGCGGGTCACCACCGAGATCATCGACAACGGATCGGCGACGCACGGTCTGCTCGGCGCCGGGGTGCGTGACGCGGCGTCGGTCGACGGCTCGACCATCTCCGGTGCCTACATCTCCGAAGTCGTCGACGGCGGCGCGGCAGCGGGCGGCGGGCTCCAGGTCGGCGACACCGTGACCGAGTTCAACGGTGTCCCCGTCACCGACGCGACGGACCTGACCGCTCAGGTGCGGGCGGCCGCGGCCGGCAGCCAGGCCTCGGTCACGTACGTACGCGACGGCAAGACGGCGACGGCGGACGTCACCCTCGGGACGCTCGGCCAGTAACCCCGGCCACTCACGATCAGGACGCCACCCCGCGATAGGCTCGTGGGGTGGCGTCCTTCTCTTTCGGCGCGGGTAACGCGCGGAAGCTGATGCGCATCCCGCTGTACGTCGCGGGCCGGCTCGCCACCCTCGTCATCCCGCGCTCGCGGGACGAATGGGTCTTCGGCTGCGGTGTCGGGGTCGCCGACGGAGCGCTCGCCCTCTGGCCGGTCGTCGCCGCCGGTGGGCATCGCGCCGTGTGGCTCGGCGACAGCGCACGCGAGAGGGCGGATGCTGCGGCCCGCGGCATTCCGTTCGTCCGTGGTCACTCGCTGCAGGGGTTCTGGCGGACGGCGAGGGCCCGCGTGGTCGTCGTCACGCACGGCCTCGGCGACGTCAACCGGTATGCCGTCGCCGGGGCGTTCGTCGTGCAGCTCTGGCACGGGATCCCGCTGAAGCGCATCGGGTTGGACTCGCCGGAGACGACGCGTCTGAGCGGGCGCGCACGGCCCTCACTCGCCGCTGTCGTGGCCTCTCGCGTGCTGCACCAGCTGTATCGCCGGACCGTGAGCGGCATCCGCGTTCTGCCCGCCGCATCCCACCTCGTGCGCGGACGCCTGCAGTCCGCCTTCGCGTTGGCCGATGGCTGCGTGCCCGTCACGGGCGAGCCGCGCGTCGACGTGCTGTCGCGAGGCACCGCGGAGGAACGCCGCTCAGCCGCGCGCGCCGGTGTCGTCGCGGCGGTGGGCGAGCTTTCTGACGACACCCGATTGGTGCTCTACGCGCCGACCTGGCGCGACGGACAGGTCGATCCGGCGATCCCCACGCCGTCGGAGTGGAAGCTGCTCGAAGAGGTGCTCGCGGCGAACGACGCCGTGCTCCTCATCCGATCGCACCCGCTCGGCGCCGGGCACTACACCCCTCCCGCGGCCACCCCGCGCGTGCGCCTGATCGGGAGCGACGTCGTCGCCGATGTCACTCCACTGCTGCCGGCACTGGATGCGCTCATCACCGACTACTCGTCGCTGGCATTCGATGCCGCGCTCGTGCCGCTCCCCGTCATCTACCTGGCTCCCGATGTCGAGGAGTACGGCAGCCGTCGCGGCTTCTACGGACGATTCGTGGACGTGGCCGGCGAGGACTGGGCGAGCGATTGGACGCGCGCGGCGGCCGACCTCGGTGCCGTGCTCGGCGACGCCGTCGAGGCGGAACGGCGCCGACAGCGGTCCCGTGAACTGAGCGACCGCGTGCACGCCTTCCGCGACGGGTCGAACACCCAGCGTGTGTATCGTGCGATCCAGTCGCGGCGGGGGCGCCGGACACCGGTCGGGCGCATCGATGCCCGCACCGGACTCACTGCAGGAGGAAGCTCATGAGCGGTCCCATCGTGTCGGCGTACTTCGAGACCGGCGACGAGCCGGCGCTCGTGCTCACCGGCCAGAAGCCGGTGCCCACGGCGGTGGTGCTGCGCGGACCGCGCGCGCACGTCGACGCCGAGGTGACGACCGACGAGGACGCAGGAACGTGGCGCGCACACGCGCCGCTCAGGGCGTCGCGCTGGGGTGGCCCCGAGCTTCCGCTGCCCGCGGGGGAGTATGCCCTCGAGGTCACACCCGACGGCGGAGAGAGCTCGACAGGTGCCGGCGCGGAAGCCGCAGCATCCGTCCCCCTCGCCCAGCTCGGAACCCTGCGTGCGGAGCTGGCTGAAGGCGTGCTGACCGTGGGGCCGCCGATGGACCCCGCCTACGACTCCGGCGAGGGGCAGGACGCCCTCGAGCGACGCTACGCGACTCGTCCGGGCGGCGTGGAGAACGCCGTCTTCTTCGAGAGCTTCTACGGACGGAACGCGAGCTGCAATCCTCTCGCGATCGACCGCGAGCTCGCGCGGCGCGCTCCGCACGTCACGCGGTACTGGAGCGTGATCGACCTCTCGGTGCAGGTGCCCGAGGGCGCGGTGGCCGTGGTCGACGGTACACCCGAGTGGTGGCGCGCCCGCGGCACGGCGCGATTGCTCGTGGTGAACGACTGGCTGCGCCGCCGGTTCTCGCGCCGCACGGGACAGATCGTGCTGCAGACCTGGCACGGCACGCCGTTGAAGCGCCTCGCGCTGCATCGCCCCGGGTTCGATCCCCGGCGGGCGGTCGCGGTCGTGAAGGAGTCGCGGCGCTGGAACGTGCTCCTCGCGCAGAACCCCTACTCTGCGCGCATCCTGAGCAAGGCGTACGCGTTCCTGCGCCGCCCCATCTGGATTGAGGGATACCCGCGCAACGATGTGCTCACGACCGGCGACGGAGCCGCGACACGCGCGACACTCGGCATCGGACCCGACGAACGGGTGCTGCTCTACGCGCCGACGTGGCGCGACGACCGCACCGAGATGGTCGATTTCGTCGATCCGGCGGCGCTGGCCGCGGCATCCGATGCGGTCGTCCTGGTGCGAGGTCACTCGCGCACCCTTCAGCCGGGGCGAGATGCCGAGGGTCCGCGCGTCATCGACGTCACGGGCTTCCCCGACACCGCACAGCTGCTGCTCGCGGCCGATGCGCTCATCACGGACTACTCCTCGGTGATGTTCGACTTCTCCGCGACGGGCAAGCCGATGTACTTCCTCGTCCCCGACATCGAGCATTATCGCGGCGAGCTGCGGGGGTTCTACTTCGACCTGCCGCGCTACGCGCCCGGACCCGTCGTGCGCACGCAGGACGACCTCATCGCCGCTCTGCGCGACACCGACCCCTCGGAGTTCGCCGCACGCTACGCGGCGTGGCGCGCCAAGTTCAACGCGCGCGACGACGGAAGAGCAGCCGAACGGGTGGTCGCGCGTATCATCGATCAGGGACTCCTCGATCCGTCCTGAGCGACGGGCACGGATGCTCCGCCGTCAGGGAAGCGGCGTGTTCCGGTCGCCCAGCCTCGAGGTGTCGACGGTGTCGCGCGCACCGCGCGCCACCCCGACGAGGAAGCCGAAGCCCCAGGACAGGTGCATCGTCGGCAGCACGGCGGCCATCCACAGCTTGTCGCGCCATCCCGTCCCGCCCGAGGGTCCGATGGCGACTACCAGGACGAGCAGGACGTACGCGAGCAAGGGAAGGTAGACCACGGAAAGCACCAGCGACCACCAGCCGATAACGATGCCGGTGAGCTGGAGGACCCCGATCACGATCGCCGCCACGAGGGCGAGCAGAAGGATCGGCGGAGCGAAGAACCGCAGGGAATTGCGTCTGCCGTAGCGCCGCACGAGCTCGCCGCGCCATGCGCCGGTGGCGCGGAACTGACGAGCGAGGCGCACCCAGCTCTCGCGCGGCCAGTAGGTCACCGACAGCGCGGGGTCGAACCAGACGCGGTAGCCGGCGCGGCGGATGCGGAGGTTGAGCTCCCAGTCCTCGCCGCGCCGGATGCTCTCATCGAACAGTCCGACCTCGTCGAGGACCGCCCGGCGCATGACGCCGAGGTACGCGGACTCGGCTTCACCCTCCCGGGTGCCGCCGTGATAGGCGCCGCCACCGAGCCCGATGGGGGAGTTGTAGGCACGCGCGACGGAGCGCTGGAACGGCGTCCTGCCGTCGGCGCGCATGACACCGCCGACATTGGCCGCCCGCGTGCGCGCCAGCACGCCGAGCGCGCGGCGGGTGTAGTCCGCGGAGAGCTCCGAGTGGGCGTCGACACGCACGATGGTGGGATGCGATCCGGCCCGGATGGCGAGGTTGAGGCCGACCGGGATGTCGGCGGCCGGGTTGTCGACGAGCACGATGCGCGAGTCCTCGGAGGCCATCCTCTGCGCGAGTTCGGTGGTGCCGTCGCTCGAGGGCCCGAGGGCGAGGATCAGCTCCGCGGGCCCGGGCACGTCCTGGTCCAGGACCGTCCGCACCGCCCGCTCGAGGTAGGCGCGTTCGTTGAGCACCGGCATGACGAAAGTGACGCCCGCGCTGTCCGGCGTGGCGGGAGCATCCCGTCGTCCCGCTTCGTGCACGTGCATCCGTCGATCATGTCATGTCGCCCCTGCTGGCTAGGGTGTAGTGATGGGCCTCGGATCGGATGTGCAGACCGCCGTGGGCTTCGTCCGCAAGGCGCTGGTGAGCAGATCCGCCGTGCGTGACATCCGCCGCATGACCGCGCAGCGCGCGCCGCACCCTGCTCAGCACTACCGGGTCGCGGTGTATTTCGCGGACGGCGTCGTGAACATGTACCAGATACGCCAGTGGTATCGACCGCTCGCGGACATCGCTGCAACGTGGCCGGTCGTGGTGTTGAGCCGGTCCGCGACCGGCGCGCAGGCGCTGCTGCAGGAGAATTCGCTTCCGGTGGCTTTCGTGCCGTCGGTGCGAGACCTCGAGGACTTCCTCGCCGCGCAGGACATCCGCGTCGTGCTGTACGTCAACCAGAACACGCGCAACTTCCAGATGTTCCGCTACGGGCATCGCTGGCACGTCTTCATCAACCACGGCGAGTCCGACAAGATGTACATGACCACGAACCAGTACAAGGCCTACGACTACGCCTTCATCGCGGGCGAGGCCGCTCGCGAACGCCTCTCGCGCATGCTGTGGGACTACGATCTCGACCGCCGGACGATCCAGATCGGCCGTCCGCAGGCCGACCACTATTCGGGGATCCTCCCGTACACCCCCGACGGACGCATCGTCGTGCTCTACGCCCCGACCTGGGAGGGGGACCGTCCGTCCGCCCGGTACGGGTCGATCGCCACGCACGGCGAAGCGCTCGTGCGTGCGTTGCTCGCCACCGGGATGCATCGGGTGATCTACCGGCCGCATCCTCGGTCGGGCGTGGTCGATCCCGCCTACGGAGCGGCGAACAGGCGGATCGTGGCCGCGCTCGAAGCGGCCAACGCAGCGGATGCGGACGCCCACCACGTCTTCGACGACGGACCCGATCTCGGATGGCAGCTCGCGGCAGCCGGCGTCGCCATCGTCGACATCTCCGCCATGGTGTACGACCGCCTCGCCGCCGACAAGCCGCTGCTGATCACCCGACCCGTCGAGGTGGAGGCGATCGTCGACGACCACGGCTACCTCTCGGCATGCGAATGGCTCGAGGCGTCCGACGCGCCGCAGATCGTGGCCGCGTCCGACCGGCTGCTGCGAGACCCGGAGGCGACAGCCCGCCTCGAGCATTGGGTCGGCCACTACTTCGGGGACACCGCGCCGGGCGCGGCGACCGCTCGATTCCGCGCGGCCATCGAACGACTGATGGACGACTGGCAGGTCTGGCATCGTCGGGCTCCCGCTTCCGGTGCGGACACCGTCGGGGAGGACGCGGACCTCGACGATTGACGCGCTCCCCGAGGGTGGACCGGGTCACGGGGCGTCGGCGCCGCGTGCCTCCCACGTCTCGACCGATGTCAGCGGCCCGTCCCACAGCTCCGATCGCGTCAGGCCGGCTTCGCGCAAGGCGCGGAGGTCGTCGGCGATATCGGCCGCCGACAACGCGCGACTGCGGACGTAGAACACGCGTGCCTTCTCTCGAATCGCGGGAACGGCCGCCGTCGCGGAGGATCGTTCCGCGAACAGGGCCGCGCGCTCGTCACCGGGTGTGAGGAGGGTCAGATCCTTCAGGTCGGCGACGTCCCCCGGATAGACCAGTCCGATCAGACTCGGCCACGTCCGGTAGTCGATCGGCGCGGAGTAGAGAACGCCGTCGGATGGCGTCGACGAGGATGCCAGGTGGGCCGCGACGAGGGGCCAGTCCGCGTTCTTCGACGTCAGCTCGCGGTTGAGGGGGAATGCGCCGGCACCCGCGACCACGATCACGACGACCAGGACGAGCGGAACCACCCTGCCGAACGCCCGCCGAGTCGCCTCCGCGAGGAGCACGCAGAGGGCGGGCGCCGAGATCACGAGCGCGCGCGGCTGGAGGACGGACGGGCCGACGAAGGAGAGCGCGATGACGGCGACGGCCGGCAGCACCAGCCAGGGCACGAGGACCGGCCATGGAGAGGAAGACGCCGCGTGACCGGATGCCGCTGTCGTGTCCCGATGACGCCGGACCGAGATGACGGCCACGGCCACCGCCAGAGTCGACCAGGCCAGCAGCGCCTGCAGCAGTTCGCGGTGGAAGAATCCGCCGACGAGCACATGACGAATGGCGTCGGCATCGAGGGGGAACGTGCCGCCGAGCTGGCCCCGCTGGGAGAGCACGACGAGTCCGAGAGGGATGCTGAGCGCCACCGCCGTCCCCGCCGCCCCCAGGAGCCGCCACCGGCGGTCGGCGGGGATGCGCAGCCAGAGGATCGCGACCACGTGCGCTCCGACGACGAACACCAGATAGACGAACACGTGGATCGCCACCAGCGCCACAGCACCGTAGGCGAGGGCCGGCGCGGTCGCGCGTCGCGCGCGCAGCGCGACGACCAGGAGCAGTGTGAGCACCGAGGCGAGGAGCGTCGCCAGTGCGAATGAGCGCGCTTCGGTCGACATCCACGTAGCGCGTCCCAGCCCGGCGGACAGGATCGCGGCCGCCGCCGCCGACCAGGCCGTGCCGAAGAGGCGTGCGAGCGCGTACACCGCCGCCGCGGTGGCACCCACGCAGAGCGCCGACGTGAGCCGCAGGGCCGACATGTCCGGACCGACGGCGTGGGCGAGCGGGTGCAGGAGCGCGTAGTAGAGACCGTGCACGGCGTCGATCGAGCCGAGCATCGACCACAGGCTGGACCATGTCCGGGAGGCGCCGGAATAAGTTGCCGCCTCGTCGTACCACGGCGAGGGGACGCCGATGCCCTGGGCGTGCACGACCACCACCAGGACGGCACCGAGCACGACGACGAGGGGCTCGCGGTACCCGATCCGCCGACGAGCGACTTCCCCGAGAGCCCGCGGGACGACGGGTGGAGCGGTGCCGGTCATGGTCCCCCTATCGGCGGCCTTCGGCATGGCGGGTCAGCCGGAACTTTACCCGACCACCGCTGCGTGGCCCCTGGCGTCGCGCGGACGCGGTGTACGTTCGGGTCATCCGGGCTCACCCCGAGCGATCCCGGACGCGGCTTCTCATCGACGAGGACGAGCCGGAGAACGATTGCAAGATCGGCGAAACAGCGACGAAACGTTGGGGCCGAACAATGACAAGCAAGCGACACGACGGAGGCGACAATGGCGATCGTACGAGCGGCCATCACCCAGACGACCTGGACCGGCGACAAGGAGTCGATGCTCGACAAGCACGAGCAGTTCGCCCGGGACGCGGCGGCGGAGGGCGCGCAGGTCATCTGCTTCCAGGAACTGTTCTACGGGCCGTACTTCGGCATCACCCAGGACAAGAAGTACTACGAGTACGCCGAACCCGCCGACGGTCCGATCGTGCAGCGCTTCGCCGCCCTCGCCGCCGAGCTGAACATGGTGATGATCCTGCCGATCTACGAGGAGCAGCAGACCGGGGTCTACTACAACACCGCGGTCGTGGTCGACGCGGACGGCACGATCCTCGGCAGCTATCGCAAGCATCACATCCCGCACGTCGAGAAGTTCTGGGAGAAGTTCTACTTCCGTCCGGGCAACCTGGGGTACCCGGTGTTCGACACCGCGGTGGGAAAGGTCGGCGTCATCATCTGCTACGACCGCCACTTCCCCGAGGCGTGGCGGGAGCTGGGGCTGAACGGAGCCCATCTGGCCTTCAACCCGAACGCCACGAAGCCGGGCCTGTCCAATCGTCTCTGGGAGGTCGAGCAGCCCGCCGCGGCCGTCGCCAACGGCTACTTCGTGCTCGCCCCCAACCGGGTCGGGCTCGAAGACAACGAGTACGGCGATGAGGCGGTGAACTTCTACGGTACGAGCCAGGTGGTCGATCCGCGAGGCGACTACGTCGGCGCCCTCGGCTCGGGCGAGCACGAGGAGATCCTCATCCGCGACCTCGACATGGACCTCGTGCGTCAGATGCGGGACGACTGGCAGTTCTACCGCGACCGTCGGCCGGATTCCTACGGCGAGATCACGGCACCGTAGGCGGCGATGATGACCACCACACTCATCTCCGGCGGCACCGTCGTCAGCGCCACCGGCCGGACCGCAGCCGACGTCCTCGTCGACGGCGAGCGCATCGTCGCGGTCCTCGCGCCGGGCTCGAACCTCCTCGGAACGGATATCGCGGCATCCGTCGACCGCATCATCGACGCCACCGGGAAGTACGTGATCCCCGGCGGCATCGATGCGCACACCCACATGGAGCTGCCCTTCGGCGGCACGGCCGCATCGGACACGTTCGAGACCGGCACGCGTGCCGCGGCGTGGGGCGGGACGACCAGCATCATCGACTTCGCCGTGCAGCGGACGGGCGAACGCATCCAGGACGGATTGGCGGCCTGGCACGAGAAGGCGGCAGGGAACTGCGCCGTCGACTACGGCTTCCACCAGATCATCGGCGGGGTCGACGGCGATGCACTCGCGGCGATGCCCGGCCTGATCGACGAGGGGATCACGAGCTTCAAGCTGTTCATGGCCTATCCGGGCGTGTTCTATTCGGATGACGCCCAGATCCTCAAAGCGATGCAGGTGTCGCGCGACACGGGCATGCTCACGATGATGCACGCCGAGAACGGCCCGGTGATCGATGTGCTCGCCGAGCAGCTCGTGGCCGAGGGCAAGACCGACCCCTATTTCCACGGCATCGCGCGGGCGTGGCAGATGGAGGAGGAGGCCACACACCGCGCGATCATGCTCGCGAACCTCACCGGTGCGCCGCTCTACGTGGTGCACGTCAGCGCCAAGCAAGCGGTCGAACAGCTCGCAGCGGCGCGCGACAAGGGTCAGAACGTCTTCGGCGAGACGTGTCCGCAGTACCTCTACCTCTCGCTCGAGGAACAGCTCGGCGCGTCCAGCGAGCAGTGGGGGCATTTCGAGGGTGCGAAATGGGTGTGCTCCACGCCGCTGCGCTCCCATGAGGAAGGCCATCAGGGCGCGATGTGGCAGGCGCTGCGCACGAACGACCTGCAGATGGTCTCGACCGACCACTGCCCGTTCTGCATGAAGGACCAGAAGGAGCTCGGCCTCGGGGACTTCCGCAAGATCCCGAACGGCATCGGTTCGGTGGAGCACCGCATGGACCTCATGTACCAGGGCGTCGTCACGGGCGAGATCACGCTCGAGCGCTGGGTCGAACTGACCAGCACGACCCCGGCCCGCATGTTCGGCCTCTACGGCAGGAAGGGGGTGATCGCTCCGGGGGCGGACGCCGACATCGTCGTCTACGACCCGCGCGGTCACACGTCGATCGGGTACGACAAGACCCACCACATGAACATGGACCACTCCGCGTGGGAGGGGTTCGAGATCGACGGACACGTCGACACCGTGCTCTCGCGCGGACGCGTCGTCGTCGACGACGGGCAGTATCTCGGCGCCGCGGGACACGGATCCTTCCTCAAGCGCGGGTTGAGTCAGTACCTCACGTGATGACCCCACGCCTCCTCCCGCAGAAAGAGGTCCGATGATGGATTTCGGTGCCGTCCTCCAGACCAACCCTCCCGCGTCCCGCACGATCGCGCTGGCCAAGCTCGCCGAGCAGCACGGGTTCTCGCACGTATGGACGTTCGATTCGCATCTGCTCTGGCAGGAGCCCTACGTCATCTACAGCCAGATCCTCGCCGAGACGCGGCGCATCACGGTGGGACCGTTCGTCACCAATCCCGCGACGCGGGATTGGACGGTGACGGCGTCGGTCTTCGCCACCCTCAACGAGATGTTCGGCAACCGCACCATCGTCGGGATCGGCCGAGGCGATTCCGCGGTGCGCGTCACCAACGGCGCGCCGACGACGCTGAAGGCGCTGCGGGAATCGATCCACGTCATCCGCGAACTCGGGAACTCACGCGAGGTCGAGTACAACGGCGCGACCCTGCGGTTCCCGTGGTCGGTCGGCAGCACCCTGGATGTGTGGGTGGCCGCCTACGGCCCCCTGGCCCTCAAGCTGGCGGGAGAGGTCGGCGACGGTTTCATCCTGCAGCTCGCCGACATCGACATCGCGCGGTGGATGATCACGACGGTGCGACGCGCGGCAGAAGCGGTCGGACGCGACCCGATGAGCGTCAAGATCTGCGTCGCTGCGCCGTTCTACATCGGCGAGGACTGGGCGCACATGCGTGATCAGTGTCGCTGGTTCGGAGGAATGGTCGGTAACCACGTCGCCGACATCGTCGAGAAGTACGGGGCGTCCACCGGGTCGGTCCCGGCGGCGCTCACCGACTACATCGCGGGGCGCCAGGGATACGACTACAACCAGCATGGACGGGCGGGCAACACGCACACGGACTTCGTGCCCGACGAGATCATCGACCGGTTCTGTCTGCTCGGGACGGCCCCCGATCACATCGCGAAACTCGAGGAGCTCAAGGCGCTCGGCGTCGATCAGTTCGCCGGCTACCTCCAGCACGACAACAAGGAGGAGACCCTGCGCGTGTACGGCGAGACCGTGATCCCCGCACTCGCCGACCACGTGACGGCGAAGTCGTGACGGCATCGGTCCTCGCAGATCGTGCCGCCCCACCCCCATCCCTGCGCCGGCGCCCCCGACGGCGGTCCCACGCCTGGCTGTGGGGCATCGTCGGACTCGTCTCGGTGGCGGTGCTCTGGGAGGTGTACAAGCTCATCGCTCCGGCGGACGGCGTCGTCGTCGGCGACCTGCGCGTGCTTCCCCGTCCCACCGATCTCGCCATGCCGCACGTGTGGGACATGGCAACCCGTCTGCTCGAGCCCGTCACGAGTGCGCCCGGCGCCCGCCCGCTCTGGGTCGAAGTACTGCTGGCGGCCCTCGTCACGCTCGGCATCGCGGCCGCCGGGTGGGTGGTCGGCGTCGTCGTGGGCATCGGACTCGCCATGCTCATGCAGCGCTGGCGCCTCGCCGAATGGGGCCTCCTGCCGTGGATCGTCCTCTCTCAGACGGTGCCGCTCATCGCCTTCGCCCCGATCGTGAAGAGCTGGGGGTCACGGATCCAGGTCGGGGCGTTCGAGTGGCAGGACTGGATGAGCGTGGCGCTCATCGCGAGTTACCTGGCGTTCTTCCCCGTGGCCATCGGGGCGCTGCGCGGCCTCCAGGCTCCCGATCGGCTGCACCTCGAACTCATGCACACGTACGCGGTGGGACACTGGTCGACGCTCCGCCACCTCCGGTTCCCCGCGGCGGTGCCCTACCTCATCCCCGCGCTCCGACTGGGCGCCGCCAATGCTGTCGTCGGCGCTGTCGTGGCCGAGGTGTCGACCGGCCTCCAGGGCGGTATCGGCCGCATCCTCATCCAGTACGCGGGCCAGGCCTCCGGCGACCCCGCCAAGGCGTGGGGGCCGATCTTCGGCGCCATCGTCCTCGGGCTCGTCGCCGCGGGTTCCGTCGCCATCCTCGGACTCATCCTCAAGGACTACCGACGCGTGGAGGTCAGCGCATGACTGGAAGCACCGCACGCGACGAGACATCCCGCACCGGTCTTCCGGGGGCGGACGCGGTCACCGTGGAGGGCCTCGACAAGGTCTTCGACACGCGAACGGGCCCGGTGCACGCACTCCAGGCGATCGACCTCACCGTGTCGGCGGGGGAATTCGTGTCGCTGATCGGACCGTCCGGCTGCGGCAAGTCGACACTGATGCGACTGATCGCCGATCTGGATCAGCCCACGGCCGGAAGTGTGCGGGTGTTCGGGAAGACCGCCGACCGTGCGCGTCGCGATCAGGACTACGGCATCGCGTTCCAGCAGGCGGGGCTGCTGCCGTGGCGCACGGTGGCCGGGAATGTCGGCCTTCCGCTGCAACTGCACGGGACGGATGCCGCAGCCCGACGAGCCCGGATCGCCGAGCTGCTCGAGATGGTGGGCCTCTCGGACTTCGCCGACCGCTACCCCGACCAGCTCTCGGGGGGGATGCAGCAGCGGGTCGCGATCGCGCGGGCGCTGGCGGAGCGACCGAGCCTGCTGCTCATGGACGAGCCTTTCGGCGCACTCGACGAGATGACCCGCGAGCGCATGCAGACCGAGCTCGTGCGCATCTGCGCGGAGACCGGTGCCGCTGTCGTCTTCGTCACGCACTCCATTCCCGAAGCGGTCTTCTTGTCGGACCGCGTCGTCGTGATGTCGCCGCGCCCGGGCCGCATCCAGCAGATCGTGCCGATGAGCCTCGAGCAGACCACAGCTCGCACCGACGAACTCCGCGAGGACGCCTCGTTCTTCGAGATGGTGACGGCGGTGCGCGAGGCTTTGCATCAGGGGACTCCGACCGCGCGCGGTGTGGAGAACAGATGACGTCGGCCATGTCCGGGGCGGTGCGATCCCCGGCTCGCGCGCGGGACCGGCGGGATGCCTGGCTTCGCGTGATCGCGCCGGCCGTCGTGGGCGCGATCGTGCTGGGCGGCTGGCAGTTCCTGGTGGGGGTCGTGGGAGTGAGCGACTACCTGCTGCCCAGCCCGGCCGCGATCGCCGCTCAGTTCGTCGAGTTCGGCCCCGCGATCCTCTCCGCCACCGCCATCACCGGCACGAACGCGCTGGTCGGATTGATCGTCGGCTCCCTGGGGGGAGTCCTCCTCGCAGCGCTGGCTGCGCGGTGGAGGGTGCTCGACCAGATGGCCGCACCGGTCGTCGCGAGTCTCGCGGTGATCCCCATCGTGGCCCTGGCCCCCGTCCTGAACTCCATGTTCGGCGCCGACAGCCAGTTCGGCCGGCAGGCGATCGCCGCCCTGGCATCGTTCGTTCCCGTGTTCCTCAACACCCTCCGCGGCTTCCGTCAAGTCATCCCCGTGCACCGTGACCTGATGCGCGTCTACGCGGCGCGGGGCGGTCAGGTGCTGCGCACGGTCACGCTTCCCACGGCAGCGCCCTTCGTCTTCACGGGCATCCGCATCGCATCGTCGCTCGCGGTCATCTCCGCGCTCGTCGCCGAGTACTTCGGAGGGCCGCGCGGCGGGCTCGGCGGCCTGATCTCGACGTCCGCCGCAACGAGCGCCTACGCCCGCGCCTGGTCGTACGTGTTCGCAGCCATCCTCCTCGGGCTCGTGTTCTACGTCGTCGCCCTTCTGCTCGAACGACTCGTCACCCGCAGACGGTCAGCGTGACGACCCCGTCGCATCGACCCGACCGCACCCGACCGAACCATCACCACACGAAGACATGAAAGGGAACGACATGAGACACAGCACACGCCGCATGCTCGCCGCCGGGGCGATCGCCCTCACCGGAGCGCTCGCCCTCGCGGGCTGCTCCGGAGGAACCGACGACGGCGGTTCATCGGCTGACGCAGGCGGAGGTGCAGACCTGACGCCGGTCAAGCTGCAGCTGCAATGGCTGCCGCAAGGGCAGTTCGCAGGGTATTTCGCGGCTGCCGACCAGGGCTTCTTCGAGGAGGAGGGACTGGACGTCGAGATCATCCCCTCCGGCGGTGACATCGTGCCTCAGGATGCCCTGGCCAACGGTGACGTCGATTACGCGATCGCCTGGGTGCCGAAGGTGCTCGGGTCAATCGAGGCCGGCGCGAACCTCACCGACATCGCGCAGATCTTCCAGCGCTCCGGCACCCTGCAGGTGTCGTGGGCGGACTCCGGCATCGATTCGATCGCCGACTTCGAAGGCAAGAAGATCGGCTCGTGGGGTTTCGGGAACGAGTGGGAGATCTTCGCGGCGATGGCGGCCGAGGGCCTCGATGCGACGACGGTGCAGATCATCACGCAGGACTTCAACATGAACGCGTTCCTGCAGGGCGACATCGACGCCGCGCAGGCGATGACCTACAACGAGTACGCGCAGCTCCTCGAGACGACGAACCCCGACACGGGTGAGCTGTACACGCCCGACGACTTCAACGTGATCAGCTACGAGGACACGCAGGGCGCGATGCTCCAGGACGCGATCTGGGCCGACACCGAGAAGCTCGCGAGCGACACCGCCTACCAGGAGACGACGGTCAAATTCCTCAAGGCCGTCATCAAGGGGTGGGTCTACGCGGCCGAGAATCCGGAGGAGGCGTCGCAGATCACGATCGCCGCGGGCTCCGCCTGGGGTCCGAGCCACGAGCTGTGGATGGTCAACGAGACCAACAAGCTCATCTGGCCTTCGACGGAGGGGATCGGCGTGATCGATGAGGCCGCGTGGGACAAGACCGTTCAGGGAGCCCTCGCCGCCGTGAACGAGACGGGCGCGCACCTGATCACCGAGGATCCGCCCGCGACGGCGTACTCGAACGAGTGGATCCAGAAGGCCCACGACGAATTGGCGGACGCGGGCCTCGACCTCACCGGTGCGGACTTCGCGCCGATGGACGTGACCCTCACCGAGGGCGGTCAGTAGGAGACCGACCGGGATCGGCGGCAGCCGCGCACACCGCGGCGCCGCCGATCCGGCGGCACGGAAGAACGCCGGCGAGCGCGCCGACACCACCGGAGATACCCTTCAACCATGACCGATGCTGCTCAGCCCGATCTCGACGCCCGCACCCGCGAACTGGACCGCGCGCATGTCTTCCATTCCTGGTCCGCGCAAGCGCTCATCTCGCCGCCGGTGCTGGCAGGCGGCCTCGGGAGCACGGTCTGGGATCACGCGGGCAACCGCTGGCTCGACTTCTCCAGCCAGCTCGTGAACACGAACATCGGCCACCAGCATCCGGCCGTCATCTCGGCGATCCACGCGCAAGCCGATCTGATGGCGACCGTGGCCCCCTCGACCGCGTCCCTTCCTCGGGGCGAGGCCGCACGCCGCATCCTCGCCCACGCACCCGACGGGTTCTCGAAGGTCTTCTTCACGAACGGCGGCGCCGACGCGATCGAGAACGCGATCCGCATGGCGCGTCTGCACACCGGTCGCGACAAGGTGCTCTCCACCTATCGCTCGTATCACGGCAACACCGGCGCTGCGATCGTGTCGACGGGGGATTGGCGTCGCATCCCCAACGAGTATGCCCGGGGTCACGTGCACTTCTTCGGGCCGTACCTCTACCGGTCGGAGTTCTGGGCGAGCACGCCGGAAGAGGAGTCGGCGAGAGCGCTGCACCACCTCGAGCGCGTCATCCAGTCCGAGGGCCCGGCCGGTATCGCGGCGATCCTCCTCGAGTCCGTGCCCGGCACCGCGGGCATTCTCATCCCACCGCCCGGCTACCTGGCGGGGGTCCGCGCCCTGGCGGACAAGTACGGCATCGTGCTGATCCTCGACGAGGTCATGGCGGGCTTCGGTCGTACGGGACGGTGGTTCGCGTTCGACGGCTATGACGTCGTGCCCGACCTCATCGCCTTCGCGAAGGGTGTGAATTCGGGATATGTGCCGGTGGGCGGTGTCATCATCTCCGACGTCATCGCCGCCGACTTCGACGAGACAGTCTTCCCCGGGGGGCTCACGTACAGCGGACATCCTCTGGCGGCGGCGTCGATCGTCGGCGCCCTCGACGCGATGGAGTCCGAGGGGATCGTCCCGCACGCTGCGCACATCGGCTCGGACGTGATCGGTCCGGGCCTGCGCGCCCTGCAGGAGCGGCACGCGATCATCGGGGAGGTGCGGGGTGAGGGCGTGTTCTGGGCCATGGAACTGGTCACGGATCGAGACTCGCGCGAGCCGGTGTCGGCAGGCGCGATGGCAGAGCTCAAGAAGGGCCTCTTCTCGGCGGGACTCCTGCCCTTCGTCCAGGACAATCGCATACATGTCGTCCCGCCGTGCGTCGTCACCGAAGACGAGGTGGCGCAGGCGCTCTCGATCTATGACGACGTGCTCGGGAAGAACAATGAAGGCTGACGTCACAGGCGTCACGACGTCGACGGCCGCGGGAGAATCCGGTGGCGCGGGAAAGGACACAATCTCATGACCGATACGACCGCGATCGAAACCGACACCTCCGAGAGGGCGGTTGACACTCTCGACCACTGGGTCGGCGGGGCGAGCTGGGCCGGCGACTCCGACCGCACCGCCCCGGTCTACGACCCGGCGCGAGGGGTGGTGCAAAGACGCGTCCGGCTCGCCTCCGCGGCCGACGTGGACGCTGCGGTATCGGATGCCCGCACGGCAGCGGAGTCCTGGCGGGACGCCTCGATCGCGAAGAGGCAGGGTGTCATGTTCGCCTTCCGCGAGCTCGTCAATGCCCGCCGCGAAGAGCTCGCCGCGATCCTGACTTCCGAGCACGGCAAGGTCACCTCCGATGCTCTCGGCGAGATCGCCCGCGGCATCGAGGTCGTGGAGCTCGCCTGCGGCATGGCGACCATCACCAAGGGCGCCTACTCGGAGAACGTCTCCACCGGCGTGGACGTGTACTCGCTACGGCAGCCGCTCGGGGTCGTCGCCATCATCAGTCCGTTCAACTTCCCCGCGATGGTGCCACTGTGGTTCTTCCCTGTGGCGATCGCCGCCGGCAACGCCGTGGTGCTGAAGCCGTCGGAGAAGGATCCCTCCGCAGCGAACTGGCTGGCCGCCGTCATGAAGGAAGCAGGCCTCCCCGACGGCGTGCTGAACGTGGTGCACGGCGACAAAGAGGCTGTCGATGCGCTCCTGGAGCACCCTGACGTCCGAGCCGTCTCCTTCGTGGGATCCACACCGATCGCCAAGTACATCTTCGAGACCGCGAGCGCGCACGGCAAGCGTGTCCAGGCGCTCGGGGGAGCGAAGAACCACATGCTCGTCCTGCCCGACGCCGATCTCGATCTGGCGGCCGATGCCGCCGTCAACGCGGGATTCGGCTCAGCAGGTGAACGCTGCATGGCGATCTCCGTGGTCCTCGCGGTGGACAGCATCGCCGATCGCTTCATCGAGAAGGTGTCGGAGCGGATGGCGACGCTCCGCACGGGCGACGGAACGCGAGGCTGCGACATGGGCCCGCTGATCACCGGCGTTCACCGCGACAAGGTCGCCGGCTACATCGACATCGCTGCCGCAGACGGCGCGGACGTCGTCAGGGACGGTCGGGATGCCCCCTTCGACGGCGACCCCGACGGCTTCTGGCTCGGCCCCACCCTGATCGATCGGATGCCGACGACCTCGGCGGCGTATCGCGACGAGATCTTCGGACCGGTCCTCTCGGTGGTCCGAGTGTCAGGATACGAGGACGCGCTGGCCATCATCAACGGCAGTCCCTACGGCAACGGCACGGCGATCTTCACGAACGACGGCGGGGCTGCGCGGAGATTCCAGCGCGAGGTCCAGGTCGGGATGATCGGCATCAACGTGCCGATCCCCGTGCCCGTGGCATACCACTCGTTCGGAGGATGGAAGGACTCGCTGTTCGGGGCGTCCAAGGCCTATGGCGAGCACGGGTTCGACTTCTTCACCCAGGAGAAGGCGGTGACATCGCGCTGGCTCGATCCCTCGCACGGCGGCCTCAACCTCGGGTTCCCGCAGCACGAGTGACGCCCCGGGCGCGGGCGCTCAGGTCGTGATGAGCAGAAGCACCCCCGCGACGACGGATGCCACGGCCAGCAGCAGCGCGATGCCCACCAGGACGGCGTGCACGCGCAGGAACGCCGTGGGTCGGCCCGCGGCATCCCGCGCGCGAGGATCGCGCAGCACCCGCCGGAAGAACGACGGCCAGGCGACGATGTTGAAGAGGGCGTTCGCGAACAGGATGAGGGCGATGACGACGGGCACCCCTCGAGGCTAATCGACCGCCATGGCCGCGCATCCTTCCGTGTCTGCGACGATGAGCAGATGGATGAATTGGACACGTGGAGCTATGAGGCCGTGACCTTCGACGGGGAGACGAGGGACGTCTGGCGCAAGGGGTCGGGGACCGGAGTCATCGTCATCCACGAAGTGCCCGGCATCGAGCCGTCGCTCGTCGCCTTCGCCGAAGAGGTGGTCGCGCGGGGTCACACGGTGCTGCTCCCGCGTCTGTTCGGCACACCCGGCGGGGGCCTCGGATTCCGTAACGTCGCGGGCGACCTCGCCCGGTTCTGCGTCCGACGCGAGTTCTCGGTCTTCGCGCGTGGCAAGACCAGTCCGGTCGCGGGCTGGCTGCGGGCGCTGGCACGACGTCTGCACGAAGACGTCGGGGGCCCGGGTATCGGTGTCGTGGGCATGTGCTTCACCGGCGGTTTCGCGCTGGCCATGATGGCCGACGCGCCGGTGATCGCGCCCGTGCTCGCGGAGCCGTCGCTCCCGGCCGCGGTGGGCCTCCCGAAGGGCGCCGCCGCGCGTGGCGCCGACCTCGGCCTGAGCCCCGCCGATCTGCAGGTCGTCCGCGATTCAGGCTGCGAGGTGCTCGGTCTGCGCTATCGGACGGATGCCGCCACGGGAACGCGATTCGACACGCTCCGTCGCGAACTCGGTGATCGGTTCATCGCGGTGGAGTTCGAGGGCAAGGGCCATTCCGTCCTCACGATGGACCGGCAGCAGACCGGCGTCGACAGGGTGCTGGACTTCTTCGACGACAAGCTCTCCGCGGGGGTCTAGTCGGACCCGGTGCTGCCCCCCGGATCGCCGCCGCCCGCGTCCACGCCGCCCTCCGGCGCGGTGTCGACCGGCAGCGGAACGGGGATGAGGATCGACTCGATCGAGCTGCTGCCCTGAAAGGCGAGCAGATCAGCGGATGCCGCAGCATCCGCCAGTTGCTCGGCAGGAGACTTCTCCGACAACGGCTCCGACGGCAGTCCCGCCCACTCGGTGGGTTCTTCGGGACGCGAACTGAACAGGCCCATGAGACCATTCTGCGCCCGCGTTGGAGGTCTTCGGACCGCGCGTCAGGACCTCCCGGTGGCCACCGCCGTCAGGACGGCGTAAGCGACCTGGCGTCCGGTGATGTCGGAATGTCCGGAGATGAACGCGTCGCCGTTCAGCGACGACACGCGCCCGGCCTCGAAGGCGTAGGCCCCGCCCACGTCCAGCAGAGTGCCCGCGGGGAGCGATGCCGCGGTCTTGAGTGCGCCGTTGCGCCCGATGCCTCCGTACGGGTCCTGCTGATCCCCGAGACCGGCGCCGATCTGCCGCGCGAGTCGCGAGGCGATCGGGTACGCCACCCCCACGGCCTTGTCGTTGCGGGTGAAGGTGACGATGATCGGTCCGTCGATCCTCGACGGCACCTTCTCGAAGGCGCCGTCCTTCCCGGTTCCGTCCCAGTCATCCGCCATGCCGAAATGGCTGTACGCGGCCTGCAGGAGGGACAGGGACGACACCTTCGCTGACGTCGCCAACGCCGCTGCGGTGACGGCGCGTCCGCCGAACGAGTGACCGACCAGGTGCAGCCGGGCATCCGGCGCCGCGTCGTGGAGTGCCTCCAGAGCTTTCGCGACACCGTTCCGGCCGACGGCGCCCGCGCGCTCCTTCATCGTGTAATACGTCGTCAGGTTGAGGAGGTTGCGGCCGGCACCCATGATGCTGTCGAAGAACCCCGCGCCGCCGCCGTCATCGAGCGGAGCGACGCCCATCGGATCGATGCCGGCCGCCCCGCCCGCCGCCGCGAGCGCGTCCGGCGCGTCGGTTCCGCCTTTGGCGGCCGACAGCACCTCTCCGACGTCGCCGGTCGCCAGCATCTCGAACGCGGCCTCGTCCTCGCCTTCCGTCGAGGCAGGCAGCGTCTTGCGAAGGAGGGCGACGAACTGCTCCTGCGCCGTCGACGAGGCCTCGAGCCGGGGCACGAGTTCGACGAGCCGGTCGGCGACGGACGCGTCGTCGATGCGCGCGCGGATCATGTCCTGAAGCGTCTCCTGCTCGTCCGCGACACCGGCTCCCGCGCCCGAGTCCTCATCGTCCGCCCACTGGATCGACGGCCACAGCACGCCGATGACCACCATTCTGCGGCTGGCGGCACCGGGTACTTCTGCCTGCACCATGTGCATCGATTCCACCACTCGGGTGTACAGGTCGCGTGCCTGGGCCGCGGTGTTGTTCCAGCCGTGACAGATCACGATGACGTCGGTCGCCTTTTCCCGG
This sequence comes from Microbacterium sp. P03, assembly GCF_043556235.1. NCBI lineage: Bacteria > Bacillati > Actinomycetota > Actinomycetes > Micrococcales > Microbacteriaceae > Microbacterium > Microbacterium sp. P03. The sequence continues at coordinate 1,001,086 of NZ_JBIGIM010000001.1, forward strand.
GAGATGACGGATGCTGCGTCCTTCACCTGCCCCGGGTGTACCCGTTCGCCCGTGTCGTCGAACTCGATCTCCGCATACGGCAGCTTCATCGCGCGCCCTCCTAGGTATCGGTTGCTTTCTGAATCACACGCTCTGGATGGCGCGCATGGCGTCCACCAGTCCGCGACCCTGGAACGTCCGCTCGCGACCGAGGTCGCTCGCGGAGTCCATCAGGATCCGCTTCACCTCGTCGGGCTTGCCGATGAACTCCCTGTGCACAGAGAGGAACGCCGCCGCCACTCCTGATACATGCGGCGCCGACATCGAGGTGCCCGAATCCTCGACGTAGGTGATGTCCGCGGCATTCTGTCCCGCGCCGAGGGCGACATTCGCACGCGCCTTCTCGAGGAGCTCGCCCGACCCGGCGCTGACCACGCGTTCGCCCGGCGCGACGAGGTCGGGCTTGAGACGGCCGTCCCCGGTCGGTCCTTTCGAGGAGAAGTAGGACACCCCTGACGAATACGGATTGATGGATGTCGAGCCGACCGTGATCGCGCGGGCGGCGTTACCCGGGTCGTTGATGGTCATGCCGAACCCGAGGCGCATTTCGCGCCCGCCGGTGTCGCGTGCGGCACCATAGCCCGTGTTCCCCGCGGACACGACAACGCAGACCCCGTCGGCGACGAGCCGATCGACCTCACGGCAGACAGGGGAGAGGCCGGTGGCGAACCACGAGGGATCGAAGGGGTACCCGAGCGAGAGGTTGATGCCGTGGACGGCGATGTCGCGCCCTCCGCGGTTGAGCTCCTGGATGTACTCCAGTGCCTCCAGCAGGGAGGCGAGGTCGCCGGTGCGGTCGTCTCGCAGCACCTTGAGGGGGAGGATCTTGGTCTTCGGGGCCATTCCGCTGATGCGATCGAGCTCGACGCGCTGCACCCCGGTGTTGCCCTCGGCCGTGCGGTACCACGTGGCGGCGCAGATGCGCTTGCCTCGCGGTGTCGCACGCTGACCGCCCGCGATGATGCCCGCGACGTGCGTGCCGTGGCCGTTCGGGTCACGGCGGGCATCGGCATCCGTCGTTCCTGCCACGAAGCTGCGCGGTGCCAGAGCAGCCGGAAGAGCGAGGGTGTCGTACGTTGCGAAGTGCTTGTGGCGGGCGTCGATGCCGGTGTCGAGCACCGCCCACACGATGCCTTCGCCGGTCGCGTCGAATGAGCGGACGGCAGCATCGGACTTGGTGGTGATGACCGAACGGTGGATGGTCGCCCGCACTTCGAAATTCGGCCAGATGCGATTGATGAAGCTGCGCGGCGCGGTGCGCTGCTCCTGCCGACCTGCGCGGGCGCGACCGCCCTTGTCGGAGTCGATCTGCACGAGTTCGAGGATCTCGGACACCGTCAGGGCCACGGTGAGGTAGGCGCCCACTCGTCTCGGCTCATCCGCGTCCTTGCGTTTGCGAGCGGCGATCCGCACGAGAACCGACAGCTCGTGCACCACGTCCTCGAGAGACAGGCCACCGTCCGTGCGCAGCTCGATGACCAGTCCGATCAGTTCGTCCGGGCGCGCGGACGACATCCGTTCCGCGAGCGGGCGAGTGAGCACCGAATCCGTGACGAGCGAGACGGTCGACGGCATGTCGGGCAGAGCGAAAGCCGGCGAGTCGGTGCGTGCGGGCGGCGCCGGCGCGCGGGGCAGATCTTCTCCCGGTTCTCCGAGTGGCCCCGGTCGCGCGGGATCGGGGGCGAGGTCGGCTTCCGGTTCGATGCCCGTGAACTCACGGGGCAGTTCCGGCCGCCGATCGCTCTCTGAAGGCATGTCGCCCTGCACTTTCTCTCCCCGCGGTGAGAGTACCGCTCTCGGTGTCCGGTGTCACTGGGATCACGGGGCGGAGCGGGGCGTGCAGAGGCTCAGGGGTGGGAGAGCGACCCCTCGGGACTGTCGTCGGGATGCTCGGAGGGAGCGTCTACCGGATCGGCCGACGCAGCGTCTTTCTCCTCGAGGGCCTTGCGCCGGCCCGGGGTGACGGCACCGCCCACCTTGCGACCGGCACCGCCGACGGCGGAGACGCTTCGTGTGAGGCCGCCCGCGATGGCACCGCCGGCACGACGCAGACCGTAGACCGTCGACCGCTCGAGCGGTCGGGCACCGGGACGCGGCTCGAGATCTGCAGGAAGATCCACGGGCGGTGCGCCGAATGCCCGACGGGAGTTGACCAGGACGCGGCGACCCAGGATGTGATTGCCCGTGCCGCCGATGACGGCGCCGATGCCGAAGGGAAGCGCCTTGCCGACGATCGAGGCGCCGCCCTTCGCGGCGAACTGGTGCACGAACGACGTCTTCAGGCGATCGACGAGCGGGGCGAGGGCTGCGCGGGGGAGTGTCTTGGTGATCATCTCGCCCCAGTACTTGTCACGCGTCCCTCCTTTGCCGCCCGCCTGCTTCGCCAACTGGGACACGAGGTCGATGCCTTCACGGCCGAGCATGAGCGTCAGGACGAGTGCACGGGCACGCTCGGGGTTTTCGACCGGGATACCGTGAACTTCCGTCACGGACTGCGCGAAGAGTGCCGTGGCTTCGAGGAAACCCACCGTTTCGACACCGCTCAGGGTGAGGGTGATGGCGGTGCCGATGCCGGGCACCACCGCGGTCGCACCCACTGCGGCGCCGCCCGAGGTGACCGCGGTCAGGTAGCGGCGCTCGAGCATGCGGATGATCTCTGCGGGACCGGCGTCGGGGTGCCGGAGGCGGATGCTGCGCAGGTGCGCGATCACGATGGGCCGCTGGATCGCGAGCACCCTGTCCAGCGCCCTCACGCCCAAGGGGTGCTCATCGGAGCCCATAGGGGGAAGCCCGCCGGCCCAGGCAGCGTCCGGGGGCAGCGAGTGGATGCGGTGAACCTTCTCAGCCATTTCGCCGATCCTACGTGGCCGTGCTGCGAGCGGGCCGAGGGCTTGACAGCCCGTCGGCCGCCGTCATCGTGACTGCCGTGCGATCAGACGTAGAGGTTCGCGCGTTCCAGGTCTTCCGCGAAATCGACCTCGACCGCATAAAGATCCGAGATGTCGAGCGGCTGGAGGCGCAGTCCGTCTTCGGCGATCGAGAGCTCGAGGCCGCGCTCGAAGTAGTCCTGGTCGTCGACCCGCCCGAGCTGGCGGATGAAGGCCCGCTTGTCGGCGGCGGCGATGTAGTTGATCCCGACGGCCTCGCCGATGCCTCCGACGACCGTCTTGGAGAGCTCTTTGACGAAGCCTTCGCCGGTGACCGTGTATTTGACCTCTTCGTCGCTCACCTTGGCGGTGTTGACCGTCACGAACGACTGCTCGCGCTCGATGAGCTCGATCGCGCGGCCCAGGATGCGAGCGTCGAACACGACATCGCCGTTCATCCAGAGCACGCCGCCCTTGCCCGAGCGGTTCAGTGCGCGAAGAAGGCTCTTGGACGTGTTCGTCTGGTCGTACCGCTCGTTGTAGACGTAGTCGGCGTCCGGGAAGGCGTCGACGATGGTCTCGGCGCGGTACCCCACGACGGCCGTGATGCGCGCGCTTTTGCCGAACACGGCGCGGATGTTGTCGTGCTGCTGGCGCATGATCGTGCGTCCATCGCTCAGCTCGGTGAGGGGCTTGGGCAGGGCACGACCCAAGCGCGAGCCCATGCCCGCAGCGAGGATGACTGTGTGAAGTGCCATGTGTGTGCTCCTGGAGTGTGGTGGTTATCTATCGGTTAACCGAACGGACACTCCGTCGTGCCGCTTTCATGGTAGCGAAGTCGCCTGGGAAGGTGCATAATGCGGGCGCGCCGTTGCGCATTCGTGACCAACCGTGTACGGCTGCGGCACGCCGTGGGTGGGTGGGCGTGGGGGAGGGTCTTGGTAGGTTGGTGGCGTGACTGCCTCCCTGCCGCTGCCACATGACTCCTCTCCGGAACACCCGGACGGGAAGTCAGGCAGCGCTCGCATCACGCGGCCGCACATCGTGCGGATTCCGACCGCTCCGCCCGTGACGACGGATGATCCGGCCGCGGACCAGCAGACGTTTTCCGCTCCTTCGGGGGCGCCCGACGACCTGGTCGAGGACGCCGCACCATCCGCGCCGGACGCAGCTCCATCGACGCCCCCCGTCCCGAAGCCGCCGGTGCGGAAGACTCCCGCGCGTAAGCCTGCGACACCCCGGAACACGGCCGCGAGGTCGACCACCGCGGCGAGGTCGACCACGGCGAAGACTCCGGCCACCAAGCGAGCGCCGCGGGCGACCCCTGTGCGACAGAAGCCTGCGTCCGACACGGTGGTTCTGGCGGAGGCGCACCCGGATCCGGTGATACCTGCCGAGGTGCCGACGCAGATCGTCCCCCCTGCCGAGGTGCCGGCGGAGACCGCTGACACGCCGACGAATGCAGACGAGGCGTCCCCGCGCCCGCCCGTTCCGCGTCCGGTCGCGCCGGGGCCGCCGCCGCCGCTGCCGGCCGATGTCACGTCGGCATTCTTCATTCCGCCCCGGCCACCGCTGCCTCCGCTTCCGGTCACCGCGCCGGCCTCGGCGCTTCTGCCGACGGCGGACGTCGTCGAGACGGACGTGGAGCCCGCGGACGTCGTCGAGACGGACGTGGAGCCGGCGGACGGTGCCGGAATCGTCGGAGACGCCGGGACCGAGGTCGAAACCGACTCGTCGACGGATTCTCTGACGGCGATCGATTCGGCACCGGCAGTCCCATCGACCGAGGATGCGTCGACGGACGATCCTGACGACGCCGGCGTGCCCGCGGATACGATGACGGCTCCGCAGCGCATCGAGAAGGCAGATCAACCCGAGACTGCGGAGCCTGCCGAGATGGCCGAAGGCGCGCAGCTCGCCGATGATCCTCTGTCGACGGCTGTCCGGGAACTCACGGGCGACCCGACCGCCGACGCTCCCGGCGCCGTGGAGCTCGATACGGACGTCGACGCGATCGCCGCCCTCCTCGACGAGCAGACACAGGGCGCAGCATCCGTCGATGTCGATGTCGATGTCGATGTCCCCGCGCTGACGGTGCACAACGTCAGCAAGTCTTTCGGCGAGACGCGCGCGGTGGACGGAATCGATCTGACCGTTCCCGCGGGCACGTTCTACGGTCTCGTCGGACCCAACGGCGCCGGAAAGACGACGACGCTCTCCATGATCGCCGGACTCCTGCGCCCGGACGGCGGCAGCATCTCGATCAACGGGATCGACGCCGGCGCCGACCCTGTCGCGGCCAAGCGGATGATGGGCGTGCTGCCCGACCGGCTGCGGACATTCGATCGGCTCACCGGACGTCAGCTGCTGTATTACTGCGGGGTGCTGCGCAAGCTGCCGCCGTCGGTCGTCGAGAGCCGTATGAACGACCTGGCGCGCGCGTTCGACCTCACCGAAGCCCTCGGCAGGGTCGTCTCGGACTACTCCGCCGGGATGGCGAAGAAGGTGATGCTCGCCGGGGCGATGATCCACTCGCCGAGGCTCCTCGTACTCGACGAGCCGTTCGAGTCCGTCGACCCGGTCTCGAGCGCGATCATCCTCGACATCCTCGGTGCATATGTCGCGCACGGCGGCACCGTCATCCTGTCCAGCCACGGGATGGATCTCGTGGAGCGGGTCTGCTCGCGCGTCGCGGTGATCGTGGCGGGCCAGGTGCTCGCCGAGGGCACGATCGACGAGGTGCGCGGCGAACTGACACTCGAGCAGCGCTTCATCGAACTCGCCGGGGGCCTCAGCGACGTGGAGGGTCTCGAGTGGTTGCACACGTTCTCAGACTAAGACTCTCGCTGCTGCTCGGAGCCCTGCGCGGCGATCCGTCGCACGTCGTGCGCACGGTCAGCGGCATCGTCCTGCTGCTCGTCGCGGTCGCCGCAGCGTGTGCCGGGGTCTTGACGCTGCAGGACGCGTCGAGCGACGTCGCCCTCGCGGTCGTCGTCATCGCGGGCTCCGCCGTGACGCTGGGATTCGCCCTCGCGCCCCTCATGGCGGGGGCGATCGACCCGCTCGACCCGCGGCGGTTCGCGATCCTCGGTCTCGAACCACGACCGCTCGCGGCGACCCTCGCCCTGGCGGGACTGATCAGCGTGCCTGTCGCGTCGCTCGTGGCCGTGGGGATCTGCCTGGTCATCGTCTGGTCCGCGCACGGCGTGGCCTGGGTCGTCGCCGTCATCGGTGTCGTGATCGCGGTCGTCACGTGCTCGCTCTTCGCTCGCGTCTGCATGGCGTTGGCCGGCATGTTCCTCCGTGAGCGTCGCTCCCGCGAACTGACCGGTCTTTTCGCGATCGTCGTGCTCGTGGTGGTGGTGCCGGTGGGCGTCTTCCTGGGATCGCTGGACTGGCAGGGGTCGGTACCCCCACAGCTCTCCGAAGCGGTCACGGCCCTCGCCTTCACGCCACTCGGAGCCGCATGGGCGCTTCCCGGACGCGCGGCGCAGGGCGCGGCATCCGCGTGGGCATCCGCCGGGATCGCGCTCGCCACGGTGGCGCTGCTCGCGCTGCTGTGGACCTGGGTGGTCCGAAGGGTTCTCACCACGACGGAGCGCCCCGTCGTCGCACGAGAGCGAGGGGGACTCGGGTGGTTCACCGTCGCCCCCGCCACCCCCGCCGGCGGCGTCGCGGCCCGAAGCCTCACGTATTGGCTGCGGGACCGCCGCTACCTCATGAACATCGTCGTCGTGCCTGTCGCCTCGCTGATCATGCTGGTTCCCTTGATTGTCGCCGGAGTGCCGTGGGCATACGCCGTCCTGGTGCCCGTGCCGATCGCCGCCCTCTTCTTCGGCTGGCTGCCGCACAACGACCTGGCGTACGACTCCACCGCCGTGTGGATGCACATCGCGAGCGGCATCCGGGGCGCATCCGACCGCATCGGGCGGCTGGTGCCCGTGCTGTTGATCGCCGTACCCGTGCTCGCGATCGCTGTTCCGCTCACCACGCTCGCCCACGGACGCTGGGCGCTTCTCCCTGCGATCGCGGGCGTCTGCACGTCGCTCTTCCTCTGCGGCCTCGGCCTCTCCAGCATCTCCTCCGTGCTCGCGCCGTACGCGGTGACGCGCCCCGGCGACAGTCCGTTCCAGCAGCCCCAGCGGACGGGCGCGGCCGGCGGCATGGCTCAGGGCCTCGTGCTGCTCGGTGCCGTCGTGTTCAGCCTTCCCGCACTCTGGTGGGCCTGGCAGGCCCTCACCGGTGACGTGGAACAAGCCATCTCCGCGCTCTGGGCAGGCGTGGGTGCGGGCCTCCTCGTCCTGGTCGCCGGCATCGTGATCGGATCGTTCGTCTTCGAGCGACGCAGCGGGCGGCTGATGGAATTCGCCGAGTCCACCTAGGCCCTTCGCCGCTAAACTGGCTCACCATGAGCACTCCTCTCGACAACCCGGATGCCGGCGGTCTGGCCACTCTCGATCGGGAGCTCGAAGAGCTCATCCGCGAGGAGAGTCTCGAGCCGGGCGACCACGAGCGCTTCTCGCATTTCGTCAAGAAGGACAAGATCCTCGAGTCGGCGATCAGCGGCAAACCGGTCCGAGCGCTCTGCGGCAAGAAGTGGGTCCCCGGCCGGGACCCGGAGAAGTTCCCGGTCTGCCCGACCTGCAAGGAGATCTACGAGTCGATGGTCGGCTGACCGGCTGTCATCCGGGGGTCAGCCCGCGTCGACGAAGATCGTCGGGATCGCCGGATCCGAACGGCTCAGGGCAAGGGCCTGCACGGGGAGTTCTTCTCTGATGCGCTGATGGTGCGCCCGTGCGGCACGGACACCCGCGGGGCCCTCGGAGCTGCCGTCGACATCGCCGTGATCCACGAGGGGCACCTGCAGCACCCGCGATCCCGGATGCTCCGCCGCCGTGTCGACGTCTTCGAAGCCGTCCGACACCGTGATGAGTTCGGACGTCGCCGTACCGTTCTCGAGGGTACGGAAGGCGGCCTTCCGACCGCCAGTGGAAGCCTTGTCGGCGGACGCCTTGGCGACCGATACCCACGCGCCTGCGGCACCCTGCCGGGCGACCAGTTTGTAGACCATGCCCGCCGTCGGGGTGCCGGATCCCGTGACCACTGAGGTGCCGACTCCGTACGCGTCGACGGGGGATGCTGCGAGAGCTGCGATCGCGTACTCGTCCAGATCGCTCGTCACCGTGATGCGGGTGCCGGTGGCGCCGAGCCCGTCCAGCTGGGCACGCACCTGCGCCGCCACCGCGGGGAGGTCGCCGGAGTCGATGCGCACCCCGCCCAGCTCGGTGCCCGCGACACGGACAGCCGTGTCGACACCCGTCGGAATGTCATAGGTGTCGATCAGCAGCGTCGTTCCGACGCCGAGCGCGTCGATCTGCGAACGGAACGCGTCTTCCTCGGTGTCATGCAGCAGCGTGTAGGAGTGGGCGGCGGTGCCCATCGTCGGGATGCCCCAGCGCCGACCGGCCTCCAGGTTCGACGTCGCGCCGAACCCCGCGATGTACGCGGCGCGCGCGGCCGCGATGGCTGATGACTCGCCGGCCCGTCGTGAGCCCATCTCGGCGAGCGGCCGGTCACCAGCGGCGACGCTCATGCGCGCCGCGGCCGTCGCGACCGCGGAGTCGTGGTTGAGCACGCTCAGGGCGAGGGTCTCGAGGATGACGGCCTCGGCGAACGTGCCCTCGACCGTCAGGACCGGCGACCCCGGGAAATACGCCTCGCCTTCGCGGTACCCCGTGATCGAGCCCGTGAAGCGGTAGTCCTGGAGATAGCGCAGAGTCGACTCATCGACGACGCGCTCATCCCGGAGGTAGCGCAGTTCGTCGTCCCCGAATCGGAAATCGCGGATGAGGCTGAGCAGCCTGCCCGTCCCGGCGACCACCCCGAAGCGCCGTCCGGCGGAGAGCCTGCGACCGAACAGCTCGAAGACGCAGCGGCGATGCGCCGTGCCGTCCCGGAGCGCCGCATCCAGCATCGTGAACTCGTAACGGTCGGTGTGCAGGGCCGTGCTGTTCGAGACGTCGCTCATGGGGTCACTCTATCCAGCGCCGGCGGTCTCACCGACGCCGCGGAGACGGGTGCCGCGGGCGGCTGGCGTAGGCTGGATGATCGTGAATGACGCGCCGATCGGCATCTTCGACTCCGGGGTCGGCGGTCTCACCGTGGCACGAGCGGTCTCGGCTCTGCTGCCGCGGGAATCGCTGCTCTACCTCGGCGACACGGCACGCTCACCGTACGGACCCAAGCCCATCGCCGACGTGCGTCGCTACGCGCTCGAGGTCCTCGACACGCTCGTCGATGAGGGCGTGAAGATGCTGGTGATCGCCTGCAACACCGCGTCCTCCGCGATGCTGCGCGATGCTCGGGAGCGCTACGACGTGCCGGTCGTCGAGGTGATCGGTCCCGCGGTCCGCACCGCGATGTCGACGACGCGCAGCGGACGGATCGGTGTCATCGGCACCGTCGGAACGATCGGCTCGGGTGCCTACCAGGACATGCTCGAAGTCAACGAGCGCCTCACCGTCTTCGCCGAGGCATGCCCGCGCTTCGTCGAATTCGTGGAGGCCGGCATCACCGATTCCGCCGAGGTGCTGGCCGTGGCCGAGGAGTACCTGGCGCCGTTGCGGCATGCCGGCGTCGACACCCTGGTGCTCGGCTGCACCCACTACCCGTTCCTCGAAGGAGCCATCAGCTACGTCATGGGGCCGGATGTGTCACTCGTCTCCAGCGACACCGAGACCGCCAAGGACGTCTACCGCCAGCTCGTCGGCCGCGACCTGCTCGCGGGACCGGATGCCTCGACCACGCATGTCTACGAGGCCACCGGCGACTCCGCCGATGACTTCCTCCGTCTCGCGCACCGCCTGATGGGCCGCGAAGTCAGCACGGTCCGGCTGGTGCAGACCGGAGCCATCGAGTTGCCGCGCTGAGTCGCGGCATCCGCTCGCCCTTCGCTTGTCCACTCCCTGCACGATCCGCGGCGCCAGACCAGGCCACACCTGGACACGCACCACCGAAAGGAACACCCCATGACCGACATCACCCGCGCCGATGGTCGCACCCTCGACCAGCTGCGCACCGTCACGATCGAACGCGGCTGGAGCGCTCAGGCCGAGGGGTCCGCGCTCATCAGCTTCGGCGGAACGAAGGTGCTCTGCACCGCCTCGTTCACGAACGGAGTGCCCCGGTGGCTGACGGGCAAGGGCAAGGGCTGGGTGACTGCCGAATACGCGATGCTGCCGCGCGCGACCAACAGCCGCAACGACCGCGAAAGCGTGAAGGGCAAGATCGGCGGGCGCACCCACGAGATCTCGCGCCTGATCGGGCGCGCACTGCGCGCGGTCGTCGACACGAAGGCGCTCGGCGAGAACACGATCGTGATCGACTGCGATGTGCTGCAGGCCGACGGCGGCACTCGGACGGCGGCGATCACCGGCGCGTACGTCGCCCTCGCTGATGCGATCGAGTGGGGCCGCGCGAAGAAGTTCATCGCTCAGAAGGCCACGCCGCTGGTCGATTCCGTGTCCGCCGTCTCCGTCGGAATCGTCGACGGCGAGCCCATGCTCGATCTCGCGTACGTCGAAGATGTGCGCGCGGAGACCGACATGAACATCGTGGTCACCGGGCGCGGGCTGTTCGTCGAGGTGCAGGGGACGGCAGAGGGGGCGCCGTTCGACAAGCGTGAGCTCGATGCGCTGCTCGAACTGGGTGTGAACGGCTGCGCCGACCTCAGAGACCTCCAGAGCGCGGCCCTGGCGGGAGAGTAGCGTGACCGCGGGGCAGAACTCCTCGGATGCCCTCGCGGCACGCCGCAAGATCGTCCTGGCGACACACAACCCGCACAAGGTCGAGGAGTTCGGCGCGATCGTCGAGGCCACCCGGCCCGATCTCGAAGTGGTCGGGTACGACGGACCCGAGCCCGTCGAAGACGGCGTGACCTTCGCGGCCAACGCGCTGATCAAGGCGCGGGCGGCCGCTGCGCACACCGGCCTTCCCGCGCTGGCGGACGACTCGGGTATCTGCGTCGACGTGCTCGGCGGGTCCCCGGGCGTGTTCTCCGCCTACTGGGCGGGTCATGCGAAGGATGCGGCAGCCAACCGCGACCTGCTGCTCGACCAGCTCTCCGACGTCGCCGACCCGCACCGCGCGGCCTCCTTCGTCTCGACGATCGCCCTGGTCACTCCGACGGGGGAGGAGCACGTCGTAGAGGGACGCTGGCCCGGCCGCCTGGCCACGGTCGCCGCCGGGGACGGCGGGTTCGGGTACGACCCGGTGTTCATCCCCGACGGTCAGCCTGCCGGGTCGCAGCGCTCCGTCGGCGAGTGGACGGCCGAGGAGAAGAACGGTGCCTCTCATCGTGCCCGTGCCTTCGAGAAGCTCGCACCCCTTCTCGAACGCCTGTGACGCCGTCCTGCGGTAGATGAGAAGCACACTCATTCCCGATTACGCGCACATCACCCGGCCGAGCCGCGCGACGTCCTAGCCTGGGCCTATGCACGATCATGCACCGGATGCCGGCATCCGCGGTGCGAGCAACCGGCGGCTCCTCGCCATCTCTCTGGGCATCACGACCATCGTGATGGTCGTGCAGATCGTCGGCGCGGTGCTGTCGGGATCGCTCGCCCTCCTCGCGGATGCGGCGCACATGTTCACGGACGCCGCCGCCCTCATCATCGCGCTCATCGCCAGCGCGGTCGCGGCCCGGCCGGCGAACGAACGCAGCACCTTCGGCTATCAGCGCGCAGAGGTGTTCGGCGCACTGATCAACGGTGTGATCCTGATCGGCCTCTCGGCCTGGGTGGCCGTCGAGGCCATCCTGCGCTTCCTGAATCCTTCGGAGAGCGCGGTCGCGGGCGGGTTGATGCTGATCGTCGCCGTCGTCGGGCTGGTCGCGAACGCCGCGGCGATGTGGCTGCTCAGCACCGCTCAGCGGACGAGCATCAATGTGCGGGGCGCGTACCTGGAGGTGCTCGGCGACCTGATCGGCTCGGCTGCCGTCATCGTCGCCGCCATCATCATCGTGACGACCGGATGGGCTCCGGCCGACGCGATCGCCTCCCTGCTCATCGCCGCGATGATCGTGCCCCGCGCGATCGGGCTCCTGCGCGAAGTCGCGTCGGTGCTGAGCGAGGCGGCCCCTCAGGGCATGCACGTGGAGGAGATCCGCGATCACATCCTGTCGACGCCGGGAGTGGTCGACGCGCATGACGTGCACGTGTGGCAGCTGACGCGCGGCGCCCCTGTGTTCAGCGCGCACGTCGTCGTCGAGGAATCGGCCCTCACCGACGGACGATCGGGCCAGATCCTCGGCCGACTGCAGACGTGCCTGGCCGATCACTTCGACGTCGATCATTCGACGTTCCAGCTCGAGCCGGCCGGGCACATCGAGCACGAGGCCCACGCCTGACCGCGTTCAGCTCTCTCGCGAGACCTCTTCGGGCGACTTGTCGGGACGCAGTCCTCGCCATCGCGAATGACGGAGGATGCCGCCCGGAGTGAACTCGCCGAACTCCACCTCGCCGACGAGCTCGGGTCGCACCCACAGCGCGTCGCTCGCGTCGATGGCCGGTACGCCGAGCAGGGGGTTCTCGTCGGTGCGGAGCGGCATGAGGCGTTGCAGCAGGGTGGCGAGCATCGAATCGCTGAACCCCGTGCCCACGCGTCCTGCGTAGCGCAGCCCGTCCTCGCCGGGGATCCCCAGCAGAAGAGACCCGAACGTGTTGCTTCGGCCGCCCTTGCCGGGGCGGATGCCGGCGATGACGACTTCCTGCGTCCGTGTGATCTTGACCTTGAGCCACGACTCCGAGCGCAGCCCCCTTCGGTAGGTCGATGACGGGTCCTTGACCACGATCCCCTCGAGCCGCAGTCGATCAGCCGTTTCGAGCGCGGTGTCGACGTCTTCGGACACCGGCGGGACGATGACGGATGCCGCGGAGGGCTCCGCGATCTCCTCCAGCACGCGCCGCCGCTCGTGGAGCGGTTCGCCGGTGAGGTCACGATCCCCGCGCACGAGGGCGTCGAAGAGGTAGTACTGCACGGGCGTGCGCCGTGCCTCGCGGGCGATGTCCCCGGCCCGCTCGAGGTTCATGCGGGTCTGCAGCAGCGGGAAGCTCGGGCGGCCGTCCGGTTCGAGGGCGACGAGCTCCCCGTCGACGACGGCATGTTCGTCTCCGAAGCCGAGGTCGGGCCCCGTCAGCTCGGGATAGCGGTGCGTGAGCTCGTTACCGCTCCGCGCGTACAGCCGGAGGTGCGCGCCGTCCCAGACGCCGATCGCACGGATCCCGTCCCATTTCGTCTCGACCCAGGGCGTTCCGCCCCATCGGGCGGCGGCACCGCGCGCGATCCCCGGTGTCGCCGAGGTCGACAGCATCGGTCGGAGCGCGTCCGAGGTCGGCGGCCACGCCGACGAGGCACTGCCGGCGCTCGGCCCGTGCGCGCCGGGCACGACGGAGGGACGACCGCCGGAGCCGGCCTTCGTGCGCACCCTCCCCGGCGTCGGGCGTTCCGTCTCGTCACCCTGCAGTCCGGCTTCGACGACGGTGCCGTCGGGCTGCACGCGGCCGGCGGCATCCGTCTTCATCCTGTGCAGCAGCCAGCTCGACTTCTCGCCCGCGCCGGACGTGCGGATGAGGGCCAGCCGCACGCGTCCCAGTGGCCCGCCCGGACGACCCTCGAGGGTCACGATCACTTCGTCGTCGCGCCATTTCTCGAGGTCGTAGCGCCCCTCGTCCCAGATGGTCACCGTACCTCCGCCGTACTCGCCGGCCGGGATCGACCCCTCGAAGCCGCCGTAGCTGAGCGGGTGATCCTCGGTCATGATGGCGAGGTTGTTGCGCGTGTACGAGTGCGGGACCCCGCGGGGCACGGCCCAGCTGACGAGCACGCCGTCGTGTTCGAGCCGGAAGTCCCAGTGCAACGCGGTCGCGTGATGCTCCTGGATGACGAAGGTGGGTCGTTCGTTGTGCGGAGTCTCGCCGAGCGGATTGACGGGCACCGGCTCGGGCGTGCGCCCGGCGCTGCGTTTGGAGATGTAGGCCGAAAGCGGGCCCACCTCGGCATCGCGACCGCCCGAGTGGAACCCGAGGGCCGCCATCGGGTCTCCCTCGGTACCCATCCGCTCGAGGACCTCGTCGAACCTCAGCTGCCGGAAGTTCGGCTCGGTGAGCTCCGCCCACGTCCGGGGGGCGGCCACGGTCGGGTGCGGTCGACCCCGGAGCGAATAGGGGGCGATCGTGGTCTTCGCGCCGTTGTTCTGGCTCCAGTCGATCAGCACCTTGCCCGTCCGCTCGGTCTTCTTCATGCTGCTGACGACGAGGTCCGCATGGTCGCTCTCGATCGCGCGCGCGAGCTCGTGGGCGAGGGCCGACGCGTGCTCTGTGGACTGCCCCGCAGGGAGTGCCGCGTAGAGATGGATCCCCTTGCTTCCGCTCGTCACGGGGTACGGTTCGAGGCCCATTCCGGTCAGGATGTCGCGTGCCCACCCCGCGACGATCGCGCACTCCGCCAGTCCCACGCCGGGGCCGGGGTCGAGGTCGAGCACCAGGCGGTCGGCGGGGCCCCGGGAGCCGTCCGGAGCGAAGCGCCACTGCGGGACGTGGAGCTCGAGGCTCGCGACCTGGGCCAGATACACCAGAGTGGGCACGTCCGAGACGAGGGGATAGTACTTCGCGCCGCCCGAGTGCTCGATCGGCATCCGCGCCACCCAGGACGGCGCACCGCGTTCGAGGTCCTTCGCGAAGAAGACCGGTTCGGGGTGGTCCTCTGTGCCGACGCCCTCGACCCAGCGCTTGCGGGTGACGGGCCGACCGATGACATGCGGGATCAGGAACGGGGCGATCCGCGTGTAGTAGTCGATGACCTCGCCCTTGGTGGTGCCCGTCTCGGGGTAGAGCACTTTGTCGAGATTCGTCACGCGCAGGCGACGGCCACCGACACGCACGAGTGTCTCGCCGCTCCCTGCCGCAGACTTCGCCACGGTCCTATCCTGACGGTCGCGGGCGCCGCCGTGTCACAACTCGGGTGGACTGCGTGCCACGCCGCGAGCCGACCCCGGAAATAGGAAGCTTCGACCGCCCGACCGGAGTCGTGTCGCGGGTCGCCGCGCAACCCCTGGCCACAGCATCCGTTCTTCGTGTTCACTGGGGTCATGAGAGCGATCTGGAAAGGCGCGCTGACCTTCGGCCTCGTCAACGTGCCCGTCAAGGTGTATTCCGCGACGGAGGACCACGACGTGTCGCTGCATCAGGTGCACGCCGCAGACGGCGGTCGCATCCGCTACCAGCGCATCTGCGAGATCGACGGGGAGGTCGTTCCCTTCTCCGACATCGACAAGGCCTTCGACGACGGCGAGCGCACGGTCGTCCTCACGAAGGATGACCTCGGGTCGCTCCCGTCGGAACGCAGCCGTGAGATCGAGGTCGTCGAGTTCGTGCCGACCGAGCAGGTCGATCTGCTGACACTCGACCGCGCCTACTACCTCGAGCCGGATTCGGTGTCGCCGAAGGCTTACGTCCTCCTGCGGAAGACGCTCGAGCAGACCGACCGGACGGCGATCGTCCGTTTCTCGCTGCGGCAGAAGACACGCCTGGCCGCTCTGCGAGTCCGCGGTGACGTCCTCGTGCTGCAGACCCTGCTCTGGGCCGACGAGGTGCGGGAGGCCGCATTTCCCGCCCTCGACGAGACCGTGCGCATCTCGGCGAAGGAGCTCGAGCTGTCGGCCTCGCTCGTCGACAGCTTCGCAAGCGACTTCGACCCCTCCGAGTTCGTGGACGAGTACCAGAACGAGCTGCGCACGCTGATCGACGCGAAGCTGGAGAAGGGCGACACCCTCGACACGACAGAGACCTTCGGCGAACCCGAGGAGGCTGAGAGCGGCGGCGAGGTCATCGACCTGATGGAGGCGCTGCGTGCCAGCGTCGAGCGGTCCCGGGCGGCTCGTCAGGGATCGAAGACGACAGACGACGCGGATGCCGAGTCCGAGGCATCCGGAAAGAAGACGTCATCCGCATCGACGTCGTCCACTAAGCCTGCCGCCAAGAAGACCGCGGCGAAGAAGAAGACCGCGAAGGCGTCCTGACGCCGCTCTTCCCATTAGGGGCGGGTGCCACCCGACGATCCGCGGTCATCGTGCTCCGGCCCGCGGTCGAAGACATCGGCGTCGAGAACGAGCGCCTCGGCCTCCACTTCGTCGATGACGTCCGTGCCGGCCGCGGCATCCTTCTTCGCCTTCCGGCGTTCGCTGAAGTAGTGATAGGCGGTGACGAGGAGCGTGCCGACCACGGCGGCGAGGAGGATCACGTCGATGTACTCGGCGACGAAGTCACCGAGGCCCGGGATGAAGCCGATGAGGTAACCGAGCATGGTCAGACCAAAGCCCCAGAGCATCGCTCCGATGAAGTTGAAGAGGGTGTAGCGGCGCCACGGCATGTGCCCCACACCGGCGGCGACAGGAGCGAACGTGCGCACGATCGGCACGAAGCGGGCGATGATGACCGTCAGTCCGCCGTACTTCTCGAAGAACGAGTTCGTCCGTTCGACGTTCTTGCGGCTGAACAGGCCGGATTCCTTACGCTCGAAGATCGCCGGGCCGCCCTTGTGCCCGATGTAATAGCCGACCTCGCCGCCGAGGAAAGCGGCCAGCGCGATCAGCAGAGCCACCCACCACACGCTGATGCCGAAGACGCCGTTCGGGGCGACCGGACTCGGGTGCGACAGCAGGCCGGCGATGATGAGGAGGGTGTCGCCCGGGAGCAGGAACCCGATGAGCAAGCCCGTCTCGGCGAAGACGATGAAGCAGACCACCAGCAGAGCCCACGGGCCCGCCGCGGCGATGAGCGTCTCGGGGTCGAGCCAGGGGATCAGAGCGATGGAGTGCAAGGTCGTTCCCGTCACGCGGTAGCGGTCGTCGTCGGTGGTGGTGGAGCCGGAACCTGAGCACCGGGCCCGTGCGGAAGGTGGGACTTGAACCCACACGCCCGAAGGCACAGGAACCTAAATCCTGCGTGTCTGCCGATTTCACCACTCCCGCTGGTGCGCTCAGTCTATCCAGGCGACTGGACAATGCCTGGGGACATCCGCGGGTGCCGGTCGGGGGGGTCCGCCACGCGGTATGTTGGCGAAACTCGTCGTCATAGGAGCACTCGTGGACGCACTCTGGCAGCTGCCGGTCATCGAAGGCCCAGTCCCGTCGATCGTCTACGCGGTCGGCATCGTCCTTGTGATCGTCTTGCTGTTCCGGCGGGTCACGCCGCGATGGTTGCTCACCGCGGTACTGGGTATCGGCCTGGGCGCGCTTGTGGGCTTCGGCATCTTCTTCCTCGCCAACGTGACCGGCGCCTTCGGCGACGCGCTGCCTCCCGAGGTGGGAGTGTGGGCGACGATCGCCTTCGCCGGCATCGGACTGGCGGTGGTGAGTCTGTGGAGTTCGCCTGTCTGGCGGAAGATCGTGGCGGCGTTCGCCATCCTGTGGTTCGCGATCGTGGGCATGATCGGCGTCAACGCGTTCTACGGATTGAACCCGACGCTCGGCAGCATCTTCGGGGTCAGTTCCGACAATCCCATCGCGATCCCCACACCGAATCCGTCTACGACGGCGAGCGGTCCGCTCTACGCTTCCTGGACACCGCCATCCGGCATGCCGCAGAAGGGCTCGCAGGGAACGCAGGTCATCCCGGGCACCGTCTCGGGGTTCAACGCCCGCCCGGCGGGTCTGTACCTGCCCCCGGCTGCACAGGTGCAGGGCGCGCCGGCGCTCCCGCTGGTGATCTTGATGATGGGGTATCCGGGCAATCCGGATCCGAGCTACATCGGTGCCGTGCTCGACGACTTCGCCGCGAAGAACAAGGGTCTGGCGCCGATCGTCATCGTCGCGGACCAGATCGGAACGGTCGGCGATCCCGCGTGCGCCGATTCGTCCGCCTTCGGCAACGCCGAGACCTATATCAAGACCGATGTCGTGAACTGGGCCAAGAAGAACCTGAACATCATCGAGGATCCCAAGTACTGGGTGATCGCCGGATACTCGAACGGTGGAGGATGTGCGATCAAATACGGCGCCCAGCAGCCGGACGTGTTCAAGAACATCCTCGACATCTCGGGCGAGGAATTCCCCGGTTCCGAGGACGTCGCCTCGGTGACGGCGCAGATCTACGGCGGTGATTCCGCCAAGTTCGAGGCCTCGAAGCCGATCAACATCATGGCGGCGGCCCCCGCGGGCACCTACGCCGGGGTCACCGCCGTCTTCACCGTCGGCGGCAACGACCCCGGCTTCCAGCCGGCTCAGCAGGCGGTCTCGGCCGCAGCGAGCAAGGCGGGCATGACGGTCACGAGCTACACCGTCCCCGGCGCAGGTCACGTCGTGGACGGCCTGAACGGCGGCTTGCAGGAGGGCTTCACCGTCCTGTATCCCGTGCTGGGACTTTCCGCTCCCTGAATCAGCGCTTGTGGCCGAACGCGAAGTAGGCGAGCGGTCCGATCCAGTTGACGAGGATGACCGGGATCCACACCGGCTTGGGGCCCCGGATGTCGCGGGCGGGTCGATGGGCGAGGTCCCAGAAGGCGAGGAACGCGAACGCGAGCTGGAGGGTGCCGACCAGGAAGAGCCAGATACGGGCGACGGGGCCGACGGCCTTCACGGCTTTCACGGCCTTGGCAGCGCCGGCGGCCTTCGCCGCATCCAGTGCGATGTCCTTGAGCGATTCCTTCGTGGTGTCGTGAGTCATGGGCTCATCCTCCCACCTGTGGATAACTTCCGCGGCCGTCTCCTCGTCTTGCGAGGATTCACGGATGAGTCTCGCCTCCGCCACTGTGGTCGGCCCTGTCGCCGCCGTGGCCGAGCGTGTGCGCGAACGGCTCCGCGCAGAGCAGACCGATCCCGCCCGGGATCCCGAGGTCGCCGCCCGGATCGCCCGCGCCGAGGTCCTACGGCACAACGACTTCGCGCTCGCCCGGGGACTTGCGACCGTCGACGATGAGGCATCCGCGGTCCGCGACGTGCTCGCGTCGATCGCGGGCTACGGCCCGCTGCAGGCCTATCTCGATGATCCCACCGTCGAGGAGCTCTGGATCAACGCGCCCGACCGCATCTACGTGGCGAGGGCCGGACGGTCCGAGCGGATCCCGGTGGTGCTCACCGACGCGGCCGTGCGTGATCTTGTGGAGCGGATGCTGCATGCCACCGGTCGTCGCGTCGATCTGAGTCAGCCCTTCGTGGACGCATCGCTGCCGGACGGGTCCCGGCTGCACGTCGTGATCCCCGACATCACCCGCCGCCACTGGTCGGTGAACGTCCGGAAGTTCCTGCCGGCCTTCCGTGACCTCGACGCGCTCGTGACGACGGGGTCGATCGAACCCGCGGCCGCACGTGCCCTGCGCGACGCGATGCACGACGGCCGCAGCGTGCTGGTCTCGGGTGCGACGCATGCCGGCAAGACGACGCTGCTCGGCACGCTGATCGGCGTGTGTCCGCCCAGCCACCGGATCGTCACGGTGGAGGAGACCTTCGAGCTCGGTGTCGATGCGGCTGACCTGGTGGCCCTGCAGGGCCGGCAGCCGAGTCTGGAGGGCACCGGCGAGGTGACCCTCCGCCGCCTCGTCAAGGAGGCGCTCAGGATGCGCCCCGATCGTCTGGTGGTCGGCGAAGTACGCGACGCCGAGGCGCTCGATCTTCTTCTCGCTCTCAACACCGGTGTGCCGGGCGCGGCCACCATCCACGCGAACTCTGCGCGTGAAGCGCTGTCGAAGCTGGCTGCGCTGCCGCTGCTCGCGGGCCGCAACATCGACAGCGGGTTCGTGCTGCCTGCTGTCGCTGCGTCGGTCCATCTCGTCGCACACTGCGCGAAAGACGGAGCCGGTCAACGCCGCGTGGTCGAACTGGTCGAGCCGACAGGCCGCGTGGTGGACGGTGTCATCGAGGCGCGGACGGTGTACAGCCGGAGCGGAAGATGATCATCGTGTGGGGAGCGGTCCTGGGAGCCGGCATCCTCCTCCTCATCTCGCCCTGGGTGTGGCCGCATGGCGAGCGCGCGGCTGCCGTGCCGCAGCCGGGCGCGCTCGACCGGCTGCTCGAGGCGGCCGGCTTCGCCCGCATCCCGCCGAGAGCGGTCCTGATCGTCTCGGCCGCGACGGCGCTGCTGGCCGCTTCGACCTCGTGGCTTGTCGCGCCGGTGCCGGCACTCGCCGGCGTTGCCGGAGCGGCGGGCGCGTCGACTCCGTTCCTCTGGCTGCGCGCGAGGGTCTTGCGGCTGCGGCGCTCGCGGCGCGGCCTCTGGCCCGACATCTGCGACCTGTTGATCGCATCGGTGCGGTCCGGCATGGCGCTTCCGGACGCGGTGGCGAGTCTGCAGGATTCCGCGCCGGTCGTCCTTCGTCCCGCCTTCGCGCAGTTCGCGCGCGACCTTTCGGCGTCCGGGCACTTCGATTCCAGCGTGGCTCAACTCAAGACGACCCTGGCCGACCCTGTCGCGGACCGCATCATCGAGACCCTCCGCATGGCGCGTCAGGTCGGCGGCACGGAACTCACCGCGGTGCTGCGTGCACTGTCGGGGTCGGTGCGCGCGGACGCAGCGCTGCGGGCCGAAGTCGAGGCTCGGCAGTCGTGGGTGCGAGGCGCCGCGGTCCTCGGCGTCGTCGCACCCTGGGTCATCCTCGCTCTGCTCGCCCTCCGGCCCGAGGGCGCGGAGGCGTATTCGAGCCCCGAGGGCGTGGCCCTGATCGTGACGGGCGCGGTCGTCTCCTTCCTCGCCTACCGGATCATGCTTCGTATCGGCCGACTGCCCGAGCCGCGGCGGTGGTTCGGGTGACTCCCGTCGACCTCACCCAGATCGCGACGGCCGTCGTCTTGGGTGGGGCGTTCGGGATCGGCGTCTGCCTTCTCGTCTCCCTCGCCCCGCGCTGGGGTGCGCCCAGCCTGTCGCGGCGGATCGCCCCGTACATCCGGGACGTCACCGATCCGCGCGGCACGACCGTATGGGTCGCCCCGCTGTCGGTCGACGTACGAGCCGTGTGGCGTTCGGCGCAGCTGCGATTCGGTGCGGCGATCGGCGGTTCTGAGACCATCGTGCGGCGTCTGAGGCAAGCAGCGTGGCCGATGGATGTCGCGGCTTTCCGCGGGCGGCAACTCGCCTGGGGCGTGGGCGGACTCGTCGTCGGTGGAATCCTCGTCGTCGTCCTGGCGCTCTTCGGACGGCTGTCTGCCGGCGGAGTGCTCATCCCGCCGGTCTCCGCCGTCATCGGGGTCGTCCTCGCCGACGTGCATCTGACGCGCGCGGCGCGCGCACGGGTCGGGCGGATCGAGGAAGAGCTGCCGACCGTGCTGGAGTTCCTCGCTCTGTGCCTCTCCGCCGGTGAGGGCCTTCTGGATTCGCTGCGGCGGGTCGGTGCCGTGGGTGCCGGTGACCTCACCAGCGAGCTGCGCGGAGTGGTGCTGGCCGTCGGCACCGGTTCGTCGCTGGGTGACTCGCTCGCCCGTCTCGCCGAGCAGGTGCAGGTGCCCGCGCTGTCTCGCACCATCGACCACCTGATCGCAGCGATCGACCGCGGCGCACCCCTCGCGCACGTGCTGCATGCGCAGGCGCTCGATGCTCGTGAAGACGCGAAACGCGGCCTCATCGAGCAGTCCGGGCGCAAGGAGATCCTGATGCTCCTGCCCCTCGTCTTCCTCATACTGCCGCTCAGCATCCTGTTCGCCGTCTTCCCCGGCGTTTTCATGCTGCGACTCGGGATCGGTTGACCGCACGCGGTCGGAATGGAGAGAACGATGATGCGTGAACTGTACGGACGGGTGACGGCGCGACTGCGCACAGCCTGGGGCGACACGATCCGTCTGCGCGACGACGAACGCGGTGATGTCCCCGGCTGGGTGCTCATCACCCTCATGACCGCCGGGCTCGTGGTCGTGATCTGGGCGCTCGCGGGACCGGCGCTGGCCGGCCTGTTCGAGCAGGCGATCTCGCGCGTCTCCGGTCTGTAGCCGTGCGAGGCGTCCGCTCGCTCGCGGATGACGAATCCGGCTCCAGTCCCGTCGAGTTCGTCCTGGTGGGGGCGCTGCTGACCCTGCTGACACTCGGCGTGCTCCAGCTGTCGCTGGCCATCTACGTGCGCAACGTGGTGCACGATGCGGCAGTCGAGGGGGCATTCCACGCGGCCTTGGCGGACACGGCGCTGTCGGAGGGCGCAGACCGCACCCGCGCGATCGTCACGCGGGCCGTCGGAGCCGCGTACGCGGACGACGTCGACGTGCGCCAGACAGATCGGGGTGGCCGATCCGAGATCGCAGTCACGATCCGCACCACGCTTCCCCTGATCGGGCTTCTCGGCGCTCCTCGGCTGCTGGAGGTGACCGCGCATGCCCCGGTCGAAACGCTGGACTGAGAGGGGTCGGGACGACGAGAGCGCGCCACGCCAGGACCGCGGGTGGTTGCCCGGGCAGGGCGATCGCCTGCTCGAGGACGAGATCGGATCAGCGGCCCTCGAGTTCATCCTCGTCGGGCTGGTTCTCCTGGTGCCCGTCGTCTACCTCATCATCGCCCTCGGCCTGATCCAAGGGCAGGCACTCGGGGTCGAGGCGGGCGCGAGGCACGTCGCGCGCACGGTCTCCACCGCGCCGGATGCCGCGACCGCTGCCGTCAGAGCCGACGCCGTCATCGCGGTCGTGACGGAGGAGTACGGAATCGATTCCTCGGCGATCGACGTGTCGATCGCCTGTCGACCCGTGTCAGCGTCGTGCCCGTCCGCCGGTGCCACCGTGGTCGTCACCGTCGCGACCCGGGTGTCGCTGCCCCTCGTGCCGGAAGTCCTCGGCCTCGAGCGGCTCGCGAGTATCCCGGTCGAGGCATCCGCCGCGCAGAAGGTATCGCGCTTCTGGAGCGCGCCATGAAAGGCCCGCGTGGGCCCGTGGACGATGACGAGGGCAGCATCCTGATCCTGACGATCGGCTACGCCGTGCTGGCGCTCGTGGCCGTGCTCGTCTGTGCGAATGCGACGAGCCTCTACCTCGCGCAGAAGCAGTTGGATTCGCTGGCGGACGCTGCGGCCCTCGCCGGCGCGGACGGTTTCACGATCTCGGTCGACGGCACGGGGGAGCCGATCGCCGCCCTCACCAGCGACGGGGTCCGCGCGCAGGCGGAGTCCCTCGTCACGGATGTCGGGAACGGCGCGGCGCTGCTCTCGGCGACCACCCCGGACGGTCTGTCCGCCCGGGTGACGGTCGCAGCCGTCTGGCACCCACCGGTCATCACGCTGTTCGTCCCCGACGGGGTGCCGCTGCAGGCGACGGCGACGAGTCGCACCGCTCTGCGGTGAGGGACCCTGGGCTCGGTCGACGCCCCACGAGGGCAATCCAGCCGCCGTCATCGCTTACGCGGAACGAACATCGGCACCCAGCGGATGAACGCCGCCGCTCCGACGAATCCGAGCACGCCCATGGTCGCGGTGGCGATCGACAGGCTGGCCACGGCGGTCACCGCGGACACGATCAGCGGCGCCACCGCGCCGCCCGCATCGGTGAGGGTGCGCCACGATCCGAGGAATGCGGCGGGGGCCGTCTCGGGCGCCACGTCCGCCCCCAGAGTGAGCAGGATGCCGCTCGAGAGGCCGTTGCCCAGGCCGAGTACCGCGGCGAAGATCGTGAACCACATGCCCGCGCCCTCGACGTCGTGCGTGAACGACAGCGCCAGGAATCCGCAGCCCATCAGCACCATCGCGGGCAGCGCCGCCCAGAGTCGGCCGAACCTGTCCATCACCTGGCCGCTCGCGTAGAACAGTGTGAAATCGATGGCACCCGAGATCCCCACCACCAGCGCGATGTTCTGCGCGTCGAGTCCGATCGACAAGCCCCACAGCGGCAGCACCACCTGGCGGGCCGAGCGGATGGCCGAAAGGGATGCCGCGGCCAGGCCGAGCCTCGACAGCACCCGGCGGTTCAGCCACATGGTCCGCAACACCCCCACGCGGGCCGCGGTCGGTATCGACCCGGTGACGGCCTCCCCGGTGTCCTCGACGGCGGAGCCAGTGGCCGCGCCGGTCGGTGCGGCGACCGGCACCGCGGCCTCCGGATCGGGGCCGAGCAGCACGAGCAGTACCGTGGCGACGAGGCAGCCGGCGAAGAACCAGATGGCGGAGTGCTCTTCGCCGAACAGCCCGAGCAGGCCCGCCGCGATGAACGGCCCGACGAACATCCCGAGCCGGAACGATCCGCCGAGGAGCGACAGCGCCCGCGCGCGGAAGGCGAGCGGCACACGCGTCGTCATGAACGAGTGCCGAGCGAGGCCGAAGGCCGCGGCGCAGAACCCGATGAGGAAGACGGATGCCGCGAACACGCCGAGGTTCGGAGCCCACAGCATCCCCGTGATTCCTCCCAGGGCGACCGCCCCGGCGATGGCCATCGTGAGGCGTTCGCCGACACGCGCGACCGCCCACCCCGACGGGATGTTGCCGCACAGCTGACCGACCACGAGCGCGGAGGCGACGAGGGCGGCGCCGGCGACACCTGCACCGAGCTGTGCGGCGATGACCGGGATCAGGGGGATCACCGCGCCCTCGCCGAGTCCGAACAGGACGGTCGGTCCATAGATCATGGGGCCGAATCGCCACAGCACGCGAGAGGTGCGTTCGGGATCGGCCATCACTTCAGGCTATCGGCGCATTCCGGCGCCGGTCGTCCGGGCGGCTCCTGTGACCCGGTCGATCGACGGGCCGGAGGTGAGGCCGCATCCGCGATACCCTGGACTGTCATGCTCGAACTAGATCTTTCCGCCGATATCCAGGCGCTGCGCGCCACCTTCGCCGACATCAAGGCCGTGGTCGATCTCGACGCGCTCACGGCGGAGATCGATCGCCTCAGCGCAGAGGCCGGCGTCCCCGATCTCTGGGATGACACGGACAAGGCGCAGAAGGTCACGAGCGCGCTCAGTCACCGGCAGTCCGAGCTCGCCCGCATCCAGAGCATCGAACGCCGCCTCGACGACATCGAGGTGCTCGTCGAGCTCGCGAACGAGATGGGTGACGAGGATTCCGCAGTCGAGGCTCGGGCGGAGCTCGTCGAGCTGGAGGGCCTGATCGGCCAGCTCGAAGTGCAGACGCTCCTCGACGGCGAGTACGACGAACGCCCCGCGGTCGTGACGATCCGCGCGGGTGCCGGCGGAGTGGACGCGTCGGACTTCGCCGAGATGCTGCTGCGCATGTACCTGCGGTGGGCCGAGCAGCACAAGTATCCCGTGACCGTCATGGACTCGTCCTATGCCGAAGAGGCCGGCATCAAATCGGCCACCTTCGAGGTCGACGCGCCCTATGCCTTCGGAACGCTCAGCGTCGAGGCCGGCACCCACCGGCTCGTACGCATGAGTCCGTTCAACTCCGCCGGCAAGCGTCAGACCTCTTTCGCGGCTGTCGAGGTCATCCCGCTCATGGAGGAGGCCGTCGAGGTCGAGATCCCCGAGAACGATCTGCGCGTCGACGTGTTCCGCTCGTCCGGCCCCGGTGGGCAGTCCGTCAACACCACCGACTCCGCGGTGCGTCTGACCCACATCCCGACCGGCACGGTCGTGTCGATGCAGAACGAGAAATCGCAGATCCAGAACCGCGCCGCCGCGATGCGCGTGCTGCAGTCGCGCCTCATGCTCATCCAGAAGGAGCAGGAGGCCGCGATCAAGAAGGACCTCGCCGGGGTGATCACCGCGAGCTGGGGTGACCAGATGCGTTCGTACGTGCTCGCGCCGTACCAGATGGTCAAGGATCTGCGCACGGACTTCGAGGTCAACAACCCCACCGCGGTGTTCGACGGCGATCTCGACGGCTTCATCTCCGCCGGCATCAAGTGGCGCAAGCGCCCGCAAGACGACTGACCGGATGCTGCCGCCATGCCCCCGGTTCCGGAAGCGGTGACCGACCGGCGTGCAACGCTCACGCTGTTCTGCGGTCTCCCCGGCGCGGGTAAGACGACACTCGCCCGTCGTCTGGAGAACGAAGGCCGCGGCATCCGACTCTGCACGGACGATTGGCAGGCGGACCTCGGCGTCGACGCGGAGGACGGCGACTTCCACGGGCGTCTGCAGACAGCTCTCTACCGTCATGCGCTGCAGCTGCTGGCGCACGGCGTCGATGTGATCCTCGAGGACGGACTCTGGATGGGCGCGGAGCGCGCCGAGAAGTTCCACGACGCGCGTGAGGTGGGTGCGCGCATCGAGCTGCACGTCTTCGATGTGGAGCTGGAGACGCTGTGGGCACGACTGCAGGTGCGCAACACCGGCGCGCGACGGGGAGCGCACCCCCTTGGTCGCGAGGACCTCGAGCGTGCGTGGTCGCTGTTCGAGCCGCCCGGCGCCGACGAGCTGGCTGCGGTCGATCGGTATCTGATCCACCGGTCCGCCTGACCGTCGGGCGGCCCCCTCGTGGGCGAGGGGGCCACGGCGGGACCGATCCGCCAACCCCGGGTGTCGCACCGGGGCCGCGGAAGCCCCCCGCTTAGGCTCTAGTGGCCATGATCAGGTTCGAGAACGTCACGAAGCGCTACCGCGGAACCTCCCGACCCGCCTTGAGCGCCGTCGACTTCGAAGTGCTCCGCGGGGAGTTCGTCTTCCTCGTCGGTGCATCCGGCTCGGGGAAGTCTTCCTGCCTGCACCTCATCCTCCGACAGGAGACGCCGAGCGACGGCAGAGTCGTCGTGCTCGGCCGCGACCTGCGCACGCTGTCGAACCGAAAGGTGCCCTACTTCCGCCGGCACGTGGGTGCGGTGTTCCAGGACTTCCGGCTGCTGCCCACGAAGACGGTGTTCCAGAACGTCGCCTTCACCCTGCAGGTGATCGGATCCTCCAAGGGGTTCATCAAGCAGGCGGTGCCGGAGGTGCTGGCGTTGGTGGGGCTCGACGGCAAGGAGAAGCGGTTCCCGCACGAGCTCTCCGGCGGGGAGCAGCAGCGCGTCGCGATCGCTCGTGCGCTCGTCAACCGTCCCCAGGTCCTCCTCGCGGACGAGCCGACCGGAAACCTCGACCCCGGCACGTCCGTCGACATCATGCAGCTGCTTTCGCGCATCAACGCGGCGGGAACCACGGTCGTCATGGCCACGCACGAAGCGGGCTTCGTCGACCAGATGCAGCGTCGTGTGATCGAGCTCAAAGACGGCGTCATGATGCGCGACGAGCGCCACGGCGGGTACGGCGACACCTCCGGTATCCCGAGTCTGGCTCCCGAGCCCGTGCGCGGCGCGGCCGCGATCGCGGCACTGACGGCGGTCCTCGAGGTGCAGCGCGAAGTCAATGCGGGCGAGAGTGTCGACCCCGCGGTGCTCGACACGGCCGTCGAGGCGGCCGAGGAGGTGGTGGTCGAGACCGTGCAGGAAGCCGAGGCGACGGATGCCGCGGCCAAGGCCGCCGCACTCGCTGCGGTGCAGGCCCGAGCGGAGGCGTCGTCCGGCGCCGCGTGGTCTGCGCCCGCCGAAGCGTCCGCTTCTCATGCGTCGCCCTACGGCCCCCTGAGTGCCGTCGGCCCCGCGTCGGCGCAGACGTCCGCGGCCACCGGTGCGCACACCGCGCCCGTTCCACCAGCCCCGACCGAGACCGCCGCCCTCACTCTGCCCACGATCGACGTCCCCGCCGCGGATCTCGCGGATCTGGGCGTCGCCGACCGTCTCGGCCTGGGTGAGACCGATCCCGACGACGAAGTGGGGCCCACCTCATGAGGATCGGACTGATCCTGTCGGAGGCGCTGTCGGGGCTCCGGCGCAATGCCTCGATGGTCATCTCGGTCGTGCTCGTGACGTTCGTGTCACTCACATTCGTGGGGTCGGCGATGCTCATGCAGATGCAGATCGGCACGATGCGCGACTACTGGGTCGATCGTGCGCAGGTGTCGGTGTCGATGTGCACGGCGCTGTCGCAGGCGGCGACCTGCACGGGGGGTCTCGCGACCGATGAACAGGTGGCGGAGGTGCAGGCCAAGCTCGACGGCGAGGCTCTCGCGCCGCTCATCCGCAGCGTCCAGTTCGAGACGCAGCAGGAGGCCTACGACAATGCTCTCGCGCTGCTGCCCGACGATTACGCCTCATTCCTCACGCCGGAGCAGTTCAACGAGTCCTTCTACATCAACCTGGTCGACCAGACCCAGTCCGACGTGATCATCGAGGCGTTCCAGGGCATGACCGGCGTCGAAGAGGTGAACGATCAGCTGCAGTACCTCGAACCGCTGTTCTCCGCATTGACGGTCGCCACATACATCGCGATCGGCATCGCCGTGCTCATGCTCGTGGCCGCCGTCCTCCTGATCGCGACCACGATCCGGCTGTCGGCCTACGCGCGTCGGAGAGAGATCGGCATCATGCGCCTGGTCGGGGCCTCCAATCGGTTCATCCAGACCCCGTTCATCCTCGAGGGCGTGTTCGCCGCGTTCATCGGCTCGGTGCTGGCCAGTGGTGCGGTGCTGGCGATCGTCCACTTCGGGGTCAACGACTATCTGCGCGCGCGGATCGACTTCGTCACCACATGGGTGCGGGTGGAGGACGCGTGGCTGGTCATTCCCGTCATCATCGGGATCGGCATCGTGCTCGCCGCCCTCTCAGCGGGGTTCGCCATCCGCCGATGGTTGCGAGCCTGACAGGACGCCACCCGTCGGCGCTTGCTATGCTGGTGGGCTGTCGTGCGGACGCACGGCTCGAGCACAGGAGTACGTCATGCCACGGGAACGCGGAGAAAAGGTCATCGCGACCAATCGTCGTGCCCGGCACGAGTACACGATCGAGAAGACGTACGAGGCCGGTATGGTGCTCACCGGCACCGAGGTCAAGTCGCTGCGGCAGGGCCGCGCGAACCTGTCTGACGGCTACGCCTATATCGACGGCGGCGAGATCTTCCTCGACTCCGTGCACATCCCCGAGTACTCGCAAGGCCACTGGACGAACCACGCGTCCAAGCGGGTCCGCAAGCTGCTGCTGCACAAGGACGAGATCGTCAAGCTCTCGCACGCCGTCTCGGCGGGCGGCTACACCCTCGTTCCGTTGAAACTCTACTTCTCGGACGGCCGGGCGAAGGTCGAGATCGCCGTCGCGAAGGGCAAGCACGAGTGGGACAAGCGGCAGACGCTGCGTGAGCGGCAGGACAAGCGCGAAGCCGAACGCGCGATGCGCTCGCGAAACCGCCTGGGCGACTGACCACCCCCGCGGCGCCGTCCCGCTCCGCGAAGTCCCTCACTCGATGAAGGGCGTCACTCGGCGGACGCGCGGACCGTCGCCTGTTCGATGGAGCGGTCGGTGAATGCCCGCTTCGGAACGAAGAGCAGCAGCACGGCCGCCGCCAGAGCGGTCACTCCGCACACCGTCCACACGACGAGGTAGCCGGTGAAAGATCCGGCCGTTCCTCCGGCGGAGGCGCCGGTTGCCCCCTGCAGCAGCGCGATGCCGAAGACGCACGACGCGATCGCCCCACCCACGGTCTTCACCGAGTTCGTCAGGCCCGTTGCGACGCCCGTCTGCGTCGGCGGCGCGGCGGATGCCGCAGCGGCGGGCAATGCCGCGACGAGCGCTCCAGAACCCAGACCGACGACCACCATATTCGCGAGCAGCTGGCGATACGAGTCGTGGAACGGCAGGAACATCAGGAACCCGGCACCGACGAGCACGGATGCGCCGATCAACGTGATGCGCGGCGTCGCACGACGTGCCACCGCGGGGAATGTGATCGCACCGGCGATCATCGCGATGAGGTAGACGCCGATGATGAGAGAAGTCTGGAAGCCGGTCGTCCCGAGACCGTAGCCGTACACGTCGGGATCCGTGCGGGCGAAGGTCGACAGAGGCGCCTGGGCGCCGAGCACGCTGACACCGAAGAGTCCGGCGGTGAGGAACACCGGTCCGAGCGCGGGGGAGCGGAACATCCGGACGTCGATCACCGGATCATCGTGGCGCAGCTCCCACCGCGCGAAGGGCCAGACGAGCAGTACTCCGAGGGCCACCAGGCTCCACGCGAGCACATCGCCGACGCCGTTCAGGCGCAGGAAGCTGAGCCCGCCCGTGAATGTGATGAGCGCGACGGAGATGAGCACCAAGCCGACCGTGTCGAGCCGTCCGCCGGTGGGCTCCGGAGATTCCTGCACTCCCCACAGGATGACGAAGAAGCAGACGACGACTGCGATGGCGGGAACGAGCAGCACCACCGTCAGCGGAAGCGCGTCCACGAGAGCACCCCCGATGAGGGCGCCGGAGATCGCGCCGGTCTCGAGCGCGGCGACCAGAAGTCCGGCCGCGCGCGCGGTGATCATCGACCTGCCCGGCATGCTGCGCGACCGCGACCAGATCAGAGCGATCTCCAGGGGAAGCCACACGACGTAGAAGCCCTGCAGCGCCCAGGCCACCAGGAAGATCGGAAACGAGTCGGTGAACGGCAGGACGAGGGATGCCGCGGCGGTGATCGCCGTCGAGATGAGCAGCATCCGCTTGTGGCCGATCATGTCGCCGAGCTTGGCGAAGGCGGGAACGACGAGTGCCGACAGCATGAGCTGTGTTCCCTCGAGCCAGTTGACGTCGGCGTCGTGGATGCCGAGATGGCGTGCGATGTCCGTCAACATGGGTGTGAAGTACCCCTGTAGAACACCGCTGGTGAACTCGACGAAGGCGAGGAAGCCGACAACGCCCGCAAGGGTTCCCAGAGTGGCGCCTCGCGTCATCGCGGAACCTTTCGTCCGGAGCGTTCTAGTGGCATGTCGGTGCGCTCACTGTAATCGTTGCAGCAGGGCTCGATGGAACCGCTCGCCGCGCTCGAGCGACGCGATCTCCACGCTCTCGTCGACACCGTGGATGGTGGCGCGTTGCGCGCGGGACATCTCGAGCGGGGCGAAGCGGAACACGGCAGGGGAGAAGCGATGGAAGTGACGGGAATCGGTGGCGGCCATCATGACGTAGGGCACGGCGGGGATGCCGGGATATGACCGGGAGAGGGCACCGGCGAGGAGCGCGAACTGCGTCGTGTCGGTGCGCGACTCGGGTGAGGGCTCGCTGGCCTCGAGCACGTCGATCTCAACCAGCCGGTCGCGCACGCGACGACGGACACGGCGAACGGTGGTGGCGACGTCATCGCCCAGCGCGATCCGCAGATTCAGGGTGGCCGATGCCTGGGAGGGCAGCACGTTGGCTGCCGTCCCCCCGGACTGCATCGTTGCGGCGACGGTCGTCCGAACGAGAGCTGCCGGCTCTCCGCCGAACGCAGCGAATACCTGTCCGGTGAGCGGTGGAGCCCCCGCCAGGAGGCGCAGGAGCAGCCGAGCGGGGCCGGAACTCTGCGCGGCGAACTGGCGCAGCATCCGTGAGACGGCTCTCGGAGTCCGAGCCGGGAACGTGCGCGCGTCGAGCCGGTCGACCGCCCTGCCGATTCGCCGCACGGCCGTCATCGACGGCGGAGCGGAGGCATGCCCGCCGGTGCCGCGGGCGGCGAGCCTCAGAGTGAGCACGCCCTTCTCGCCGACGCCGATCATGGCGGCCCGACCGGGGACGAAGGGGAGCGGCGCATCGACCACGGCTCCTCCCTCGTCGAGGACGAGCCAGGGCACGATGCCGCGGCGGCGGAGGTCCGCGGCGATCGCCTCGGCGGCGGCGCCGTAGGTCTCTTCGTTGCCGCCGAAGGACAGGTAGACATCGCGCGCGGGGGTGAACCCGCTGCGAAGGAGGTTCTCGACCGCTTCCATGATGACGACGAGCGGGCCCTTGTCGTCGAGCGCACCGCGGCCGTAGACCGAACCGTTCGCGATCCTCCCCTCGAACGGTGGGTACGTCCACGCGTCGGTCTCATCCACCGGCACCACGTCGTAATGAGCCATCAGGAGCAGGGGACCGTCGTCGGCCGCACGTCGCCCTCGCCAGTGCAGCAGGAGCCCGAAATCGGTGTGTCGCTCGAGGGTGAGCGCCGCATGCGTCAGCGGATACAACTCGGCGAGCAGGGTGACGAAGTCCTCGAAGGGCTGCTCACCGCGCTCGACGAGTTCCGCCGACACCGTCGGCAGCTGGATCATCCGAGACAACCGGTCGGCGATCCCAGGGCGCGTCGTCACGGGGGTCACCGCGCGACGAACCGTGCTTCCACTCCCGCGGAGACCACGATGTCTTCAGGCTGGAACTGCACCGAGGGACCGACGCCGTCCATCGACGACATCGCCATCGCGCGCATCATCTTGGGCGCTGGTGCTCCGCCGTCCTGCGCCTGCCGCGTGAGCAGCCCGATGTCGGCGATCTCCACGGGGGAGACCGAGGTCAGGCCGATCGCACTCGCATAGGCCGTGGCCCGATCGACGGCCACGCGGACGGCCGTGGCCGCAGCATCCGCCTCGGTGTCCTTGGCGGTCGCGCGCGACAGACGCCACTGCACGCCGTCCACCTGGACACCGTCGCGCTCGGCGACGTCGCTCACCCACCATGACAGGGCCGCGAAATCCTGGAATGTCGCCGAGATCTCGACCGACGCATAGTGCACGAGTGCGAGCTGCTTCCCCTCGTTGTTCCACGGCCGGTTCGCCCATACGGTGGCTCGCTGACTCGACCATTCTGCGATGGTGCCGTCCTCCGCGCGGGCAGTGAGATCAGCTCGGAGGGGAGCCGCGAGTGCGGCGATGCGCTCGACGACCGCGCCTCGGTCGGTCCCTTCCGCCTTCACCGAGATGGTGGCCACCGCCTCTTCGGGCGCGACCCGCGTCTCGTGTTCGCCGCGCACGGTGATGATGACTTCGCTCATGAGCTGAGCCTACGCGCCGAGAAAAACTTCTTCATGCGCCTGCATCCAAATGAGCCTGCTTGAGAGAAGTACTCCATGACGGGCGGAACAGCCGCCCCATCTAGGAGGACATCGTGCGCAAGACTCTCACCGCGGGACTCGCGGTCGGCATCGTCGCCGCTTTCGGGCTCGCCGTTCCCGCCCAAGCGGTATCCAGCACCACCGCCGACCTGTCCGTGCTCCACGGCATCCCGAACACCCCTGTCGACGTCTACGTGAACGGGGCCCTGACCCTCGACGACTTCCAGCCCGGTGACCTCGCGGGGCCCCTCGACCTTCCTGCGGGGGACTACACCGTCGCACTGACGGCGACCGACGCGGCGGATGACAGCGCCCCCGTTCTCGGCCCGGTAACCCTCACGCTCGCTGCCGGCAAGAGCTACACCGCCACCGCCAACCTCGATGCGTCAGGAGCGCCTGCGCTCAACCTGTTCACGAACGACATCGCGGCCACCAACGCCGGTGAGGGACGCTTGACGGTGCGCCACGTCGCGGCCGCCCCGGCCGTCGACATCCTCGCGGGTGGTGCCCCTGTGGTTGAGGACCTCTCGAACCCGAACGAGGCCAGCCTCGCGCTGCCCGTCTCGACGGTGTCGGCCTCCGTCGCCCTCGCGGGCACGACCGACCCGGTGATCGGGCCGGCAGACGTCGCGATCCAGGACGGCGTTCTGACCGTGCTCTACGCCTGGGGCAGCGCCACCGACGGCAACCTCGCTCTTGCCGTCCAGACGGTCACCGTCGGCCACTCGAACCCGGGCGGCGTGCCGTCGGGAACGGCCGGCTATGCCGCGCAGCGCGATGACGCCGTTCGCTCGGTATGGATCGGCGGCGGAACGGTCGCTGCCCTCGCCCTGGTCGCGGGTGCCGTCCTCATGGTGCGTCGCCGCACCCAGTCCTGAGGGAATCCCGACTGCGGACCACCGCCCCCAGGGTGGTCCGCAGTCGGCCTCCTCTGCCCGCGGCATCCGATCTCGGATGCCGCGCCCGCCGTTCCCAAAGGAATTCCGTGAAGCGACTCGCCCTCCCGCTGGCCCTGGTGGCCGTGCTTCTGTCCGGATGCTCGACGCCGGCACCGCCCGCCGCCGATGTTCAGACGGCGACACCCACGCCGACGGCAAGCCCGACGTCGACGCCGCCGCCGACAGCGGCGATCGACGTGCCGATCGTCTCGTCGACACCCGGTGCGATCACCGAGGCTCAGCCTCCGACGCGGGTCGTGATACCCGCGATCGCGGCTGACGTACCCGTCATTCCGGTCGGCGTCGAGACGACCGGTGCCATGGAACTCCCGGCCGACCCCGCGGTGGCGGGCTGGTACCGCTACGGCGTGGAGCCGTCCTCCGGCCAGGGCAACACGGTCATCGCCGCGCACATCGATTCGCCCGACTACCCGATCGGTCCGTTCGCCTCGCTCCGCGATCTCGCGGCGGGCTCCGACGTCGAGGTGACATCCGCGACCGGCGCGGTGACCACCTACGCCGTGGAGAGCATCACCTACTACCCGAAGGCCGAGCTGCCGATCGACCAGCTCTTCGCCCGGACGGGAGCCCCATCGCTGGTGCTCATCACGTGCGGGGGGGAGTTCGACGCATCAACCGGCCACTACCGGGATAACGTGGTCCTCGTTGCGAGGCCGATCTCGTGAACGGTGGTGAGCAGATGGAGCCGGCATCCGTCGACGCGGAGGCGGCGCTCAACGCCCGTTTCCGCGGCGGTGATGAGCGTGCTCTGGAAGAGATCTACCGTCGCTGGTCGCCCGTGGTCTACACGCTGGCGTTGCGGTCACTCGGTGACCGCGGCGACGCCGAGGACGTGACCCAGAAGACTTTCGTGTCGGCGTGGACATCACGCGGTTCCTATGACCCGGGCAAGGCTCGGCTTTCGACATGGCTCGTGGCGATCGCGCGCCGACGCATCGCCGATACCCACGAAGCGCGGTCGCGGATCCGCGCCCTGCACGAACAGCTTCAACGCGTCACCTCACCCGATGACCTGTTGGCGACGCCCCAGCTCGATCTGGGCGAGACGCTCCTGGTCGCGAGCGAACTCGATCGTCTGGAGCCTGACGCGCAGCGCGTGATGCGGCTGGCGTTCTTCGACGATCTGACGCACCAGGAGATCGCGACGCGCCTGGACATGCCGCTGGGTACCGTGAAGAGCCACATCCGCCGAAGTCTCACCCGTCTGCGCACCCGATTGGAGGTGACCCATGTCGCATCTTGACCCTGACGAGCTCGCGCTGTTGGCGATGGGGGAGCCTGCGCGTTCCGCCGACGAGTCCGAGCATCTGGAAGCGTGCCCCGCGTGCGCCCGGGCGCTGGCCGAATTCGTGCACGCGGTCGATCTCGGACGTGCGAGTCTCGCGGTCGGCGAGCTCGAGATTCCTGCCTCGGCGGTGTGGGATCGCATCGCCGAGGAGCTCGAGCTCGGCGCGTCCGACCCGCGGTCCGAGGCCGAGGCCGGCGCTGTGCTCGCGGAGACGTCTCCCGCCCTGCGGGAGCGCACTCGTTCTCGACGCACGGCGCGTCGGCGGACTCGCGCGGTGTGGATGCTGGCGGCAGCACTCGTCCTCGTGGCCGGCGCCGGGCTCGGCGGGTGGATGCTCGCGCAGCGGGCAGCGCTGACGCCCGTGGCGGAGGCGGCGCTTACGCCGTTCCCCGACCACCCCGGTGCGGAGGGGTCTGCGCTCGTCGAGAAGAAGGGCGACGGCGAGCAGTTCGTGCGGGTCACGCTGGCGGCCTCATCCGCCCCCGACACCTACCGCGAGGTGTGGCTCATCACCGCGGATGCATCGGCGCTGATCAGCCTCGGAGTGCTCGACGGTGATGAGGGCACGTTCTCCATCCCGTCGGGCGTCGATCTGCGCGACTATGTGCTGGTCGACGTCTCGCAGGAGGCCATCGACGGCGACCCCAACCATTCCGGTGACTCGATCGTTCGCGGTGAGCTCAGCTTCGACGGGCCGGCACAGGCGCTCCCCTAGCTGAATCCCGGGGGAGCGGTGATGTAACCGACGTCGACCCCTGCGGGAGCCCACCGCACGTCATTGCCGGTGAACAGATACACGTCGTCCCCCTGGGGCGCCGAAAGACGAACCCCGATCGCCTCGTCCGTGCGGAGGTAGCCGGAGTCGACCAGCGACTGGATCGCCGCCGCGGCATTTTCCGAATCGATCGGGGACCACGCCAGATCGATGACGTTATCGGTGGGCGCGCCGGGGTCGGCGCCCCACCGGCAGATGATCGTGCGCTCGGGGCTGCCGTTGGGGAATCGGTCGAAGGGACGTGCTCCCGTTTGGGCGTCCTGCGTCTCGGCCGAGACCCACCCGTTGCCCGCCATCAGCGCGAGGAAGTCCGGCGTAGCGGTGTTCTCGCACGTGGCCGTGATCGCCTGCGGCGGGGGAGACGCGGCAGATGCCGTCTGCGTCGGTGTCGTCGACGGCGAGGGCGTAGGCGCCGTCGCTCCCGTCGAAGACGCGGTCGGCGAGGGCGCGGCCGGGACCTCGGAGCTGCGCGGCACGAAGACCATGGCAAGGGCGACCACCACGGCGAAGAGGACGGCGGCCGCGCCGGCGATCACCCAGAGACGCTTCGTCGACATGCCCTCAGGCTAGCGGGGCGAAAAGGGAATTCCGGTTGCTGCGGATTCGTTGTATTCTGATGTGCTCGGTGCCGCGGCATCCGAGTGAGAACTCCACAGTGTGACAGCAGTTGTTTCACCCTTCGTCAGAGGGTTCACGGGGATGATCGGTTTCGACATCGCCTGAGAATCTGCGAGAAGCGGGCCGAGGATGCAGGGTTATCTCGTTAACGATCTCTGCAAAACCATAGTTGCCGAAACCAAGCGCAACGACTTCGCCCTCGCTGCATAAGCGAGCCCGATAGTCCGTCAGACCGTGGGCGATCCCGCCACGGATCCTGGCGTCATTTAGGGATCTTGCTGTGTGACGGCGTCTTGGACGTCACACGGGACTTTTTCCAGACTGGGCCTGTCGACTTGGATGCCTGTGGCAAAGGTCGGGGCCGAGCAGAACGCTTTCACAGGCTGCGCCCGGAGAAAACGTAGAAACACAGCGTTGGACGGGGGTTCGATTCCCCCCATCTCCACGAACTGCTGTCACGGAAAAGGGCTCGAGAACCGCGGAATCACGCGGATCTCGAGCCCTTTTTCTGCCCCCCGGCGGGCACTCGTCGCGAGCTTGCCCACGATATGCCCACAGCTCAATTGGCGCCGACACTCGTCTTTGCTCGACGCAGGTGGTGTCCGTCCGCGTCAGTGAAGACGAGGTCATCCGGACCCTTGCCACGACACAGCTCGGCGAGAGACCGTTCGAGGAAGGCCGGGAACGGGACAGTTCTTCGCTCCCAGTTCTTGGGGGCGCCCACCACGATGCGACGCTCGACTTCCACGGCCGCGCGATTCACTTGGATCCGGGTTCGCTCGAAGTTGATGTCCCGCACGTGCATGCCGATCGCTTCACTCCACCTGAGACCGCACTAGGCGAGAAGGAGGATCAAGCTGCGGTGGGTCGTTGTCGTTGCAGCCTCCGCGAGAAG
The DNA here is from genome assembly GCF_043556235.1 of Microbacterium sp. P03. NCBI lineage: Bacteria > Bacillati > Actinomycetota > Actinomycetes > Micrococcales > Microbacteriaceae > Microbacterium > Microbacterium sp. P03. The sequence continues at coordinate 1,038,286 of NZ_JBIGIM010000001.1, forward strand.
AACGACCTCGGCGTGCGTCAGGTATCGCCGCGGTTTCTCTGAGCGCTTCGTCGGAAGGTTCTGAGCACATCCATCACCTGTTCACTCCGGCGTGGTTGTACGGCGCCACCGGCTGCCCTAACGTTCGAAAGGTGGGCGCCACGAGATCGACCTCAGCGGGCTCGAGCATTGTCGTGTCGTGGGTTGCCCTCGCATTGGCCAGCGCCGCCGCCGCGCTGCTCTGGATTGCAAACGCCGTCTGGTACGGGGTTCCCAGTTCGGGTGGTCCCGGACTCAGTCTGCTCTTCATCGGCGGGTGGGCTCTCCTCGCGTGGGCGGTGTTGCTCGCGGTCGGCCTAGTGGTGCATCTTGTAATTTCCGCGGTCAACCAGCGCGGACGTCACCCCCTCGAGTTCGGGGTGCTGGCCGCCACCATCCTGATCATCGCGGGGACGATACTCGCGCATCCACTCTCGGGCAGTGCTTCCGCTTGATCCTCACCGACGCCGACTCTCGCACAAGCGGATCCCTATGAGGAACGCCCTCATACGCGCCGTCGCCAGGGCGACAGCTGCCTCCCGTACCGTGCTCCTGTGATGGAATACCGCGTCCAGTTCGCGAATGCCTGGTCGGAGAAGAATGGCGACGAGGTGCCATCGGAGACGATGTCGCTCGAGGATGCGCAGCGCTTCATCGTTGACCATCCCGAAACGGAGTACGTCATCTTGGTCCGGACGGTTGGCGCGGAGCCGTCCATCTGGTCGCTCCTGCCGTTTGACGAACGGTGAAAAGAAATTGACGCCGTCGATTGTTGAACGGCAGGTGGCTTCGCGCGGCTGCGGTGCCCGCACGGTGAGACGGCGGAGCGACACCGGCGCTGGCATCAAGTGGGTTTCGCGAAACTGCTGTCACTGCGAAGGGCTCGAGAACCGCGGAATCACGCGGATCTCGAGCCCTTTTTCTGCCCCCTGGCGGCCACTCGTCGCGAGCCTACCCACGATTCGCGTGCATTCCATGGAGAAGATCTGCGATGACGGATCGCTGCAGGGTGCCCGGTGACACGAGTGGACCCCGCCCCGGACGATGCGAGAATCCCAGAAAGTTGACGGTTCGTGTCGATTTCGGGCTTGCCCGTTCGCTATAGGGATGAAACGGTTCCCATGACGAAAGGACACGACCGTGAAGTACGTCATCATGTTCACCACCACGCCCGAACTCGACGCAGCAGTGCCGCCCGAGCAGGCCGAGCAGGTCTATCGCCGCACCTACGACTGGTTCGGCACGAACCGCGAGGTGCTCACTCCGGCGGGCGCCGAGCTGCAGCCGGTCACGACCGCGACCACGGTCATCCACGGCGGTGACGGGCCGGTCGTGGTCGACGGGCCGTTCTCCGAAGCGAAGGAGGTCATCGGCGGGTTCCAGGTGATCGATGTGCCCGACCTCGACGCGGCCATAGCCATCGTCAAGACATGGCCGTTGCTGGAACTGCCCGGCGTTTCGGTCGAGATCCGCCCGATCGTCGGCTGAGCCACATCGCGCCGTGAACGAATCGGATGCCGCGGCAGCGGAGTCGACGCGGGTCCACGCCGCGGCATCCGATCACCTTCTCGCGCGGGTGATCCGCGAGGAGTCCGGGCGGATCGTCGCGACGCTCACGAGTTGGGTCGGGAGCCTCGACCTTGCGGAGGAGTCGGTCGCCGAGGCGATCGAGGAGGCCGTGGGCCAATGGCGTACGCGCGGGGTACCCCCCAATCCCGGAGGATGGCTGACGCAGGCGGCCCGCCACAACGCCCTTGACCGACTGCGGCGCGAGAAGCGGTACCGCGAGAAGCTGGTACTTCTCGCTGATCCGGCTGAGGCCGCACCGCTTGCCCGCACCGGCGAGTTCGACGAGCGACTGCCTCTTCTGTTCGGCTGCTGTCACCCCGCTCTCTCGCCGGACGCGCAACTCGCTCTGACTCTCCGTGCGATCTGCGGCCTCACCACCGCGCAGATCGCGCGTGCCACCCTGGCTCCGGAATCGACGGTCGCGCAGCGCATCGTGCGCGCCAAACGGAAGATCGGTGCCGCTGGCATCCCTCTGCGGATCCCCGAGGGATCCGAGCGGGCCGCCCGCCTCGACATCGTCCTGACCGTCGTCTCCGTGATGTACAGCGAGGCCCACCTGGTCGCAGGCGGAGACGCGGCCGCCGACCGCGACCTCGCCGACGACGCCCTCTGGCTCGCGCGCGTCGTCGCACACCAACTGCCGCGCGAGGCGGAGACGCAGGGACTGCTCGCACTGCTCTTGTTCCACCGAGCACGCGAAGGGGCACGCTCCGTTGATGGAGAGCTCATCCTGCTCGCCGACCAGGACCGGGCGCGGTGGAATGGCCGACTGATCGCCGAGGGACAGGCCGTGCTGGAGAAGGCGGCGATGCTACGACGTCCGGGGCGTTGGCAGCTGCACGCGGCGATCGCCGCATGCCACTCCGACACGCGCGAAGGTGACGACACCGACTGGCTCCAGGTGCTCACGCTCTACGACATGCTGCTGACATACGACCGCTCGCCCATCGTGCGGCTGAATCGCGCCGTGGCACTCGCCGAGGTCGACGGACCGCAGGCGGCTCTGGACGAGGTGGATGCGCTCCGACGCGCTCTCACGGGGTATCACCTCTGGCACGCCGTACGCGCGCGGATGCTTCGGCTCCTCGGCCGTCGAGACGAGGCGATGACCGAAGACCTGCGCGCCCGAGAACTCACAGCGAACATCGCCGAGCGGCGCCTGCTGGAGGCGCGGGTCGCTCGCTGAGGCAGGCGAATGCGGTCGCTGCCGCCCTGGCGTGCTGGGGCGCAGGGCCACCGCTCCAAGCCGTGGTCACATATCCGCTCGACGAATGGCGCGCGGCTCAGGCCTCTGGATGCCGGCTGTGGTCCTCGAGGTCGGGCTGGGTGCGAAGCACGTCGGCGATTTCCTCCTCCGGCCGCGGCGGAATGGTCTCGTCAGTCTCGAGTTCGGGGATGCTCGGCTCATCCGCGGCCGGGATGTGGTGGTCGGGAGTGTTCTCGTGGGACACGGCAAATCCTTCGGTCGGCTTCATCGACAGCGTATGCCGATACGTGTGCGCTACGCCGTCCGTCGCATGATCGAGTCTTCCTGGAGGCCATCGCCGCGAGGACTGGTGCACGTGGGGCCTGCGGGTCACTGCGTCGGTATTGCCGCCATGGCGGGCTTGCTAGAGAAGCCAGAACGGCACGGACGCTACGGCAACTCCGAGGAGGGCGAGGACGATGGCGGTCGGGACCGATCTCTTCACTGTCCCCGTGCCGAGTTTGTCGACGAGCCGCCCCAGCCATTCGCGGACTCTTGCACCGTTGGTGAGGCCGATCGCGAGCAGAACGAGGCATGGAAGGCAGTAGATGACGGTGTAACCGGCCAGGATCGCAAGGCCGGCACCGATCGGTATCTCCGTAGCAACCAGACGTTCGATGGCAATGAAGTAGGGGAAGGCGTTGGGGAGATCGGCTGCGGTGAGGAGCACCCCGAAGGGCAGGGCCGTCCAGGCGCTGAACCAGGCTGGTAGCTCAATGGCCCGTCGCGGCCGTTCCCGCAGTCGCCGGATACCGGCAACGATGAGCGCGATTCCGGCTGCGCCGAAGGCCACGAATCGAAGTCCGGCGACGATCCCGTCGACCGCGCCGGCGGCGGCACCGGCGGTGAGGAACAACGCTGCGCCTGCGACGAAGACGGTCAAGGCCGCCCCCAGCACGGCGGCACCGGCGACGAGCGCGGGTCGGCGGGGAGCAGCGATCAGCACAAGGGTCACCGCGACGATCGTCGCGGGGTTCAGCGAATCGAGCAACGCTAGTCCCGCGATCCCCGCGATCAATGCGCCGGTCATCGACCATTACTCGAGCGCGCGACGCGCCCGGCCGTCACGAAGCCCAGGAGCTCCTCCACATCCTCGTTGGGCGAGTCGAGTCCGACGAGGGCGTTGCCGACGAGCGCGTCTCCGATGAGGCGGATCACGTGAGCTTGGGTCGCGTCCCCGACCTCAGCCGCAATGAGCGACTCCCACCGCGCGATGGCCGAGGCGGAGTCAGTCAACAGCAGGGTGAAATCATCGTCGGTTGGCTGGAAGCTCGACGCCATGGCCCGCATCAGTGCCCGCTCGTCGCCTTCGGGCAGGGACAGCTGCAGCCATGTTCTCGCCGCCGTACCCCTCGCCGCGGCCGCCGACATCGCCACGTCCACCTCGTCGAGAGCTTGCCGAGCAAGACCCACGACGAGGGACGAACGCGTGGGGAAGTGGTGCATCAAGCCGCCCTTGGAAACGTTCGCAGCCTCTGCGACCGCGTTCAGGGACGGCACCAGGCCGTGTTCGAGGGTCAATCGACGAGCCGTTTCTAGGATGTGCGATCTCATACGATGCATCTTATGACCAAACCGACCGGTCGGTCGGTCGATTGGTCGGCCAAAGAGGAGCCTCGGGGCAGGCCAAGGTTTCATGAACGGGTCGGTGAGGGCGATGGACCGCCAGCCCGCCCCGAACGTGATGCGAACCGGCTACCGCAGGTGCGTCGCGATCACCCGGGCGGTGGCCGCGGGATCGGGTCGGTGCATCACCGACTCCGGCACGATGACGAGTTCAGCGTGATCGATCTCGTCGGCGATGCGATCGGAGGCCGCGACGAGCATCGGGAAGGTCTGCTCGCCGCGCAGCACGACGACGGGCTGCGACACCGAAAGCATGGCAGGTGTCGGTGTGGAGACCTGCCGAGTGAGGGTTGCGTCGTACACGGTCGACTGCGCGAGCGGGACGATCGCGGCGAACGTGTCGCTCGCCCGGATCTGCTCGACCATCCGCTCGGGCAGGCCCACCCCCTCGAGCTGGAAGGTCGTGACGGCATCTTCGGGGCGACCCTCGTCAACGAGCGCCTGAAGTCGCTCCGGCAGGTCGTCGGCCGGTTCACCCTGACCGAAACGGAACGGCGGCTCCGACAGGAAGAGGGCCGAGATGGGCGCGCCGGTCGACGCCGCCAAGAGCGCCAGCACCGCACCGGATGAGTGTCCCAGTACCGCAGCGTCACCGCCGATGACGTCGATCACCGCCCGGAGGTCTTCGACCTCGCGCTCCGGAACCGAATGTCGCGCGTCGCCACTATCGCCCCGCGCGCGTCTGTCCCAGGTGACGGCGCGGAAACCCGCCGCGGCGAGGGCCGCAGCAAGAGCGGCGGCATCCGATGCCCGCGACATCGCCCCATTGACGATCACGACGGCAGGTCCGTCACCCTCCTGCCAGTACGCGATCGAGGAACCGTCTGCGGAAGTCGCGAAGTCCATCCCGACACCAAAGCACGGCGGCCGCGGCCCCACAACCCCGACCGATATCAATTCGGTTCGGCGCGATCGCGACGCGCCTTTCCGACGGGTAGCCGGAGTCGACAGTGAGAGCGAATGCGACAGGCTCGGTGCCGACGGCTCCGTCTTGGCAGTGCCCATCACGTACCGTCAGGGCCGCAAGCCAAAGATTGATGCAGGCGGCGCGTATCAATTCGAACGGAACGCTCTCTCAGAGATGAGGGATCGATCTGAGGGGGAAAAATGGCACTTCACGCAAGCTGGATCCACGGGAACGCGTTGACGGTGGAGGATCCGTCCGCACTCGAAGGCGACGGTCACTATGGATGGGGCCGAGATCTGGCGTTCGTTCCCGGCAAAGCGAGTTGGTTGCACATCCCGCTGCCGACGCCCGTCATCGTCGCCGACAAGCGCACCATGGTTCAGCGATTCTTTCTGCTGTTCAAGGCTGAGTCCTGCGAGATCAGGGACGTGCACATCTACGACGGCTCGGGCAAGGTGCAGGAGATCAGCGGGCTGCACGCTGAGGGCGAGCATCGGACGATCCTCGACGGCATGAACACCTTCGATCTCGCTGCCGCGCATACCGTGGCGTTCGGCATGGGTATCACTTTCCGTGTCCAGGCCGCGATCGGCTTCGACACCCGGATCACGACGCGGTTCATCCTCGCGAGCGCCGGCGCCGATTTCTCTGCCTAGTCGGGTCGACTCTGCGACCGGCACACGCACGTCGATCGTTCCGCGGACGCTCGACCGTCGTCCGTCGTCCGTCGTGCGGGCTACGGAGCTCGGCGGTCGTAGGTCACGACGCGAACGCCACTGTCCAGTTGGACCTCGTCGACCGGTTCGAAGCGGGTCGAAGCGAACGGGCCGTCCACGAGGGGCACGCCTGAGCCGATGAGGAAGGGGTTCTGCTTGAGGACGAGTCGGTCGATCTCGGGCAGGAGCGCGGCGGCGATCTTTCCGCCTCCGACGAGCCAGATGTCTTTGCCCGGCTCCCTCTTCAGTTCCCGTGCGAACTGAGCCGGATCGGAGTTCACGATTTCGACGCCTCTGTCCGGGCTGACAGCCATGGACCGTGAGAAGACGATGTGCCGGAGGTGTGGGTATGCGTTGGTCAGGCCGGCGGCGAGCCCGATCTCATACGAATGGCGCCCCTCCACGACGGTGTCGAAGACGAGCGGGGGACCCTCGATGCGGAGCGCCTGCCTGGCGGGCCCCGGGAGGGTCTCGGGATAGTTCCCGACGATGAAACGCATGAGATCAGGGGTGACGGGAAAGTACTCTTGGCCGCTCGGGTCGCCGGCGTCCGGTCCGGCGATGAATCCGTCGAGAGTGGTCGCAACGTAATAGACGAGCTTGCGCATGCGTTCCTTTCGAAGTGCCGGCCGGGGTGATCATCAGTTTCGCAGCGGGGAACCAGCCAGCACGCTTCCCGCTCGGGAAGTTCGAGCGAAACGGCCCCGAGGCGTGCGATCATGACCCGGTGATCGAACTGTTCCGGATCGTCGTCGACGGCGAAACGTTCGATGTGCACAACCAGGATGGCTCAATTCAGTTCTCCTGGGTCAGCGGACCGAACGCAGGCTACGGGTTCGCCACGCGCCGATCGGATGGTGCGCCGCCCACCGCAGAAGAGGCGCGCGCTCACGCGCGATCCTTTCTCTCATCGATCGATCCGGCTACCGGCTACCTCGCCGAATAAGCATCCGTCATCCCTGCACAAGGCGGACGACGAATACCTGCCACGTGGGTCAGCCCGGCGACCGCGTGGCGAGCGCGAGTCGGTACTGATCAGGGTCGTGGCGTGTCACGCGGGAGACGACGAGGGTGGCCGCATTCACACGCTCCGCGAAGTAGCCGGCGTAGGGCAGCTGAATGACCGTCGTCAGACCGGTTCGCCACGCCGGTACGAGCGCATCGAGGCAGCGCCGCTCCGGATGCTCGGCAAGCGGTAGCGAATGGTCGTCGTGCAGGCTCATGGACCACGCGTTGAACGCGTCACGGTCGGTCCCGTCAGCCCAGTAGGTCGACGGCATCGTGGAGAAGGCTTCCAAGAGATGCTCATCGGGCAGCTCGCGGAGCAGGCGCGCCGTCTCCTCGTCCGGTTCGCGCACAGTGCGGTCGAGCGGCTCGAACTGCGTCAGAGCACGAGACCACTCGCTGCGCCATTGCGCGACCGCGTCGGTCGGATCCACCGCCGGTGGCCGATGTGATGTGCCCGTCGCCGGTACCGGGTCGACGTCGGGGAGTTCGGTGATGTCCAGGCGCCACCCGTGTCGGACGAAGAGGAGATAGGTGAGCGCGTACGGCTCATCGACGCTGATCAGCATGTCGTGCGGCCAGGGGTTTCCCGGTATCGGCTGGTCGCTGCGCATCTCGGCCCTCTCCACCATCGGTCAGGTGATACCTCATCTTCTCGTGAGCGGAAACCTGTCGCTACCGCCGATCCGCTCACGGAGTCTGCGAGAAGGCCGTAGCCTCGCTGCATGACGGACCAGGCGGTGGAACGTGGCCTCGGACGCTGCGCCGGGCACCGCGCCGCCCTTTCGAGCGTGGCAGTGTCCGTGCTGGCCGTTGCCCTGACCGCATGCGCACCGCTCGGCGCCCCCGCGCCGGTGCAGAGCGCGACGGCCGGCGAACTGCCGGCCGGCATCGACGTCGAGCTCTACCAGCTGCGCTCGGATGTGGCAGACCGGGGCGCCCAGGTGCGGATCGTGAACGACTCAGCCGACGATCTCGTGGTGAGCCGCATCACCTTCGTCGACGACTGGTTCATCGCACCCAGTGTGCGCGAGCGAACAAGCATGATCGCGGCGGGCCGAACGGTCGACCTGCGTATCGCGCTGGCGGAATCCGCGTGCGACGACGAGCCGGATGCCGCGGACCGCACCAGCCGCGTGACCGTCGAGTTCACCGTGGGGGGCACAGCCCCCGGACCATCACGCGCCGCGACGGTCGATGTCGCCGACCCGCTGGGCTTCACCGAGCTCGTTCACGAGAAGGAGTGCCTGCGGCACGATCTGGCCCAGCTCGCGGTCCTGAAGTGGGCGTCGTTCACCGCGTCCGAACCGCCGGCTCCCGCTCGATTGGAGCTCGCGGTCACGTCGGCCGACGACGGCGGTGGCACCGGTCAGCTGACCCGGATCGAGACGACGAACCTCTTGCAGTTCGGCGATCTCCCCGCACCCTTCCCCCTGGGTATCGCCTTGCCGCTGGACGACGGTGAGACGCGCCTGACCGTCCCCTTGCTCCCACTGCGATGCGATCCGCACGCGGTCATGGAAGACAAACGGGGCAGCGTCTTCAACGTCGGTGTCGAGGTCGACGGCATTTCAGGTGTCGTCGAGGTCGCGGCATCCGAGCAGATTCGCGGCGAGATTCTCCGCTGGGTGTCGGAGTGGTGCGGGTTCGGTCCGGGCCAAGGGTGAGTCCGCCGTTCGCGCGGACACGTTCGACGGATCCTCCGCCCGCGGACAACTACGGAATGGGCGGCGGCTGACGCTCGTCGAGCCACGCGTGCACGGCGGGCCAGTGGGGTGCTCCCGGGGCGATCGCGTCCATGTGCGAGAGTCTCGTCAGCTCGATGAGATCGACGTCGCCGCCTGCTGCCCGTGCCGCCTCGACGTAGTCGCGCGTGTGCGCGAAAGGGACGCGGGCGTCATCCCGTCCGTGCACGACGAGCACTTCGGCGGGAGGCGGGAGGTGGGCGAGAGGGGAGGCAGCCGCGTAGAGGTCGGGGCGCACGGCGGGGGAGTCGCGGAAGAACTCGGCCACCGCACCGTCGCCGATCCCCTCCTGATATCCGCGTGTCACGTCCGACACGGGCGCGAGCGCGATGACGGCGTCGCCCGTGTGCCCGGCGAGCAGCGCCAGTTGTCCTCCCACGGAGTGTCCGATGATCGCCACGCGGGCCGTCGGCGCCAAGGATCTCGCCGATGACATCGCGCCGGAGAGATCCTCGCCCATGGCCGCCCAGCCGTCGTCGCCACGTCGGTACTCGACGTTCGCGACGACCCAGCCGCGTGCCAGGAAGGAAGGCACGAGCGGCCGCATGAGCTCGGCCGTGAACGGGGTGCGCCAATAGCCGCCGTGGATGAGCACGGCGATCCCGCGGACGTTCCCGGTCGGGTACGACACCTCGACCCACTGGTCGTCGGACCGGCCATAGCGGAGGATTCGTCCAGGTGCGGCGAGGTCGCCCTCGACCGCGGTCACGCCCCTTCGACCGCCCCTTCAGGGAGGAAATCCACGCCGTTCAGGGCTGAGAGCCGGACGACCTCGGCCGGATCGGTGACGTTGTGCAGCAGGCTGAACAGATTCGCAAGCTTGCCGCCGGGGGAGACCCAGAACAGAGACTTCGCGGTCGAGTCCTGCTTGTTGTAGTACGCGTGGGGCAGGTTGCGAGGCATCTGCACGAGGTCGCCGGGTCCTGCCGTGGTCCATCGGCCGTCGAGGTAGAGGGTGTAGACACCCTCGAAGACGTAGATGAACTCATCCTGTGTGGGGTGCACGTGTGGGGGCACACCGGTTCCGGCGGGGTCCAGCGAAAGCCATGAGTAGGTCGATGCGCTCTCGATCTTGGTCGTGTAGGTATGTCCGAGAACGTTCCACACGCGGCCGCCGAACGCCTCGTCGGCGCGCACGATACCGGCGGGCAGGTCGCCCAGAATGATCTCTTCGGAATTCGTCATCGTGTTCCTCTTGTCGGGTGTGGTGCTGTCAGTGTGGCAGAGCCACGGCTCCGCCTCACTCGCAGACGCGGAACCTGCGTCCATCGAGACCCACGATGTCGCCGACCTGCAGCTGCCGACCCCGACGGCGATCGATGTCACCGTTCACGGAGACGTAGCCGTCGATGATGGCCTCCTTCACATCTCCGCCCGAGTCCAGGAGACCGGCGAACTTGAGGAACTGCCCGAGGCGGATGCTGTCGCCGCCGATCGGTACATCGTCGATCGCACCCGAGGTCGTCATGCCGAAATGCTAGCCGCCATGGGACACGGGTCGGTCGTCATCACAGGCCGGTCCCCATCGCGGATCCCGGCCAGACCGAAGGGGGGCGCCCGCGTGTGTGTTCGTCGAGGCGGGCCGGTGGTGTCACCGTGAATGCCGACGTAGCGTGGGGGGATGGATGAGAACACGCGCGCAGGGAAGCAGCCCGCACCTCGGCCCAGCCGGATCCTCGCGTTGGCGGTGGTCGCCGCCGGCGGTGTCGTCGTGGGCGTGGTCGCCGGGTTCGTCACGCAGAGCGTGGTGATCGGCCTCGTCGCGGGCCTCATCGTGGCGGGGATCGCGGCGCTGTGGGTGCGCCGCGTTCGTCGCGTCGGCGAGAACACCGGAGACATGAACGACCTGGCGGAGGAGCGGCGGCTTCGCAGAGACCAGGGCCCGTTCACTCAGCCCGGGTCTTCCGGCTTCGGCACCCCGGGCATCTGAGGTCGCGCGCTTCGTCTCGGTGTGCGCGCTCGGAGACCGGGATCAGGATCTCGGAGCGAGGAGCGCGGCGGCCAGACGAATCCCCGAGGTCTCAGGATCAGTCCGGCGGCTCGACCGTTCCGCCGTCATTCTGGTTGAGCGTCGGGATGTCGGCCTCGTCGGGTGCGACACCGTCCGCCGGGTCTTCCTCGACGACGGTCGGGTCGACCGGGGCATCGTCCGCGGCGGGCTCGTCGGCGCCGCTCTGCCGCGTGACATCCGCGGGCTGCTGAGGCGTCGGCTGCACCTCCGCATCGGCGTCGCTCGGCTCAGCGGCGGACACCATCGGCTCCTCGTCCGCAGCGGAGTCGGCGCGCACCTCGTCGGTGAAGGCGTCCGTCGGCGGGCCGTCGTCGGCTCGGGCGTCGTCACTGTGGTGAGCGTTCGGTGTCGTGTTGTCAGTCATGGTCGACCTCCTAGGTTGCCTGCACCATCCTCCTCACGAGAGCCGCGTGCGGCACGGGGCTTGACAGCCTCGATGGTCAGCACACTCCATCGCGATGCGCCAGCCCCTCCGCCTCCGCGGCCTCGGTGGAGTTAGCTGAGCGCATGGCTGAGAACACGTCCGGCGCCCTCGCCGTCCTGCTCGACATCGACGGCACTCTCGTCGACTCGAACTACCTGCACATCGACGCGTGGGACCGCGCGTTCACCGCTGCCGGTCACCCCGTCGACGTCTGGCGGATCCACCGGGCGATCGGCATGGACTCGGGGAAACTGATCGAACGCCTCGCAGGGGACGCCGCGGACGACATCAGCGACGATGTCACCAGCGAGCACAGTCGACTGTACGAGAAGTCGAGCAATCGTCTCCGGACGATCCGCGGGGCGCGGGAACTGCTGAGTGCCCTGTCGGAGCGCGGCGTCACGGTGGTCCTCGCCACCTCCGCACCCGAAAGCGAGCTGAAGATGCTGCGCGGCCTGCTTCAGGTCGAAGAAGACATCGACGTCGTGACGTCGGGAGAAGATGTCGCGGTGGCCAAACCCGACCCCGGCATCGTCGAAATCGCTCTCGAGCGTGCCGGAGTGCCCGCCGATCGCGCGGTCATGGTGGGCGACTCGGTGTGGGACGTCGAGGCCGCCCGCCGCGCGGGTCTGTCCTGCATCGGCGTCCTGAGCGGCGGGTACGGTGCGGGTGAACTCATGGATGCCGGTGCGGTGGCGGTGTACAACGACGTCGCCGATCTGCTCGAACATCTCGATGACAGCCCGGTCTCCCGCCAGCGGCCATCGACCTGATCCACCAACGAAAGGACGACCATGAACGACAGCAACGACACGACGCCGACGCCGGACGACAACGACTCCCAGACCACCACCGATGACTCGGCTGCCGATGCCGGCTCGGAGTCACCCGAAGAGGGCGCCAACGCCATGTCCAGCGCAGAAGACGCCGTGGTGGGCAAGGGCAAGCCCAGCGAGTAGGACCTTCACCCGACGGTCCTCGCGAGGGCGGTGGCGGAAGATGCCGCAGCCCTCGCGAGCGCAGTCCCCCTAGCGGACCCGAATGGCCGAGGGCTGGATCGTAACCGTGAAGTTCTTCGTCTCGCCGATCTCCTCGCCATCGATCTCGAAGGCGCGTTCCTCCGGCAATGTGACCGTGAGTTTCTTCGCGCGGCCGTGGCTCACGGTTTCGCTGTCCTTCGTCTCGTCCGACTTCGTGAGCAGCTTCTTCAGGCCGTTGTCCCACATCATCGTCTTCACCGTCCCCGCCCACTCGCCGAAGCCCTCAGCACTCAGCACGAGGTAGTCCAGCTCACCGTCCGACGGATCGGCGTCCGGAAGGAGGGTGAACCCGCCCTGCAGGGTGCCGCAGTTCGCGATCATCAGCGTGTGACCCTCTTCGTCTTTGCCGGGGTGTCCGTCCACGGTGATGTTGAACGGCACGACCTCACTGGCCTGGAGCGCGCGGCCGAGCGACTCGACATACGCGAGCCAGCCGGCCTTGTCCTTGAGGTCTTCGTTCGTCTCCGCGATCATGTGGGCGTCGATGCCGAAACCGATGAGCACGACGAAGGCATGGCGCTCAGAGCCGGACTGCAGGTCGACATCCACCCAGCCCACATCCACCGCGCGAGCCTCGGCGGTGAGAGCGCGATCCATCGCCGCCGGGAGATCGTTGATCGGCACGTCGAGGTTGCGCGCGAGCAGATTCCCGGTCCCGAGCGGAACGATCCCCATCTCCGCGGTCGCCGAGACCGCGGCCAGGTGTTCGGCCACCGCCCGCACCGTGCCGTCTCCTCCGGCCACGATCAGAAGGTCGGCACCGGCGTCCAGAGCCCGGCCCGCCGCGCCCTGGCCAGGGTCCTCCTTCGCGGTCTCCCAGTAGGTGACCTCATGAGTCTGGCTGCTGAGCGCGGCGGCGGCGGCCGCCTCCAGCGTCTCCTTCTCGGTCTTCGTGGGATTCCAGATGATCGCGATGTGGCTCATGGAGGTTCTACTTTCGTTGATGTGGTCTCATTTTCGCGTGACCCCGCAGACTCCGCGAACCCCCTTGCGCGCGGCGACCGCGCAGGTCATCGTGGTCGTCGCGGTGCTCAGGAGACCGGACGGCTGAGGATGTCCGTGCTCAGGGTCGTGCCGTTGAGCTCGAGGTAGAGGTGGCGCTCCGTCACGGAGACGGTGAGGGCGTTGCGGCGCTCGAGGGCAGCGGCCGCGGCATCGACGAAGGCGGCGTCGAAGCTGTGCAGCACGATCTCCTCCCCGCGATGGATGCGCTTACCTGCCCAGGGAGCCGACACCTTGGCGGGATCCCGGTGCGTGTACACGACCGTGCGCTCGGACTGCATGCTTCCGGAATGCAGGCGCGCAGCATCCGGCGCGCCCACCTCGATCCAGGCCGTGAGCTTGCCTGTGAGGTCGCGCACGACCACGGGGGGCTCGTCGGTGTTCGAGAGTCCCTCGCTGAACGCGATGCCCTCCTCGAACTCCAGGCAGTACGCGAGAACGCGCGTCAGCATGTACGCCGCAGTCTCGGAAGGATGCCGCGCGACCCGCAGCGACAGCTCGTCGTAGACGCCTCGGTCGACATCGGCCAACTGAACGGTGAACGTGTACATCGTCGCGCCGAGAGCCATAGCGTCCGAGCCTACGCGGTCATGGCTCACGCCCCTGCCAGCGGGGAGCCGACGGCGAGCTTGCGGGTCAGGGTGTCGGCCAGGTGACGAGCAGCAGTCCCTGCTTCGTGTCGGCGAAGCTGACCCAGCCGTCCCCGAACTGGTAGGTCGAGCCGAAGCCCTGGTCGTCGGCCTCCATGATCATGCCCTGACCGGCGGTGACATAGCGGGCGTCGCCCTCCTGCACTTCTCGCCACCCCTGCGCGACGAGGTCGGTGATGGCGTCTTCCGCCAGATCCTCGGTGATCGGCGCCCACCCGAAGACCTGCACGTGATCGCTCGGCTGCGCCGCGTTGCCCCACTTGCACTGCAGGCCGTCCGCGAGCTCCTCGCCGCCCAGGATGAACGGACCCGGGACGGGGGTGAGACCGGATTCAGTGAACACGGTCACCGTGTCGGCCGGAATGAGCGTCTCGCAGGTCGGGTCTCCGACCGGCTCGTTCGCACCAGAGCCCGACGGCGTCGGTTCGGGTGACGTCGCATTGGGGCTCGGTGATTCGGTGGACAGCGTCGTCGGGGTCTCCGACGAGGAGCACGCGGTGAACGCGAAGACGCTGGCGGCGACCAGCAGCGTGGCGCCCCAGCGGGCGAGCGGACGGGTCATCGCGAAGGCTCCGATGTGAGCGGGCGGGACTTCGGGGATTCCGGATGCAGCAGCCGCAGGAAATCGTCGTGCAGCACCCCGTTCGTCGCGAGCGAGGACAGCGACGAGATCGACTCGCTGCCGTCGTACGCGGTGAGGCGCCCGCCCGCCTCGGAGATGATCGGAACGTGCGAGGCGATGTCGTATTCCTTGACCCCGAACTCGGCCACGAGTTCGAGTCTCCCCTCCGCGAGGAGCATGTACGGCCACGCATCCCCGTAGCCACGATCGCGCCACACCGCGCCCGTGAGTCGGTCGAGCGCGTCGAGTTCGCCCGCTTCTCGCCATTGGCCGATGCTTTGGAAGCTGGCGCTCGCGTCCGCGATCGAGTCCACCGTCGATACGGCCAGCCGTCGGGGGTCGCCGCCGGGGCGGTTGGTCCATGCACCATGGCCGATGGCCGCCCACCAGCGTCGTCCGATCGCCGGCTGACTGACCACGCCGACCTGAGGCACGCCGTCCACGGCAAGCGCGATCAGCGTCGCCCACATCGGGATGCCCTTGAGATAGTTCGCCGTTCCGTCGATCGGGTCGATGATCCACTGCCGGTGGGTGTCGCCGGCCGACCCGAACTCCTCGCCGAAGACGCCGTCGTGGGGGCGTTCACTCTCGAGGATTCCTCGGATCGCCTGTTCGGTCGAAAGGTCCGCTTCGGTCACGTGCGAGGCGTCCGGCTTGAGGCGGACATCGAGGTCGGGAGCATCGAAGCGCTCCATCGATACCGCGTCGGCCGCATCGGCCAAGCGCAACGCGAGCGCCAGGTCGTCGACGAGCGTCGGGGGCTCGGAAGCTTCGGGCGGCGGGGGGAGCGTCACACGCTTCAGAATACCGGGCGGGCCCCGCCTCGATTGGCGGTGGGGCCGATCGTGATGGTAACGTTTACCCTCGGTTCGCCTGTCGCGGACCAGGCACCTCTAGCTCAATCGGCAGAGCAATTGACTCTTAATCAATGGGTTCTGGGTTCAAGTCCCAGGGGGTGCACCACCGGCCGCCTCTCCTCGTCTCACACGAGGAGAGGCGGTTCTTTTTTTCCCGAGGGGAGGCGGTTCTCGCCTCGCGGAGAGCGACCGCCGTGATCTCACCGCACGGGCACGGAGCGGCGACTCATCGCATTCCCGACGGCGCGGATGACGAGCGCCAGCACGATGAAGCCGATCAGCAGCACGACGCAGTACAGGGCGACACCGCCGTAGCCGCCGACCGCAGCCGGGTTGAAGAACGGATAGCAGTAGAAACCGGTGATCGCGCCACGCACGACCGAGTAGACGGTGTAGACGACGGGAACCAGAATCCAGACGAACGCGGTCCGGAGCGAGAGTCGCGTGCGAGGCGGCAGCAGCAGCCAGTCGATCACCACGGCGAGGGGCATCAGCATGTGGTGCACGACGTTCGTCCAGGGCAGCAGGGGCCCCACGTCCGCACCCGCGAGGAGCGTGTTGAAGACGATGCCGACGAACGCCATGTAGACGACCGATGACCCGCGCACGGCGTCCCAGCGCGGGCCGGCCGGCTTCTTGCGGATGATCTGGGCGGCGCCGACGAGGAACACGATGCTGGCGAACAGATTGCTCAGGGTCGTGAAGTAGCTGAAGAAGTTCACGACGCCGAAGTCGATCTGGACGGCGATCACGAACTGCGTCACGACACCGGCGAGCGACGCGGCTGCCATCACGAGGCGGAGGACGAGGGCGGCTGTCTGTCTCATCGGCTCAGGATACTGAGCGGCGCACCCTCGACGGTCCACGACGCACGACGTTCGTCACTCGGATGCCTCGTTCGGCACGCCGGACTTCACGGTCTCGGTCGCACAGGTGACCCTCGAGCCCGGGACGGGCTCGCTCATGTGCCGCCGCAGCTCGTGGCGGCTCACCTCGACATCGAGCGGGCCGTCCTCGCGACCTTCCCTCATGGGGCACATCACCCCGCTGCGGTGACCGCGACCGCCCGCGCGTCCGACCGCCCGACGTAGTGTGGCCCCATGCCCACCACGCTCTCGATGAAATTCATGAACGCCGTCCATCGGGGCGCGATCGCGGTGACGCGCGGCCGGTTCGGATGGGATCTGGCGGGGATGCCCGTCATCGAACTCACCACCACGGGGCGCAGAAGCGGTGAGGCGCGCACGAGCATGCTCACGGCGCCGTTGGCCGAGAACGGGGGCTACGTGATCGTCGCCTCCCGCGGCGGCGACGACAGGCACCCGGCCTGGTTCCTCAACCTTCGCGATCAGCCGCTCGTGCAGGTGGCGCGCAAACGCAGAAGTGCAGTGCCGATGCGGGCGCGCATCCTCGGTGGCGCGGAACGGGCCGAGGCCTGGAACCGCATCGTCGACGTCTTCCCGCACTACGCCGGGTACCAGCGCAAGACGACCCGCGAGATCCCCCTGGTGTCGCTGGAGCCCCTCGGCTGAGGAGCCGGCACTCAGCCGACCCCTCAGGTTGCCGCGCACGATCCGACAGCTCAGGCAGCGTCACCGATCAGCACGGACGCCGCCTCGTCCGCGGCATCCGCTTCTCTGACGTCGATGCGCGCCAGTGCACGACGGCCGAGCAGAATCGTCAGCGCGGCGACGAGGACGGATGCCGCGGCGAAGACGTAGGGCACGCTCGGCCCGTAGGCGTGCCAGAGCAGCGCGGCGATCGGCGGGGCTGCCGCGCCACCGAGGAAGCGCACGGCCGAATACGCCGACGACGCGACGGAGCGCGGAAGGTCGGTCGCCTCCATCACGGATTCGGTCAGCACGGTGTTCATGATGCCGAGCAGCAGGCCGCCGGCGACGATGCACGCCACAAGTGCGGCGGCGTTCGTGACGAAGACGGCTGCGGCGAGCAGGTCGAGGGCGAGCAGCGGGAGCACGATCAGGATGACGGTCGTCCGCGGCATGCGACGGACCAGGGCCGGCGCGACCCAGACGCTCGTTATCGCGAGCGCGAGCCCCCACCCGAAGAAGGTGAAGCCGATGCCCATGGCGCCGAAGCCCAACGGGAACGGCGAGAACGCCAGGAGGACGAAGAAACCGATGTTGTAGAAGAGCGCGGTCACGGCGAGGAGCGCCAGCGCGGGCTGCGCGAGGGCGCGGAAGGGAGCCGAGAAGGCGACGGGCGTGCGCTTCTCTTCCGTGCCGCGGAGCAGGACGGCGACCGCGACGAAGGCGATGGCCATGAGCACGACGACGCCGAAGAAGGGACCGCGCCAGCTTATTTCGCCGAGCAGACCGCCCAGGAGTGGGCCGATGGCGATTCCGAGGCCGAGCGCCGCTTCGTAAAGGACGATGGCTGCTCCGCTCCCGCCGGAGGCCGCGCCGACGATCGTCGCGAGCGCGGTGGAGATGAACAGCGCGTTGCCGAGCCCCCATCCCGCGCGGAAGCCGATGATGGCATCGACGCTGCCGCTGAGGGCGCAGAACAGCGCGAACGCGACGATCACGGCCAGGCCGATGAGGAGGGTCCGCTTGGCGCCGATGCGGCTGGAGATCCAGCTGGTGACGAACATGGCGAGGCCGGTCACGACGAGGTAGCTGGTGAAGAGCAGCTCGGTCTGCACGGGCGACGCCTGCAGCGAATCCGCGATCGCAGGGAGGATCGGGTCGACGAGGCCGATGCCCATGAACGCGACGACACTGGCGAACGCGACGGCCCACACCTGTGGCGGCTGACGCCACGGTGACGTGCGGGTGTGGGAGGTCGGCGCCGCGCCTGCGGTGCGGGTCATCGGGAGGCCTCCATCGTCATCGACGTTCGTGTCGCGAGGATCGTCGCGGCGCGCGACAGGGCTGCCCAATCGTCGTCGTCGAGGTCAGCGAAACGCGGCGCGAGCGCGCTGCTCAGCTGCACGAGCCACGCGTCGAGGGCGCGGAGACCGGCAGCGGTCGCAGACACGACCGTGGCGCGCGAGTCCGACGGATCCTCGACGCGCTCGACGAGCCCGGCTTCGTGCAGCTGCGTGACGAGCCGTGTCATACCGGGCTGCGTCACTCGACTCTCGCGGGCCAGCTCTCCCAGGCGCAGGGGTCCCTCGGTGCGAAGGATGCTCAGGGTGCGCCACTGGGCGGCGGGCGCCTCGTTCCTCGTTTCGATCGCGGCGATGCGGGTCAGTGCGTGCGCGGCGACCACGATCCGTTCGAGGTCTTCGGCTTTACTCATACCCTAAGTATATACCCCGGGTATGCTTCGAGATGGCCCGGCATCGACAGGGCGAAGCTCAGGCGTGATGATCTGTTCATGAGCGAACCCGGTCTTCGCGAGCCCGATCCGGAAGGGCCCGTCACCCACACGTATCGGACGATGGATGTCGCGGTGGCGGGCGGTGACCTTCACGTCGGGGTGTGGGATCCGGTGCAAGAACCTTTCGCCGATGCGCTTCTCGTGCACGGGGTGACCGCCTCGCACCTCGCGTGGCAGTTCGTCGTCGAGTTCCTTCCCGGTGTGCGCATCATCGCGCCGGACCTGCGCGGTCGAGGCCGCAGCAATCGGCTCGGCGCGCCGGTCGGGATGCGGGCTCACGCGGCCGACATCGCCGCGGTCCTCGATGCGATGGACGTGGAACGCACCCTCGTCGTCGGCCACTCCATGGGGGCCTTCGTCGCCCTCGTCTTCGCGCACCGCCACGCGGATCGGGTGTCGAGAATCGTGCTGGTGGACGGCGGTCTGCCGTTGGACGTCCCGGTCGGGATGGACACCGACGCACTCGTCTCATCGATCCTGGGTCCAACCGCCGCGCGACTGTCGATGCGATTCGCCGACGTCGCGGAGTACCTCGGATTCTGGCGCTCCCACCCGGCGTTCGCGGGAGCGTGGACGCCCGAGCTCGAGAGATACTTCGCCTACGACCTCGAGGACGACGGCGGGGGCAGGCTCAAGCCGGCGACGAGCTACGCCACGACGGCCGATGACACCCTCGACTTGAACACCGGTCAGGATCTGCCCGACGCGGTCGCGGGGCTGCGGCATCCGGCGATCCTGCTCACCGTTCCGCGCGGCCTGCAGGACCAGGTCCCCGGGCTGTACGCCCCGAAGCATCTCGCCCGCGTCCTGGCGGCGTCGCCCGGCGTGCGCCATCGCCGGCTCGACGACCTCAACCACTACACCGTGGTGATGTCGGCGCGGGGGGCCGCCGCCGTGGCGACGACCGTGCGCCGCGAGCTCGGGCAGGAGCGCGTCAGCGGCGAGCCGTAGCGATGCGTCCGGACAGTTCGTGGGCATGCGCCAGCAGAGTGCGCGTGAGCTCGGGGAGTCGATCGGGTCCGAACCGGAACTGCACACCCGTGAGGCTCAGCGCCCACTGCGGGCGACCGTCGCGGGAGAACACCGCCGCACCCAACCCGAAACTGCCCTCGACGATCAAGCCGGGATTGAGGGCAGCGCCCCGCTCCGTCGTCTCCCTCAAGCGCGTGCGCAGTCGGGCCTCGCCGTGCGACGGCCCCCACGTGTCGGACAGCTGCGGGTGTCGGCGGAAGTAGTCGTCCACATCCTGTGGCGGGAGGAAGGCCAGAATCGCCAGACCCGCGGATGCCACGCCCAGCGGGAACCGCACACCTTCCGACAGGACGAAGGAGCGAATGGGGAAGCTGCCCTCCTCTCGCAGGAGGCAGACGGTCTCGTCGCCGCGCCGGACCGACAGAAAAGCGCTCTCCTCCGTGCGCACCGCGAGCGATCGCACGACATCACGGGCGACGGCGGTGATGTCATAGCGCCCCGCGGCCACCGTGCCCATCAGGTAGAGCTCGGGGCCCGGCATCCACCGTCCCGTCGTCGCGTCCTGATCGACCAGGCCCTCGTGGGCGAGGGCGGTGAGCAGGCGATGCGCCGTCGGGCGGGTGAGGTCGGCCGAGCGCGACAGTTCGCCGGCCGTCACGCCGCTCTCACCGCCGGCGGTCACCAGCCGGAGGAGCCGGGCCGCGCGCGCGACGGACTGCGCACCGGGCACGCTCGCAGTGTTCACAATATGGACGATAGCGCCCCTCACTTCCATATGGCAGACGAGGATTCGGCGCGGCTTGCACCACGGATGATGCTGGGGTGGGCGTCATCACCGGCAGACAGCGCCACGCCGGACACGAGGGAGTGCAAGTGATCGACAAGACCATCGACTCAGCGTCGAAAGCCGTCGCGGACATCCCCGACGGAGCTTCCCTCGCCGTCGGAGGCTTCGGGCTCTCCGGCAACCCGACCCAGCTGATCGAGGCTCTGCTCGCGCAGGGCACGTCCGACCTCAGCATCGTGAGCAACAACTGCGGCGTCGACGACTGGGGGCTCGGCGTCCTGCTGAATGCGAAACGGATCCGCAAGATGACGTCGTCGTACGTGGGGGAGAACAAGGAGTTCGAGCGGCAGTTCCTCTCAGGGGAGCTCGAACTCGAGCTGACCCCGCAGGGGACCCTCGCCGAGAAACTGCGCGCCGGCGGCGCGGGAATCGGAGCGTTCTACACGCAGACCGGGGTCGGGACGCAGGTGGCCGAAGGCGGACTGCCTCGCCGTTACGACGGTCAGGGGGGCGTGGCTGTGGCGTCACCGGTCAAGGACGTCCGCGTCTTCGACATCGGCGGCTCGTCTCACGAGTACGTGCTCGAAGAAGCGATCGTGACGGACTTCTCGCTCGTGCACGCCCTGCGGGGCGATCGTCACGGCAATCTGATCTTCAACAAGTCCGCCCGCAACTTCAATCCGCTGGCCGCGATGGCAGGACGGGTCTGCATCGCGCAGGTCGAAGAACTGGTCGAACCGGGGGAGCTCGATCCCGACGACGTGCATCTTCCCGGCATTTACGTGCACCGGATCATCGAGGTGGGCAGCGACATCGAGAAGCGCATCGAGCGTCGCACCGTGACCCCGGAAGGACACTGACATGCCACTCACGCGTAATGAGATGGCGGCGCGCGCCGCTGCGGAGCTCACCGACGGCTCGTACGTGAACCTCGGAATCGGTCTGCCGACCCTGGTGCCCAACTACGTGCCCGACGGTGCCACCGTGGTGCTGCAATCGGAGAACGGCATCCTCGGGGTCGGGCCCTACCCGACCGATGACGCCGTGGACCCCGACCTCATCAACGCGGGCAAGGAGACCGTCACGGTGCTTCCGGGCGCGGCGTTCTTCGACTCTGCGACCAGCTTCGGGATGATCCGTGGTGGCAAGATCGACGCGGCGATCCTCGGGGCGATGCAGGTCTCGGCCTCGGGCGACCTCGCGAACTGGATGATCCCCGGCAAGATGGTCAAGGGCCCGGGCGGTGCGATGGACCTCGTCCACGGCGCGGCGCGCGTGATCGTGCTGATGGAGCATGTGGCCCGTGACGGATCGGCCAAGATCGTGCACGAATGCTCGCTGCCGCTGACAGGACGCGGTGTGGTCGATCGCATCATCACCGATCTCGCGGTGATCGACGTCACAGACGCCGGGCTGGTGCTGGTCGAGACGGCGCCCGGTGTCACGGTGGAGTCCGTGGTCGCCGCGACAGAGCCGCCGCTCACGATCTCGCCCGCGCTGCTCGCGCGCCAGGCGTAGGAGGTAATCATGGACATCACCGACGACATCGTCATCGTGGCGGCGGCCCGCACCCCGCAGGGCAAGCTCAAGGGGCAGCTCGCGTCGTTCAGCGCCCCGCAGCTCGGAGGATTCGCGATCAGCGGCGCACTCGCGCAGGGCGGCATCTCCCCTGCAGACGTCGACGCCGTCATCGTCGGCCAGGTGCTGGCCGCCGGCTCGGGCCAGAATGCGGCGCGCCAGTCCGCGATCAACGCGGGCATCGGCTGGGACGTCCCCGCACACAGCGTCAACAAGGTGTGCCTGTCGGGGCTGACGGCCGTCATCGACGCTGCCCGGATGGTCCGGGTGGGGGATGCCACGACGGTTGTCGCGGCCGGCATGGAGTCGATGACCCAGGCTCCCCATCTGCTCATGGGATCGCGCAACGGCTGGCAGTACGGCTCTGTCGAAGTGCTCGATCACATGGCTCTGGACGGCCTGACAGACGCGTACGACGGTGTCAGCATGGGCGCGTCGACCGAGCGGCTGAACGAGAAGTACGAGATCACGAGGGAGCAGCAGGATGCGGTGGCGGCCCGATCGCATCAGCGGGCGGCCGCCGCGCAGGAGGCGGGTGTCTTCGACGCGGAGCTCGTCACCGTCGAGGTGCCGCAGAAGCGCGGGGAACCCGTCGTCGTGCGGGCCGACGAAGGCGTGCGCCCCGAGACCACGATCGAGACTCTCGCCAGACTGCGGCCGGCTTTCGCCGAGGGGGGCACCATCACCGCGGCCAGCTCGTCGCCCATCTCAGACGGCGCGTCTGCGGTGGTCGTGACCTCTCGGTCCCACGCCGACGAGAAGGGCTGGACGGTCCTCGCGGCGGTCGGCGCTTCCGGTCAGGTCGCCGGACCCGACAACTCGCTGCACGCGCAACCGGCCCGCGCGATCGCGAAGGCGCTCGCGAAGCAGGGGATCGGGGCATCCGATCTCGATTTCGTCGAGATCAATGAGGCGTTCGGCGCGGTGGTCGAACGCTCGCAACGCGAGCTCGGACTCTCGGACGACGTCGTGAACATCCACGGCGGCGGAATCGCGATCGGCCACCCGATCGGCGCTTCGGGCAATCGGCTCATCGTCCACGCCGTGCATGAACTGGTGCGCCGGGGAAGCGGTGTCGCGGCCGTCGGTCTCTGCGGCGGCGGGGGACAGGGCGACGCGCTGATCCTCACCCGTTGACAGGGTGAGGCGCCCGGCGTACGGCATGCCGACCGGAGCGCGTCCGGCGGTTTCCGTGCGTTCAGGCTCGACCTCCCGCACGCGCTCCTACGCGCGGAGGCGCTTCTTCAACAGCTTGTCTTCTTTGCCGGAGACCGGCGAGTCAGCCGAGACGCGGTGACCGCGCGAGGCCCGCCGCGTGTCGACGATGGCTCCGACCGCGAGCGCGAAAGTGATGGCCCAGCTCAGCCAGGCCAGTGCCTCGCGCCAGGTGAACTCGGTGTCGCGCGCTCCGCGCAGCAGGGTGACGCCACTGACGACCGCGCCCATGATGCCGGTTCCGAAGAGGTACTTACGCATGGCACCACGTTAGCGGGCGCAAGCGCCGGCGCGTGGCCCTTGACAGAGGCCGCGCGGGGGTCCGCGTGGGCGGAACCCGACGACGGGTCATGACGGATGCCTCGCCCGGATCGGTCTCGTCGGGAGCCGGTCTCGTCGCCGCTGTAGCCTTGGCTGACGCCCGCTACCAGGAGGTCCCGTGCCTGAGGCAAATTTCGTCGTCGTCGCCAATCGCCTTCCCGTCGATCGGGTGGACGGGCCGAACGGTGAACCCGGTTGGCGTCCCTCTCCCGGCGGACTCGTGACGGCACTCGACCCCGTGATGAAGAAGTCCGACGGCGCGTGGGTGGGGTGGCCCGGACAAGCGGACCTCGAAGTCGAGCCGTTCGAGTTCGGCGGCACGTGGCTGGTGCCGGTGGCGCTCTCGGAAGAGGAAGTCGCCTCCTACTACGAGGGGTTCTCGAACGACACGATCTGGCCCCTCTATCACGACGTCATCGCGTCGCCGCGATACCGCCGCGTGTGGTGGGACGCCTACGTGAAGGTCAACCGGCGGTTCGCCGAGGCCGCGGCCGCGGCCGTCTCCGAGGGAGGCACCGTCTGGGTTCAGGACTACCAGCTGCAGCTCGTGCCGAAGATGGTGAGGGAGCTTCGGCCCGACGTCACGATCGGCTACTTCCACCACATCCCGTTCCCGGCATATGGGCTGTATTCGCAGCTGCCCTGGCGCAGACAGGTCCTGGAGGGGCTCCTCGGCGCCGACGTGATCGGCTTCCAGCGCGTCGCCGATGCCGGCAACTTCGCGCGGGCCGTGCGCCGCCAGCTTCGCTACGACACCAAAGCGACCGGCATCCGCGTTCCGCAGGCGGACGGCAGCTCGAGGCTCGCCCTGGCCAAGGCGTTCCCCATCTCGATCGACACGGCGTCCTACGTCGCGCTCGCGAAGCGCCCCGACGTGCGTGCCCGTGCGGCGGAGATCCGCGAGAGCCTCGGCAATCCCTCCAAGATCCTGCTCGGGGTGGATCGCCTGGACTACACCAAGGGCATACAGCACCGCCTGAAGGCATACGGCGAACTGCTGGCCGACGGCACCCTCAAGGTCGAGGACGTCACGCTCGTCCAGGTCGCGAGCCCGAGCCGCGAACGTGTGCAGACCTACGTCGAGTTGCGGGATGAGATCGAACTCACGGTCAGCCGCATCAACGGTGACCGCGACACGATGGGTCACACCGCGATCCGGTACCTGCACCAGGGGTATCCCCGCGAAGAGATGGTCGCGCTCTTCCTCGCGGCCGACGTCATGCTGGTCACGGCTCTCCGCGACGGCATGAACCTGGTCGCGAAGGAGTATGTGGCCACGCGGACCGACAATCGCGGTGTCCTCATCCTGAGCGAGTTCGCCGGTGCCGCCGACGAGCTCGGCACGGCTCTGCGCGTGAATCCCCACGACATCGACACGCTCAAGGAGACCATCGTGAGCGCGGTGAAGATGGCCCCGGCCGAGCAGGGCCGACGCATGCGCGCCCTCCGTCGCAAGGTCATCGAACACGACGTCGACGCATGGTCCCGTGACTTCCTGTCGGCGCTGGCCGCCGTGCACCCCGTCCCGAAAGGTAACGCATGACCCCGCTCCCGCCTGAAACCGTCGACACCCTCCGCCCGTTGGCCGAGACTGCGGTGCTGCTGGTGGCGCTCGACTTCGACGGCACGCTGGCGCCGTTCGAGAACGAGCCGATGAAGGCGCGGATGCTGCCGGAGTCGCGCGCGGCCGTCGAATCCCTCTTCACGCTGCCCGACACGGTCGTCGCCCTGGTGTCGGGACGCAGCCTGTCGGACCTCGAGCAGATCTCCGAGCACACGGAGGACAGCGCGATCGTGCTCGCCGGCTCCCACGGCGCCGAGTTCTGGATTCCCGGCGAGGGGCTCGTGACGCCGACCGAAGAGGCGCGTGAGACAGAGCTCCGCGACACCCTGCGTCACGACGCCGAACGGGAGCTGGCAGGTTTCCCGGGTGTCTGGGTCGAGCCGAAGACGTACGGATTCGGCATCCACACGCGCACGGCGAGCGCCGACGACGGCGAGCGGGCGTGGCAGTACGCCGACGCGCTCGTCGCCCAGCACGCTCCGCATTGGCGTCGCCGCACCGGCCACAACATTGTCGAGTACTCCTTCCGACAGGAGGGGAAGGATGCCGCGGTCGCTGTTCTGCGCGAGAGGCTGAGTGCGACCGCCGTGCTGTTCGCGGGCGACGACATCACGGACGAAGACGCGATGAAGGCGCTGCGGGTGGACGACCTGGGCATCCGCGTCGGCGGCGGGCAGACGGCGGCCGCGCTGCGCGTGTCAGACATCGAAGAACTCGCCGCCGTGTTGTCCGCGTTGGCCGAGATGCGGGCCGCCCGCCGGGAATAGACTGCAGGGATGCCTGAGTCCGATCCCCACACCGCCGCGTCCGTCGACATCAAGCCCCGCAGCCGCGTCGTCACCGATGGCATCGAAGCCACGACCTCGCGCGGGATGCTCCGTGCCGTCGGCATGGGCGACGCCGATTGGGAGAAGCCGCAGATCGGCATCGCCTCGAGCTGGAACGAGATCACCCCCTGCAACCTGAGCCTGGACAGGCTCGCCCAGGGCGCGAAAGAGGGAGTGCACGCCGGCGGCGGCTACCCGCTGCAGTTCGGCACGATCTCGGTCTCCGACGGCATCTCCATGGGCCATGAGGGAATGCACTTCTCGCTCGTCAGCCGCGAGGTCATCGCCGACTCCGTCGAGACCGTCGTCATGGCCGAGCGGCTGGACGGCACGGTGTTGCTCGCCGGCTGCGACAAGTCGATCCCGGGCATGCTCATGGCGTCCGCGCGTCTGGACCTCTCGAGTGTCTTCCTCTACGCGGGCTCGATCGCCCCCGGTTGGGTCAAGCTGTCGGACGGCACCGAGAAGGACGTCACCATCATCGATTCGTTCGAGGCGGTCGGCGCGTGCCTGGCGGGCAAGATGAGCGAGGCCGACCTCAAGCGCATCGAGTGCGCCATCGCCCCGGGGGAAGGAGCCTGCGGCGGCATGTACACGGCCAACACCATGGCGTCCGTCGCCGAAGCCCTCGGCCTGAGCCTCCCCGGGTCGGCGGCGCCGCCGGCAGCCGACCGCCGCCGCGACTACTACGCGCACCGTTCGGGCGAGGCCGTCATCAATCTGCTCCGTCAGGGCATCACCACCCGCGACATCCTGACCCCCGAGGCCTTCGAGAACGCGATCGCCCTGGCGATGGCCCTCGGTGGATCGACCAACGTCGTGCTGCACCTGCTGGCGATCGCCCGCGAGGCCGACGTCGAACTGAGCCTCCACGACTTCAACCGGATCGGCGACAAGGTTCCGCACGTCGCCGACATGAAGCCCTTCGGGAAGTACGTCATGAACGACGTCGACCGCCACGGCGGCATCCCCGTGATCATGAAGGCGATGCTCGACGAAGGGCTGCTGCACGGGGACGCGCTCACCGTGACCGGCAAGACGCTTGCCGAGAACATGCGCGACCTCGATCCCGATCCGATCGACGGCACCGTGATCCACTCGTTCGACAACCCGATCCACGAGAAGGGCGGCATCACGATCCTCCACGGATCCATCGCGCCCGAGGGCGCCGTCGTCAAGTCGGCCGGCTTCGACTCCGATGTGTTCGAAGGCCCTGCCCGCGTGTTCGAGCGCGAGCGTGGGGCGATGGATGCTCTCGAAGCAGGCGAGATCGCGGCCGGCGACGTCGTCGTCATCCGCTACGAGGGCCCGAAGGGCGGACCCGGCATGCGCGAGATGCTCGCGGTGACCGCCGCCATCAAGGGCGCCGGCCTCGGAAAAGATGTATTACTGTTGACGGACGGCAGATTCTCAGGCGGCACAACCGGCCTGTGCATCGGCCACATAGCACCCGAAGCAGTGGACGCTGGTCCCATTGCCTTCGTGCGCGATGGTGATCTGATACGGGTCGATATCGCGGCTCGCACTCTCGACCTACTCGTCGATGAGGCTGAGCTGAACTCCCGCCGTGAGGGCTGGGAGCCACTTCCCCCGCGCTATACCCGTGGCGTCTTGGCCAAGTACTCCAAGCTCGTGCGCTCCGCCGCCGAAGGCGCGACCACGGGCTGACCTCGGCCCCCGACATCCGTCTCCATCACTCAGAGGTTCATCATGCCTGCAGAATCCTCCTCGGCCGTGCCCCGGCCGCCCGCCCGAACCGCATCGGCACCCGTGCTCACGGGCGCCCAAGCCGTCGTCCGATCGCTCGAACTCCTGGGTGTCACGGATGTCTTCGGGCTTCCCGGGGGCGCCATCCTCCCCGTCTACGACCCGCTGATGGACAGCACCGAGCTGCGCCACATCCTGGTGCGCCATGAGCAGGGCGCGGGACACGCGGCGGAGGGCTACGCCTCCGCGTCGAACAAGATCGGCGTTGCGATCGCGACGTCCGGTCCCGGTGCGACGAACCTCGTGACCGCCATCGCGGACGCCTACATGGACTCCGTCCCGATCGTCTGCATCACCGGCCAGGTGTTCTCCACGCTGATGGGCACCGACGCCTTCCAGGAAGCCGACATCGTGGGCATCACGATGCCCATCACCAAGCACTCCATCCTCGTCAAGCGCGCCGAGGAGATCCCCGGCGCCATCGCCGCCGCCTTCGAGATCGCGGGGACCGGTCGACCCGGCCCCGTGCTCGTCGACATCACGAAGGACGCGCAGCAGGCCGAGGTGCCGTTCGTGTGGCCGCCCAAGATCGACCTGCCGGGCTACCGGCCCGTGACGAAGGCGCACGGCAAGCAGATCCAGGCCGCGGCACAGCTGCTGGCGGGCGCGAAGAAGCCCGTGCTCTACGTCGGCGGCGGCGTGATCCGCTCGCGGGCGTCGAAGGAGCTGCTCGCGTTCGCCGAGGCTACCGGTGCTCCGGTGGTCACGACGCTGATGGCACGGGGTGCCTTCCCCGACTCGCACACCCAGCAGCTCGGGATGCCCGGCATGCACGGCACCGTCCCGGCGGTCCTGGCGTTGCAGGAGTCCGACCTGCTGGTGTCCCTGGGTGCACGGTTCGACGACCGGGTGACCGGCAAGGCGGCGTTGTTCGCGCCGAACGCGAAGGTCGTGCACATCGACATCGATCCCGCGGAGATCGGCAAGATCCGCGCGGCCGACGTTCCGATCGTGGGGGATCTGCGGGACGTGCTCGTCGACCTCGAAACGGCCTACCGGGCCGCTGCGGCGACAGCCGAGCCCGATATCTCGGAGTGGTGGTCCTACCTCGACGGTCTTCGTGAGGAGTTCCCCCTCGGCTACGCGCCGACGACGGACGGCCTTCTCGCACCGCAGCACGTGATCCAGCGCATCGGGGAGCTCACCGGACCCGAGGGCATCTACGCCTCGGGCGTCGGTCAGCACCAGATGTGGTCGGCGCAGTTCATCAAGTACGAGCGTCCGAACTCCTGGCTCAACTCCGGTGGCGCGGGAACAATGGGCTACGGCGTGCCCGCGGCGATGGGCGCCAAGGTGGCGGAGCCCGACCGCGTCGTCTGGGCGATCGACGGCGACGGATGCTTCCAGATGACCAATCAGGAACTCGCCACCTGCACGATCAACAACATCCCGATCAAGGTCGCGATCATCAACAACTCCTCGCTCGGGATGGTGCGCCAGTGGCAGACGCTGTTCTACGAGGGCCGGTATTCGCACACCAGCCTGAACACCGGGCACGGCAGCATCCGCATCCCCGACTTCGTGAAGCTGGCTGAAGCGTACGGGTGCCTCGCGATCCGCGTCGAGAAGCTGGAAGAAGTGGATGCTGCGATCACGCTGGCTCTCGAGACCAACGACCGTCCGGTCGTCATCGACTTCGTCGTCAGCGCCGACTCGATGGTGTGGCCGATGGTCCCTCAAGGCGTCAGCAACAGCTACGTCCAGTACGCGCGTGAACACGCCCCGTCGTTCGATCGCGAGGACTGAGCCATGACTTCGCACGTGCTGAGCCTTCTGGTCGAGAACAAACCCGGTCTGCTGACCCGCGTCGCGGGGCTGTTCGCGCGCCGCGGGTTCAACATCGAATCCCTCGCGGTCGGCGTGACGGAGGTGCCGGGTCTGTCCCGGATCACCGTGGTCGTCGACGTCGACGAACTGCCCCTCGAGCAGGTGACCAAGCAGCTCAACAAGCTGATCAACGTCATCAAGATCGTCGAGCTCGAGCCGGCGGCATCCGTCCAGCGCGAGCACATGCTCGTGAAGGTGCGCGCCGACAACGCCAACCGGTCGAGTGTGCTCGAAGTGGTGAGCCTCTTCCGCGCGTCGGTCGTCGACTACTCACCCGACGCGCTCGTCATCGAGGTGACCGGAGACCACGGCAAGGTCGACGCCCTGCTGCGCGCACTGGAGCCCTTCGGCATCAGGGAGCTCGCCCAGTCGGGCCTTCTCGCCATCGGCCGCGGCGGCAAGAGCATCACCGAGCGGGTCCTCCGCAACTGATCCCCGACCGTTCGCCGAGCGTGGCGGCACGATCATCGAACACCCCGAACGAAAGAGAAAACCAGTGACTGAACTCCTCTACGACGCCGACGCCGACCTCTCGATCATCCAGAGCAAGAAGGTTGCGATCGTCGGTTATGGATCGCAGGGCCACGCCCACGCGCAGAACCTCCGCGACTCGGGCGTCGAGGTCGTCATCGCCCTCAAGGACGGCTCGAAGTCGACCGCCAAGGCCGAGGACGACGGCTTCGAGGTGAAATCCGTCGCCGACGCGACCGCATGGGCCGACGTCATCATGATCCTCGCGCCCGATCAGCACCAACGCTCGATCTATACCGAGAGCATCAAGGACAACCTGACGCCCGGGAAGGCCCTCGCCTTCGCGCACGGCTTCAACATCCGCTTCGGCTACATCGATGCTCCCGAGGGCGTCGACGTGATCCTCATCGCGCCGAAGGCCCCCGGCCACACGGTGCGCCGCGAATTCGTCGCGGGCCGCGGCATCCCCGACATCATCGGCGTCGAGCGCGATGCGAGCGGCGAGGCGTGGGCACTCGCACTCTCGTACGCGAAGGCGATCGGCGGCACGCGCGCCGGCGTCATCAAGACCACCTTCACCGAAGAGACCGAGACCGACCTGTTCGGCGAGCAGGCAGTGCTCTGCGGCGGCATGTCGCAGCTCGTGCAGTACGGCTTCGAGACGCTCACCGAGGCGGGCTACCAGCCCCAGATCGCCTACTTCGAGGTGCTCCACGAGCTCAAGCTCATCGTCGACCTGATGTGGGAGGGCGGGATCGCCAAGCAGCGCTGGTCCATCTCGGACACCGCCGAGTACGGCGACTACGTCTCGGGTCCGCGCGTCATCTCGCCCGATGTCAAGGAGAACATGAAGGCCGTTCTCGGCGACATCCAGTCGGGCGCGTTCGCGAAGCGCTTCATCGAGGACCAGGATGCCGGAGCGCCTGAGTTCCTGGCCCTGCGCGAAAAGGGTGCTCAGCACCCGATCGAAGCGGTCGGCAAAGAGCTGCGCGGCCTGTTCGCCTGGCAGCAGACCGACACCGACTACGTCGAGGGCTCCGCAGCACGCTGACCCTCCGCTGAACCCTCGGCGCATCCCGCCGAGCCCGGCTGTCAAGAGCCACGAAGCCCGGCCCCTCACCACGGGGCCGGGCTTTCGGCACGCCCGGGCGGTCCGCGCAGGTGTGCACGACGGCGCACACGGCCTCGACCCAGCGAGCGCCTCTAGGGTGAAGAGGTGCGTCTCACCCCTCGTTCCCTCGGAGCGATCCTGGCCATAGCGTCACTGTGGGGACCGGGGACTGCAGCCCTCACACCGACGGCGAACGCCCCGACAGGGGGCTCGTCGATCGCCGTCACCGCAGAGAAGTCCGACGTCGTCATCGACGAGGTCGCCGCAGCCGGGCCGCGATCGGCAACGGACGGGTTCTTCGAACTCCGCAACGATTCGGCGGCGGAGATCGATCTCACCGGCTGGTCGGTGTCACGCTGCACCGCGGAGGGCAGCCTCGAAGCCATCCCCGACGTCGACCTTCGTGGCGTCGTCCTCGCCCCCGGTGCGCTGTTCACCGCCGAGCATTTGGGCAGCCGGCGACCCGGCCTGCGCGCTGACGCCTACTTCGCCCGGGCCATCGATCCGACCGGCTACGGGTTCGCGCTGCGCATGCCCGACGGGTCCATCGCCGATCGTGTGGCGGTCTACGCCAACACCCCCATCGCCGTGCTGACGGAATGCGGGATCGGTCCGAACCTGCCCGTCACCCTCGCGGAGGCTCTCGACGAGAGCTGGCAGCGAACGGAGGCCGGTACCTGGGTGCGGGCGAAGGCCACGCCGGGCGCCCCGAACGCGGCGCGGTCCGAACCGGTCGCCGACACCGCGGTGCGGATCGACGAGATAGCGCCTGCCGGTCGAGTCGGTCACGGCGACGATCTGGTGGAACTGCGCAACACGGGCGTCACCGCGCAGGACGTCGGCGGGTGGAAGGTGTACCGCTGCACGGCACGCGGAATCGCCAGCGAGGGCACGCTGCAGTACACCTTCCCGGAGGGCGCACGTCTGGCCGGCGGTGAGCGGTTCGTGCTGAGCGGTCCGGAGGGTCTCGGGACGATCGCGGACGCGCGCATGGAGACCTCTCTGGCAGATCGGACGAGCGGCATCCTGATCGTGACGGCGAAGGGCCTCCGCGTCGACGGCCTCACCATCTCGGCAGGGCCCGACACGGCCTGCCAGACGGGGGATGCGAAGTTCACCGACCGGCTGGATTTCCGTCGAGGTGAAAGCTGGCAGCGTCAGGCCGACGGACGGTTCCTGATCGCACGCAGCTCCCCGGGCGCGATCAACAGCCACATCGACGATCGCTACTCGCCGCGCACCTTCTCGCTCGAGTGAAGACCCGGCGGTGCCAGGGCGCGTGACCTACGCTGGAGGCATGACAGCCGGCCGCGACGACGACGCCCTCTCCTGGGACGGTGACGACGATCCGACGCTGGTGACCGGTGTCGACGAGCGGGACACCACGGCTACCGCCGCCGACGCCGCGACCGACGAGAAGGCGGCGGTCGAGGCATCCGTCCCCGTAGCCCTCCCGCAGGGCTTCGACGCCGTCGGGCGCGGGTCGGACGAGGTCGGCCGCCTCGAGCGTGACGGCACGGTGACCGCGGTGTCCGAGCCGAAGCCGCTCGGCAACGCGGCTCTCGTCGGCATCGGAATCCTCAGCGGCATCTACCTGCTCTGGACGATCGGGTGGGTCGTGGGCGGGCTGCGACTGCAGGGGACCGCGCAGTTCCTCGTGGCCCCGGTCGGTTATCTGGTCAGCCTGTGGCTGGCGATCCTCGCCCCCCTGATCTGGTTCGTCACCACGTTGGTCCTCACCCGCGGCTCCCACACGTGGGTGCGGGTGCTGTGGCTGCTCGCGGGGGCGATCCTGCTCGTGCCCTGGCCGTTCCTCGCCGTCGGGGCGGTGGGTCAGTGAGCGCGGTGCAGACGGATGCCGCGGCATCCGCACGTCGTACCCCGACGTGGCTCGTCGCCACGATCGCCGGACTGTTCGGGCTGTTCTACGCGTACGCCGTCTGGAATGCGGTGGCCTTCCTCATCGCTCAGGCGAGCGGCCCGCTGGGATTGAACGGCCTCGGATGGTTCGTGCTCATCCTGCCCGTGGTGCTGCCCATCCTCGTCTTCGCGGGCGCTCTCGCCATCGGCCGGCGGCGGACCGCGCTGCACCTGCTGCTGGTGATGCTCGCCGGTCTGACCCTTGTGTCGGTGTTCTGGCTCGACGTCATCGGGTACGCGGCCTCGTCGGGTGCGTCCCTGCTGGGCTGAGATGCACCGACGCGGGGGAGCGCGGCCGCGAACCGTCACACGGTGCGAGCCGCCGAAGCGCCCACGGTAGGCTGACAGCGATCTCGCCGCCCCCGCCCCGGGTCGTTCCGACGGGCATGCGGCGCGCTGATCTCGCCTCCACCCCGCCCCGATCGCCCCGCTCCCGCGGTGCGCGTGAACGCTCGAAGGACCCACCGTGTCGAAGCCCGTCGTCCTGATCGCCGAAGAACTCTCTCCCGCCACGATCGACGCGCTCGGTCCCGACTTCGACGTCCGCCAGGTCGACGGCACCGACCGCCCCGCGCTCCTGGACGCCCTGGCAGACGCGCACGCGGTGCTGGTGCGTTCGGCGACGAAGATAGATGCGGAAGCCCTGGCCGCAGCCCCGGTGCTGAAGGTCGTCGCCCGTGCGGGGGTGGGCCTGGACAACGTCGACATCAAGGCCGCGACCACCGCCGGCGTCATGGTCGTGAACGCACCGACGTCGAACATCATCTCGGCCGCCGAGCTCACCGTCGGCCACATCCTGAGCCTCGCGCGCCACATCCCGGCCGCCCACGCCTCGCTCGCCGCCGGACAGTGGAAGCGCAGCGCCTACACGGGCACCGAGCTGTACGAGAAGACGGTCGGCATCATCGGCCTCGGGCGCATCGGGGCGCTCATCACCGCCCGCCTGCAGGCTTTCGGTGTGCAGGTCGTCGCGTACGACCCGTACGTCACCCCCTCCCGCGCACAGCAGCTCGGAGTGACGCTGCTCTCGCTCGACGACCTGCTCGCGCAGAGCGACTTCATCTCGATCCACATGCCGAAGACCCCCGAGACCACGGGCATGATCGGCGCCGAGCAGTTCGCGCGGATGAAGTCGTCCGCCTACATCGTGAACGTCGCGCGCGGAGGGCTCATCGACGAAAAGGCGCTCTACACGGCTCTGACCACGGGCGAGATCGCCGGCGCGGGACTGGACGTCTTCTCCACCGAACCGCCCTCGGTCGACGGGCCGGCCTTCCCCCTGCTCGACCTGCCCAATGTCGTTGTGACCCCTCACCTGGGTGCGTCCACGGAAGAAGCGCAGGAGAAGGCCGGCGTGTCGGTCGCCAGGTCGGTGAAGCTCGCGCTCGAGGGCGACCTCGTGCCCGACGCGGTCAACGTCGCCGGGGGGATCATCGACCCGTTCGTGCGCCCGGGCATCGCCCTCGTCGAGCAGCTCGGGCAGTTCTTCACCGGACTCGCCGAGAGCGCGCTCACCAGCCTCGACATCGAGGTGCGCGGAGAGCTCGCGGCGTACGACGTCAGCGTCTACCGGCTCGCCGCTCTGAAGGGCATCCTCGCGAATGTCGTGAGTGAGAACGTCTCGTACGTGAACGCACCGCTGTTCGCTGAGCAGCGCGGCATCGAGACGCGACTCATCGTCGAAGCGGACAGCCCGCAGTACCGCAACATCACCATCCTCCGCGGCACCCTCGTCGACGGCTCGGTGCTGACCGTCGCCGGCACGCTCGCCGGCACGCGCATGGTGCCGAAGGTCGTCGGCATCAACGGGTACGAGATCGAGGTGCCGATCGAGCGTCACCACGTCGTGATGCGCTACGCCGATCGTCCGGGCATCGTGGCCATCTACGGGCAGGAGCTCGGCGGCGCCGGCATCAACATCGAAGGCCTCCAGGTGGCCAGACCGGATGCCACGGGCCGCGCGCTCTCGGTTCTCACGGTCGATTCACCCGTGCCCGACGTGCTGCTCGAGCAGATGCGCGTGGCCGTCGGCGCGGACATGTTCCAGCAGATCCTGCTCACCGAGGACTGATCCCGGTGATCGTTCGGTCGCCTGCCGGCCGGCCGCGAACGGTCGCGACACGCCGTTCCATCGCGAACGGGGCCGGGTGTCACGGCGTGTCGCGACCGTTCGGTGGCCGCCTGCGTGCCGCGCCAAGGTCGGCACACAGCGCACGGGTCCACTCCGGCCGCGGCGCGCCGGGCAGAGGTGAAGAGCGGGGCGGCAGCATCCGCGGGTCATACGGTAGAAGGACGCATCGTTGAGAGGATCCCTCGTGACAGACGCTCCGCTCCCACCGCCGTACACACCGCCGACGAACGGGCCCGGGTCGGCGCCCGCGACAGTAGCGGGAACGGATGCCGCGGCCGCTCCCGCGCTGCAGCTCGTCGGTCTCAGCAAACGCTTCGGTGACAAGGTGGCCGTCGACGACCTGCACTTGACCGTGCCGACGGGTTCGTTCTACGGCCTGGTCGGACCCAACGGCGCGGGCAAGACCACCACCCTCTCCATGGCGACCGGGCTTCTGCGTCCCGACGCCGGCCGTGCCTTGATCGACGGCATCGACATGTGGGCGGACCCCCTGCGCGCGAAAGCGCTCATCGGCAACCTCGCCGACGGTGTGGCGCTGTTCGACCGACTCACCGGCGAGCAGCTCGTGACCTACAACGGCATGCTGTTCGGGCTCGACCGCGCCACGGTCGCCGAACGGGTCGCCGATCTGCTGCGGCTGCTCGACCTCGAAAGCGCCGCCGGCACCCTGGTCGTGGACTACTCCGCGGGGATGACGAAGAAGATCGCCCTGGCCTGTGCCCTGGTGCACGCGCCACGCATCCTCGTGCTCGACGAGCCCTTCGAGTCCGTCGACCCGGTCTCGGCGGCGAACATCCGCGACATCCTCACGAGCTACGTGGCAGGCGGCGGCACCGTGATCGTGTCGAGCCACGTCATGGACCTCGTCCAGCGGATGTGCGACCACGTCGCCGTGGTCGCGGCAGGCCGCGTGCTGGCCGCCGGCACCATCGACGAGGTGCGTGGCGAGCAGACGCTGGAAGACCGTTTCGTGCAGCTGGTGGGCGGGCGTCACCACGCGGAGGGGCCGGAATGGTTGCGACACTCCTGAGGCTGCGGCTGCGGGTGCTGGGCAATTCGCTCACCCGCAGCACGTGGCAGCTGGTCGCGACGGTCATCGGCGGGCTGTACGGCCTCGGAATGCTGGTCGCGGTGGCCGCGGGCGCGGTCGCGCTGGGGTTGTCGGCGTCGTTCGACCTTGCGGCGACGATCATCGTCCTGGCGGGGTCCCTCCTGACGCTCGGCTGGGTGCTCTTCCCGCTGCTGCTGACCGGGATCGAGCAGACGCTCGATCCGCCGCACCTGGTGCAGTACCCGATCCCGATGCGCACCCTGCTGATCGCACTCACACTCGCCGGGGTGATCGGCATTCCCGGCGCTGTGTCGCTCCTGGCGGGGCTCGCTTCGGCCGCCGCGTGGCTGCGCTCCCCGCCGGCGATGGTCGCCGCGGTCCTCTGCGCGGTCATCGGCGTCGTGACCGCCGTGGTGGCATCGCGCGCGATGGCGGCGCTGAGCGTCGGCCTGCAGTCCAGCAGGCGCGCCCGAGAGCTGAGCGGCATCTTGATCATCATCCCGCTCCTGCTGCTCGGGCCCATCATCATCGCGCTCACGCAGGGAATCAGCAGCTCTGCCGGCGCGCTGCCGAACCTGGCCTCGGCACTGGGATGGACCCCACTCGGTGCGGCATGGGCCGTGCCTGGGGCCATCGCCCTCGGCGACATCGGGGGAGCGGGCCTCCGGCTGCTCATCGCGCTGGCGACCCTCGTGCTGCTGTACATCGTGTGGCGCGGAGCGCTCGCCCGGGCCCTGTTGACACCCGCCGTCGCGACGAACCGGTCGGTGTCGCGCGGCAAGCTCGGCGTGTTCGCGCGCGTGCCGCAGACGCCCGCAGGCGCGATCGCTGCGCGCTGCCTGACCTACTGGCGGCGCGACCCCCGCTACGCGCGTCAGCTCATCTCGGTGCCACTCATTCCGGTCCTGCTGTGGTTCTACTCGATCCTCAACGACGCGCCGATGCTGGTCATGTGGACGGGCCCGCTGCTCGGCTTCACGTTCGCGCTCACGCTGGCCTCGGACATCTCCTACGACGGCACGGCCTTCGCGACCCATCTGATCGACGGGGTGCGGGGGAGGGACGATCGCCTCGGCAGGCTCTCGGCCCTAGCCGTCTTCGCGGTCCCGATCACGGTGCTGGCGGCGGTCGGCGGAGTCGCGTTCGCAGACCAATGGCAGCATCTCCCCGTCATCCTCGCCCTGTCGATCGGGACGATGCTCACCGGCATGGGAGTCGTCTGCATCTCGTCGGCGAGGTTCGTCATGCCGGTACCGCGCGCCGGCGACAACCCCTTCAAGTCGGCTCAGGGCTCGAGTTTCACGACGGGACTGCAGGTGTTCGCCGTGTGGGGCATCGTGCTCGCCCTGATGATCCCGACGGGCGTCCTCGCAATCATCAGCTTCGCATCCGGCTCGGCGGTCTTCGGTTGGAGTGCGCTGGCGTGCTCCGTGGTCATCGGTGTCGCGGTGCTCATCATCGGCATCCGCGGAGGTGGTGCACTCCTGGACCGCACCGGCCCGACGCTCCTCATGCAGCTCCGGCGGCTCCGCGGCGCGTAGGCGGCTCTGCGGCGCGTCCGTTCCATCCGGAGCGTCAGCGCGCCGCTGCGGAGAGCACGAGAGCGATCAGCGCGTCGAGCTCTTCATCTCTCGGAACGGGGCCGGGAACCGACCCGCCGTTGAGCGCATTGTTGAAGTACAGGCCGTCACTCACCAGCATCACGAGGTCGAGGGCGGTCTCGTCCTTCGCGTGCGGGCGCAGCGCCCCCGCCCAGTGCTCCCGGACCGCCCGGAGCGCCTCGGACGCCACCGTGTTGCCGCCCTGAGCGAGACGTGACACCCCGATGAGCGCGCGGTCCAGGGGGTCGTTCTCCATCACCGAGGAGCGCAAGAAATAGGCGATGGCGCCCTCAGGTGCGGTGGTGATGAGCGCGATGTCGTCGTCGACGAGGCGCTCGAGGCGTTCGATCAGCCCGTTCTCCAGCGCGTCCTTCGAGGCGAAGTGATAGAGCAGACCGCCCTTGGAGACCCCGGCAGCGCGGGCGGTGGCATCCATCGTCGCCGCGCGCTCGCCCTCGGCGATCAGCAGATCGGAGAACGCATCGAGCACGGACTCGCGGGCGCGCGGCGGTCGGCTCATGGTCTCGATGGTATCGACGTGGACGTCACCCGTCTGATACTATACCGGCTGGACGGTTTACTTATTCCGTCGAAACCGAGGACACCATGAGCACCACCTACGAACGCATCCCCACCGAAGCCCTGACGACCTCTCCGCGGGTCGGCTGGCGCGGCTGGACCGCTCTTGCTGTGCTGATGCTGCCGGTTCTGCTCGTCTCGGTCGACAACACGGTTCTCAGCTTCGCCCTGCCGCAGATCGCCCTGCACCTCGAACCCACCAGCACCCAGCAGCTCTGGATCATCGACGCCTACCCGCTGGTGCTCGCGAGCCTGCTCGTGACGATGGGCACGCTCGGCGACCGCTTCGGTCGGCGACGGATGCTGCTCATCGGTGCGACCGGATTCGGAATCGTGTCCGTGCTCGCGGCGTTCGCACCCAGCGCCGCCCTCCTGATCGCCGCCCGCGCCGGCATGGGCGTCTTCGGCGCGATGCTGATGCCCTCGACTCTCTCGCTGCTGCGCTCGATCTTCCGCGATCGCGAACAGCGCCGCCTCGCGATCGCGATCTGGGCAGCGGGCTTCTCCGCGGGTATGGCCCTGGGCCCGATCGTGGGCGGTCTGCTGCTCGAGCACTTCGCCTGGGGCTCGGTGTTCCTCCTCGCCGTGCCCGTGCTGGTGCCGCTGCTGATCCTCGTGCCGCTGCTCATCCCCGAGAGCCGCGACCCCAAGCCCGGCCGCATCGATCCGCTCAGCATCGCGCTGTCTCTCGGCGCCATGGTGCCGTTCGTCTACGGCATCAAGTCGCTCGCGGTCGAGGGCGTTGCGGGCCCCGCGCTGCCGCTCATCGCCTTCGGCATCCTGCTCGCGGCGCTCTTCGTCCGTCGCCAGCTCAAGGCCGAACAGCCGATGCTCGACATGGCTCTGTTTCGGCACGCGCCGTTCTCGGGCGCGATCCTGGTCAATCTGCTGAGCGTCATCTCGCTGGTGGGCTTCCTGTACTTCGTGGCTCAGCACCTTCAGCTGATCCTCGGACTGAGCCCGATGGACGCCGGCCTCGCCCTGCTTCCCGGTCTCGCTGTCATGATCGTCGCCGGGCTGCTCATCGTGCCGGTCGCCCGCCGCGTCGCGCCTCGACTGCTCGTTCCGTCGGCGCTCGTGCTGTCGGTGCTGGGCTACGTGATGGTCGCGCTCACCGCCGGCGAGGGCTCGCTGTCCCTCCTCGTGATCGCCTTCATGTCGCTCGGAGCGGGTATCGGCATCGCCGAGACCGTCTCGAACGAGCTCGTGCTCAGCAGCGCGCCGGCGGCGAAGGCCGGTGCGGCATCAGCCGTCTCCGAGACCGCGTACGAGCTGGGCGCCGTGCTCGGCACGACGATCATGGGCGGCATCCTCACCGCCTACTACCGTGCCACGCTGCAGTTGCCCGCCGGGATCCCGGCCGACGCGGCGTACCAGGCGCGCGAGACGCTCGCCGGCGCGGTCGCGTCCGCCGACCAGCTCGGCGAGCCCCTGGCGACCGCCCTGCGCGACGCGGCGGCTCACGCTTTCGACGGAGGCGTGGTGATCACCTCGCTGATCGGCGCGGGTCTGGTGGCCATCGCCGCGGTCATCGCGGCCGTTACCCTGGGGAAGTCCCGTCCCACCGCAGCCGCCGAGCACTGATCCGTCCGCTCCGCCGCTGCCCCGTCAAGGAGTTCCATGTCGCAGGTGCAGCAGGTGCCCGAGTCCCGGACCGTGAAACTCGCCGTGATCCCCGGCGACGGCATCGGCCCGGAAGTCGTCGCCGAGGCCGAAAAGGTGCTGGATGCCGCGACCGCAGGTTCCGGCATCCGGTTCGACCGAACGCGCTTCTCGCTGGGTGCCGCGCGGTTCCTCGAGACCGGTGACACGCTCACCGACGAAGACCTCTCGTCGATCGCCGGTCACGACGCGATCCTGCTCGGAGCGGTCGGGGGCGTGCCGGGAGACCCGCGTCTCGCGGACGCCAACATCGAGCGGGGTCTGCTGCTGAAGCTGCGGTTCGAGCTCGACCACTATGTCAACCTGAGGCCGTCCAAGCTCTATCCGGGTGCACCGGGGCCCCTCGCCGACCCCGGAGAGATCGACTTCGTCGTCGTGCGCGAGGGCACGGAGGGTCCGTACGTCGGGAACGGCGGCTCCATCAGACGTGGCACGCCGCATGAGGTGGCCAACGAGACGTCGGTCAACACCGCCTTCGGAGTGGAGCGGGTCGTGCGCTACGCCTTCGACCTCGCGGAGCGGCGCCGCCGGAAGCTGACACTCGTGCACAAGACCAATGTGCTCGTCCACGCCGGAGGCATCTGGCAGCGGATCGTTAATGCGGTGGCGAAGGAACACCCCGGTGTCGCCGTAGACTACCTGCACGTCGACGCAGCAACGATCTTCCTGGTCACGAACCCGGGCCGCTTCGACGTGATCGTCACCGACAACCTCTTCGGCGACATCCTCACGGACCTGGCAGGCGCCGTCACCGGTGGCATCGGCCTCGCCGCATCGGGCAACATCAACCCCGACGGCGCGTTCCCCTCGATGTTCGAGCCCGTGCACGGTTCGGCGCCCGACATCGCAGGCCGGCAGAAGGCCGACCCCACGGCTGCGATCCTCTCCGTCTCCCTGCTGCTGGACCACCTGGGGCTGCGGGACGAGGCGGCACGCGTCACCCTCGCGGCCGAAGAAGACATCGCAGCCCGAGACGGCTCGCCCCGCACCACCTCCGAGATCGGCGACGCGATCGCGGCACGGCTCCAGGCGTAACCTGGAACCCCGCTCGCACCGCCGGCGACCCCACCGTAGGACGTGACATGACTCTCATCGATTCCAACCCCGACACCGACCTCGATCCGCTCGAGTTCGCCGTCACCCGCAACCTCGCCGCCAAGACCGCCGCGCAGCGCGAAGAGATCTTGAAGAACCCCGGCTTCGGCCAGTCCTTCACCGACCATATGGTCGACATCTGCTGGTCGGTGCGGGGAGGCTGGCACCGTCCGCGCGTGCAGCCCTACGGCCCGATCACCCTCGACCCCGCCGCCGCGGTGCTGCACTACGGGCAGGAGATCTTCGAGGGGATCAAGGCTTATCGCCACGCGGACGGTTCGGTCCACACCTTCCGCCCCGACCAGAACGCCCGTCGCCTGCAGCGCAGCGCCCGTCGGCTGGCCCTGCCCGAACTGCCCGCCCCGTACTTTTTGCAGTCCCTCCGCGAGATCGTCGCGATCGACGGCGCGTGGGTGCCGTCGGGCGAAGACCAGAGCCTCTACCTGCGGCCGTTCATGTTCGCGAAGGAGGCCTTCCTCGGCGTCCGTCCGGCGCACAAGGTCGCGTACTACGTGATCGCTTCACCCGCGGGCGCGTACTTCAAGGGCGGTGTGCAGCCGGTATCCA
The DNA here is from genome assembly GCF_043556235.1 of Microbacterium sp. P03. Taxonomy (NCBI): domain Bacteria; kingdom Bacillati; phylum Actinomycetota; class Actinomycetes; order Micrococcales; family Microbacteriaceae; genus Microbacterium; species Microbacterium sp. P03. The sequence continues at coordinate 1,080,115 of NZ_JBIGIM010000001.1, forward strand.
TCTGGCTGAGCGAGGACTATGCACGCGCCGGCAAGGGCGGGACCGGCGCAGCCAAGACCGGCGGCAACTACGCCGCCTCGCTGTTGCCGCAGTCGGAGGCCTACGAGAACGAGTGCGATCAGGTCGTGTTCCTCGACCAGGACGGCAACGTCGAAGAACTGGGCGGCATGAACGTGGTGTTCGTGTACAAGGACGGCACGATCGTCACGCCGCAGTCCGACAGCATCCTCGAGGGCATCACGCGCGACTCGATCCTGCAGCTGGCGGTCGACCGCGGGCACAAGGTGCAGGGCCGGAACGTCTCGCTGACGGAGTGGCGCGAAGGTGTGGCATCCGGCGACATCGTCGAGGTGTTCGCGTGCGGGACGGCAGCGGTCGTGACACCGATCGGGCTGCTGAAGGGCAAGAACTTCTTCGACGAGCAGCCGACCGGCACACTCGCGCTGTCGTTGCGCGAGGAGCTGACCGACATCCAGTACGGCCGCCGCGAAGACCGTCACGGCTGGCTGACGCGACTGGACGCCTGAGCCGTTCTCCGCGGCAGAGTGGGTGGGGCGAAGGCACCGGTGCACGGCCGGGCGGGCGACGCGACCGGGTGCGGATGCTGCGGCCTGGGTAGGCTGAGCGGGTGAAGATCGCCCGATTCAGCCACCAGGACAGCATCCGCTTCGGCATCGTCGACGACCGCGACCTGGTCGTGCTCGACGGCGATCCGATGTTCGCGGGTTTCGAGACCACGGGCGAGCGCGTGCCCCTCGTCGATGCGGTGCTGCTGGCACCGGTGATCCCACGTTCGAAAGTGATCTGCGTCGGTCGCAACTACCGCGAGCACGCGGCGGAATTCGGCAACGAAGCGCCGACCGAGCCGATGCTGTTCCTCAAGCCGAACACCGCGGTGGTGGGACCGGGCGATGCCATCGTGCGGCCGCCGCAGAGCGAGCGCACCGACTTCGAGGGCGAACTGGCCGTCGTGATCGGCTCGATCGCCAAGAACGTGGCCGTCGAGCGGGCTGCCGAGGTCGTCTTCGGATACACGATCGGGAACGATATCACCGCGCGTGACCTCCAGAAGCGCGACGGCCAGTGGGCCCGAGCGAAGGGATTCGACACCTTCTGCCCCCTGGGACCGGTTATCGAGACCGAGTTCGATGTCGCGTCGGCCACCATCGAGTCGCGCCTCAACGGCGAGGTGCGTCAGCACACCCCGTTGAGCGACATGGTCCACTCCGTCGCGGACATCATCGCCTACGCCTCGGCCGCCTTCACCCTCCTCCCCGGAGACGTCATCCTCACCGGCACACCGGCCGGGGTCGGACCATTCACCGCGGGCGACACGCTCGAAGTCGAGATCAGCGGACTGGGAGTACTGACCAACACCGCACGCAACGCGTGACCGATGTCGAAGACCCGGCGCCCGCCGAGCTGCAGCGTATTCAGCGGCGCACCGTCGGCGTCCTGAGCGCCGGGCAGGTGCTCGGTGGTCTCGCCTTCGGTGCCACCATCTCGCTCGGCGCGGTCCTCGCCCGCGAGCTCTCCGGACAGGACGCGCTCTCGGGACTCGCCACGGCCGCCATCACGCTCGGAACGGCGATCTTCGCCGTGCCGCTCGCGCGTCTCGCGCGCCTTCACGGACGCCGGCGCGCCCTCACGCTCGGCATGCTCGTCGCCCTGGCCGGCGTCGTGGTCGTCCTCGGTGCGGTGAGCATCGACTCCTTCCCCCTGCTCCTGGTCGGATTCGGGCTCATCGGGTCGGGACAGGCCGCGAACCTGCAGTCGCGCTTCGCCGCTGCCGACCTGGCGACGGATGCCACGCGAGGCCGTGATCTGTCCCTGGTGGTGTGGGCCACCACGGTGGGCGCCGTGCTCGGCCCGAACCTCGTCGGTCCGGGCGAGGTGATCGGCGACGCGCTCGGAATGCCGGCGCTCACGGGCCCCTACGTCTTCACGCTGGTGGCGCAGCTTCTCGGAGTGGCCCTCTATCTGAGCGCCCTCCGACCGGATCCTCTCCTGCTGGCCAGGCGCGTGGCGGCGGTCTCGGCGGCCGCCGGTGCATCCGCGATCGCCCGAGTCGACCAGCCGCTCGTCGCCCGGTACGCCATCATCGCGATCGCCGGCGCCCACGGTGTGATGGTGGCTGTCATGGCGATGACCCCGGTGCACCTGCTGCATCTGATGGGCGGGGCAGGAGACGCGGCATCCGTCACGATCATCGGCTTCACGATCAGCCTCCACATCGCCGGCATGTACGCGCTCTCTCCGGTCTTCGGGCTGCTGGCCGACCGGTTCGGTCGGGTGCGCACCATCCTGCTCGGCCAAGGGCTGCTGCTGGCGTCGCTGCTGACGGCGGCTTTCGGCGAGGCCGACACGACCGCCGTGACGATCGCTCTCGTCCTGCTCGGACTCGGGTGGAGCGCCACCACCGTTGCGGGCTCGGCGCTGTTGACCGAGGCGTCCGGCGAACACCTGCGCACCCGTCGGCAGGGACGCAGCGATCTCACGATGAGCCTCGTCGCGGCGATCGGCGCGGTGCTCGCGGGCCTGGTGCTCGGATGGATCGGCTACGGGGGGCTCGCCCTCCTCGCGCTGATCGTGGTGATCGTGGTCGTGGGCTTCGCTCCGCTCACCCGGGCACGGCCGGTGGCATCCGTAGAGCCGCGTCGGCCGGGACGGTGATCAGCCGATCAGCGCCGTCGCGGCGAGACCTACGTCATCATCGTCGTTGAACACGTGGAATGCGACGCGGGCTCTGCCCGCCCGACCCGAGGCGGACACTCCCGCAGCTCCCAGACGAGCGAGGTCGCACCCGCTCGCATCGGACCACGTCACGATGGCGCTGGGACGTGGGGGAGCGGGGATGCCCATCCGGTCCCGGAACGCCGCGGCCAAGCCGGTGGTGTGCGCGTGGGCCGCTGCGCGGTCCATGTCCGCGAAGAGCGCCAGCGCGGGTTCGGCGCCGACGAACGCCTGCCACGCCGGTGAGACGTCGAAGCGCGAGGCGTCCTCCGCCAGCACCACCTCGTGGCCGTAGCACGACGTCCAGGGATCCGCCCCCGCGTACCAGCCGGCGAAGATCGGCGGAACGAGGTACTGCAGCTGCGCGGAGAGGGTGAGGAAGGCGACACCCCGCGGGGCGCAGAGCCATTTGTACGTGTGGCACACGAGGGCGTCGAACGCCCCCGCGTCGACCGGCAGCCAGCCCACGGCCTGGGTCGCGTCGCAGAAGGTGCGCGCGCCCGCGCGGTGTGCGGCGGCGACGATGGCGTCGGCGTCCGCCACCTCGCCCGTCGCCGACTGCACGATCGAGAACGCGACGAGCCACGTCCGCTCGGTGATCGCGTCGGCGAGTCCCGCCAGGGGCGCGATCCGTACACGAATCCCTCGACCGGCGTGCACGAAGGGCAGCATGATCGAGGAGAAATCGCCCGCGGCGCACAGCACCTCGGCGTCGTCCGGCACGGACGCGGCGATCAGGGCGGCCAGGACCGAGGTCTGCGAGCCGACCGCGACCCGGTCGGCGCTCACGCCGACGAGGTCGGCGAAATGCCGACGACTGCTTTCCACCAGCGCGGAGTAGGCGACCGGATCGGGTCGACCTCCCGCCGAGGCATGGGCATCGACGATGATCGCGTCGCGTGACGCCCGCGGCGTGAGACCCACCGTGCAGGCTGCGAGGTAACCGCGGCCGCCCGCGAACTCCGCGCGCACCGACGCGAGTGAGGCGGGCGAGATCGGAACGGTCACCCATCCAGGGTGCGGGACGCTCCACGCATTCGTCTACGGCACGTGTGAGATGCGACCCATGCGTGCGCATTATGATTCCGATCGTGGCCGATGCGCGGGATGAGTCTCCGGAGTTCGATGTGCAGACGCTCCGGGTGGTGAAGGCGATCGCCGACGGCGGCTCGATCACCGCCGCCGCAGACCTCCTGGGACTCAGCCAACCGGCCATCAGCCAGCAGATGAAGCGCCTCGAGCAGCGCCTCGGCGTGCCTGTCATCGAGCGCGCCGGTCGTCGGGTGCGACTCACCGAGGCCGGGCGCATACTCGCCCGCCACGCGCCTTCCGTCACGACGGCGTTGGATGCGGCCACGGAGGAGCTCGACGAGCTGCGCGGCCTGCGGGTCGGTCGCGTGCGCCTCGTGGGGTTCCCTTCCGCCTCGCCGTCGCTGGTGCCCCGACTGCTCGCCGACCTCGCGGTGCGCCATCCCGGCGTCGTCCTGACCTACGTGGAGGCCGAGCCGCCCGAGGCGGTCGCGGCGATCCGCGACGACCGTGCCGACGTCGCCTTGACGTTCAGCTACGCCGGCGACCGCGAAGATCCGCACCGCTCGAGCGCGCGAGGACTCGCGGTGCGCACCGTCGGCACCGACGACCTGCTCCTCGTGCTGCCCGCGGCACATCCTGCTGCCTCGCGCCCGCGTCGCGGCGACGTCGCGTCGCTCGCCGGGCTCGCAGGGGAGAACTGGATCGCAGGCTGTCCGCGCTGCCGGGGACATCTGCTCGAGCTGTGCGGTCGTCATGGCTTCGAACCTCGGATCACCTTCGAGACCGACAACTTCGTCGCTGTGGAGGGCCTCGTCGCGCAGGGCATCGGCGTCGCCACCCTGCCGCGCATGGCCGTCGAATCGTTCCCACAACTTCCGGGCATCGTGACGCGCCCCCTCCCCGCGGCCGAAGCGCGCACGCTGCACGTCGTCACCGCGCTCGGCGCCGAACGCGTTCCCTCCGTACGCGCCACCCTGAGCGCCCTCACGCGTGTGCTGCCGCCGTCCTCGGCGGTCGAGGCCACGGTGGCCGGGGGACGGGCGAACTAAGCTGGTGGGTGATGTCCTCCTCACCCGATTCCCGCACCACCACCGCCACCGGCGCCGACGTGCGCGTGCGCTTCTGCCCCTCACCGACCGGACTGCCCCACGTCGGGCTCATCCGGACGGTGCTGTTCAACTGGGCCTACGCCCGCCACAACGGCGGCACGCTGGTCTTCCGGATCGAAGACACGGATTCGGCGCGCGACAGCGAGGAGAGCTACCAGCAACTCCTCGAGGCGTTGCGGTGGCTGCGCATCGATTGGGACGAAGGGGTGGAGGTCGGCGGTCCGCACGCGCCCTATCGTCAGTCGCAGCGCCACGACATCTACCTCGACGTGCTCGACAAGCTTCGCGCGACCGGTCTCGTCTACGAGTCGTACTCGACCGCCGAGGAGATCGACGCGCGCAATACGGCGAACGGCCGTGCGAAGCAGCTCGGTTACGACAATCACGATCGCGATCTGACCGACGAGCAGAAGGCCGCCTACCGTGCGGAAGGACGAGAGCCCGCCTTCCGCCTGCGCGTTCCCGACCACGACCTCACCTACGACGACCTGATCCGCGGCGAGGTGACGTTCCCGGCCGGTTCGTTCCCCGACTTCGTGCTCGTGCGAGCCGGCGGCGTGCCGCTCTATCCCTTCGTCAACCCGGTCGACGATGCGCTGATGGGAATCACGCACGTCATCCGTGGCGAGGACCTGATGCCGTCGACGGCTCGCCAGTTGGCGCTCTATTCCGCTCTCGTCGAGGCCGGTGTGACGACGTTCATCCCGCGTTTCGCGCACATGCCTCTCGTGCTCGGCGACGTCGGCAACAAGAAGCTCTCCAAGCGCGACCCCCAGGCCGACCTGTTCCTGCAGCGCGAGAGGGGTTTCATCCACGAGGGCCTGCTGAACTACCTCGCTCTCCTGGGGTGGTCGATCGGCCCTGATCGGGACGTCTTCTCGCTCGACGAGCTGGTCGCGGCGTTCGACATCGTGGACGTCAACCCGAACCCGGCGCGGTTCGACCAGAAGAAGGCCGAGGCGATCAACGGAGACCACATCCGGATGCTGCAGCCCGCCGACTTCGCGGCTCGGCTCGTGCCCTACCTGACCGCGGCGGGTGTCGTGGCCGATCCCCCCACGGCCGACCAGCAGGCCATGCTCACAGCATCCGCGCCCCTCGTGCAGGAGCGGATGCAGCTGCTGGGCGACGCCCCCGCGCTGCTGGGCTTCCTCTTCACGAACGCGATCACGTATGCCGATGATGCGCTGGCGACGCTGCCTGCGAATGCGAACGAGGTCATCGTCGCTTCGGTCGCGGCACTCGAACTGGTGCCGGAGGGGGAGTTCACCGCAGCCGCAGCTCAGGAGGCTCTGGCCGCTGCGCTCATCGAAGGGCTCGGACTGAAACCTCGCGTCGCGTACGGTCCGCTGCGCGTCGCGCTGAGCGGCCGCCGGATCTCGCCACCGTTGTTCGAGTCGATGGAACTGCTCGGCAAGCGGGAGAGCATCCGTCGGCTGGGCGCACTCGTGGAACGCGCCTCCTGACTCCGCGTGGGTGTCGCGCGCCGATGCCCGCGTTCGCGGACACCTCCGGATGGTCACGTGGTGCCCGGTTTGGCTCACGCGTCCCCGTCGACTAGAGTTGACCCTCGGCACGGACTTCTGTCCAGCGCCTTGGGGTATGGTGTAATTGGCAACACGGAGGTTTCTGGTACCTTTGTTCTTGGTTCGAGTCCAGGTACCCCAGCAAGTGGAAAACCCCCGCTCAGCGGGGGTTTTTGCTTTTTCCCGATGACTCCGAGGCCCGTGGGCCGAGGGCAGTCCGATAATGGACACATGGATGCTTCACCGTCCGTCGCGACCGAAGCCGACTCGTCGATCGATGAGCTGACGGCCCTTCGGAAGCGGGCGTACGGGCCCGACGCCGACATCCTCCGAGATCCCCGTGCTCTGCGCCGTTTGACGGAGCTCGAAAGCGCCGACCGCCGGACGCGCGCGGTGCCACCCGTCCGTCCTGCTCCCGCGGGGCCCCACCAAACGGCCCCGGCGAACGCGGCAGACCCCGAGGGTGCGCGAGACGAATCCACGGCGCCGTCCGGTCAGGGGCGGTCCGCGGCGGTCGCGGATCGCGCCCGACCGTCGGAACGCGTCGACGATCCCGCTTCCCGCGTGGGAGCTGACCCCTCCCCGTCCGGTACACCGGGTACGCCGTGGCGACGCGTGCGAGGCGGCGTGCTCGCGCTCAGCCGGAAGTGGTGGGCCGTCGCCGCGGCGAGTGTCGTCCTCACCGCCCTCGCGATGTGGGGTCTCCAAGCCGCCACCGACCGGCCGGACGCCCTGCTCGCGCCGATCGCGTCGACGCCGGCCGAGCGCGAGGCGGTCGATGTGCCCGGGTCTCTGGCCGGCTACCGTGTCGACGATGCCGAGCTGCAGCGCTACGAGTCCTATGGTCGACTGCGGGTGTGGAGCGGTGAGAGCGCCGACGGCCGGCGCTGCCTGTTGCTCGAGACCGAGAGGTACGGCGTCTTCAATGCGGGCTGTGTTCCGGTCGGTCTCGACCCGGTCGTCGACTTCACGGTCTACGAGGGGATGCCCGCGGCGCTCCGCGGGGATCTGCCGGTCGGCAGCGTCGTGCGGTTCGTCCTCGTCGGAACGCAGGTGGAGGTGTCGGCCGCCACCGCGACCACGACCGCCTGAGGCTGATGCCCGGCTGTCATCCCCTGATCTCTTCGAGGGCTTCGATTCCTGCGGTCAGGTGATCCGGCATGTCGTCGCTGTGTGCGACGAGCAGCAGCGCCATCGCCGCCGCCCATCCCTCAGCACGGATCCACGTGGCATCGTCGTACACGTCGGCCAGCGCGGACCGGAACAGGGCTCTGCCATCGCTGTCGAACGCGAGCCACGCGGCTGCCAGATCGTAAGCGGGGTCGCCCGCCGTCGCGTCGCCGAAGTCGACCACGCCGACGAGCCGACCGGCGAGCACGACGAGGTTCGCCGCGTGCAGGTCGCCGTGGATCCAGACGGGCGGTCCGCCCCACGGCGGCTGCATGAGCGCATCGGCCCAGCGCGCGGCGGCCGAGGCCAGCAACGTGTCCTCGATCGCGCCGGACCGCCGCAGCATCTCCAGCCGCTCGTCCACCGCCGCCTTCCGCTCGACGAGCGGCACCCCCCTCACCGGATTGTGCGGAGCATCTGCGGGCGCCTCGCGGTGCAGTGCACCCATGACGGAGGCGAGAGTCCGAGCCCATCCGGCTCGCATCGCGCGGGGGACCGTGAGGCCGGAGGAGCCCTCGATCCACGGCACGACCGACCATTGCCACGGGAACGCGCCGCCCGGCGAGCCGACGAGGAGCGGCGCAGGTGTCTGTACGCCGACGGTGTTCAGACTCGGGGCCAGGACGCGAAGGGCCTTCTGCTCGTGAGCGATGAGCGGCGCGGCGAGAGCGCGACGGGGGAGGCGCACGGCAAGCTCATCACCCCACCGCCAGATCTCGCAGTCCCAGCCCTCTGCGACCTTGCGGAGCGGATCGGTCGCCGGTTCCCCGAAGCTCGTGGCCTGCTCGGCGAGCAGGGAACGGACCACGTGCTCATCGATCAGCACTTCGGATGCGGGCTTATCGGTCACCCGTAAACCTTCACACGGATCGATAATGGGCGAGTGGATGCGTCACCGATGCCGCCCGCGCTCCTTCGCGAGCTGTCCGATCTGCGTCGCCAGGCCTATGGGCCCGACGACGGCGCCGCGATGGAGCGCGATGCCCTCCGCCGACTCGGAGAACTCGAGGCGATGCTGCATCCACGTGGCGCGTCGGGCGAGACGCGAGCGCTTGCCATCATCGAGCTGCCCCCCGCCCTCGTGCCCCCGCGAGTCGAAGACTTCCTGCCTGCCGCGCCCGGCAGCGGCCCCGCGCCACGCCACCTTCGATCGCCTTCGCAGATCCGCGGGCTGCTGCAGAGCGGCGCCGTCGTCTCGACCATCGCCGCCGTCGTCCTGGCCACCGGCATCGCACTCGTCGCGACCGCTCCGCACGGCGAAGCCCTGCTCGTCGCGACTCCCGCGACGGGACTCGAGCGTCAGCAGCTCGTGGACGCGGTCGATCTGGAGTCATTCGGGCTCATCGGCGCACGCCTGCAGCAGTACGAAGACTTCCGCGGACTTTCCGTGTGGTCCGCGGCGACCGCACGTGGTGTGACCTGCCTGCTGGTGGGCTCGGATGCCGGGCGGCCGATGGGAGCCACCTGTGCGCCGTCACCGCTCAGACCCTCCTACGACTACACGATCTCGGACGACACCCCGCGGGGAGTGTCCGCGGGTCTCCCGCGAGGGAGCGTGATCCGCTTCACCTGGGACGACCAGACCGTGGGCGTCTGGATCGCCGAGGCGGCCGTCTCGTGAAGACGCGCCCGCAATGTGGATGTCCACGAATTGACCCTTGTGATTATGTTGTTCTGTGTTGTAGTCTGTGGGAATCGGCGAAGGAGCAGAAGTATGTACGCAACGGAGCGGCAGGAGCTCATCGAGCGCATCCTGATCGACGACGGACGCGTGGGTGTGCTCGATCTCGCCCGCCGCTTCGACGTCACCACCGAAACCGTGCGCCGCGACCTCCTCACCATGGAGCAAGGCGGCACACTCCGACGTGTGCACGGTGGCGCGGTCGCCTTGGAGCGGCCGAGCACCACCGAGCCGTCGATCGCCGATCGCAGCCACCGCCGCAGCAGTGCGAAGCAGGCCATCGCCCGCCGCGCGATCGAGGCGATCGGCGAAGGGTTCACCGGTTCGGTGTTCTTCGACGCGGGAACGACGACGGCCGCCGTCGCCGACCAACTGCCGTTGCGACTGGCGGCCGTCCGCGGCGCCGCCGAGGTCGTCACTCACTCGCTGAGCATCGCTCACGCGCTCGCCGACGTGGACTCGGTGTCGCTGTCGATCGTCGGCGGCCGCATCCGCGGCGTGACCGCGGCCGCCGTCGGCGCCGACACCGTGCACGCCATCGAGACGCTGCGACCCGACATCGCCTACGTCGGGGTGAACGGCCTGTCGCACGCGTTCGGGGCGAGCACGCCCGATCCCGAGGAGGCTGCCGTCAAACGCGCGGTCGTCCGCTCGGCCCGCCGCGTCATCGTGGTGGCGGACCAGACCAAATTCGGCCGCGAGCTGCTCGTCAGCTTCGCGGCACTGTCCGCCATGGACGTTCTCGTGACGGATGCCGCGCCCACGGCGCCGCTCGCGTCGGCGCTCAACGATGTAGGAGTCGAGGTGTGGTGCGCGTGATCGTCACCGTGACCGTCAATCCGTCCCTCGACCGGGCGGTACGCCTGGCCGCGCCCATCGAGCCGGGTGAGGTGCAGCGCGGCCTGGACGCCCGAGAGGATGCGGGGGGCAAGGGCGTGAACGTCGCACGAGCTCTGCGCGCCGCGGGGGTGGGCACCCTGGCCGTCGTCCCCTGCGCGCAGGACGATCCCTACCGGCTGCTCCTGGAGCACGACGGCGTTCCCGTCCTGCGGATCGAGGTGCAGGGGCGCACCCGCGCGAACCTCACCATCGCCGACCCGCAGGGCGCCACGACGAAGATCAACATGCCGGGGCCCCAGCTGTCGCAGGCCGAGGCATCCGCCCTCGTCGACGGCGTCGTCGCTGCTGCGGAAGGCGCTGACTGGGTCGTGCTCGCAGGGTCGCTGCCCCCCGGCGTCGGGGACGACTTCTACGCTGAGATCACGGCGGCGGTGCGTGCCCGTTGGGGTGCCGAAAGCCCGAAGATCGCCGTCGACACATCGGGTGCAGCCCTGGCGAGCGTCGTCGCGACCGCGCGTCCCGACCTGATCAAGCCGAACGACGAGGAGCTCGCCGAGCTGGTGGGCGCCGGCGCCTCGTCGGGTGATGATGACGTCATCGCCACCGCCATCGCGCACGCCAAGGACCTCGTGCCGGAGCGCGTGGCGGCAGCGCTCGTCACTCTGGGTGCCGCCGGTGCACTTCTGGTGACGGCCGATGGCGTCCTGAGGGCCTCGGCCCCCAAGATCATCGTGTCCAGCACGGTCGGTGCCGGCGACAGCTCGCTCGCGGGGTATCTGATCGCCGCCGCCGAAGGCCAGGACGACACCGGACGTCTGCGCCGCGCGGTGGCGTACGGTGCCGCCGCCGCATCGCTTCCGGGGACGCAGATCCCCGGTCCTGCCGACATCCCGGACTGGGACATCCCCGTCGACTCCCTCTTGCCCTGACGAACAGCCTCGCTCCACCACACTGCAGTGCCCGAAACGACCACGGAGGTCATCGAAATGTCCCAGACCATCACCCCGGAGCTCGTGTCACTCGACACGGACCTCGGCACTGACAAGGCCGCGGTGATCCGTGCCCTCGCGGCACGTGTCGTCGCGCAGGGCCGCGCCACCGACGCCGACGCGCTCTTCGCCGACGCATGGGCGCGCGAGCAGAAGGATGAAACCGGGCTGCCCGGTGGCATCGCGATCCCGCACGCGAAGAGTGCCGCGGTCACGACCCCGTCGCTCGCGTTCGCCCGTCTGACGCCCGGCGTCGATTTCGGCGCTCCGGACGGCCCGGCCGACCTGGTGTTCCTCATCGCTGCGCCCGAAGGAGCCGCCGAGGCACACCTGGCCGTGCTCTCGAAACTCGCGCGAAGCCTCATGCAGTCCGACTTCACGCAGAGCCTTCGCGCTGCGCTCACCCCGACCGAGGTCGTGGGCATCGTGAACAACGCGATCGGCGAGGGCGATGCCTCCGCCGCCCCCGCGCCGGCTGGTTCGACGGCGCCGGCCGCAGCCGCACCAGCCGCGGCAGCCGCCGCCGCCGCGGGCTCTGAGCTCTCGGTCGACGGTCATCCGGCGCGCATCGTGGCGGTCACCGCGTGCGCCACCGGAATCGCGCACACCTTCATGGCAGCAGATGCTCTGACGGCAGCGGGCAAGGACGCGGGAATCGATCTGATCGTCGAGCCGCAGGGTTCCAGCGGCTACCAGGCACTGCCGCAGTCGGTGATCGACAACGCGGACGCCGTCATCTTCGCCGTCGATGTCGACGTGCGCGAACAGCAGCGATTCGCCGGCAAGCCCGTCATCCGGTCGGGTGTCAAGCGCGGCATCGAGCAGCCGAAGCAGATGATCGCCGAGGCCGTCGCCGCTGCGAAGAACCCGAACGCCGCGCGCGTGTCAGGTGACGCCGGCGCCGCCGGCGCGACCACGGCCGCTCCCGTGTCGTTCGGTGCACGCATCCAGCGCATCCTGCTCACGGGCGTCAGCTACATGATCCCGTTCGTCGCCGGCGGCGGCCTGCTGATCGCGATCGGATTCCTCCTCGGCGGATACCTCGTGACGCAGGATGCCGCGACCGTCATCGTGAACAACTCGCTGTGGGATCTGCCTACCGAGAACATCACGTCGGACTTCGGACCGCTGGGTCAGTACCTCGGCTCGGTGTTCTTCATGATCGGTGCCACCTCCATGGGCTTCCTGGTCTCAGCCCTGGCCGGGTACATCGCGTTCGCGATCGCCGACCGACCGGGTATCGCTCCCGGCTTCGTGGCGGGTGCGGTCGCGGTGCTGATGCAGGCCGGCTTCATCGGCGGCATCATCGGCGGTCTGCTCGCCGGTGTCGTGGCCTGGTGGATCGGCCGCCTCAACGCTCCGCGCTGGCTGCGTGGCCTCATGCCGGTCGTCATCATCCCGCTCGTGGCGTCGATCGTCGCATCGGGTCTGATGATCCTGTTCCTCGGTCGTCCGATCGCGACGCTCATGCTGTGGCTCACCGACTGGCTGACCAGCCTCACGGAGTCGGGCGGCGCGGCCATCGGTCTGGGCGTCATCCTCGGTCTGATGATGTGCTTCGACCTCGGTGGTCCGATCAACAAGGTGGCGTACTCGTTCGCCGTCGCCGGGCTCGCTGCCGGGTCGGCCGACAACCCCGCGCCGCTGCTGATCATGGGTGCCGTCATGTGCGCCGGCATGGTTCCACCGCTCGCGATGGCTCTCGCCTCGACGGTCCTCGCCCGCCCGCTCTTCACCGCGGTCGAACGTGAGAACGGCAAGGCGGCCTGGCTGCTGGGTGCGTCCTTCATCTCGGAGGGTGCGATCCCGTTCGCCGCCGCCGACCCGCTGCGCGTCATCCCGTCGACGATGGTCGGTGGTGCGGTCACCGGCGCCCTGTGCATGATCTTCCAGGTGCAGTCGTATGCGCCGCACGGGGGCATCTTCGTCCTGTTCGCCATCAACCCGATCTGGGGCTTCCTCATCGCCCTCATCGCCGGCACGGTCGTCTCGGCTTTGCTGGTCGTCATGGCGAAGCGCTTCATCGCGCCGAAGGAGCTGAAGTCGGCCGAGACGTCGTCGACGTCCGTCGCGCCGGTGGCCGTCACCGCCTGATCGCTGGTGCAGGCACCGCGCATGCGGAATGCTGAAGAATAGTTCCACACACTCACGAAGGAGTACTCATGGCAGAGCGCACGGCTACCATCGCAAGCAGCTCGGGGTTGCATGCCCGTCCGGCGAAGCTGTTCGTCACAGCGGTACAGGAGAAGAAGATCCCCGTGACGATCGCGGCCGAGGGTGGTCCCGACCTCAACGCCGGCAGCATCCTGTCGTTGATGGGACTCGGCGCGGCGAAGGGCACCGTCGTCACTCTGAAGGCGGAGGGCGAAGGCGCCGATCAGGCGCTCGATGAGCTCGTCACCCTCCTCGAGACGGATCTCGACGCCGAGTAATCGCGCACGACACGACAGCGGATGCCGCGGACCCCAGGGTCCGCGGCATCCGCTGTCTCATCGTGCGGAGAACGCCGCGCCTTCCTCAGTCGGTGGGAGGTCGACGCAGGCGCTTGACGTCGGTGCGCTGCTGCTTCGCCTGCAAGCGACGCTCCTTCGCGCCGCGGCTGGGCTTCGTCGCACGACGGTTCGGCGAGGGCGGCCGGAGCGCGTCTTCGACCACGGCGACGAGCCTCGCGCGCGCCGCATCCCGGTTGCGGAGCTGCGCGCGGTGCTCGGATGCCGCGATCGTGAGCACTCCTCTCACAAGACGACCTTCCAGCCTGTCCAGAAGTCGCTCACGCTGGATCGGCGACAGAACCGTCGAACCCGACGCGTCCCACAGCAGCTCCACGCGCGAATCCGCCGTGTTCACGCCCTGCCCACCCGGACCGGACGACCGCGAGAACCGCCACGCGAGCTCGGACTCGGGGATGGTGATCCCCACGGCGGTCCGGAGCCCGGGGCGGTGAGGAGTGGCCATGCACCCATCTTCGCCTCCGCGCGGCGGCGAGAACAGCGCGAGGGCCGGCTCCGCTGACGAACACGGATGCTGCGATCCCCGCGGATCGCCGCATCCGTCCGTACAGTCGCGTCTCTACAGATCGGTCACATCGTTGGGGTCCAGCGCGAGGAACTCGCCGCCGCCCTGCTCGGTGGCCCACTTCAGCCGCGCACGGTGCATGTCGCGTCCGATCACCGACAGAGTCATGTCGTGCGTGCCGAATGCCCGCTTCGGTGCCACGGCGAGCACGAAGTCCATCGCTTCGCCGATCTTCAGCCACGGCGCCCCGATGGGCGCGGCGAGAAGCTGCACTTTGGCGCCCTTGGGAACCGTGTAGGAGTCTCCCGGGTAGTAGAACTCATGGTTGATGAGGACCCCCACGTTGTCGACGACGGGCATGGACTCGTGGATGACCGCGTGCTTCCCGCCGAAGAACTCCAGCGTGAACGGGTCGAGATCGACGGTGTCGCCGGGGTTCACAACGATGACGTCGTACCCCGCGGCCGCGTCGGCGAATCCCTGCGGACCGTAGATGGGCGTCCCCGGCACGGCCTTCAGGATGCGGTCGAGATGCTCTGCCGTCCAATGGTCGGGGTGTTCGTGTGTGATGACGATGCCGATGGTGTTGCCGATGTCGACCAGCGGAAGGGTGAAGGCTCCCGGATCGATGATCAGTGCCTTGCCGGCTTGCTCGATCGTGAGCGCGGCGTGTTCGTGCTTGGTTACTCGCATGACCCGAGTCAACCCGTCGGCGGATGCCGCGGCAAGCGCCACGCCCATCCTCGTCTCGATTTGTCGACTCCGGGCGCGCCGTGGCATAATCGTAGGGTTGTGCTGATCGGCCCCATCGTATAGAGGCCTAGTACGCCGCCCTCTCACGGCGGTAACGCGGGTTCGAATCCCGCTGGGGTCACCATCGAGAAATGCCCGTCCACCGGACGGGCATTTCCTGTTCCGGCGCGTCGAGTGGCTGAGATCTCGATCGCGGTGGACGAGGTTGCAGCGCTCACCGCAGACGTTTGCGCAGATACACCAGCTCCACCTCGGGCAGCACGATCCGTCCGGTCTCGACGTAGCCTTCTCGGCGATACAGGCGCAGATTCGGCTCGCTGAGAGAACCGGTGAACAGCTCGGCCTCCAAGGCATCCGATCGTGCCTCGACCGCCGCGAGAAGGGCTGTTCCGATACCTCGCCCCTGCATATCGGGGGCGACCGCGAGCCGGCTGATCAGCAGCAGATCGCCATCGGTTCTGGCGCGCACGGATCCGACGATCCTGTTCCTGATCAGCGCCACCAGACCGCCACTGGCAGCGAGCTCGCTCTCGAGGTCGCCCAGCGACTGCGTCAGCGCCGGGATGTCCACCGTTCGGTAGAGCTCCGCTTCCTGCACGAACGCGGCGCGCTGCAGAGTGAAGATCTCGCCCGCGTCTCCCGCCGCGATGGGGCGGATGAGGAGGTCGCCCTGCACGCCGTCAGGCTTTCGGCCGTCGGATCAACCACACGATCACCGAGACGAAGATACCCACCGCCATGCCCATGCCGACCCCGAAGCCCACCCCGATCGACGGCACGAGGATACCCAGCAGGACACCGACCAGCAGTCCCGCGACCACCCCGCCGACCACATATCGAGCCATGCCGGCGTCGGAGTTCTTCTGAGTGCTCATGGACACACCGTAGCGGTGCGCTCGACGCACGCGTCGGTCGGCTCACCGGGGCCGTCCCCGATGTCGGAGACCCGTGTGATCATCGCAGCATGAGCCGCTTCGCCATCGACGCACCGACCGCGCTGAGACTTCTCGAAGACGGTCGCCAGGTCGCTGCAGATCATTCGCTCGTAGCCCCGTCGCTTCTGCGATCGCACGTGCTGTCTCTGCTGTACCGCGCATCGCGAGCGGGTCAGCAGGAGGAGTCCGAGACACGGAAGGCCCTGGAGGGTCTGGCGGAACTCAAGATCCGTCTCCTGGGTGATCGCGTGTCACGGGCCACCGCCTTTCGACTCGCCGCAGATCTCGGCTGGGACGACACGCCCCTCGCGGAATACCTCGCCGTCGCCTCGCTCCAAGCCGATGCGCTGGTGACCGATGACCCCTCACTCCGCGAGGGAGCACGGGGCCTCGTGCCACTGGCCGACTTCGGTGATCTTTTCGCATGACGCCGGTGGCGGCGCCCGTAGCGCGCCGCCCCCTCGCACGCAAGCCTCAGCGGCGCCGGGACTCTCCTCGTAACGTGGGACCGTGACGGCGGAACGCGAGCAACCGGGCGAAGACCTCAGGTCGTACGCACCCATCGGCGACGGTCGAACCGTCGCCCTGATCGGACTGCGTGGACAGGTCGATTGGATGCCGGTGCCCGACCTGGACTCGCTCCCGATCTTCGCTCGCCTCCTGGACGACGCGGATGGGGGATTCATCGAGCTCGAACCCGCGGTCGCCTACACCGTCCGGCGGCGGTACCGGGCGAATACGAACGTGCTCGTGACCACGTTCACCACCGAGACCGGTACGGCGAAGGTGACCGACGCGATGGTGACCGGGGTCGCGGGGCGTCTGCCCTGGGCCGAGCTCGCCAGAAGGATCGAAGGAATCGAAGGCACCGTTCCGTTCGCGTGGCAGGTGCAGCCCGGCACCGGCCTGCAGACCGCCTCGCCGTGGCTCGACGACACCGAGCGCGGCGTCATCATCCGTTGCGGGCGCACAGCGCTCGCCGTCGTCGGATCGGAGCACGGGCCCGACAAGCCCGACTCACGCGGAACCCGTCTGAGCGGCGCGTTCACGACATCGAAAGGGTCGCGGCACATGCTCGTGGTGGCGGCGACCCACGGCGAGCCACTCCATCTGCCGGAAGCCTCCAACGTCGACCGGGGCATCGATCGCACGATCGCAGGCTGGCGGGCGTGGTCCCGGGAGTTCGACTACGAGGGGCCGTGGGCGCCCGACGTGCGACGCAGCGCGCTGGCGCTGAAGCTTCTCATCTTCAGCCCGAGCGGTGCCATCGCGGCCGCGGCGACGACATCCCTGCCGGAGTCTCCGGGTGGCCGCAAGAACTGGGACTATCGGTACGCGTGGGTGCGCGACCTCGCCTACACGGCCCACGCCCTCGTGTGGTTCGGACTGCGCGAGGAGACCCACGCCGCCATCTCCTGGATGCTGCGCACGATCCGCGAGAACGGTCCCGATCTCAAGGTGTTCTACACGCTGGACGGACGCGTCGACCGTGAGACGCAGGAATACGAAGTCCCCGGGTGGCGAGGAGTCGACCCGGTCGTGACCGGCAATCCTGCGCACGGTCAGCTGCAGCTCGGTGTCTTCGGCGACCTGTTCGCGATCTGTCGGACATACGTCGACGCCGGGAACATCCTCGACATCGACACCGGCCAGATGCTGTCAACCGTGGCGGACCGCGTCTGCGATCTGTGGCGCCGTCGCGACTCCGGCATGTGGGAGCTGCCCGACGAGCAGCATTACACGTCCTCGAAGATGGGATGCTGGCAGGCTCTGAACGATGCGATCATGCTGCATGAGGCCGGGCAGATTCCGGGCGGCATCGATCGGTGGCGGGTGGAACGCGACCGCATCAAGGACTGGGTCGATGCGGAGTGCTGGTCGGACGACCTCGGTGCGTACGTCATGTATCCGGGCACCGACAGGCTCGACGCATCCGTTCTGCTGCATGCACCGAGCGGCTTCGACCGTGGAGAGCGCATGAGCGCCACGATCGACGCGATCGCGGAAGATCTCGGTGCCGGCCCGCTGCTGTACCGCTACACGGGGGCAGCCCGCGAAGAGCACACCTTCGTGGCGTGCGCGTTCTGGCGAGCGACCGCGCTGGCCTGCGTCGGCCGCCGAGTCGAGTCGATCGCCCTGATGGACGCTCTCGTCGATCTGGGCAACGACGTCGGAATCTACGCGGAGATGATCGCGGCGGACGACAACGCATTCTGGGGGAATCTGCCGCAGGCGCTCAGTCATCTCGCGCTCATCAACACCGCCCTCACGCTCCGTCAGCTGGCCGAACCGGAAGAGATCGACGGACACTGAGCTCCGGTGCGGGCGGACGGCCATAACCCGCGATCGCGGCGGTGGCAAGCCCCCGCCGAGTGCGACGGATCGCCGTACGTTTGCCCGACGACGTATCGACAGGGAGATCCACGATGGCGTACAAGACGCACCATTCGGTAGTGGTGATCGGTGGGGGCAACGGGGGAGTCTCGATTGCGGCTCGCCTCCGACGCGAGGGTGTCGAGGACATCGCGATCATCGAGCCGCGGTCGCAGCACTACTACAAGCCGTTGTTCTCGCACGTGGGCGGAGGCACCGCGCGGCGCAGCACAACGGTGCGGTCGCAGGCCTCGGTCACACCGAAGGGCGTCGACTGGGTCCGCGACGCCGTCGTGTCGATCCACCCCGGTGAGAACGCCGTGGTCCTCGGCAAGGGCACGCGCCACACGTACGATCACGTCGTCGTCTGCCCCGGCATCCAGCAGAACTGGGAGGCCGTGCCCGGTCTCGTCGACGCCCTCGCCACTGACGCCGTGGCATCCCACTACGACTTCGACCTCGTGCCGAAGACGTCGCAGCTCCTGCACGACCTCACGCACGGCACGGTCGTCTTCGTCCAGCCTCCGGGACCGTCCTCGTGCGCGGGCGCCGCGCAGAAGCCCATGTACCAGGCGTGCGACTACTGGCGGGCCACGGGCGTGCTGGCGGACATCCGGGTCGTGATGGTCGTGCCCGACCCCTCGATCTTCGGACTCGACCACATCGATCGTGAGCTCGAGCGAGTGATCGCGGAGTACGGGATCGAGGTGCGCACATCCACCGCGCTGCGTGAAGTCGACGGCGGATCGCGTGTGATCACGCTCGGTGCCGTCGAGGGCACAGGGGAGAGCGAGCAGCTGCATTACGACGTGCTCAACGTGGTCCCGCCGCAGTCCGCACCGGACTGGCTGAAGGGGTCCGACCTCGCCGCGGCCGACGACGACGGCGGGTTCGTGGAGGTCGACACGCGCACGCTGAGACACCCTCGATACCCGAACGTGTGGGCGATCGGCGATGCCGCGGCCACCACCAACTCCAAGTCGGGTGGCGCCCTGCGGGACCAGGCGTTCGCCCTGGCGAAGAACCTCACGTCGGTGATGCGAGGCGGCCGTCCCACGGAGCTGTACGACGGCTACTCGGTGTGTCCGTTCACCGTCTCGCGGTCCACGGTCGTGTTCGCGGAGTTCGACGACCAGGGCAATGCCGAACCGACGATCCCGTTCTGGAAGTCCATGTACCGGGAGAATCGCGTCTCGTGGATCTTCGACAGGCACATCCTGCCGTGGGTGTATTGGAATCTGATTCTGAAGGGTCGCGCGTGAGGAGACCCGGACGGGCGCGCGTCATGATGAGCGCATGACGACTCGACTGCTGGTCATCTCGGACACGCACATCCCCGGCCGCGCGAAACGGCTGCCCGACGCCGTCGAGCGTGCCGTCGGCGAGGCCGACCTCGTGATCCACGCCGGAGACTGGGTCGCGGCATCCGTCATCGACGCCCTCGAAGCGCACGCACCCGTACTGGGCGTTCACGGCAACAACGACGGACCCGACGTGCGCGCGCGACTGCCCGAGGTCGCGCGGCGGACTCTCGAAGGAGTGCGCTTCGCCGTCGTGCACGAGACCGGCGATGCGAAACGTCGTGAGGTCAGAATGGATGCCGCGTTCCCTCAGGTCGATGTGCTGGTGTTCGGTCACAGCCACATCCCCTGGGACAGCACGACTCCGCGCGGCCTTCGGCTGTTGAATCCGGGGTCGCCGACGGACCGTCGACGTCAGCCCGCCCACACCATGATGACGGTCGTGGTCGACGACGGCGCGCTGGTCGACGTGCGGCTGCACGAGCTCTGAGCTCTACGCGGCTCGATCGAGCCGCACCGAGGCGAGGGCGCATCCGGCAAGCACAGCGCCGAGTCCTCCGACGGCCATGTCACCGATCGTGTCGGTGTAGGTCACGAAGATCTGATCGCTGATGAACGTGAACCCGAACCACTCGACCATCTCCCAGAGTGCGCTGATGGCCAGACCGATCGCCGGGACGATCACCCAGGGCACGCGTCTGCGGAAGCCGCTCTCCTGCGGCGAGGGAACCACCCCCCATCGACTCAGGAGAAGGTAGAGCATGGCTGACAGCACACCGGTGGCGGTGAAATGGACGATGAGATCCCAGCCGGCGAGCGAGGTGTACAGATCGAGGACGTTGCTCCACGCCGCCACGAGCACGGTGATGCCGAAGAAGATGTCGAACCACGGTCGGACGCCGACGAACCGGGGGACCAGCAGCGCGGGGAGCGCGAAGGCGAGGATTCCGGCATCGGTTGCGGTCCAGCCCACCGCGGCCACGATGATGCCGACGACGCCGAGCACGCGTACCGCGTCGGCGATGTACTCGGCGGCGCCGCGAGGGCGGCGGAGGAAGTTCTCGATCACGCCGGTGTGCCATCCGGTGCGAAGAGCACGACGGCCTGAACGGGGAGATGGTCCGACGGCCACCCGCCGCGGTACCTCCGCGCGTTGATGGCGATGCGGTCCACGACCAGGCCGGTCGACACAGCGATGAAATCGATGCGTCGAGTGCCCACTCTCGGACGTCGATAGGCGGCATAGGTCTCCCACTCGGGAGTGAGGCGATCGGCTGCCGTATCCCATGCGTCTCGCATCACACCGCCGTCCCACAGCGCGCGCACCTCTGACGACGCTGCCGGCGCGTTGAGATCGCCCATCGCGATGACAGGGGTCGATGCCGCGGACACAATACCCCGGAGCTGCTCTGCCGCACGAAGCCGAGACGCGCGCGAGAACGGATCCCAGTGGGTGTTCAGCGCGGTGAACGTCGCGCCCGATGACCGATCTCGCAGGACCGCGCGCACGATCACGCGGGGGACGGGATTGCCCCACGTGCGCGATCCGGCGACGGCGGGGTGATCCGACAAGGCCTGTTGGGCCCAGTCGAGCAGCTCGAAGCGCTGATGGTCGTAGTAGAGCGGACACCCCTCGCCCGAGCGCTGGGCGCTCCGGCCGTACCCGACCGACCGGAAACCCGAGCCGAGGACGTCCTGCAGGAAGGCCGCCTGGTCGGGCATCGCCTCCTGTACGCCGAGCACGCCGGGTCGCTCGGCATGCAGGAGAGCCTGCACACGCGGGGCACGAGCGGACCACCGATCGGCAGCAGGCCACGACAGCCGACCCATGCGTCGGCGGACGTTGAAGGTCATCACGTGCAGTGCCGGGGGCCCGACGTGCCCGACGAGATCATCTCCGGTCACCGCGCGACCACCCGGAACGTCCGCGGGCCGATGGTTCGCCGCAGAATGAGCTTCGCCCAGCGCACCGGAGGGAAGTCCTGCGGCCAGTGCACGACGACGGTGCGGAAGCCGTTCGCGACCCGGCGAGCGAAGGCCCGCCGATCGGCGAAGGGGCGCATGGACATGCCGACGGCGGCCCGTGGCAGCAGGCGGATCCGGTACCACTCTCCGAGGTGATACGAGAGGTCCAGATCATCGTGCAGCTCTGTATCGCGGCGATGCACCCGGGAGCGGATGCTGCGCCATGCGGTGCGACGGAAACCCATGTTGGAACCGAACAGGGGGAGGTGGCCGAGCGCGGGGAACATCGCGGCGGCGTATGCACCGAGGTAGACCGCGGCAAGAGGCGCCCGCAGGAGCCGCGGACCATCGACGAAGCGGGCGCCGCCGGTGAACGCGGCCACGTGAGGGTTCCGTTGGAACGCCTCGACCATGACCGCCACCCATGTCGTGCTGGGCAGGCAGTCCGCGTCGAGCCGCAGCACGATGTCGCCGTGCGCGAGGTCGTACCCCTGGGCGCTGGCGGCGGAGATCCCGGGGGTGACGCACTGGACGACGGTGGCGCCCGCCTCGCCGGCGACGCGGGCGGAAGCATCCGAGGAACCGTTGTCGACGATGAGGATCTCGTCCGCACGACGAGTCTGCAGCGCGAGCGCGCGCAGGCAGCGGCGCAGCTGGCGGGCGTCGTCCTTCACCGGAATGACGACGGTCACGGTCGGATGCGGGAGTCCGGGTGCACTGATCATCGCATCGCACCGTCCACCCCCTCAAGCTAGCCGCGCCGGTGTCCGCTCACGCGCCGGTTGACATCGACCGGCGAGCCGGATAGCCGACCGCGTGAGGTGTGCGTCCGACCGGGGATCACTCCGCTTCGGGAACTGTCGCGATCATGCGGCCGTCGGCGATACGCGCCCGTGCCCGATCATGGTGGCGGGTGATCGGGACCGCTTCCGTGGCGGCCGGCAGGCCCATGGGCTTGGTGGAGACGAAGATGCTCTCCGCACGCTCCACCACGAACGTCTCGTGCCAGATGCCCACCGCCCCGGGTGCCTTGCGCGCGGTCTTGTTGAAGCGTGCCCACGCCGGGCGATGCTCCTGGGAAGGATTGGACGCGTATGCGTAGAGCTTCTCCGCCGACGACCAGTACTGCACGACGTACGGACCGCCGGATCCGAGCAGCAGCGTGTAACCGAGAAACCCCGACCCGGGGTCTGCGCTCAACTCGCGGAGCATTTTCGGCATGGCTGCGAAAACCGGCAGCCAGAGGTCCGGCCGCCACGGTTTGTTGATCTGCATGCCGATGTGGAACACCACCAACTCGCCCTCGTAGCGGTGGGTCATTCTCCCTGCGACGACTCTGCTCATGTCCGGCTCCTATGGATAGCAATGCTATCCAGTCTGGATAGCGTTACTATCGATTGTCAAGGGGGCGCGATGAGAATGTCTGAGCTCGCAGAGTCGACGGGGGTGTCCGTCGCCTCCATCAAGTACTACCTGCGCGAAGGACTGCTCCCCGAGGGCGCCCGACGCTCAGCGACCCAGGCGGAGTACGACGACGCGCACGTGCGCCGGCTGCGCGTCATCCGTGCGCTCATCGATGCGGGCGTCAGCGTCGCCGAGACGAAACGCGTGATCGCCACCCTCGATGATCCGCCCGCGCGCGGGCACGACCTCCTGGGCGCGGCTCACGCCGCCGTCACACCGCTCGTGGGCGACGGCATCGATGTGAGCGCCGCAGAGAAGCTTGTGACGAGGATCGGCTGGCAGCCGGGCATGTGCGACCCTCGCGTGCTCGGCTCGGTGGCCGCCGCACTGCAGGGTCTCGAGCGCGCCGGTTTCACGCCCCCGGGAGAGGTCATGACGGTGTACCTCGAATCGATACAGCGGATCGCCCGGGCTGAGATCGAGGGTGTCCCCACCGAGTCTCCGGAGGCCGCCGTCAACTACGTCGTCCTCGGCTCCGTCCTCGTCGAGCCTCTGCTGCTGGCACTGCGTCGAGTCGCCGAGCAGATCGCCTCGGCCGAGAGGTTCGGCGACGGCCGACCGACGACGCGGACGGACGGCGACGTCAGCGACCGCTGACCGCGGAGAAAGACAGCGGGCCGCCGCAGAGCGACGACCCGCTGCCCGGGCAGTGGCGGTGCTCAGCGGACGATCACCGTGACCGGCTTCGACGCGGTCTCGCCGTTGCCATTCACGAAGACCGCCGTCAGTGTGTGCGCACCCGCCGCGACCCCCGCCAGGGCGAGCGACGCGCGCTGCGCGGAAGGTGAGGACGCGCGGAGCTCACCGGACCCCACGACGACGCCATCGAGCTCGAACCGGTACGACGTCGCGTTCGTTCCCCACCACAGGTCGGCGGTCGCGCGGAACGAGCCATCGCCGTCCCAATTGTCGTGCGAGACCACAGGCACGGCAGGCGCTGCATGGATGACGGTGACGGTCGTCTTCGTCGTGGCGGTCGCGCCCTTCGTGTTGATCAGCTCGGCCGTGTACACGTAGGTGCCGTCGGGCTTGTCTGCGAAGCTGACGCCGGTCGTCTGTGACATCCCGGTGGTCCCATCGAGCACCCGCGTCGTCACCAGGGCTCCGTTCTCGTACAGCCGGAAGATCGTCCCGGGAGTTCCCCACCACAGATTCATCACCACGTCGTAGTCGCCGTCGTGCAGACCATAGGCTCGCCCACTCGTGTTCGACAGGGTCCCACGTCCGGGCGCCGATGCGGCGCCGCTCGCCGGGACGACGAGCACGGAGGTGGTGGCGGTCGTGACGAGCCCAGCGTGATTCGTCGCGGTCGCCACGACGGACACGTCGCCGGCGAGGCCGAGCGCCGCGAGATTGATCTCCGCATCCGCGGCCACCTCGGCCCCGTCGACGCTGACGGTCAGAGAACGGATGCCGCTCTCCGGGTCATCTGCCCTGATCGCGAGCTGCAGAGGCCGGTCGGCGTTCACCGGGCCTTCGGGCAGCCCGGAGATGATCGGTCCCGACTCGTCGACCGCCGGAGCCGCGACGTAGCTGATCGACGCCGGCGGCGGCACCGCCATCCCGGTCCCGATGAAGAACGAGGGGTTCGGCGGTTGGTTGTACGCGGAGTTCTGTCCGGCGACGCCGACCCGGTACTGAGAATCGTGCATGAGCGTCGGCAGACGACTGTCCGTGGCATCCGTCGTCGTATAGATCCGGATGCCGGTGCCGTCCGCGTGTCGAACGGCGACCTCTTCCCGCCAGTCGCCGAACAGGTCGGCCTGCACGACGGGGTTGCCTTTCGTGGTGTTGTTCGTCGACGTTCCGTCCATTCTGAGCAGCTCGGTCTCCGTTTTCGTCGCGGCATCCCATTTCGAGATCGTCGGCACTCCGGTCGACGTCGCCACGTCATAGTCGTGGTCGGTGATCTCCCGCGACAGGTCGCCGTCCCACCACGTGACGAAGTTCGCCGCGGGGATGTCGGTCGACAGCTGGTCACCCGTGGCCGATTTCAGCGAGCCGACGGGCGAGTTCCAGGCAGCGTCTCCGCCGATGTTCCACGCTTCGGCCCCGGGACTCGTCGGGTCGATGTCCGCCGCCACTCCTCGGCCGGTGTCTTTCGCTGCCGTCGTCGTCCACAGCACGCTCCCCGTCTCGGCGTCGCGGAACGATGCTCCGATCCCACCGTTGCCCGAAACGTCCTCGTGCACTCCGAACACCTCCAGGCCGGCGCGCTGCGGGTCGAAGTCGCCCACGTGCAGTGCGTCGCCGTGGAAGAGGCGCGTGTTGTAGAGCGGCGTCCCGTCGTCGTCGATCGTCATCGCCCCGAAGACGATCTCGTCGAGACCGTCTCGATCCACGTCCGCCGGCACGAACTGGTGGTTCCCCTGTCCCTCGTACTGCGTGCCCGCCTCGTCCGAATCGAAGGTCCATCGCTCCACGAGCTCGCCGCCCACCAGGTCCCAGGCCACGATGACCGTGCGCGTGTAGTAACCGCGGCTCGTCACGAGGGAGGGATGCTCCCCGTCCAGGTAGGCGACGCCGGCCAGGAAGCGATCGACGCGGTTGCCGTACGTGTCTCCCCACGAGCCGACGTCGCCTCGACCGGGTGCGTAGTCGACGGTGTCGATCGCGGCCCCGGAGCGCCCGTCGAACACCGTGAGGTATTCCGGACCGCTCAGGATGTAGCCGCCGGAGTTGCGGTGGTCCGCCGTCGGGTCTCCGATGACGGCGCCGGTACCGTCGACGGTGCCGTCCGCGGTCTTGAAGGCCACCTCAGCAGCACCGTCGGAGTCGAAGTCGAACACCTCGAGCTGCGTGTAGTGAGCACCCGCTCGGATGTTCACGCCGAGGTCGACGCGCCACAGGCTCGTGCCGTCGAACTCGACCGCCTCCGCGTAGACGTTGCCGGTGTACCCGCTCTGCGAGTTGTCCTTCGAGAGGGAGGGGCTCCACAGGAACACCAGTTCGTACTGACCGTCGCCGTCGACATCACCCACCGTTCCATCACCGGGGGAGTAGGTCACCACCTTCCCGTCCGGGAGCGTCGCATCGGCGGGTTTGCTCAGCGGGATGTCGAGATATTGCTGATCCCAGACGCCGAACTCGTCGGTCACCGAGATCTCGCGGTCACCGTCGGTCGTGGTGACCAGATACCGGGAATCCGTGTCACCGTCCGCGTCGACGAAGTTCGTGGTCTGGGTGATCGGCGCCGTGGTGATCTTCACACCGTCCCGATAGACGTCGAAGGCGAGTGCGCGATCATCCAACCCGAGCAGCCTCCACCCCAGGTAGACACCCTCTGCGGTCTGCACGGCGACGGGAGCGCGGTCGAGGTATTCGACCTGGCGGACGAGAGTCGTCGCCACCTCCGTGGCGTGCGCGGTCGGCTCCGAGGATCCGCCCGCGTTCTGCGCGACGATCTTGTAGAGATAGGGCCGCGTTGTCAGCACATCGGAATCGGTGAAGGTCGGTGCATCGACGGTCGCCACGAGTGCGAAGGGGATGTCCGCACGCGTGGACCGCAGGACCTGCCACTGCGTCGCGTCCTGGGCGTCATCCCAGCGGATGGTCGCACTGTGGCGATCGATCGAGGTCGTCTGCACACCCGTGGGGGCTGCGGGGGGCGCCACGGACGTGTCGACGACGGAGACGGTGACCTGTTCGCCCGCGCGCGAGACCCGTTCGCCCTTCACCGTGGCGACGGAGTAGGTATAGGAGGCGCCGAGTTC
The DNA here is from genome assembly GCF_043556235.1 of Microbacterium sp. P03. Classification (NCBI taxonomy): domain Bacteria; kingdom Bacillati; phylum Actinomycetota; class Actinomycetes; order Micrococcales; family Microbacteriaceae; genus Microbacterium; species Microbacterium sp. P03. Next base: position 1,106,714 of record NZ_JBIGIM010000001.1, read on the forward strand.
CACGCCGTCATCGACGAACGTCGGCGTCCCCGCAGCAGCGACGCGTGCGATTTCGGCAGGCTCGCCGCCGGAGGCGGCTCGGAGGATCGCGTAGGAGGAGGCACCGGCGACGGCCTCCCAGGAGAGATCGACCGTTTCTGCGGCGGCGTCGACGGTCGCGACGAGGGCGGCGGGTGCCGCGAGCGGCGTCTGGACCCTGACCCCGTTGATGCGGCCGTCGCCACCGGTCACCCGGATGTTGAGCTGGCCGTCCGAGACGGACACGGCGGGGAACGCCTGCTCGTGGATCTGGCCGCTCGTCGTGCGCGGCCCGCTGAACGGCGTGCCTTCGATGTCGAAGTTGGTCCCGTTGCCCGCGATCAGGTCTCCGGCCCAGGTCGTCACTTCGTAGGTCCCGTTCGGCACGTCGGCCGCGAACACCTGGCCGTTGCCGATCGTGAAGTCGCGGAGCATGGCGTCATCGCCACCGCGATCACGGAAACCGTTCGCCGCGGGAGCGGTGGTGAACCCGTACCCCCGCTCCACGGAGTACGTGGTGCCGGGGTGGACTCCCGACCAGCCGGACGCCACCGGCGTCGACGGTCCGCCGAAGTCGAAGGCGAGATCGACGTCGTCCGCCGCGTGCGCGGGAGACGAGGAGCCGGCGGCGGATGCCGCGATCAGCGCCGCGACGATCGCCGAGGTGACGACCGGTCTCGTCCGATGGGAACGACCAGTAGAGCGCACGGAATCTCCTTCGATATGTGACGCGACCCGCTTGACGACATCTTCGCCGGCCAGGAAAGCGTTTCCCGATAAAACGCTTTCTCATCCTCACCCGACCAAGGGCCCACGTCAAGGAGGCTTCGGATGAAGCCTGTCCGTCCGCAGGAGCGCACGACACATCGCCGGGCGCACGACATCGGTGCGCGACCATCGCGTGCGCCCGGCACGGACCCGCGCGCTCGGCGGTGGGCAGCGCCCGCGCGGCACCGGGGCCTGCCGTATCAGGGTCACGGTCGCTACGCTGACAGCGTGCACAGGATCTTCGCCACTCCCTTCGCCGCGGTCTACCCGCACTACGTGGCGAAAGTAGAGCGCAAAGGCCGAACCCAGGAGGAGCTCGACGAGGTGATCGAGTGGCTCACCGGGTTCGACGGCGAGGCCCTCCGGACGCACCTCGACGAGGAGACGACCTTCGAGCAGTTCTTCGCCACCGCGCGCGTGAACCCGAAGGCTGCGCAGATCACCGGCGTGATCTGCGGCATCCGCGTCGAGCAGATCGAGGACCCGCTGATGCAGAACATCCGTTACCTCGACAAGCTGGTCGACGAACTGGCCAGAGGCAAGGCCATGGACAAGGTCCTCCGCGCGAGCTGACTCGGCCGAAGGCCCCTCGCGCACGTCCGAAGAAGAGCTCTTTAGCGACCCGATCCGCCCGTCAACGATATATCGTTGTATATCGCTGAACCTTCCGACGGTCCAGCCCAAAGGAGACGATCATGAGCGGTTCATTCATGGGAGACGCGTTCGCCGGACGCGGCAAGGGCAACAGCCAGAGCTGGCCGATGGGCGGCATCTGGGAGGCCATGGAGCAGTTGCGCGGCCAGTTCGAGCAGAAGGCCGGCACCCGCGTCGGGCGCGGAGACGTGCGCGCATCGGTGCTCGCGCTTCTCGCCGAGAAGCCGATGCACGGCTACCAGATCATCCAGCAGATCGAAGAGCGCAGCGCCGGAGCATGGAAGCCCAGTCCCGGATCGGTGTACCCCACCCTGCAGCTCCTCGCCGATGAGGGCCTCATCAGTGCGCAGGAGTCCGACGGTCGAAAGACCTACTCGCTGACCGAGGCGGGGCGAGCCGTCTACGAGGCTTCCGCGGACCGCTCCGTTCCGTGGGAGACCACGGGCCACCGCGACAGCACGCGCGCGGGCGCGCTCCCGAAGGCGGGCATCGACCTGGCTCAGGCCGTCGCCCAGGTGGGCCGGTCGGGTAGCCCGGCGCAGGTGAAGCAGGCGGTCGACGTTCTGGACGAAGCGCGACGTAAGCTCTTCTCCATCCTCGCCCAGGACTGACCGAGTGCCCGCAGCACGTCGGCATCAAGGAGAATCGATGACCGACGTCGGTGACATGCGCGCCCGGTACCGCCGAATCACGCGATTCGCGGCGCGCTATCTGGTCCAGGCGTGGTGGTTCGAACTGTTTCTGCCCCGCCTGGGCCTGTCCTGGGTCTCGGCGCGCCACCGCACCCGCCGCCTGCAGAGGATCGCCCAGCGCTTCCACGTGCTCGCCGTCGATCTCGGCGGACTCATGATCAAGGTCGGTCAGTTCATGTCGTCGCGCCTCGACGTCCTGCCCCCGGAGATCACCAAGGAGCTCGAAGGACTGCAGGACGAAGTGCCGCCCGTGCCGTTCGCGGCCATCCGCCTGCTGGCGGAAACGGAGCTGGGCGTGCCACTGGAACGTGCGTACGCCTTCATCGACCCCACACCGCTCGCCGCCGCGTCGCTCGGACAGGCCCATCGTGGGCTCCTCTCCGATGCGGATGCGGCCGCGACGGGGATGACGGAGATCGTCGTCAAGATCCAGCGGCCGGGGATCGACCAGATCGTCGACGTCGACCTGCGGGCGCTGCGTCGCGTGGCCGGGTGGCTCAGCCGGGTGCGTCTCGTATCCGACCGTGTCGACATGCCCACCCTCGTCGAGGAGTTCGCGGCGACGAGCCTGGAGGAGATCGACTACCTGCACGAGGCGGCGAATGCCGAGAGGTTCGCCGCGGACTTCGCCGACGATCCGCGCGTGGGCGTTCCCGACGTCGTCTGGGAGCGGACCACTCGCCGCGTCTTGACGCTGCAGGATGTCACGGCCATCAAGATCAGCGACGTCGACGGTCTCCGCGCGGCCGGTATCGACCCGTCCGAGGTGGCTGCGGAGTTCGCCGCGGTGATGTTCGACCAGCTGTTCGCCGATGGCTTCTTCCACGCAGACCCGCATCCGGGCAACATCTTCGTGACCCCGCGCGCGAACGCAGCCGAGGGCACGGATGCCGCGGGCCGGTCATGGACGTTCACCTTCATCGACTTCGGCATGATGGGCGAGGTCCCCGAGAGCCTCCGACGAGGCCTGCGACGCCTCATCATCGCCGCCGCCTCCCGCGACGGCAAGGGACTCGTCGACGGCATCCGCGATGTCGGAGTGCTGCTGCCCTCGGCCGACACAGCCGAGCTCGAACGCGCGATGACCGCGCTGTTCGCACGATTCGGAGGAATGGGCTTCGCCGAGCTGCAGCAGGTGGACGAACGGGAGTTCCGCGCATTCGCGACCGAGTTCGGCGACGTCGTGCGCTCCCTGCCGTTCCAGCTGCCGGAGAACTTCCTGCTCATCATCCGTGCGATGTCCTTGGTGTCCGGCAACTGCAGCGCCCTCGACCCGGCCTTCAACATCTGGGATGCCATCGAGCCGTACGCCAACCGCCTCATCCGCGAGGAGAGCGGCAACGTCGTCCAGGGCTTCGTGAAGGAGGCACGTTCTGCAGCGGGTGTCGTCGCTCGCCTGCCGCGGCGTATCGACGATCTCGCGACCCGATTCGAAGATGGTCGTATCGCCGTGCAGGCACCTCGGCTCGAACGCCGCTTGGCAGGCCTCGAGCGCACCGGACGTCGCGTCATCTCGGCCGTGCTCTTCGCCGCGCTCTTCCTCGGCGGCATCCTGCTGCGCGTCGACGACGTGGTCTTCGGCACCGTCCTGATGTCGGTGTCGGCGATTCCCCTGCTGCACGCTCTGCTGGCGGGCGCCGTGGGCCGACGCGGCGCAGGCTGAACGGCGGAACGCGCACGAAGAAAGAGGCGGGTGACCGGATGCCGCAGCATCCGTCACCCGCCTCTGTACGTCAGGGGGAGATCAGTACCAGCCGACCGACTCCGAGTGGGACCACGCTCCGCACGGAGTGCCGTAGCGCCCCGAGATGTAGCCGAAGCCCCAGGCGATCTGCGTCGCTGCGCTCGTCTGCCAGTCGGCGCCGGCCGACGCCATCTTGCTGCCGGGCAGCGCCTGCGGGATGCCGTAGGCGCCGCTGGGGTTGGCTGCACGCGTGTTCCAGCCGGACTCGCGGTTCCACAACGAGACGAGGCAGGAGAACTGGTCGTCGCCCCAGCCGTAGCCGCCGAGCATGCCCCGCGCGATCGACTGCGCCTCGCCGGCGCTGGTGTTGGCGGACGCGTAACTCGGAGCAGGCGCGGCCGGAGCGGCGCTCGACGGGGATGACGATGCGGGAGCGGATGCTGCGGCCTCGGCCGCGGCAGCCTCTTCGGCAGCCCGGGCGGCGGCGGCCGCGGCAGCTGCGGCCTCTTCGGCCTCGCGCTGGGCCTTCGCCGCGGCTTCCTGCTCGGCCTTCAGCTGCACCGCGGCGTCGAGGCGTCCGCGAAGGTCAGCGGCGCGCGTCGCGACGGGGGCGACGAGCTCGCTCAGGTCCTCGGTCAACTGCGGCACGAGGGGCGTGGGCACGCCGCGCGCGGCCGCAAGGCGTGCGACGGCGGCGGCGAGCTCGGACGTGTCGACGGATGCGTCGGCGACACCGATATCGAGCCCGGATGCGGCGATGTCGGACGTGACCGACGCGGCGCCGGTGAGGGCGTCGTCCGCGGCGGCGAGGGTCTGACGGGCCTTGACCGACACCGCGTCGGTGCCGCCGCCTGTTCCGGGCACGACGGGCTGTGCAACCGTGTACGAAGCGAGCGCGAAGTGCGAGATCGAACCCGACGCGGACGGCTGCGAGGCGGATGCCGTCGCCGTGACGCCGGCCGTCGCGAGAATGCTCACCGCCAGTCCGGCGGCGATGGTCGCAGTGCGACGGCGGGTGCGGCGGGCAGGAGGAGCAGACGTGCTGAAGCGCATGAAACCGGGTTCCGTATGAGTGGCGGCGTCATCGGGCTGACGCGGCGCATCCGCTCGTGCGGACGCAAGTGGCCGAGTATTCACACCTTGTCTGAGTGATTCCCGTGTATAGCCTGAACGGCGCGGTGCGGCGGGGGGAGGCGGAAAGGCCAGATCAGAAGGCTGACCGCATCACCGATCGGCCGTTCCGCGACCGTAGACTCGCAGCACCGACCGGCGTGAGCGAGGAGCACAGGGTGAATGAACGGGTGACCTGGGTCCTGGTCGACGGGGAGAACATCGATGCCACGCTGGGCTCCTCCATCCTCGGCCGACGGCCTCAGCCCGAGGAGCGACCACGATGGGATCGCGTCAGCGCGTTCGCCGCACGGACGTGGAACCAGCGTGCGCAGGGCCTCTTCTTCCTCAATGCCTCAGCGGGAATCCCGATGACCTTCGTGCAGGCGCTGAAGGCCATGGACTACCGCGTCATCCCGCTTTCCGGAGCCCCCGATGAGAAGGTCGTGGACATCGCGATCCAGCGCACGCTGCAGGCGCTGGTGGAGCGGGACGACGACGTCATGCTCGTCAGCCACGACGGAGACTTCCTCGATGATCTCGCCGTGCTGGCGGATCACGAGCGCCGAGTCGGACTCCTCGCCTTCCAGGAGTTCCGGAACATCGGATTCTCCACGGTGCCCGGCATCCAGATGTTCGATCTCGAGTTCGATGCGCGTGTCTTCGATGCGCCTCTGCCTCGTGTGCGGGTCATTCCCATCCACGAGTTCGATCCGAACGCCTTCCTGCTCTGAGATCACGCTCCGTCGCGAGTGGGCACGGTCGCGACGCCCCGACGACGGCGCTCGAGAGCGCGCTCGCGCATCGCGAGGAACAGCGGGAATGTGAACGCGAACGCCGTCACGGCGGACAGCACGATGTACAGCCACGCACGCTTCATACCGAGCCTGCGTGCCTCGACCACGATCAGCACGCTGCCCGCCACGGCGACCACGAGCAGGTCGACACCGATCGACGAAACGGCAGGACCGCTGCCGAACACGTCGGAGAGGTAGTTGCGCGCCTCCACGACGCTCCACACGTTCAGCACGAACGTCCCCACGAGCCCGATGATCGCGAGCACCAGGTAGGCCACGGCCAGCGGTGTCCATGTCGTCTTCACCGAGTCTCCTCGCTCCGACCGCCGCGCACGCAGCGGTCACGTGCATCGTATCCGCGTGCACGGAGACAGCGGCTGCCGGACGGGCCTGGGATAGCATCGCGGCGTGCCCCCCACCGTCCGCCACACCGCCCGCATCATCGTGCTCGATGAAGACGATGCCGTGCTGCTGATGAAGACCCACTGGGACCACCGCATCCTTCCCGAACGGTGGCTGACTCCCGGCGGGGGCGTCGACCCGGGGGAGGACGTGCACACCGCCGCGGTGCGCGAACTCCACGAAGAGACGGGCCTGCGCGTCGAGTCGCTGGGGGAGCCGATCTGGCACGAGCGGCGGGCGCTTCCCGCCGGTCACGAATACGACGAGACGGATGCCACGTACTTCCTGCTGCGTGTGCCGCGATTCGAGCCCCTGTCAGAGCATTGGACCGATTCCGAGCTGGACGACATCGTCGACGTTCGCTGGTTCAGCCCGAACGAGCTCACCGCGTCCGAGGATGACTTCGACCCGGAGGACGTGAGACGGATCCTGTCGCACCTGCCGGGTCGCGCTCCGTGAACGCGGCCCCGCACGACGTCGATCCGACGCAGCGGACGGCCGCAGACCTGGTCGCTGCCGTCTCCGGGCGCAAGATCTCCGCCGTCGAGGTCGTCGAGGCCCATCTCCGGCTGATCGACCGCGTCAATCCTGACCTGAATGCGCTCACCGTCGTGTTCTCCGAGCGGGCCCGCGCCGAGGCATCCGCCCTCGATGACGCGATCGCTTCGGGCGTGCCCGCAGGACCACTCGCGGGCGTGCCCTTCTCGGTGAAGGAGAACATCGACCTGACCTGGTCGGCGACGACCAACGGATGGCGCGGACTCGCCGACGCGGTGCCCTCGCGTGACGCCACGATCGTGAGACGCATGCGGGCTGCGGGAGCCGTGCCGATCGGCAGGGGCAACATGCCGGACTTCGGCATGCGCTGGGACACCGACAACGATCTCTTCGGCCGGACGATGAACCCCTGGGACCGAGGGCGGAGTCCCGGCGGGTCGAGCGGCGGCGACGCCGTCGCCGTGGCCACGGGCATGAGTGCCGTGGGACTGGGCAACGACTTCGGCGGCTCACTGCGCCTCCCCGCCTACGCGGTCGGCATCTGCGGTCTGCGGCCGTCGAGAGGCCGGGTGCCCCGTGCGGCGGTCGCGGGGCATCCGGTCGCCCTCACGCTGCAGCAGTTCTCGGTGAACGGCCCGCTCGCGCGCACCATCGACGATCTCGCCCGCGTATTCGACATCATCCGAGGGGTCGACCTCGACGACCCCGTGTCGGCCGACGTGGTCGGGCTGCGCGCCGATCGGGTGCCACGCCGCGCAGGGGTGCTCCGTGCCGACACCGACATGGCGCCCGACGTGGCTGCGGGACTGTCGCGCGCCGCCGCGTCGCTGCGCTCCGCCGGGTGGGACGTGATCGACGTCGACGCTCCTCGCCTCGAAGACGCCGCCGCGATCTGGCGCCGGCTCGCGTGCACCGACATGCTCATCTCCCTCGATCCCGAAGTTCTGGGATTGCCGCTCGGCAGGTCTGCGACGTCGTTCCTCCGCGTGAGCACCGCTGCCGCCCAGCCCTACGAGACCGCCCATGACTACGCCTCGGCATGGGCGGAGGTCGCGGCCATCGCTTCGGAGTGGGCTCGACTGCAGCGAGATGTGCCCGTCCTCCTGGGTCCGGTCTCGACAGCACGAATGGGTCCGCCCGACTACGACCTCGGCGGTCCCCACGAGGCGACGCGCGCCTGGCACGACATCCGTCTCACGGTCGCGGTGAACCTGCTCGGGCTGCCCGCTGTGGCTCTGCCGACGGGCCAGGGTGGTGACGGCATGCCGACCGGCGTACAGCTGATCGGGCCCATGCACGGGGAGGAGGTCGTCTTCGCAGCCGCGCGCGACCTCGAGGCGGGAGTCGGTCGCGGGGCTCGGCCGACCCTCGGCTGACGGCGCCGCGGCTGACGGCGCCGCGGCGAGCGACGGCCGGGGAATAACTGCATCGCCCCCCGGTTATCGGCTTCATGACCCGTATCGGAAACAGCTCCCTCGACGTCCTTCCCCTGTCGCTCGGCGGCAACGTGTTCGGCTGGACAGCCGACCGCGAAGCCAGCTTCGAGATCCTCGATGCGTTCGTGGCCGGCGGCGGCGACTTCATCGACACCGCGGACGTTTACAGCGCGTGGGTCCCCGGGAACTCCGGGGGTGACAGCGAGCTCATCATCGGCGAATGGCTCGCGTCACGCCGACCCGAGGGTGTGGTCGTCGCAACGAAGGTGAGCCAGCATCCCGACTTCCCCGGGCTGTCTGCCAAGAACATCCGCGCCGCGGCGGAGGCTTCCCTCCGTCGTCTGGGTGTCGACACCATCGACCTCTACTACGCACACTTCGACGACCAGGACGTCCCGCTCGAGGAGACCGTCGCGGCCTTCGGCGAGCTCGTCGCGGACGGCCTCGTGCGCTACACGGCCGTGTCGAACTACACGCCCGACCGCATCCGTCAGTGGGTCGACCTGGCGCAGGCTGCCGGCTCCGCCCTCCCGGTCGCCATCCAGCCGCACTACAACCTCGTGCACCGCAACGAGGTCGAGGAGGGCATCATCCCGGTCGCCGAGCAGTTCGGGATGAGCTTGGTGCCGTATTACGCGCTGGCGAGCGGATTCCTGACCGGCAAGTACCGTTCGACGGATGCTGCGGGCCAGGGTTCGCCCCGTGCCGAGGGCGCTGCGAAGTACGCCACGCCCGCGGGCCTCGCGATCGTCGACAAGCTCGCCGAGATCGGCGACGCGCACGGGGTCTCGATCGCCGCCACCGCTCTTGCATGGCTGCGGGCTCAGCCGACGGTCGCGGCCCCCATCGCGAGCGCGTCACGGGTCGAGCAGGTCGCGGATCTCCTCGACGGAGCCCGCGTGGAACTCACCGCCGACGAGGTCCGGGCACTCGATCTCGTGTCCACCTGGGATCCCGCCCGCGCCTGAGACGTCCTCGGGCCGGTCCACGGAGGGACGCGTCGACGACGCGGCCCTCCGTCTGTCGCAGGGCGTTCGACGACTCGCTGTCAGGTCAGTCGTCGGACGGTGGCGTCGCGACGCGTGCGCGTCGACCGCGCACCGCTCGGGTGATCGCCCAGACGACGCCGCCGATGATGGCGATCACGACGAGCCAGGGAAGCAGGAAGCCGAGCGCCACCACGATGCCGTTCAGTGTCGCCACCAGCCCGTTCCACCCTGCGGCCAGCCCATCGCCGAAGCCCGCCGGATCAGCGGTCACCGCTTCCGTCGCGGGGACGACCGTGACCGTCAAGGTCGACATCTTGACCTGGCCCTGGAGGTAGTCGAGCTGCTGCTGGTACGACTCCAGAGTGGCCTGCCGCTCGGCGAGGGCGCCCTCCGCGGCGATCAGATCGCCCACGCTCGCCGCCTGAGCCATCAGGTCGGTGAGACGGGCGACAGACGCTTCACCCGAGGCGATGCGTGCCCGCAGGTCGATGCTCTGGTCGGTCACGTCCTGGCGGCTGATCGACGACGCCGTCACCTCGCCGGAATCGCCCAACGTGTCGATCAGGGCCGACAGCTCGTCCGATGGCACGCGGACCGAGATCCATCCGCCGTCGGTCGGGGCGGGTACCGGCAGCATGTCGTAAGACGCTCCACCGGAGCCGTCGATCGGCGTGACGACTCCCGATCGGCCGATCGTCATCGACTCGACGAAACCGCCCGATGCGACGGCTGCGTCACCGATCTGGCGGATCGCCACGCGGATGTCGTCGACCGCCACCGCCGCCGAACCGGTCGCGATGATCTGCCGCGTCTGATCGCCGTCGGCCGCGGGCAGACTGGCGGACTCACCGCCCGCCAGGTCCGACACCGAGGACCCGGCATCCGTCCCCGACTCAGCCCGCCCGGAAACCTCGTCCTGCCCGACGGCCGGCGCGGCCACCGACGACGCCGTGCCTGATGAGCCCGACACGGCAGTGAGCACCATCGGTGAGATCACCGCCGCCACGATGACGACGGCTGCGGCTGCGCCCACGCCGGTCCACGCGCGGCGGCGTCGACGATGACGACGCGCGGCGTCTTCGGTTGCGCTCGCCCGATCGCGGGCGATGTCGGCGAACAGCGCGGACTCCATCTCGTCGATGCGTGCGGCGCTCAGGACCGGTAGATCGGGAGTGGCCGAGGCATCCGCCCCTCGTCCCGGCCGGCCGGCCTGGGGTTCACCGTTCTCGGGATCGGACGTGTTCATGAGCTCTCCGTTTCGCTGACGACGGTCCGCAGCTGGGTGCGGATGCGGGAGAGACGATTGCGCACCACGCCATGGGTGACGCCGAGGTGGTCGGCAGCGGCTTGATAGCCGAACCCCTCGGTGGCGCACAGCCGGAAGATGTCACGATCGAGGTCGCTCAGGCCGCGTACCTCCCGCAGGATGCGTTCGGCCAGTTCGCCGTCTATGACCTGCTGCGCGACGTCCACGGTGTCCGGCACGGTGTCGTCGACGGCCGTCGTCGTGTGACGACGATCGCGCTGCTGCCGCCGGATGCGGTTGGCGCACTGGAAGCGGCAGATGGTGATCAGCCATGGCAGCGCGGACTCGCCGGCCAATTCCATGCCGGGCAGCTTCCGCCACGCCGCCAGGAACGTCTCCTGCGTGACATCCTGCGCGTCCGCGTCGTTGCCGACGAGTCCGTGCGCGAGCCAGTACACCGGACGCACGTAGGCGCGGTACAACGCGCGGAAAGCGTGCTCGCTGCCTCCGGCCGCTCGGGCCATCAGCAACGCGTCGCCACGCTCCTCGTGTACCGGCATCTCCGTCCCTCCATCGACGACCCGAGCGGAACCATTCTTGCGATTCGTCTCTCACCCGGTAAGTGTCGACCGACGACGGATCGTCTCAGTCGGCGGGCAATCCGTTCGACGGCGCACTCCGAATATCGCGTATGACCGCCAAACCCGAGGCGTCCGCGCGTCCCTCCGCGTCGAAGAAGTCCCTCTCCCGCGCGCCCAGCGGCGCGACCTCGTCTGTAGACGGGGCTCCGGCGCCCGCGCAGGGATCCAGCCGGAAACCGCCCCGGAAGACCGCCGCGAATCAGCGCGACGCGAAGAAGCCGACTCCGTCGCGTCCCGGCGCGGCCCGCGTGGCGAGCCCGACTCCGGCGACGTCGCCGTCGTCGTCGTCGTCGTCGAAACCTACGCCCAAGCCGACATCGAAGTCGGCTTCCAAGAAGCCGCCGCAGAAGCCCCGCGCATCCTCGAAGAAGCCCGCTCGGCCCCGCGTGGCCGCGGCTCAGAAGATCGACGCGACGCCGGTGCATCCGGCGCAGGATTCGCCGATCGAGCAGTCGCAGGTCGACGCGTCAGCGGTCGACGCGTCGTCCACCGTGCACGCGCCGGACCCGACGGCATCCACCGACGTTCCAGACCGCCGCGAGGGCCCTGCGCGGGCGGCTGCGTCCCCACCACAGGTCGCCGCACTTCCGCCGATCACGTGGTGGCCGGTGGATTCTTCCCGCGCCGAACCCGAGCGACCGACGACTGAGCATTCGGGTGCGTTCGTGGCGAAGAAGCCGACGGATGCCGCACCCCCGTCGAAGACCTGGCCTCGACAGAACGAGTTCGGCACCCGGCCGTCACGTGTCAAGAAGTGGCTGCCGGCGATCATCATCGCGCCCATCGTCACGGTCGCCGCGGTCGTGCTGACGATCAACGGCGCGAACGTGCCGCCGCAGCAGGCGCTGTCCGACGGCGGGTCGTCCGTGTCGGCGGGGGCGTCCGGCGATGCGGGCGCGGCGGCAGCGCAGTCATGGATCTATGACAACGTCTCGGCGAGTGAACGGGTGATCACCGATCCGTCGACCCCGGTCGCGAATTGGAGGGCCGTCGATTTCGTCGTCGCCACCGAAGAGATGCGCACGACGGGTGTGCCCGCCATCGCGCAGGCGATCCAGAACTCCTCCGTGGTCGCGGCGTTCGGGGAAGGCGCGCAGCGCGTCGAGATCCGCAGGGTGTCCCCGGAAGGCGCTGTGGTCGCGGCGGCGACGGCTGCCCGCGCGACCGCCACACGCGCGGAGTACGGCGCGGAGGTCTCGCGCAACCCCGGCCTCGCCGTCTCCGACATCGACCGCGTACTGCTGTCCGCGGGTCGCGTCGACAGCCGGATCGCCCTGATCCTCGGATCGCTGGCCGCGGGGGGCGAGGTCGTCGTCGACGGCTTCCCGGTCATCGACGGCGAAGAGGGGTCCGTCGTCAGGCAGGTCGCTGTGGCCTCGGTCGGCGGCGCTCCACTCGTGGACGCGGGCCAGTACACCGCGGCGGGAACGTCCGTGATCGACAGTCTCACGGGCGCGTTCGCCCCTTCCGAGGTGCTCGTAGACGGCGGAAACATCGTTCTGCGATATTCGCTGACCGTCGACCCGCTCGGCGACTGACCATCGATCTCCTGCTCGTCGAGGCGCCACCGGGTCCGTGCCGCGGGGCTCGCTATCGAACAATCGCGTGACGGAATCGGTCGCGACCGCGACGGATGGCGAGCGCGCGGTATCCTGAGGGCCGCGAGGGGGAGTATCCCGTCCTTGCGCGTCCGTCATCACGGACTCCGTCGTCGGGGTCCCGGGCGCGCACCGCGGCATCGCGACTCGGATGCTGCGGGGGAGAGACTCTCGATCTGCTGTGCACCCCGGAAAGGCCCGTATGGACCTCGAATTGCCCCTGTGGTTTGAGATCGGCTCGCTTGTCGTGCTGGTTCTCATTCTGGCCGCTGATCTCCTGATGATCCTGAAGCGACCGCACATCCCGTCGACGAGGGAATCCACGCTGTGGGTGGTGTTCTATGTCACGCTGGCGCTGATCTTCGCCGGGCTGATGTGGATCTTCGCGGGCGGCGAGTTCGCCGGGCAGTTCGTGGCCGGGTGGCTGACCGAGTACAGCCTGTCCATCGACAACCTGTTCGTCTTCGTCCTCATCATGGGACAATTCGCCGTACCGCGCCGCTACCAGCAGGAAGTGCTGATGGTGGGCATCATCATCGCCCTGATCCTGCGCGGCGCGTTCATCCTCGTGGGCTCCGCGGTCATCGAGAACTTCAGCCCGATCTTCTACATCTTCGGCGCGTTCCTGGTGTGGACGGCCTACCGGCAGGCGTTCCCCGGGGGAGACCACGACGACGAGGTGAAGCGCGAGAACTTCATCGTCCGCCTCATCCGGCGCACCGTCGACATCAGCGATCACTACGACGGCGCGAAGATCCGGACCGTGGTGAACGGCAAGAAGATGTTCACTCCGATGATCATCGTGTTCGTGGCGATCGGTGTGACCGACCTGCTCTTCGCGATCGACTCGATTCCGGCCATCTTCGGCATCACCACGAGCCCGTTCATCGTCTTCACGGCGAACATCTTCGCCCTCATGGGTCTGCGTCAGCTGTACTTCCTTCTGGGCGATCTCCTCGATCGCCTCCGCTACCTGCACTACGGCATCGCGTTCATCCTGGCGTTCATCGGTCTGAAGCTGATCTTCCACGCGATGCACGTCAATGAGCTGCCGTTCATCAACAACGGCGAGCACATCGAGTGGGCACCCGAGATCTCGACCTGGATGTCGCTGGGCGTCATCATCGCCTCCATGGCCGTCGCGACGATCGCGAGCCTCATCGCGTCGAAGCGCGACGCCGACAAGGCTCCGGCCGCGGAACCGCCGGTGGCCCCGGCGACACCGGTGGATGCCGCGTCCTCGGTGGCGGACGAGAAAGGCACCCCGACCACCGTCGACCACCCCGACCCGTCCGGTCCGCGCGGCTGATCCCGCGCCGACCGGGGCGCCTCGCGCGCGGTCGACCTCGGCGAACGGTCGCGACGTGCCGTGTCGCGCCCCGGCAGTCCGCCCCCCGCGGCATGTCGCGCCCGTTCGCGCCGAGGACCGGTCGCTCGACCGCGCGAGAGGTCGTTCAGGCGACTCGGCACCGGAGGCCTCGCGAACGGTCGCGACGCGCCGTGTCCTGCCCCCGCGGTCCGCGACCTACGGCGTGTCGCGCCCGTTCGAGTGCCCAGGACGGGGTCCGCCTCCTCGGATCACCCCGTCCACCCGCGCACACGCAGCGCACGACGTGCGCGCGACGCGAGATCAGCATCGGGGAGGAATCGCGACGCGCGGATCAACAGCCAACCAGCCTCCGCGAGATCGTTGTAGCGCTCGAGATCGTGCGCCCACTGCCAGGCATCCGTACGGTGCTGATCCCCCTCGTATTCGACGACCACCCGCCACGAACGGAACACGAGGTCGCCGTGCACGATTCGTCGCGGCAGGACGATCTCGCCGTTGACCTCCGGTTCCGGCAACCCGGCCCGGACGATCGCCAGCCGTGCTCGACTCTCCCGTGGCGACCGCGAGCCCACCCTGATCAGCGGCATCGCTTCGTGGAGCGCAGCACTTCCGCGACGGCCGGCGTGCTCGTGAACCGCCTGCGCCAATTCCGGGCACGTGGAGATCGACACCGGTAGACCCACCAGCGCGTCCCCGATGATCACCAACTCGTCGACGGTGAGCACCGTCGACAGATCAGCCCATGTGCGGGCGGGAGATGTCGCACGGAGTGCGCCGATCGTCTCCGTCGGCGGATTGCGTGTCGTGGTGTGGCCGACCACGCCCCGACCGCGAGGGGCGCGAGCGGCCACGGCCGTCACGTGCATCCGTTCGTCCTCCCGGTGGTGCTGCGGAAGTGGCATCAGCCAGAGACGCGCGGCCGTCACGTGTGAGAAGACGACGGTCGCCGGCATCCGCGTCGCATAAGCCGCGCAGCGGGGCTGCCATCCGTCGTCGGCGATCGCGAGGCGAACGCCGCGGAAGGGGCTGATCAGGTCGCCGCGCCGCAGTCGAGACGCTGGTACGCCGCACCGCAGCGCCTCTGCGACCGAAAAGGCTCGACCGAGCTGCGCCGAGGGAAGAGGTCGGGGTCGCGGCATCGGGCGAGTCTGTTCGACTCTCCGGCCCCACACTCATGCCGTGTCGAAGGATGGGGACACGGCATCCATCGCGCTGGTTGGGGAGGAAGTGGCACAGTGCCCGGATGCTGCGGCCTTGCCCGTGCTCACGCCGACGTTCGCGCACCCCGGCCCGCCGCGAACGGTCGCGACACGCCGCAACCCGCCCGCAGCCCCCGCCGCACACGGCGCGTCGCGCCCGTTCGCCGGCGGGCCGGCGGGCGGGCGTCCGGAGGGCGCGGCGCGGAGCGTCGCCGCGAACGGTCGCGGGCACGTGGTCGCGGCGCCGATGCCGAGGCGTGCCCGGCGGCGGTGGTAGCCTCTGTGGGTGCGGATCGCTCGACTCCTTAGCGGCCGCGACGAGTCCTAGTTCCAGGCCTCCCTCGTCGCGGAGTTTTCTCGCGGGCTTGATCCCACCAGAGGAGAGCATCCAGAACAATGAGCACACCCATTCCCGAAGCATCCGTCATTCCGGACCGCCCGCTGACGTTGGCGGAAAAGGTCTGGAACGACCATCTGGTCGTGAAAGGCAGCGGCGACGAACCCGATCTGATCTACATCGACCTGCATCTCGTGCACGAGGTCACGAGCCCTCAGGCCTTCGACGGTCTCCGCGCGGAAGGGCGACCGGTGCGCCGTCTCGACCTCACCATCGCGACCGAGGATCACAACACCCCGACGCTCGAGATCGACAAGCCGATCGCTGACCTCACCAGCCGTACGCAGATCGAGACGCTTCGCCGCAATGCAGCGGAGTTCGGCGTGCGCCTGCACTCCCTCGGCGACAAGGAGCAGGGCATCGTGCACGTCGTGGGACCGCAGCTCGGTCTCACGATGCCGGGAGTGACCGTCGTGTGCGGCGATTCGCACACCTCCACCCACGGCGCGTTCGGGGCCATGGCGTTCGGCATCGGGACGAGCGAGGTGGAGCACGTGCTGGCGACGCAGACGCTGCCGCTGAAAGCGTTCAAGACGATGGCGATCACGGTCGAGGGCGACCTCAAGCCCGGGGTCACCGCCAAGGACGTGATCCTCGCCGTCATCGCGAAGATCGGGACCAACGGCGGCCAGGGCTATGTGCTCGAATTCCGTGGGAGTGCCATCCGTTCGCTCTCGATGGAGGGCCGCATGACGATGTGCAACATGTCGATCGAAGCGGGCGCCCGTGCGGGGATGGTTGCGCCCGACGACATCACCTTCAAGTACGTCAAGGGCAAGCCGCACGCGCCGCAGGGTCAGGACTGGGACGACGCCGTCGCCTACTGGCGCACTCTTCCGAGCGACGAGGGCGCCGTCTACGACGCCGAGGTCTTCCTCGACGCCGCCGAACTCGAGCCTTTCGTGACCTGGGGCACGAACCCCGGCCAGGGCGTGTCGCTGAGCGACGTCGTGCCCGCACCGGCTGATTTCGACGACCCCAACGATCGTGCGGCAGCCGAACGGGCGATCGAGTACATGGATCTCGTCCCCGGCACGCCGCTCAAAGACGTCGCCGTGGACGCGGTGTTCATGGGCTCGTGCACGAACAGTCGCATCGAAGATCTTCGCGCATTCGCGTCGATCGTCGAGGGGCGCACCAAGGCCGAGGGCGTGCGCGTCATGGTCGTGCCCGGATCCGCGCGCGTGAGGCTCGAAGCCGAGGCCGAGGGCCTCGACAAGATCTTCCTCGACTTCGGCGCCGAGTGGAGATTCGCCGGGTGCTCGATGTGCCTGGGCATGAACCCCGATCAGCTGGCGCCGGGCGAGCGATGCGCATCCACGAGCAACCGCAATTTCGAGGGCCGGCAGGGCAAAGGAGGTCGCACCCACCTGGTGTCACCGCTGGTGGCCGCCGCGACCGCGATCCGCGGGACGCTCTCGAGTCCGAGCGACCTCGAGGAGTCCGCCCCGGCGGGGCTCCCGTCCGATGCGAAGGCGGAGGTCTGATCGTGGAGAAGTTCACCACGCACACGGGCATCGCCGCGCCGCTGAAGCGCTCAGCCGTCGACACCGACCAGATCATCCCCGCCGTCTTCCTCAAGCGCGTCACCAAGACCGGCTTCGAAGACGCCCTGTTCGCGAACTGGCGGCAGGACCCGGAGTTCGTGATCAACCGGCCGGAGTTCCAGGGCGCGAGCGTTCTCGTCGCCGGGCCGGATTTCGGTACGGGCTCCAGCCGCGAGCACGCCGTGTGGGCGTTGCGCGACTTCGGCTTCCGCGTCGTCCTGAGCCCGAAGTTCGCGGACATCTTCCGCGGCAACGCCGGCAAGCAGGGCCTCGTCACCGGAACGATCGCCGAAGACGATGTGGAACGGATCTGGGCGGCGATCGACGCGCAGCCGGGCATCCGCATGACGGTGGATCTGGGGGAGCGCCGCGCCGTGATCGGCGACCTCGAGGTGCCTTTCGACATCGATGATTACACTAGGTGGCGGCTCCTCGAAGGACTCGATGACATCGGGTTGACACTGCGCAACGCAGACAAGATCGCGCAGTTCGAGGCCCGCCGCGAGGCGTGGCGGCCGCGGACGCTTCCTGTTCCGTAGCCTGATCCGACGGTCCCACGAGGACCGTCGACCATCAGCACTGCCCTCGAGACACACAAGTGAGGTCGACCTATGAAGACGCTTCTCAGCGATGGATCCACCCCCCAGGCGGGGTCGAGAGAAGTAGCAGGTGAGACTCTCGCCATCCGCGGAGGACGACCCCTGAGCGGGGTCGTCGACGTGAAGGGTGCGAAGAACCTCGTCACGAAAGCCATGGTGGCGGCGCTTCTCGGGGAGACCCCGAGCGTCCTTCGCGACGTCCCTGACATCAGCGACGTGAAGGTCGTGCGCTCGCTGCTCGAGGTGCACGGTGTGACGGTCAAAGACGGCGACGAAGAGGGCACCCTGATCCTCGACCCCGCGGGCGCGGTGTCGGCGCACTTCGAGGAGATCGATGCGCATGCCGGAGCGTCCCGCATTCCGATTCTGTTCTGCGGCCCGCTCCTGCACCTTCTCGGCGAGGCGCTGATCCCCGATCTCGGCGGCTGCCGCATCGGTGACCGGCCCATCAACTTCCACATGGATGCACTGCGGGCATTCGGGGCGGTCGTGGACAAGAGCTACGAAGGCATTCGGATCACGGCGCCGAACGGCCTGCACGGCGCCGACATCGAACTGCCCTATCCGAGCGTCGGGGCCACGGAGCAGGTTCTGCTCACGGCCGTGAAGGCGCGCGGCGTGACCGAGCTCCGCAATGCCGCTATCGAGCCCGAGATCATGGACCTGATCGCCGTTCTGCAGAAGATGGGCGCGATCATCTCCTACGAGCCGAACCGCGTCATCCTGATCGAGGGCGTCGACTCCCTGCGCGGCTACGACCACCGGGCGATCTTCGACCGCAACGAAGCCGCCTCGTGGGCCTGCGCGGCTCTGGCGACCGACGGCGACATCTTCGTACGGGGCGCGAAGCAGCAGGAGATGCTCACGTTCCTCAATGTGTTCCGCAAAGCGGGCGGCTGGTTCGACGTCCGCGAGGACGGCATCCAGTTCCGACGCGACGGCGCGCTCAAGCCGGTCGTGGTCGAGACCGATGTCCACCCTGGATTCATGACCGACTGGCAGCAGCCCTTGATCGTCGCGCTCACGCAGGCACCGGGCGAGTCTGTGGTACACGAGACCGTCTACGAGAACCGCCTCGGCTTCACCGAGGCACTCGTCCAGATGGGCGCCGACATCGTGGTGCACCCGCAGGGGATCGATTCCGCCGGACGCCGTGTCCCACGCAGGGCGCTCGAACAGGCCGCCGTCATCAATGGGCCCACCCCCCTGCATGGTGCCGACGTCGAGGTGCCCGACCTGCGCGGCGGATACAGCTACGTCATCGCCGCTCTCGCCGCCGAGGGGGAATCGATCGTCCGCAACGTCGGCATCATCCGCCGTGGGTACGAGAAGTTCTTCGCAAAGCTCGACGCCCTCGGCGCCGACTTCGACGTCATCGGCTGACACCGCGGTGGATCGCACGTCACAGGCTGACCCGCCACACGGCGGTCCCCGAGAACCTCGCCCGTTCGTCTTCTGGTTCCTGGCATCGATCGTGGTTCCGCTCGCCAGCATCCTCATGAAGATCCGCGTGCGTCCCGGGGATTCGATGCCTCGCAACGGCGCCTACGTCCTCGCTCCGAACCACTACACCGAGATCGACCCGATTGCGGTCGCCATCGCCATCTGGCGTCTCGGTCGGCCGCCCCGCTTCCTCGCCAAGGAGAGCCTCTTCCACGTGCCGGTGCTCGGATGGGCGCTGCGCGTGACGGGCATGGTGCCGGTGGCGCGAACGTCCTCGAGCGCGTCCGCCCGCAAGACACTCGACGCGTCCGAGACGCTCGTCCGCCATGGTCGAGGTGTGGTCGTCTACCCCGAGGGCACGCTCACGCGTGACCCCGGTATGTGGCCGATGCGCGGCAAGACCGGTGCGGTCCGTCTTGCTCTGGAAGCCGACATCCCTCTGATCCCGATGGCCCACTGGGGAGCGCAGAACGTGATGGCGCGCTACGGCAAGAAGGTGAGCTTCTGGCCGCCGCGCAAGCTCGTCACCGTGGCGATCGGGGCCCCGGTCGACCTGTCCGACCTGAAGGGGCAGCACGCCAAGCCCGCCGCGTTGGCCGAGGCGACCGACCGTCTCATGAGCGCCATCACGCTGCTGCTCGAAGATCTGCGTGACGAGAAGGCACCGGCCGAGCGCTGGAACCCGTCGGCGCACGGCCAGAGGGAGACGGGGCGCCTTGAGCCGTAAGTCCGATGCCGCGCTGCCACGGGTGACCGTCCTCGGCGCCGGCAGCTGGGGTACCACGTTCGGAAAGGTGCTGGCCGACGGCGGCGCCCACGTGACGATGTGGGCACGCCGGCCGGAGCTCGCGACCGAGATCAACGAGGCGAAGCGCAACAGCGAGTACCTGCCCGGCATCAACCTGCCCCGCGAGATGTCAGCCACCCACCACCTCTCGGCGGCGCTGGACGGCGCCGACCAGGTCTATCTGTCCATCCCCAGCCAGGCACTGCGTCAGAATCTCAAGGCGGTCCGGCCCCTGGTGTCGTCATCGGACTCGCCGATCGTGTCGCTGATGAAGGGCGTGGAACGCCGTAGCGGCCTGCGCATGAGCCAGGTGATCGAGCAGGAACTGGATTGCGACCCCGACCGGATCGCCGTGGCATCCGGTCCCAACCTCGCTCTCGAGATCGCGCGGGAGCAGCCGACCGCAGCCGTCATCTCCTCAACGAGCCAGGAGACGGCCGACGCGGTCGCCCGCCGCGCGCGCAATCACTACTTCCGCACCTTCGTCAACACCGACGTCATCGGCACTGAGTTCGGCGGCGTGCTGAAGAACCTCATCGCCGTCGCGATCGGCATCGTCGACGGCGTCGGGTACGGCGAGAACACGAAGGCGTCGATCATCACCCGCGGCCTCGTCGAGATGACGGACTTCGCTGTCGCTCAGGGCGCGCAGGCCGAGACGCTGCAGGGTCTGGCCGGACTGGGCGACCTGATCGCGACGTGCCAGTCGCCGCTGAGCCGCAACAACACGGCGGGCCGTCTGCTCGGCCAGGGTTACAGCTTCCAGGATGTCGTCAAGCAGATGAACCAGACCGCGGAAGGCCTCGCCTCCGTGGCACCCATCCTGCAGCTCGCCCGCGAGAGCGGGGTCGCGATGCCGATCGTCGAGCAGGTCAAGCGTGTGCTCGACGGCCAGATGAATCCGCGGGAGATCGCCCCGCACCTGACGACAGACGATGATCGGCCGAAAGGCGAGAGGACTCAGAATGGACAAGCCGGCGGTGGTGGTGCTCTTTGGAGGTCGCTCCAGCGAACACTCGATCAGTTCCGCCACGGCGGGGGGAGTGCTGCGCGCGATTGATCGCGAGCGGTTCCGCGTCATCCCCGTCGGCATCACCCGGGAGGGGGCCTTCGTCCTCGAGGAAGACGACCCCGACAAGTTCACTCTCGACCCCGCCCACATGCCCGAAGTCGCCGACAACGGCACGCGGATCCTGTGGCCGGAGGCGGCCGGCGAGCACGGTCTGCGCGTGCGGCAGGTGGACGGCGCCATCGACGATCTCGGCGACGTCGACGTCGTTCTGCCGATCCTGCACGGACCGCACGGCGAGGACGGCACGATCCAGGGCTTCTTCGACACGCTCGAGCTGCCCTATGCCGGCGGTGGTGTGCTCGATTCCGCGCTGTGCATGGACAAGCATTTCATGAAGATCGCGCTGCAGGCCGCCGGCGTCCCGGTCGCTCCGTGGGTGACGGTCCGCAAGCGCGAATGGTCGGGAGATCCGGATGCCACGGCCGACGTCGCCCGTCGTGCCGCCGCGTTCTCGTTCCCGTGGTTCGTCAAGCCCGCGCGGGCGGGTTCGAGCGTCGGCGTCTCGAAGGTCCATGGTCCCGAGGAACTCGCGGCGGCTCTGGAGATCGCGTTCGCCGAAGACGACAAGGTGCTCGTGGAGGAGGGCCTGCGCGGGCGTGAGATCGAGGTGGGTGTGCTCGAGGGCCGAGGCGGGGCATCCGACCGCGCCTCGCTGCCCGGAGAGATCGTCCTGACCACGCGCGAGTTCTACGACTTCGAGGGCAAATACCTCGGCGGCGACGGTGTCGACGTCGTCTGCCCGGCGGAGCTCGCGGGGTCGGAAATCGATGCGCTCCAGCGGATGGCGCTCGAGGCGTTCGAGGCGGTCGCCGGCCAGGGGCTCGCGCGCGTGGACTTCTTCCTGAGCGAAGACGGCCCCGTCGTCAACGAGCTGAACACGATGCCCGGGTTCACGCCGATCTCGATGTTCCCGAAGTGCTGGATCGCGAGCGGGCTGACCTACTCGGCGCTGATCTCAGAGCTCGTCGACACCGCACGGGAGCGCGGCGCGGCCTGACGGGCTCCGACCGGCGCTCAGCTGGTCGGGCGGGCCGTGCATACGCTGCCGTCTGTGGGCAGTGTCGAGACGGCGCTGCTGAGTTCGGACAGGGTGTCCGCACCGCCGACGACGTCGTAGTCGAGGTAGACCTCGACCGCCGGCGATCGACCGAACGTCGTGAACCGGTACTTCGGGGCATCCGCGTCGTCGATCAGCCAGTCCACGCCGCCGACCGTCTGGCACGGCAGCGTCGAGGGGCCGGGAGGCGCGAGCCCGCAGGTCAGGATGACGGCGGCCGGATCACCCCATGCGCCCGTGGCCTGGGCGTCCGTCCACCGACGGGCTTCTCCGCCGACGGTGGCCGGAAGCCGCACGGAGACGTCTGCGCACGCAGGGTCGTTCGCCGACGCGGCGGGTTGCAGCGATACCGTCGCGGCGCAGCCCGAGACCGAGAGCGAGGCGAGGAGCACGAGCGCCGCGGCAAGGGGACGGACGAAGCGGCGCACCACTCCAGGCTACCGTGGGGCTATGAGCACGAGGACCGGGCGGACGGGCGATCCCGTCGTCGGCGAGCTCACCGAGGGCGCGGTCCTGCGCGCGATCCTGAACGTGTTCGGTCCCTCGGACGCGGAGGTCGGCCCGGGAGACGACGCCGCCGTGATCGCCGCGCCCGATGCCCGGGTGGTGGCGACCACCGACACCCTCGTCCACGGCCCCGACTTCCGGCTCGCCTGGTCGAGCGCGTTCGATCTCGGCTGGAAATCCGCCGCCGTCAATCTGGCCGACATCGCCGCGATGGGCGCGAGGCCGACCGCTCTGCTGGTGGCGCTGGCGATGCCCGAGACCACGCGACTCTCCTTCGTCACCGGTCTGGCCGAGGGCCTGCGTGCCGCGTGCGAGGCGCTGGCACCCGGATGCCGCGTCGAAGGGGGCGACCTCACCGTTTCGCACACCCTCACCGTCGCGGTCACTGCTCTCGGAAGTCTCGACGGGATCATGCCCGTCCGCCGGAGCGGAGCACGAGTGGGCGATGTCGTGGCCGTCGCCGGCGACATCGGTCGCGCTGGACGCGGCCTCGCGCTGCTGTTCGGCAGGTTCCGGGACGCCTCGTCCCAGCCGGTGCCTGTCGATGTCGATGCCCTCGACGCCGAGCAGCGGGCCGACCTGGCCGCTCAGCTGCGTCCGACGCCGCCTCTCCGCCTCGGGCCGGTGGCCGCTCGCGCGGGCGCGACCGCCATGATGGACGTGTCCGACGGGCTGCTGCTGGACGCGACACGGATGGCCGAGGCATCCGGAGTCACCCTGGATCTGATGAGCGACGCCCTGGGTCCCGACATCGACGTCGCTCTCTCCGGGGGAGAGGACCATGCGCTGCTGACGACGTTCCCCGCGCACGCACCCCTGCCCGCCGGCTTCCGAGTGATCGGCGCGGTCCGCGCGACCGCGACGACACCCGTCCTGGTGGACGGTGCGCCCTGGGCCGGGCGGGACGGGTGGGACCCCTATCGCGACTGGGACTCGTCGTCGGGCTGACTCCGGTCGAGCGGAACCGTGGCGCCCTCGCGCCGCTCCGATTCCGACGGGTGGACCCACCACAGTGTGGTGTCCCCGTACCGCTTGTGCCGCGCGTGCGTCAGGCTCTCCGGCAGCGAGGGCGAACCCGATCGGGTCGCGCGCTCGACGATGACGGTCGCCGCGGGCGTCAGCGAAGGGCCGAGCAGCCCGAGCGCGTCCCTCAGTGCCGCGTCGTCCAGGTCGTACGGAGGATCGAGGAAGACGATGTCGAAGGGTCCGCGCGGGATCGCCAGGTACGCCGCGACCGCCGCCCTGTGCACGCGGACGATCCCTGTTCGACCGACGGACTTCGCGACCTTGTCGGCGTTGCGCTGCGCGACGGTGGCGGCGTGCGGGGACTTCTCGACGAGATCCACGGATGCCGCGCCGCGGCTCAACGCTTCCAGCCCGAGCGCTCCCGTGCCGGCGTACAGGTCGAGCACCGCGGCCGAGCGCAGCGCCTCCGCAGACTCGAGCGCCCCGAACAGCGATTCGCGCACACGATCGCTGGTGGGGCGGGTGCCGGCGTCCGGGACTTCCAGCGGGATGGAGCCCGCGCGGCCGGCGATGATGCGAGTCACCCGTTCACGATAACCGAAGCGGTCGTCGCGGGACCCGGCCGGGCCATGACCGGACACCGCCGTCGGCGGGTCTGCCTAGACTCGGAGGATGCCGGGTTTCACTCTGGAGTCGCGTCTGGACGGCGTCGTGGGCGGCAAGACCGCGGCCCCGCTCCAGCGTGCCTTCGGCATGCATACGGTGGGTGATCTTCTCGCGCACTACCCGCGGCGCTACGTCCTGCGCGGGGAGCTCACCCCGATCAGCTCGCTCCCCGTCGGTGAGACGGTCACGATCGTCGCGGAGGTCACCCGCGCCTCCGAGCGACGGATGCAGAACCGCAAGGGTTCGCTCATGGAGGTGGCGATCAGCGACGGCAACGGTGAACTCACGCTCACCTTCTTCGGTCAGGCCTGGCGCCTGCGTGAGCTGGCTCCGGGGAGACGCGGCATCTTCTCGGGCAGGGTGGGGGAGTACCGCGGGAACAAGCAGCTCGCGCACCCCGACTACGAGCTGTTCGAGGACGAAGCCGAAGCGCGGATGAACGCCGAAGCGTACGCCCGCCTGCCCATCCCGATCTACCCGGCGACCGGTGCGCTGCCGAGTTGGCAGATCTCCAAGATCGTGCGGCACGTCCTGGACGGTCTCGGTCCGGTGCCCGACCCCCTTCCCGAAGCCTTTCGCGTGCAGCGCGGTCTTCTCGACGCGCGCGCTGCCATCGAGCGCATCCACCGTCCCGATTTCGAGGACCAGATCGCGCCTGCGCGCGCCACGCTCCGCATGCACGAGGCCCTCGTTCTGCAGGTCGCCCTGCTCCAGCAGAGGCAGTTCGTGCGGGCGCTGTCGGCGACCGCGCGGCCCGCGCACGCCGGCGGGCTGCTCGAGCGGTTCGATGCCGGTCTTCCCTTCGATCGCACCGACGACCAGATCGGCGTCGGCGCGCAGGTCGCCCACGATCTCGTCGGCGACTGGCCGATGAACCGGCTGGTGCAGGGCGAGGTCGGTTCCGGGAAGACGCTGGTGGCACTGCGCGCGATGTTGCAGGTGGCCGAGTCGGGCGGTCAGTCCGCCCTCATCGCGCCGACCGAGGTGCTCGCCGGCCAGCACGTGCGGTCGATCGCCCGGATGCTGGGGCCCCGTCTGGCGCCGGAGGTCATGCCGATCCTCCTGACGGGGCAGATGCCCGCGGCGGAGCGGCGGAAGGCGGCGCTCCGCGCGGCATCCGGCCAAGCACTCATCGTCATCGGCACGCACGCTCTGCTCAGCGAGACGACGACGTTCGCCGATCTCGGCCTGGTCGTGGTGGACGAGCAGCATCGCTTCGGAGTGGAACAGCGCGAACTGCTTCGCGCGAAGGGGATGGCGCCGCACGCTCTCGTCCTCACCGCCACACCGATTCCGCGGACTGTCGCGATGACCGTTTTCGGTGACCTCGACGTGTCGACCATCCGCACGCTGCCGGCGGGGCGTGCAGGCATTCAGACCTTCGTCGCCCCCCTCGCCGAGAAGCCCGCGTGGTTCGGGCGCGTGTGGGAGCGCATCGCCGAAGAAGTAGGCAAAGGCCACCAGGCCTTCGTCGTGTGCGCGGCCATCGACGCCGATGCCGGCGGCAAGGACGGGCCCGTCACCGACGACGCCGTCGGGCCGCTCCCGGCGCCGGTCGACGGTGAGACGCCCGCGACGCGATGGGGGGTCGTCCAGGCGGCGGACTCCCTCTCACGGCATCCGGCCTTCACCGACATCCGTGTCGAGATCCTCCACGGCCGCATGCCGTCCGACGAGAAGGACGCCGTCATGCAGGCGTTCGCCCGCGGCGAGATCGACGTGCTCGTGGCCACCACGGTCGTCGAGGTCGGCGTGGATGTGCCCAACGCATCGACCATGGCCATCCTGGAAGCGGACCGATTCGGCGTGTCTCAGCTCCATCAGCTGCGCGGTCGCGTGGGCCGCGGGGGAGTGCCGGGGCTCTGTCTGCTCGTGACCGAAGCCGCCGCGGGAACGCCCGCCCGCGCTCGCGTCGATGCCGTCGCCTCGACGACGGACGGCTTCGAGCTGGCAGAAGTCGATCTCGAGCTGCGCGGCGAGGGAGATGTCCTGGGTGACGCGCAGTCCGGCGCCCGTTCCTCCCTGCGTCTTCTGCGGGTGGTCAAGGACGCCGATCTCATCGCCGAGGCGCGCGCCGAAGCCGAGACCGTGCTCGCCGAGGACCCCGCCCTGACGCGGCATCCGGGACTCGCGGAAGCGATCGAACGACGCGTGGGCATGGAGGAGCGCGCGGCGCTCGCGAAGAATTGACGTCAGGCGGCATCTGTAGGCTGTCGGCATGAACAGCCGGATCGCCGTCGTACCGGGATCCTTCGATCCCCCCACGCTGGGCCACCTCGATGTCATCCGTCGAGCCGCCGGCCTGTACGACCAACTGCATGTCCTGGTGGTCCACAATCCCGGCAAGGAGGCGATGCTGCCCATCGCGCAGCGCCTCGCTCTGCTGCAGCAGTCCATCGAGGAGGACGGCATCGACGGCGATGTGGTGATCGCGTCGTGGAGCATGGGCCTTCTCGTCGACTACGCCACCGACGTGGACGCGGGCGTCCTCGTGAAAGGCATCCGCTCCCAGGTCGACGTCGCGTACGAGACCCCCATGGCGATCGTGAACCGTCATCTCGCGCATGTCGAGACCGTCTTCCTGCTTCCCGACCCCTCTCATGCCCTCGTGTCCAGCTCCCTCGTCCGCCAGGTCGCGTCGCTGGGCGGCGATGTCTCGCCGTTCGTGCCGCCTGCGGTGGCACGCTTCCTGGACACCGGCGCCCCCAGGGACTGATCGGGCTGCGCCACGCTCGGGTCCCGTTCAGCGCATCGCCGGTACGATTGATCCTCGTGAGAAAGCAGAGACCAGGTCCGTTCGCATTGCAGGTGCGCGACATCGTCCACCTTCCCGGCGAGATGCGGGAGTTCACGCTCGATGTGCCGTCGCCCGAGAAGCTCGGAGAGGGTCTCGTGTCCGTCCCTGAGGGCGCCGAGATCGCGATCGACGCTCGGGCGGAGTCGGTCCACGAGGGCATCCTCGTCTCGGGGATGGCCTCGACGAACTACACCGGCGTCTGCGGTCGTTGCCTGAACGATGTCGACGCGCCCGTCGAAGTCGAGTTTCAGGAGCTTTTCGCGTATCCTGAGAAGGAGACAACTGACTTCGAGGTTCAAGACGACCACGTGGATCTTGAAACTCTGGTCAGAGATGCGATCGTCCTATCGCTTCCGTTTCAGCCGGTATGCCAGCCGGATTGCCCCGGCCTTGATCCGGTCACGGGTGAGCGCCTGGCCGTCGGCACCGAAAAACCGCAGCGCGAGAACATCGATTCTCGCTGGGCTGCGCTCCAGGACTACACACCAGACCACGACGACGTCGGACCGCGCCTTACGGCGGATCGCGTTCGCGTCGAGAACACAGAAGAGAGCTAGCCATGGCAGGTAACCCCCCGAAGCGGAAGGTCTCCCGCTCGAACACCCGATCGCGTCGCGCGCAGTGGAAGGCAGAACCCACCACGCTCGTCAAGACCGTCGAGAACGGCAAGACCGTCTACAGCCGCCCGCACCAGGCGAAGGTCGTCACCGACTCGCAGGGCACCGAGCTGTTCCTCGAGTACAAAGGCCGCAAGGTCGCCGACGTCTGATCGTGAGTGACGTCGCATCGCTGCACGCGGTGCTCACCGACAAGCTCGGGGTCGACATCGACCCCGAGCTTTTGTCGCTGGCGCTGACTCACCGTTCCTACGCCTACGAGCACGGCCAATCCCCGCACAACGAGCGCCTGGAGTTCCTCGGCGACTCGGTGCTCGGCCAGGCGGTGACCGTGCGTCTGTTCACCGCGCATCCCGAGCTCGAAGAGGGCGCGCTCGCCAAGCGGCGGGCCAGTGTCGTCTCGACGGTGGCCCTCGCCGAGATCGCCCGGGGGATCGGTCTGGGACAGTTCATCCTCCTCGGCCGCGGTGAGGACCAGACCGGCGGGCGTGACAAGGACTCGATCCTCGCCGACACCATGGAGGCGATCATCGGTGCGACCTTCCTGTCCACGGGACCGGATGCGGCGACTGCACTCGTTTTGCGACTCGTGGAGCCGCTCCTGGCCAATCCCGAGCGCTACGGTGCGGCCATGGACCCGAAGACGAGCCTGCAGGAACTCGCCGCCCACTCGGGGGAGCACCCTCCGACGTACACCGTCACCTCCTCCGGCCCCGACCACGACCGCAGGTTCACGGCGACCGTGAACGTCGGCGCGACCTCGGCCCAGGGGTCGGGTTCGAGCAAGAAGCAGGCGGAGATGGCCGCGGCCCTGACGGCGTGGTACGAGTTGACCTCGGTGTCGACCGCCCTCCCGGCTGACTGATCCATGCCCGAGCTACCCGAGGTGGAGGTCGTCCGCGCCGGCCTCGCACCGGCGGTCACCGGCGCGGTCATCACGGGCGTCACCGTGCGGGACGAGCGGGCGCTCACGCGGCACGCGGGGAGTGGTCTGCATTTCGAGGGTCTGCTCACGGACCGCCGCATCGTGGGGGCCGCTCGCCGAGGCAAGTTCCTGTGGCTGCCGCTCCACGATGCCGTCGGAGCGCGGCCCTCTGCCATCGTCGCGCATCTCGGCATGAGCGGGCAGATGCTTCTCCGGGAAGCAGACGCCGCCGTCGAGAGGCACGAACGCGTGCGAGTGAATATCGAGCACCCCGATCACGGGGAGCTCGCGATCGTCTTCGCCGACCAGCGCACCTTCGGTTCGCTGGCCGTGGACGAACTCGTCCCCACCGCTGACGGCGCGCCCGGCGGCCGGGGTACCGACGTGGCCGCTGTTCCGACACAGGTCGCCCACATCGCCCGCGACCCCCTCGATCCCGCTTTCGACGACGCGCGGCTGCGCTGCGCGATGGCCAAGAAGGGCTCGGCCGTCAAGCGGGTCCTCCTCGACCAGACGACGCTCAGCGGTGTCGGCAACATCTACGCGGACGAGGCGCTGTGGGCCGCACGCATCCATCCCGGAACACCGGCTGCCGCCCTCTCCACCCGCGCCGTCAACAGGCTGTTGAGCGAAGTCCGCGGTGTGCTCGAGCGAGCGCTCGCTGAAGGCGGCACGAGTTTCGACGCGCAGTACGTCAACGTCAACGGCCAGGCGGGCTACTTCGCCCGCTCCCTCCATGCCTACGGCCGCACGGGTGCACCCTGCGACCGATGCGGTCGGCCGATCGTGCGTGTGTCGTTCATGAACCGGTCCAGCCATTACTGCGCCTGGTGTCAACGGATGCCGCGGGTCGCGGCATCCGCTCTATGACAGCACCTTCTTCCAGGCGCCCGCATACGAGGCCGGTACGAAGCCGATGGCCTCGTTGATGTCGAGCATCGAGCGGTTCTCCTCGGCATTGAAGGTGGAGACCCGTGGAGATTCGGGCACCAGGTCGTGCCAGCGCAGCAGATTCGCGCACTTCACGATCGTGCCGAGGCGGTGGCCGCGATGCTCCTTCACCACCAGGGTTCCCCATTGGTGCGTGGTGCCGGAATGGTCGGCGCCGATCATCAGCTCATTGAACGCCACGATGCGACCGGTCGGAGCGTGCGATACGGCTGCAACTGACATCGTGTTCCCGGCGGCGAGCAGCCTCCCGTCACGGCGGGCGACACGCGCGGCATCCCACGTCTCCTCCTCCCACACCATCCCGCCGCTGGGGACGTCGGTCGCCATGCGTGAGAGCGTGTAGGCGAAGCCATCGGCGTACTCGGGCGGTGTCGGTGCGGCCCACGTCAGCAGACGATAGTCCGGACCGGCGAAGGCGATGGCTTCCTGCAGAGCGTCCGCGACCGATGTCAGATCTCCGTGCAGATCGAGGGTCGAATTGCGTTCGACCTGCTCGAAGGCGAACCCGTGGGCCGACAGGAACAGCGCGTGAGGATCGTCGGAAGGGATCGCGCCGTACCCGGTCGGCGGAGTGAGCGTGTCGCCCACGGCGTCGCGACGGTGCAGAGTCCAGGTCTGGATCACCGACCGCTGGTGCTCGCGCGCCGCCTTCTCGACCACGTCGAGGAGCGTGTTCCACACATCTTCGCCGCGCAGCGCCGGCTCGACCATGAGCTCGAATTCGAGCGTCGATGCACCCGGCTCGTTCGGCAGGACCAGAGTGGCGATCCCCGCCACCGACCGGTCGTGCTCGACGATGAACCCCAGATGGGTGTGGTCCGTCTGGTCCTGCCAACCGGGCAGGACCTCTTCGACCGTCTGATCGAAGAACGGGTGACCCGCGTCGTGGCGGTTGACGGCGTTGCCGAGCCGCACGAGCTCGTCCATGTCACCGCGCCGGGGGTCGTCGCCGGACCTCGGCACCACCAGAGGGCGGACCGTGAGCGTCGGTGGGGTCCGGCTCATGTGAGCACCTTCTTCCACGCGCCTTCGTAGGCGATCGGCGCGAAGCCGATCGCCTCGTTGATGTCGAGCATCGGACGGTTCTCCTCGGCGTTGTAGGTGAGCACCCGGGGCGAGAGCGGCGCGATGTGCCGCCACTCCAGCAGACCGGCGCACTTCACCCGCATCCCGAGCCGGTGGCCCCGGTGCTCCTTGAGGACCAGCGTGTCCTCCTGGTGAGTGGCTTCGGTGCGGTCGTTCCCGATGACGAGCTCGTTGAAGGCGCACAGCTCCCCGCTGTCGATGTGCTGAGCTGCGGTGACCAGAAGGGCTCGTCCCGCGTCGAGATAGGGCCTCTCATGGCGGGCGAGACGCGCCGCGTCCCAGACCTCCTCGTCGAATTCGATCTCGGCCGACGGGGCATCGGTCACCATGCGCGACTTCATCCACGCGTATCCCGCCACGAACTCCGGCGGTGTCGGCAGCTGCCAGCTCACCACGCGGTAGGCGGCGGATGCCTCGGCGGCGGTCTCGAGCAGGTGCTCGAGCCTCGGCGCGGCGTCGGCGAGCACGAGGGCGCTGTTGCGCTCGACCTGCTCCAGCGTGTACCCGTGGCGGCGGGCGAAGCGCGCGGCGTGGTCGTCGGGGATACTGCCGAAACCGGTCGGCGCCATGATGCGCGGCCCTTCTCCGGCAGGATGTGCGGTCCATGCCTGCAGCACCGTGCGCCCGTGCGCCCGTGCGGTCTGCTCGATGAGCTCCAGGACGGCGCTGCCGACGCCTCGACCCCAGATGGCGGGCAACAAGTCGATGTACCAGAAGGCGAGGATCGAACCGTCCTCGTTCGGGATGTCGACGCCGGCGCGGCCGACGGCCACGCCGTCGAGGAGCACCAGCCACAACGAGCGCTGCTGATACTCGTCGGGCTGGAACACCGCGAGAAGTTCCCGGGGTGTGATGCTCTCGTCGGCGTGACCGTTGACCTCGGCGAGCACGGCGTTTCGAACCTGGACCATGGCGACGAAATCGGCCGCGTCAGGCGAGTCGATCGTCGGCACGATGGAGACGGGCCGGATCTCCAGGCCCTGCGGTGCGTGTGTCATCTCTTTCTCCGTTCGGTCGGTCTCAGCGCCAGGCCCGTGAGGACTGCAGCATCTGGACGTGCGCGGCTTCGCGTTCGTGAATGTCGAGGATCGCCCGATGAGCAGCGCTCCTGGCTCGTTCGAGGCGTTCGGCTGATGCGACGCGGCGGCGCTCGGCGCGCAGCAGCAGCCACAGGCCGAGGCGCAGCTCGAGGCGATCGCCGAGACGCTGCGGCGTGCCCTCGGCGGGCAGTCGTATGTCGATGTGTTGTTCGTACCGCTCTGCGGCACGCACAACCGTGGAGGTATGCATGGTTCTTCTCGTTCCGGGAAGGAGGGAGGGTGGTGGCCTGTGCGGCCGGAGTGCCGAAGCCGCGCTCGGGTCAGAAGACCGGACGAGCGCGTCGGCGGGAGGCAGACGGGGGACGGAGTCCGCACACAGGGCGGAGTCCTCCTGAGCAGCTGCTACGCGGTGGCAGGCGTGGCTGCGCGCGCGCCCAAAGAGCGGGTCACCCCGCCGACGAGTCCGTTGACGGACGCGTAGGCGATCGGCGCGACGACGGGACGGGTGTCCGCGGTGCCGGTGATGGTGTGCATGAGAATCATGTGGGGTGACCTCCTTTCGACTTCTGACGCGAACAGTGACGCTAGCGCGCCGACGGTGTGTCCGTCAAGCGTTCTCCCAGAATCGCCGGTCGCCCGGGCGTGTCGGGTCCGCGCGACCGCGCCTTCCGGCTCGCCTACACAGCGCTCGCCACCTCGTCGGGTAGCGTTGCGGGCGTATCGATCGGGGCAGAAGGGCGCAACCATGCACCTGAAGAGCGTGACGCTCAAAGGGTTCAAATCCTTCGCGCAGCCGACGACGTTCGCTCTTGAGCCCGGGGTCACGGCCATCGTCGGCCCCAATGGGTCGGGCAAATCGAACGTGGTGGACGCACTCGCCTGGGTGATGGGCGAACAAGGCGCCAAGACCCTGCGCGGCGGGAAGATGGAAGACGTCATCTTCGCCGGCACCGCGACGCGCGGGCCGCTGGGGCGTGCCGAAGTGCAGCTCACGATCGACAACAGCGATGGCGCGTTGCCCATCGACTACGCCGAGGTCACGATCAGCCGCACGCTGTTCCGCAACGGCGCGAGCGAATACGCGATCAATGGAGAGACCTGTCGGCTCCTAGACCTGCAGGAGCTGTTGAGCGACTCCGGTCTCGGCCGCGAGATGCACGTCATCGTCGGGCAGGGACGACTCGACGGCGTTCTCCAGGCGACTCCCGAGGACCGCCGCGGCTTCATCGAGGAAGCGGCGGGCATTCTCAAACACCGTCGCCGGAAGGAGAAGACGCTCCGCAAGCTCGAGGCGATGGAGACCAACCTCACGCGGCTGAGCGATCTCGCGGGAGAGCTGCGCAGGCAGCTCAAACCGCTGGGCAAGCAGGCCGAGATCGCCCGCGAGGCTGCGGGGATCGCGGCTGTCGTGCGCGATGCGAAGGCACGCCTGTATGCCGATGAGCTGATCGATCTCCGGGCGCAGCTCGACGGCCACGCTCGCAGCGAGCAGGAACGCCACGCCGAGCGGATCGTCCTCCAGGACCGTGCTGACACACTGCGACGGCGCATCGCCGACCTGGAGGCCGATCAGCGGTCCGACGCCGTCGATGCTGCGCGCAGCACCGCATTCGCGCTCGAGCGCGTGCAGGAGCGTCTTCGCGGTCTCTACACCCTCGCCGGACAGCGGCTGGCGCTCCTGGGCGCCGACGATGACGTGGCCCCCGATCCGCACTCGGTGTCTTCTTCCGCGATCGACGACGCGCGCGGCGAGATCGGCGCGATCGCGGCGGGGCTGGACGAGGCACAGGACAAAGCGGCCGCCGCCACGCGCGAGGTCGTCCGCGCACGAGCCGAACTCGATGCACTCGACACCGACATCGCCGCGCAGAGCGCTCTGGTGTCGGCCCACGATATGACCATCACGGCGTTGCGGGGACGAGCCGAGGCGGCGGCATCCGCTCTCGGGGCCGTCCGCACCGCGGTCGATCGTCAGCAGCGGGCGCTGGATGCCGCCACCGCTCGTCGCGCCGAGACCGAAGAGATCCTGGCGGGTCTCGATCCGCAGGTCGTCCCCGAAACCTCTTCGGCCGAGCATGCCGCCGAGTACGACCGCGCGCAGAAGGCCGCAACGGAGGCCGAGGCCGATGTCGCCGCTCTGCGCGATCGCCTGCACGGGGCGGAGCGCGAGAGTGAAGCACTGACCGCACAGACGCGTGCCCTCGGTCGTGCCCTGGACGTGCGCAACGGTGCCACCGAGTTGGTGGAACGCGGGGGAGCGGGCATTGCGGGAGTGGTGGGCGACGCGATTCAGGTGACGCCCGGCTACGAGGCGGCCATCGCCGCGGTTCTCGGCCCGCTGGCCGAAGCAGTGCTGATGGATCATCGTTCCGACGCCCTCGACCTCGCCGACGCCGTCCGCGGGGGCGATGTCGGCGTCGTCGACCTCGTGATCGCGGATGCGACGGGCTCGTCCGGCACCCTGCCCGTGGTCGACGGTCTCCGACCGGCAAGCGATGTCGTGACCGGCCCGGCAGGTGTGGTCGCGCTGCTGTCATCCGTGCTGATCGCGGAAGATCTGGCCGCCGTGCGTGATGCGGGCGAGGCGCTCTTCGCCCGCGATCGCGCGGTCACAGCCGTCACCCGCGCCGGCGAAGTCGTCACCGCCTACACGCTCCGTGCCGGTTCGGGTTCCACCCGATCGCGCCTCGAACTCGCCGCGGAACGCGACGCCGCCCGCGATCGGCTGGCCGAGATCACCGTCATCGTCGACAGTCTGCGCGAGTCCCTCGCTGAGCGGGTGGAGGCGCTCGGGACGGCTCGGCGTCGCACGACCTCGGCGCTGGACACGCTGCGCGCCCACGATGCGGCGTCGGCCGCGCATACCGAGAAGCTCAACCGGGCCACGGTCCGGCACGAGGCGGCCGTCGCGGAATGCGAGCGTCTGGCGCTCGGACTCCGCCAGGCCGAAGGAGCCGTCCGCGATGCCGAAGAGGCGGCTCACGTTGCCGAAGAGCGTCTGCTGCGCGCGCGTGAGGAGCCCCGACCCCTGTTTGATGCATCTGCGCGAGACGGCGCGCTGGAGGCGTTGGAGGCTGCGCGCGATGCCGAAATGCGGGCGCGCCTCGACGTCGAGACCCTGCGCGAGCGGGTTCGAGCGGGTGAGGCGCGGGTCATCGCGCTCGAGCGGCAACGCGAACGGGAGCGCGCCGCGGCCGAGGATGCCGCCCGGCGAGCGGTGATCCGCCGACGACACCGCGCGCAGGCCGCCGATGTGGCAGGTCAGCTGCCCGCGCTCATGGATTCGGTGGATCGCTCGGTGAGTCAGGCGCGCGTCGAACTCGTCACGGCGGAGTCGGCTCGCACGGCGATGAACGCCGAGCTCGCCGATCTTCGGCGCGAGGAGAACGCGGTTCGCGAACGCCTCGGGAAGCTCACCGACTCCGTCCACGGCCTCGAGCTGCAGATCCACGAGAAGCGGCTGCACGTGACGAGCCTGCTCGAGCGTGTCGCCTCCGAGCTCAGCCTGGACGAGAATATTCTCGTCTCGGAATATGCTCCTGCGTCTGCCGATGGCACGGCGGAAGAACCCCACATCCCGTTCGATCGCGCCGCCGAGCGACGACGACTGCAGGATGCCGAGAGGAAGCTCGGACAGCTCGGCCGTGTGAATCCGCTGGCGCTCGAAGAGTTCGCCGCGCTCGAGCAGCGGCATGCCTTCCTCACCGACCAACTCGCCGATCTCGCACGGACCCGTGCCGATCTCCTCACCATCATCGACGAGCTCGACGAACGCATGCAGACGATCTTCCTCGCGGCGTTCGAGGACACTCGCGTGGCCTTCGGCGAGGTGTTCCCCGTGCTCTTCCCCGGTGGCACGGGCAGCATCTCGCTGACATCTCCGGACCAGCCGCTCACCACCGGCATCGAAGTCATGGTGCGACCCGTCGGCAAGAAGATCGAGCGGCTCTCGTTGCTCTCGGGTGGCGAGCGATCTCTGGCCGCGGTGGCGCTGCTGACCGCGATCTTCAAGGCTCGACCCAGCCCGTTCTACATCCTGGACGAGGTCGAAGCGGCGCTCGACGACGCCAACCTCGGCCGTTTGCTGGGCGTGTTCGAGCAGTTGCGCGAGAACTCCCAGCTCATCGTCATCACCCACCAGAAGCGCACGATGGAGATCGCCGATGCGCTGTACGGGGTGTCGATGCGCCAGGACGGAGTCTCGGCGGTGGTCGGCCAACGGGTCGTCCGTCGAGAAGCGAGCTGACGCCGACGAAGCGTGCGGAGCCCGCGGGCGTCTCGCGCGCCGCCGGTAGGCTGACGGCATGGCAGAAAGCTCCTGGTCGCTCGGACGAGCGCTGCGCAACGTCTTCGTCAAGCCGACGATCGACGAGACCACGTGGGATGACCTCGAAACCGCTCTCATCGTCGCCGACTTCGGCCCTGACATCACCGAGCGCATCGTCGACGAGCTCCGTCAGAAGGTCGACCGATACCGGACGACCGACCCGCGGGACCTTCAGCGCATGCTCAAGGAGACCCTCGAAGAACACTTCGCCAAATTCGACACGACCCTCCGTCTCTCCGAGCGGCCGGCGGTCGTGCTCGTGGTGGGCGTGAACGGCGTCGGCAAAACCACCACGATCGGCAAGTTCGCCAAGTTCCTGCAGCGATACGGACGCTCCGTCGTGGTCGGCGCCGCCGACA
Source organism: Microbacterium sp. P03 (assembly GCF_043556235.1). NCBI lineage: Bacteria > Bacillati > Actinomycetota > Actinomycetes > Micrococcales > Microbacteriaceae > Microbacterium > Microbacterium sp. P03. Next base: position 1,142,919 of record NZ_JBIGIM010000001.1, read on the forward strand.
CATTCCGTGCGGCGGCGGTCGATCAGCTGGCCACATGGGCGGAGCGCGGGGGAGCGGCGATCGTGCGCCCGCAGCAGGCCGGTCAGGATCCGGCATCCGTTGCCTTCCAGACCATCGAATACGCGAAGAAGACCGGCACCGAGATCGTGCTGATCGACACGGCGGGACGACTGCACACCAAAGGCGGTCTGATGGACGAGCTGACGAAGATCCGCCGCGTGGTCGAGAAGCAGGCGCCGATCAGCGAGGTCCTTCTCGTGCTGGATGCCACGACGGGACAGAACGGGGTGATGCAGGCGCAGGCGTTCCTGGAGCATGCGGGTGTCACCGGGCTGGTCCTGACGAAGCTGGACGGTTCGGCTCGTGGGGGCTTCGTGCTCGCTGTGCAGGAGAAGACCGGCATCCCGGTCAAGCTGCTGGGTCAGGGCGAGGGAATCGGCGACCTCACGGGCTTCACCCCGCACGTCTTCGCGGCGTCGCTCGTCGACTGATCCGCACGCGGATCCGCGGACACGCGCACGCGGACTTCCGCCGCGAGCCGCACGCTGGTTTCATGGGAGGCATGGCGATCGAGCACGACTACTTCGGACTCCTCGAGTCCGGACCCGACGGATCGATCTTCTGGTCGGAGAACATCGAGTTCGGCGACCAGTCGGTCACCGTCGACCTGACCGCGCCCGATCAGGACGACGTGTCGCAGGCTGCACTCGATGTCGCCGCCGCAATGGTCTCCTCGCTCGAGGAAATCGACATGACCGCGCGCAATGCGATGGTCAACGAGCTCGACGATCGCACCAGCGAGGTCACGGAATACCTGCTGCAGCAGCAGGCGACCTTCGGCGATGACCTCGAAGCCCTTCTCGTCGACATTTCGGGCGACACCCACATCGACATCATCCGGTCGCTGCAGCTGATGAGCATGACGATCCTCGCCGACGAGCACGGCGGCACCGATCCGTTCGCCGTCCTCGAGTACGCCCTGGACCCGGATGCCACCGACGACGTGCTGCTCGTCAATCTCGCGTCCGACGGCGCCGTGCAATCGGTCACCAGCGCGGACTGACGCTCCGCTCCGCGCCGAACCTCAGACCGCCTGAGCGAAACCCGCCTCGACGTGGACGTCGGCGGCGATATGCGCCAGATGCGGCGGGATGTCACGGCCTTTCGAGATCATCGACTGCGCCCACAGCCGTCCGGCACGGTACGACGAGCGCACCAGTGGCCCGGCGAGCACGCCGAGGAAGCCGATGCGCTCCGCCTCCTCCTTGAACTCGACGAACTCCTGCGGCTTCACCCACCGTGCGACGGGCAGATGCCGCGGTGTCGGACGCAGATACTGCGTGATCGTGATGATGTCGGTGCCGGCGTCGTGCAGATCCTGCAGCGCCTGAACGACCTCGGCCGGCTCCTCGCCCATTCCGAGGATGAGGTTCGACTTGGTGATGAGGCCGGCATCCCGCGCCTGCGTCAGAACATCGAGCGAGCGCTCGTACCGGAACGCCGGGCGGATGCGCTTGAAGATGCGGGGCACCGTCTCGACGTTGTGCGCGAACACCTCGGGACGCGAGGCGAAGACCTCGCCGAGGAGGTCGCGGTTGCCCGAGAAGTCTGTGGCGAGGATCTCCACGCCCGTCCCCGGATTGTCGGCGTGGATGCGTCGCACGGTCTCGGCGTGCAGCCACGCCCCCTCGTCGGGTAGGTCATCTCGGGCCACTCCCGTCACCGTGGCGTAGCGCAGACGCATGCGGGTGACGCTCTCCGCGACGCGACGGGGCTCATCGGTGTCGTAGTCAGCCGGTTTCCCGGTGTCGATCTGACAGAAGTCGCACCGGCGTGTGCACTGCGACCCGCCGATGAGGAACGTGGCCTCGCGATCCTCCCAGCACTCGAAGATGTTCGGGCATCCCGCCTCCTGACAGACGGTGTGCAGTCCCTCCTCTTTCACGAGGTTGTGCAGTTCCCTGTACTCGGGGCCGAGCTTGGCTCGTGTCTTGATCCACTCCGGCTTGCGCTCGATCGGGTTCTCCGCGTTGCGGATCTCCAGGCGCAGCAGCTTGCGGCCGTCGGGAGCCGCGTTCTGTCCGGCCGCCCCCGCCGACGTGCCGCACGCGCTCACGCGGCGACCCCGGCGGACTCGGCTTCGAAGACGCGAGTGATCGTGTCGACGATGTCTGCAGGAGCGGTGTCGACGCCGACGATCTCCGAGACCGTCGTGACCCCGGCATCCGTGATTCCGCACGGGATGATGCCGCGGAACCCCGACAGACTGTTGTCGCAGTTGACGGCGAACCCGTGCATCGTGACACCCTTCTCCACCCGCACGCCGATCGCGGCGACCTTGTCCTCCGAAAGCGGGCGGCGGACCCAGACACCGCTTCGACCCTCAACCTGGTATCCGTCCACGCCGTGTTCCCGGAGTGCCGCGATGAGCAGTCGCTCCAGTTGCCGCACGTGAGCCACGACGTCCATCGGCTCGGGAAGGCGGACGATGGGGTACCCGACGAGCTGGCCCGGTCCGTGCCAGGTGATCTTGCCGCCGCGATCGACATCGACCACGGGCGTCCCGTCGGTCGGGCGCTCGTGCGGCTCGGTGCGCTTGCCCGCGGTGTAGACCGCTTCGTGCTCGAGGACGATCAGTGTGTCGGGCCTCGTGCCCGAGACGACACCGGCGTGCACCTCTCGCTGGAGGGCCCATCCTTCGAGGTAGGGCACATACGCCGGTGCGAGACCGGCGGTGACGATGTCGAGCATGGGTCTCCCGGGTCGAGCCAGTTGTTGGATCGCGTTCAACAATACGCCGCCGGTGCCCCCACCGCGTTCCGCACGGCGTCATGCCTGTGGCGCGTCTTACGCTGGTGGCCATGACCTCCCCGTCGCGCAGCGGCCGGCCGCGCGCATCATCGCGCGAGACGCTGGCCGAGGCTGCCTGCGAGCTCTTCCTCGAGCAGGGGTACGAGTCGACATCGGTGCTCGACATCACCACGCGCGCGGGCGTCAGCCGGTCGAGCTTCTTCAACTACTTCGCATCCAAAGCCGACATCCTCTGGGCGACGTTCGACGAGCGCCTGGAGGCGGTTCTGACCGCTCTCGCAGACACCGCTGATCCTCGGGGCGTCCTGGTCGCGCTCGCGGCCGACTTCGAGCCGGACACCCTGGCCCTCGGCATCACCCAGGCGACGGCGATGGGCATCTCCGACGAACTGGAGCGGGAACGGGCGGTTCGGCAAGGACGCCTGGCTCAGTCGATCGCCGCGAGACTGCGCGCCGGGGGCGCGGACGGCCTTTTTGCGGACGTGGGCGGCGCGTCGCTGAGCGGCGCCCTCTTCGCCGCCATCTGGCGATGGGCCCAGGACGGCGCGGGCCGTACGGATCTCCGGCCGATCCTCGAGCGCGCCCTCCGAGCCGTCGCGGCGACGTCGCCCGAGCTCCGCGCACCGGGATGACTCGCGTGCTCGCGTAAACTGGACGGATCATGGCGACTTTCGGCACCCTCTCCGACCGGCTTACCGAGACCTTCCGCAACCTTCGCAAGAAGGGGCAGCTCACCCCGGCGGATGTCGACGGCACCGTTCGCGAGATCCGGCGCGCGCTGCTCGACGCCGATGTGGCGCTCACCGTGGTGAAGGACTTCACGGCCAAAGTGCGCGAACGTGCGCTCGGGGACGAGGTCAATCGAGCGCTGAATCCGGCGCAGCAGGTCGTCCAGATCGTGAACGAGGAGTTGGTCGCGATCCTCGGCGGTCAGCAGCGGCGCCTGCAGTTCGCCAAGACCGCGCCGACGGTGATCATGCTCGCCGGCCTCCAGGGGTCGGGTAAGACCACGTTCGCCGGCAAGCTCGCCAAGCTCCTCGAGAAGGAGGGGCACACTCCCCTTCTGGTCGCCGCCGATCTGCAGCGGCCGAACGCTGTCAACCAGCTCCAGGTCGTCGCCGGCCAGGCAGGCGCGGCGGTGTACGCGCCGCAACCCGGCAACGGCGTCGGCGACCCCGTGCAGGTGGCGCGCGACGGCGTCGAGGTCGCTCGTCGCCAGCAGCACGACGTCGTCATCATCGATACGGCGGGCCGACTCGGCGTCGACGCCGAGCTCATGAAGCAGGCTTCCGACATTCGCAGGGCCGTCGACCCCGACGAGGTGCTCTTCGTCATCGACGCGATGAGCGGACAGGACGCCGTCAACACCGCGAAGGCCTTCCAGGAGGGTGTCGACTTCACGGGCGTCGTGCTCTCCAAGCTCGACGGCGATTCGAAGGGTGGCGCTGCGCTGTCGGTCACCTCGCTCACCGGTCGCCCCATCATCTACGCGTCCACCGGCGAAGGCCTCGACGACCTCGAGCCCTTCCACCCCGACCGCATGGCTTCGCGCATCCTCGACCTCGGCGACATCCTGACCCTGATCGAACAGGCGCAGTCCGCCTTCGACGAGGCGGAGGCGCTCAAGGTCGCGGAGAAGTTCGCGACCGACAGCTTCACCCTCGAGGACTTCCTCGAGCAGATGCAGCAGATGAAGAAGATGGGCTCGATGAAGAAGATGCTCGGGATGCTCCCGGGCATGGGCCAGATGAAGCAGCAGCTCGATGACTTCGACGAGAAGGAGATCGACCGCACCGAAGCGATCATCCGCTCGATGACGCTCGGCGAACGCCGTAATCCGAAGATCCTGAACGGCTCCCGCCGCCTGCGCATCGCCCGCGGTTCGGGGATGACCGTCACCGACGTGAACGCCCTCGTCGGGCGGTTCGACCAAGCGGCGAAGATGATGAAGACGGTCGCCCGAGGCGGCGTGCCCAACATCCCCGGCATGGGACCCGTCCCCGGAGCCAAGCCCGGCGCGTCCGCCAAGCGGGGCAAGCAGGTCAAGTCGAGAGGCTCCCGATCAGGCAATCCCGCGCGCCGGGCGGCCGAGAACGCCGGTATCGCGGCGACGACCCCCGCCGCGCCGACGGGTTCGGGTTTCGGTCTGGGCGGCGCGGGGCTGGGTGCAGGCAAGGGTGCGCCGAGCGAGGCCGACCTCGCCGAGCTGCAGAAGCTCCTCGGCAAGGGTTGACGCTCGACTGCAGAGCACACCGGAGGCCGATGTCCGGCGACGCAGGTGATCAGCTGTCCCGTCAGTGGCCGAGGGCGGCCAGATGTTCCCTCAGCGTCGGCCCGGCCCGGAACTCCCGGATGAGGTGCTGCACGACCTCTCGAAGATCGCCGTCCGCGGCATCCGCCACCAGCACTTGACGTGTCGAGCTCGCACCCTGCGTGAGGATGGATTCGAGGCCGGCGAACTCGCGCGCGCATTTCAGCTCGGCGGCGGTCTCGGCGAGGCGGTCCATGGTTTCGCGAAGGTGCTGCTGCACGCCGGCCTCCGTGCCGTCCCGACTGACGATCACGCGCGCGTCGAGTCCGTATCTGGCCGCACGCCACTTGTTCTCACGGACGAACCACGGCTGGATCGTCGGCAGCTCCCGCCCGGCATCCAGCTCACGGGAGAAATGCTCGACGAGAACCTGCACGAGCGCCGCCACCGCGGCGAGCTCGGGGAGCGTGGACATCCCGTCGCACGCACGGACCTCGATCGTGCCCCACCGCGGCGCCGGACGGATGTCCCACCGCACTTCGGAGGAATCGGCCATCACCCCGGTGCGGGCCATGTCGTCGAGGTAACCCTCGAACTGGGCCCAGTTCTCGAGCGGCCACGGCAGGCCGGCGGTGGGCAGCTGCTGGAAGACCAGGGATCGGTTGGAGGCGTAGCCGGTGCGCTCGCCCGCCCAGAACGGGCTCGACGCCGACAGAGCCTGCAGGTGCGGAAGGTAGACCGACAACGCGTTGATGATCGGGAACACCTTGTCGACGTCATCGACGCCGACGTGCACGTGTATTCCCCAGATCATCATGTTGCGACCCCACCACTGGGTGCGCTCGATCAGGGTGTGGTACCGCGTCTTGTCGGTGACGGTCTGCTCGTACCACTGCGCGAACGGGTGGCTGCCGGCGCACAGCAACTCGATCCCCATCGGGTCGGTGATCGTGCGCACCGAGGCGATGGCGTCCGCGATGTCGTCGACGGCGGCGGCGACCGTGTCGCCGATCCCGCTCGTGACCTCGACGGTGTTCGTGAGGAGCTCTCCCGTGACGGTGTACCGCTCCAGCTGCGTGCTCTCCTCCAGCGCGTCGATGACGTCCGGACCCCTGGGCACGAGATCTCCGGTCTCACCGTCGGCAAGCATGATCTCCCACTCGATACCCACAGAGGACCGGGCGGATGTCGCAAAGGGCACCGTCATCCGCACATTGTGACACGCGGATGCTGCCCGGCCGCGTATCCGCGCGCGGGCCGGGTCCTGCGATCTGGCGGGCCGGGTGTTCGCGGGGGGTCCTGCGATCTGGCAGAATAGAGGGTCGGACGTGGTGCTCGACCCTCTATCCAGCGCCGCTGTCCTCCTTTCGAGCTTCCGCCGGGTGTGCACCCCACTCTCCAGGCGATCAGTTCCTTCCGCACAACACACCATTCAGGAGAATTGTGGCTGTCAAGATTCGTCTCAAGCGCCTCGGCAAGATCCGCGCCCCCTACTACCGCATCGTCGTCGCCGACTCGCGCACCAAGCGCGACGGTCGTGTCATCGAGGAGATCGGCAAGTACCACCCGACCGAGGAGCCCTCGTTCATCGAGGTCGACTCGGAGCGCGCCCAGTACTGGCTCTCCGTCGGCGCTCAGCCGACCGAGCAGGTCGCTGCGCTGCTCAAGCTCACGGGCGACTGGGGCAAGTTCCAGGGCGACCCCGACGCCGTGTCCACCGTCAAGGTGGCGGCCCCGAAGGCCCCGTTCGAGGTCGATGCCTCGAAGAAGTCGGTCATCCAGCCCAAGGCTGAGAAGAAGACCGCCCCTGTCGAGGAGTCCGCAGACGCCACGACGAGCGACTCCGCCGCCGACGCGGAGTAGTCCGTTGCTCTCCGCCGCGCTCGAGCACATCGTCAAGGGGATCGTCGATCACCCCGAAGATGTGACCATCCGATCCTCCACTTCGCCTCGAGGCGACGTGCTGGAGGTTCGCGTGCACCCCGACGACCGGGGACGCGTCATCGGGCGCGGCGGACGCACGGCCAAAGCTCTTCGCACCCTCATCGCGGCCCTGGCCGACGGGCGGCGTGTCCGCGTCGACGTCACAGATGACTGACGTGGCCGCCAAGAACCAGCTGCGCGTCGGACGCCTCGTCAAGGCCCACGGCCTGAAGGGCGCCTTCAAGCTGGAGCTGTACACAGACGACCCTGACGGTCGTTTCACACCCGGGTCCGTCTTCACCCTGCAGGTTCCCGATTCCTCTCCCTGGCATGGCAAGACGCTGACGGTCCGCGAATTCCGCTGGATGAACTCGCACGCCGTCGCGTTCTTCGAGGGCATCGACGACCGTGATGCCGCCGAAGAGCTCATCAAGGCGATCCTGTGGATCGACGAGGACACCTCCGCCCCCGCGGAAGACGACGCGTGGTACGACCACCAGCTGGTCGGACTCGACGTCGTGCGCGACGGCGAGGTCATCGGCAAGCTGATCCGGATCGATCACCTGCCCGCGCAGGACCTGCTGACCGTTCGCGTCGCCGGGGACCGCGAGGTGCTGGTTCCCTTCGTCAAGGCGATCGTCCCTGTCGTCGACGTCGCGGGCGGCAAGGTGGTGGTCACGCCCCCCGCCGGCCTGTTCGAGGACCTCCCGGACAGCGACGACGAGGGCGCCTCGTCCGACCCGCGGCCCGTGGCCGTCGCCGAGGACGCGCCGCCGGAGAACTGACGTGCGCATCGACGTCGTCTCGATCTTCCCGTCGTTCTTCGACGTGCTGGAGGTCTCCCTGCTCGGCAAGGCCCGTGGCGCCGGTCTGCTCGATGTCCGCGTGCACGATCTGCGCGACTGGGCGTACGACCGCCATCGCACCGTCGATGACACGCCGTACGGGGGCGGCGCCGGAATGGTGATGAAACCTGCCCCGTGGGGCGAGGCGCTCCAGTCGATAGCGACGGATGCCGCGGCATCCGGCACCGGCACGCCGACCTTCATCTTCCCGTCACCGGCCGGAGCGCTGTTCACCCAGGGCACCGCGCGCGAGCTCTCCGAGCGATCGCACCTCGTGATCGGATGCGGAAGATACGAAGGCATCGACGAGCGGGTCTTCGACTACGCCGCGACCCTCGGCGACGTGCGACTCATCAGCCTGGGCGACTATGTCCTCAACGGCGGAGAGGTCGCCGCCATGGCCATGATCGAGGCGGTCGGCCGGTTGATCCCCGGTGTGGTCGGCAACCCGCAGAGCCTCGTCGAGGAGTCGCACGAGGACGGTCTGCTGGAATATCCGTCGTACACCAAGCCCGCGTCGTGGGAGGGGCGCGACGTCCCCCCCGTGCTCCTGAGCGGCAATCATGGCGCGATCGCCGCCTGGCGTCGCGATCAGCAGATGGAGCGCACGCGGTCGAGACGACCCGATCTGCTGGACACATGAGCGTTACCTGCGGGCAACCATCGCGACGCCCCCGGCGGGCAGACTGAACTGGTCGACCCGCGACGAGAGGACTTCCTGATGCGCCGTGCCAAGATCGTCGCGACCCTGGGCCCGGCGACCTCTTCCTACGAGTCGATCGAGGCCCTCGTGCGCGCGGGGATGGACATCGCCCGCCTGAATCGCAGTCATGGCGACTATGCCGATCACGAGCAGTGGTACGCGAACGTCCGCCGGGCGAGTGAGAGCACCGGACGAGCGGTGGGCGTGCTCGTCGATCTGCAGGGGCCGAAGATCCGTCTGGCCCGCTTCGCCGACGGGCCCCACAGGTTGGAACCCGGCGACGTCTTCACGATCACGACCGAGGACGTCGTGGGCACGAAGGACATCTGCGGCACGACCTTCCCCCAGCTGGCGGCGGACGTCGCGGTCGGCGACGCCATCCTCGTCGACGATGGAAAAGTGCGCCTGCGTGTGGTGGACACCGACGGCGTGCGCGTGCGGACCGAGGTGGTCGTCGGCGGTCTGGTCTCCAACAACAAGGGGTTGAACCTCCCGGGCGTGGCCATCAGTGCGGCGGCGCTCAGCGCGAAGGACGAGGAAGATCTTCGCTGGGCACTGCGCCTAGGCGCCGACATCATCGCCCTCTCGTTCGTCCGCAGCGCCAAGGATGTTCACCGCGCGCGCGTGATCATGGCCGAGGAAGCTCGCCATGTGCCGGTGATCGCCAAGATCGAGAAACCCGAAGCGGTCGAGCACCTGCAGGAGATCATCGACGCCTTCGACGGGGTCATGGTGGCCCGAGGCGACCTCGGCGTGGAGCTGCCGCTGGAAGCGGTCCCGATCGTGCAGAAGCACGCGATCGAGCTCGCGCGTCGATGGGCCAAGCCGGTCATCGTCGCGACGCAGATGCTCGAGTCGATGATCGTGAACCCGGTGCCCACGCGCGCCGAGACATCCGACGTCGCGAACGCGGTCATCGACGGAGCAGATGCCGTCATGCTCTCCGGCGAGACGAGCGTCGGCGAGCATCCCGTGACGGTGGTGGAGACCATGGCACGCATCGTGCGCTCGACGGAGGAGCACGGTCTCGAGCGCATCCCGAAACTCGGCACGAGACCCCGTACGCAGGGCGGGGCGCTGACGCTCGCGGCAGCCACGATCGCCGACTTCGTCGGCGCCAAATACGTCTGCGTGTTCAGCCAGTCCGGCGATTCCGCTCGGCGAATGGCCCGTCTGCGTCACGCGGTTCCGATCATCGCGTTCACGGATCTGCCCGTCACCCGATCCCAGCTCGCGCTGACGTGGGGGGTGGAGGCGTTCCTGGTGCCGCGGGCGGGCAACACCGACGATCTGATGGCTCTGGTGGACGACACACTGCTGGCCACCGGTCACGTGCAGGCGGGCGACAAGGTGATCGTGACCGCAGGGGCGCCTCCCGGGATCGCCGGATCGACCAACAACGTGCGCGTGCACACGATCGGCGCCGAGGTCGGCGCCTGAACTGCCGTCGCCCGGTCAGTCGACGCCGAGGAAAGACCGATCCGTCAAGATGATCGGTCCGTCGTCGGTGATGGCGATGGTGTGCTCGGAATGCGCGCCGCGGGAGCCGTCGGCGCTGCGGAGCGTCCAGCCATCGGGGTCGGTGACGAGTTCATCCGTGGTGGCCAGGAACCACGGCTCCAGCGCCATGACGAGGCCGCCCCGGAGCGGGTACCCGCGGCCGGGTTTGCCGTCGTTGGGGACGTGCGGGTCGCCGTGCATGACCCGTCCGACCCCGTGCCCGCCGAAGTCGGTGTTGATCTCGTAACCGGCTCCGTGCGCGACCTGCGCGATCGCGGAGGAGATGTCGCCGATCCTGTTGCCCACGGTGGCCGCCGTGATCGCGGCGGCGAGGGCGCGCTCGGTCGTGTCGATGAGGGCGAGGTCCTCGTCTCGAGGCGTGCCGACGACGAACGACACGGCGGAGTCTGCGACCCACCCGTCGACCGATGCGGCGAAATCGAGCGAAACCAGATCGCCGTCACGCAGCGTGTAATCGTGGGGGAGCCCGTGCAGCACGGCGTCGTTGATGGAGGTGCAGAGCACCTTGCCGAAGGGGCTCGCTCCGAACGAGGGGTGGTAGTCGATGTAGCAGGATTCCGCGCCGGCGCGGCGGATGAGTTCGTGCGCGCGACGGTCGATCGCGAGCAGGTTCATCCCGACCTTCGTCTCGGCGCGGAGCGTCGCCAGCGTCTCGGCGACGAACCGACCCGCTGGTCGCATGGCGTCGATCTCGGCGGGTGTGCGCAGCTCGATCATGGGGTTCCTTCCCTTCTCTTCCATTCTGTCGGATGCGTCGGCGCCAGGTTCACTCGCGAGGCCCTGTGAATAGCCCCCGGGTCCTCTGCGACGGCTCCCTTGCGGACGGCGCGGCGGCGTACCATCGGGGCTATGTGGGTACGACGTGTCTTCTATGGATGGCTCTTCCCTGCGGCTTTCGTGCTTCCCCTGTGGCTCTTCGTGGGCTGGGGGATCTTCCAAGCCGGGGGATGGGCCTTCCTCTGGGTCCTGTTCATCGCCATTCCCTCGGTGTTCGTCGGTCAGCTGGCCCTCACGCTCCTGGTGCGCGCTCGGGGAACGGTCCGCGCACAGCGGGCGGTCTCATGGTGGGATGTGCTCGGCTTCACGGTGTGGCACGTGCTGACGATCTCTCTGGGCTTCTTCAACCAGAGCTGGTGGGCGCCCGTGATGGTGGCGACGGTGATCGTCGGACTCGCGCTGTTCTGGATGGAGCTCTGGCAGCTGTGGCGCGAAGCGCGAGGATCGGCGGCGCTCGTGCTCAAGACGAACGAAGGGCTGGCCTACCTGCCCCCCACTCGCGAGGAGCGGGTCCGCGCGAAGGCGGACGAGCACGCGGAGGTGTTCGTGATCAGCGAGGGCGGCGGGCCGCAGACGGGCTACCCCCATCCGGGCAACGGGCGCTGACACGTCTGCGGGCCGCGTTTTGGCGCGGCATCCGATCCGTGGCAGAATGGCTCATTGTGCCTGACTCGGCTCTGCCTCAGGGGAGTCCACCGTTCGACTTGTCGGCGGCGCCTGCACACCTCAACCTCAACAACTCTTCGCGGTCGACCTGTGGCGGCTGCAGGAAGTGATCGACCATGCACATCCTCGACTCCGTCGACGCGGCATCGCTGCGTACCGACATCCCCGAGTTCGCCCCCGGCGACACCGTCAAGGTGCACGTCAACATCACGGAGGGCACCCGCTCCCGTATCCAGGTCTTCCAGGGCATCGTGATCGGCCGCTCGGGCGACAGCGTTCGTGAGACGTTCACGGTTCGCAAGATCAGCTTCCAGGTGGGCGTCGAGCGCACCTTCCCGGTACACAGCCCCGTGATCGACCACATCGAGGTCGTCACCCGTGGCGACGTCCGTCGGGCGAAGCTCTACTACCTCCGCGCCCTGCGTGGCAAGAAGGCCAAGATCAAGGAGAAGCGCGACCGCTGAGTCGGCTCACGCCGACGCGGAGCATCCGCTCTCTGAAAAGCCCTGCGACCTCGGTCGCGGGGCTTTTCCCGTTGCCGGGCGCTCCTGCGCTGCGCATCGACGCGGCGCGCGTCACGGTGACACGAGTGTGGGATCCTTTATCGTGGCACTCCCGACGGGCGGCGGGCCACGTGAAGGAACTGATGACGACCGACCAGACGCCACTCGCGTCGCCCACTCCCGCGGATTCCGATCGACGCGTGCGGACCGGCTCCCGCAAGCGCGGATGGGCGTCGTTCCTGCGGGACGTGCTCGTCATCGTCCTGATCGCGATCGTCGTGTCGTTCCTCGTGAAGACGTTCCTCGTGCGTTCGTTCTACATCCCCTCGGGATCGATGGAGAACACGCTGCAGGTCAAGGACCGCATCCTCGTCGACGAGATCACGCCGCGGTTCGGTGAGTACGGCCGTGGGGACATCGTGGTCTTCCGCGACCCGGGAGGATGGCTGCCTCCGGCCCCGCCGTCCGATCAGCCACCCGTCGTGCAGGGCATCGACTGGGTACTCTCCCTCGTGGGCCTGTCGACCTCCGACAGCGACGATCACCTCATCAAGCGCATCATCGGCACCCCGGGCGACCACGTCGTCTGCTGCAACCCGATCGGTCAGATCACGGTCAACGGCGTTCCGATCGACGAATCGTCCTACCTCAAGGTGAACACGGGAGACGCCGCGTCGGCCATCCCGTTCGACGTGACGGTGCCGAGCGGCTCGCTGTGGGTGCTCGGCGACAACCGCAACCAGTCGAAGGACTCGCGATACAACACCGAGGAGCCGGGTCGCGGCTTCGTCCCGATCGAGAACGTCGTCGGCCGGGCCTTCCTCATCACCTGGCCGTTCGACAGGTTCGGGATGCTCGACTTCCACCACGAGGTCTTCGCGGGGGTGCCGACGGCGGACGCCGTACCCGCTGCCGCGGACGCGACGCGGGCGTCGGCCGGTCCGTGACCGTCATCGAGCCACGGCTGACCATGGAGCGTCGCATCCTGCGCGATCGGCCGATGATCATCGCGTGCGACGAGGTCGGCCGCGGAGCGCTGGCGGGGCCGGTCGCCGTCGGGGCCGTGATCGTCGACGCGCCCCGCGCGCGGAAACGAGTGCCCACGGGCCTGCGTGACTCGAAGCTCGTTCCCGAGGCTCGCCGCGCGGATGTCGCCGAGCGGGCTGCGTCGTGGGTGAACGCGAGCGCGGTGGGGTGGGCGAGCTCGGCGGAGATCGACGACGTCGGCATCATGCGTGCACTCGGCAATGCCGCACTCAGGGCGATCTCAGAGCTCCGGGGCGTCCTCACCGTGCCCGTCGACGCACTGATCCTCCTGGACGGCAACTACGACTACATCACCCCGGCCGGCTCCACCGGCCTGGCCGTCCAACCGGTGATCAAAGCCGATCGCGACTGCGCGAGTGCGGCCGCGGCATCCGTCATCGCGAAAGTCGCGCGAGACGCGCTCATGACGGGTCTGCATGTCGATGAGCCCGTCTACAACTGGGCTCGCAACAAGGGGTACGCGAGCGCCGATCACCGCCAGGCCATCCGCGCGCACGGCCTGAGTCCGCACCACCGCGCGTCCTGGGCGATCACGGATGCGCCGACGCTCTTCTGATCCCGCCTCTAGGATGGAACCACCATGGACGACGAGGTATTCGAAGACTACGACCGTGAGCTCGAGCTCGCCCTCTACCGCGAGTACCGCGATGTCGTCTCGCAGTTCCAGTACGTGATCGAGACCGAGCGTCGTTTCTACCTCGCGAACGAAGTGAATGTCGTCCGCAAGGACACCGAGCATGACTTCTACTTCGAACTCTCCATGACCGACGTCTGGGTCTGGGACATCTACCGCGCCGACCGGTTCGTGAAGTCGGTCAGGGTGCTGACCTTCAAGGATGTGAACGTCGAAGAGCTCACGCGACGTGACTTCCACCTGCCGGAAGAACTGTCGCTCGATTCCTGACTGGTCTCAGTCCGCTCGCTCACAGGCGAGACGAAAGAAGATCTTCCCGCATCCATCCCCGATCGGATCGATCGGCCCCGCGGTGGCCCGTGCCGCCTTGCGACGATGCCGGTATGGCAGACAAGGACGAGTTGGGGCGTGCGGGGGAGGACCGCGCCGCCCGCTACCTGGAGACCCTCGGCTTCACCGTGCTCGATCGCAACTGGCGCGCGAGCGACGGCGAGATCGACATCGTCGCAGGCAGTACGGACGTTCTCGCCGTCGTCGAGGTCAAAACGCGACGGAGCGAAGGGTTCGGCCACCCGTTCGAGGCGATCGACGCGCGCAAGCGCCGCCGGCTGCGGCGCTTGGCGTTCGCCTGGCTCGCCGCTCACCCCGAGGCCGCCCAGCACCGATGTCTGCGTATCGACGCGATCGGCGTGACCGGCCCGGAACCGGCCGACGCCCGGATCGAGTACATCAAGGACATCGCGTGACCGTCGCGCGCACGTGGGCCGTGGCGCTCACGGGACTCGACGGCGAGATGGTCGACGTCGAGGCCGATCTGTCGCAGCAGCTTCCGGACTTCAAGATCATCGGGCTGGCCGATCGGGCCCTCGGCGAGGCCGTCCAGCGCGTCCACAACGCCTGCGCCAACAGCGACCTGCCACTGCCTCGTCGGCGACTGACCGTCAACCTCTCACCCGCGAGCCTGCCCAAACAGGGTTCGGGATTCGACGTCGCCATCGCGGTGGCCGCGCTGGCGACAGAAGTGCCGATGGATGCCGCGTCCGTCGCGTCGACCGTCCACATCGGCGAGCTCGGTCTCGACGGGCGCCTGCGACCTGTGCCCGGTGTGCTGCCGGCCGTGGCCGCGGCCGTGCGCGCGGGGTTCACCCGCATCATCGTGCCGTGGGCCAATCGCCGGGAGGCGGCACTGGTCTCGGGAGCGGACGTCCTCGGCGCCGTCGGCCTCATCGACGTCGCTCGTCGCCACGGCGCCGACCTCGAGGCGCGGGAGCTCGCACCCGTGCAGGCACCGACGCTGGAGATGCTCGAGCCTCCGCAGCTCGAGCTCGCCGATGTCATCGGACAGCGCGACGCCGTCGAAGCCCTCGTGGTGGCCGCGGCGGGCGGTCATCACCTCCTGATGAGCGGGCCACCGGGCGCCGGGAAGACCATGCTGGCCCGCCGCCTCCCCGGGATCCTCCCGACACTCGACGACGAGGCCGCTCTCTCGGCCGCATCGATCCGATCGTTGTCCGGCGAGCCGATCGTCGGCCTGTCGCGCATTCCGCCGTTCGAGGCACCCCACCACAGCGCCAGCGCGGCTGCGCTCGTCGGCGGTGGCAGCAGGGTGATCCGCCCCGGCGCGATCGCCCGGGCGAGCGAGGGCGTGCTCTTCCTCGACGAAGCGGGGGAGTTCGCCTCGCACGCGCTCGATGCCCTCCGGCAGCCGCTCGAGACGGGGACGATCGTCATCCACCGGGCGGGTGTGAGCGCGGCATTCCCCGCCGCATTCCAGCTCGTCCTCGCCACGAACCCCTGTCCGTGCGGCAACTACGGCGTCCCCGGCGGCGCGTGCGTGTGCCCGGCGCAGGCGATCCGGCGCTACCACGCGAGGCTCTCGGGCCCGCTGATCGATCGCATCGACATCGAGCTCTCGCTCACGCGCGTGTCGACGACACACGCGGGGGCGCTCGGCGCAGGTACCTCGACCGTGCAGGCGCGCGCCCGCGTCGTCGCGGCCCGTGAGCTCGCCCGCGAACGGCTTCGCGGTACCGGGTGGCACCTCAACGCCCAGGTATCCGGAACCTGGCTGCGACAGGGTCCCCGGGCGCTCGCGCCGGTGGTCCGCCGACCTCTCGACGCCGCGTTGCACCGAGGCTCGCTCACTCTCCGCGGTTACGACCGTGTGCTGCGCGTGGCGTGGTCGCTCGCGGACCTGGCCGGCAGGGATGCGCCGAGCGTTCACGACGTCGGTCGCGCGCTGTACCTGAAGAAGGGCATCGCCTCGTGAACGCACTGGACCTGCGACCTGACACCGCGAGATCCGCGCTCAGTGGTCTCGTCAGGCGACGGGGAAGCGACGACGACGTCGTCGAGCGCTACGCCCGCGCGCTCTGGAGCACGCTGACCGAGCCCGGCGACGGCATCGCCGCGCACGTGATCGCCCACGAGGGCGCAGCGCACGGCATCCGCCTTCTCGAGGGGTGGTGCGCGGGGGTGCAGGCGGCCGTACCGGGCGTGTCCGACGCCGACTTCGTCGCCGGCTGCAAGCGGTGGGCGCCTCGCCTCGCGGCCGCCCCGATCTCTGTCATGGCACCAGCCGCGCGCGCCGCGGGCGTGCAGATGATCGTGCCCGCCGATCCGTCATGGCCGCACTCGCTCGACGACCTCGGGATGCACGCTCCGCTGTGCCTGTGGGTCCGTGGCGACGTCGACGCGCTGAATCGTCTGCAGCCGTCCGTGGCCCTGGTGGGTGCGCGCGCCGCCACCGGCTACGGGGAGCTCGTTGCGGCGGACCTCGCGTCCGACCTCGCCGGGAGCGGGGTGCCGATCGTCTCCGGGGCCGCGTACGGCATCGACGGTGCCGCCCATCGCGCGGCGCTCGCCGTCGGCGGCCTGACCGTCGCACTCTTGGCCGGAGGCGTTGACCGCGCCTATCCCGCCGGTCATGCAGACCTCCTCCGACGGATCGCCGACAACGGCGCCGTGGTGAGCGAAGTCCCGTGCGGCGCTGCTCCGACGAAATGGCGGTTCCTGCAGCGCAACAGGTTGATCGCCGCCCTGAGCGACGCCACCGTCGTGGTCGAGGCGGGATGGCGCAGCGGTTCGCTCAACACCGCCGGTCACGCCGCCGCGCTGTCCCGCCCGTTGGGAGCCGTTCCGGGACCGATCACTAGTGCAGCTTCTGCCGGCTGCCATCGTCTCCTGCGGGAGTACGACGCGCGCTGCGTGACGAGCGCAGCGGACGTCCGCGAGCTGATCGGGCGAGGAGGGCTCGACACGCGGCAACCGGCCGGCCCGTTCCCGACTCACGGCGAATCGGCCACAGACGACCGCTCCCGCGTGCGTGACGCTCTCAGCACGCGCACGTGGCGCGGCACCGACGACATCGCTCAGCGCAGCGGCATGAGCCGCGACGATGTGGAGATGATCCTGGGCTTCCTCCGTCTCGACGGGGAGGTGCGTTCGAGTGCCGACGGCTGGCGCCGGGCGACGTGAGCGCCTGCGGATGAGGTCGGGAGCCGGATGCCGGTCGGGAGGATTGAGCTCGGCGGCTCCGATTCCCGCCGCGTGGCGGCGGAGGCGGGCGGGCGGGGGCACGGCATGCTGGTGACGTGCGTATCGATGAGGCGGTGCTGGCCTGGCGGAACCACCTCGCCGACGTGCGTCGACTCTCGGCCGCCACGGTGCGAGCATACGGCGCCGACCTCGCCGACCTGTCCGAGACCATCGGCGTCATCCCCCTCGAGGAGGTCGACCTGGAGCACCTCCGCCAGTGGCTCTGGGCGGGCACGAGCGCGGGGCGCGCCCGGTCCACACTCGCGCGCCGGGCGGCGGCCGCGCGGGCGTTCTTCGGCTGGGCAGCCGAAAGCGGGCTCGTCGCAACCGATCCGAGTCTGCGGCTGATCGCGCCCAAGCGCGGCCTGACCCTCCCCAGGATCGCGACCGCGGATGCCCTGACCCAGGTGCTCTCGGGCGCTGCCGCCGCAGCGGCCGGCGGAGACCCGGTCGCC
This sequence comes from Microbacterium sp. P03, assembly GCF_043556235.1. NCBI lineage: Bacteria > Bacillati > Actinomycetota > Actinomycetes > Micrococcales > Microbacteriaceae > Microbacterium > Microbacterium sp. P03. The sequence continues at coordinate 1,160,592 of NZ_JBIGIM010000001.1, forward strand.
CTTCGAGATCATGCTGTCCTCGAGCTTCTCTACGGATCGGCGGTCCGCGTCTCGGAGCTGTGCGGGTTGGATGTCGGCGATCTCGACACGGCACGGTCCACTGCCCGGGTGATGGGCAAGGGGTCGCGGGAGCGGGTGGTGCCGTACGGCGTTCCCGCGGCGCGCGCCGTCGAAGCGTATGCGGCCCACGCGCGGCCGGTACTGCTGGCCCGCCGTCGAGAGGCCGCCACCTCTGTCGGCGAGCACGCGCTCTTCCTGGGCGTCCGGGGCGCGCGACTGGGCGCGCGATCCGTGTACGACCTCGTCGCGCGCACGATCGGACCGACGGTCGGTTCCGGTGCGGTCGGTCCGCACGCACTGCGGCATTCCGCCGCCACCCACATGCTCGACGGCGGCGCGGACCTCCGCGCCGTGCAGGAGATGCTCGGGCACGCGAGCCTCGGAACGACCCAGATCTACACGCACGTGTCGAGCGAGAGGCTCGCGGCGGTGTACCGATCGGCCCACCCGCGGGCCTGATCCCGCCGGGCCGAGCGGCGCCTGTCACCCGACCGCGGCGCCGCACCGGCGTTGTCCGACCGCGGGCCGACCCGCGCCCGGGTCGCTGCGCGTGCAACGCGACGTGTCAGCAGCAGGGGAGCAGCACGGCGCGCGGCACCCCGCCGAGCAGAACGAGCGGATTGATGTAGCGACCGTCGAGTCGGACGCCGAGATGCAGCGCACCGGCGGGCGTATGACCGCCCGCCGCCAGCGTCGCGACCTCCTGTCCCCCGTCGACCGCCGTGCCCGCGACGAGCTCGGATGCCACGGGTTCCAGCGTGGTCACGAGTCCCGCTCCGTGGTCGATCGTCACGATCCCGCGGCCCGCGATCGCCCCCGAGAACGCGATGACCCCGCTGTCCGGCGCGCGCACCGCGACGCCCGAGCCGCCTAAGAGATCGATTCCACGATGTCCCGGGCCGTACGCGTGCGCAGGCGCGGCATACGGTCTTTCGATCCGCGCACCGGCGATCGGCCACACCCACCGCGCAGCGTCCGGCGCAGAGGCGGAAGCGCCGACCATGCCGACGTCGACCGAGACCACGGCGTTCGCCGGCCCCGCCACGCCCACCGCCCCCGCGGCACAGATGACCGACAGAACCGCGGCATGCCACCCGGTCGCCGATCGGCACGCGCGAAGACGAAGCATCCGTCCAGGATCGTCCGCCCGGCCATCGCGTGGGAGCGGCGCAGGCCCCAGGCGTGGGAAGTCCGTGCTCCTCGCGGTCCGCCGCCCGCGGGGGAGGAAGGGACGCGCGCCCTCGACCCGAGCGCGATGCCGCGACGGCGTCGGCGCCCTGGTAGACTGAGACAGCACCTCGCTTGTCGGGGTGACTACGCGTGCCTTCAGCACCCGCACCCGTTCCGGCTCTCCGAGTCCGATCCGGGTCAGCGTGCGGCATCCACTCCCATCGGTCTGCTCGAGAAATTGGGCGAGCGGGAGTTCGTCAGGCACCAGGATCGCCGGTCATTCGATACGGCGGAAGAAACCGCAAAAGGCGTGCGTGCGCGCCAGAACAGGAGTACGGCCATGGCCGTCGTCACCATTCGCCAGCTGCTCGACAGCGGCGTCCACTTCGGACACCAGACCCGTCGGTGGAATCCGAAGGTCAAGCGCTTCATCCTCACCGAGCGCAGTGGCATCCACATCATCGACCTGCAGCAGTCGTTGGGTTACATCGACAGCGCTTACGAGTTCGTCAAGGAGACGGTCGCCCACGGCGGCACGATCCTCTTCGTCGGCACGAAGAAGCAGGCTCAGGAAGTCATCGCCGAGCAGGCGACGCGTGTGGGCCAGCCGTACGTGAACCAGCGTTGGCTCGGCGGTCTGCTGACCAACTTCCAGACGGTCTCCAAGCGCCTGGCGCGCATGAAGGAGCTCGAGGAGCTGGACTACGAAGACACCGCATCCAGCGGCTTCACCAAGAAGGAGATGCTCATCAAGAAGCGCGAGCTGGACAAGCTCCACAAGTCGCTCGGTGGCATCCGCAACCTCACGAAGACCCCGTCGGCCATCTGGGTCGTCGACGCCAAGCGCGAGCACCTCGCCATCAACGAGTCGCGCAAACTCGGCATCCCCGTGATCGGCATCCTCGACACGAACGCCGACCCCGACGAGTTCCAGTACCCGATCCCGGGCAACGACGACGCGATCCGCTCCGTGGGCCTGCTCACGCGCATCATCGCCGACGCCGCAGCCGAGGGACTCATCCAGCGCCACCAGCCGACCGACGAGGCGGCCGAGTCCGAGCCCCTCGCCGACTGGGAGCGCGCACTGCTCGAGCAGAACACGGAAGAGCAGGGCTCCGCCGAGACCGAGAAGGTCGCCGACGAGGGCATCGCCGCCGCGGACGCCGCGGATGCCGTCGACGTCGAGGCCGAGACGATCGCCGCCACGGAGTCCGAGGCAGATGTCGCCGGCGCCGAGGCACACGACGAAGCAGTGGCCGTCGAGACCGCCAACTGACCATCCTCATCACCCGCTGATCACCCGTATCACCAGCAAGGAGCCACCACCCATGGCCAACTTCACCATCGCCGACATCAAAGCGCTGCGCGAGCAGCTCGGCACCGGAATGGTCGACACCAAGAAGGCGCTCGAGGAGGCTGACGGCGACGTCGAGAAGGCTGTCGAGATCCTGCGACTCAAGGGCGCGAAGGGCAACGCGAAGCGTGCCGATCGTTCCACGAGCGAGGGCCTCATCGCCGCTCGTGAGGGCGACGGCAAGGTCACGATCATCGAGCTCGCGTGCGAGACCGATTTCGTCGCGAAGAACGACCGCTTCATCGCACTGGCCGATAAGGTCGCGGATGCCGCGGCCGCTGTCTCGGCCGACTCGGTGGAAGCGGCACTTGCCGCCCCCGCCGGCAACGGCACCGTCGAGCAGCTCATCTCGGACGAAGCAGCGATCATCGGCGAGAAGGTCGAGCTGCGTCGCGTGCGCACCCTCACGGGTGAGCACTTCGAGGTGTACCTCCACAAGACGAGCAAGGACCTCCCGCCCCAGGTCGGAGTCGTGCTCGCCTACACCGGAGCCGACGCCGAGACGGCACGAAGCATCGCGCAGCACATCTCGTTCGCCAACCCGTCCTACCTGACGCGCGATGAGGTTCCCGAGGCGGACGTCGATCGTGAGCGCGAGATCGTCACGGAGATCTCACGCAACGAGGGCAAGCCCGAAGCGGCGCTGCCGAAGATCGTCGAAGGCCGCGTGAACGCGTTCTTCAAGCAGGTGTCGCTCCTGGACCAGGACTACGCCAAGGACAACAAGCAGTCCGTGGCGCAGGTCGCCAAGGCCGCAGGCATCACCCTGACCGGGTTCGCCCGCTTCAAGGTCGGCGCCTGACTCAGGCGATGAGGCCCGCATCGGTGACGGTGCGGGCCTTTTCCGTGCGCGGGCCACGCCCGCCTTCGATAGCTTTGTATCAGCGATGAGAGGACACCTCGTGACCAATGGATCGAGTGGGCGCCGACGCGTGCTCCTGAAACTGTCCGGAGAAGCATTCGGCGGGGGCCAGCTCGGGGTCAACCCCGACGTCGTGGGCCAGATGGCGAGGGAGATCGCCGCGGCGGTGGACCAGGTCGAGATCGCCGTGGTCGTGGGCGGCGGCAATTTCTTCCGCGGTGCCGAACTCAGTCAACGGGGAATGGACCGCGGCCGCGCCGACTACATGGGCATGCTCGGTACGGTGATGAACGCGCTGGCCCTCCAGGACTTCCTCGAGCAGGCGGGCGCGGCCACACGCGTGCAGTCGGCCATCGCCATGACGCAGGTCGCCGAGCCCTACATCCCGCGTCGCGCGGAGCGCCACATGGAGAAGGGTCGCGTCGTGATCTTCGGCGCCGGCGCCGGTCTGCCGTATTTCTCCACCGACACGGTCGCCGCTCAGCGCGCACTGGAGATCGGTGCATCCGAGGTGCTGGTCGCCAAGAACGGGGTCGACGGGGTCTACACCGCCGACCCGAACAAGGACGCCTCGGCCACGCGCATCGATCGCATCACCTACATCGACGCACTGCAGCGCGGATTGAAAGTCGTCGACTCCACATCGTTCAGCCTCTGCATGGACAACGGCATGGACATGCGCGTCTTCGGCATGGAGCCGGCGGGCAACGTGACACGGGCTCTTCTGGGCGAATCCATCGGCACGCTCGTCACGGTGTGACGGACGGTCGCCGACTAGACTGAACGCTGCAGGATCTACCGAATGGAGTCACCGTGATCGCCGATGTCCTGGCTGATGCCGGAACGCGCATGGACCGTGCCGTCGAGGCTGCGAAAGAGGATTTCGCGACCGTTCGCACGGGCCGGGCCAACCCTCAGCTCTTCCAGAAGATCCTGGTCGACTACTACGGCACGCCCACGCCGCTCGCGCAGCTCGCGTCGCTGAACAACCCGGAAGCCCGGACCATCGTGGTGACGCCGTACGACAAGTCGGCGCTGAAGGCCATCGAGCAGGCGATCCGCGACACCCCCAATCTCGGCGCGAACCCCACGAACGACGGCTCGCTCGTCCGGGTGACCCTGCCGGAGCTCACGCAGGAGCGCCGCAAGGAGTTCGTCAAGATCGTCCGCGGCAAGGGCGAAGACGCCAAGGTGCACGTCCGCGGCATCCGTCGCAAGTCGAAGGACGATCTCGACGCGCTCAAGAGCGATGTGGGTGAGGATGAGCTCGGCCGTGCCGAGAAGGAGCTCGACGCTCTCACCCGTGTGCACGTCGACGCCATCGACGAGGCGCTCAAGCGTAAAGAGACCGAACTCCTCGAAGTCTGAGGCCGCGGGCTCATGACCGACGCATCCGGCGGTCCGCCGGTCGGGGATCGTCCCGGCGAGGGCGAGGCCGGGCCTCCGCCTCCGGGAGACCCATCCCAGGCGTTCCAAACGCATGTGCGGGCCGCGCGCGCCGAGTTCGAGAACCAGGTGGCGCACGCCCGCGCCGAGTTCGACCAGGCGAACGAGCGACTGAAAGAACGCACGGGCCGCGATCTGGTCGTCGCCATCCTGATCGCGCTCGGCATCGGTGCCGCCCTGCTGGCGTCGCTGATCTTCTTCAAGTGGGTGTTCGTCGTCTTCGCGCTGGGAGCCAGCACGCTCGCGCTGTTCGAGATCACCCGCGCCATGCAGGCAGCGGGCCGCCGTGTCGATCTGGTGCCGCAGCTCATCGCCGGCACCCTGCTCGTCCTCGGCGGTGTCTTCCTCGAGCTCTGGCTGCTGTGGGTGGCGATCTTCGCCGCGGTCGCGTTCGTCATCGTCTGGCGGATGGTCGGGCAGATGTTCGACGGCGACGGTCGCACCTACGGCGAGGTGCTGCGGGATGTGCTGACAGCGGGTTTCATCCAGCTGTACGTCCCGTTCTTCGCCAGCCTGTGCGTGCTGCTGGTCCGGCAGGAGGGCGGGGAATGGTGGGTTCTCGCGTTCATCATCGTGACCGTCGCATCCGACACCGGCGCCTACGCCACCGGACTCTCCTTCGGCAAGCATCCGATGGCCCCCCGCATCAGTCCCAAGAAGACGTGGGAAGGGTTCGCGGGAGCGGCTGCCGCGTCCCTCGTCGCCGGCGTCCTCCTGGCACTGTTCATGCTCGGGCTGCCCTGGTGGACGGGCCTCGTGTTCGGCGCCGTCATCCTGGCGACGGCCACCGCAGGAGACCTCGGAGAGTCGATGGTCAAGCGCGACCTCGGCATCAAGGACATGAGCTCCTGGCTGCCCGGCCACGGGGGAGTCCTCGATCGTCTCGACTCGATCCTTCCCTCGACCGTGGGCGCCCTCGCCCTGTACTACCTGCTCACCCCTCTGGCGGCCTGATGACCATCGACGAACAAGACGACCGCGACGACGCCGTCGCCGCGCAGGACCCCCAGTACGCGCTGTTCGCGGTGACATCCGGGCGCACGAAGGGCTATGAACGACGCGCCGTGGACGCCTTCATGGCACAAGCGCGCGCGGCATTCGAATCGGAGGAGCACGCGGATCGTGCACCTGAGCAGGGTGGTACGGATGCTGCGACCACCGGCGCCGACGAAAACTCGGGGACCACGACGCTGTTCCGTGCCGAGCTCGTGCGCCGGGTGGCGTTCCCGCTCGTGCGACACGGCTACGCGATTGCGGCGGTGGATGCCGCCCTGTCGCGCATCGAGGACGCTTTCGCCGCTCTCGAACGCGAACGCGTCGTGACCGCGGTCGGCCCGGCCGAGTGGGTGGGTGCGACGCGGGCCACGGCTCAGGTCGTACTGGACCGCCTCAGCCGCCCACGGGGGCAGCGGTTCGAGAAAGTCGGTGTGATGCGCTACGGGTACCGCGTCGACGAGGTCGACCTCGTCGCCGACAAGATCGCGCGCTACCTCGCAGCGGGGGAGACGGTGACGGTCGAGCAGGTCCGGGCGGTGGCGTTCCGCATGCAGCGCGGCGGGTATCGCGAAGCCCAGGTCGATGCCGTGCTGGATTCCGTCGTCGAAGTGATGCTCGCCGTCGCCTGAGCGCACCGCGAGCGGATGGCGTGCCCGCGGGCGCCCCGGTAGACTCGGGCCACTGTGACCCCCGGCGATGAGATGACACCCGGCCCGTCGCGCGCCGTGCGCCGGGCCGCGGATGCTCCGCCCCTGCGCAGCGAGGTCGGACGGACTCGGCCGCGGTGGTCTCGCAGCCGCGGTGTGCTGAGTGTGTTCGCCGCGATGGCCGCTGTCGGCTTCGTGGCTGCGTACGTCGGACCCATCGGGGTCTCCCTCTCGAAGGCCGAAGCCGTCGAACCGCCCGCGACGCTGTACTCGATCACCCTCGGCGACGCGCAGTCGCTGCGGGTCAGCGGCACCGCCGCAGAGGCAGACGGACCCGAGCTGGCGCGGGGCAACTACGAGGTGTACGTCACACCGACGCCGACCCCGACCCCTACGCCCACGAAGAAGGCGACCGGCACGTCGTCGTCCGAGTCCGAGCCGGAGTCGGAGTCGAGCTGGACACCGCCGTTCGCGTCACCGGACCCCGGGAGCGCGCAGTCGATAGCCTTCGACATGGTGATGGCCCGCGGATGGAGCAACGACGACTTCTCCTGCCTCGTCGCGCTCTGGAACCGGGAATCCGGATGGCGCGTCAACGCCTACAACGCCGGCAGCGGAGCGTATGGAATTCCGCAGGCGCTTCCCGGCAACAAAATGGCCAGCGCGGGCGCGGACTGGGAAACCAGCGCCGCGACGCAGATCGCCTGGGGCCTGGGCTACATCGGCGGTCGCTACGGCACGCCGTGCGGGGCGTGGGCGCACTCGAACAGCTCCGGCTGGTACTGAGCTCGTGCCGCGGTCGAACCGCCGTCATCCGTCTCCCGAGGACGATGACGCTCTGACGAGGATGATCGCGGGGTGGAAGCGCACCGAGGTACGCCGTGGTGTCGAGTGGGTGGTGCAGCCCGTGGCCGCATCACGGGCGCAGAAGTCCTACGTCTGCCCCGGTTGTGGACGCAACGTCGAATCGGGCGCGGCGCACGTCGTCGCGTGGCGTGCGGACGGTGTGCTCGGCGACACGGCAGACCTGGCCGCACGGCGCCACTGGCACACGCACTGTTGGAGGATTGCCTGATGGAGATACGTGGACCCCGACTGCTTCCCGCCCACCGGGAGGACATCGAGCTCACCACCGTGGACGGGCTGACCCTCGTCGGCGAGCTGGCGACCCCGCGGGACGTCGAGCCGGTGGCGACCCTGGTCACCCTGCACCCCCTTCCGACCGCAGGTGGTTTCATGGACTCGCACATCCTGCGGAAGGCTGCCGCACGTCTTCCGGCACAGGCCGAGGTGGCGGTCCTCCGATTCAACACACGCGGCACCGTCTCACCGCGAGGGACGAGCGAGGGCTCGTTCGACGGCGGTCGCGCCGAGGCGTTCGACCTGGCCGCGGCGATGGACTTCGTCCGCGAGCGCTCGCTCCCGCATCCGTGGCTCGTCGGATGGTCCTTCGGCACGGAGATCGCCCTCAAGTACGGGCGCGATCACGATGCGGAGGGGGTGATCCTGCTCTCGCCGCCGCTCCACCGCGCGACTCCGGAGGAGGTGGCGGCGTGGGCCGGGGATCCCCGTCCCCTCATCGCGTTGATCCCCGAGTTCGACGACTATCTCCGGCCGGCGGAGGCCGTCGCCCGCTTCTCGACCGTTCCCGGCGCCGTGCTCATTCCCATCGAGGGCGGACGACACCTCTGGGTGGGGGAGACGCAGACGCGGCGGGTGCTGACCGAGATCGTCGCTGCGGTCAACCCCGACGCCCTGCCGCTGGCCACCGAATGGGCGGACGAGGCCTAACGCTCGTTCATCCGCGGGATGACGACCTGACGGTAGATGATCAGGATGCTGGCCGCCACCGGGATCGCGATCAGTGCGCCGAGCAGACCCAGCAGCGAACCGCCCGCCAGCGCCGCGATCACCACCACAGCGCCCGGCACGGAGACGGCCCGGTTCATGATGCGCGGCGAGATCACATACGCCTCGATCTGCATGTAGATGAGGTAGTAGATCGCCGCGATGAGGGCTGTCGTGGGCGAGCCGAGTCCGAGACACGTCAGGACGATCAGCGCCGAACCGGTCAGGGTGCCGACCAGCGGGATGAGGGAGAAGAAGAACGCCACGACGGCGAGCACGGCCGGGAACGGCGCCCCGATGATCGTGAGGAAGATCGCGCTCAAGATGCCGTTGATGACACCCATGCTCACCTGGCCCATGACGTAGTAGCCCACGGAGTCGGTGATCTGCTCGGACAGGTCGATGAAGCGCGAGCGCTTCGACGCGGGCACGAGCTGGTAGATGGCGGCCTTCAGGTTCGGAGTGGAGGCGGTGAAGTAGATCGTGAGGATGACGACGATGAACGTGCCGGTGAACCCCGCGAGGATGGATGCGCCGACCGCGATGATGCCGCCGCCGATCGAGCCGTAGTCGAGGGTGGCGACCCAGTTCTGCAGATACTTCGTGACCTCATCGAGGTTCAGGTTCGGGAAGGTCGCAGTGAGCCAGTTCTCGACGTCCTTGAGGAAGGTCCCCGACTGGGCGATGTCGGTGATGGTGCCGACCAACTGGGTGATCTGCGACGCGATGATCGGCACGACCATCAGCACGATGCCCGCCAGAACGAGGAGCACCGCGAGCAGGGTGATCAACACCGCCGCCCATCGGGGGAGCTTGCGACGCTCGAGGAACGACACCACCGGTTCGAGGCCGAGGGACAGGAACAGCGCTGTGCCCACGTAGAGGAGAATCGTCGACAGTGTCTGGATGCTGCCGATCAGCAGGAGTCCCACGCCCACGCCCAGTGTGGCGACGAGCGCCACACGGAACGGATTTTGAATCTTCACGATGCTCCAGACTTTTCCGGCGAGGTCCCGACGGGTGTGTGGCAAGGATACTGACAATGCACTCGCAGACCGTTTCCGCGGTGCTCTCTGGGGACTTTCAGGAGATCTTGGCTAGTCTGTAACGTCGAGTCAAAGGTCTGTCGTCACATCGGCGGGCCCCGAGGAGTGTATTTCGTGCGTTTCGTGTGGGCGGTCGTGGCATTCGTTCTCGCCGCGGTGATGATCGGTGCCGGCATCGCCCAGCGCACCATCTTCCAGGGGCCCAAGACCGAGACCGCATCGATCTCCGTGACTCAGGACGCGCCGTACACCCTGATCGACGGGGCCGTACTCAACGCCCTCCCCGGTGCCCAGACGCTGCGCGCCGCAGGGTCCGGGGCGGTGTTCGCTTCGTACGGTCGAACGGCCGACGTGAAAGCTTGGCTCGCGGACGTCCCCCACAACGAGGTGAGCCTCGCGTCGGACGGGACGATCACGACCTCGCCCATCGAGCCCGATGCGGACTCCACGGCAGCCCCCGAGCCCGCAGACGGCACGGAGGCGGGTGACACCACGACTGCCGAGGCCACGGCCGTACCGCAGAGTCCTATCGGCTCGGACCTCTGGTTGGACGAATTCCAGCAGGAGGACGAGCTCGTGGCGCCCCTTCAGCTGCCCGACACCATGAGCGTGCTCATCGCCAGTGACGGCACCGCGCCCGCACCCGCAGACATCTCGATCTCGTGGCCGGTGGCCCGCAGCACGCCGTGGGCGGGCCCGCTCATCGTCGGCGGTGCCATCCTCATGGCGATCGGCGTCTTCCTCTACGTCCTGGGAATCCGCCACGCGCGGCGTTCGCGCGGTCCTCGTCGCAAGGGCCTCCCGGTGGCGGTCACCGAGCCGATCGACCTCGCTGTGGAGGGCGCCGAGAAGGGCGTGATCAGTTCCGGCTCCACCCGTCGCAGCCTTTCGCGAGGCAGGCGTGCCTTCGCCGTCGTGCCCGCGATCGGCGTGTCCGCACTGCTCTTCGCCGGGTGCACCGCGGATTCATGGCCGTCGCTGGCAGGCAGCCCGACGCCGAGCCCCTCGGCGACCGTCATCGTGCCCGAGGGCCAGCAGGCGCCCGCCGTCACGGAGGCCCAGGCCGAGCGGATCCTCACGCGCATCGCGGACACGGTCGCCGATGCCGACGCGAACCGCGACCCTGCACTCGCCGCCACACGACTGGACGGCGCGCCGCTCGCAGAGCGCTCCACCAACTACACCCTCGGTGCGGCCGTGCCCGACTATGCCGCCATGCCGGCGATCCAGACCTCACCGCTGAAGATCGTGCTGCCGCAGGCTTTCGATTCGTGGCCTCGCACCGTCATGACGGTCGTCGACGACCAGGACGACAAAGTCTCGAGCATCATGCTGATGACGCAGCAGGACGCCTGGTCGCCCTACAAGCTGTCGTACCTCGCGAACCTCGAAGCCGCCACTGAGATGCCCGACCTCGCGGCGTCCTACGTCGGCGCCACACAGGTGGCCCCCGACTCCCCGTTCCTGGTCATGACCCCCGACGAGCTGGCAACCGCGTACGCGGACATCCTCACCAACGGTGACCAGAGCACGTACTTCGCACAGTTCGACACCGACGGCGACCAGTTCCGCGTGAGTGTGGCCGCCGACCGGCAGCGGCGGCTGGACGAGTTCAATCAGACCGCAGCGTCGACCGGCTCCCTCACGTTCTCGACAACGCCGGGTGCGGAGAGCCCGCTCGCTCTGGCGACGCTCGAGAGCGGCGCGATCGTGGCCGTGAACCTGAACGAGACGGACACGGTCAAGCCGACGAACGCTGAGGCCGTCATCAAGTTGACCAACAACGCCACGGTCAAGGCCCTCGCCGGCGCGGAGCAGTCCTCGACGGGCTTCACGACCACGTACAGTGATCAGCTGTTCTTCTATGTGCCCTCGCAGGGCTCGACCGAGAAGATCCGCTTGCTCGGGTACTCCTCGAACATCCTCGACGCGAAAGTGATTCCGTGACCGATCCCGCACCCGGTGCCGTCCTGCGCGGCGCCGTCGACCTGTCCTCGCTGCGCAACCGGCCGGCCGCGCCGGTGTCGGCACCCCCCTCAGCCGACGGTGGCGCCGGCGCCGCGTCATCCGTCCCGTCGCTCGTCATCGATGTGACGGACGCGACGTTCCCGCAGGTGCTCGAGCTCTCGCGGACCGTTCCCGTCGTCGTCGACCTGTGGGCCGAATGGTGCGGGCCGTGCAAGCAGCTGAGCCCCCTCCTCGAGAAAGTCGTCCGCGAGCTCGCAGGCAGGGTCGTCCTCGCCAAGGTCGACGTCGACGCGAACCCGCAGCTCGCGCAGGCGTTCCGCGCCCAGTCGATCCCCATGGTCGTAGCCCTCCTCGCAGGGCAGCCGGTGCCGATGTTCACCGGAGCAGTCCCCGAGCAGCAGGTGCGCGACGTGTTCACGCAGCTGCTGCAGCTCGCGCAGCAGAACGGCGTCACCGGCTCTGTGGACGTCGATGCGGATGACTCGGCACGTGCCGACGAGACCCCGGCGGAGCCCGAGCTCCCTCCGTTGCACGCGGCCGCGTTCGCGGCGATCGAGGCCGGCGACTACGCCGCGGCGGCCACCGCCTACGAGCAGGCATTGACGGAGAACCCGCGCGATGAGGATGCGCGTGCGGGGCTGGGTCAGGTGCGGTTGCTCGACCGGGTCCAGCACCTCGACCTGCAGGCCGTCCGGTCGGCAGCCGCGGCGAACCCGCTCGACATCCCCGCCCAGCTCGACGCGGCCGACCTCGATCTCGCGGGCGGGCACATCGAGGATGCCTTCGGTCGACTGCTCGAGCTGTTCGGCTCGCTTGCCGCCGACGAGCGGTCGCCGGTGCGCGATCGACTGCTCGAGCTGTTCGGACTCGTCGGCGATGCGGATCCCCGCGTGCTCGTCGCCCGTCGCCGGCTCACGTCGCTGCTGTTCTGACGGGCTGGGGTCGAGCCCGGACAGGGCCCGACCCACACGCGCGAATCGCTACGCGCCGGCCTCGTGGCTCAGCCAGATCACGCCGAGCGGAGGCAGCACCATCCGGGCAAAACCGCCGTCGCCGGCGTGAACGGTACCGAGGTTGCCGACGCCTGAGCCTCCGTACTCCTGCACGTCGCTGTTGAGGATCTCCCGCCACACCCCGGCCTCGGGCAGTTCGACTTCGTAGTCGTGCACGGGCACGCCCGAGAAGTTGCAGATCACTGCCACGACGTTGCCGTGCCAGTCCCGACGTGAGAATGCGCTGACGTTCGGATTCCAGGTGGGCGCGCCCAGGCGTGCGAATGCATCACCGTCGCTGTCCCGCGCCCACAGGGCCGAATGGTCGCGATACGCGCGGTTCAGGGTGCCCACGAAGGACTGCAACTCGGCGTGCGCGGGCTGATCGAGCATCCACCAGTCGAGGCCCCGGGACTCGGACCACTCCGACATCTGACCGAACTCCTGTCCCATGAACAGCAGCTGCTTGCCGGGGTGACCCCACATGTAGGCGAGGAAGGCGCGCATGTTCGCGAGCTTCTGCCAGTGGTCGCCGGGCATGCGGGTGAACAGGCTGCCCTTGCCGTGCACGACCTCGTCATGGCTGATGGGGAGCACGAAGTTCTCACTGAACGCGTACACGAACGAGAACGACAGCTCACCCTCGTGGTGCGAGCGGTACATGGGGTCGCGGGCGAAGTACTGCAAGGAGTCGTTCATCCACCCCATGTTCCACTTGAACCCGAAGCCCAGCCCGCCCTGGCTGGTGGGCGCCGTCACACCGGGGAAGCTCGTCGATTCCTCGGCGATCATCGCGATGCCGGGATAGCGCTTGTACGCGGTGGCGTTGACCTCCTGCAGGAAACGCAGTGCTTCCAGGTTCTCGCGGCCGCCGAACTCATTCGGGGCCCATTCGCCCTCCTCGCGCGAGTAGTCGAGGTACAGCATCGAGGCCACGGCATCCACCCGCAGGCCGTCGACGTGGAACTCCTCGAACCAGAACAGCGCGTTCGCGACGAGGAAGTTGCGCACCTCATTGCGCCCGTAGTCGAAGATCAGCGTGCCCCAGTCCTTGTGCTCGCCGCGGCGAGGATCGGGATGCTCGTACAGCGCCTCGCCGTCGAATTGGGCGAGGGCGAAGGCGTCGCGGGGGAAATGGCCGGGTACCCAGTCCATGATCACGCCGATGTCGGCCTGATGGAGCCGGTCGATGAGGTATCGCAGATCGTCCGGGTGGCCGAACCGACTCGTCGCGGCGTAGTAGCCCGTCACCTGGTATCCCCAGGATCCGCCGAACGGATGCTCGGCGAGAGGGAGGAACTCGATGTGCGTGAAGCCCTGCGCGGTCACGTACTCGATTAGCTGATCAGCCGCGTCGCGGTAGGTCAGCCCGGGACGCCACGATGCGAAGTGCAGTTCGTAGACCGACATGGGCTGCGAGATCGGTGTGGAGACGGCCCGCCGATCCATCCAGGCGCGGTCCTCCCATTCGTAGTGGGACTCCGTCACGACCGATGCCGTCGCCGGCGGGACCTCCGCCTGACGAGCCATGGGGTCGGCCTTGAGGATCCACCCGCCGTTCCGCGTCAGCAGCTCGAACTTGTAGGAGGCACCGGCGCCGACGCCGGGGATGAACAGCTCCCACACCCCGGACCCGCCCATGGAGCGCATCGAGTGCGCCTGCCCGTCCCACTCGTTGAACGAGCCCACGACGCGCACCGCCCGGGCATTCGGCGCCCAGACCGTGAAGGCCGTGCCGAGCGACCCGTCGTGATCGCGCACATGCGCACCGAGGACCGTCCACAGCTCCTCGTGACGACCCTCGCGGATGAGGTGGAGGTCAAGCTCTCCCAGCGTGGGTCCGTGACGATACGGGTCGTCGACGCTGAAGGACGGGGCATCCGCGTACGTGGTCTCGATGACGTACCGACCCGGGTCACCGGAGTGCGCACCTTCCCAGATACCCCCTCGGAGGTGATCGAGACCGACGCGGGTACCGTCGTCGAACACGGCGGTCACCGTGTCGGCGAGTGGACGACGAGCGCGGACGACCCAGGGAGCGCCCGTGTCATCACCGCTCCCACGGTGGAGTCCGAGTACGCCGTGCGGATCGTGATACGAACCCGTCGCGATCGTGTCGAGGGTGCGGTCGTCGATCGTGGTCATCGTGTTTCCCTGACGTGAAGGATGTGGACGGGTTCGGTGAAAGCGTCGAGTCGCACGAAGTTGTGATCGGACCAGGTCCACACAGCACCGGTCACGAGGTCCTCGACATCGAACGGCGTCCCGGGGGCGACGCCCCAGACGCGCGTGTCGAGGTGGACCATCGTCTGACGGACCGAGTGAGCGTCGACGTTCGCGATCACGATGATCGTGTCCGATGTCCCGTCGGGGGAGAGCGCGGCATCGAGATGCTTGGAGAACACGAGGATCGCGTCGTCGTCGCTCCAGTGCACGTCGATGTTGCGCAGCTGCCGGAGCGCGGGATGCGCGCGTCGGATCTCATTGAGTCGACGGAGGTAGGGAGCCAGCGAGTCGCCCCGCTCTTCGGCGCCCTCCCAGTCCCGCACCTTGTATTCATACTTCTCGTTATCGAGATTCTCCTCGGAGCCCGGTCGGGCCACACTCTCGTACAGTTCGTATCCGGCGTACACACCGTAGGTCGGGGCGCCGGTGGCGGCGAGCGCGGCCCTCACCTTGTAGCCGGGGCGCCCTCCGTACTGCAGGTACTCCGTGAGGATGTCGGGAGTGTTCACGAAGAGGTTCGGGCGCAGGAAGTCAGCGGTGTCGGTGGCGAGACCCGTCAGGAACTCCTCGAGCTCCTCCTTCGTGTTGCGCCACGTGAAGTAGGTGTAACTCTGCTGAAAGCCCGCCTTCGCAAGACCCTGCATGACAGCGGGCCGCGAGAACGCCTCGGCGAGGAAGACGATGTCGGGTCGTTCCGCGTTCACCGTGCGGATGAGCCACTCCCAGAACTGCAGCGGCTTGGTGTGGGGATTGTCGACGCGGAAGATCGTCACGCCCTGGGCGATCCAGTGCCTGACCACCCGCAGCGCCTCGGCGTAGATTCCTGCCGGATCGTTGTCGAAGTTGATCGGATAGATGTCCTGGTACTTCTTCGGCGGGTTCTCCGCGAAGGCGATCGTGCCGTCCGGAAGGGTCGTGAACCACTCCGGATGCTCTGATACCCACGGGTGATCCGGCGCGGCCTGCATCGCGAAGTCGAGGGCGATCTCGAGGCCCTCCGCGCGAGCGGCGCGCACGAACGCACGGAAGTCGGCGATCGACCCGAGATCGGGATGGACGACGTCATGACCGCCCGCGGCGGAGCCGATGGCCCACGGCGAACCCGGATCGCCGTCCTTCGGATCGAGGCTGTTGTTCGGACCCTTGCGGTTGATCGTGCCGATGGGGTGGATCGGGGGCAGATAAAGAACATCGAACCCCATCGCCGCGACCGCCGGCAGTCGCTTGGCAGCCGTGCGGAACGTCCCGCTCTTGATGGAGCCGTCCTTCTGCCGCTTCGCGCCCTCCGAGCGGGGGAAGAACTCGTACCACGCTCCCACGCCGGCGCGCTCCCGCTCGACGAGGAGTTCGTACGTCGGACCGACAGTGTGCAGGTTCGTCACCGGCCGTACGGCGAAGAACTCGGCCAGCACCGGATCCCCGACGATCACCAGGGCGGACTCGTCGCTGATCGCCGTGTCGCGCAGCGCGGCGGCAGCGCCCTGGAGCGCGCGGCGTTCGGCGGCATCCCGATCCTTCTCCTGGGCGGCGCGGCTCAGAAGCAGAGCGCCCATCTCCCGCATGAGCGGAGCATCGACGCCCGCCGCGATCTTGAGCTGGGCCGCGTGCTGCCACGTCGCGAATTCGTCGCCGAAGGACTCGAAACGGAAGGACCAGATGCCCTCTTCGAGCGGCGCGATACTCGTGCGCCACCGGTCGAAGCCGTCGCCGAGCGGTGTCAGGCGATGCAGCGATTCGTCGCCGCCGGGGGCGAAGAGCCGCACGTGGACGCCGATGCTGTCGTGCCCCTCGCGGAACGCCGTCACCTGGAACGGGATCACCTCACCGGAATAGGCCGACGGCCGGAACAGGCCGTCCGGTACCGAGGGCGACGGCTGGAACAGCGGAATGCGCCCCGTGATCGTTTCCTGCTCGGGCTTCCCGGGCTGTGCAGCGCGGAGGGGGATGGGGGATGCGGCGCGCCAGGGGCGCGCAATCGCGGTTCGCGTCGTCGTGGCCACGTGTCGAACCTACCCCGCGCACCTGCCCGCCGCGTGCCGACCCGTCACTCCGCGCGAAACAGATGCATGGAAGTGCCGACGAGTTCGACCACATCACCGGGAGACAGCGTGGCCCGCTCCTGCAGGGGTGCCTCCTCGGCGCTCGACCAGAGCGAGACATAGTGCCTCACGCCCTCGATGACGGGAAGGACGACGGAGGTCGGGTGCTCGTTGCCGTGCACCATCAGCAGGATGCGGTTGAGCTTCTCGTGCTCCGGAGTGGATGTGGCGACGTACTGCAGTGTGCGGTGCTCGGGGCTGGTCCAGTTCTCGCCCGACATCGTGTTCCCGTTGCGGTCGTACCAGTCCATGACCGAGGAGTTGGGCACCCGCAGCTCCTCGTGGGCGAACCGGCTGGGGCGCAGCGCGGGGTTGGCCTGGCGCGCACGGATCAGCTGTGCGACGTGCGCACGGAGATCCTCCTGCCAGGGCGCGTGGTCCCAGGTCAGCCAGGTCAGGGCGGAGTCGTGGCAGTAGGTGTTGTTGTTCCCGCGCTGCGTGCGGGCGAACTCGTCGCCGGCGGTGATCATGGGGATGCCCGCCGACAGCAGCAGCGTGCCCATCAGATTGCGCATCGCCTTGCGTCGTGTGGCGAGGATGGCGGGGTCGTCGGTGGGGCCCTCGGCGCCGTGGTTGAACGAGCGGTTGGTGTCGGCGCCGTCCCTGTTGTGCTCGCCGTTGCCCATGTTGTGCTTGACGTCGTAGCTGACGAGGTCGCGCAGGGTGAACCCGTCGTGGGCTGTCACGAAGTTGATGCTGGCGAGCGGTCCTCGCTCGGCGCTGAAGGTGTTGGCCGAGCCCGCCAGACGATTGGCGAAGCCACCGATGCCGACGGGTGAGGTGGAGGCGCGACGGGCGTAGTCCACGTCGCTCAACCAGAAGTTGCGGACACGATCGCGGTAGCGGTCGTTCCATTCGTGCCAGCCGTCGCCGAAGTTGCCGGTCTGCCAGCCCCCCATCCCGACGTCCCAGGGCTCGGCGATCATCTTGACGCCGGCCAGCGCCGGGTCGTCGATGACGGCGGTGAGCAGGGGGTGCTCGGGATCGAAGGTGTGCTGGGCGTCGCGACCGAGAGTGGCGGCGAGATCGAAGCGGAACCCGTCGATCTGCACCTCGTTCGCCCAATAGCGCAGCGAATCGAGCACGACGCGGGCTGCGGCATCCGTCGACGTGTTGAGCGAATTGCCGCACCCGGTGACGTCGATGTACGCGCCGTCTTCCTGCTGCCGGTAGTAGTTGCGATTGTCGATACCCCGGAAGCTCGTGCGCGGTCCGCCCAGACCCTCTTCGGCGGTGTGGTTGTAGACGACGTCGAGGATCACCTCGAGCCCTGCTTCGTGCAGCAGCTTGACCATCCCCTTGAACTCGCGCAACACCGCTTCGGGCCCTTCACGGCGGTTCACGGCGCTGGCGTAACCGGCGTGCGGGGTGAAGAAGTTCAGCGTGTTGTAGCCCCAGTAGTTCGTGAGACCGAGCTGCAGCAGGCGCGGCTCGGACGCGAAGGCGTGCACGGGGAGCAACTGCACCGAGGTGACGCCGAGGGTCAGCAGGTGATCGACCATCGCCGGGTGGGCGAGACCCGCGTACGTGCCGTGCAGCGCGGGCGGGATCAGCGGGTGGCGCTTGGTCATCCCCTTGACATGACCTTCGTAGATCACCGTCCGGTCGAGGGCCACCGCGGGCTTGGACACTCCGCCCCAGTCGAACGCACCGTTCACGACGACGGAACGCCAGTCCTCGTATCCCGCGCTGACGAGACCCCGCGCATACGGCTCGATCAGGAGGGTCCGCGGGTTGAAGGTGCTGCCGGTCGTGTGGTCGCCCTCGACCCGCACGGCGTAGCGGGCGCCGGGGCGCAGGAGAGGCGTGGTCACGCTCCAGACACCGTCGCCGACGGGGGCTAGCGGGGCGGAATCCGTGATCCAGTCGAGATCGGTGTCGTCGAAGATCACCAGCTCGACACTCGTCGCGTGACCCGACCACAAGCGCAGCGTTCCTTCGCCGTCGTGCAACGTCACCCCGAGCCCGTCGAGATGCGGACTCAGCAACCCGGGACCGGGGGCGGCGACGGTGGCGGGTCGGGCGCTGGGCATGCGCTCTAGAGTAGTGAGCACAGGAGTCGATCTCGTTACGGAGGGCCCGTCCCATGCGCGCCTATCTGGACCATGCGGCAACCACCCCACTGCGTGCCGAGGCGCGTGACGCCTGGCTCGCAGCGACCGAGACGGTCGGGAACGCCTCGTCGATCCACGGCGGCGGACAGGATGCCCGCCGCCTCTTGGAGGAATCCCGGGAGCGTCTCGCCGTCGTGCTCGACTGCGATCCGGTCGAACTCGTCTTCACCTCCGGCGGGACGGAGTCGGTCAACCTCGGCCTGAAGGGCCTCTGGTGGTCGCGACCCGCAGACCTTGACACGGTGGTGCTGCCTGACGGCGAGCACCACGCCACGCTCGACTCGGTCGACTGGCTCAGGGCCCACGAGCATGCTCGGGTGAGGCCGGTCGCCCTCGACGCGCAGGCCCGCATCGATCCTGCGCGCTTCGCCGAAGCCTGCGCCGCGCCGGGGGTGGCGCTCGCGACGGCATTGGCCGCCAACAACGAGGCGGGAACCATCAACGATGCGCGCGCGCTCGCGGACGGCGCGTCGATCGCCGGGGTCCCCCTACATCTCGACGCGATCGCCGTGCTCGGTCATGCTCCGCTCTCCTTCCGCCGGTGGCGGGCGGATGCCGCGAGCGCGACGGGCCTCGTCGCCCTCAGCGTGTCGGGGCACAAAGTCGGCGCCCCCGTCGGCATCGGCGCGCTCGTCGTCGCGCGCTCGGTCACTCCGGCCGCGCTCCTGCACGGCGGAGGGCAGCAGCGCGGCCTGCGCTCGGGAACCCAGGACGTCGCGGGGGCGGCGGCTTTCGCCGTCGCCGCCGAGCTCGCGGAGGCCGAGCGCGAGGCCGAAGCCGAGCGCCTCGGTGGACTGCGGCGATCGTTGTGGCGCGGCATCCGCTCGATCGTCCCCGCCGCCGAGCTCCTGGGCGACCCCGTCGACCGGCTGCCGGGCAGTGTTCACGTCCTCTTCCCGGACGCGGCAGGCGATGCGCTGCTGTTCCTGATGGATCAGGCCGGCGTCGCGGTCTCGACCGGGTCGGCCTGTCAGGCCGGTGTGCCCGAGCCCTCGCACGTCGTCGTGGCCATGGGGCGCGGTGAGGCGGCCGCGCGTTCCGTCCTGCGCGTGACCCTGGGGCGCACGAGCACCGCAGCAGACGTCGAAGCCTTCCTCGCCGCCCTTCCCGACGCCCACGCCCGCGCGAGCGGCGCCTCGGCACGCGCCGCCGCACGCTGATCGTGTCCGGCCCGCCCGGGGCCGGGGCCGAGGCCGCACGGAGAGGCGCGCGTAGACTGGTGGCATGCGTGTTCTGGCGGCCATGAGCGGCGGAGTGGACTCCGCGGTGGCAGCTGCGCGCGCCGTCGACGCCGGTCACGACGTCGTGGGAGTGCATCTCGCGCTGTCCCGCGCGGGGGGCACCCTGCGCACCGGCAGCCGCGGCTGCTGCACGATCGAAGACGCGATGGACGCGCGCCGTGCGTCGGACCTGCTCGGCATCCCGTTCTACGTGTGGGACTTCTCCGAGCGCTTCCGTGAAGACGTCATCGAGGACTTCGTCTCGGAGTACCGTGCGGGCCGTACGCCGAACCCGTGCATGCGGTGCAACGAGAAGATCAAATTCGCCGCCCTTCTGGAGCGTGCGCTCGAGCTGGGCTTCGACGCCGTGTGCACCGGGCACTATGCGACGCTGGTGCACGGAGCGGACGGCCTGGAGCTGCATCGCGCGTCGGATGCGGCGAAGGACCAGTCCTACGTCCTCGGCGTGCTGACCGCCGAGCAGCTGGCGCACACCTACTTCCCGCTCGGTTCGACGCCCTCCAAAGCGCTGGTCCGCGCGGAGGCCGAAGCGCGGGGGCTCACGGTGGCGCAGAAGCCCGACAGCCATGACATCTGCTTCATCCCCGACGGTGACACCCGCGGGTGGCTGGCCGACAAGGTGGGCACGTCGACGGGCGATGTGGTCGATCGCGACGGAACAGTGGTCGGAACCCATGAAGGCGCGCACGCCTTCACCGTCGGGCAGCGCCGCGGCCTGTCGCTCGGCGTCCCCGCGGCAGACGGCAAACCGAGGTTCGTCCTGGAGGTGCGGCCCATCTCCAACACCGTGGTGGTCGGCCCCAAGGCGGCGCTGGCCATCGCGCAGATCTCCGGCGACCGCTACAGCTGGGCGGGCGCCGCCCCGCAGGACCGGGAGTTCCGGTGCCACGTGCAGATCCGGGCGCACTCCGACCCCGAGCCGGCGGCCGCCGTGTGGGATGCCGCGTCGGATGCGCTCGTCGTGACACCCGACCGGCCTCTGGACGGCGTCGCGCCGGGCCAGACCGCGGTGCTCTACAGCGGCACTCGGGTGCTCGGGCAGTTCACGATCGACCGCACGGTGTCGGCGGTCCCCGCGGGCGTATGAACCGCGACCGTCGACGGTGCCATGTCGGGACCCGCTTCTAGAATGACCGGGTGACACAAGCGCAACCCGGTCTCGAGCAGGCACGCGAAGAAGCGGTGGAACTGACGGAGCGCATCCTGGGCGCTCGCGACGCGTACTACGGGCGAGACACCGAGATCGTCGACGATGCGACGTACGACGGATGGATGCACCGGCTCGACGAGATCGAACGCCTCCATCCCGAGCTCCAGGGACACGATTCACCCACCCAGACGGTCGGTGCCGCCGAGAACACGCAGTTCGCACCGGTGGAGCATGCCGAGCGCATGCTCAGCCTCGACAACGTGTTCTCCCCGGACGAGCTCCGGGACTGGTGCGTCAAGGCCGAGGCATCGGCCGGTCGCCGCGTGCGGTGGCTGACCGAGCTGAAGATCGACGGCCTCGCCATCAGCCTGCGCTACGAGAACGGCGTCCTCACGTCCGCCGCGACACGCGGCGACGGGCGAGTGGGTGAAGATGTCACGGTCAACGCCGTTCGCGTTCCGGGCATCCCGCAGCGGTTGTCGGGCGCGGGCCACCCCGCGATGGTCGAAGTGCGGGGCGAGGTCTTCATCCCGGTCGCCGCCTTCGCGCAGCTCAACTCACTGCAGGCGGACATGCGCGACCGGGCCGTCGACGAGACACGGTCACGATCGCGCAGGTTCGACGAGGAGAAGGCTCGCATCAGTGCGGAGCGCCGGTTCCCGTCCTTCGCCAATCCGCGTAACGCGGCGAGCGGAGGTCTGCGTCAGCAGCTCGAGAAGAAGGAGGGCCTCGAGCACGAGGCCGGACAGGCCCGTCTCGACTCATTGAGGCTCTTCGTCCACGGCATCGGTGCGTGGGAGCGACCGCCGGTCTCCTCGCAGAGCGAGGTCTACGCGCTGCTGGCCGACTGGGGCCTTCCCACGAGTCCGTATTCCCGCACCTCGGACTCGATCGACGGCGTCCTCGCGTTCGTCGAGCACTACGGCGAGCACCGACACGACGTCGAGCACGAGATCGACGGCATCGTCGTCAAAGTCGATGAACTCGCCCTGCACGACGAGCTGGGGGCCACCAGCCGGGCACCGCGATGGGCGATCGCCTACAAGTACCCGCCCGAGCAGGTCAATACGAAGCTCCTCGACATCGTGGTCTCGGTCGGTCGCACCGGCCGCGCCACGCCGTTCGCGGTCATGGCACCCGCCCGGGTCGCCGGTTCGGTCGTGCGGCAGGCGACGCTGCACAACCAGGACGTCGTCCGCGCCAAGGGCGTGCTGATCGGCGACACCGTGGTGCTCCGGAAGGCAGGCGACGTCATCCCCGAAGTACTCGGGCCCGTGGTCGAACTGCGCGATGGCACGGAACGCGAGTTCGTCATGCCGACGGTGTGCCCGGAGTGCGGGACCACGCTCGCACCGGCCAAAGCGGGCGACATCGACATGCGCTGTCCCAACACGCGCGCGTGCCCCGCCCAGGTGCGCGGACGGGTGGAACACATCGGTTCGCGCGGCGGCCTCGACATCGAGGCTCTGGGGGAGGTCACCGCCGCGGCCCTCACACAGCCGACCAGCCCCGCCGTTCCGCCGCTGGAGACCGAGGCGGGGTTGTTCGAGCTCACGATGGAGCAGCTCGTCCCGATCGAGGTGGTGGTGCGGGATGCCGAGACCGGCGAACCCCGTATCGACGAGAACACGGGCGAGCCGGTACGGCGGGCGCCGTTCCGGCGCAACGCTTCCGCCGTCGAGAAGAAGGGGGGCCTCGTCGGCCCGCAACCCTCGGTGCAGGCCGTGCGCCTCCTGGAAGAGCTGGAGAAGGCCAAGACCAAGGATCTGTGGCGATTCTTGGTCTCTCTCAACGTGCGTCACGTCGGTCCCGTCGCTGCGCGCGCCCTGGCGCAATGGTTCGGTTCGGTGGCCGCCGTGCAGGAAGCGTCGCGAGACGAACTGGCGTCGGTCGAAGGCGTGGGCGGAATCATCGCCGACTCGCTCGTCGAGTGGTTCGCCGTGGACTGGCATCGCGAGATCGTGGATCGGTGGCGCGCGGCGGGCGCGCAGCTCGCCACGCCCGGCCACCCGGGTCCGGGCGCGGCGGCGGCGAGCGGTGGAGTGCTCGAAGGGGTGACCGTCGTGGCCACCGGCTCTCTCGAGGGTTACAGCCGGGAGGGAGCGCTGGAGGCGATCATCGCCGCCGGAGGGAAGGCGGCGTCGAGCGTCTCCAAGAAGACCGACTTCGTCGCTGCGGGTCCCGGTGCCGGCTCGAAGCTCAGCAAGGCGGAGGAGCTCGGCGTGCGTATCCTCGATGCGGCCCAGTTCAAGATCCTCGTCGAGCAGGGACCGTCCGCCCTCGACGTCCTCGACCCCGACGCCGGCTGAACGGCGACGTGCCGCCTCAGCGACATCCGCCCTACGAACCCGTCGTGAGCCTCAACAATGACTCGCGCACCTGTCGGCGCAACACCTTGCCGATGAGTGAGACCGGCAGTTCGTCCACCAGGAAGATCCGTCGCGGGACCTTGTAGGGCGTCAAGATGCTCCGTGCGAATTCGCGCATGGCCTCCACATCGATCTCGGCCCCCGGCTCGACCACGACGGCAGCGACGACCTCCTCGCCCGAGTGATCGCTCGGCACTCCCACGACGGCGGCGTCCTTGACACCGGGGTACTGCCGCAAAGCGATCTCGACCTCGGTGGGCGCGACGTTGAATCCGCCGGTGATGATGAGCTCTTTGATGCGATCGACCACGCGCACGAACCCGGCCTCATCGATCGTGACGATGTCGCCCGTGCGGAACCAGCCGTCGACCATCACCTTCTGGGTCTCTTCCGGTTTGCCGTAGTACCCGGAGAAGACCTGCGGTCCGCGCACGATGAGCTCTCCGCGCTCGCCCGCGGGAACATCCCGGGTCGGATCGTCGGGATCGACGACGCGGCACTCGGTGCCGGGCAGCGGCAGTCCGACCGTGCCCGGCACGCGGTTGTCCGCGACCGGGTTCGCCATCAGCACGGGGGAGCATTCGCTCAACCCGTACCCTTCGACCAAGTAGCCACCGGTTGCGGCCTCGAAGGGCACCACGAGCTCGTGCGGCAACGCCATCGCGCCCGAGATCGCGACATCCGTCCCGCGCAGTGACACCCCCTGCTCTTGAGCGGCGCGGAGCAGACGATCGGCGATCGGCGGCACGAGGGGGAGGAAGGTCGCCGGGTGCTTCTTGGTGACGGCCAGCACCATGTCGGGATCGACTTTCGGGAACAGCACGAGGCGTGCGCCCATCGACATGGCGAAGGTCAGGCAGAGCGTCAGCCCATAGGCGTGGAACATCGGCAGCACGGCGTAGACGACGCAGCCGTTGCCGCGCACGATCGAGGGCACCCACGCGCGCGACTGCGCTGCATTCGAGAGCAGGTTTCGATGGGTGAGCGCAGCGCCTTTCGGCGTTCCGGTCGTGCCGCTCGTGTACTGGATGATCGCCAGATCTGAGGTGGCGGGCCGGGGGTGGCTCTGCGGCAGAGGAGTGCCGCGCTCCAGGCGTTCCCAGGCGATCGCGCCGCTGACAGGGGCGTGGAGAGCCTGTCGAGACGCGCGCGCCTTCGCGACGGGCAGCCGCAATGCCAGGCGCGTCGAGAACGGCATGGCGCGTGTCACGTCGACCGAGATGAGCGTCGCGACGGCGACATCGGCGGGGAAATCCTGCACCGAGGGGACCACCTTGCTCCACACGATCGCAACGTTGGCGCCGTGGTCTTCGAACTGCTTGCGCAACTCACGGGGGGTGTAGAGCGGATTGTGCTCGATCGCGATCGCCCCCAGACGCAGGATCGCGTAGAAGGCGACGATGTGCTGCGGGCAGTTCGGCAGGACGATGGCGACCGGATCACCCGCCGTCACCCCCAGCGCCTTGAGTCCCGCCGCGGCCGTGTCGATCGCGTGCTTCAGCTCTCGGTAGGACGTCTCGCGCCCGAAGAACTGGAGGGCCGTCGCATCGGGATAGTCCCGCGCCGACGCCTCGACGATGTCGACCAGCGAGCCGCTGACAGGGTCGAGATCCTCTGGGACACCGTCGGCGTAGCTGCGGATCCAGGGGCGAGGGGGATCGTACGTCGTCGTCACGGCTTCAGCCTATGCCCGGCGAACGAGCCCCCCGGGGCGCCACCCGCAGCCCGCCTAGAATGGGGGGGTGTCTGAAATCACTCCCGAACTCGTGCGCCATCTCGGTGTCCTCGCCCGGATAGACCTGAGCGATGAGGAGGTCGGGCGTCTCACCGGCCAACTCGACGTCATCGTCGACAACATCGCGAAGGTGTCGCGCGTGGCCACCGACGACATCGCCGCCACCAGTCACCCGGTGCCGTTGCAGAACGTGTTCCGCGACGACGTGGTGGGCGAGACCCTGACGCAGGCGCAGGCGCTACAGAATGCGCCGGATGCTGCGAACGGCCGTTTCCGCGTGACGGCGATCCTGGGGGAGGAGCAGTGAGCGACATCATCCGACTCTCCGCCGCCGACCTCGCCGGAAAGCTCGCCGCGGGCGAGATCTCGAGCGTGGAGGCGACCCGGGCGCACCTCGACCGTATCGACGCCGTGGACGGCGACGTGCACGCTTTCCTCCACGTCAACGCCGCCGCCGTCGACGCGGCGGCGGCGGTCGACCGTCGACGCAGCTCGGGCGAGGCTCTCGGTCCGCTCGCCGGTGTCCCGCTGGCGATCAAGGATGTGCTGGTCACGACCGACATGCCGTCCACGAGCGGTTCGAAGATCCTCGAGGGTTACCTGTCTCCGTTCGATGCCACCGTCGTGGCGCGGGCGCGCGCCGCGGGGCTCGTGCCGCTGGGCAAGACCAACATGGACGAATTCGCGATGGGGTCTTCCACCGAGCACTCCGCCTACGGTCCGACGCACAACCCCTGGGATCTGGACCGCGTCCCGGGCGGCTCCGGCGGTGGGTCGGCCGCAGCCGTCGCCGCCTTCCAGGCCCCGCTCGCGCTGGGCAGCGACACCGGCGGGTCCATCCGTCAGCCCGCACAGCTCACCGGCACGGTGGGGCTCAAGCCCACGTACGGCGGAGTGAGCCGCTACGGTGCGATCGCGCTGGCGTCCAGCCTCGATCAAGTCGGCCCCGTCGCCCGTTCCGTCCTCGACGCAGGCCTGCTGCACGACGTGATCGGCGGTCACGACCCCCAGGACTCGACCTCCCTCACCGACATGTGGCCCTCGTTCGCCGAGGCCGCCCGGGACGGTGCGCGCGGGGACGTGCTCGCCGGGCTGCGCGTCGGCGTCATCCGCGAGCTCCCCGACAGCGGTTTCCAGCGGGGCGTTTCGGCGTCGTTCCGCGAGTCCCTCGCACTGCTCGAGGCCCACGGAGCCGAGATCGTCGAGATCAGCGCCCCGCACTTCGAGTACGGAGTGGCGGCGTACTACCTGATCCTCCCGGCCGAGGCGTCGAGCAACCTCGCGAAGTTCGACTCCGTCCGTTTCGGTCTTCGTACGCAGGTCGCCGGCACCGTCGAGGATGTCATGGCCGCCACGCGTGACGCCGGCTTCGGCGACGAGGTCAAGCGACGAATCATCCTGGGCACCTACGCCCTGAGCGCCGGGTATTACGACGCCTATTACGGCAGCGCTCAGAAGGTGCGCACGCTCATCCAGCAGGACTTCGACGCCGCGTTCGCGCAGGTGGACGTCATCGCCACGCCGACGGCGCCGACGACCGCGTTCCGTTTGGGTGAGCAGATGGAGGATCCGCTCACGATGTACCTCAACGACATCACGACCATCCCGGCGAACCTCGCAGGGGTGCCGGGCATCTCGATCCCGAGCGGTCTGGCCGCCGAGGACGGACTGCCGGTCGGCATCCAGTTCCTCGCCCCCGTCCGAGAGGACGCGCGTCTTTACCGCGTCGGCGCGGCGCTGGAAGCACTGCTCGAAGACCAGTGGGGCGGTCCGCTGCTGGATCGCGCACCGCTCCTGGGAGGGAAGGCCTGATATGGCGAAGGACCGTTTGCTCAGTTTCGACGAGGCCCTCGACCTGTACGAGCCCGTCCTCGGTTTCGAGGTGCACGTCGAGCTGAACACCAAGACCAAGATGTTCTCGGCGGCGCCCAACTCGTTCGGGCGCGAGCCGAACACGGACCTCGCGCCGGTCGACCTCGGCCTCCCGGGATCGCTGCCGGTCGTGAACGGCGAGGCCGTCCGTTACTCGATCTCGCTCGGACTCGCGTTGGGGTGTTCCATCGCGCCGTCGAGCCGGTTCGCGCGCAAGAACTACTTCTATCCCGATTTGGGCAAGAACTACCAGATCTCGCAATTCGACGAGCCGATCGCCTTCGAGGGATCGGTCGACGTCGAACTGGCCGACGGATCCGTCGTGACCGTGCCGATCGAACGCGCTCACATGGAGGAGGACGCGGGAAAGCTGACGCACATGGGAGGCGCGGCCGGGCGCATCCAGGGAGCGGAGTACTCCCTCGTGGACTACAACCGCGCCGGTGTACCCCTCGTCGAGATCGTCACGAAGCCGATCTACGGCGCCGAACATCGCGCCCCCGAGATCGCGAAGGCCTACGTGCAGACGATCCGCGACATCGTTCTCTCGCTCGGCATCTCGGACGCGAAGATGGAGCGCGGCAATCTGCGGTGCGACGCGAACGTGTCGCTGCGGCCGCGCGGTCAGGAGAAGCTGGGCACGCGCACCGAGACCAAGAACGTCAACTCGATGCGGTCGGTCGAGCGGGCGGTCCGATACGAGATCCAGCGTCAAGCCGCCGTGCTGGCGGGTGGTGGGACCATCACCCAGGAGACCCGTCACTGGCATGAGGACACCGGCACGACCTCTCCGGGTCGACCGAAGTCGGACGCCGACGACTATCGGTACTTCCCCGAGCCCGACCTGCTGCCCGTCGTTCCGTCGCCGGAGCTGATCGAAGAACTGCGCGCGGCGCTTCCTGAGCCTCCTGCCGCGCGGCGTAGGCGGCTCAAGGACGCGTGGGGCTTCAGCGACCTCGAGTTCCAGGACGTGGCGAACGGCGGCATCCTCGCGGAGGTGGAGGCCACGATCGCCGCCGGCGCCACTCCGACCGCGGCGCGCAAATGGTGGACGGGCGAGATCGCCCGCCTCGCGAACGCGCAGGGACGCGAGGCCTCCGACCTGGTCTCCCCGGCAGATGTCGCCGCAGTGCAGGCGCTCGTGGACGCGGGGACGCTCAACGACAAACTCGCGCGCCAGGTGCTCGAGGGGGTCATCGCCGGGGAGGGGACTCCGCAGGAGGTGGTCGACAGCCGCGGACTTGCGGTGGTGTCGGACGACGGACCGCTGATCGCTGCGATCGACGACGCGCTCGCTGCGCAGCCCGATGTCCTGGCGAAGATCCGTGAGGGAAAGGTCCAGGCGGCCGGAGCGGTCATCGGGGCGGTCATGAAGGCGATGCGGGGACAGGCGGATGCCGCCCGGGTCCGCGAGCTCGTCCTGGAGCGCGCGGCCGCATCCTGATCCGAGCTCGATCCGGTGCCCGATGTCCGAGGGGCACGCGAGAATGGGTCCATGGGGCGCGGTGACGGCACGGGACGGATGGTCTCGGCCGACGATGCCGACGACAGCGGCACCGGCATCCTGCATGTCGACATGGATGCGTTCTACGCTTCGGTCGAAGTGCTCGACGATCCGTCGCTGAAGGGGAAGCCGATCATCATCGGCGCACCCGAGGGTCGATCTGTCGTCTCGAGTGCCTCGTACGAGGCACGGCGCTTCGGGGTGCGTTCGGCGATGCCCGTGTCGCAGGCACTGCGGCTGTGCCCCGCAGCGGTGGTGGTGATGCCGCATTTCGACCGATACTCGGCCCTCTCTGCTCAGGTCATGGAGATCTTCCACTCCTTCACACCGCTGGTCGAGCCGCTCTCGATAGACGAGGCTTTCCTGGATGTCCGGGGGGCGGGCCGCCTGTGGGGCACCCCCGGCCGGATCGCCCGCACGGTGCGCGAACGGGTCCTCGCCGACACCGGGCTCACGTGCAGCGTCGGCGTGGCCGCGACGAAGCACGTCGCGAAGATGGCCTCGACGATCAGCAAGCCGGACGGCATGCTGATCGTCTCGGGCGACCAGACGCAGGCCTTCCTCGATCCGAGACCCGTCCGCGCCATGTGGGGCGTGGGTCCGAAAGCGGCGGAGTCGCTCGAGGCCCGAGGCATCCGCACGATCGCCGACATCCGCGGTACCCCGCAGGCCGTGCTCTCCCGCACGCTCGGGCCCGCGATGGGGGAGCGCGTGTGGCAGCTGGCCCGCGGTCTCGACCCCCGCGCCGTCACCCCCGAGAGGGTCGAGAAGAGCATCGGGCACGAAGAGACCTTTCACGAGGACATCACCGATGCACGCCGGCTGCGGGCCGAGCTGCGCCGCTTGTCCGACAGAGTCGGTGTGCGCCTCCGCAAGAACGGATGGGAGGCGGCGACCATCTCGATCAAAGTGCGGTTCTCGGACTTCACCACCGTCACTCGTGCGCAGACGCTCGAGTCGCCGACCGCCGTCGGCCAACGCATCGGGGATGCCGCCCACGAGCTCTTCGACGCACTTCACACCCGCGATGCGGTGAGACTGGTCGGCGTCCGCGCCGAAAAGCTGCACGCTGCCGGCGGTAGCGCCCTGGCACTCTGGGACGATGATGAAGGCTGGCGTCGCGTCGAGGGTGCCCTCGACGATGCGGCCGCGCGGTTCGGTCGTGATGCCGTGACGCGCGCCGCCTTCCTCGGTCGCGGTCCCGCGATCAACGCCCTGCCCACCAACCCACTGCCGGGTGCTGACCTGTAGAGCGATCCCGAGACGTCAAGCCCTGTGCGCGACCGCGATCCGCAGCTAGCGTGGGGGTATGCCAAACATCGCACTCGAACTCGGTCAGCAATCCGCCACCCTCGGGGTGCACAGCGCCTACGGCGACGTGAAAGACCTCGACGGCGTCCGCATCGTCCCTGTGGCCCTCGCGTGGACGGGCTTCGGAGGCGGTTCCGACGAGGTCGGCAACGGCGGCGGCGGCGGCGGCGGTTATGCGCTTCCCCTCGGTGCATACATCCGACGCGGTGATGATGTGCGATTCGAACCCAACGTCGTCTCTTTCGCCGCCGTGGCGATCCCCCTCATCTGGGTCACGGGCCGCGCACTGAGCCGTGTCATCCGCGCCCTCAAGAAGTAGCAGAGATCCCCTGGCTGCCGCGCGGGCGGCAGCGGTCGCCCGCACCGTCGAAGCCGTGCGCGCGGTGGGGGCCACCAACCCGGTCGTCCTGATCGACGGCCGCTCCGGTGCGGGCAAGACGACCTTCGCGCGCGAACTGGTTGCACAGTGGCCGTTGCGCGGTCGTGTGCAGGCGGTGGCGCTGGATTCGCTGTACCCGGGGTGGGATGGACTGGCCGACGGCGTGGAGGCCGCACGAA
Organism: Microbacterium sp. P03; assembly: GCF_043556235.1. Classification (NCBI taxonomy): domain Bacteria; kingdom Bacillati; phylum Actinomycetota; class Actinomycetes; order Micrococcales; family Microbacteriaceae; genus Microbacterium; species Microbacterium sp. P03. Next base: position 1,191,160 of record NZ_JBIGIM010000001.1, read on the forward strand.
CACAGATCCTCGTGCCGCACGCGCGCGGAATGATCGGCGTGTGGCAACGGTGGGATTGGGACTCATCGACGTACGCCGAGGCGAGCGCCGTCGACCCCGCCCTGCCGCTGATCCTCGAGGGGTCGGGCATCCTCACCCCGGTCACCGCGCGTCTGAGCGACGTGCGGGTGTGGGTGAACGCGCCGGCGGATGCGCGGAAGCGTCGTGCACTCGACCGGGACGGGGACGGATTCCGGCCGCACTGGACGCGCTGGGCCGAGCAGGAGGAGCGGCACGTGTCGCGAGACGATCCGCAGGGTCAGGCGACGCTGACCTTCGACTTCCCCTGACGCAGACCGATCAGTCGACCGTCGCGGCACGCACGAGTCCGTCCAACCGGAAGCCGAGCCAGTCGTAGATGCCGAACCGCGAATCATCCTCGTCGTGATCGTCGTCCGTCACGATCCCCAATCGCGTCGCGATGACCAATCGGATCGCGGCGAGGGTGCGCATCCACGCCCTGACCTGTTCGGCGTCCAGGGCGAGGGTGAGGATCTGCTCCAGTCGTGGATCGTCGAGGCCGAGACCGCTGTCGTCGTCGAGCTGCGCATCGGGCCCCAGGGTCTCCAGAACGACCCGGCTGTCCGTGGTTCGTCGCCCCAGCAGATCGGTCTCGGTGACCTCGCGGAACTCCCTCGCCGACACGGCGTCACCGCGATACGCGTCCGGGACGAGACGGGCGATCGCAGGATCCCCGCTCTCAGAGGTTCCCGCGGAGTCGTCCAGCAGATCGAGGAACTGGACGACGAGACCCGCCAGGTGCGTCGCCTCGATACGTGTGATCTCGAGCACCACCAGCCGCTCCTCGCTCACGGGGACGACTCCCTGACGGTGGCCCACAGTCCGTAGTCGTGCATCGCCTGCACGTGCAGTTCCATCTGCTCGCGGGCGCCCTCGGCGACGATGGCGTGGCCGTCATGATGCACGGCCAGCATCAGCCGGGTCGCCTCGTCGGGCGAGCACCCGAAGTAGCTTCGGAAGACGTAGACGACATAGCTCATCAGATTGACGGGGTCGTTCCAGACGACAGCCTGCCAGGGCCCCGACGACGCGGGAAGTCCCGACAGATCCACATCGACGTCGGTGTCGATGCCGGGCGCGGTTGCGGCGCCCATCAGGACCACCCCAGCTCATGCAGACGCTCGTCGTCGATGCCGTAGAAGTGGGCGATCTCATGCACGAGGGTCGTGTGGAGCTCGTCCTGGAGTTCCGCGACGTCCTCGCAGGCGGCGAGATGAGCCTCCCGGTAGACGATGATGCGATCGGGCAGCTCGCCCGTTCCGTAACGCTCCCGCTCCGTGATCGCCCATCCGTCGTAGAGACCGAAGAGATCGAGGCTGCCGTCCTCCGGCCGATCCTCCACCACGAACACCACATTGTCGAGACCGTCGATCATGTCGTCGGGGAGTCGGTCGAGCTCGGAGACGACGAGGGACTCGAACGTCGCAGCATCCATCTCGATCATTGTCCTGCTCACTCTCATGAGCTCACTCGCTCATGTTCTCTCGCGGGGGATGGCCTGATCCGGATCGTGGCCCCGCATTCCACGTCGTGATGACGGACCTCCTAGATTACGACATGAACAGGCTGCCGGAGCCCGTGCGGAGCGGCACGCGGCGGGCATCGTCGAGAACGTCGACGGCGCACGAAGACAGGTAGTCCGCGACGAGATTCAGTAGTGCCTCGGTAGTGCGTGTCCCCCGAAAAGGGGACACACTGCGGATGGCAATCCCACGCAGCGGGCGTACGTTGGAGTCATCGGCTCGAGAGCCGACGAACAAGGGGGATGTTCCGATGACGACGATGTTATGGAATCTCGAAGTGTGGTGGGCTCGCAGGTGGTTCGCTCGGATGACGGTGAGGCAGGCGTACGTCATTTCGGTGGTCCTCGACGTCCCCGTGGAGAAGGTGCTAGCCATGCATCCCTCTCTGCGCACGAGCGAAGATGTCGAGCGGGCTCACGCCGAGAGCGGAAGCAATCGATGAGAACGCCGGCAGGGGGATGTCCTGGGTCCCGCCGAGGTACCGCTCGACGGCGGGGGTGCTCAGATGCGCAGCCTCGGCGATCTCCGGGTGAGTCATGCCGATCTGGATCCGTCGCAGCTCCAGCTGATAGGCGACAGCCATGTTGAGTGTCAAGGCACTGTCATCGGTCATTCGGAGAGCGTAACTGCGACACCGGACGTCAGGGCCATGGCCTTGCGCAGAGAGACGCAATCGAGTAGCCCGATGTGTACCGACTACCTAGTGCTCGGGCTCCCGTTCGCACCGGGTGTTCCAGGGTGAGTAACGGGGCTCGAACCCGCGACATCGGCCACCACAAGGCCGCGCTCTACCAACTGAGCTATACCCACCATCGCGGCCCGCTCGCGCAGGCAACCACACGATTGTATTACACCTCGAAGACGAACGACGACACCGCGGAGGCTGCGAATCCTTTGGCGGTCTCGCTGTCAGGGCCGGGCTGAGGCACGAACACCGCCTCGCGGTAGTAGGCGAGTTCCCGAATGGATTCCCGGATGTCGGCCAACGCACGATGGCCGCCGTCCTTGCCCGGCGCGTGGATGTATGCACGGGGATACCAGCGCCGGGCGAGCTCTTTGACGCTCGACACGTCCACGTTGCGGTAATGCAGGAAGCGGTCGAGTCGGGGCATGTACTTGGCGAGGAACATGCGATCCGTGCCGATCGTGTTGCCCGCCAAAGGCGCCTTGCCCTCGACCGGCACGAAACGTTGAATGTACTCCAGCGCCCGGAACTCCGCCTCCGCAGCGCTGACGCCACCGGGAATCTCCCCCAGCAGCCCCGACGAACGATGCATGTTCGTCACGAACTCGTTCATGTGATCGAGGGCCGAATCGTCGGGCTTGACGACGATGTGGAATCCCGGGTCGAGGATGCGCAACTCGAAGTCCGTGACGATGACGGCGATCTCGACGATCTCGTCGACATCGAGGTCGAGTCCTGTCATCTCGCAGTCGATCCACACGAGCCGGTCTGTTGTCGTTGACCCCACCATGCGATCCATCCTATCGACGGCGCCGACACCCGGATTCGAGGCCACGCGATAGCCTGGTCGGGCACGCCTTCGTAGCTCAATGGATAGAGCATCGGCCTTCTAATCCGACGGTTGCTGGTTCGAGTCCAGCCGGGGGCACCGCAGATCCGACCGATCATCCGGCGTGCCGAGTGACGCCTCCGCGGCCGTCGCGGCGGTGTCCGCACACGCCGGGGATGCTCTAGCCAGCGTGACATCCGAGGCGTACCGTCACAGTCATCGGAAGGAGTTCCACAATGACCACAACCGAGACGCGTCACGCGCTCTGGGTCGCCTACGGGGCATCCGGGGTCGTCGGCTCGATTCGCAAGGGTGCAGACGGCTACACGGTCACGATGGCGGGCGCCGACGCCCCGGCGGGCACGTACCCGACCATGGAGATCGCGAAGAGCGCGGTGAACGCGCGTCAGCCGCACCCCGCCGATTGGCCGATGTTCCGCGAGCACTGAGACGCGCGTCGTCGGGACGGGTGACTCGCACCCTTCACGCATCGCTCCGTTCGGCCTCAGCCAGTCGTCCCCAGGGTGCCGTGACTAGACGACGGGCGTCGTCGCAGGAAGCACACGGTCGCGGGTCTTCGGCTGCGGCGGCGCGTCGAGAAGCGGTAGTGCAAGGTGCACGAGGGGTCCGATGAGGACCGCGAACAACACCGTCCCGATGCCCACCGTGCCACCGAGGAGCCAACCGACGGTGAGGACGGATGCCTCGACCACGAGTCGGCATGTCCAGATGGGCCAGCCGAACCGCGAGTGCATGCCGGTCATGAGGCCGTCCCGCGGCCCCGGCCCGAAATGCGCGCCGATGTAGAGGCCCGACGCGACGGCCACCATCAGGATCCCGCCGAGGAGAAGCGCGATCTGGACCACGATGCCCGACATCGGGGGCACCACGCCGAGCGCCACTTGCATGGTGGTGCCCACCACCAGGATGTTGGCGAGTGTCCCCACTCCCGGTCGCTGTCGAAGCGGGATCCACAGCAGCAGCACGATCAATCCCACGATATTGGTGACCCAGCCCACCCCGATGCCCGTGCGCACGGAGATCCCTTCGGCGAAGACCGTCCAGGGATCGACCCCCAGTCCTGCCTCGACGGTCAGGGCGCATCCCGTGCCGTAGAGGACGAGACCGACGAGCAGCTGTGTGATTCGGCGAGTCATGAATCAATCCAATCTCACAATTGGATCGTGACATCCAGGCCAATTCCGTTATCGTGGCCCCATGGACTCCCGCGTCTCCGCCCGGTCGCTTGCGTCGAGCCTGGGCGGATGGCGCACGCGCGAACCCGCCTACGAGGCCCTGGCAGACGGTATCCGTCTGTTGTGCCTCGACAATCGACTCGCTCCGCGAACCGCGCTGCCGGCGGAACGCGAGCTCGCGAGCGCCCTGACGATCAGCCGCACCACGGTGGCCGCGGCGTATCGCAGCCTGCGGGACAGCGCCCACATCGAGAGCGTCCGCGGCTCGGGGAGCGTCACCCTGCCGCTGCGGCGCGAGGAGCTCGCCGGTTCTGCTCCGGGTGAGGGCACGATCGATCTGCAGCAGGCGAGTCCGCCCGCGTGGCCGGGTCTTGCCGGCGTCTTCGCCGAGATCGCCGGGTCCGCCGGGGCGCTCGTGTCGCGCGTCGGCTACGACGTCATCGGGCGACGCGACCTCCGCGAGGCGATCGCCGAGGGCTACACGCGCCGCGGTATCCCGACGACCGGGGGAGAGGTGCTCGTCACGACCGGGGCGCAGAGCGCCATCCATCTCCTCGCGGTCGTGCTGCTCGGCCGGGGCGATCGCGTCCTGATCGAAACGCCCACCTACCCGCACGCTGCCGACGCGCTGCGCCGCGAGGGAGGCCGTCTGGTCGGCGTGCCGGTGAGTGTCGACGACGGATGGGATCTCGACCGCGCAGAGCAGGCGTTCACCCGGACCCTTCCCGTCGCCGCCTATCTGATGCCGGACTTCCAGAATCCGACGGGGAGGTCGATGACCTCGACCGAGCGCCTCTCCTTCGTGGCGGGCGCCGAACGGTTCGGAACCGTCCTGATCTTGGATGAGACCACCGCGGACCTCGACATCGATCGCCCCGACGACCCGCCGGCGCTGGTGTCCGCCGATCCGTCCATCGTCGTCCGCGTCGGATCCCTGGGGAAGACGGTGTGGGGCGGGCTCCGGATCGGGTGGATACGCAGTGATGCGGATCTCATTCGCCGGCTGACCGCAGTCCGGTCGGCGCACGAGCTCGGCACGCCGGAGTTCGAGCAGGCCGTCGCCACCCTGCTTCTGCCACGCATGCCCCAGATCGCGGCGCAGAGGTCCTCCATCCTGCGTCGCGGTCGAGATGCGCTGATCACCGCGCTGGAAGAGAGAATCCCGGAGTGGCACGTTCCGCACCCGTACGGTGGAGTGTCGCTGTGGGTCGGTCTGGACGCCCCGCTCAGCTCAGCCCTGGTGATGGAATGCCGCTCCCGGGGGCTGTTCCTGTCCGGGGGCCCGCGATTCTCGGTGGACGGAGGCCACGACCGTCGGCTGCGCATTCCCTTCACGGCCTCGGCCGAGCAGCTGGTGCGGGCGACGGACATCCTCGCCGAATCGTGGGCGCATGTCCGCTCGGGTGCACCCGCCCTCCGGGTGGAGCACACGGAGTCGGTCGTCTGAGGGGATGGCGTCAGCGGGACGTCCGCACGCAGTCGACGGCATCTGCGCATGACCAGAAGTCACCCAGGTCGCGGAACGTGCGACTCACCGCGTGGAACCGCCGGGCCCGGTAGCGGATGCCGGCGCCATCATCGATGACGAGAACGTGTCCGAGCACGAGCCCGCCGACGTCGACGACGCGCCACAGGTCTTCTCCCGTCTGCACGAGACGTGCGGGCACCGTCGGCGAGATGGCCATAGCCGTCGACGTCACCTGATCCGGCCGAGTCGTGAGAGTGGTCATGTCTTTCCTCCTCGACTCGAACATAATGACGACCACCGACATCGAGATCTGCGTGGTCGGGGAGGGCGCCGCCGACTCCTCCCCAGTGGCGAAGCGGACGTGTATTTCCCCCGTTCACCCCGGGGAAAAGTGGTGTGCGCACGCCCGGGTCCATCGTGGAGGTGCGGCGGTGTCCGACGGGCACTCGGGCACCGCCGCAGCCCGGGGATGTCCTCCGGCACGCAGAAAGGAACAGTCATGAGCGACACCATCACGGTCACCGGCAACATCGCCACCGACCCGGAGCTGAAGCACACGCCCGCGGGCATCCCCGTCGTCACGTTCCGCGTCGCGAGCAGTCAGCGGCGCTTCGACAAGTCCACGTCCAGCTGGGTGGAGGGCAGCACCAATTGGTACTCGGTCTCAGCCTTCCGAGGTCTCGCAGACCACGCCCACCGGTCCTTGAGGAAGGGCAACCGGGTCGTCCTCACGGGCCGGTTGAAAATCCGCGAGTGGGACACCGGCGCGAAGAAGGGCACGACCGCCGAGATCGAGGTCGACGCCATCGGGCACGACCTGCTCTGGGGAACCACCGTGTTCCAGAGGGACGGCGAAAGCAGATCCGACCACGGCGATGCATCCGACTCTCAGGGGAGGGACGATCAGACCGACTCGACAGGCTGGTCGACCCGGGCACCCGGCGACGCGCCGACGTCGGCGGCTGACGGCAGCTGGTCCGTGCCGTTCGAATCCGACTCCGCGTCAGAGCGCAGCGAGGAGAGCATCGGCGCCGGCGCCCCCTTCTGAGTGCGTTCGCGTCCGCGGCTCTCGGCGATCACTCGGGGAGGCGGCGATGCGCCGACCTAGACTCGGCACGTGCCCCGCCTCCCCGAGCCCCGCAGCCCGATGAGCATCGTCGTGCCCGATCGCTCGCGCCATGTCAGGTTCGGGGTCGCCACCGTGGCGATCGCGCTGCTCCTCGCCGTGACCGGCTGCAGCGCCGACAGCACGCCGTCCCCGACGGTCACCCCGCCCGACGCTGCGCCGTCCGCCAGCGCGTCCACCGCCGCGGAGCCCGCCACGCCGGCAGCTCCTGCGCTTGTGCCCGGAGGGTCGGCCGCCGACAATCTCCCGGTCTTCACCGCCACGGTGAACGCGGTGTGGGCGGGTCCCGACCAGGTATCGGGCAGGGCGTATATCGACGCACTGGTCGGTGCGGGCTTCGACAAGAGCGCGATGCAGGTCACGAGCGACTCGTCGACGGTGGGCAATCCGGCCGAGAGCATCCAGTTCTCCGTCCTGTGGGGCACGGAGTGCCTCGTGGGGCAGGTGGGGCCCGCGACCGGCACCGCGGTGTCCGTCGTCCTTCCCGCCCTCGCTGAAGGCGGCTGCCTCATCGGCGAAACCCGCCCGATCGATTGGTGACGGCTTCGGTTTCGCGGGCGGGGCGTGCCCGGTCGCTCTCCACGTCGCGGGCGAGCCTCTCCGACCGCCCGTAGACTCGCTCTTTGACGTCGTAACGCCGAGGAGAGCATCAATGGCTGAATACATCTACCAAATGGTCCGCGCCCGCAAGGCGGTCGGCGAGAAGGTCATCCTCGACGACGTGACGATGTCGTTCCTCCCCGGCGCCAAGATCGGCGTCGTGGGACCCAACGGTGCCGGGAAGTCGACGATCCTCAAGATCATGGCCGGACTCGACCAGCCCAGCAACGGCGAGGCGAAGCTCACTCCCGGCTACACCGTCGGCATCCTGATGCAGGAGCCCGAACTCGACGAAGAGCTGACGGTTCTCGAGAACGTTCAGCAGGGAGTCGGTCCGATCATGGGAAAGATCACCCGATTCAACGAGATCTCGGCCCTCATGGCAGATCCCGACGCGGACTTCGACAAGCTGCTGGCCGAGATGGGCACACTCCAGGAGGACATCGACACCGCCGACGCGTGGGACCTGGACTCGCAGCTCGAGCAGGCCATGGACGCACTGCGCACGCCGCCCTCCGATGCCATCGTCGCCAACCTCTCCGGGGGTGAGAAGCGGCGCGTCGCCCTCTGCAAGCTGCTCCTCCAGAAACCCGACCTCCTGCTGCTCGACGAGCCCACGAACCACCTCGACGCCGAAAGCGTCCAGTGGCTCGAGCAGCACCTGGCGAAGTACCCCGGCGCCGTGCTCGCCGTCACCCACGACAGGTACTTCCTCGATCACGTCGCGGAATGGATCTGCGAGGTGGATCGCGGACGGCTGTACCCCTACGAGGGCAACTACTCGACGTACCTGGAGAAGAAGCAGGAGCGCCTGCAGGTGCAGGGGAAGAAGGATGCCAAGCTCGCCAAGCGCCTGGCGTCCGAGCTCGAGTGGGTGCGCAGCAATGCGAAGGGCCGCCAGACGAAGTCCAAGTCGCGCCTGGCCCGGTACGAGGAGATGGCCGCCGAGGCTGACCGCACGCGCAAGCTCGACTTCGATGAGATCGTCATTCCGCCGGGACCGCGCCTCGGACAGGTGGTGCTCGAGACCAAGAAGCTCAGCAAGGGCTTCGGAGACCGCATCCTGATCGACGGTCTGTCCTTCACTCTTCCCCGCAACGGCATCGTGGGCATCATCGGCCCGAACGGCGTCGGGAAGACCACCCTGTTCAAGACGATCGTCGGGCTCGAGCCTGCCGACAGCGGTGAGGTGAAGATCGGCGAGACGGTCGACATCTCCTACGTCGACCAGTCCCGCGGCGGCATCGACCCCAACAAGAACCTGTGGGAGGTCGTCTCCGAAGGGCTGGATTGGATCCAGGTCGGCAAGGTCGAGATCCCCTCGCGCGCATACGTCTCCCAGTTCGGATTCAAGGGCCCGGACCAGCAGAAGAAGGCCGGAGTGCTGTCGGGCGGCGAGCGGAACCGTCTGAACCTCGCGCTCACCCTCAAGCAGGGCGGCAACCTGCTCCTCCTCGACGAGCCGACGAACGACCTGGACGTCGAAACGCTCGGCAGCCTCGAGAACGCGCTGCTGGAGTTCCCCGGCTGCGCGGTGGTGATCACGCACGACCGGTGGTTCCTCGACCGTATCGCCACGCACATCCTCGCCTACGAGGGCACGGCGGAGAACCCTGCGCAGTGGTACTGGTTCGAGGGCAACTTCGAGGCCTACGAGGAGAACAAGATCGAGCGCCTCGGTCCCGACGCCGCGAACCCTTCGCGTTCCACGTATCGCAAGCTGACGCGTGACTGACGTCACCACCGGGGTGCGTCTCCACATCCCCATCCCGTTGCGCTGGGGCGATCTGGATGCGTTCAACCACGTCAACAACACAGCCATGCTCAAGCTGCTCGAGGAGGCCCGTGTGCGGGCGTTCTGGAAGCCCGACGTCGGCGAGACGGCGCCACCGACCGCCGTGCTCGACTCGGGCCTCCTCAGCGGCGTCCTGACTCTGATCGCCCGCCAGGAGATCGAGTACCTCGCCCCGGTGCCGTACCAGCGCCATCCCCTGGACGTGCAGATGTGGTTCGGCAAGCTCGGCGGATCGAGCATCGAGGTCTGTTACGAGGTCTGCAGTCCACAGGAGACGGCGGAGCAGGGCAGGCAGATCGTCTACGCTCGTGCGACGACCGTGGTGGTGAAGGCGGATGCGGCCACCGGGCGTCCGTTGCGCCTCTCCGCCGAAGAGCGCTCGGCGTGGGCGCCCTTCACGGGCGAGCCGATCCTCTACGCGCACCGTCGCTGAATCGCGGACGCGTGATCGTCAGGGCTGCGGCACCCGCACCATGATCTCTTGAGCGACCGTCGCGAGCAGTTCTCCACCGCGGGAGAAGATCCGCCCGGTGGCAAGCCCTCGGCCGCCCCGCGCGCTCGGCGACTCCTGGACGTACAGGGTCCATTCGTCGAGGCGACCGAAGCGGTGCCACCACATGGCATGATCCAGGCTCGCGACCTTGAGCCCGGGTGTCGCCCACGCCACACCGTGCGCGCGCAGCACCGACTCTTGGATCGACAGATCACTCGCGTACGCGAGGACCGCGCGATGCACCGCAGGGTCGTCTGGAAGAGGCGAGCGGGTGCGCATCCACACCGCCTGGTGCGGGACGTGCCGACCCTCGACCGAGAGGTAGATCGGCGACGGGATGTGCCGCAGATCCACGGGTCGATCGGCGAACAGCCTCCGCGACATGGGGTGGAGGCCCTGGATGTGATCCTCGAGATCCGGAATGTCCTCGGGTCGAGGAAGATCTGCGGGCATTTCGGCCTGGTGTTCGAGTCCGGGATCCTCGTCCTGGAAGGACGCGATCATGGAGAAGATCGGCACGCCCTCCTGGTAGGCCTGGGTGCGTCGTGTGGAGAACGACCGACCGTCGCGCAGCCGATCGACGGAGAACGTGATGTCGCTGCTCGCGTCGCCGGGACGAAGGAAATACCCGTGCATCGAGTGTGGAATACGCTCCGGGGGGAGGGTGCGCGAAGCCGCTACCAGGGACTGGGCGAGCACCTGGCCCCCGAACACGCGACCGAGCGGCATCGACTGCGACCGGCCCGTGAAGATGTCCTCGGTCGTGCGCGCCTCGCTTGCGGCGATGTCCAGGACCGCCAGCATCGCTGCCACGGTGTCCGCGGGTGCGTCGTCTGCCACGGTGTCACGATCCCTCTCCTCGGTCGTGGGGACCGAACCTTCGGTTGGTAGTTTAGGCGGATGCCTGCGCGCCTCCTCTTCCTCGACCCGCACGCCGCCGCCGACGCGATGACATTCGCCGGGCGGGCCTCGCGTCTCGCCGAGGACGCGGTGCGACTGCAGGCGGCCGGCGGCACTCTGGCCATGACGGCGGCGCCTCTGGCACCGCGAGGTCTGCTCGATTCGACCCCGACCGTGCTCGCTCTGCGGGCGCTGCCGGTCGACCCCGAGCTGGAATGCGACATCGTGGTGACGGCATCCGCTCTCTCGCCATCCGCTGACGACGCCGCGGCGATCGACCTGCCGGAGTCGGCTCAGAGCGCCGCGTGGGCGGGGATCTCACCCCCGCGATCCGGGTGGACGGAGCTCCCTGGAATCACGGCGTCGACGCTCGCCGAGCGGGCGCAGTGGGGGATAGCCGCCGTCGCGGAGGGGATGCCGCAGAACGCCGGAGAGGATGCTGTTCGAGCGATCCGCGCGAGCGTGTGGGGAGCACCCGACGCCCAGATGGACGATCTGCCGCGCGGAGCAGCCTTCGCCGCCTTCGCCATGGGATTCGTCGCAGGGGAGGAGACGGCCCGGGTCCTCACCAGCGGACCCTGGACCCGCCTCACCCTCGCGAGAGGTCACGTCCTTGTGCGGGGGCCCGTGCGGAGCGGGCTGACAGCCGTCCGCGCCACGGGTTCGCCGACCGCGCGCTGAATCCGTGACGGCCCGTCCGGGCGCCGTCGCCGTGGTTTCCGATCACGCATCCTGCGGGGGCTGGCGCGCGCTCAGACCGATGCCGCGGCGGCGCGTCCTGCGATCCGGCCGGAGAAGAGGCATCCGCCCAGGAACGTCCCCTCGAGCGCGCGATACCCGTGAACGCCACCGCCGCCGAAGCCGCTGGCTTCGCCGGCCGCATACAGTCCGGGGACGACCGCCCCCTCCGCGTCGAGTACCCGCGCGTCCAGGTCGGTCTCGACACCGCCCAGCGACTTGCGTGTGAGAACGTGCAGCTTCACCGCGATGAGCGGTCCGGATCTCGGATCGAGGATGCGGTGCGGGCTCGCCGTGCGGATGAGCCGATCACCCCGGTAAGAACGAGCCGAGCGCAGCATCGCGACCTGCGCGTCCTTCGTGAACTCGTTGTCCATCTCGCGGTCGCGCGCCTCGACCTCGCGCCGCACGCGCTCGCCGTCGAGCGCATCTCCGCCGGGGAGCGCGCGCATACCGTCGATGAGTCCGTCGAGATCATCGCGCACGACGAAGTCGTCGCCGCGGTCGAGGAACGCCTGCACCGGTGCGGCCGCCCCTCTGCCGAGGCGCGACTTCACCAGCAGTGGCACATCCTTGCCCGTCAGGTCGGGGTTCTGCTCGCTGCCCGAGAGCGTGAACTCCTTCTCGACGATCCGCTGCGACAGGACGAACCACGAGTGGTCGTGCCCGGTCGTCCGCAGATGCGCCAGGGTTCCCAATGTGTCGAAACCCGGAAAGAGGGGCACGGGCAATCGTGCTCCGGTCGCGTCGAGCCAGATCGAGGACGGGCCCGGCAGGATCCGGATGCCGTGGCCAGGCCAGACCGGATCCCAGTTCTGGATCCCCTCGACGTAGTGCCACATGCGATCGCCGTTGATCAGGTGGGCGCCGGCGGCTGCGGCCACGGGCTGCATGGACCCATCGACGTAGGCGGGCACTCCGGCGATCATCGTCGCGGGCGGCGTCCCCAGCCGGGCCGGCCAGTGTCTGCGCACCAGTTCGTGATTGCCGCCGATGCCGCCTGAGGAGATGATCGTCGCTCCCGCCTCGATGTCGAAGCCGCCGACCACCTCGCGGGATGTCGCGACCCCGCGTGCGGCGCCGGACGGCGCGAGGATGTCCCCGGCGGCACCGGTCACGGCACCGTCCCGGGTGAGCAGGGCGGTGACGCGGTGACGCGGGAGGATCGTCAGGCGCCCCGCAGCCTCGGCCTCCACGACGGCGGCATGGAACGGTGCGACGACGCCCGGTCCTGTTCCCCATGTGACGTGGAAGCGCGGCACGGAATTGCCGGGCCCCAGGGCGGTGTAGCCGCCGCGCTCCGCCCAGCCGACGACGGGGAAGAAGCCGACGCCGCGCGATCGGAGCCACGCGCGCTTCTCACCGGCGGCGAACTGCAGGTATGCCTCCGCCCATCGCCGCGGCCATGCGTCCTCTTCGCGATCGAAGCCGGCGGTGCCGAACCAGTCCTGGCGCGCGAGGTCGAGCGAATCCGAGATGCCCATGCGCCTCTGCTCGGGCGAATCGACGAAAAAGAGACCGCCGAAGGACCACCAGGCCTGACCCCCGAGATTGGTCCGCGGCTCCTGGTCGACGATCGTGACGGACTTCCCCGCCGCCACCGCCTCGGCGGCGGCGACAAGACCCGCGAGCCCCCAGCCGACGACGAGGACATCGCTGGACCGCGTGGTTCTGGTGATCATCAGGACTCCTTCGTCCGTGGGGTGAGAGGCACCTCAGCTCGTCCTGTCGGGGCGGGGCCGATGCCCCCGGGCTCGCTGGGGGAGCGTTCGAAGGTGTTGACCATCGCGTGCGCCGCACGGTTCAGATAATCCCAGAGCGTGGCCTCGTGCAGGGGAGGCAGGTCGAGCGCGTCCACGGCCGCACGCATATGACTCAGCCAGCGGTCGCGCGCATCGGGATTGACGTGGAAGGGCATGTGGCGCATCCGCAGTCGGGGATGACCGCGTTCCTGACTGTAGGTCGTCGGGCCACCCCAGTACTGCTCGAGGAACATCAGCAGGCGCTGCTTGGCGGGACCCAGGTCCTCCTCGGGATACATCGGCTTCAGGACGGCGTCGGAAGCGACACCGTCGTAGAAGACGTCGACGAGACGCACGAACGTCTCATGGCCCCCGATCTCGTCGTAGAACGACATCGGTTCGTGCTCGCTCATGCCGGCGTCCCGTCCGTGGGGCCGTCAGCATCGGTGTCGGCGTCCCTTTCCGCCGACACGGGGGGGAGCTTCTGAGCGCGCGGATGCCGCGGTGCGGCCGGAGCTTCGTCGTCGGATTCGACAGAGTCCCAGGAGACGGACGCCGGTGCGCGCGCATCTGCGGGGGGTGTCGCCGTCGCGCTCTTCTTCGCGCCCCGCTTCGGCCGCCATTTCGGCGTGGCCTCGCTCACGAGCACCGTCGGGTTCGGCCGGGTCCTGGGCGGGTTCGCCCCGCGAACGCGCGATGCGGCGTCCAGTCCGGTGAGCGTGATCGAGTTCAACGCCGGAAGGCGCAGACCCAGCTCATCCATCGCATGCTTGATCCGCATCCGGAGTTCGCGCGCCACGTCGTCCTTCGCGTTGGACCTGGTCTTCATCACGAGCCGGATGACGAGCGCATCACCCGAGACGGACTCCAGGCCCCACACCTCCGGCTTGTCGATGATGCGTGTACGCCACTTCGGGTCCTTCGCCAGCGCGCGCGATGTCTCCAGAAGCGCGTCCTCCACCTCGTCGATCTGCGCGTCGTACGGAACAGCAAGGTCGATGATCACGCGGGCCCAGCCCTGGGACATGTTGCCGATGCGCGTGATCTCGCCGTTGCGCACGTACCAGAGCGTGCCGTTCACGTCGCGGACGTGCGTCACGCGGACGCTCACGAACTCCACGATGCCCGCCGCGAGCCCCAGGTCGACGACGTCGCCGATGCCCACCTGGTCCTCCGCGACGATGAAGATGCCGTTCAGCACGTCTTTGACGATGTTCTGCGCGCCGAAGCCGAGACCGGCGCCGATGGCGGCCGTGAGCAGCGCGAACGAGCCCAGGATGCCGGAGTCGATCGCGTTGACGATCAGGATCAGCGCGATGATGACGATCGTCACATTGACGATGTTCTGCAGGATCGAGCCGAGGGTCCGGGTGCGCTGCACGAGGCGGACGGATGCGAGCGGCGAGCGCTCCAGCGCCTGCGTGTCGTCGACGTTGGCCTTTCCCTTGGCGCCGTTGACGATCCGCGACACGACCCGGCGGATGACGAGCTTCAGCAGCCACGAGAGCACCAGCGCACCGACGACGATCCCCGCGACCATGAGCGCCTTGACGCCGAATGCCAACCACCACTGACCGACCTCCGCCCAGAAGGTGGTGACGGCGGGTTCGGCGGTGTCCAGAGGAGCGATGATCATCGGTTCAACTCTAACGACGGATGCCTCGGCAAACCCTGGAGAGGGCAGGCCGAGGCATCCGATCCGACGTGTCGCTACTCGGCGTCGCGCTCCTGGACTGCGAGCGCCCGCTCGACGCCGGCGAGGTTCTCCAGGACCAGGCGTCGCAGCGCCGGGGTCGCCTGTCCGTTCGCCGCCAGCCACGCGCGCGTGGCGTCGCGCAGGCCACGATCGGCGAGCGCCGCGGGGTAGAGACCGGTGATGAGGTACTGGGCGATCTGGTAGGACCGCGACTCCCAGATCGGAAGGATCATCTCGAAGTAGGGCGCCACGAAGTCGCGCAGCAGCTCCACGCCCGCGGGGTGGGTGAAGCCCAACGCAGCCGAGCGGACGATCGTGTTCGGCAAGTCGTCGCTCTTCACCAGCGAGTCCCAGGCGGCACGCTTGGCCTCGGCCGTCGGGAGTGCGGCCTTCGCCTGCGCGGCGAACTCGCCGCCCTTGGCGGTGTTGTCCTCCGCGAGCGCCGCGTCGACGACGGCTTCCGAAACGATGCCGCCCGCCGCGAGCGAGACGAGGAGCTGCCACGAGAGGTCGGTGTCGATCTCGAGGTCGGTGAAGACGACCTCTCCTTCGCGCACCTGCCGGACGCGCTCCCACTGCTCGGGTGTGGAGGCCGCCGTAGCGAACGAGGTCACGAACTGCAGCTGACTGTCGCTGCCGGGCTCAGCCGCCTGCGCGAGCTCCCACAGCGCGTCGGCGACGCGCTGACGGCTGGCCGCGCGCTTCTCGGGCGCGACATACGCGTTGGCGGCGAGCTGCAGCTGGGCGAGCGTCGTACGCACGGTCGTCGATTCGCTCTCGTCGCCGATGTTGCGCAGCACCAGGTCGATGTAGTCGGTCGCGGACGATTCGGCATCGCGGGTCTGGTCCCACGCCGCTCCCCACACGAGTGATCGAGCCAGCGGATCCTGGATGTCCCGCAGGTGGGCGATGGCCGTGCGCAGGGACCGCTCGTCGAGGCGGATCTTCGCGTACGCCAGATCTTCGTCGTTGAGCAGGACGAGGTCGGGCCGCTTCTGACCCTTGAGCTCCGCGACCTCGGTGCGATCGCCGTCGACGTCGATCTCGATGTGGTGCACGCGCACGAGGTCGTCGCCTCGGAGGCTGTAGAAGCCGACGCCGAGACGGTGCGGGCGGATCGTAGGGTAGTCCGCCGGCGCCGTCTGGACGATCGCGAATCGGCTGATGGCGCCGTCCGCGCCCTCCTCGATCAGCGGCGTGAGCGTGTTGACTCCCGCCGTGGTGAGCCACTTCCTGGCCCACGTGTCCAGTTCGCGCCCACTCGTGGTCTCGAGCTCGGCCAGCAGGTCGCCGACCTCGGTGTTACCCCACTCGTGCTTGGCGAAGTACGCCGCGACCCCGGCGAAGAACTGCTCGATGCCGACCCATGCCGCGAGCTGCTTGAGGACGGATCCGCCCTTGGCGTACGTGATGCCGTCGAAGTTGACCTGCACGTCCTCGAGATCGTTGATCTCCGCGACGACGGGGTGGGTGGAGGGCAGCTGATCCTGCCGGTAGGCCCACGTCTTCTCCATCGCGTTGAAGGTCGTCCACGCCTCGGTCCACTCCGTCGCCTCGGCCGTCGCGATCGTCGAGGCCCACTCGGCGAACGACTCGTTCAGCCAGAGGTCGTTCCACCACTTCATCGTGACGAGATCGCCGAACCACATGTGCGCGAGCTCGTGCAGGATCGTCACGACGCGGCGCTCCTTGACGGCGTCGGTGACCTTGCTGCGGAAGACGTAGGACTCGGTGAACGTGACCGCGCCCGCGTTCTCCATGGCACCCGCATTGAACTCGGGGACGAAGAGCTGGTCGTACTTCGCGAACGGGTACGGGTAGGCGAACTTCTCCTCGTAGTAGGCGAAGCCCTCCCGCGTCTTGTCGAAGATGTAGTCGGCGTCGAGGAAGCTCCAGAGGCTCTTGCGTCCGTAGACACCCAGGGGGATGACGCGGCTCGACGCGCTGGTCAGCTCGGAGAACGTCGACTCGTACGGACCGGCGATGAGGGCCGTGATGTAGGAGGAGATGCGCGGCGTGGGCTCGAAGTGCCAGGTAGCGGAACCACCGCCGTGGAGCGTGGGCTCGGGGGTGGGGGAGTTCGAGACGATCGCCCACTCGGCGGGCGCGGTGACGGTGAACTGGAACGTCGCCTTAAGGTCGGGCTGCTCGAAGACGGTGAACATCCGCCGGGAATCGGGCACCTCGAACTGCGAGTAGAGGTAGACCTCGCCGTCGACCGGGTCGACGAACCGGTGCAGGCCTTCGCCGGTGTTGGTGTACATGCAGTCCGCGTCGACGATGAGCTCGTTCTCCTGCTCGAGTCCGTTCAGCGCGATGCGCGAGTCGGTGTGCGCCCAGACCGGGATGTCGCGGCCGTTCAGCGTGATCGTGCGCACGTTGTTCGAGATGAGATCGATGAACGTGTCGGCACCGGCCGTGGCCGAGAAGCGCACGACGGTGCG
This sequence comes from Microbacterium sp. P03, assembly GCF_043556235.1. Lineage (NCBI taxonomy): Bacteria > Bacillati > Actinomycetota > Actinomycetes > Micrococcales > Microbacteriaceae > Microbacterium > Microbacterium sp. P03. Next base: position 1,208,455 of record NZ_JBIGIM010000001.1, read on the forward strand.
CGACGCGAAGACCGTGTCGCCCTTCGTCAGATCGAGGCTCACCTCGTAGGAGTGCGTGTCGACGATGGTGCGGCGCTCTTGCGCCTCGATGCGGGTGAGGTTCTCTCCAGGCACTGCTGCTCCCGTGGGGGTGAAGGGCGGATGCCGCGGACTGGCGCTGCTGGCGCCGACGACAACCGGACCAGCCTACGTCAGGAGATCACGGTGTCGAACGGATGCGCGACCATCGCGCCGGAGGCGGGTGCGGAGGTTCGACGTCGTAGCAGGTGGCGCGGGGCGGTTGTCAAGCGGCCTGCCCGCCGTTCACGCGATGTCAGGATGGGGACATGGGTGAGCGCAGCGAAGACCAGCAGAGCACGATCGACCCCTCGGCCGGGAGGGTGGTGCCGTTCGCGTCGCCCGCGGCCCGCTCGGGTCGTGCGCACATCGAGGAGCCCATCGCCTACGACGCGATCCTCCTCGCGGGGTTCGGTGGGCCCGAGGGCCAGGACGATGTCATCCCCTTCTTGCGCAATGTCACCCGTGGGCGCGGCATCCCCGACGAGCGCCTCGAAGAGGTCGCGCACCACTACCGCGCCGTGGGCGGCGTGAGCCCCATCAACGCCCAGAACCGCGCGCTCAAAGCCGCCCTCGAAGCAGAGCTGGAACGCCGTCGGATCGATCTGCCGGTGTTCTGGGGCAATCGCAACTGGGCGCCGTACCTCGACGAGGCGGTGTCGGATGCCGCGGCATCCGGCCGTACTCGTCTCATCGCGATCGCGACCAGCGCCTACAGCTCATTCTCGAGCTGCCGTCAGTACCGCGAGGACTACTACCGCGTGCTGACCGAGACCGGCCTCGGCGACACCGTCACGATCGACAAGGTCCGTCAGTTCTTCGATCACCCGGGCTTCGTCGGGCCGTTCATCGACGGCGTGCGCGACGCGGTCGCCGGATTCCTGGCCGAGGGCCTGGCACCAGCGACGGTCCGGGTGCTGTTCTCCACGCACAGCATCCCGTCCGTCGACGCCGAGCGATCCGGCCCGCGTGAGGGCGACCCCGAATATCGGGACTTCGGCGACGGCGGCGCGTACGCCGCTCAGCACCGCGCGGTCGCCGAGGTCATCATGACCGAGGTCGCCGCAGCGGTCCCCGGCGCGTCCGACATCGACTGGGCACTGGTCTTCCAGTCCCGCTCCGGTCCGCCGACGCAGCCGTGGCTCGAACCCGACGTCTGCGACGTCATCCGCGACCTCCCCGCAGTCGGTGTGGAGGCGGTCGTCATCGTTCCGCTCGGATTCGTCAGCGACCACATGGAAGTGCTGTGGGACCTCGACACGGAGGCGATGGACGCTGCGGCCGAGGTCGGCCTGCGCGCCGTGCGCACGCAGACCCCGGGCGTCGATCCCGCGTACGTGTCGGGCCTGGTCGACCTGGTCGAGGAGCGTCTGCTCGGTACACCGACCGAGGAACGGCCGCACCTCACCTCCCTCGGGCCGTGGTTCGACGTCTGTCGTCCGGGGTGCTGCGAGAACATCCGCGCGGGGTTCAAGCCGGCCGCGGCCGGCGTCGCGCCCTGACGTCGGATGTCCGGAAGCGGCCCGGCGCTGACGCGACCGCCCGTCGACCTGAAAGAATCGCTGCCATGCGTATCCACATCGCGACCGACCACGCCGGCCTCGAGTTCTCGACCCAGCTCCAGCATCATCTCGCCGAGGCCGGTCATGAGGTCATCGACCATGGGCCGCTCGACTACGAGCCGTTGGACGACTATCCGGCGTTCTGCATCCGCGCCGCTCAGGCGACCGTGCGCGACCAGGAGGCCGGGATCGAGGCGCTCGGGGTCGTGTTCGGCGGCTCCGGCAACGGCGAGCAGATTGCGGCGAACAAGGTGCGCGGCGTCCGCGCGGCGCTCGTCTGGAACATCGCCACCGCAGAACTCGCCCGAGAGCACAACGACGCGAACGTGATCGCCATCGGCGCCCGCCAGCACACGTTCGCCGAGGCATCCTCGTTCATCGACCGATTCATCGCGACGCCGTTCTCCGACGAGGAGAGGCACATCCGGCGCATCGGGCAGATCGCGGCCTTCGAGGCCGACGGCAGTCTGCAGCCCGATCCGCGCGCGGTGCCCAGCGCTCCCCTCGGCGGCGAGAGCGCCGACGCCATGGACCCCGAGGCAGGCTGATGCCGGAAGGCCATTCCGTCCACCGGATAGCGCGTCAGTTCGAGCGCAACGTCGTCGGTCACGCGGTTGCGGCGTCCAGTCCGCAGGGTCGGTTCGTCGAAGGCGCGCGCCTCATCGACGGGCGGTTCGCCACCTCCGTTCAGGCGGTGGGCAAGCAGATGTTCCTCGAGTTCGACAACGACCTCTGGCTGCGGGTGCATCTGGGCATGTACGGGGCGTGGGACTTCTCCGGCGAGATCGTCGTCGACCCCACGATCGCCTCGTCGAACGGCCGCATGGGCCAGACGAACCAGCGCGGGACCGACCTCGGCGCTCCGGACGACGCCATCATGGACGCGGCGGGCGAGAACTCGCTGTCGTCGATCGGTGCGCCGCGCCGCACGCGGATCACCGTGCGCATGTCGGAACAGACGCGAGGGCTGCCCGAGGTCGACGCGGAGTGGCCGCCGCCGGTGGTCGGCCAGGTGCGCCTGCGACTGCTCACGAGTTCGACGTGCGCCGATCTGCGCGGTCCCACCGCCTGCCAGATCCAGACGCCGGACGAGGTGCTGGCATCCATCGCCAAACTCGGTCCGGATCCACTGGTCGATGACGTCGCGGAGGGGGAGGAGCGCTTCACCGCCGTCGTGCGACGCAAGCCCACGTCGATCGGTCAGCTGCTCATGGATCAGTCCGTGGTGAGCGGAATCGGCAACGTGTACCGCGCCGAGATCCTGTTTCGTGCGCGACTCAACCCGCACACCCCGGGCAAGCAGGTCCCCGACGAGATCGTGCGCGAGATGTGGCGGGACTGGGTGCGCCTCCTCGCCATCGGCGTCGAGACCGGCCAGATGATGACGATGGACGACCTCGATCCCGCCGCCTACCGCCGTGCGATGGCCCGCCGAGACGACCGTCATTGGGTGTACCACCGCGCCGGCCTGCCCTGTCGCGTGTGCGGCACGGAGATCCTCATGGAGGAGATGGCAGGACGGAAGCTGTATTGGTGCCCGTCCTGCCAGGCCTGATCCATCGGCTGCCGGATCCGAGCTTCTAGGCTGAGAGGATGCGCCAGAATCCCTCCTTCGCCATGACGGACGTCGCCGAACTGCGACGGCTCATCGAGCGGCACCCCTGGGTGACCCTGGTGAGCGCCACCGACGCCGGACTCGTCGCCTCCCACTACGCGGTCCTCCTGGACGACTCTCGCGACGACCTCACCATCGTCGGTCACGTCGGCAAACCGGATGATCAGCTCCACGGCCTCGGAGACCGCGAGCTCCTGGTGGTCGTGCAGGGCCCGCACGGCTACATCTCACCCGGATGGTACGGGGACGTCGCGTCCGTCCCGACGTGGAACTTCGTCTCCCTGCACCTGAGCGGAGTCCCCGAGCTGCTGACCCCGGAAGAGAACCTGGTCGTCCTCGACCGCCTCGTCGACCATTTCGAAAGCAGGCTGCCGCAGCCGCGAGCGATGTGGGAACGGCCGAACGACGCGCCGTTCATCGAGCGGCTCGAGCGGGGAACGGTGGGTTTCCGCCTGACACCGACGACGGTGGTCGCCAAGCGCAAGCTCAGTCAGAACAAGTCCGCCGAGGTCGTCGACACCGTCATCTCCGAGCTCGACGGCGATGGACCGTACGCGAGCCCGGAACTCGCCGCCGAGATGGCCCGGGCGCACGCCGCGATGCGGGCGGCCCGTCCGTGACGGGCGTCGGTGAACACGTCGGGATGATCCGGAACGCCCGCATTCCCCGCGGGCTGACCTCGGTGCTCGCAGACGAGCCGGTCGACGTGATCATCGCGAACGGTCGGGTCGCCGACCTGGCGCCGAGGGGCAACCTCACTGCGCTCGGTGAGGTGCTCGAGGCCGGCGGCGCGTGGCTGATACCGGGCCTGTGGGATCACCACGTGCACGTGATGCAGTGGGCGTTGGTCGCCGAGCGCGAGGACGTCGGGGTGGCGCGCTCCGCCGCGCATGCGGCACAGATCATGGCCGCAGCGCCCGCGCTCGCCGACGGCCGACGCATCGGCACCGGATTCCGCGATGCCCTCTGGCCGGACTCTCCCACGCTCGAGATCCTCGACGCGGCCACTGGAGAGGTGCCGACATACCTCATCAACGCGGACGTCCACAGCGTGTGGCTCAACAGCGCGGCGCTGAGGAGGGAGGGTCACCACCCGGACACCACCGGCGTCCTGCGCGAGGAGTCCGCCTTCGAGATCTCACGGCGCCTCAACGACGTCGACGAGCAGCACGGCGACGATCACGTGCGCCGGATGACACAGGATGCCGCCGCCCGTGGTGTCGTCGGACTGATCGACTTCGACATGGCCTGGAACGAAAGCTCTTGGGCAAGACGGCTCGCCGGGGGATTCGACTCGCAGCGCGTCGAGTTCGGCATCTACCCGGAACACCTCGAGCGCGCCGTCGCCGAGGGTCTGCGGTCGGGCGACCGTGTGCGGGGCGCGACGACCGACCTCGTCCGCGTCGGTCCGCTCAAAGTGATCACCGACGGTTCCCTGGGAACGCGCACGGCCGCCTGCTCGCACTCCTATCCCGGCGACCCGCTCAACCACGGTCTGCTGACCGTCTCACCCGAGCGCCTGGTCGAACTGATGACCGCGGCCACCGCGGCCGGGCTCTCGTGCGCTGTGCACGCCATCGGGGATGTCGCCAACAGCCACGCGCTCGACGCGTTCGCGCGGACCGGAGCCTGGGGGACGATCGAGCACGCCCAGCTCGTGGCGCACGCCGATATCCCGCGGTTCGCGCGCCTGGGGGTCGCCGCGAGCGTGCAGCCCGAGCACGCGGTGGATGACCGCGACCTCACCGACACGATCTGGGCCGCTCAGACGGCGCTCCCGTTCCCGCTGAGAGCTCTCGCCGATGCCGGAGCCGACCTGCGGTTCGGGTCCGATGCGCCCGTCTCGCCCCTCGACCCGTGGGCGGGCATCGCCGCGGCGGTGTTCCGCACGCGCGGCGCTCGTCAGGCGTGGCATCCCGAGCAGGAGGTCGATGTGTCGACCGCGCTGGCGGCGTCCATGTACGGCGGATCGGCGACGCGCGCCGCGATCGAACCCGGCGCACCCGCCGACCTCGTGCTCTGCGGTGACGACCCGGTCCTCGCCGACGAGGTCGCGATGCGCGGCATGCCCGTCCTCGCCACGCTGCTCGGCGGCCGCCTCACGCACCTGCGGTGACAGAGCACACACGATGAAGCCCCCGGAACATCCGTTCCGGAGGCTTCATCGTGTGTTCGCGAGGTCTATTCGGCGATGTGCGCGAAGAAGAACCAGCGGTCCTTCTCGAGCCCGCGCTTGATCTCGATGGCGATGTCCTGACTCGACAGATCGAACTCGTCGAGCCCGTCGATGGCCGTCTGCACATCGAGCAGCACGGCGTCGATGTCGACGATGATGTCCCGGACGATCGCGTCGGACTTCGTGAATCCGGCCGGCACCTCCGTGGGCGTCGCCTTCGTGGCGATGGTCGACAGCCTCGCGTCGATCGGCAGCCCGAGGGCCACGATGCGCTCCGCAGCGAGGTCGGCCCACGCGCCGGCGTGGGCGACGAGCGTATCGAGCAGCTCGTGGACGCCGATGAAGTTCGCGCCGCGCACGTGCCAGTGAGCCTGCTTGCCGTTGATCGTGAGAGCCTGCAGGCCGATCACGACGGGCGTGAGGAACTGCGCTGTCGAGGTCACCGCGTCCGCGCTGCTGGCGGTCTGGGAGATGTGCTGGATTTCGGTCATGATGGCGCCTCCTGGCTTCTGTCACGCGCACCCGTCACGTGCGACGTCGAGGGCAACGCTACTCAGCCGGGAACATTCCACAAGCAAGCTGAGGCTCGGCTAATCTGCGCGCGAGCGGGCAGAAATCCACGGTTGCGGCAACCGTGCGACTAGCGTCGAAGCGTGCCATCCGCAGACCATGACCTCGGCCCTCAGGACCTCGGCCGGCCGGCGACGACCGTGCATCGCGAGCCTCTCGACCGCTCGCCCGAGCACGCGGAGCCCTCGCGCTTCCTCCCGCACGTGCAGGGTCTGCGCGCGATCGCCGTGCTCTTCGTGGTGCTCTATCACTTCTGGCCGGCGCGACTGCCGGGCGGATACGTGGGTGTCGACATCTTCTTCGTCATCTCCGGCTTTCTCATCACCGCGCACCTGATGCGCGAGATCGCCGCCACGGGCACCGTGCGTCTGGGACAGTTCTGGGCGCGGCGCGCCCGACGGCTGCTGCCGGCGTCGCTCCTGGTGCTGCTGTTCTGCGCGCTCGCGGTGATGTCGCCCTACCTGATGCCCACGTCGGCTGTGCCGAACGAGGTGCGCGAGATCATCGCCTCGACGTTCTATGTCGAGAACTGGTCGCTGGCCCTCAGTTCGGCCGACTACCTGAACCACTCCGGCGACCCCACGACCGTGCAGCATTACTGGTCGCTGTCGCTCGAAGAGCAGTTCTACGTGATGTGGCCACTCATCATGCTCCTGGCGGCATGGGTCGGCGTGAAGTCCTTCCGGGCGTCGCGCAGACGCGCCGTCCTCGTTGCGATCGGCGTCGTGACCGCAGCATCCTTCATCTTCTGCGTCGCGTTCACCCTCACCAACCCGGCGCCGGCCTACTTCGTCACGTTCGGCCGCATGTGGGAATTCGGTCTGGGCGCGCTGGTCGCACTGGTGCCCAGGCTGCGGGTCCGCCACGCCGTGGGCAGCTTCGTCCTCGGGTGGGCAGGCGTCCTCGCGCTGCTGTACACCGCGTTCCGCTTCGACGGCCAGACGCCGTTCCCGGGCTACGCGGCGGCGCTTCCCGCTCTGGGCGCCGCCGCGATCATCGCCGCCTCGAACACCTCGGGATGGTGGCAGCCGACGCGCATCCTGGCGATCCGTCCGGCGCAGTTCACGGGCGACATCTCGTACTCGCTCTACCTCTGGCACTGGCCGCTGATCATCATCGCGCCGTCGGTGCCCTTCTGGGGGCTGACGATCTACCACCGCGTCGCCCTGCTGGCGATCTGCTTCGTGCTCGCCTGGTTGACCAAGCGCTTCGTCGAGGATCCGGCCCGCCACTGGAAGGTGCTGGTCACGCGTCGGGCGGCGGTGACCCTGTGGGCGTCCCTTGCCGCGATGGTGCTGGTGGCGGGCACGGCGGGCGCCGCATGGGCCGTCAATGCTCCCGCCTATCGCGACGGCGTGCAGTCCCTCGCGCAGCTGCGGGAGGATCCGCCCGACTGCTTCGGTGCGGCGAGCGTGCTCGAGGCGGGCTGCGCCGGCACCGACTTCGGCGGGACGATCCTCCCCGCGCCGGGCTTCGCGGGGGTCGATCGGCCCGCTGACGAGCGGTGCTTCGTGCAGCTCAACGACTCGCGACCCGTCTCATGCGACTTCGGCTCGGATGATCCGGATGCTCCGCGCATCGCGCTGATCGGCGACAGTCACGCCTTCCAGCTGCTGTCGACCTTCGAGCGCATGGCGGAGGAGAACGGCTGGCACCTCGTCACGTTCTTCAAAGGCGCGTGCGCATGGAGCACGACGCCCCTGTCGACGCCCGGCGCATTCGGCGACGCGTGCACGACGTGGCGGAACGGCGTCACCGCGGCGCTCCGCGACGCGGACATCGATGCCGTCTTCACCGCGGCGATCGCCTCCACCCCGTACTCCTCGGCCGGGTTCGATTCCTCGCACGACGCCGCCGTCGCCGGATACCGCGGCGCGTGGAGCGAAGTGCTGGATCGGGGGATCCCGGTCATCACCGTCGTCGACAACCCCGTGTGGGAGACCGACCCCAACAAGTGCCTGCGCACCCGCGCAGAGGCGTCCTGCGTCGGTGCGCGCTCCGAGATGCTCGTCGAGGACGATCCGCTGCGGGACGCCGCCGCCGGCATCCCCGGCGTCACCCTCCTCGACTTCACCGATGTCTTCTGCGACGACTCCGCGTGCTTCCCCGTCGTGGGGGGCGCCAACCTGTACCGCGATCAGGATCACTTGACGGTGACGTTCGCCGACACCTTGGCCCCCCAGTACACCGCGGCGATCACGGCAGCCCTCGCGGCCGGGGTTCCCTGACGCGGGGAGGCCCGGAACGGTCGCCGTAGGGTGAGGTCATGACCATCGCCGAAGGTGCCTCCGTCCTGTCCGTCGCCGGGCTCGTACCGTCACTGCATCCCGACGCCTTCGTGGCCGCCGGGGCACGGGTAATCGGTGCCGTCACCCTCGAGGAGGGTGGCAGCATCTGGTACAACGCCGTCCTCCGCGCGGACAGCGATGCCATCACCCTCGGCGCGGGGAGCAACATCCAGGACAACGTCTCGGTGCACGTCGACCGCGGACACCCGGTCACGATCGGGCGCGACGTCTCCGTGGGCCACAACGCCGTCGTCCACGGCTGCACGATCGAGGACGGATGCCTCATCGGCATGGGCAGCGTCGTCCTGTCGGGAGCGGTCATCGGCACGGGCAGTCTCGTCGCCGGGGGAGCGGTCGTCCTGGAGGGGTCCGTCATTCCTCCGGGTTCGCTCGTGGCCGGCGTCCCGGCGAAGGTGCGCCGCAGCCTCACCGACGATGAGAAGGCCGGGATCGTCCGCAACGCGCAGATCTACCGCGCGCACACGGGCACCCACGAAGCCGCCGCGTCGCTCTGAGGCGGCCCGGGCCGGTTCGGTTCGGGCTGAAAAGGGGGACGCGGAGTCCGCGGATCCGCGGACATATGGAGGGGCTGACGAGAATCGAACTCGCATCATCTGTTTGGAAGACAGAGGCTTTACCACTAAGCTACAGCCCCGGATTTCCGGCCTGATCTGGTCTTCCGATAGGAGGTTCAGACGTCGGGCCGGGGTTTTCCGTATTCGGTTAGCATGCGTATCCGCATGTCATCGCCGCCGGCTCAGAGGCCGTGGCATCCGCAATCCTAACGGAATCGGCGACCATCCTCGAACGCACGCGACAACAGGGGAGCGGATGCCGCACACCCAGGTCGGCTAGACTTCTCGGGGTCGTTTCGTGTCCGCGTGTGCGCGTGACCTCCCGGGGCGTAGCTCAGCTTGGTAGAGCGCCCGCTTTGGGAGCGGGAGGTCGCAGGTTCAAATCCTGTCGCCCCGACAATCCGGCCCCGACGAACCCCCGCCCTTCAGCCGCCGCGCGCATGCGCGGAACACAGAGGAGAACGAACACCATGGTGAACAGCACCGTCGAGAAGCTCACCCCCACCCGGGTCAAGCTGCACATCACGGTCACGCCCGACGAGCTCAAGCCGAGCATCGCGCACGCGTACGAGCACATCGCGCAGGATGTGCAGATTCCCGGCTTCCGCAAGGGCAAGGTGCCCGCGCCGATCATCGACCAGCGCGTCGGCCGCCTCGCGGTCCTCGAGCACGCCGTCAGCGAGGGCCTCGACACGTTCTACCGCGCAGCCGTCCAGGATCTCGGTGTCCGCGCGCTCGGCCGCCCCAGCGCCGACGTCGTCGAATGGCCGTCCGACAAGGACTTCTCCGGTGACCTGCTCGTCGAGGTCGAGGTCGACGTCCGCCCCGAGTTCGACCTGCCCGACTTCGAGGGCACCACGATCACCGTCGACGCCGTCGAGACCGACGACGCGGCGATCGACGAAGAGCTCGACCGCCTCCGCGCGCGCTTCGGCACGCTGGTCACCGTCGACCGGCCGGCCACCACCGGCGACTTCGTCGAGCTCGATCTGGTCGCCACGATCGACGGCACCGAGATCGACCGCGCGCAGGGCGTGTCGTACGAGGTCGGTTCCGGTGAGCTGCTCGTCGGCATCGACGAGGCGATCGAATCCCTCACGGCGGGCGAGGACACCACGTTCCGCTCCACGCTCGTCGGCGGCGACCACGCCGGCGAGGAGGCTGAGGTCGCCGTCTCCGTGACCGCTGTCAAGGAGCGCGAGCTGCCCGAGAGCGACGACGACTTCGCGCAGATCGCCAGCGAGTTCGACACGATCGCCGAGCTCCGCGAGAGCCTGAAGGAGCGGGTCGGACAGCAGTCCGTCTTTACCCAGGGCTCCGCTGCCCGCGACAAGCTCGTCGAGGAGCTCCTCGCCCAGGTCGACATTCCGGTTCCTCCCCAGCTCGTCGAGGACGAGGTGCACCAGCACCTCGAGGGCGAAGGCCGCCTCGAAGACGACGTGCACCGCGCCGAGGTGACCGAGGCGAGCGAGAAGCAGTTCCGCACGCAGATGCTGCTGGACGCGATCGCAGAGAAGTCGAACGTCCAGGTCTCGCAGGACGAGCTGACCCAGTACCTCATCCAGTCGGCCGCGCAGTACGGTATGGCCCCCCAGGAGTTCGTGGAGACGATCCAGCAGAACGGACAGCTCCCGGCGCTCGTCGGTGAGGTCGCGCGCAACAAGGCGCTCGCCGTCGCACTCGGCAAAGTCACCGTCGTCGACACCAACGGCAAGACGGTCGACCTGACCGGATTCGTCGCGACCGACGACGAGGACGAGGCCGAGGAGGAGGTCGTCGACGAGGCGCAGGACATCGCAGATGCCGCCTCCGACGCCGACGCGATCATCGAGGCCGAGGAAGCTCCCGCGGCCCCGCCCGCCGGGAAGAAGGCGCCCGCCAAGAAGGCCGCCGCTCCCGCTGCTGCCGAAGAGCCCGCCGCCGAGCCCGCCGCGAAGAAGGCGCCGGCCAAGAAGGCCGCCGCCAAGAAGCCCGCGGCGAAGAAGGCTGCCGAGTCCGAGTAGATCTTGTGCGGCGAAGGGGGTGGGATGCTGCGGCATCCCACCCCCTTCGCGTTCGCAGGCCCGGTGCGAGGCGGTGCAGGGAGGACGGGTCGTACGCCTTCCGCAGCGTGCGCGATCGGTCACGGGCCGCACGCGGGAACGGCGTGACAGCGACACGGCTATGCCGACGGCGAACACGGGGAGCGGCGCGGAAACCCGCCGGTAGATTCGTCTCAGACGTACAACGAACGGAGCAATGATGGCCGAACCCCTGGTCGCGACAAGTGTCTTTGACCGGCTACTGAGAGACCGCATCATCTGGTTGGGATCGGAGGTGCGGGACGAGAACGCGAACGAGATCTGCGCGAAGATCCTCCTCCTCGCCGCCGAAGACGCAGAGAAGGACATCTTCCTCTACATCAACTCGCCCGGTGGCTCGATCACCGCCGGCATGGCGATCTACGACACGATGCAGTTCGTCCCGAACGACATCGTCACCGTCGGCATCGGCATGGCCGCCTCGATGGGTCAGCTGCTGCTGACCAGCGGCACGAAGGGCAAGCGCTACATCACGCCCAACGCCCGCGTGCTCCTGCACCAGCCGCACGGCGGGTTCGGCGGCACATCCAGCGACATCCAGACGCAGGCGCAGCTCATCATCTCGATGAAGAACCGCCTCGCCGAAATCACCGCAGCGCAGACGGGCAAGCCCGTCGAGCAGATCAACGAAGACGGCGACCGCGACCGCTGGTTCACCGCCGAAGAGGCGTTGGACTACGGCTTCGTCGACCACATCCGCGCCCACCTCACCGAGGTCGTCGGCGGCGGCGGAACCGATGTCGTCGGCGTGACCGCGGACTGACCGAAGGCGAAAGAGAGAGAACGCATGAACACCCCCACCTTCGGAAACCCGCAGGGGCTGCAGATGCCCGGCAGCCGCTACATCCTTCCGCAGTTCGAAGAGCGCACGGCCTACGGCTACAAGCGCCAGGACCCTTACAACAAGCTGTTCGAAGATCGTGTGATCTTCCTCGGCGTCCAGGTCGACGACGCATCAGCGGATGACGTGATGGCCCAGCTGCTCGTCCTCGAGTCGCAGGACCCCGAGCGCGACATCATCATGTACATCAACTCGCCCGGTGGCTCCTTCACGGCCATGACCGCGATCTACGACACGATGCAGTACATCGCGCCGCAGATCTCGACGGTCGTGCTCGGACAGGCGGCGTCAGCGGCATCCGTGCTCCTCGCCGCGGGTGCACCCGGCAAGCGCCTCGCGCTGCCGAACGCGCGCATCCTCATCCACCAGCCCGCGGTCGGCGAGGCCGGACACGGCCAGGCCTCCGACATCGAGATCCAGGCTGCGGAGATCCTCCGGATGCGCACGTGGCTCGAAGAGACCATGGCCCGCCACACGGGTCAGGATGTCGCGAAGGTGAACAAGGACATCGACCGCGACAAGATCCTGTCGGCGCACGAGGCCCTCGCGTACGGCATGGTCGACCAGGTGCTGACGACGCGCAAGCGCACGCCCGCCGCGCTGACGAGCTAGACGCACGACGCACCGGATGCCTCGCCCCTCGTCGCTCGACGGGCGAGGCATCCGTCGTTCCGGGGCACACGGTCGGACTCCCGTCCGTGCGGTGACACCCCCGTTCACAACGCCTGCCGCAATCCACCCGTTGTCGATGCCAGCGGCTAGGCTCGAAGCACACACCAGGGGGACACCCCGCGGCGACGAGGAGGAGCCTGATGGCTCGCATCGGTGAAAGTGCCGATCTGTTCAAGTGCTCGTTCTGCGGGAAGAGCCAGAAGCAGGTACAGCAGCTGATCGCCGGTCCCGGCGTGTACATCTGCGACGAGTGCGTCGAGCTGTGCAACGAGATCATCGAAGAGCGCATGGCGGAGTCCACGACCGGCGTCGTCTCCGATTTCGATCTGCCCAAGCCCCGCGAGATCTTCTCCTTCCTCGAGGAATACGTCGTCGGCCAGGTCGACGCGAAGCGCGCCCTGTCGGTCGCGGTCTACAACCACTACAAGCGCGTCCGCGCGCACGGCACCCTCCAGACCGCCGAGCAGCGCGCCGACGACGTCGACATCGCCAAGAGCAACATCCTGCTCCTCGGCCCCACGGGCTGCGGGAAGACCTACCTCGCGCAGACGCTCGCGAAGCGGCTCAACGTGCCGTTCGCCGTGGCCGACGCCACCGCACTCACCGAGGCGGGTTACGTCGGAGAAGACGTCGAGAACATCCTCCTCAAGCTGCTGCAGGCCGCGGACTTCGACACGAAACGTGCCGAGACCGGCATCATCTACATCGACGAGGTCGACAAGATCGCCCGCAAGGCGGAGAACCCCTCCATCACCCGTGACGTATCGGGTGAGGGTGTGCAGCAGGCGCTGCTGAAGATCCTCGAGGGAACGGTCGCCTCGGTCCCGCCACAGGGGGGACGCAAGCACCCGCACCAGGAGTTCATCCAGATCGACACGACGAACGTGCTGTTCATCGTGGCGGGCGCCTTCGCGGGTCTCGAAGAGATCATCTCGGCACGTGTCGGCAAGCACGGCGTCGGCTTCGGCGCCCCGCTGCACGACAAGGACGAAGACATGAACCTCTTCATGGACGTCCTGCCCGAAGACCTGCACAAGTTCGGACTCATCCCCGAGTTCATCGGTCGGCTGCCGGTCGTCGCCTCCGTCTCACATCTCGATCAGGATGCGCTGATGGAGATCCTCACGGCGCCCCGCAATGCGCTGGTCAAGCAGTACCAGCGCATGTTCGAGCTCGACGACGTGCAGCTCGAGTTCGAGGAAGACGCGTTGCGCGCCATCGCCGATCTCGCCGTGCTCCGCAAGACCGGCGCTCGAGGCCTGCGGGCGATCCTCGAAGACGTTCTGGGGCCGATCATGTTCGACATCCCGTCGGCGGAAGACATCGAGCGCGTGATCATCACCCGCGAGGCAGTGGAGAAGGGCGCCACGCCCACGATCATCCTGCGCGGCGAGAAGCTCAAGAGCGCCTGACCGCTCCCACGCCGAGCGGCCAGGCGTTCCGGTCTGGCCGGGGCCCGTACCGACGTCAGTCGGTGAGCCCCCGGCGCTCCAAGAGCGGGCGGATGTCGGCGTCCCGGCCGCGGAAGTCGCGGTAGGCCGCCAGTGGATCCTTCGACCCGCCGACTCCCAGCAGTCGCGCCCGGAAGCGGTCGCCGTTCTCCCGCGTCAATCCGCCGTTCTCTTCGAACCACTCCACGGTGTCGGCGTCGAGCACCTCGCTCCAGATGTAGGAGTAGTAGCCGGCGCTGTAGCCGCCGGAGAACACGTGCGCGAAATAGGTCGATGAGTATCTGGTCGGCACGACCGGATTGTCGAGTCCGATATCGCGGAGAGCGGATGCCTCGAACTCGGTGACATCGGTGTCGGCGGCGGCCTCGTCCGCGCTGAGTGAGTGCCATGCCTGGTCGAGCCACGACGCCGCGAGGTATTCGCTGGTGGCGAAGCCCTGATTGAAGACCTCGGCCGCCTTGAGTTTCTCCAGGACGTCGGCCGGCAGCGGCTCCCCGGTCTCGACGTTCCTGGCGTAGTGGGAGAGGACCTCCGGCCAGTAGATCCACATCTCGTTGACCTGACTGGGGAACTCGACGAAATCGCGGAAGACGGCCGTCCCCGCGAAATGCGGGTAGGTCACCTCGGCGAAGAGTCCGTGCAGGGCGTGACCGAACTCGTGGAACAGTGTGGTGACCTGATCGAGGGTCAGCAGCGTCGGCATGCCCGCGGCGGGCTTCGAGACGTTCAGGTTGTTGACCACGATCGGGGCGGTCCCGCGCACGCGCGACTGCGACACGATGGAGTTCATCCAGGCGCCGCCGCGCTTCGTGTCGCGGGTGTACAGGTCGAGTACGAAGAGGCCGAGCGCCGATCCGTCGGCATTGTGGATCTCGAACACACGCGTGTCGGGGTGATACCCGCTCAGATCGTGCCGTTCCGTGAAGGTGATGCCGTACAGCGCCGTGGCAGCGTAGAAGACACCCTCCTGCAGCACCCGCTCCGCCTCGAACCAGGGCCGCAGGGCCGCGGTGTCGAGATCGTAGCGGGCCGCGCGCACCTTCTCGGTGTAGTACGCCCAGTCGTGCGCTTCGAGCGGGAACGGATCGGACTCGGCGTCGATGATGTCCTGCAGGGCGGCCTGCTCCCGGGCGGCGTTGCGCGCGGCAGGGACGGCCAGCCTGCGCAGCAGCTCGTGGACGGCCTCCGGCGATCCCGCGGTCTGATCAGCGGTGACGTATGCCGCGTGCGAGTCATACCCGAGAAGGGAGGCGCGCTCGGCACGCAGTCTCACGATCTCGCGCAGAACGGGGCGATTGTCATGGGCACCCGCCCGCGAGCCGCGAGCACGGGAGGCGTCGAGGATGCGCCGGCGACTCGTACGATCCGTAAGGCTCGCGAGATAGGGGTGTCCCGTGAACAGGGTCAGCGTCACGACGTGCTTGCCGTCGAGCCCCCGGTCGGTCGCGGCCTGCGCGGTCGAGGACAACTCGCCCGCCGTCAGTCCGTCGAGGTCAGACGCATTCTCGAACACCACGGCGAGGTCGTTGGTGTCGGCGAGCAGGTTCTTCTCGAACGTGGTGGTGAGCGTCGACAGCCGCTGATTGAGGTCGGTCAGGTGCGCCTTCGCCCCGTCGTCGAGCCCTGCGCCGCCGTGCGACATCTCGCGGTAGTGCCGTTCGACGAGGTACGTCTGCTCGGGGTCGAGGTCGAGGGTGGGCAATTGATCGTGCAGCGTCTTGATGCGCCAGTAGAGCTGACTGTCGAGCTGTATCGCATCGTGGTGCGCCGACATGAGCGGTGCGAGCGCCTCCTCGATCTCCTGGATCTGCTCGGTGGCATCGGCCGACGACACCGTGTAGAAGGTGCGGGCCACTCTGCCGAGCAGATCCCCGCTCGCCTCGAGAGGGACCATGGTGTTCTCGAAGGTCGGCATCGAGCGGGCGACGGTGATGCGGGTGACCTCCGCACGGTGCTCGGCGAATGCCTGCTCGAATGCCGGAAGGTAGTGCTCGGGCCGGATCAGGTCGTAGGGCGGGAGCCCATAGGGGAGAGTGCTCGGGGAAAGAAGTGGATTGGAAGCGGCATCCGTCATGATGCCAGCGTAAGCGCCGAGTCCGGGCCTCTCCGCCGCCAGCCCGCGAGGCTCACGGTGTCAGGCGAACCCGTCGTCGTGATCGTGTCGCACCACGGCATTTCCGTCGGCGTCGAGCGTGACGATGACGCCGGTCTCGGACTCCGCCACCGGGCGGCCCTCCAGGAACGTCAGGGTCCAACGAGGTGCGGCCTGCCCGAGGGCATCCGGCGGACTCGCTGCCTCCACCGCTAGGATCTGCGCGCGCAGCGGGGCCGGAACCGCAGCCGGGGGTTCGTCTCCGGCCGTCCACCGTGTGCCCAGTCGCATCTCACACCTCCGGGGCGGCGAGGACGATATCGGTCACCGACGTCGACTCCGCCTCTGCGTAGATGATCTCGCTGATGCGTCCCACGGCCTTCAGATCGCCTTCGGTCAGCTGCAGGATGGCGATCGCCGCGGCGGGCGCGGAGATCGTCACCCGGGTGACGGGGGTCTTCTGCGAGGCCTTCGCCTCGGTCTTGGCGCGACGGATGCTGACGAGAGCTTCGCTCGCGGCGGCGAGGACGGCCGGATCGCCCGCGAAGCCGAGAGGCTCGGGCCACGGCGCCACGTGCACGGAGCCGTGCTCGAACCACGACCATGATTCCTCGGTCGCGAACGCGAGAACGGGGGCGAAGAGCCTCAAGAGGGTCGACAACGCGAGTCGGAGCGCGAGCGCCGCGGACGCCTGGCCGACGTCGGACTGATCGTACGCACGCTCCTTCACGAGCTCGAGATAGTCGTCGCAGAACGTCCAGAAGAACGACTCGGTCAGCTCGAGCGCACGCGCGTGATCGTAGGCCTCGTAGGCGCGCGTCGCCTCGCGCACGACGACGTCGAGCGTCGCGAGCATCGACGCGTCGAGGGCGTGCGTCACCTGCGCGCCGTCGGGGACCGGGAAGGACAGCACGAACTTCGCGGCGTTCAGCACCTTGATCGCGAGGCGACGGCCGATCTTCACCTGGGTCGGGTTCTGCGGATCGAAGGCCGCGTCAGAGCCCAGGCGGCTGGAGGCCGCCCAGTACCGCACCGCGTCGGTGCCGTGCTGATCGAGGATGTCGGCGGGGGTGACCACGTTCCCCTTCGACTTCGACATCTTCTTGCGGTCGGGGTCGACGATGAAGCCCGAAATCGCCGCATCCGTCCACGGAGACCGACCGTCTTCGAGCACGCTGCGCAGCATCGTGGAGAAGAGCCACGTCCGGATGATGTCCTGGCCCTGGGGGCGCAGATCGAACGGCGCGACCAGCTGCCACAGCTCGTCGTCCCGCTCCCAGCCGCCCGCGAGCTGCGGGGTGAGCGACGACGTCGCCCACGTGTCGAAGATGTCCTGTTCGCCCTCGAATCCACCCGCCTGACCGCGCTGCGACTCGTCGTAACCGGCCGGGGCGTCCACCGTGGGGTCCACCGGAAGTTGACCGAGGTCGGGGACGATCACGCGCGCGAAATCGCGGTCGCCGTTGTCGTCGAGGCCGTACCACACGGGAATGGGCACCCCGAAGAAGCGCTGGCGCGAGACCAGCCAGTCGCCGGTCAGCCCGTTGGTCCAGTTCTCGTAGCGGACGCGCATGAAGTCGGGATGCCAGCCCATGCCCTGCCCGAAGGCGATCAGCTTCTCGCGCAGATCCGCGTCGCGCGCGCCGTTGCGCAGATACCACTGCCGGGTCGAGACGATCTCGAGCGGCCGGTCGCCCTTCTCGAAGAACTTCACGGCGTGCGTGAACGGCTTCGGCTCACCGATCAGGTCACCCGATGCGCGCAGCAGGTCCACGATGGTCTTCTTGGCGCTGAAGACCGTCTTGCCCGCGAGTTCGGCGTACGCCGCGCGCGCGTCCTCCGTGGTGATCACGTCGGGGGCGTCCGGGAGCAGGCGGCCGTCCTTGCCGAGGATGGTGCGGTTCGGAAGGTCGAGCTCTCGCCACCAGATGATGTCCGTCACGTCGCCGAAGGTGCAGATCATGGCGATGCCCGAACCCTTGTCCTTCTGCGCGAGGGGATGCGCCAACACGGGTACTTCGACGTCGAAGAGGGGGGTGCGCACGGTCGTTCCGAAGAGCGGCTGATAGCGCTCGTCGTCGGGGTGCGCGACGAGCGCGACGCAGGCGGGCAGCAGTTCGGGACGCGTCGTCTCGATGTGCACGTCGCCGGTGCCGTCGGTCTTGTGGAAGGCGACCCGATGGTAAGCGGCGGGCTGGTCGCGATCCTCGAGTTCCGCCTGGGCGATCGCGGACCGGAAGTCGATGTCCCACAGCGTCGGGGCCAGCGCTTGGTACGCCTCCCCGCGCTCGAGATTGCGGAGGAACGCGAGCTGGCTCGTGCGGATGGTGTCATCGGAGATCGTGCGGTAGGTCTGCGTCCAGTCGACGCTCAGACCGAGCTGCCGGAACAACGACTCGAACTGCTGCTCGTCCTCCACGGTGAGGCGTTCGCAGAGCTCGATGAAGTTGCGGCGGCTGATGGGAACCTGGTCGGCGGCGCGGCTCGACTTGTTGTCGCCGCCCTCGAACGGCGGCGTGAACCCGCTCTGGTATGGCAGCGACGGGTCGCAGCGCACGCCGTAGTAGTTCTGCACGCGGCGCTCGGTGGGGAGACCGTTGTCGTCCCACCCCATGGGGTAGAAGACGGACTTGCCGCGCATCCGCTCGAACCGCACCTTGAGGTCGGTGTGCGTGAAGGAGAACACGTGCCCGATGTGCAGGCTGCCCGAGGCCGTGGGCGGGGGAGTGTCGACCGAGAAGACTCCCGCTCTGCCCCGCTCGGCGGCTAGACGCCGATCGAACAGGTACGTGCCCTGCGCTTTCCACGCGGCATCCCACTTCTCCTCGAGACCCTCGAGAGCGGGCTTGTCGGGAATGTGCGCGTTCGACATGGGGTCTCCTCGTGCGATATGTGCGGCACTGTGTGAGCGTGCCTGAGTGTGGATGCCCGTCAATCCTAGCCGCCCGGGCACGTCGGCCTCCTGCGGATCCGGGGACGGAGCCGGGATGCTGCTATCGACGGGGTTCGTCGCGGCCCGGCTTGGTCGGGCCTCCGCCGCCGTCCCCGCGTCGCAGATAGCGCTCGAACTCCTGGGCGATGGCATCGCCGGAAGCCTCAGGGGAGTCCCACGTGTCGCGGGTCTTCTCGAGCTGGCGGATGTACTCCGTCATCTCCTCGTCGTCTGCTGCCGCGGCGTCGATCGAGGCCTCCCACGCCGCCGAGGCCGTCGCCAGGTCGGCACGCGGGACCTTGGCCCCCGTGATGTCCTCGAGACGATCCAGCAGTGCGAGGGAGGCCTTGGGCGACGGGGTATGTCCCGCGACGTAGTGCGGGACGCTCGCCCACAGGCTCGCTGCGGGGATGCCTGCGAGATCGGCGGCCTGACCCAGGACGCTGAGGATGCCGACCGGACCTTCGTACGTGCTGCGCTCCACCTCGAGCGACAGGCGCAGCTGCTCGTTGTCGCTGCCCGCGAAGACCGAGATCGGCCTCGTGTGGGGTACGTCGGACATCATCGAACCGAGGGCGACGAAACCCGTGACGTCCTCGCGCAGGGCGACGTCCATGAACTCGCCTGCGAAGGCCTGCCACGCGCGCGCCGGCTCGACACCAGTGAGCAACCACAGCTGCGTGCCACGGGTCGCTCGCCGCGGACGGTAGAGCGTCGCCTCCGGCCAGCGCAGCTGACGCTTGCCGTCGCCGTCGGTCTCGAGATGCGGCCGCGTGTACTGGTAGTCGAAGTAGAGCTCGGGATCGACCGAGAAGACCGGCTCGTAAGCGCCCTCTTCGCGAAGCAGCGTCACCGCGGAGGATGCGGCTTCTCCGGCGTCGTTCCAGCCGTCGAACGCCGCGACGATCA
Source organism: Microbacterium sp. P03 (assembly GCF_043556235.1). Lineage (NCBI taxonomy): Bacteria > Bacillati > Actinomycetota > Actinomycetes > Micrococcales > Microbacteriaceae > Microbacterium > Microbacterium sp. P03. The sequence continues at coordinate 1,228,276 of NZ_JBIGIM010000001.1, forward strand.
CCCTACGACCCAGTCCGTCCACGCGACCTCCTCTGCTGGGGGAGTTCATCCAGGATAGGCGCACGGCGCTCACGGCGGGCGACGGGCCGATGTGGGCGCGTCGGTAGCATGGGGCGAGTGACCTCTCCTGCACCCGCCGCCGTCCTCTGGGACATGGACGGAACACTCGTCGACACCGAGCCGTACTGGATGGCCGCCGAGAAACCGCTCGTGGAGAGCTTCGGCGGCACCTGGTCGCACGAGCAGGCGCTGACCCTCGTCGGCCGCGGCCTCGAGGACTCCGCGCGGATCCTTCAGGACGCCGGAGTCAGGATGAACGAGCAGGCCATCATCGACCGTCTGACTGATGACGTCATGGGTCGTTTCGGCATCGACGGCGTCCCCTTCCGCCCCGGCGCCCGCGAGCTCCTCGTGCACTTGCGGGAACGGGGGATCAAGACGGCCCTCGTGACGATGTCGCTGCGACGGATGGCGCAGACCGTCGTCGACCTGATCGACTTCCCGGCATTCGACCTCGTCGTCGCGGGCGACGACGTGACGCGACCGAAACCGCATCCCGACCCCTACCTCCAGGCGTGCGCGTCCCTGGGCGTCGATCCGGTCGACACCGTCGCCATCGAGGACTCCCCGAACGGGCTCCGCTCGGCGATCGCCGCCGGAGGCTCGGTCATCGGCGTTCCGCTGATGGTCTCCTTGGCGGGCGTCGGCGCGCACGTGCTGTGGCCGACGCTCGAGGGCAAGACGGCCGACGATGTCGCAGAGTTCCACAAACACCGCCGCGCGCAGCGGCAGAGAGCACCACGATGAGCTTCGAATCCCCGACACCTACCGACGACGACTCCCTGCCCGGCGGGTCCGCACGCCCGAGCGGACCCTTCCGCGTCGGCGACCGCGTGCAGCTGACCGGGCCGAAGGGTCGGATGCACACGATCACCCTCCGGGAGGGCGGCGAGCTGCACACCCATCACGGTGTCCTGAAGCACCGGGCGCTGATCGGCCTGCCGGACGGATCGGTCGTGAGCAACAGCGGAGACCACGAGTATCTCGCGCTGCGGCCGCTACTGCGCGACTTCGTCATGTCGATGCCCCGAGGAGCGGCGATCGTCTACCCGAAGGATGCCGCGCAGATCCTCGCCGACGCGGACATCTTCCCCGGCGCAGTCGTCGTGGAGGCGGGAGTGGGCTCCGGCGCGCTCTCCCTGTGGCTGCTCCGAGCCGTCGGACCCGCAGGACGGCTCTTCTCCTTCGAGCGTCGCGCTGACTTCGCGGAAGTGGCCGCGGCGAATGTCGAGACCTTCCTCGGCGTACCCCCGCAGAACTGGGACGTCGTCGTCGGCGATCTCACGACATCTCTGCCCGAGACGGTGGCAGCGGCATCCGTCGACCGCGTCGTGCTCGACATGCTCGCGCCCTGGGAGTGCATCGACGTCGTCGCCGATGCGCTCGCGCCCGGAGGAGTGGTGCTCTGCTACGTCGCCACCGCCACGCAGCTCAGTCGTGTCGCCGAGTTCCTGCGGGGGACGGGCCTGTTCACGGAGCCGGTCGCATCCGAGACAATGGTGCGCGGCTGGCATGTCGAGGGACTCGCGGTGCGTCCGGACCACCGGATGGTCGCGCACACCGGATTCCTCATCTCGGCGCGAAGGCTGGCGCCCGGGGCCGTCCTGCCTGAGCTGAAGCGCCGCGCGTCGAAGTCCAGCTACGGCGACGAGGACGTGGAGCTGTGGACACCCGGAGCAGTCGGAGACCGCGACATCACCGACAAGAACCTCCGCAAGCGCGTCCGCGAGGCGCAGCGCGCCGTGGGTGGCGCGCGTATCGCCGCGACCTCGAGCGGGTCGGGCGCGGAAGACACGAACGCCTAGACTGTTGCGGTGCGCAAGATCCCCGCTCTGATCGCTGTCCTCGGTATGGCCTCGGTCGGTCTCGTCGGCTGTGCCGCCGGCGGCAGCGCGGCGACCTGTCCTCGACCCGCATCCGGTGATTCGTCGGTGCTCGACGCCGTCACGATCGCCGACGGCAGCGGTGACGCCCCCGACGTCTCCGTGTACACCCCGTTCAAGGTGGGTGCCACCGAGTTCGAAGACGTCACCCGCGGCACAGGCACGGCCATCACGTCCGACGAGCAGGTCATCGTCCTCGACTTCACCATCCTCGATGGAACGACCGGGACGACGATCATCCAGACCCCGCACGACGGCACGACCGGTGTCAGCGCACTCTCGGCCTGGGGTGAACAGCTCTTCCCGACCCTTCCGGACGCGCTCCACTGCGCGACCGCCGGGTCGCGGGTCGTGGTGGGCATGCCGTACACCGACGTCGCCGCCTCTGCGGCGAGCCAACTCGGCCTGAAAGAGGGCGACTCCATCGTCGCGGTGTTCGATGTCGCCGACGTCTACCTTCCGCACGCCGAGGGTGATTCTCAGTTCAACGACGCTCTCGGACTGCCGACGGTGGTGCGGGCGCCCGATGGTCGACCGGGGATCATCGTCCCCGCGGCGACCGCTCCCACCGAGGTCACGGTGCAGACCCTGATCAAGGGCTCCGGTGAGACCGTGTCGGGCGACTCCACGGTGCTGCTGCACCAGACATCGGTCTCGTGGGATGACCGCTCGGTCATCGACACGACGTGGGACGGCCCCGCGGCACCCACCGACCTGAGCACTCTTCCCGCGGGCGTCGCCGATGCCGTGACCGGAGCATCGGTGGGCTCGCAGCTCCTTGTGGTCGTTCCGGCGGACGCCACCGAATCGGGTGCGTCGGCCTCGGCCACGGTGTACGTCGTCGACGTGCTCGGGACGGGTCTGCCCGCGACGCAGTGACCTGCAGGGAGCACGCGCGCATCGGCACGCCCCTCGTAGGATGAGGGAATGCCCGCCAACTCTGCCGCGAAGAACCCGCCCGAGGAACGGCTGGTCAATCTCGTGGTCGCGCTCATGGCGACCGAGCAGGGGCTGACGAAGGACGCCATCCTCGGTTCCGTGGCGGGCTATCGCGAGCAGCAGGATGCCGGGGCGTCCAAGGACGCACTCGAGAAGATGTTCGAGCGTGACAAGGAGAGCCTGCGCGGGCTGGGCGTGCCGATCGAGACCATCGGCGACTGGGCAGACCCCGACGATCTCCGGGAAGCACGATACCGGGTGCCCGTCGCGGAATACGCTCTGCCGGTGGACATCGAGTTCGCGCCCGCGGAGATCGCCCTCCTCACCCTGGCCGGAAGCATGTGGAGTCAGAGTTCCATGTCGGCCGATGCTCGAAGCGGTCTGCGCAAGATCCGCGCCCTGGGTATCGCCGTCGACGAGCCCATCATCGGCTTCGCGCCGCGCATCAGCGTCCGCGAGCCGGCGTTCGGCCCTCTGCAGCATGCCATCGAGCATCACCGCGTCGTGACCTTCCCGTACATGAAGCCGGGGGAGCAGTCTCCCCGCACCCGACGGATCCAGCCGCTCGCGCTGGTCGAGTACGAGGCGCGATGGCATGTCTTCGGGATCGACCTCGCCGCGGCATCCGACCGCACGTTCCTGCTGTCTCGCATCGTGGGCGAGGTGCAGGCGACGCGACAGAGCTTCGATGCGGCTCTCCGGGAAGGGGCGGGGGAGCGCGCCCTGGCGGGGCTGCAGGATCTCGCGGCTCGCCAGCGGGCGCTCCTGGAGGTCAACCCCGGCACCGAAGCCGCGCTGCGACTCGGCCGCCGAAGCTCACCGGCCGACCAGGGGATGCACGTGCCCTACGTGGACGTGCATGTCTTCGCCGACGAATTGGCCTCCTACGGTCCCGAAGTGCGCGTGGTCGAACCGGAAGAGCTGCGCCTGCAGGTCATCGCCCGGCTCGAGAACGCTCTCGAACGCAACGGAGGATCGTCGTGAACGCTCAGAAGCCGCTCGTCGCCACCGACCGGGCTGCCCTCATGCTGCAGCTCGTCCCCTATCTGCTCACGAAAGGCGAAGTCTCGGTCGCCGAAGCGGCGGACGAGTTCGATGTCACGATCGACCAGATGCGCGGAATGGTCGAGAAGCTCACGGTGATCGGCCTGCCCGGCGAACGCGGCTATTGGCAGATGTCGAACGACCTCTTCGACATCGATTGGGATCTGCTGGACCAGCGCGACCTCATCGTCATCACGAACAGCGTGGGTCTCGAAAGATCGCCCAAACTCACCTCGCGCGAGGCTGCTGCGCTCCTGGCCGGTCTCCAACTCGCCAGAACCCTCCCGGGCGTCGGTGACACCGCTCTGTTCTCTCAGCTGCTCGCCAAGCTCGCGCGCGGCGCCTCCAGCGCCCCCGTCGACGTGATCGTCGCACCGGGACCCGTCGACGCGGTGCGCGACGCCGTCGCATCGGCCCTGAAGGCGGGCGTCGCCGTGTCGTTCACCTATAAGGCTCCGGATGCCGCGCCCACGACGCGCACCGTCGATCCGGTCAAAGTGCTCATCTCCAACGGGCAGTGGTATCTGCAGGGTTGGTGTCACCTGCGTGAGGCCATGCGCACCTTCCACCTCGACCGCGTCGGCGATCTCGTACCGACCTCCCTGCCCAGCGAGCACGCGGCCGATGAGGTGCCCGCGATGTTCGAGCCGGGGGACGACGATGTGCAGGTGCGCATCCGCTACCCGGAGTCCGTCGCGCCGCTTCTCGGCGAGTATCTCGAACGCGCCGACATCTCCACCGCGGACGGAGTCTCGGTCGCGACCGTCCGGCTGCCCGACGACGCTGCCCTGCGGCGGCTGGTGGCCCGCAGAGGCGGGGATGTGGAGATCCTCGAGCCGGCGTCGGCGCGCCAGGCCGCGGTGGCCTGGGCCGAGGCGGGTCTGGCGCAGTACAGTTGACGCGACGGTGCGACCGCGGAACTCCATCCGATGGCCGCCTCGTTACGAACATGTATTGCGGATGCCCAGCGTGCGGCGAGCGACCCGCCGTCTGACCTGAGCCTCGGGTTAGACTTCTCAGACACCGCTTCGGAAGGAAACGACATGTTCCAAGGACTTACAGGGTGGCACTTTCTGATCGTCCTCGCCGTGATCCTCCTGCTGTTCGGCGCGGCCAAGCTGCCCGCGCTCGCCAAGAGCATGGGCCAGTCGGCCCGCGTTTTCAAGGGTGAGATCAAGGCCATGAAGGACGATGACGCCACGGTCGCCGGCAAGACGGACACCGTCGCCGCGCCGGTCAACCCGGTCGCCGAGACCACGCTCCCCACCGTGCGCGCTGATGCGACGCCCATCGTGAGCGACACCGCCGCACCCAAGCCCTGACCAAGCTGTGACGACGGCTCGAGCGTCGCGCCGCGCCACGGGCGCCGCGCGGGGCGAGAAGAGGATGTCGCTCGGCGGCCATCTCGTCGAGTTGCGCAAGCGGCTGATGATCTCAGCTGCGGCACTGATCGTCTTCATGGTGGCGGCGTTCTTCCTCTCCGAGCCGATCATCGACCTGCTCACCGTTCCGGTGGACGTGATCAATCAGCGCACGGGCAATGCAGCGCTCAACTTCAGCACGGTGACAGGCGCCTTCGACCTGCGGGTCAGAATCGCCTTCGCCGTCGGTCTGCTGCTGTCCGCTCCGGTGTGGCTTTCGCAGATCTGGTTGTTCATCTCTCCCGGACTCACGCGCAAGGAAATCCGCTACGCCGTCGGCTTCCTCGGTGCGGCCATCCCGCTGTTCTTCGCGGGTGTCGCGGCCGGTTATCTCGTGATGCCCCACATCATCGAGCTGATGGCCTCCTTCGTGCCCGAGGGAGCCGCGAGCTACTTCACGTCGAACGACTATTACGACTTCATCCTGAAGCTGATGCTCGTCGTCGGGGTGGCCTTCGTCCTTCCCGTCTTCCTCGTCCTGCTCAATTTCGCCGGCATCATGAGTGGCGTCGCCATCCTCAAGGGCTGGCGATTCGCCATCCTCGCCATCACCCTGTTCACCGCACTGGCCACCCCCGCCGCTGACGTCATTTCGATGTTCCTGCTGGCGATCCCCATGCTCATCCTGTATTTCGCCGCAGTGGGCGTCGCGGTGCTGTCTGATCGCAGACGAGCCAAGCGTGCCCCCGATCTGATGGTGCCCGGGGCAACTCCGTGACCGAGGCGAGTCCGGCGGAGAGGTTCGCTCGGGCCCGTCAGACGCAGTCCCATCCGCTGACGTTGGCATTCGCGGCGTCGCTCGCGTTCGACCTCGATCCCTTCCAGATCGCGGGCTGCCACTCGCTCGAAGACGGGCGCAGCGTGCTGGTCGCGGCGCCGACCGGAGCGGGCAAGACGATCGTGGGCGAGTTCGCCATTCATCTTGCGATGCTTGCGCAGACCGACGGCGGGCCACCCGACAAGGCCTTCTACACCACGCCGATGAAGGCGTTGTCGAACCAGAAGTTCCGCGAACTGCAGGAGGTGTACGGCGCTGATCAGGTCGGCCTGCTCACCGGCGACACGAACATCAACGGCAACGCCCGCATCGTCGTGATGACGACCGAAGTGCTGCGCAACATGCTGTACGCGGACTCGCCGGCGCTGCGCGGCTTGCGCTTCGTCGTGATGGACGAAGTGCACTACCTCGCCGACCGCTTCCGCGGCGCCGTGTGGGAAGAGGTGATCATCCACCTGCCTCCCCGCGTCAAGCTCGTCTCGCTCTCGGCGACCGTGTCCAACGCAGAGGAGTTCGGCGATTGGCTCGACACGGTGCGCGGCGACACCGAGGTGATCGTCTCCGAGATCCGCCCCGTTCCGCTCGAGCAGCACGTCCTCGTGCGCGGCGATCTCCTGCCGCTCTTCGACGACCGAGCGGGGATCGCGACTGCACAGGTCAATCAGGAGCTCATGCGCATCCGGTCGTTCAAGGGGCCGACGTTCGAGAACAACAGGCGTGCGTCGAGCATGAACAGCGCCACGGATCGCAACGGGGGATCACGGCACGCGCCGTCGGGCCGCCGACCCCACAAGGGCGGACAGCGGCCGGTGCGTCCCTCGAACGTGCAGCGCATCGAGCGCATCGACCGCCCCGACGTCGTCAGGCTCCTCGAACGCGCCACTCTCCTGCCGGCGATCTTCTTCATCTTCAGTCGCGTGGGCTGCGACGCCGCGGTGCAGCAGGTACGGCGGTCTGGCGTGCGCCTGACGACCGCCGAGGACCGCGCCGAGATCCGAGCGGTGGTCGAGGACCGCACCCGCAGCTTGAACGATGAAGACCTCGGCGTGCTCGGATACTACGAGTGGCTCGACAACCTCGAGCGGGGCGTCGCCGCACACCACGCCGGGCTGCTGCCCGCGTTCAAGGAAGTCGTCGAGGAGCTGTTCCGTCGCAAGCTGGTGAAGGTGGTCTTCGCCACGGAGACCCTTGCCCTCGGCATCAACATGCCCGCGCGCACCGTGGTCCTCGAGAAGCTCGAGAAATTCAACGGCGAGGCTCGGGTGGCGATCACGTCGGGGGAGTACACCCAGATCACCGGTCGTGCCGGCCGGCGCGGAATCGATGTCGAGGGCCACGCGGTCATCCAGTGGACCGAGGGACTCGACCCCCAGCAGGTCGCCGCTCTCGCGTCGCGTCGCACCTATCCATTGAATTCGAGCTTCCGCCCGACCTACAACATGGCGGTCAACCTGATCGACCAGTTCGGTCGCCCCCGCGCACGGGAGGTGCTGGAGTCGTCTTTCGCGCAGTTCCAGGCCGACCGCTCCGTCGTGGGGTTGGCGCGCCAGGTGCGCGAAGCGGAGGTGTCACTCGCCGGGTACGCGAAGTCCATGACCTGCGACCGCGGCGACTTCGTGGAGTACTCCGAGATCCGCCGTGACCTGAGCGATCTCGAGAAGCTCAATCGCAAGGACGTCACGGCGTCCCGTGCCACCCGGGAGAAACGCCAGCGGGAACTGAGCGGCTTGCGACGGCGGATGCAACGGCATCCCTCGCACCAGTGCCCCGACCGCGAGCAGCACGCGCGGTGGGCGGAGCGCTATTGGAAGCTCAGGCGCGACACCGACAAGCTCAGACAGCAGATCCAGACCCGCACGGGAACGGTTGCGCGCATCTTCGACCGCGTGGTCGAGGTGCTCGCCGAACTCGAATACGTACAGCTCGACGGCACGGACGCCTCTCTCACCCCGACGGGGCGCACGATGCGCCGCATCTATGGTGAGCGTGATCTGCTCGTAGCCGAATCCCTCCGGCTCAGACTGTGGAACAACCTCGATGCCCCGTCGCTGGCGGCGCTCGCCTGCTCGCTCGTCTACGAGCCCCGACGAGACGAGGGACCCCCCGGAGAGCATCAGCTGCCCCGCGGCGCGTTCCGGCGGGCGCTGAGCGAGACCGAAGACCTGTGGTCGCGACTGGATGATCTGGAACGCGATCACCGGCTCCCCGGCACCGAGCCGATCGCCGCCGGGCTCGCGCAGCCGATGCACTCCTGGGCTCGTGGCGTCCTGCTGGACCGCGTCCTGGCCGACGCGGACATGGCCGCGGGGGATTTCGTGCGCTGGACCAAGCAGACGATCGACCTCCTGGACCAACTGTCGCTCGTCGCTCAGCCCGAGGTCGCCAGGACGGCCCGCACCGCTCTCGAGTCCGTCCGACGCGGCATCGTCGCCTACAGCTCGGTGTGATCGCCGCGGGGGCGGCGGGGGAGCGACGGCGCCCACGTAGGCTGGATGCGTGCCCCTCGCCCCACGCCCGCTCCTCCCGCTGTGGGCGGCGTCGGTCGCCTCTGCCGTCGGCGGCCTGGTGCTGTGCACGGCGTTCCCTGCACTGTCGTGGTGGCCGATGGCCTTCCCGGGAGTGGCTCTCGGCCTGGTCGGACTGATCGGCCGCAGGGCTTGGTCGGCGTTCCTCGTCGGATTCGTCTTCGGTGCCGCCTTCTTCTTCGTCAACCTCTTCTTCACCGCCCGCTATCTGGGCCCCGTGCCCTGGATCGCTCTGGCGATGCTCGAGTCGCTCCTGACGGCGCTGGGCGCCGTCCCCATCGCGTGGGCGTACCGATGGCTGCCGCGGGTGCTGTCCGGGGTGGGTGCACGTCTGATCGTGCTGCCGATGCTCGTCGCCGGTCTGTGGACGCTTCGCGAGCAGATCGTCGGATCACAGCCGTACGGCGGATTCCCGTGGGGACGCGTCGGCATCACCCAGGCGGGCAGCCCGCTCGCGCACCTCACATCCTGGATCGGCGTCTCGGGGCTCACCTTCGTGATGGTCATGCTCTGCGCCGCAGCCATCGAATACGTGAGGATCGGCCGCTTCCGCCGGCCACTGACCGCGGCACCCGTCGCCGTCCTGGCGCTCGTGCTGCTGCTCGTTCCGCAGTTCCCCACGACTGCGGAGGGCAGCCTGCGCGTCGGCTCCGTGCAGGGCAACGGTCCCGCCGGCTATTTCGACCGGCGTACGGAGAATGCGGTGCTGAATGCCCAGCTGAAAGCCACCGAGCCGTTGCTCGGCCAGTCCATGGACGTGCTCCTCTGGCCCGAGGGTGGGGTCGACTCCGACCCCACCGACGACGACGTCACGGCCGACGTGCTGGACGGTCTCTCCGAGCAGCTCGGAGCACCGCTTCTGGTGAGTGCCGTCACCGCACGGGACGGCCGGTACTTCAACTCCGCGCTCCTGTGGGAGCCCGGCGAAGGAGCAGTGCAGACCTACGACAAGAGGCACCCCGTGCCGTTCGGTGAAGTCGTACCCGACCGGTGGTTCTGGGAGACGCTCGCGCCGGACCTCATCGGCTTGATCGGTCGGGAGTACACGCCCGGCACCGCGGCGCCGTTCATCGATCTCGACGGCGTCGGAGTGGGTCTGGCGATCTGCTTCGACGTGATCTACGACGATGTCATCTGGGACGGCGCTGACGACGGAGCGGAGGTCTACATGTTCCAGACGAACAACGCCGACTTCCGCGGTACCGACGAGAACCTGCAGCAACTCGCGTTCGCGCGGATGCGGGCGATCGAGACCGGCCGGTCCGTCGTGAACATCAGCACGGTCGGCACCAGTCAGGTGATCGCGCCCGATGGCACCACGATCGATGCACTCCCGGCGGACGTCGCCGGACACATGCTGACCGATGTCCCCCTGCGGTCGGGGTCGACGCCTGCCGTGATCATCGGAGAGGCCGTCAAGAACGTGATCGGGTGGGGGAGCCTGCTTGCTCTTGCGCTCTGCGGCGTGCTCGGTCGGCGCCGGCGCAACGCGAAGACGCCGGCCCCCGAAGGGACCGGCGTCTGAGACGTCAGGAGGTCAGGCGCTGATCTTCTGAGTGGCCGGATCTTCGCCGGCTCCGCGACGGGAGCGGACGTACGCCAGACGCTCTTCCAGAAGTTCTTCGAGCTCGGGAAGCGAGCGACGCTCGAGAAGCATGTCCCAGTGTGTTCGCGCCACCTTGTCTTCGCTGTGGTCGACGGTCGCGTGACCCTCACCCACGCGCAACAGGGCCTCTGCTCCGCATGTGCGGCATTCCCATGCCGGGGGTACCTCTGCATCGGCGGCGAAGGTCATGGTCGTGTCACGTCCGCACGACGTGCACGAGTAGATGTGCTGGGCGCGCTCATGGAACACGACGCCGTCTTCGCTTTGTAGGCTCTGGGCGCCGAGTCGGATGCCGCGCAAGCTGCGGTCTGCCATTATGTGGTCCTCTCGTTACTCTCCGGTATAACGTCGCCACCTGTGCGGATCATCCGAAGCGCACCGGTTCAGGAGCCATTCACAGACGATGCTCAGCGGCGGTTCTCCGCCACCACGGAGAGCGCGAGATCCGCTCGATCGGTGACGAGACCGTCGACCCCGAGGTGGAGCAGCCGGCGCATCTCGGCGGGGTCGTTGACGGTCCAGACATGCACCTCGACGCCCGCTCGATGGGCGTACTCGATGAGGCGGGGGGACAGCACCGCCAGGCGTCCGCGGCGCTCGGGAATCTGCAGCGCATCGATTCCGGCCACGGCGTGACGCACCAGAACGGCGGAACGCAGCGCGACCGCCGAGACGACCTTGGCCAAGGTCTTCACACCCGCCGAGGTGGCCGGTCGGATGCCTTCACCGCGCCGCTCGATCTCGCTCTCCGCCGCCTCGCAGGCCGCCCGCCGCCGCGCATCGGAGAAGCTCGTCAGCAGGACCCGTGCTCCGTCTTTCGCCACGAGACGCCCGACGTCTGCGGCGGCATCGGGCGCCTTCACATCGAGGTTGAATCGGAGGGTCGGGAAGGATTCGAGAGCCTGGGGGAGGCTGATCAAACCACCGCGATCCGCCATCAGGTGCTCCAGCTCGCGCTCCGTCACCTGCGAGACCCGCCGGGGGTCACCGGTGATGCGCAGCAGGTCGTCATCGTGGAACAGGACGATGCGACCGTCGCTCGTGCGGTGACAGTCCGATTCGACGTAGATCGCGCCTGCCGCGTGCGCCTGTGCCACGGCCGCGAACGAATTCTCGGTCACGCCGTGGTCCGCGGCATCCGCGGTCACCAGTCCCCGGTGAGCCAGAACACGCGGCAGCTCCGTGCGTTCGAACCAGGGGTGCATCGATGGAACGGCGCCGCTATTCGGCGGCGGCGGTGGGTGCGTCGCGTGCGGTGCTCGCGAGCGCGACGGACTCGGCGCTCTTCGCCACTTCCGCCGCTTCCCGGGCCGCTTGGGCGGCCGCCTCGTTCGCCGCCTGCGCGGTCTCGGACGGCGAGTACTGTCGCGGCGCAGCTCCACGGGGCGCACGCGGCGCGGACGGGGTGTCCCTGCCGCCGAACGCGTCGCCGATGCCCTTCAGCGCCTCGGTCAGCTCGCTCGGGATGATCCAGAGCTTGCTCGACGGGCTCTCCGCGATCTTCGGGAGGGTCTGCAGGTACTGGTAGGCCAGGAGCTTCTCGTCCGGGTCGCCGACGTGGATCGCGTCGAACACCATCTGAATGGCCTCGGATTCGCCCTGGGCGCGGAGCACGGCAGCCTGCTTGTCGCCCTCGGCCTTGAGGATCTCCGCTTGGCGGCGTCCTTCGGCCTCCAGGATCTGGGACTGTTTGGAGCCCTCGGCCGTCAGGATCGCCGCACGACGGTCGCGCTCGGCGCGCATCTGCTTCTCCATCGAGTCCTGGATCGAGTGCGGCGGGTCGATCGCTTTGAGCTCCACACGGCCGACGCGGATACCCCACTTGCCGGTCGCCTCGTCGAGGACGACGCGCAGCTGTCCGTTGATGTTGTCCCGGCTCGTGAGCGCCTCCTCGAGGTTGAGCCCACCCACGACGTTGCGAAGCGTCGTCGTGGTCAACAACTCGACGGCTCCGAGATAGTTCGCGATCTCATAGGTCGCAGCGCGCGCATCGGTGACCTGGAAATAGACGACGGTGTCGATCGAGACGACGAGGTTGTCCTCGGTGATGACGGGCTGCGGAGGAAACGAGACGACCTGCTCGCGCATGTCGATCAGCGGCCGGAGTCGGTCGACGAACGGGACCAGCACGTTCAGACCCGGCGTCAGCGTCTTGTGATACTTGCCGAGCCGCTCCACGACGCCGGCCGATGCCTGCGGGATGATGCGGATCGCACGAGCGATCACCACGACGACGAAGATGAGGACCGCGAGGGCGAGAAGCCATCCGATCGCCTGTGGGACGAATTCCTCGGGGGTCATGCGGTCAGTTCCTCCTTGGGCAGGACGAGCGCCGTGGCGCCGTCGATTCGGCTGACGAGGATGGTCGTTCCGGGTTCGAGGACGGTGCGGTCGGCAGTGCGTGCCGTCCAGATGTCTCCGTTGGACAGCTTGACCTGACCACCGACGGACGTCACGGTCGACACGACCAGGCCCGGCAGGCCGACCAGCGCATCGACGTTGCTCGGTGTCTTGTCCTCGCCTCGGTGCAGACGTCGCAGGAGAGGCGGTCTCAGCGCGAAGACCAGGACGGCCGCGACGGCGGCGGCCACGATGACCTGCAACCAGATCGGGGCACCGAGAAGATCGGCTCCCAGCCCCGCGAGGCCGCCGATGCTCAGCATCAGGAAGGTGAAATCGAGCGTGAGCATCTCGATGACGAGGAACAGCAGGATCAGCACGAGCCAGCCGATCCACGCGAATTGCTCGATGGTCTCGATGAATTCCATGGCGCACTCCCTCGTTCCTTCGACGCTAGCACGGCAGTGCGCGGGGAGACCCGGAAGGCCGTTCGCATCCCGGTCGACCGAACCCGCCCTTGGTAGGGTCATGACGCCGTCACGACGCGACCGTCGAGCCGGCCCTCACCATGGAACCGTCAGGAGTACCCGTGTCCCCATCCCTCCCTCCGCATTCCCTCGATGGGAAGAAGGCGCTCGTCACCGGCTCGTCGCGCGGAATCGGCGCCGACACCGTGCGCTTCTTCGCCCACGCCGGAGCCGACGTCGTCATCAACTACCGCAACAAGGCGCCCCGCGCCGAGAAGCTCGCCACCGAATTGCGTGGCCTCGGAGTCGAGGCACTGGTGGTCGGCGCAGACCTCACGGACGAGGCATCCGTGCAGGAGCTCTTCGCGCAGGTCGGGTCGACCTTCGGCTCGCTCGACGTCCTCGTGCTGAATGCTTCGGGCGGGATGGAATCGGGGATGGCGGAGGACTACGCGCTGCAACTGAATCGCGACGCCCAGGTACGGGTGCTCAACGCCGCCCTGCCGCTCCTCGGTGAGGGATCGCGCGTCGTGTTCGTGACGAGCCACCAGGCCCACTTCATCCGGACGACCCCGACGATGCCCGAATACGAGCCCGTCGCGAAGTCCAAGCGCGCGGGGGAGGACGCCCTGCGGGAGCTCATCCCCACGCTCGAGGCGCGCGGGATCGGTTTCGTCGTGGTCTCGGGCGACATGATCGAGGGCACCATCACCGCAACGCTGCTCGAGCGCGCGAACCCCGGCGCGATCTCGTCTCGCCGCGAGTCGGCGGGCAAGCTCTACAACGTGAGCGAGTTCGCCGCGGAGGTCGCGCTCGCGGCCGTCGACCCGATCCCCGCTGACCACACCCGACTCGTCGGCGACGTGACGTCGTTCGTCGCCGAGTGAGACGATGCGGTGAACAGGAGAACGGCCCCCGGATCACATCCGGGGGCCGTTCTTCGTGCGCGTCAGGAGATCAGACGGCCTTCCAGGTGAAGGCGCGGGCGATCTGGATGATGCCGAGCACCACGAGCATGATGCCCAGCAGCCACCACAGCACGATCGCACCCAGCAGGGCGTTGAACAGCAGGTAGAGGCCGGCGATGATGCTGACGATCGCGAAGAAGATCGACAGGCCCTTCGACGCCGAGCCGCTGAGCGTGGTCAACGAGACGATGCCCTCGACCACCCACATGATGCCCACGAGGATCGCGACGAAGATCGCGAGCCAGGCGGTCGTGGCACCGAGGTTCGCGAAGGCGACGACACCGGCGATGATGAAGAGGATGCCGAGCACGATGTGGCCGACGCGCGACCATCCGCCCATCGACTTCGCGAACACCCCGAGACCGGCGTAGATCAACCCGCCGACGATGGCATAGATCGCGATGATGATCGTGACGAACTGCGCCGCGGCGGCCGGCTGGAAGATGATGATGAGCCCGGCGATCAGGGCGATGACGCCTCCGACGCCGAGTGCGGTGCGGATGCCGTTGACTGCCGACTTCTCGGCTGATGCTGTGGACATGCGAGTGTCCTTTCTGGGAGTTGACTGGGAATTCCCACCCCAGAGTAGCGCCGCGGCGTCGTCGCATCACGGATGCCACGGCGAAGGACACGATCGTGTCGCGCTCACCCCAGGAGTGCGACCGCCGCCAGGAGGACGGGTACGCATCCGATCGTGGTGAGGAAGACCGTGTCGCGGGAGATCGATTCACCGACCCCGTAGCGCTGCGAGTAGTTGAACACGTTCTGGGCGGTGGGAAGGGCCGCCAGCACGACGACGATGAGGACGTCGCCGGGCGAGAGACGGAACACCAGCGCCGCGACGGCCCACGCCACGACGGGCATCACGAGGAGTTTGAGCGCCGAGGCGAGGACCACGTCGCGTCGACGGCCTGAGGCTCCGAGCACCTTCTGGCCGTGGAGTGAGATGCCGTAGCTGATCAGCAGGACCGGAACGCACGCATTGGCGATGAGCTGCGCGGGGTCCATCACGATCGGCGGGAGACGGAGGCCGAGGACGGACACGAGCGTCCCGAGCGCCGACCCCAGCACGATGGGGTTGAGCAGCGTGCGACGCACGATCGGCAGGAGGGCTCGCTGGCCGCTGGTGACCGCGTCGAGGATCGCCAGCGAAATGGGCGTGAACACCAGCAGCTGCATGAGGATCACGGGCGCGGGATACGCGGCGCTGCCCAGGAGGTACAACGACAGCGGGATGCCGATGTTGTTCGAATTGACCTGGCCCGCCGACAGCGCGCCGATGACGGTCTCGGCGGCACGCCGCTTCCACACGAGTCGGGCGACGAGGCCGTAGATCAGGAAGACGACCGCAGCGGCGATCGCAGACACGGGAAGCAGTGCGGAGAACAGCGTGTGCACATCGGCCTGCGCCAGCACGACGAACAGGAGGAACGGCGACAGCACGAAGAACGTGAGCCGGCTGAGCACCGGGCGTGCGTGTTCGCCGAGCAGATCGATGCGGCCGATGATGTAGCCGACGAGGATCGCGACTCCGACGACCACGAACCCCGTCAGCGTCTCCCACATGGTTCGAGCTTAGGAGGACACGCGCGTCCGCCCGTGCCCACGCCATGTCAGCGCACGAGCAGGAAGGGGTCGAACCGCTCTCCGCACTTGCCGATAATGCACATTATGTCAGCTCGGGCGAAGGCGGGCCGATCGGGGCTCCCTGCCCGCACCGGCCTCCCCTCCCCGATGCTGGCCCCGTCGCGCTGCCTAGGGCGTAGCGACGGCTTCCGCGTCGACTCCGTACGCGAGCGTCGACGGCTCCAGGTGCGCCGTCTGATCGCCCACGAGCGTCAGCTCCCGCGGGTCGAGCTTGCGCACCTCGGAGATGTCGGCGAGATCGTCGAGGCAGACCCAGAAGATGTTCGGGCTCCGCGTCGAACCGAAGTAGTAGACGCGATCGGTCAGATCAGCTCCGGCACGCCACCAGGTCGGATAGACGTCGCCCGTCGAGTACGGGGCGCCGTACGGCACCGAGACGTTCGCGATCAGCTGGAAGACACCCGCGACCGCTTCCTCGACGTTCTCGGGCGCGGGCAGGTAGTGCAGGAAGTAGGCCGCCCGTACGAACCGATCGGAGGACGTGATGTCACCGGGAGGCGGCAGTTCACCGCCGAACGGACGGAAGCGCGCGAGGTTCTCGAGCTGCTTGTCGAGCGTCGGAGAATTGGACATGACCGTGAACTCCCGCCCGTGGTGGACGACCAGTTCACCGTCCAGCGGCTCGATCACGGCCGAGTCCCCGAACGCGTCCTCGAGCGCGATGTGGATACCGAGCTGAATGCCGCGGAATGTCGGCGAGGTGATGCGCACGCGATCGATGTCGGCGACCGCCTCCGCCACGGTCGCGTAGTTGTCGAGCAGATACTGCACCCACATGGCGTTCGCGACGGCGGGTCGACCGTCGTCGTCGGGAAACGAGACATCCTCCGGATCGAGGTACAGCGCGTGCACGCCGAGGCCACGATCGTTGATGCCGTCGACCGTGCCCATCCCCCACATGCTCGTGACGATGCTGCCGTAGCGGGAGGTCCAGTGGGCGGATGCCGCGTCCCGTGCACCCCGACGCTCGGTGCCGCGGGGGACGAACCACAGCTCGGGCTCGTCGCTCACCTGCCAGTCCATGCATCGTGCGACCGTGACCGCGACGTCGTTCGTGTTCCACAGGATCCGCGTGCACATAGCGGTGAGCGTATCCCACGCCCGCGGGAGTCGCGCTCCCCCTCACCGTCCGCGGTAGCGGTGCTCCGGACGCCCGGTCGTGCCGTAGCGCAGACTCACCTCGACGGCACCGCGGGCCGCCAGGGCGGCGAGGTGCCTCTGTGCGGTGGCGCGAGAGACGCCGATGCGCTCGGCGATGTCGTTGGCGGATGCCTCGCCTTCGCCGAGCCGCTCGAGGATGAGTCGCTCGGTCGCCGGCTGCGCCGTGGAGCCCGCGCCGGTCTCCCGCCCCCGCAGCACCTGAAGCGCCCGCTCGAGCGTCTCCTGATCCACGCGGCGGTCGTCGCCGAGGACGTTCCGGAAACGACGATAAGCGTCGAGCCGGTCGCCGAGCAGGCGGGCATCGAAGGGCTTGACGAGATAGTCGAGCGCGCCTGCCCGCAGGGCGCGGCGGACGGTGGGCGCGTCCGTCGCCGCACTGATCACGATCGCATCGACGTCGGACTCGGCCACGAAGCCGATACCGTCACCGTCCGGCAGATAGACGTCGCAGAGCAGCAGATCCGGCTGCTGGTCGCGCACGGCCGCCCGGGCCTCCCGTACGCCGCGCACGGGTTCGAGGGCCGCGAAGCCGGGCCTTCCGGCCACGATGTCGCGGTGCAGACCTCCTACGCGGAAATCGTCATCGATGATCAGCACCCGGTATGCGTCGATCGTCACGGAGCGTCTCCTTCAGCTTGTTCGTAGGAGACGCCGCCGGAGGCACCCGCGGCCATCGTCCGAGGTATGCGTGCGGTGAACACAGCCCCACTCCCCCCGCCACCCGGCTCCACCAGCCAGAGGTCTCCGCCGAACCGTCGGGCGATGTCGCGCGCGAGCGGGAGGCCGATCCCGTGTCCGTGCACGTCGTCGCCGGCAACCACATCGGGAACGCCCGGGAGGCGGTCGAACAGCGACGCGGCGTCCGCCACTCCCCCGCCGGAATCCGCGACGGTGACCACGAGCGTGTCCCCGTCGTCGAGCAGCTCCACGTCGACCCATCGCGGTTCGGGCGCGGCGATCGCCGCACGGATCGCATTGTCGACGAGGTTGCCGAGCACCGTGGCGACATCCTCGGGTGCGGCCACCTGCCCGAGAACCAGGGAGCGCTCTCCCACGTGCAGGCGAACGCCCCTTTCCGCGGCGTCGACCGAGAGAGCCTCCAGGAGCGAGCGCAGAAAGGGTTCGTCCACTCCGGCGACGTCGCCCTCTGCCGGCGAGGCGCGCGAGACCTCGAGCACCTCGTCGAGGTAGGCACGGGCATCCGTCACTCGGCGCGCGTCGATCAGCCCGGCGGCCACGTGCAGCCGGTTGGCGAACTCATGCCGCTGCGCGCGCAGGGCGTTCGTCATCGTCGCCACGCTCTCCAGCCGCTCGCTCAGTCTGACGACGTCCGTGCGGTCCCGGATGACCACGACGACGCCGAGATCGCGGCCCGCCCTCGACACCCGCCGCGCATCGACGAACACCACGTGATCGCCGAGGACGATCGGAGCGTCCGCGTCGCGAGCGGAATCAACGCCCATCGCGGCCACGAGGTCGGCCGGCAGGTCGAGATCGCGGATGCCCCGTCCCACGATGTCGCCGAGCCCGAGCAGTCTGCGCGCCGCCGTGTTCGCCACGGTGATGTGTCCGTCGACCGTGTACGCGACGACGCCCTCCCCCGCCCCGTCGAGCACGGCCGCCTGGTTCTGCACGAGCGCAGCGAGCTCTTCGGGCTGCACGCCCAGCGTCAATCGCTCGAGGCGCCGACGGACGAAGAAGGCGACGAGCGCACCGATCCCGAGGGCCAGGAGCGCAGCCACCCCCACGCCGATGAGGAGCGGCGGCAGATCATCGAAGACGCTGGCGCGCGCGAACCCGACGCTGACTTCGCCGACCGGCGTAGTCGTGCCCGGACCGTAGACCGGCACCTTCGCTCGGGCGGACTCGCCGAGTGTTCCGGACTCCCAGGCGACGTTCTCGCGGCCCGCCAGTGCGTCGGCGTAGCTGGTGCTGACCTCCTCGCCGAGTCGCGCGGGGTCGGGGTGGGCGAGCCGGATGCCGCGGTCATCGGTGATCACCACGAACAGCGCACCGGTGGATCGTTCGACGCCGGCGGCGAGCGTCTCGAGGTCTCCGCCCCGCAATGCGTCTGCCTCCGGTGTCCCCGGGTCGGCGGAGTAGCGCGCAACCAGCGCGCGCACGTCCCCGTCTGCGGCCACGGTGCGGGCGATGCTCAGCGACGCCGACTCGGCTTCTGCTCGCAGCTGCTGCACGCCGAGCCAGGTGAACACGGCGGTGCAGACCCCGACGACCGCGATGACGCTCGCGAGCTGCCAGAGGAGCAGCTGCGTCGAGAACCGCATGATCGCCTCCGCTCGGCCGACGCGCGTCGATTGAGCGAAACGCGCAGAACCCACGATATGCGCAATACCTGCAGGAATGCGAGATACCGGATGCCGCGGCATCCGCTGCAATATCTTCGGCGGAACGCGAACCGCCGACGGTTCTGCACACGCATCATCACAGACGAAGGAGTCGACGTGCTCGTCATACTCGGATTCGCCATGATCCTCACGTTCATGGTGCTCATCATGACCAAGCGGCTGACGCCCATGGTCGCCCTCATCATCGTGCCGACGATCTTCGGCCTGTTCGCGGGAGCCGGGCTCGGGCTCGGCGACATGGTCATGGAGGCGATCGGAAGCCTCGCACCCACCGCTGCGCTGCTCATGTTCGCGATCATGTTCTTCGGGATCATGATCGATGTCGGGCTCTTCGACCCGCTCATCCGCTTCATCACTCGCTTCCTCGGCAACGACCCGGCGAAGGTCGTGCTCGGTACGGCCATCCTCGCCGGCGCCGTGTCACTCGACGGTGACGGGTCGACGACGTTCATCATCACGACCTCGGCGATGCTGCCGATCTACCTGCGCCTCGGCATGAGCCCTGTGGTGCTGACGTGCGTCGCGGGCCTGATGAACGGCACGCTCAACATCGTCCCGTGGGGCGGCCCGACGGTGCGCGCCTCCGCTGCGCTCGGCGTCTCAGCGACCGACATCTTCGTCCCGATGCTGCCTTCGCTCGCGGTCGGCCTGATCGTGGCGCTCACCTTCGCGTGGTTCCTCGGACTCGGGGAGCGCAAGCGCCTCGTCTCGCTGGACTACTCCCCCGCTGCCGCCGCTGCTCCTGCGTCTGCGGCACCGGCCGCGACGGGTGGCTGGCGCCAGAAGCTCTTCGCCCCCAATGCCGTGAAGGGTGCCGAGGTCAAGCCGGGCGCACCGGCGACGCTCTCGACCACCGGCATCCCCACCCTCCGCCGCGGCGGCCGCACCCCCGTCGGCGCGGGCGCGGCCGAGACGGCCGTCCTCGAGGCCGAAGACGTCGACACGATGATGGCCGACACGATGCTCGACCCGAACCGCGCCACCCTGCGACCCAAGCTCATCTGGGTGAACCTCGCGCTCACGCTGGCGGTGATGGTGCTCCTGGTGCTCGACCTCATGCCACTCCCCTATGTGTTCATGGTGGGTGCGGCGCTCGCGCTCATCATCAACTTCCCGAAGCTGCGCGGCCAGGCCGACGAGATCGTGGCGCATGCGCCCAGCATCGTCGGCGTCGTGTCGATGGTGCTCGCGGCAGGCGTCCTGGTGGGCGTGCTCAACGGCACGGGAATGGTCAGCGCGATGGCCGACTGGGTCGTCGAGATCGTGCCGCCCTCGATGGGTCAGTTCCTCGCCGTGATCACCGGCGTCCTGTCGATCCCGATGACGTTCTTCATGTCGAACGACGCCTTCTACTTCGGCATCCTGCCGATCCTGGCCGAGAGCGCCGCGAACTACGGCATCACTCCCGTCGAGATGGCACGCGCATCGATCACCGGACAGCCCGTGCACCTGCAGAGCCCGCTCGTGCCCGCCATCCTGCTGCTCGTCTCGCTCGCCGGCGTGAACCTCGGCGATCACCACAAGAAGGTGCTGTGGCGGGCGACCGTCGTGTCGCTCGTCATGCTGCTGGTCGGTGTGGTCGTCGGCGTCATTCCGTTCTTCTGAATCACCTGCGCTCGATCCAGCGGGAGCCCGCGGCACTTCGGTGCCGCGGGCTCCCGTCGCTCACCGGAACACCGCTCGACGGCGGGCGACGCCGCCAAACACGCGCGAACGGTCGCGACATGCCGTCTGTCGCCTCGTCGAAGCGGCACATGGCGACCGTTCGCGGGGGCGCAACGGGGTGATCGTTCGCGGCGGCGCGGCGGGTCGACCGTTCGCGGCGGCGCGGTAGTAGGCGCCCGGGTCAGACCGACGCGGGGGCGATCTTGACCCAGTCGGGGTACTTGGCAGCCCGCCCGTCGCCGGAGGACGTGCCGGCGAGGCGACGCCGCACCCACGGACCGACGTATTCACGGTAGTACGCGGCACCCGACGGACGCAGCGACGCAGGTGGAACGGGCAGCGACCACCAGCCGGCCGGCACGTCGCAGCCGAGTGCGTCGAGGACCCGCGCGGCGACGCGATGGTGTCCGCGCGCATTCATGTGCAGTCGGTCGGCCGACCAGAACGACGGCTGGGAGAGCTCGCGGTCCGGCCAGTTGAACGCACGACAGACATCCGGGCGGTCCTGTATGCGTTCGAGGACCGCGGCGCTGAGCAGATCGCCTCGACGCTGGAACACCCGTCCCATGGGCAGCTGCGCCGACGGGTTCGCGCCCGAGAGCAGGATGAGGCGCACCCCCTCCTCATCGCACCGGCGCAGCACCCGGCTGAACGCGTCGGCGATATCCGAGACCGATGCCCGCGGTCGCAGGATGTCGTTGCCTCCCCCGTTGAACGACAGATGCGTGGGCCTCAGCGCCAGCGCCGGCTCGAGCTGCTGCTCGATGATCGGCCACACCAGCCTTCCTCGGATCGCGAGGTTGGCGTATTCGATCGGCTCGCCCATGGAGGTCGCCCACCCCTGCGCCGTCAGGTCGGCCCAGCCGCGTACGTAACCCTCGGGCAGCTCGTCGCCGACGCCCTCGGTGAAGGAGTCGCCGATGGCGACGAAGCGAACGGATGCCACGTTCCCACCCTACGGCGCGTGCACTCGGCGACGAACCGCAGAGAGGGACGCTAACGATCGTCGAGCGATCGGCCTCGTCGGTCGACCAGACCCCACGCACCGGCGGCGGCGACTGCGAAGAACACCGCGAAGACGACGAACAGCGTCGGAGCCCCACCCAGTGCCAGCAGTGGAGGCACCGTGAGCGGCGCGATGATCGACGCGATCCGACCGACGCCGGCGGCCCATCCCGAGCCGGTCGCACGCAGGGAGGTGGGATACATCTCGGGCGTCACGGCATACAGCGCACCCCACGCCCCGAGATTGAAGAACGACAGCGCCATCCCCGCACCGATCACGGCCGCCTCTCCGGACGCCGTGCCGAAAGAGATCGCGGCGATGGCCGAGCCCACCAGGAACACCGACAGGGTCGCCCGTCTCCCCCACACCTCGATCAGCCATGCCGCGACGGCGTACCCCGGCAGCTGGGCGAGCGTGATGAGGAGGGTGAACCCGAACGAACGGACGAGGTCGTACCCCTGCGAGACGAGGATCGTCGGGATCCAGATGAACGCGCCGTAGTACGAGAAATTGACGCAGAACCAGACGAGCCACAGCGCGCCCGTCCGCACGCGGAACTCCGGTGCCCACAGCGCCGAGACCCGCGCCGCGACGCCGGAGGCGACGGGATGCTGCGCGCCGAGGGATGCCGCGGTCACCGACGGCCGAGCATCCGTCGTCGTCTTCCCGGTCGAGCGTTCCGCGGATTCCTCGAAGGAGCGCACCACCGCCTCCGCCTCGTCGTGGCGACCGCGGCGCTCGAGCCACCGCGGGGATTCCGGCAGACCCCAGCGCACGATCAGCGCGTACAGGGCGGGGAGGGCACCGAGCGCGAAGGCCCAGCGCCATCCGTCGTCGGAGCCGGGGATGACGAGGAAGCCGATCAGCGCCGCCGCCGTCCAGCCGATCGCCCAGAACGCCTCCAGAATGACGATCAAGCGTCCGCGAATGCGCGCCGGCGCGAGTTCGCTCACGTACGTCGAGGCGACGGGCAGCTCGGCGCCGAGACCCAGTCCCACGAAGAACCGGAACACCAGGAGCATGGCGAGGCCACCGGCAAGAGCGCTCGCCCCGGTGGCGAGGCCGTAGATGAGCAGGGTGACGGCGAACACCTGCCGACGACCGAATCGATCGGCGAGCAGTCCGCCGAGGCTCGCGCCGATCGCCATGCCGACGAAGCCGATGGATGCGATCCACGCGGTCTGCTCGGGGACCAGGCTCCACTGCACGGCCAGCGCCGCGATGACGAACGAGATCAGTCCGACGTCCATGGCGTCCAGCGCCCAGCCGATGCCCGACCCGGTGAGCACGCGCACGTGCCGGCGCGTCAGCGGCAGGCGATCCAGGCGGTCGGACAGCGTGGTCGCCACGCGCGGTTCGGCATCGGTCATGAACGCCATGCTACGGATGCCGCGCCCCCGCGCGGCGCGTCCGGATGACGGAGATCCCGCGAACGTCGGACCGCTCTGATCGGGGCATCCGCATCTCGGCGGATCCCCGAGGCTCGACAGGCCGTCAGGCGAGCAGGTCGCGCACCATCGGTGCGACCCGCGTGCCGTAGAGCTCGATGGACTTCATCATCTTGTCGTGCGAGAGGGTGCCGTTCGAGAACTTCATGTCGAACCTCGTCGCTCCGAGCGTCCGTACCGTGTCGGCGATCTTGCGCGCCACCGTCTCGGGCGAACCGGAGTACACGGATCCCTCGGGGCCCACATCGTGCTGGAACCGCAGGCGGTTGTAGGTGGGCCATCCGCGCTCGCGGCCGATGGTGTTGTTCATCGCTTCGAACCCGGGGTACGCCTCGTCCCACGCCTGCTGGTCGGTCTCGGCGATATGACCGGGCGAATGCACGCCGATCGGCTTCGGGTCATGACCGAAGGCAGGCAGGGACCGGTGGTACAGATCGACGAACGGGCGGAAGCGGGCGGCCGGTCCCCCGATGATCGCGAGCATGAGTCCCATGTCGTAGCGCGCCGTGCGCACAACCGACTCGGGCGTTCCCCCCACGCCGATCCACGCGGTGAGGCCGGACTCCGTCTTCGGGAACACGTTCGCGTCCGACAACGGCGCGCGCGTCGTGCCCTGCCACGTCACGGGATCCTCCTTCAGCAGCTCGGCGAACAGCCCGAGCTTCTCTTCGAAGAGCGTCTCGTAATCGCGCAGGTCGTACCCGAACAGCGGAAAGGACTCGATGAACGAGCCGCGTCCGAGGATGATCTCGGCACGGCCGTTCGAGATCGCGTCGAGCGTCGCGAACCTCTCGTACAGCCGCACGGGGTCGTCGGACGAGAGAACGGTCACCGCCGTCCCGAGGTGGATCTGCGTCGTGCGCGCCGCAGCCGCGGCCAGGACGATCTCGGGGCTCGAGACCGCGAACTCGGGCCGATGATGCTCACCGATACCGAAGAAAGCGAGCCCCGTCTGGTCGGCGAGGACGGCCTGGTCCACGACGTTGCGGATGGTCTGCGCATCGCTGAGCGGTCGCCCCGTCGCATCGTGGGTCACATCGCCGAACGTGTCGAGTCCGAGCTGGATCGCGGCGGGGTCGGGAGCCGTGATGGCCATGGGAAGCCTTCTTTCTCAAGAGAAGATCTATGCGCGTGAATACACCGTACCCCTGTGCCAACGCAGAACGGTGCACAGCATTCCCGAGCGCGCTCTCTCAGGCGCGGGCGAGCGCCGTCCGCAGGGTGTCGAGGCCGACCCCGCCCAGGTCGAGAGCGGTCTTGTGGAACTCCTTGATCTGGAAGGCCGCGCCCTTGCGCAGCGCGTAGTCGTCGCGCGCCTGCTCCCAGATGCGCTGCCCGACCTTGTAGGAGGGCGCCTGCCCGGGCCAACCCAGGTAGCGGTTGACCTCGAACTGCACGAACTCGTCCGACATGTTCACGTTGCGGCGCATGAAGTCGAGGGCATAGTCCGCATCCCAGGTGCCGGAGCCGTCCAGCCGGGGTTTTCCGAGGTGCACGCCGATGTCGAGGACGACCCTGGCCGCGCGCATGCGCTGACCGTCCAGCATCCCGAGCCGGTCCGCGGGATCGTTCAAGAACCCGAGCTCCTGCATGAGGCGCTCGGCGTACAGCGCCCATCCCTCGGCGTGCCCCGACGTTCCAGCCAGAAGGCGGCGCCACGAGTTGAGCTCGGCGCGGTTGTACACGGCCTGCGCGATCTGCAGGTGGTGCCCCGGAACGCCCTCGTGATAGACGGTCGTCAGCTCGCGCCACGTGTCGAACGTCGAGACCCCCTCCGGCACGGACCACCACATGCGGCCGGGGCGCGAGAAGTCGTCGGTCGGGCCGGTGTAGTAGATCCCGCCCTCGTTGGTGGGCGCGATCATGCACTCCAGACGCCGGATCTGCTCGGGGATGTCGAAGTGTGTGCGGCCCAGCTCGTCGATCGCCCGGTCGCTCGTGGCCTGCATCCATTGCTGCAGCTCGGCGGTGCCGCGCAGCTTGTGGGTGTCGTCGGCCTCGAGGAACGCCACGGCTTCTTCCACGGACGCCCCTGCCGTGATCTCGTTCGCGATGGACTCCTGTTCGGCGACCATGCGCGCGAGCTCCTCGACGCCCCACTCGTAAGTCTCGTCGAGATCGATCGTCGCGCCGAGGAAGCGACGGGAGTGCAGTGCGTAGAGGTCGCGCCCGACGGCATCGTGCTCGGATGCCGCGGCGGTGAGGTCGCTCGCGAGGAACGCGGCCAACTCGTCGTAGGCGACACGCGCGGCGTTGGCGTTGTCAGCCAGATCGCGCGCGAGTGATGCCGGCAGCTGGCCGTTCTCGGGCGCCGCGCCACCCGCGAATTCGACGAAGAATCCGCCGTCGCTCGTGTAGCGGGCGATCTGGGTGACGACCTCCCGCACCTGGCGGCGTGCCGGCACCGTGCCGCGTGCGATTCCCTCGCGCAGGGTGGCGATGTACCCGTCGATGGCGCCGGGGAGGACCTTGAGGCGGGTGGAGATCACGCCCCAATCGTCGGCGGTCGCCGTCGGCATGAGGTCGAAGACGGCGCGGATGTCCTGCGCGGGAGACGCGATCACGTTGAGGTCGCGCAGGTGCCACCCGGCATCGTGCATCTCGACGTCCAGGCGCAGCTCACGGGAGAGGTCCTCCTGCGTCACGCGGTCGATCTCGTCCACCGGCTCCGCTGCGTCGAGCGCTGCCAAAGTCGAACGGGCCTGACGCGCCAGCTCGTCCACCCCCGCAGGAGAGTAGTCGCCGAAACAATCGTTGAACTCGAAGCGCCCGATGTAGGTGGCCGCTGTGGGAGCCAATTCGGAGACGGTGTCGACCCACGCGTCCGCGATCTGGTCGACGGGGGTGGGGGTACGAGAGGACTCGGTCATGTCATCGAGCCTAGGCACGCGATCCGATCCCGACAAACATCCGACGGGACGCCCGCTCCCCGTGTCAGTGGCCGGCCGCGTTCCAGTCGCCGCCACGGCCGATCTGCACGTCCAGCGGCACCGTGAGGTGCGCCGCATCGCCCATGCGTTCGCGCACGATGCGTTCCGCGGCGTCCCACTCCCCCGGGGCGATCTCGACCACGAGCTCGTCGTGGATCTGCATCAGCGTGCGCGAGCGCAGATCGTGGGCCACGAAGTCCTCGTGGATGTGGAACAGCGCGATCTTCATGATGTCGGCGGCGCTGCCCTGGATGGGCGCGTTGAGCGCCGCGCGCTCGGCGTTCTCCCGCAGCACCCGGTTGGGGCTCGTGAGATCCGGGAAAGGGCGACGCCGGCCGTAGATCGTCTCGGTGTACCCGTCGATGCGCGCCTGTTCGACCGAGGAGCGCAGGTAGTCGCGCACCGAGCCGAAGCGGGCGAAGTACTCGGTCATCAGGAGTTTCGCCTCGGCCTGCTCGATGCGCAGCTGCTTGGACAGGCCGAAAGCCGACAGCCCGTACACGAGCCCGTACGACATGGCCTTCACCTTCGTGCGCATCGCGCTCGTCACGTCCTGCGGGTCGACGCCGAAGACACGCGCGCCGACGAAGCGATGGAGGTCCTCGCCCGAGTTGAACGCCTCGACAAGTCCCGGATCCTCCGAGAGGTGCGCCATGATGCGCATCTCGATCTGCGAGTAGTCCGCGGTGAGCAGGGTCTCGTACCCCGCCCCCACCTGGAACGCCGACCGGATGCGCCTGCTCTCCTCATTGCGCACGGGGATGTTCTGCAGGTTCGGATCGGTGCTGGAGAGACGCCCGGTCTGACTGCCGGTCTGCAGGTACGTCGTGTGCACGCGGTGATCGTCGGCGATGGACGCGTCGAGCGACTCGATGATCTGACGCAGCTTCGTCGCCTCGCGGTGCTGCAGCAGCAGATCGAGGAACGGGTGCGGGTTGCTCTCCTGCAGGTCGGCGAGGACCGCGGCGTCGGTCGAGTACCCGGTCTTCGTCTTGCGGGTCTTCGGCAGCGCGAGATCCTCGAACAGCACCTCCTGCAGCTGCTTGGGCGAGCCGAGGTTGACCTCGCGTCCGATGGCGGTGAACGCATCCTGTGCGATCAGGTCGGCCCGCGCCCCGAGCTCGGCCGAGAACTCCGACAGCGTCGCGTGCGAGACCGCCACCCCCGTCAGCTCCATGTCGGCGAGGGCCAGCAGTGTCGGCAGCTCGATGCCCGTCAGCACTTCGAACACCTGGACCGGCAGCTCCGCACGCAGCGCCTCCGCCACCCGGAGCGTGTACCAGGCGCGTTGAGCCGGGGTGGCGCCTTCGGTCTCGGGCACCAGCTGGGTCGGGTCGGCCTCGGGGAGCTTCTCGCCGAGGTACCGGTCCACGAGATCGGCCAGGGATTTGTCGGGGAAGCTCGGCCGCAGCAGCCAGCCGGCCAGCAGCGTGTCGAAAGCGAGTCCCCCGAGTCTGATGCCCGCTCGTCGCAGCGCCTTGACCTGCGGCTTGGCGTCGCCGAGCACCTTCGGCGCATCGGACGTCAGCCAGGGCGAGAGCGCCGCCGCGATCTCGGGAGACCACGTCGCCTCGGCGCCCTCCGCGTCGGTGGCGAGACCGATGCGCACGGGCCTGCCGGACTCGATCGACACCTCGAGCGCCACGTCGCCCGTCACCGCGTCGACCCACGCCGCGGCATCCGCTGCCGTCAGCTCGACGGGTCGAGGGGCCACGGCCGACGGCACGGTGACCTCGGGGGCCATCGCCTCCTCGATGCCGACGGCCTCGAAGACGCGCGGCAGGAGGGTGCGGAACTCGAGTCGCGCGAAGATGTCGCGGACGGCCTGCGCATCGATCGGCTTGACCACGAGGTCTGCGGGTCCGAGGGGCAGCTCGACGTCGCGCAGCAGGCGGTTCAGCCGGCGGTTGCGCCGCACGTCCTCGACGTGCTCGCGCAGGTTGTTGCCCACCACGCCCTTGATCGTGTCGGCCCCGTCGAGCAGCGCGTCGAGCGAGCCGAACTGGGTGAGCCACTTCACGGCGGTCTTCTCCCCCACCTTGGGCACGCCGGGAAGGTTGTCGCTGGTCTCGCCGACCAGCGCGGCGATGTCGGGGTACTGCTCGGGCTGCACACCGTAGCGCTCGATCACCGCGGCACGGTCGTAGCGCTTCAGCTGGGACACGCCCTGCACGTTGGGGTACAGCAGGGTGATGTCGTCGTCGACGAGCTGGATCGTGTCGCGGTCGCCGGAGCAGACCAGGACGTCGAACCCGGATGCCGCGCCCTGCGTCGCCAGCGTGGCGAGGATGTCGTCGGCCTCGACGTCGGGCTTCTGCAGCACCTCGATGCTCATGGCGGCGAGGCAGTCCTGAAGGATCGGGATCTGGCCTTTGAACTCGCTCGGCGATTCAGACCTGTTCGCCTTGTACTCGGGGTACTCGCGGCTGCGGAAAGAGACACGGGACGTGTCGAAGGCGACCGCCAGGTGGGTCGGCTTCTCGGCCTTGATGAGGTTGATCAGCATGGCCAGGAATCCGTAGATCCCGTTGGTGTGCTGCCCGTCTTTCGTGGAGAAGTTCTCGACGGGAAGCGCGAAGAACGCCCGGTAGGCCAGCGAATGGCCGTCGACGACGAGGAGGGTAGGCTTTGCGGAGTCCGTCACCGTAACAGCCTAGCCAGGCCCGCCGACACCCCGTCGTTCGCAGAGGAGCCGCTATGACCGAGGCCCCCGATCCGTCGATCAACGCCATGGAGTGGGCCGCCCGCCGCGGCGTCGGAGCGCTCGCCGAGAAGATGGGCATGGAGTTCCTCGAGTTCACGATCGAGCGCTGCGTCGCCACTCTCCCCGTCGAGGGCAACACGCAGCCCGTCGGGCTCATGCACGGCGGAGCGTATGTGGTGCTCGGGGAATCGCTCGGCTCGATGGCAGCCAACCTGCACGCCGGACCCGGACGGCTGGCGGTCGGCGTCGACATCAATGCCACCCACACGCGCTCGGCCACCAGCGGCGTCGTCACCGGGGTGTGCGTTCCGCTGCACCTCGGTCGCAGCGTGACGGTGCACGAGATCGTCGTGTCCGACGATCAGGGCCGGCGCTGTTCGACCATCCGCATCACGAACATGATCAAGGACATCGCCGCCTGATCAGGGCCGGACGGCGGACGCGACCGGACGTCGCCCCGACGCAGAGCGCCGGTGGAGGAGGTTCAGGCCTTTTTCGGAGCCAACTGCTCGATGATGGCCTTCGCGACGTCCTGCATCGTGAGACGACGGTCCATCGAAGCCTTCTGGATCCACCGGAACGCCTCGGGCTCGGTGAGCCCCATCTTCTCGTTCAGCAGACCCTTGGCACGGTCGACGAGCTTGCGGGTCTCGAAGCGTTCGACCATGTCGGCGACCTCGGCCTCGAGCGTGATGATCTGCTCGTACCGCGCCAGCGCGATCTCGATCGCGGGCAGGAGGTCGTTCGGGGTGAACGGCTTGACGACGTAGGCCAGTGCACCGGCCTCGCTGGCACGCTCGACCAGTTCCTTCTGGCTGAACGCGGTCAGGAGCACGACCGGTGCGATGTGGTTCTTGCTGAGCTTCTCGGCAGCGCTGATGCCGTCGAGCTGCGGCATCTTGACGTCCATGATGACGAGGTCGGGTCGCAGTTCGGTGGCCAGCTGCACAGCGGTCTCTCCGTCGCCGGCCTCTCCGACGACGTCGTAGCCGTTGTCTCGGAGGATCTCGACGATGTCGAGTCGGATGAGCGACTCGTCCTCGGCGACGACGACGCGTCGGGGTGCGGATGCCGCCGACTCTGTGGGCTGTTCGAGCTCTGTCACTCTTGAATCCTACGGTATCGTCGTCAGCGAGCGTGCGGAGGGCGACCTCCCCCGCCGGTGTGGCGGAATGGCAGACGCGACCGACTCAAAATCGGTTGCCCGCAAGGGCATGTGGGTTCGAGTCCCACCACCGGTACGCGTCCAAGAGCCGGCCCCGTCAGGGGCCGGCTCTTCGCGTGCGCGGCGCGGGAGATCAGGGCGGATCCCGCAACGCGGAAGACGACACGGGATGCCCCGGTCGAGGCATCCCGTGTCGTCTTCGTGCTTCCTACTGCGCGGCGCGGTACACGGGCGCCGCACCGTGGACGGCGTCGCCGACCTTGTGGACGCGGATGTCGTTGGTCGATCCCACGATTCCGGGAGGGGAACCGGAGATCACGACGACCTTGTCTCCGACCTTCGCCAGGTCGTTGGCGAGAAGGTAGTCGTCGACCTGGATGAACATCTTGTCGGTGTGCGTCACGTGCTCGACGAGAGCCGACTCGATCCCCCAGGTCAGCGCCATGCGACGACGGATCGCCGGCTCGGGCGTGAACGCGATCATCGGGATCTTCGGCCGGAGCCGCGACATACGACGTGCCGAGTCGCCGGACTCCGTGAAGATGCAGAGGTACTTCGCATCGACGAAGTCGGCGACCTCGATGGCGGCGAGGGTGATCGCACCACCCTGCGTGCGCGGCTTGTTCGTGAGCGGCGGGATGCGCTCGAGGCCGTGGTCTTCGGTCGAGGCGACGATGCGCGCCATGGTCTCGACCACGACCACGGGGTAGTCGCCGACACTCGTCTCGCCCGACAGCATGACCGCGTCCGCACCGTCGAGGACGGCGTTCGCGACATCACTCGTCTCCGCGCGCGTGGGCACCGGGTTGTTGATCATCGACTCGAGCATCTGCGTGGCGACGATGACGGGCTTGGCCATGCGGCGCGACAGCTCGACCGCGCGCTTCTGCACGATGGGCACGGCCTCCAGCGGCAGCTCCACACCGAGGTCGCCGCGAGCGACCATAATCGAGTCGAAGGCGTCGATGATCTCCTCGAGGTTGTCGACGGCCTGCGGCTTCTCGATCTTCGCGATGACGGGGACGCGGCGTCCCTCTTCGGCCATGATCACGTGCACGCGCTGGATGTCCTTCGCGCTGCGCACAAATGACAGCGCGATCAGGTCTGCACCGATGCGCAGACCCCATCGCAGATCGGCTTCGTCCTTCTCGGACAGCGCCGGCACGTTGACGGCCACGCCGGGCAGGTTGATGCCCTTGTTGTTGGACACGGGACCGCCGACGATGACCTTCGTGGTGACGACCGTGCCGTCGGTCTCGACGACCTCGACCCGCACCTTGCCGTCGTCGATGAGCAGGAAGTCACCGGGCTTCACGTCCTGAGGCAGGCCCTTGAACGTCGTCGAGACGATCTCCTTCGTGCCCGGGATGTCTTCGACCGTGATCTTGAAGATGTCTCCGACGGCGAGGTGGTGAGGACCGTTCTCGAACTTCCCCAGGCGGATCTTCGGGCCCTGCAGGTCGACCA
Source organism: Microbacterium sp. P03 (assembly GCF_043556235.1). Classification (NCBI taxonomy): domain Bacteria; kingdom Bacillati; phylum Actinomycetota; class Actinomycetes; order Micrococcales; family Microbacteriaceae; genus Microbacterium; species Microbacterium sp. P03. The sequence continues at coordinate 1,259,866 of NZ_JBIGIM010000001.1, forward strand.
GCACCGCGACGGGCTGGCCCGCGTCGTCGGCGGCCTTGCGCACGTTGGCGAAGTTCGCCTCGTGCACGCTGTAGTCGCCGTGCGAGAGGTTCATGCGTGCCACGTTCACGCCGGCCTCGATGATCGCGCGGACCATCTCATAGCTCGAGGTGGCGGGACCTAGTGTGGCGACGATTTTGGCGCGTCTCATCCGTGTGTGCTCCGGGGGTTCGGGGGTGGGATTGCGCTGTCAGCCTACGCGGGCTGCAGACCGATCGCGATATCGGTGGGGGCCACGGGGCTGGGCAGCACCGTCTCGCCCATGAGGAACCGGTCGACGTGCGCGGCGGCCGCCCGGCCCTCGGCGATCGCCCAGACGATCAGCGACTGCCCACGTCCGGCGTCACCGGCCACGAACACGCCGGGCGCGGTCGTCTGGTAGTCCTCCGCACGCTCGACGTTTCCGCGGGCGGTGAACTGCGCACCGAGCTGTTCGGCGACGAACGCCTGCTCAGGCCCGGTAAAGCCCATCGCGATGAGCACGAGGTCGGCGGGGATCTCGCGCTCCGTGCCGCTGCGCGGAACGCGGCGACCGTCGACGAAGGTCGTCTCGGCGACACGCAGAGCGCGCACCTCGCCGGCCTCGTTCGCGAGGAACTCGACCGTCGACGCGAGGTACGAGCGCTCTCCGCCCTCCTCGTGGGCGGAGGCGATCTCGAAGATCTGCGGCTGCATCGGCCAGGGCTGATCCTCGGGACGCGCGGTCGGAGGCTGCTTGCCGATCGCCAGATTCGTCACGCTGATCGCACCCTGACGGTGGGATGTGCCGATGCAGTCCGCGCCGGTGTCACCCCCGCCGATCACGACGACGTGCTTTCCCTCCGCCGAGATCTGGTGCGGGACGCGGTCGCCCGCCGTCGCCTTGTTCGACTCGACGAGGAACTCCATAGCGAAGTGCACGCCCGCGAGGTCACGGCCCGGGATAGACAGCTCCCGCGGCACAGGCGCGCCCGTGGCGATGACGACGGCGTCGTAGCGCGCCCGCAGCTCATCCCACGGGATGTCGACGCCGATCTCGACGCCCGCGCGGAAGCGCGTGCCTTCGTCGCGCATCTGCCGCAGCCGCAGCTCGAGGTGGCGCTTCTCCATCTTGAAGTCGGGGATGCCGTATCGCATCAGACCGCCGATGCGGTCGTCGCGCTCGAACACCGCGACCGTGTGGCCGGCGCGCGTGAGCTGCTGGGCGGCGGCCAGCCCTGCCGGGCCAGATCCGACGACAGCCACGGTCTTGCCCGTCAGCCGCGCCGGGGGCTCGGGTTCGACCCAGCCGTTGGCGAAAGCCTCGTCGATGATCGACTGCTCGATCTGCTTGATGGTCACGGCCGGCTGATTGATGCCGAGCACGCACGAGCTCTCGCACGGTGCGGGGCAGAGGCGACCGGTGAACTCGGGGAAGTTGTTGGTCGCGTGCAGACGCTCGATTGCCGAGCGACCCTCGCCGCGCCAGGTGAGGTCGTTCCACTCGGGGATGAGGTTGCCGAGCGGGCAGCCCTGGTGGCAGAACGGGATGCCGCAGTCCATGCAGCGCCCAGCCTGACGCCGGATGACGGCCGAGTCCCCCGGCTCGTACACCTCTTTCCAGTCCAGGATGCGGACCGGAACGGGGCGCCGCGGGGGCAGCTCACGCTCGGTGTTCTTGAGGAAGCCTTTCGGGTCAGCCACCGGTCACCTCCAGGATGCGGCTCCAGACGACGTCGCCGTCGGGGTCGAGCCCCTCGTCCACGGCATTCTGACGGGTCTGCAGCACGGCTGCATAGTCGCGCGGGAGGACCCGCACGAAGTTCTTCAGTTCGTCCTCGAAGTTCTCGAGCAGGGATGCCGCGAGCTCGGACTCGGTCTCAGCGCTGTGCCGCTCGAGCAGATCACGCAGCATCTCCACATCGGCGGAGTCGAGCTCGCCCAGCACGAGCTCTCCGGTGGCGAGGGCCTCGCGGTTCACGAGTGCGGTATCGAGCCGGTAGACGTACGCGCTCCCGCCCGACATGCCGGCACCGAGATTGCGTCCGGTCGCGCCGAGGATGACGGCGAGTCCGCCCGTCATGTACTCCAACGCGTGGTCTCCTACTCCCTCCACGACGGCGGTGGCTCCGGAGTTGCGGACGAAGAACCGCTCCCCCACCACTCCGCGGAGGAACATGGTGCCCTGCGTCGCCCCGTAGCCGATGACGTTGCCGGCGATGACGTTCTCGGAAGCGTCGAAGGTCGAGTTCCGCGGTGGTCGGACGACGATCTGACCTCCGGAGAGGCCTTTGCCCACGTAGTCGTTGGAGTCGCCCTCGAGCCGAAGCGTGATGCCCGCCGGCATGAAGGCTCCGAAGGACTGACCGGCTGACCCGGTGAGGCGCACCACGATGGAGTCGGACGGCAGTCCGTTCTCGCCATGGGCACGGGTGACGCGGTTGCCGAGCATCGTCCCGACGGCGCGCGCGGTGTTGCGGATCGGCAGGTCGATCGTGACCTGGCCGCCGTGCGCGATGACATCCTGCGCCCGCTCGATCAGCTGCACGTCGAAGTGCTCATCGAGCTCGTGCAGCTGCTCGCGGAAGTTGCGTCGCGGCTCGTCCTCGGCGAAGACGGGACCCTCGAGGATCGGAGCCAGGTCGAGCCCGGCGGTCTTCCAGTGCTCGACCGCACCGTTGACGTCCAGCAGCTCGTTGTGGCCGATGGCCTCGTCGAGACTGCGGAAGCCCAGTTCGGCGAGGTACTCGCGCACCTCCGCGGCGATGAACTCCATGAAGGTCACGACGAACTCGGGCTTGCCGTTGAACCGCTCCCGCAACACGGGGTTCTGCGTGGCGACGCCGACCGGGCACGTGTCGAGGTGGCACACCCGCATCATGATGCAGCCCGAGACGACGAGCGGCGCGGTCGCGAAGCCGAACTCCTCGGCGCCCAGCAGAGCGCCGATGATGACATCCCGCCCGGTCTTGAGCTGTCCGTCGACCTGCACGACCACGCGGTCCCGCATCCCGTTGAGCATGAGTGTCTGCTGCGTCTCGGCGAGGCCGAGCTCCCACGGGGTGCCGGCGTGCTTGAGCGAGTTGAGCGGGCTCGCGCCCGTCCCCCCGTCGTGGCCGGAGACGAGGATGACGTCGCTGAGGGCCTTCGCGACGCCCGCGGCCACCGCGCCGATGCCCGACTGGCTGACGAGCTTGGTGTGCACACGCGCCAGCGGGTTCGCACGCTTGAGGTCGAAGATCAACTGCTTGAGGTCTTCGATCGAGTAGATGTCGTGGTGCGGCGGCGGCGAGATGAGCCCGACCCCGGCCGTCGCGTGTCGCGTGCGCGCGACCCACGGGTACACCTTGGTCGGCGGCAGCTGGCCGCCCTCGCCGGGCTTGGCGCCCTGGGCGAGCTTGATCTGAATGTCTTCGGCCTCGGTCAGGTAGAGGCTCGTGACACCGAAGCGCCCCGACGCGACCTGCTTGATGGCGCTCCGGCGTTCGGGATCGAGCAGCCGGTCGACATCTTCGCCGCCCTCCCCGGTGTTGGATTTCGCGCCGATCGAGTTCATCGCGATGGCGAGCGTCTCGTGCGCTTCGCGCGAGATCGAGCCGTAGCTCATCGCGCCGGTCGAGAAGCGCTTGACGATGGCCGAGACGGGCTCGACCTGGTCGATCGGGACGGGCTTGCGCACGTGGGTCTTCAAGCCGAAGAGCCCGCGCAGCGTCTTCAGCTCGTTCGCCTGGTCGTCCACGAGCTTCGTGTACTCGCGGAAGATGTCGTAGCGGCGCTCCCGCGTGGAGTGCTGGAGGCGGAACACCGTGTCGGGATTGAAGAGGTGGGGCGAGCCGTCGCGCCGCCACTGGTACTCGCCACCGGTCCACAGTCGCTCGTGAGCACGGGCTGCGGCATCCTCCGGGTAGGCGTACGCGTGACGGGCCGCGTTCTCGGATGCGATGACCTCGATACCGACGCCGCCGAGCTTGGACTCGGTGCCGGTGAAGTAGTTCTTGATGAACTCCGGCGACAGGCCGACGGCCTCGAACACCTGAGCACCCGCATAGGAAGAAACCGTGGAGATGCCCATCTTCGACATGATCTTCAACACGCCCTTGCCGAGCGCGTAGATGAGGTTCTTGACGGCCTTCTCCGGCGTGATGCCGTTGATGAAGCCCGCGCGCACGAGGTACTCGGCGGTCTCCATGGCGAGGTACGGGTTGACTGCAGAGGCCCCGTACCCGATGAGGGTCGCGACATGGTGCACTTCGCGCACGTCCCCGGCCTCGACGACCAGGCCGACCTTCATCCGTGTCTCCTCGCGGATGAGGTGGTGATGGATCGCGGCGACCATGAGGAGCGAGGGGATCGGGGCGAGGTCCTTGTTCGAGTCGCGGTCGGACAGCACGATGAACTCGGCGCCGTCCTCGATGGCCTGGTCGACTTCCGCGCACATCTGCGTGATGCGCTTCTGCATGCCCTTGTGGCCGGCCTCGACCCGGTACAGCCCGCGGATCGTCACCGAAGTGCGTCCCGGGAGGGCGGTGTCGATGTGCTGGATCTTCGCGAGCTCGTCGTTGTCGATCACCGGGAAGTCGAGGGTGACGGTGCGCGTGTGGTCGGCGCCCCACGCCAGCAGGTTGCGCTCCGGACCCAGCCCCAGCGACAGGGACGTGACGACCTCTTCGCGGATGGAGTCCAGAGGCGGATTGGTCACCTGGGCGAACTGCTGCGTGAAGTAGTCGAACAGCAGTCGGGGGCGCTGGCTGAGGATGGCGACGGGGGTGTCACTGCCCATCGCGCCCAGCGGCTCGGCGCCGTTCTGGCCCATGGGCGTGATGAGGATGCGCACTTCCTCCTCGGTGTAGCCGAAGGTGCGCTGGCGACGCGTGATGGAGGCGATCGGGTGCACGATGTGCTCGCGCTCGGGCAGGTCGGCCAGGCGGACCCGACCGGCGTCGAGCCATTCCTGCCAGGGCTCGAGCTCGGCGAGCTCGCGCTTGACCTCGTCCTCCTCGATGATGCGCTGCGCGGCAGTGTCGACGAGGAACATGCGTCCGGGGCGCAGGCGCCCCCGCCGCTTGATGCGCTCGGGCGCGAAATCCAGCACGCCCGTCTCGCTTCCGATGACGATCAGGCCGTCGGTCGTCTCCGTCCAGCGGCCGGGACGCAGTCCGTTGCGGTCGAGAGTCGCACCCACGAGCGTCCCGTCCGTGAAGATGAGAGCGGCGGGGCCGTCCCACGGCTCCATCTGAATGGAGTGGTAGTCGTAGAAGGCACGCAGCTTCGGGTCGATGTCGGCCTGCTTCTCGTAGGCCTCCGGCACCATCATCATGACCGCGTGCGGCAGGCTGCGTCCGGTGAGGGTCAACAGCTCGAGCACCTCGTCGAACGACGCGGAGTCGCTGGAACCCGGCGTGCAGATCGGCAGCAGCGGGCGGATGTCGCCCACGAGCTCGGACTCGAGCTGCGACTGCCGGGCACGCATCCAGTTGCGGTTGCCGTTGACCGTGTTGATCTCGCCGTTGTGCGCCAGCATGCGCAGCGGCTGGGCCAGCGGCCACGAGGGGAACGTGTTCGTCGAGTAGCGCGAGTGCACGACGGCGAGTTCGGAAGCGAAGCGCTCGTCCTGGAGGTCGGGGTAGAACGGCTCGAGCTGGAGCGTGGTGACCATGCCCTTGTAGCCGATCGTGCGCGACGACAGGGAGACGAAGTAGGCGCCTGCCTCGCGACGAGCGCGCTTGCGCAGCCGGTACACGCGCCGGTCCAGCTCGATCCCCGAGAGAGCGGGGTAGTCGCCCACACCGGGGCGCGAGACGAAGAGCTGCTCGAACGCGGGCTGTGCGGCCCGGGCCAGCTTGCCGAGGTGGTCGGGTGCCGTCGGCACCGTGCGCCATCCGAGGACGACGAGGCCCTCGGATGCCGCGATCCTCTCGATTCCGGCTTTCTGCGTTTCGCGCTCCTCGTCGTCGAGAGGCAGGAACGCCATGCCGGCGGCGTACTCGCCGACAGCAGGGAGATCGAAGTCGACGACGGCGCGGAGGAACGCGTCCGGCATCTGGGTGAGGATGCCCGCACCGTCGCCGGTGCCCGCGTCGGAACCGATCGCCCCGCGGTGCTCGAGGTTCCTCAGCGCGGTCAACGCCAGGTCGATGATGTCGTGGCCCGCCTCGCCGCGGAGCGTGGCCACCATGGCCAGACCGCAGGCGTCCTTCTCGAACGCCGGGTTGTACATGCCCTGCTTCGGGGGGAATTCCTCCCGAGGGCGAAGGGCGTCGGTGCTGTGGCTGAGGCTCGAAGCCATACCAACCGTCCTCACATTGTTGCTTGAGATGGGACGACGTCGGCCCGGCTGCGTTACTTCGTGGCGGGAGTGCTTGTGGCGGTGCCTTCGGTGATCTCGGCTGCGGGCGGCTCGCTCACATCGACGAAATCATTGCTGTTCTGCGAGTGTACCGCGCCCGGTGCGGACCACTGCCGTCCGGGAACATAGGGCGAAGGCTCGAATCCGGGATGCCTGCGCTTCTGCACGAAGAAGATCACGATGCCGAGGACGACGGCGAGAATCGCGGCCCACACGTTGGTGCGAAGCCCCAGGTAGATCTCGCTCGGATCGATGCGGATCGACTCCCACACGATGCGTCCGGCGCCGTACCAGATCAGATAGATGGCCAGCGTCCTGCCCCACTGCAACTGGAATGTGCGGCCCGCCCAGATGATGACGGCGGCTCCGATGAGGTTCCAGATGACCTCGTACAGGAAGGTCGGATGGAAGAGGGTGTCCGGCGCGAGCCCCGGGGGGAACGCCGGGTTGTCACTGTCGATCTGGAGCCCCCAGGGGAGGTCCGTGGGGAGGCCGAACAGCTCCTGGTTGAACCAGTTGCCGAAGCGGCCCGCGGCCTGCGCGATGATCAGACCTGGCGCCAAAGCATCGGCGAATGTCCAGAATCGGATGCCCGTCCAGCGGCAGCCGAGCCATGCGCCGATCGCACCGCCGATGAGGGCGCCGAAGATCGCGATGCCGCCCTCCCAGATGTACAGGACAGCCCACGGGTTCGTGCCCGGCCCGAAGTAGAAGCCCGGATGCGTCAGCACGTGGAAGATGCGTGCGCCGATGATGCCGAGGGGTACGGCCAGGAGGGCGATGTCGATGACGACCCAGGGCTCGGCACCGCGCTTGGTGAGCCGGTGGTTGGTGAGGAACACGGCGATGATGATGCCCGCGATGATGCAGAGGGCGTAGAAGTGGATCCGCAGCGGTCCGACGTCGATGTAGCTGACGGACGGGCTGGGGATGCTCGCGAACACGCCCTGGGCGAGCAGGCTCGGTGCGGCAATCGTCATGAATCGTCCTCGGTGCGGTGGGGCCGTGTGAAGGCGGCCGGCGTCGCGCCGGCCTAGGGAAGTCTAGTTCGACACACCCGCGCGGGTTCCCACGGCCAGGGCGCGCGTCGTCGCGGCCAGTTCGTCCAGCCCGCCGTCGCGAAGGGCGCGCACCAGGGCTGTGCCCACGATGGCGCCGTCGGCGTACTCGAGGACGCCGGAGACCTGATCGGCGTTCGAGATGCCGATTCCGACGCACGCGTGCGCCACCCCGCGCTCGCGGAGGCGCGCGACGAGGGTGCGGGCCGCGGCATCCAATTCGGTCCTCTCGCCCGTGATGCCCATCGTCGAGACCGTGTAGACGAAGCCCGTCGAGTTCTTCACCACGAGGTCGAGACGCTCGTCCGTCGAGGTGGGAGCAGCCAGGAACACGCGATCGAGCCCTGTCCGCTCGCTGGCCGCGATCCAGTCGGCCGCGGACTCGGGGGTGATGTCGGGCGTGATCAGTCCGGCGCCCCCCGCGGCGAGGAGGTCGTCGGCGTATCGATCGACGCCGTACTGCATGACCGGGTTCCAGTACGTCATGACGAGCACCGGCACCTGCACACGCGCGGTGATCTCGCGCACGGCGACGAACAGGTCGCGCAGTCGGAAACCCGCCGCGAGCGCGGCCTGGGTCGCCTCTTGGATGACGACCCCGTCCATCACGGGGTCGGAGTACGGCGGGCCGAGCTCGAGGATGTCGGCGCCGTTCTCGGCCAGCGTGACGGCCGCGTCGATGCTGGCCTGCAGATCGGGGAACCCCACCGGGAGGTAGCCGACGAGGACGCCCCGGCCCTCGGCCTTCGCGGCATCGATCGCTGCCGAGACGCGTGAGCTCACAGCTCCACTCCCTCGCCCGAGGCGGCGTCGTCCGCGGGAGGCACGGCGACCGGCGGGCCCTCCTTCAGCGCCTCGGCGTCGTAGAGGTCGAAGTAGCGGGCGGCCGTGTCCATGTCCTTGTCGCCGCGCCCGGACAGGCAGACGGCGATGACGGCGTCGGGACCCAGCTCGCGCCCGATGCGCAGCGCTCCTGCGAGCGCATGCGCGGACTCGATCGCGGGGATGATGCCTTCGGTGCGCGAGAGCAGTCGAAGTGCCTGCATCGCTTCGTCGTCGGTCGCGGGGATGTACTCCGCCCGCCCGATCGCGGAGAGCCAGGAGTGCTCCGGTCCCACACCGGGATAGTCCAGTCCGGCGGAGATGGAGTGCGATTCGACCGTCTGGCCGTCCTCATCCTGGAGGACGAAGGTCTTCGCGCCGTGCAGGATGCCGGGGCGTCCGCGCTCGATGGATGCCGCGTGCTTTTCCGTGTCGACGCCGTCGCCCGCCGCCTCGACGCCGTACAGCTTGACGTCTGCGTCGTCGAGGAAGGCGTCGAACATCCCGATCGCGTTGGAGCCCCCTCCGACACACGCCATCACCACGTCGGGCAGCCGACCGGCCACCTCGAGCAGCTGTGCGCGGGCTTCTTCGCCGATGATCTTCTGGAAGTCGCGCACCATCGCGGGGAACGGGTGCGGACCGGCCGCGGTACCGAAGATGTAGTTGGTCGTCTCGACGCTCGAGACCCAGTCACGATAGGCCTCGTTGATCGCATCCTTCAGAGTGCGCGAACCTGTCGTCACCGGGATGACCTCCGCGCCGAGCAGACGCATGCGAGCGACGTTCAGAGCCTGTCGCTCGGTGTCGACCTCGCCCATGTAGACCTTGCACTCGAGACCGAACAGCGCGGCCGCCGTGGCCGTGGCGACACCGTGCTGGCCCGCGCCGGTTTCGGCGATCACCCGGGTCTTGCCGAGGCGCTTGGTGAGCAGGGCCTGCCCGAGCACGTTGTTGATCTTGTGCGACCCCGTGTGGTTGAGGTCCTCGCGCTTGAGGAAGACCCGTGCGCCCCCGGCGTGCTCGGCGAACCGCGCCACCTCGGTGATCGCCGACGGGCGACCCGCGTAGGTGTGCAGCAGGTGCGCGAGCTCCGCCTGGAACAGGGGGTCGACGATCGCCTCTTCGTAGACCGCCGTCAGCTCGTCGATCGCGGCGATCAGCGACTCGGGCATGTAACGGCCGCCGAATTCCCCGAAGTACGGTCCGGGCGCGTCGCGCAGGCTGGTGATCGTCATGGTGGAGCTCCCTCGATGTCGGCCCTTCGAGTCTATTCCGCCGAGAACGGGGCGGTCCGGCCAGGTGCATGCCGCTCACGCACGGCGTCGCCGGTTCGCGAGGACGTCGTCAGACGTGGTGACCGAGGAAGGAGCGCAGCGTGCGCACCGGGTCACCCGTGACCAGTGCCTCACCGACGAGCACGACGTCGGCACCCGCGGCGCGGTAGTGCGCGACGTCCTCGGGAACGAGCACCGCGGATTCCGCGATCTTGACGACGCCGGCGGGAATCAGGTCTGCGAGCCGGCCGAACAGGTCGCGGTCGAGCTCGAACGTCGACAGGTTGCGCGCATTCACGCCCACGAGCGACGCGCCGAGGTCGTTCGCGCGCGCGATCTCCTCCGCGGAGTGCGTCTCGACGAGCGGTGTCATGCCGAGCTCGAGCACGAGGGCGTGAAGTTCCGCGAGCACGGGCTGCTCCAGCGCCGCCACGATGAGCAGCACGAGGTCCGCGCCCGACGCGCGCGCTTCCAGCACCTGGTACGGCGTCGCGATGAAGTCCTTGCGCAGCACCGGCAGCGACACCGCGCCCTTCACGGCTTCGAGATCGGCGAGGCTGCCCTTGAACCTGCGCCCCTCGGTCAGCACCGAGATGACGGACGCGCCGCCCTGTTCGTACAGCGTCGCCTGCAGGGCGGGGTCGGGAATGGCGGCGAGGTCGCCGCGCGACGGGCTGGCACGCTTGACCTCGGCGATCACCTTCACGCGGTCGGCCGGCGCCAGTGCCGCAAGGGCGTCGCGCGCGGGTTCCCGCGCGAGGGCGAGCTTCTCGACCGCGGCGAGAGGACGATCATGCGCACGCTGCTGCGCATCCTCGACGGCACCGGCCGTGAGGTCGGCCAGCATGCTCAATGCGCTGCGGGGTTCGACTTCGCGCCGCCGACGCCGTAGCCGGCGCGCTTCATCACCCATCCGACGATGAGGCCGATGACGACGATCGCGACAGAGGCCCAGACCAGCCATACCACTTCGAAGAAGAATGCCGCCGTGCCGATCGCCAGACCGACGAGCATGATGACCACAGCCGTCCAGGCAGCCGGAGAGTGTCCGTGACCGAGGTCGCCGTCTGCGTTGCTCATGGTTCTCCTTCGGGATGTTCGTGTAGCGGCCGCGGCGAGGAGCGGCCGTTCCAGTCTAGCGGGGACGGCCCGGCGATCCTGGCGTCGCCTCAGCTTGTCGGATCGTCTCCGCGCGACAGATCGTCCCACGAGTCGATGGCGTCGCGAGGGCGGGATGCCGCGGCATCCGCGTTCTCGACGTCCGTGCGATATCGCCGACCCGTGCCACGCCAGCGGTGCGCCGTCACCAGAGTGAACACCCCCGCCGCCGCGAGGAGAAGCCACAGGACGAGGGTGATGGCGGGCCAGGGCGTGCTCGAGGTGGAGACCACCAGGCCGGCCACCGCATCCTGCCCGCTGATCCCGGTCGCCTCGGTGACGGTGGCCGCGACGGCGGCGGTCGGCAGCGTGAACGCGACGACCGTGGTCAGCCAGCCCAGCAGCAACGCGATGGCCACGGTGAGCGCACCGAACACGAAGCGCATGACCGTTCCCACGATCGACAGGGCCGCGCCCAGCGCCAGGACGGCGAGGCTCAGCGGTGCGAGCACGGGCACGGCCGCAGCCCCCGCGACGGTCAGATCCTGGACGGCGCCGTCGGAGAGGGTCACCACGAGCCAGGTCTGAGTCGACGAGATCACACCCATCGCGCCGACGAGGACGATCGCGACGACGGACATCATCCGTGCGCGGGCGAGCATCGCCGAACCGGTCATCCGGCGGTACCGACGACCGCGTGCAGATCGCCACCGGCCTCGAAGCACGTTCGCGTCCCGGTGTGACACGCGGCACCCACCTGCTCCACCTCGACGAGGATCGCGTCGCCGTCGCAGTCCAGGTGTGCGCGACGGACGATCTGGATGTGGCCGGACGTGTCGCCCTTGCGCCAGTATTCCTGCCGCGACCGCGACCAGAAGGTGACCCGCCCCGTCGTCAGCGTGCGGCGCAGGGCTTCGGCGTCCATCCAGCCGAGCATCAGCACTTCACGTGTGTCCCACTGCTGGATGACGGCTGCGGCGAGCCCTGTGCTGTCGAACGCGACGCGCGCGATGCGCTCGTCGACCGTCTCGTCGCCCATCAGCGCACCTCGATGCCGTCGGACACCATCGCGGACTTGACATCGCCGACGGTGAGCTGACCGGAGTGGAACACGCTGGCCGCGAGGACCGCGTCGGCGCCCGCGTGGATCGCCGGCCCGAAATCCTCCGCCGCGCCGGCGCCACCGGACGCGATCACCGGGACGCTCGCGACCTCGCGCATCAGGGCGACCAGTTCGAGGTCGAACCCCGCTTTGGTCCCGTCGGCGTCGATCGAGTTGACCAGCAGCTCGCCCACGCCGCGCTCCACGGCTTCGCGCGCCCACTCGAGTGCGTCGAGGGTGGTCTCGGTGCGGCCGCCGTGGGTGGTCACCACGAACCCCGAGCGAGTGCTCGCCGCGGACCGCTTGACGTCGAGCGACAGGACGAGCACCTGGGCGCCGAACCGGTCGGCGATCTCGTCGATGAGCGCGGGTCGGGCGATCGCGGCGGAGTTCACACCGACCTTGTCCGCGCCCACCCCGAGCAGCCGTGCCACGTCTTCGGCGGAGCGCACTCCCCCGCCGACGGTCAGCGGGATGAACACCTCCTCGGCCGTGCGTCGGACGACATCGTAGGTCGTCGCGCGTTCGTCGACGGTGGCGGTCACGTCGAGGAAGGTGAGTTCGTCTGCGCCCTGCGAGAAGTACATCCGCGCGAGTTCGACGGGGTCGCCCATGTCGCGCAGATTCGCGAAGTTCACGCCCTTCACCACCCGACCGTCGGCGACGTCGAGGCAGGGGATCACGCGGCAGACGAGCGCCATCGCTAGAGCCTCGCGTTGTGAATGGCTGTGACGAGGATCGCGCGCGCGCCGATCGCGTACAGGGCGTCCATCACCTGGTTGACGCCCTTGCGGGGAGTCATGACCCGGACCGCGACCCAGTGCGGATCGCGCAGCGGTGAGATCGTGGGCGACTCGATGCCGGGCGCGATCTGCACCGCCTCCTCGACGAGATCCGCCGGGAGGTCGTAGTCCACGAGCACGTATCGACGAGCGACCAGAACGCCGCGGAGGCGCCGCAGCAGGGTGTCCACGCCATCGGCCTTGGTCGGGGATTGGATCAGCACCGCCTCGGACTCCAGCAGCACGGGACCGAAGATCTCGAGCCCTGCCTGACGCAGCGTGGTGCCGGTCGAGACCACGTCGGCGACCGCGTCCGCGACGCCCAGTTGAACGGCCGACTCCACGGCGCCGTCCAGCGGAACGAGATCGACCGCGATGCCGTGCTCGTCGAGGTAGGCGTCCACGAGTCCGGGGTAGGCCGTGGCGACGCGCAAACCCTCCAGATCGCGGAGTTCCTGAAAACGTCCGGGAGGCCCCGCGAAGCGGAACGTCGAGCCGCCGAAGCCGAGCGCATCGATCTCGGTCGCCCCGGGCATCCGCGCGTCCAGCAGCAGGTCGCGACCCGTGATCCCGATGTCGAGGGCACCCGACCCCACGTAGGTCGCGATGTCCTTGGGTCGGAGATAGAAGAACTCGACGTCGTTGACCGGGTCTATGGTGTGGAGGTCTTTGGGATCTCGACGACCGATGTAGCCCGCTTCGGCGAGCAGTTCGGCGGCGGTCTCCGCGAGCGAGCCCTTGTTGGGCACGGCGATACGCAGCATGTCGGGGTGGCTTTCGATGCGGTGGCGGATGGGCGGGGCGCGCTCACAGATGTCGGTAGACATCCTCCAGGGTGAGGCCCTTCGCGACCATCATGACCTGGAGGTGGTACAGCAGCTGCGAGATCTCCTCGGCCGCGGCATCCGTCGACTCGTACTCGGCGGCCATCCACACCTCGGCGGCCTCCTCGACGATCTTCTTGCCGATCGCGTGCACGCCCGCATCGAGCTGAGCGACCGTGCCCGAGCCCTCGGGTCGCTCCACCGCGGTGGCGGTGAGCTCAGCGAACAGCCCGTCGAACGTCTTCACCCTTCCAGCGTAGCGAATGCGCGGCGAGGGCCGGCCCAAGCCGTCCGGCAGTCGATCGTCCTAGTGGCGATGACGCGCCGCGCTGGAGCGGAGCATCGTGATCGCCGCGTCGGGCGATTCCGCCCCGAAGACGGCGGAGCCCGCCACGAAGGTGTCGGCACCGGCCTCAGCCGCCTGCGCGATCGTGGACTCGCTGATACCGCCGTCGACCTGCAGCCAGACGGCCGATCCCCGACGTCGTGCTTCTGCCGCGAGCGCCGAGAGCTTCGGCATGGTCTCGGGCATGAACGACTGGCCGCCGAAACCGGGCTCGACGGTCATCACCAGCACCTGATCGAACTCGTCCAGCACCTCGAAGAGGCTCTCGACGGGGGTTCCGGGCTTGACCGCCACGCCGGCGCGCGCGCCGAGGGAGCGCAGCCGACGGGCGAGGGTGATCGGCTCGGCAGAAGCCTCGAGATGGAAGGTGACGGATGCCGCGCCCAGCTCGGCGTACCCGGGAGCCCACCGCTCGGGCTCGTCGATCATGAGGTGCACATCGAGCGGGATCGGGCTCGTCGCCTGGATACGCTCCACCATCTGCGGACCGAAGGTGAGATTGGGCACGAAGTGGTTGTCCATCACGTCGACATGCACGTAGTCGGCGGTGGCGATGCGCGCCAGATCGGCCTGCATGTTGACGAAGTCGGCCGCGAGAACACTCGGGTTGATGCGGATGTCGCGAGACTCGCCGGCGGCGTCGGTGGGGGGCACCCGTCCATTATGGTCGAGCCGTGGACCCCATTCCGCAGATGCTCGAGGGCGTGCTCGACGATGTGCGCCCCGACGATTCGGGCGCCCTCGCCGGGTACATCCCCGAGCTGGCGGCGGCCGACCCGTCTCCGCTGGCCCTGGCGGCGGTGGGTCCTCGAGGGCGCGTCTACACGGCGGGAGACGACCACGTCGAGTTCACGATCCAGTCCATCTCCAAGCCCTTCGTCCTGGCTCTGGCGCTCCGTGAGCTGGGACGCGAGCGCGTGTTCGCCTCGGTCGGCGTAGAACCGAGCGGCGAGCCGTTCAATGCGATCAGTCTCGAGGAGGGGACGGGACGCGCGGCGAACCCCCTCGTGAACGCCGGCGCGATCGCGACCACGTCGCTCATTCCCGGAACGGGCTTCGAGGAGCGCACCGCGCGGATCGTCGACGTGCTCTCGGAATTCGCCGGTCGGTCGCTCTGGGTGGACGAGGCTGTGTACACATCGGAGTCGCGCACGGGCCACCGCAATCGCGCGCTGGCCCATCTGATGCGCTCGTACGGCAGCCTCGGCGGCGACGTCGACGACGCCGTAGAGAGCTACTTCCGCCAATGCGCGGTGCTGGTGACGGTCCGCGACCTCGCGGTGATGGCGGGGACGCTGGCATTCGGCGGAGTGAACCCCACCACAGGTGCGCGGGTCGTCTCGGAGCGCACGGCCCGCGACGTCGTATCGATCATGGCCAGCTGCGGCATGTACGACTTCTCGGGCGAGTGGCTGCTCCGCGTCGGCCTGCCCGCCAAGAGCGGGGTGAGCGGCGGGATTCTCGCGGTGGCCCCGTCGCAATACGGCGTGGGGGTCTTCAGCCCCCGCCTGGACGAACACGGCAACAGCGTGCGTTCATCGTCGGTCCTGCAGCGCCTGTCGGAGGATTTCGGCATGCATCTGCTGGAGCCGCACGAGAGCATCTCGGAGCCGGGCATCGCCGTCGACCGCAGCGGCCGTGCCGCGACGGTCCGGCTCGCCGGCGAGCTCGGTCTGGCCGGCGCGGAGCGTGTGCTCTCGGTGCTGGCGGAGGTGGTCGACGGCTTGCCGCACGACGGGACCGTGACCCTCGATGCGCGGAGCGTCGCGCGGGCGCACCCGGCTGCCCTGTCGGCCCTGGAGGGCGTGGTGGGCGGCGACCCGACACGTCTCCGCCTCCAGCGCTGACGCCGTCAGCGTCGGCGCAGCAGGGAGATGAACATCGCATCGGTGCCGTGCCGGTGCGGCCACAGCTGTGCGCGCCCGGAGCCGTCGGCGGGCGCGGGCAGGTCGAGCGGAGATGATGCGATGGACTGCAGAACCGCGCGCGCATCCAGCTCCTCGATCTGGTCGCCCCAGTCGCGGCGCACTTCGGCGACCACGCCGGCCGTCTCGGCCAGATGCGGCGAACACGTGACGTACGCCACGATGCCGTCGGGTCGGAGCGCGGAGATGGCCGCGGTCAGCAGGCCGCGCTGCAGTTCGGTGAGGCCGGGGATATCAGCCGGCGTCTTGCGCCACCGTGCTTCGGGTCGCCGTCTCAGGGCTCCGAGTCCGGTGCACGGCGCATCGACGAGGATGCGGTCGTAGGCACCCGGGGCGGCCTCGGCGCGTGCGCGACCGTCTTCCTCGGACACCGGGATGTCCATCGGCACGGACGCGATCGCGCGGCGCACGAGTCCGGCGCGCGCCGGAGAGATCTCGTTGGCCTCGAGGTGCGCGCCGAGCCGCAGCGCCTCCGCCCCGAGCATCGCGGCCTTGCCACCCGGACCCGCACACAGATCCAGCCACCGCTCGCCCGGGCGCACCTCACGTGCTTCCGAGAGCGCGAGCGCCGCCAGCTGCGATCCTTCGTCCTGAACACGGATCCGTCCGTCCGACGCGGTGACGATCGCCTCGGGGTCGCCTCCCCCGAGGAGGAATCCGAAGGGCGAGTACGGCGTGGGGCGGGCGTCCGCCGGGATCGCCGCCAATCCGGGCAGGGCTGTCATCGTCACGCGCGGCGATGCGTTGTCGGCGGCGAGCAGGTCTTCGAGTTCGTCGGCGCGTCCTTCGGCCGCGAGGGCGCGGCGGAACGCGCGGACCACCCACACCGGGTGCGAGAACACGAGTCCCAGGCGCTCGTCATCCGATCGTGCCGACTGCTCGACGCGGGTCATCCACTCCCCCGGCGTGTCGCGCGACACCCGCCGCAGCACGGCGTTCGTGAACCCCGCCGCTCCCCTGCTGCCGTCCTGCCGGGCGAGTTCGACCGACTCGTTGACCGCCGCGTGCGAGGCGACGCGCGTGGAGAGCAGCTGGTGCACACCCAGTCGCAGGGCATCGAGGACCACCGGATCGATGTCGGCGGCCTCGCGGTTCGCGGCGATCGCGATCACGGCGTCGTACGTGCCCTCGCGGCGCAGGGTGCCGTACGTGAGCTCGGTCGCGAGCGCGGCGTCGGCCGTGTCGAGACCTGCGCGACCGATCGCCTTCGGGAGGAGCAGGTTCGCGTAGGCGTCGGACTCGTGCACCGCGCGCAGAGTGTCGTAGGCGACGCGCCGTGCCGGCTGCACCGCACTCATGAACCCACCACCGCGGCACCACGCAGGCCGCGTCGCCAGTCCGCGGCGCCCATCGCGCCCTTGCCCGCCGGTTGGACCACGTCGACCACGACCGGTCGCGTCCCCGTGCCGATGAGGACGGATGCTCCGCGGACACGCACCTCGCCCGGCGTGAGGGGCTCGTCCTCCGCGCCGTCCTCGGGAGCGGCATCCGTCGCCGCCGCCCGCGCCGCGAGGATCTTCACCCGCGCGCCGTCGACGGTCGTGTGCGCGCCGGGCTCGGGGGTGGCGCCGTGGATGCGGGCGAGGACGCGCTCCGACGGGTCGTCCCATGCCACGAGTCCGTCCTCTGCGCTCAGCTTGGGGGCGTACGTCGGCTCGCCGGTCTGCGGCACGGCGGTGGCCGTGCCCGCGGCGATCCCGTCGACGACGCTCAGCAGCAGCTTCGCGCCCTGCGCCGAAAGGGCCTCGAGCACGTCGCCGCTGGTGGAATCGGGAGGGATGTCATAGACCTCCTCGGCGAAGACATCACCGGCGTCGAGCTCGGCGACGAGCTGGAACACGCTTGCCCCGGTGCGGCGGTCGCCCGCGAGGAGCGCACGCTGTACCGGCGCCGCGCCGCGCCACCGGGGCAGCAGCGAGAAGTGCAGATTGATCCACCCGTGCGTCGGAGCGCTCAACAGCGGTTCGCGCACCAGCCCGCCGTAGGCGACGATGACCCCCAGATCGGGGGTGAGCTCCGCCAGCGAGGCGGTGGCTGCGGCATCCAGCCGATCGGTCTTGACGACGGGCAGCGACAGATCGGCGGCATCCCGGGCGACCGCGGACGGTGTCAGAACACGCTTGCGTCCGATCGGTGCATCGCGCCGGGTGACGACGGCCACGAGGTCGTGAGCGGATGCCGCGAGCGTACGGAGCGACGGGACGGCGGCATCGGGCGTGCCGGCGAAGACGAGGCGCATGGGGTATTTCCTCACAGATCGAGGTCGGGGACGTCGACCCGCACCCTCAGTGTATTCCGGGGGCCCGCCGGGCGACCTTTCGCCGCCTTGCGGGTGCGCAGCGCGGCGGCGACCACCGATGCGCGGAGGGAGTCGGCCACCACCCGGCCGTGGGCGTAGTCGAAGCGCACGTACGCACGCGCGAGCGGCTCGATGCTCGGCGTGGACGGCGCGCGTCCGGCCGCCGCGCCGCTGCCGAGAGGCGCGGTCACCGCGACCGGCCCGAGGACGGCGTCCGCATCGAGCCCGGGCACCGCGGCGCGCAGCTCGTCGATCGCGGCCGCCACCGCGGCGGGCACGCCCTCGATCGCCGCCACGCGGACCGTCGGCGGCATCCGCAGCGGAGCCCGCTCGCCGAGCTCACTCCGCGCATACGCGGACTGGGTCCACGTGGCGAGTGCCCGTGCCACCGTTCCCGCGACACCGACCAGATGCACCGGCGCGCCGGGTGCCGCCAGTGCCGCGGCGTTCGACCACCACCGCAGCGCGGACTCGCCGATGCGCAGATCATCGGCCATCAGCATCCGGTCCCCGTCCAGCAGGATCACCGAGCGGTACCCGTCGAGAGCATGTGGTTCCGCTCCCCGCGTGGCGATCACGATGGCAGGACGGCCGTCGACCTGGGTGACGGGGTGCTCGCCGTCGGCCACGACGATCCGCACACCGGGAAACGCGCGGCCGAGCTCGTCGGCCGTGCGCTCGCTCCCCGCGGACGCCATGCGCACCCGCGTCGACGCGCAGTGCGGGCACGTCCACGAGTGCGCGGCGCGCCCGCACCACCCGCACTCGGGCACGGCACCGGGCCGTCGCGCGCGGAGCGGGCCCGCGCAGTGCAGACAACGCGCAGGTCGGCGGCACTCCGCGCAGACCAGGACGGGGGCGTACCCGGGCCGGGCGACCTGGACCAGGACCGGGCCGATGGCGAGCGCCTGCCGGGCCGACGCGAACGCTGCAGAGGGAACACGCGCGGATCGGGATTCTCCCTCGCGCGTGGCGCTGAGCACGACGCGCGGCGACTCGCGCTTCGGCGAGCGGATCTCGCGGACCCAGCCGATGCCGACGAGCCGCTCGACGTCGGTCGTGCGCGTGTGTCCTGCGAACACGAGCGCGCAGGCGTCGAGCTCCTGACGGATGAGCGCGGCGTCTCGTGCGTGCACTCCCGGACTGAGCGGCTCGGAGAGCAGGGGGTCTCCGTCGTCCCACATTGTGATCGCGCCGAGTTGGTGCACCGGGGCGTAGACGGCCGATCGATTGCCGACGACGATGCACGGCACCGGGCTCAGGGTGCGCAGGAATGACGCATAGCGCTCCGGTCCGCTCTGCCGGGCATCGACGCGGACGAGCGCGTCGCCCAGACCGTGAGCGGTGAGGACGGCTTCGACCTGGCTCTGATCGCGATGATCGGGCAAAACCACGATGGCGCTCCTGCCATCCGCGAGCGTGTGCGTCGCGATCGCGGCGAGCAGCTCGGCCCAGGCGCCCACTTCCGTCTCGGCATCGAGTCGCAACGGGCGCGGCGGAGCGTCCACCGCGATCCGCTCGCCGTCGCGCACCGCGGCGTCGAGCCCCGGGAAGCCGCCGAGCGCCGCCGTCGCCCACGCGACCGCCTCGGGGGTCACCTCCGGACCCGGCGGGGTGTCGGACGCCGCCCACGCCTTCTCGGCCCGCACCATTCGTTTCGGGATGGCGAGCCGCAGGATGTCGCCGGCCGAGCCCGCGGCCCGGTCGGCGGCGCGGCGGGCCAGCGCATAGAGCCGCGCGGGCAGCACCCGCACGGGCGAGACCACGGACTCGAGCTCGGACAGCGGGCGAGGCGTCGGAACCTCGTCCCCCACCTCCACGATGAAGCCGTCGACCATTCGCCCCGCGGAGCGGAGCGGCACCCTCACCCGCACACCGGGAACGGCGTCGGAGAGGAGCGCCGGCGGGATGGCGTAGTCGAACAGGCGGTCGAGCTGCGGAAGCGGCGAATCGATCAGAACGCGCGCGACGCGCCCCGTACTCACGACGGTGTCCGGATCAGAGACCCGCGGCCGCGCGCAGCTCGTGAACGCGATCGACGCGCTCCCACGTGAAATCGGGGAGTTCGCGGCCGAAGTGCCCGTATGCCGCCGTCTGCGCGTAGATCGGGCGCAGCAGATCGAGGCTGTCGATGATCGCCCTCGGGCGCAGGTCGAAGACGTCGCGGATGGCACGCGTGATGACGGCGTCCGAGACGTGTCCGGTGCCGAAGGACTCGACGTAGAGGCCGACGGGCGATGCCTTCCCGATCGCATACGCGACCTGCACTTCGAGACGGTCGGCAAGACCTGCCGCCACGGCGTTCTTCGCGACCCAGCGCATGGCGTACGCACCGGAGCGGTCCACCTTCGAGGGATCCTTCCCGCTGAAGGCTCCCCCGCCGTGGCGCGACGCCCCGCCGTAGGTGTCGATGATGATCTTGCGGCCGGTCAGCCCCGCGTCGCCCTTGGGTCCGCCGGTGACGAACGGACCGGCGGGATTGATGAAGAACTCGGTGTGCGACAGATCGAGCCCGGTGCGTTCGAGGACCGGCATGATGACGTCCGCCTTGACCGCTGCCCGCAACGCCGTCTGCGAGATGTCGGGGTTGTGCTGTGTCGACAGGACGATCGCCTCGACCGTGCGTGGCACGGATCCCTCGTACCCGAGGGTGACCTGCGTCTTGCCGTCTGGGCGGAGGAATGGCAGGCCGCCGTCGCGCCGGGCCGCCGTGAGCCGCTCCGCCAGACGATGCGCCGTCCAGATCGCCATCGGCATGAGCTCCGTCGTCTCGTCGGTCGCGTAGCCGAACATGATTCCCTGATCACCGGCGCCGAGTTCGTCGATCGGGTCGATCGAGCCCGACTCACGCCGCTCCAGCCCCTGGTCGACGCCGTGCGCGATGTCCGTGGATTGCTCGCCGATCGAGATGCTCACCCCGCAGGAGTCGCCGTCGAAGCCGGTGTCGCTCGAGGTGTAGCCGATGCGGTTGACGACGCGGCGCACGATCGAGGGGATGTCGACGTACGCGTCGGTGCGCACTTCGCCCGCGACGTGGACCAGACCGGTCGTCACGAGCGTCTCCACCGCGACCCTCGAGTCGGGGTCGGCGGCGATCAGCGCATCGAGGATGCTGTCGGAGATCTGGTCGCAGATCTTGTCGGGGTGGCCCTCTGTCACGGACTCGGAGGTGAACAGACGCAGCTCGGTCATCGGTGCTCCAGGGTAAGCGGGTGCAGAAAAGTATCGCGGCGGCATCCGACATCGGACACCGCCGCGATCACCACGATCATTTCAGCGCGCGATCGCTCCGCTCGCGGATGACCTGGCGTGACGTGTTACTCGGCGCGACGCAGGCGCAGCTTGTCTTCGTGGATCTCGTGCAAGGAGATCGTGAGCGGCTTGTCCTCGACCGTGGAGTCGACGAGAGGCCCCACGTTGTCGAAGAGGTTGCCCTCGTGCAGGTCGGAGTAGTAGTCGTTGATCTGACGCGCACGCTTGGATGCGAAGATCACGAGCTGGTACTTGGAGTCGACCTTCTCCAGCAGTGCGTCGATGGGGGGATCGATGATTCCCTGATTCGTTCCGGCCATGGCGAAACCTCCTGGTTGGGATGACTGGTGGGCGCCGCACTCCCGATCGGGGCGGCACGATATACCCATTCTACCTCGCGCCGTCCCCTCCCGCCGCGAACCGCCTCACGATGCCCGCGGAGCACCGCCCCGGTGGTCGGCATCACGCCCGAAACATCGCGCCGGTAGCATCGGCGGCGATCGACCGTTTCCCTCCCGACAGGAGCATCGTGCCCGACTTCGTCCCCCCGCCGAGCGCGGAGCTGCACCTCCACATCGAAGGCACGATCGAGCCCGAGCACATCATCGAGATGTCGCGGCGCAACGGGGTTCCGATTCCCTCGATGGACGTGGACGAGCTTCGCGCGCGCTACGCGTTCTCCGATCTGCAGTCCTTCCTCGACCTGCACTACTCGAATCTGACGGTGCTGCGGACCGAACGCGACTTCTTCGAGCTCGCGACCGGATACCTCGATCGCGCGGCCCGGGCGAACGTACGGCGCGCCGAGATCTTCTTCGATCCGCAGACCCATATCGGCAACGGGACGCCGCTGTCGGTGGTGATGTCCGGCCTTACCCGTGCTCTGGGTGACAGTGAGCGCACCCACGGCATCTCGAGTGCGCTGATCATGTGCTTCCTGCGCGACCTCGGTGCGCAGGCCGCCGACGAGATGCTGACCGCGATCCTGCCGTACCGCGAGCACATCATCGGAGTGGGATTGGACTCCACCGAGATCGGCTACGGCCCGGAGCTGTTCGTGGACGTCTACGCCCGCGCCGCGGCGGAAGGTCTCCGGCTCGTCGCTCACGCCGGTGAGGAGGGTGGCCCCGAGACCGTCGCCGCGACGATCGAGCTCCTTCACGTCGAGCGCATCGATCACGGCATCCGCGCCATGGAGGACCCGCGCGTGGTCGAGCTGCTGCGATCGCGACGCATCCCGGTGACGGTGTGCCCCCTGTCGAACGTGGCCCTCCGCGCGGTGCCCTCGCTCGCCGAGCATCCGCTCCCCCGCATGCTCGCCGAGGGACTGATGGTGACCGTCTCGAGCGACGACCCTCCGTACTTCGGCGGCTACGTGGACGCCAACTACCGGGCGCTCGTGGACGAGCTCGGCATGACCGCGGGCGATCTCGAGCAACTCGCGATGAACTCGTTCGACGCTGCTTTCATCACCGACGCGCAGCGGGTGCACTGGCAGGACGAGGTGCGCGCGCACTTCGCCTGATCACCGCACCAGCGAGACGACCTCGTTCGCGGCAGCCGCGACATCGTCGTTCACTACGCGATAGTCGAATTCGTTCTGCGCGGCGAGCTCGACCCGGGCGGTGCGCAGCCGGCGCGACCGTTCCTCGGCCTCCTCGGTCCCCCGGCCGACCAGCCGGTGGACGAGTTCGTCCCAGCTCGGCGGAAGCAGGAACACGAGAGTCGCAGACGGCTCGGCCGCCCGCACCTGACGGGCGCCCTGCAGGTCGATCTCGAGCAGAACGGTCCGGCCCTCGTCGAGGGCGGCCGAGATCGGCGCGCGAGGCGTGCCGTAGCGGAACCTGTTGTGGACCGTCGCGTATTCGAGCATCTCGTCCTCGGCGATCATGCGGTCGAACTCGTCGTCGTCCACGAAGAAGTAGTGCTCGCCCTCGACCTCGCCGGGCCGTGGCGCGCGCGTCGTGGCCGACACCGACAGCAGGATCTCGGGGTGGTGGTCCTTGATGTACGCCGCGACGGTTCCCTTGCCGACCGCCGTGGGCCCGGCGAGGACCACGAGGTTGCTGCGCGCGTCGCGCGGGCCCCCCTCGGGCCAGCGCTCGTCGAGGAAGGTCAGCAGCGCGGTGCGCTGACGCACCCCCAACCCGCCGAGGCGCTTCACCGGCGAGATGCCGAGGTCCGCCAGGATGCGGTCGCGCTTGCCCTCGCCGATCGCCGGGATGCTGGTGAGGAACTCGGGGACGCGCATCGCGCCCGCCGGAGCCTCCGGGTGCGCGAGTGCACGACGCAGCAGCTCCTGCGGGGTGATCACCCGCGTTGTCACATCGCGCTTCAGGGCCGCGCGTTCACGACGAGCCGCAACGGCGCGGCGGGATGCTGCGGCGCGGTCCACCTCCGGTGGCCGCATGAGCGGACCGGGCGCGCGGCGCGGGGCCGCGTCGGACGTCGGATCAGCCACGGGGCGCCTCCGCGTAGAGCACGGCCCGCTCGGTGATGCGGGCCGCGAGACGGTCGGGGCCGACGGCGAGGATGCTGCGGCTCTCGCTCGCGACGACGGCCGCGGCGACATAACCGAAGAGGCGGGGCAGATCGGACGGCAGTGCCCCTTGCGCTCCGAAACCCGGCGCGAGGATGGGGGTGCCGGCGAGCACGACGTCACTCAGCCCGAAGGCGGCACGATCGACGGTCGCTCCGACGACCACGCCGATCGGCCCGAGGCCGCCGGGCGAACCCATGTTGTGCCATCCGACATCACGCGCGACACGCTCGGCCACCCGCTCGCCGTCACCGGCCGAAGGGTCATCGGTCAGTGCGCTCTGGACCGCTCGCGCCTCGGGGTTGCTCGTCGCGGTCAGCACGAAGGCCCCCTTGCCGAGCCGGACGGCGGTGGTCAGGGTCTTGTGAAGCGAGTCCGGGCCGAGGTACGGGCTGAGCGTCACTGCATCGGCCTCGAGGGGCGAGCCCTCCGAGAGCCAGGCCGCCGCGTAGCCCTCCATCGTCGTGCCGATGTCGCCCCGCTTCGCGTCCGCGATGACGAGCAGGCCCGCGGATCTCGCCGCAGCCATCACGTCCTCCAGTGCGGCGAAGCCCGCAGACCCGAAGCGCTCGTAGAACGCGACCTGCGGCTTGACGATGCCGACGCGTCCCGCCGCCGCCTCGACCACCCGCAGCCCGAATTCGCGGGCGCCGGCGGCCGTGGCATCCAGCTTCCACGCCTGCAGCAGACTCTCATGAGGGTCGATGCCCACGCACAGCGGTCCGCGCTCGTCGAGGGCGGAGCGCAGACGCTGTCCGAAGGTCGTCACAGGCGGGCGGCCCGGTCGAGCGCGTACTCCTGCAGGCTCCGCACCTCGAAGCCCTTGTGCAGCACGCCGAGGGCGCTGACGGCGGCGCCCAGCACCGCCATCGTGGTGAACAGGGCCTTGTCGCCGGCCACCGCCGCGGCACGGATCTCGTAGCCGTCGGCACGGGCCAGCCCGCCGCTGGGCGTGTTCACGACGATGTCGATCTCCCCCGCGTTGATCAGGTCGACGATGTTCGTCTCGCCGGACTCCTGGGTCGCCGAGTACTTGTTCACGACGCGCACGGCGATGCCGTTCCGGGCGAGGATCTCGGCCGTGCCCTCCGTCGCCAGGATCTCGAAGCCGAGTTCCTGCAGACGGTGGGCGGGGAGGATGACCGCGCGCTTGTCGCTGTCGGCGACCGAGATGAAGACCGTGCCGCTCAGGGGCATTCCGCCGTACGCCGCCTCCTGGCTCTTGGCGAAGGCGGTCGGGAAGTCGCGATCGATGCCCATGACCTCACCGGTCGAGCGCATCTCCGGCCCGAGGACGGAGTCGACCGTCTGACCGTCCTTCGTGCGGAACCGCTTGAACGGCAGCACCGCCTCTTTCACGGCGACGGGCGAGTCCAGCGGTACGCGGGAGCCGTCGGATGCCGGGAGGAGCCCTTCGTCGATGAGCTCGGCGATGCTCTCGCCGGCCATGATGCGGCTCGCGGCCTTCGCGAGCGGGATGCCGAGCGCCTTCGACACGAACGGCACCGTGCGGCTCGCGCGCGGGTTCGCCTCGATCACGTAGAGCACGCCGGCGCTGATCGCGAACTGCACGTTGAGCAGACCGCGCACGCCGACACCGCGCGCGATCGCGAGGGTCGCGTCGCGGACACGGTCGATCTCGGTGCGACCGAGCGAGATCGGCGGAAGCGTGCAGCTCGAGTCGCCGGAATGGATCCCGGCCTCCTCGAGGTGCTCCATGACGCCGCCGATGTAGAGCTGCTCGCCGTCGAAGAGCGCGTCGACGTCGAGTTCGATCGCGTCGTCGAGGAAGCGGTCCACGAGCAAGGGTGCGCCGGGGCCGATGATGGCCTGGTCAGCGACGCGCACGAAGTAGTCGTGCAGGCTCGCCGTGTCGTAGACGATCTCCATCCCGCGCCCGCCGAGCACGAAGCTCGGCCGCACCAGCACGGGGTATCCGATCTCCTCGGCGATGGCCACGGCGCCCGTCGCGTCGATCGCCGTGCCGCTCCGGGGCGCGAGCAGCCCCGCGTCGTCGAGGAGCCGGGAGAACAGCTCCCGCTCCTCGGCGAGGTCGATCGCGGCGGGACTCGTTCCGAGGATCGTGTAGCCGGCGTTCTCGATGCCCTTCGCGAGCCCGAGCGGAGTCTGACCGCCCAGTTGGCAGATGACGCCCAGGATCGTGCCCGACGCCGCTTCGGCGTGGAGCACCTCCAGCACGTCTTCGAGGGTCAGCGGCTCGAAGTACAGGCGATCCGACGTGTCGTAATCGGTCGAGACGGTTTCGGGGTTGCAGTTGACCATGATCGTCTCGTAGCCGGCGTCGGACAGGGCGAACGAAGCGTGCACGCACGAGTAGTCGAACTCCACGCCCTGGCCGATGCGGTTGGGGCCCGAACCGATGATGACGACCTTCGTCCGCTCGGACGGCACGACCTCGGTCTCGAAGTCATAGCTCGAGTAGTGGTAGGGCGTCAGTGCGGGGAACTCACCCGCGCACGTGTCGACCGTCTTGTAGACCGGCCGCAGCCTCATGGCGTGACGGACGCCGCGCACGTCCTCTTCCGTGACCTCCCGCAGCTGCGCGATCTGCACGTCGCTGAACCCGTGCTCCTTCGCGAGGCGCAGCGTGTCGGCATCCAACTCTCCCGCCGTGCGGACGAACTCAGCGACCTCGTTGATGAGGACGATCTGGTCGAGGAACCACGGGTCGATCTTCGTCGCCTCGAACAGCTGCGCGTTCGTCGCGCCTTTGCGCAGCGCCTGCTGCACGACCACGATGCGCCCGTCCGTCGGAACGGCGGCGATCTCGAGCAGTTCCTCGACGGAACGCGGCTCGTCCCCCCAGTGGAAGCTCGATCCCCGCTTCTCGAGTGAGCGCAGCGCTTTCTGCAGGGCGGTCGAGAAGTTGCGTCCGATCGCCATGGCCTCACCCACCGACTTCATGGTGGTCGTCAGGGTCGTGTCGGCAGCGGGGAACTTCTCGAAGTTGAAGCGCGGCACCTTCACCACGACGTAGTCGAGCGTCGGCTCGAAGCTCGCCGGCGTCACCTTGGTGATGTCGTTGGGGATCTCGTCGAGCCGGTAGCCGATCGCGAGCTTTGCCGCGATCTTCGCGATCGGGAAGCCGGTGGCCTTCGAGGCGAGAGCAGACGACCGTGACACGCGCGGGTTCATCTCGATCACGATGATCCGGCCGTCTGCGGGGTCGATGGCGAACTGGATGTTGCAGCCGCCCGTGTCGACGCCCACCGCTCGGATGATGTCGATGCCGATGTCGCGGAGCTTCTGGTACTCGCGGTCGGTCAGCGTCAGCGCGGGAGCCACGGTGATCGAGTCGCCGGTGTGCACGCCCACCGGGTCGACGTTCTCGATCGAGCACACGACGACGGTGTTATCGGCCGTGTCGCGCATGAGCTCGAGCTCGTACTCCTTCCACCCCAGGATCGACTCCTCCAGGAGCACCTCGTGGGTCGGCGAGTCGTGCAGACCGGCACCGGCGATGCGCCGCAGATCCCGCTCGTCGTAGGCGAAGCCCGAACCCAGCCCGCCCATCGTGAACGACGGCCGCACGACCAGCGGGTAGCCGAGCTCCTCCGCGGCGGCGAGGCACTCGTCCATCGTGTGGGCGATGCGGCTGGCCGCGACATCCGCCCCGGCGTCCAGGACGAGCTGCTTGAAGATCTGACGGTCTTCACCCTTGTTGATGGCCTCGAAGTTGGCGCCGATCAGCTCGATGTCGTATTTCTCGAGGATGCCGTTCTTGTGCAGGTCGATCGCCGCGTTCAACGCGGTCTGGCCACCCAGCGTCGGCAGGATGGCGTCCGGCCGCTCCTTCGCGATGATCGTCTCGATCACCCGCCAGTTGATGGGCTCGATGTAGGTCGCGTCCGCGAAGTCGGGATCGGTCATGATCGTCGCGGGGTTGGAGTTCACGAGGATGACGCGGACGCCCTCTTCCCGTAGAACACGGCACGCTTGAGTGCCGGAGTAGTCGAACTCGCAGGCCTGGCCGATGACGATCGGACCCGATCCGATGACGAGGACGCTCTGGATGTCGTCGCGCTTGGGCATTACTTGGTGTTCCCCTCGGTCGTCGGCGTTTCGCCCCGCACCGCGCGCTCGGCGACCGAGCTCTGCACGAGGTCTGCGAATCGGTCGAACAGGTAGTTCGCATCGTGCGGGCCCGCGGCGGCCTCAGGGTGGTACTGCACCGAGAACGCAGGGATGTCGAGTGCGCGCAGGCCCTCAACGACGTTGTCGTTGAGGCCGACGTGGCTGACCTCGACCGAACCGTAGCCGTTCGGGCTGGCGGTGACGCCCTCGAGCGGCGCGTCGACGGCGAAGCCATGGTTGTGCGCGGTGATCTCTACGCGGCCCGTCTGCTTGTCGAGCACCGGCTGATTGATCCCGCGGTGTCCGAACGGCAGTTTGTAGGTGCCGAAGCCCAGAGCGCGACCGAGCAGCTGGTTGCCGAAGCAGATGCCGAAGAACGGCAGCCGGTCATCCAGCACGGCGCGGAGCAGGTCGACGTGATCCTCGGATGCCGCGGGGTCGCCGGGCCCGTTGGAATAGAACACCCCGACCGGATCGATCGCCCGGATGCCCTCGATCGTGACGTCCTGCGGGAGCACGTGCACCTCGAACCCGCGGGCGGCGAGGTTGAGGATCGTGGCCTGCTTCACTCCGAGGTCGAGCACGGCGAGGTTGCCGATGCGATCGCCGACCGCGGGGGTGACTTCGGCGCGGGCGACCGACACCTCGGCCGAGAGGTTCTGACCCGCCATCTGCGGAGCGTCGCGGACGATCTGCAGCTGCTCATCGGCGCCCAGCTCCGCGCCAGCGCCCGAGAAGATGCCGCCGCGCATCGAACCCGCCGAACGGATGTGACGGGTGACCGCGCGGGTGTCGATCCCGCTGATCCCGATGATGCCGTCCGTTTCGAGCGCGTCGTCGAGCGACTCGTCGGCGCGCCAGTTCGAGACCACACGGGAGGGATCGCGCACGATGTAGCCCGACACCCAGATACGGCGAGACTCGGGGTCTTCGTCGTTCATGCCGGTGTTGCCGATGTGCGGGGCCGTCTGCAGCACGATCTGACCCGCGTACGACGGATCGGTCAGGGTCTCCTGGTAGCCGGTCATGCCGGTGGAGAAGACGACCTCTCCGAGGGTCGTGCCGCGCGCGCCGTACGCGCGTCCGATGTGGCGGGTGCCGTCTTCGAGGACGAGTACAGCGGGCTCTTTCGAGAGCAGGGAGGTCATACGTCGCTTCCTGTGGGAGTCGACGTCGGATCCGACGTCGGGGCGGAGTTCGAGATGAGGGGGCGGATGGCGTCGGCCAGAGCGCGCGCCGACGCCTGCTGGGGTCGGAAGAAGGAGTCCACGATCGTGTCGTCGGCGATGCGCCAGCTGAGCCGGGTCAATCCGTCCTTCTCGACGACGCGATCGATGGCCACGGTGCTTTGGCCGGCATCGACCAGACGGTCGGCACTCAGCCACAGTCTCGGCTGGCCGGTGAGGTCGAGAGCGATTCCGCGATCGGTCACGGTGACGTCGACCCGGGAACGGAACCCCAGGCGGGAGATCGCCAGACGCTCGAGCGGCTCCCCGTGTCTCGTGGTGGCCACATAGAAGCCCGAGTAGACCGCGACGATCGACGCCCCGGCCGGCGCCTCGCCCACGGGCGCGGTGAGCGCGGCATCCCGGTGCGTGCGCCGCCACCACGCCCACGCGAGCAGGCCGATCGCCACGAGCGCGACGCCGACCATCACGAGGAGGGCTCCTTCGCGGCTCATGAGCGGGCCCCCGGGTTCTCCTGCAGGACGCCGTCCACGACGGTGGGTCGCCCTCGGTGCACGGTGAAGCGCACCTCGCCGGGCAGTTCGCGTCCGAGGTACGGGGAGTTGTGGCTGCGCCCGGCGAGATCCTCGATCGCGAACGTCCGCACCGGCGCGGGGTCGTACAGGGTGAAAGACGCGGGCTGTCCCGCCGCCACGGGGGTGCCGTGACCCGGCAGCCGACCGATGCGGGCGGGGGTGCGCGCCATCACCCGCGCGACGTCAGCCCATTCGAGCAGTCCCGACTCGACCATCGCGAGATGCACGACACGGAGCGCGCTCTCGAGGCCGACCATGCCGTTCGCGGCCGCCTGCCACTCGCAGGCCTTCGCCTCGGCGGGGTGCGGAGCATGATCGGTGGCGACGATGTCGATCGTGCCGTCGGCGAGTCCCTCCCGCACGGCGAGGACGTCTTCCTCGCGCCGCAACGGCGGATTGACCTTGAACCGCGCGTCGTAACCCCGCGCAAGCTCGTCGGTGAGGAGCAGATGGTGCGGGGTGACCTCGGCGGTCACGTCGACCCCGCGCTTCTTCGCCCAGCGGATGATGTCGACCGAGCCGGCGGTGGACAGATGGCACACGTGCAACCGCGAGCCGACGTGCTGCGCGAGGAGGACATCGCGGGCGATGATCGATTCCTCTGCCACCGCGGGCCACCCGGCGAGTCCGAGCTCGGCCGAGACCGCGCCCTCGTTGAGCTGAGCGCCCTCCGTGAGCCGCGGGTCCTGCGCGTGCTGCGCGATCACTCCGTCGAACGCCTTCACGTACTCCAGCGCTCGCCGCATGATGAGCGGGTCGAAGACGCAGAAGCCGTCATCGCTGAAGACGCGGACGCGCGCGCGCGAATCGGCCATCGCCCCGAGCTCGGCGAGCCGCTCCCCCTTCTGCCCCACCGTGACCGCGCCGATCGGCTGCACGGTGACGTAGCCGGCCGCCTCGCCGAGGGCGAGCTCCTGCTCGACGACACCCGCCGTGTCTGCGACGGGCGAGGTGTTCGGCATCGCGAACACCGTCGTGAACCCGCCGGCCGCGGCCGCCCGCGATCCGCTGAGGATGGTCTCGGATGCTTCGTACCCGGGCTCGCGGAGATGCGTGTGCAGATCGACCAGTCCGGGCAGGGCCACCAGCCCATCGGCGTCGACGACGGTCGCGCCCGATCGGCTCAGACGGGTGCCGGCCTCGGTGATGAGCCCGCGCTCGACGATCAGGTCGGTGCGCTCGACACCTTCGACGGCTGCGCCGCGGATGAGCAGGACCTCGGTCATCGTTCGCCCTCACTCTCTTGCCCGGCGCGCTCGCCCGCGAGCAGCAGGTAGAGCACGGCCATCCGCACGGACACGCCGTTCGTCACCTGCTCGAGCACGGTCGAGGCGGGCGAGTCAGCGGCGGCGGCGGAGATCTCCATGCCCCGGTTCATCGGCCCGGGGTGCATCACCATGCTATCCGGCCGCAGCGTGGCCACCCGCCGGTCGTCGAGGCCCCAGCGCCGGGAATACTCCCGTTCAGTGGGGAAATAGGCCGCGTTCATCCGTTCCGCCTGAATGCGGAGCATCATCACGGCGTCCGGCTCGGCCGACAGCGCCTCGTCGAGGTCGTACAGCACGCTCACCGGCCATGTGGACACGTCCTGCGGCACGAGCGTCGGCGGCGAGACCAGGGTGACGTCCGCGCCGAGCGAAGTGAGCAGCCACACGTTGGAGCGGGCGACGCGTGAGTGCAGGACGTCCCCGACGATCGTGACGCGAAGCCCGTCGAGGTCACGGCCGCGACTGTCGGAGCCGAAGCGGCGCTTGCGGATCGTGAAGGCATCCAGCAGCGCCTGCGTCGGATGCTCGTGCGTGCCGTCGCCGGCGTTCACCACCCCCGCCGTGATCCAGCCGCTGGTGGCGAGCGTGCGCGGGGCCCCGGACGCCCCGTGCCGGATGACCACAGCGTCCGCCCCCATGGCCTGCAGCGTCTGGGCGGTGTCCTGCAGGCTCTCGCCCTTCGACACGCTCGAGCCCTTCGCCGAGAAGTTGATGACATCGGCGCTCAGGCGCTTGGCCGCGGCCTCGAACGAGATGCGCGTGCGCGTGGAATCCTCGAAGAACAGGTTCACGACCGTCTTGCCGCGCAGGGTGGGCAGCTTCTTGATCTCCCGGAGCTGCGTGTCGGCCATGTCCTCGGCGACATCGAGTATCCGCAACGCGTCGTCTCTCGCGAGCGTCTGGGTGTCGAGAAGGTGCCTCACGATTCGATCGTCACTTCGTCGACGCCGTCGACCTCGGAGAGGCGGACGTTGACGCGTTCGTCACGGGAACTCGGCAGATTCTTGCCGACGAAGTCCGGTCTGATCGGCAGCTCGCGGTGTCCGCGATCGACCAGGGTCGCCAGTCGAACGGCCGTCGGACGCCCGATGTCCTTGATGGCATCGAGAGCGGCCCGGATGCTGCGCCCGGAGAACAGCACGTCATCGACGAGGATGACGACTCTGCCGTCGATGCCGCCCGCGGGGATCTGCGTGGGCTGAGGTGCGCGCGTGGGATGCCGGTGCAGATCGTCGCGATACATCGTCACATCGAGGGAGCCGATGGCGACGGGGGCGCCGCCGAACTCCGAGACGAGGCCGCCGATGCGCCGGGCGAGCGGGACCCCTCTCGTGGGAATCCCGAGGAGGACGAGGTTGTCAGGGCCCCGGTTGGACTCGAGGATCTCGTGGGAGATCCGAGTCAACGCCCGGGCGATGTCGGCCTCGTGCAGCACGGTTCTCGTGCTCATCCGCCGCTCCCTTCTCCGCCTCTCGGACGGTGTTAAAGGTTGCTGTCGTGCTGTTCAGCCTAGTCGATCACCCGCGCGACGCGGAGCGCGGGATCCGCACGCGCGACACGGTTCAGACGGCGGCCGCGGTGGCTTCGGCGCGCGCGGCGTCCTCGGCCGCCCGCGAGCGGATGGGGTGGCCCTGCGTGCTGAGGCACCGACCCGACGCGAGGTCCCATTTCCAGTCGTGAAGACTGCACGTGAGGACGCCGTCCTCGATCTTCCCGGTCTTCGACAGGTCGGCGCGCAGATGCGGACAGCGTCGCTGCACGACCCAGTCGCCGAGCTGCACGTCTTCCGAGACGTCCGACTGCTCCGCGTACCAGTTCTCGACGTATTCGATCCGATCACGGGACAGACATTTCAGGAACGTCGTGAGGAACTCGTTGAACTTGCCACTGCGCCCTACGGCGAACTGCATCGACAGGAAGATGGAGTTCGACCAGTCGATCTCGTGATCGGCGATGTTGGTCGAGACCAGGTCGGCCGGGATCGTATACCAGTAGACGCATTCCTCGCCGGCGTACTCGCGCACCTTCGCTTTCGGGAAGTCCACCACCATGTCGAGCTCGCCGATCCGGAAGCGGACGTTCCCTCCCACACCCTCGCGGAAGATGCGTCCGCGGCGAAGCAGGGGCTCCCACCAGGCCTTCAGCGCGGCGAGCATCTCGTCCGGGGGCAGGACGGGGGCGCGGGATGCCTCTTCCTCGGCGACCTCGGCCTGTCGCGTCGCCCGCTGCTGCTCGAGGTAGCCCCACTTGTCCTCGAAGATGGCGGCGATCTCCGCATCCGTGTACAGCGTCTGCTCGATGGTCTGCTCACCGTGCTCGATCGTGACGACCGTTCCCGGCATGAACACGTGCCCGTCGTACTGCGGAGCCTCGGCGCGCAGACGCGCGAGGAACTCGGACTGATCCGTGAAGATGGAGTCGTTCTCGGCGCCGAGCCCGTTGTAGCGGAAGAGCTCGTCGCGCAGGAACATCGGCGGCCCGGCCATCGGGAACACGTGAGGGGCATCGACCCGCTCGATGTAGTACATCGCACGCTTGTGCTGGGCCTCGCGCTTGAGGTGCGCGAACTTCTCCTTGGCGTCCTGCGGGAGGTCGTAGACCATCGGCCACCAGATCGCCCCGGAGAACTGCGTGAAATACGCTTCCGGCTTGCCGAACGACAGCAGCTTCTCGAGATCGAGGGGATGCGAGTCGTTCTGGTTCAGGATGCTGGCGGTGCCGTCGTCCACCGACAGACTGGAGTCGCCGATCGGCCCGTCGGACGGCGCACGCAGCGGGGTGATCATCATCCGCAGCGGCCCGCGCTCGATGACCTCGCCCGCGCCGGTGTAGGTGATGTTCGTGAAGCCGAGCCCGCGGAGGTCGTTCTCGAGGTCGTCCGTCGGGTAGTCCGGCAGGAGCACCTCGATGTCCTTCGGCACGTAGGTCTCCAGCAGCCACGGATCGAAGTGGTCGCGGTGCCGGTGCGACACGTACAGGAAGTCGGCCTTGCCGTACCTCTCCCAGTCGAGCGACCTGTTGTCGGGGAACGGGAACCACGAACCGTAGAACGCCGACTTCACCCACGGGTCGACGAGGATGCTTCCGCCGAGGGTTTCGATGAACATCCCGGCGTGGCCGAGTCCTGTGATCCGCATGCGTTCTCCTTCCCTCCGAGTCTACGCGCGGCATGCGCGAGCGCTCGAAGGACGAGCCGTGCGAGGGGGCCGGGCTCGTCAGGCGGAGCGAGCGACCCGGGCCAGGACGCCGTTCACGAATGCGCCCGACTCATCCGTCGAGAACTCCTTCGCCAGCTCCACCGCTTCGTCGATCGCCACGCCCGTGGGCACCTCATCGTTGTAGAGCAGCTCCCACACGCCGATCCGCAGCAGCGCACGGTCGACCGCGGGCATGCGGGCCAGCGACCAGTCCTTCGCGTAGGTCGTGATCTGCTCGTCGATCGCCTCACGGTTGTCGATCACGCCGTCGACGATCTCGCGGGCGTACAGCCACGAGGTCTCGCGCCCCGGCTCGCCGGCAGCACGCTTGGCCTCAGCGGCGAGCACGGACCCGGTGTCGTCTCCGCGGACGTCGGCCTGGAAGAGGATGTCGAGCGCGCGCTTGCGCGCCTTCGTACGAGCACTCATGAGAAGTGGTCGGTCGCCCTCAGTTGACGCGGCCGAGGTAGTCGCCCGTGCGGGTGTCCACCTTCACCTTCGTGCCGGTCTCGAGGAACAGCGGCACCTGGATCTCGTACCCGGTCTCGACGGTGGCGGGCTTCGTGCCGGCCGACGAGCGGTCGCCCTGAAGACCGGGCTCGGTGTAGGTGATCTCGAGGACGACGGATGCCGGGAGCTCGACGTAGAGCGGGTTGCCGTTGTTGATGGCGATCTGGACCTGCTGGTTCTCGAGCAGGAAGTTCGCGGCATCTCCCACCGTCGCCGCGCCCACCGAGAGCTGGTCGTAGTCCGCGGTGTCCATGAAGACGTAGCTGTCGCCGTCGTTGTACAGGTAGGTGAAATCACGCCGATCGACGTTCTCGATCTCGATCTTCGCGCCGGCGTTGTAGGTGCGGTCCACGGTCTTGCCCGAGACGACGTTCTTGAGCTTGGTGCGCACGAACGCTCCACCCTTGCCGGGCTTGACGTGCTGGAACTCGATGACGTTCCACAGCTGACCGTCGATGCTGAGGACGACGCCGTTGCGGATGTCTGCGGTGGATGCCATGTGAGTACGAGTTCCGTTCGTGTGAGAGAAGCGGCCGCAACGCACGAGAAGCGGCAGGCCGACACCCGATTCTACGGGATGCGCCCGACGCCCGGTGAAGACGCCTCTCCCCTCAGCCTTCGGCGCCGCCCGCGATGACGTCGATGAGCCGTGTCGTGGCGGTCGCATAGCCCGCCACGCCCTCGCCGACCACGTGCACGACCGCGACGTCCGCCACGTAGGAGAGATGCCGGAACGACTCGCGCCGACGCACGTCCGAGATGTGGATCTCGGCGACCGGGAGGTCCGCCGCGGAGAGCGCGTCTCGAAGGACCACCGAGGTGTGGGTCAACCCGCCGGGGTTGATCACGATGCCCGCGCACGTGGTGCGCGCAGCATGGATCGCGTCGATCAGAACGCCCTCGTGGTTGCTCTGGAGGGCGTCCACCTCGAAGCCGTAGGCGGCCGCCGTGCGGGTGACGAGCTCCTCCACGTCCGCGAGGGTCTCGGTGCCGTAGATCTCGGGCTGCCGCGTGCCCAGCATGTTCAGGTTGGGTCCATTGACCAGCAGCAGGCGCCGGGGGGTGCTCATGGACGCACCTTACCAGCGGGCGCCCCGCCGGCCTGGGCCGTGAGGCGAACGGGGGCATTGCCCGCGCCGTAGCCGTCGTACCCGCCGCGCCGCTCCACGAACTCCCAGAAGATCCGACCGATCGTGCGGGTGTAGAACTGCAGATACTCGGTATCGCCGTCACGGTCGTAGACGAGGTCGAGCGATCGAAGCTCCTCGATCGTGGCCGCATCCAGGTCGAATCGTGCCGCGAGATCCTCGTAGTAGTTGAGCGGCATCCGCAGCACGTCCAGCCCACGCTCGCGCGCCGCTCGCGCGAGCGAGACCACGTCGGTGCAGGCGAAGGCGACATGACGGGGGATGCCGCCCGCACCGCCGCGCTCGGCGACGATCGGCGGCGCCACGTTGAGGGGGATGCGCACCGCACCGTCGGCCGACCGCAGCACCCGGGAGTGGACGAGCCCTTGAGGACCTGCCACTTCGGTGGCGCTCGCGGACTGCAGGGCGAACACCGACGTGTAGAAGAGCACCGACTCGTCGAGCACATGCCACGGCTCGGTGAGGCTGACGTGATCGATGCCGGAGATCGTGGACGGCCGAACCGGCTCGCCGTGCTCGAACTCCGACACCCAATCGGGCTCGCGGTCCCGCGCGGTCTCGGCCCAGTAGATCTCGGTGCCGCCGGGGGCGATCGCCGCCTCCAGCGCCTGCTCGCTCGCCGCCGTGCGCCGATATGCGAGCGGAGTGCCGAGCTCCCGGGCGCGCGCGGTCGCAGCATCCGGGTCGTCGACGGCGAAGCCGATCGCCGCGAGCTGCGGCTCCAGATCGCGCGCATGCTGCTCATTGAGGATCACGCGTGCGCTCCCCGCGGTCCACAGCGAAACCGGCTTCGTTCGATGGCGCCCCCGTGACGTGAACCCGGCACGCGCGAGCAGTGCTTCGATGTCCGATGTGTCCTCGGCCTTGATCTCGACGAAGTCGAACCCCCGAGGCGACGCGACGTCCGTCAGGGTGCGGATGTGCGGCGGCGCGTCGGTGCCGAGATCGCGGGCGACCGCATCTTCGAGCCAACGCAGCGAGCGGCGGGCGTGGACGGCCGTTTCGGTGCCGTCCGTCTGACGGAACGTGTCGTTGAAGACCTCCAGCGACAGCGGACCTTCGTACCCGGCGCGCAGCACGTGGCCGACGAAGCCGACCAGGTCGAAAGCACCCTCGCCGGGGAAGAGACGGTGATGACGACTCCAGGAGAGCACGTCCATCGAGAGCGACGGCGCGTCCGCGAGCTGCAGGAAGAAGATCTTCGAGCCGGGGATCGCCTCGATCTGAGCGGGATCGTGGCCGCGCGACAAGACGTGGAACGAATCCAGGCACACGCCTACCGCGGGATGATCCGCCAGTTCGACGACACGCCACGCGCGCCGGTAGTCGTCGATGAATCTGCCCCATGCCAGCGCCTCGAACGCGATGCGCACACCGTAGCCCTGAGCGAGCGCGCCCAACCGGCGCAGCTGGTCGGCACTGACCGCGTCGTCGTCGATCGTGGCGGTGCCGACGTTGCTGCAGCACAGCACCAGATGCATCCCCAGTCGCTGCATCAGCGCGAACTTCGCCTCGGCCCGGCGAAGGACGTCGGCGAACGTCGACTCGTCGACGCCCTCCACATCCCGCAGGGGCTGGTAGAGGTCGAGGGTGAGACCGAGCCTGTCCGCCAGGGCCCGGATCTCTTCCGGACTCTCCGGGGCGACGACGAGGTCCGGCTCGAAGATCTCCACGCCGTCGAAACCCGCGGCAGCGCAGGCGTGCAGCTTGTCCGCGAGCGTGCCGCTCAGGCACACGGTGGCGATCGACGTCTTCATCCGCGTCAATGTACCATGCAGTACATTGACGCGGATGCCCCGGGTCCGCGGCATCCGGTCCACTATCCTTGCGGCGTGAGCACCGTTCAGCGAGATGCCGCGCGAACTCGTGCGGAGCTGCTCGCCGTCGCGACCGAGGTCTTCGCCGAGGACGGCTACTCGGGTGCACGAGTCGACGACATCGCAGAGCGCACCCGCACCACGAAGCGGATGATCTACTACTACTTCGGGGGCAAGGAGCAGCTCTACAAGGCCGTGCTGGAGAACGCCTACCAGGGCATCCGCGAGGCGGAACGTGCGATCGACGTCGACGAGACCGATCCCCTCGTGGCGATCCGGCGCCTCGCCGAGCTGACCTACGATCACCACGTCTCCCATGATGCCTTCGTGCGCCTCGTCGCCATCGAGAACATCCACCGCGGTCAGTCCATCCGCACGTTGGAGTCCTTGCGCACCCTCGGCCAGCCCGCCAAGACCCTGCTCGACCGCATCCTCGAGAAGGGCCGAGAGCTCGGTGAGTTCCGGACCGATGTCGACGCCATCGATGTGCACCTCGTGATCAGTGCCTACTGCGTCTTCCAGATCGCCAATCAGTACACCTTCGGTTACCTCTTCGACACTGATCTGGCAGCTCCCGAGCGTCGAGACCACCTGCGCGCCGTGATCGGCGACGTCGTCGTCGGCTGGCTCACCTCCGGCGTGCGCTGACCCGACTGCCAGGCCCGGACCGGGCCGGCCCCCGCAGCTGATCGGGCCTTGGCCTGCCCGTCGCCTTGGCTCCGCTGCACGACGTCTCAGACGCGCGCGAATCCCACAGACCCTTGTCGGGATCCTGCGCAGTCCGCGCCGATCTGCGCAGTTCGTGCAGTGACGTCGCGGGACGCCCACGCTTCTTCTCCCCCGCAGGGTCTTGACACGCAAATCCCCGCGTGGTTCACTCTGGACGTACCAGTTAGTACATACGGAACGAAGGAGTACCGTGTCGGACGCCCATCCCTATCTCGTCGGGTTGATCGGTGCCGGAGTGACGCCGTCGCTGACGCCTCCCCTCCACATGACCGAGGCGCGGCACTGGGGACTCGACTACGTCTATCGGCCGATCGACCTCACTGCACTCGGTCTCGTCCCCGATCAGCTCCCCGACATCCTCGAGTGGACGCGCAGACTCGGATTCGATGCGTTGAACATCACGCACCCCTGCAAACGCCTCGTCATCGAGTACCTCGACCGCGTGGATCCCGTCGCCGCGGCACTGGGCGCCGTGAACACGGTGCTCTTCACCGACGAGGGCATGGTCGGCTACAACACCGACACGACCGGGTTCGAGAAGGCCTTCACCACGGGTCTGCCGGACGCCGCCGTCCAGCGCGTGACGATCCTCGGAGCGGGCGGAGCGGGTTCGGCCGTCGCCGACGCGCTGCTGCGCGTCGGCGTCGCTCACCTGAGCATCGTGGACGTCGAGACCGGACGGGCCGACGAGCTCGCAGGTGAGCTCGGCTCCCGCCACGACGCGACCGTCGACGCCCACTCCCCCGCCGACCTCCCCACCCTGCTGGCGGCGAGCGACGGTGTCGTGCACTGCACACCGACCGGAATGGCGGACCACCCCGGCATGCCGGTTCCGCGGCATCTGCTGCGGCCCGACCTGTGGGTCGCCGACATCGTCTACCGTCCGCTCGAGACCGAGCTTCTCCGGGCGGCACGCGGACTCGGATGCCGCACCCTGGACGGCGGTCGGATGGCCGTGTACCAGGCCGTCGACGCCCTCGCACTCATCACGGATCTCACCCCCGACCCCGACCGCATGATCGGTCACTTCCACGACCTCGTGCAGACGCACGACGTCCTCACCTGAAAGCGAGCAACACTCCGATGACAACCACCGCAACGACGCGGAAGACCCCCGTGAGGGCCGCCGTCGCCAGTTTCATGGGCAGTGCCGTCGAGTACTACGACTTCTTCCTGTTCGGCTCAGCGGCCGCGCTGATCTTCCCCACCGTTTTCTTCCCGTCGGGTGATCAGGCCGCTCTCGTGATGTCCTTCGCGACGTTCGGCTTCGCCTACATCGCACGCCCGTTCGGGGCCGTGATCCTCGGGCATTTCGGTGACCGGATCGGGCGTCAGAAGGTGCTCATGTTCACGCTCGTGCTGATGGGGGTGTCCACCTTCCTCATCGGATGCCTGCCCGGGTTCGAGCAGATCGGATGGTTCGCTCCGGCGCTGCTGGTGCTCTGCCGCCTCATGCAGGGCCTCTCCGCCGCCGGTGAGCAGGCCGGTGCCTCCTCCCTCACGCTCGAGCACGCTCCCGACGACCGTCGCTCGTTCTTCACCTCCTGGACGCTCACCGGTACGCAGGGCGGCCAGATCCTGGCCGCCTTGATCTTCATCCCCGTCGTGGCGCTCCCGGACGAGATCAAGTTCACATGGGGCTGGCGCGTGCCGTTCTGGCTGAGCGCCGTCGTCGTGCTCGTGGCCTTCTTCATCCGGCGGAGCCTGCACGAGACTCCCGCCTTCGAAGATGCCAAGGCACGCGGAGACATCGCGCGGATGCCGCTCATCCCGCTGCTGCGCGACCACTGGCGCGACGTACTCCGCGTGATCTGCTGCGCGTTCATCGCGGCCGTCTCGACGGTGTTCGGCAACCTGGCGATCGCCTACGGCGTGGTCGTCGGCCTCGACGCCTCCCTCACGCTGTGGCTTGTGGTCGTCGCGAACATCTTCGCCCTGGGCACCCAGCCGCTGTTCGGCCGACTCGCCGACCGCATCGGCCGCAAGCCCGTCTTCATCTACGGCGCGCTGTCGTCGGCGGCACTCATGCCCTTCTACATGCTGTCGATGTCGAGCGGCAACACGGTGCTCACGTTCGTCCTCGCCGTCCTCACCTTCTCGTTCGGATACGCCGCGGCCAACGCCGTCTGGCCGTCGTTCTACGGCGAGATGTTCAGCACGCGGGTGCGCTTCTCGGGCATGGCGATCGGCACCCAGCTCGGCTTCCTGATGGCCGGCTTCGCGCCGAGCATCGTCACCGCCTTCGGTGGCGTGCAGGAAGGCGGGTGGGTCGTGATCAGCGTCTTCACCGGCATCATCGCCGTGATCGCATCGGTCAGTGCGCTGACCGCGCGCGAGACGAAGAACGTGCCCACCGATGAGCTCGGGCTGTCCCGCGGACAGCACCGCGAGTCGGTCAGCGCCTGACCCGTCCCCGCAGGCACGTCGCGAAGCCCGTTCCCTCCCCCTGTGTGACGGGGGTTGCGCTTTTGGGTCCACAGGGCGGGACCGCTGTTGCGCGCTCAGAGCGGCTTGCGCATCTCCAGCTCGGGTCCGATCGTGCTGGTGAACGTGACGCCGGTCGGCTCGAAGCCGATCCTTCGGTAGGCGGCCTGCGCCCTCGTGTTCCCCGTGTGCACGTCCAGGGTGAGCGCGGCGACGTCGCTCGCCGAAGCCCAGGCGGCGGCGGCGTCCATGAGCTCGCCCAGGAGGCCCCTGCCACGGTGGGCGGGTGAGAGGTACACCCCGACGACGTCCGCTCGCCTGTCGACCACGTCGTGTCCGAGGTGATCTCTGGTCCCCGGCTCGCGGAGGAGCACGGTCACCGACCCCGCCCAATCGCCG
Organism: Microbacterium sp. P03; assembly: GCF_043556235.1. Lineage (NCBI taxonomy): Bacteria > Bacillati > Actinomycetota > Actinomycetes > Micrococcales > Microbacteriaceae > Microbacterium > Microbacterium sp. P03. Next base: position 1,300,882 of record NZ_JBIGIM010000001.1, read on the forward strand.
TCAACGAGCGCGACGAACTGGGCCGACGTGTCTCCCATCGCCGCACCGGCCGCCCGTTCGCGCCAGAAGGCCTCGCTGCGCGCGAGCTCTTCGTCAGGCGTCGTGAGGAACGCCAGCGACGCCTGGGGATCGCTCACCGCCTCGATGCGCAGGTCGCGTACTTCCCTCCACTCGTGGAGCCTCACCCGGCGCACGGTCGTGGCGCGCGTCAACCGGCGACTTCCTGGTACGCGGCGAACAGGAGCGACTCGTCGGGCGCCTGCAGGACGGTCGGCCGAGCGAGATCGTCGAGCACGATGAAGCGCAGCATCCCTCCCCTGCTCTTCTTGTCCCGCTGCATCGTCGCGAGAAGCTGCGGCCACGCGCCCCCGCGGTACGACGTCGGCAGCCCCAGCATCTCGAGCACATCGCGATGACGCTGCGCCTGCGCGTCGGGCAGTCGTCCGGCGAGCCGCGACAGTTCGGCGGCGAAGAGCATACCGACCGAGATCGCGGCGCCATGACGCCACCGATAGCGTTCGGCATGCTCGATCGCGTGTCCGAGGGTGTGTCCGTAATTGAGCACTTCCCGCAGACCGCCCTCACGGAAGTCCTCGCTCACGACGCGCGCCTTCATCTCGATGGCCAGCTCGATGCAGCGACGGAACGCATCCGTACCCGGGTCGACGGCGGCCGCCGGATCGGCCTCGATCAGATCGAGGATCTCGGGGTACCAGATGAAGCCGGCCTTGACGACTTCGGCGAATCCGGCGACGGCCTCGTTCTTGGACAGCGTGTCGAGGGTCTCGAGGTCGCAGACGACGGCGCGCGGCGCCCAGAAGGCTCCGACGAGGTTCTTGCCCTCGGCCGTGTTGACGCCGGTCTTGCCGCCGACGGCGGCGTCGACCATTCCGAGGACGGTGGTCGGCACCTGGACGACCTGCACACCCCGAAGCCACGTGGCGGCCACGAAGCCGGCGAGATCGGTCACAGCTCCACCGCCGAACCCCACGACGGCGTCGGTCCGGGTGAAGTCCGCCTGGCCCATCACCTGCCAGCAGAAGGCCGCCACCTCGATGCGCTTGCCCTGCTCGGCGTCGGGGATCTCGGCGAGCAGCACCTCGCGGCCCTCAGTGCCCATCAGCAGCTCGCGAAGCCGCCCTGCCTCGGCCGTCAGGGTCGGAGGGTGCACGACCAGCACTTTGCGCACCGATGGCGCGAGAGCGGCGCCCACGAGGTCGAGGATGCCGCGGCCCACCGAGATGTCGTGCCCGGTCTCGCCGCTCACGTGCAGCGTGGTCGTGGTCGTGGTGTTCATGCGTCCTCCCGGGCGGCGTCGTGTGCCACCGATCGCGCGACCCGGGATTCGTCCCGCGCCCACCGCACGATGTCGGCGACCACCGCGGCCAGCGGGCCCGATGATGTGTCGAACGTGATGTCGGCGAGCTCGTCGTACAGGGGTCGTCGCTCGGCGTAGATGCGCTCCCACCGGAGCGCAGGCGTCTCCCGGCCCGAGAGCAACGGCCGCGTCTCGCCGTGCAAGCGGGCGGCGACGATGTGCGGCGCCACGGTCAGCAGGACGACGTCGTGCTGCGCGAGGTCGGCGCGGGTCTCAGCATCCAGCACCGCGCCGCCGCCGAGGGCGATCACTCCCCCGGCGTCGAGCGCCTCGGCGACGGCCGTCCGCTCGACGGCGCGGAAGTGCGCCTCGCCGTGGGCGGTGAAGAGATCGGCGATGGGCCCGTGGTCGCGGACCACGATCTTGTCGGTGTCGGTGAAGCTCAGACCGAGCTCCCGGGCGACACGACGACCCACGCTGGTTTTGCCCGCACCCATCGGCCCGATCAGGACGAGGGCGCTAGCGGGCGAGGTCATGTTCGACGAGCTCCGCGTCGCTGGCATCGGTCGTTCGCAGCGTGGTCGGGATCGCGGCGAGGTAGCCCTCGAGGTTCCGCCGCGTCTCCAGGATGTTGTCGCCGCCGAACTTCTCCAGCACGCTCTCGGCGAGCACGATCGCGACCATCGCCTCGGCGACGACACCCGCCGCGGGCACCGCGCAGACGTCCGATCGCTGATGGTGGGCAGAGGCGGTGTCGCCGGTCGCGACGTCGACCGTGCGCAGAGCATGCGGCACGGTCGCGATCGGCTTCATGCCCGCGCGCACGCGCAGAACGGTACCCGTGGACATTCCACCCTCCGTGCCGCCGGCGCGATCGGTCGAGCGGGTGATCCCGTCGGCGGTCGCGAAAAGCTCGTCGTGCGCCGCGGAACCCGGCCGGCGCGTGGTCTCGAAGCCGTCGCCGACCTCGACGCCCTTGATCGCCTGGATGCTCATGATGGCCTGCGCGAGCTTGCCGTCGAGGCGTCGGTCCCACTGCACATGGGAACCCAGGCCCGGGGGCAGACCGTAGGCGAGCACTTCGACGATGCCGCCGAGGGTGTCGCCGTCCTTGCGGGCGGCGTCGACCTCCTCGACCATGCGGGCGGACGTCTGGGGGTGGAAGCAGCGCAGCAGGTCGGCGTCGAGCGTGTCGACGTCGTCGGGAGTGGGCAGCGGGGCGCCGTCGGGTACGCGCACGGGGCCGATCGACAGGGTGTGACTGACCAGCCGGATGCCGAGTTCGCCGAGGAAGCCGCGCGCCAGAGCGCCGAGGGCGACGCGCGCCGCCGTCTCGCGCGCGCTCGCGCGCTCGAGGATCGGGCGGGCCTCGTCGAAGCCGTACTTCTGCATGCCGACGAGGTCGGCGTGCCCGGGGCGGGGTCGCGTGAGCGCCGCGCCGCGGCCGCGCGATCGTTCGGTGAGCTCGACGGGGTCGGGGCTCATCACCTCGACCCACTTGGGCCACTCCGTATTGCCGATGCGCAGTGCGATCGGGCTCCCGATGGAGTAGCCGTGGATGACACCCGTGGAGATCGAGAGCTCGTCTTCCTCGAATTTCATCCGCGAGCCGCGTCCGTAGCCGAGCTTGCGGCGGGCGAGGTCGGCCTGGATGGCAGCACGGGACACGGGCACACCCGCGGGCAGGCCCTCCATGATGGCGACGAGTTCGGGGCCGTGGGATTCGCCGGCCGTGGTCACGCGGAGCATTCCTCCAGTCTCCCACGACCCGGGCCGCGTTCAGTCGTCTGTGACGGCCTGCCGCATGGCGACGAGCACTGCGTCCTCATCGGCGAGTGGGGTGTGCACCTGGCCGGTGGCGAACACCCGCACCTGCAGGACCGCCTGATGCAGCAGCATCCCCAGCCCGGAGCGCGCCGTGCGACCGGCGTCCTCCCACGCGCGCGACAGCGCCGTCGGCCAGTGGCCGTAGACCACGTCCATCAGAAGTCCCCCGTGGGCGGCCAGAGAGCGTGCCGTCGCCGCGGGCACCACGGCCTCGCCCGGCAGCGTGGCGATCGTCACCGCGACGTCGTCGTGATCCGCGGCGGCGAACGGCACCGCCACGACGTCGACGCCGAGACGCTCGCCGATGGCCTCGAGGGGCGCGGTGACGCCCGGCCGCCGTGCGACGACGTCGATGCGCTCCGCGCCGAGCTCCGCGAGCGCGACCACCGCAGAGGCCGCGGTCGCACCGGCACCCACCAAGCGCGCATGCGCGACCGCTTCGATGCCGTCGTCCTCCAGCGCCCGCACGATGCCGCCGACATCGGTGTTGAATCCGTGGGGACGCCCGGTGGGGTCGATCAGCAGCGTGTTCACGGCGCCCGTCAGCTCCGCTCGTCGATCGAGCGTTCCGGCGGCGGCGAACGCCTCGCCTTTGAGCGGGAACGTGACAGACAGTCCGCGCCATGATTCGTCGAGCGAACCGAGCGTGGACGACAGCTCGGATGCCGCGACCCGGCGTCGCTCGTAGGTCCAGCCCAGTCCGAGCACGTCGTAGGCCGCGGCGTGCAGCTGGGGCGACCGACTGTGAGCGATGGGGTCGCCCCACACGGCGAGCCGCGTGCGCTCGGTCAGCACCCCGAGTCCGGGTGGTCCGCGCACCAAGCCTGCCACTGCGCGACCGCCCTGTTGTGGTCGGCCAGGTTGTCGGTGAACACCGTCTCACCGGTGTCGAGGTTGACCGTCACGAAGTACAGCCACGACCCGTCGGCGGGGTGCATCGCCGCGTCGATCGCGGTGTCCCCGGGGTTCGAGATGGGTCCGGCGGGCAGGCCGGTCACCACGTACGTGTTCCACGGATTGTCGTCGGCCAGCGCCTCGGCGGACGTGCTGACCGTGCCGTCGTGCATCTCGCCGTACCCGTACTGCGCGGTCGAGTCCATCTGCAGCTTGCCGAACGTCTCCTGATTCGACGGCGACAGCCGGTTCTGGATCACGCGCGACACCTTGTAGAAGTCTGCCTCGAACCGTGCTTCGCGCTGAATGATCGACGCGATCGTCAAGATCTCCTGACGTCGCTCGACGGGTACGGCTGCGGCGTCGAGGGACTGGACGGTGCGGTTCACCAGGGTGGTGATCACATCCTTCGCCGTCACACCGGGATCGAACGTGTAGGTCGCCGGGAACAGCCAGCCCTCCAGGCTGCCCGCGGTCACGCCGTAATCCGCGGGTGTCGCCACCGCCGCGTCGAAGTCCGCGAGCGGCAGACCGGTCGCTTCCACGAGGATCGGCAGTGACTGCGCGACAGTGAGGCCTTCGCGCAGCTGCGCGGTGTTCGACATCTTGTTGGCCGGGTCCAGGAGCGCCGCGAGGGCGGCTTCCGAGGTCATCTGCGTCTGCATCTTGAAGACCCCGGGCACGAACGGCGGATTCTGACCGGTGGAGATGAGGTAGTCGTAGAAGGCGCTCGGAGTCTTCGTGATGCCGGCGTCGAACAGGTGCTGCGAGATCGGGCTGCCGGTGTCGCCCGACGAGATCGTGACGAACGTCTCTCCGGTGGCGATGCCGGCGGCGTAGTCCTTGGGCTCCTCCCAGCCCATGAACGCGCGGATCTTGTCTTCGTACGTGTTCCACGCCCACAGGCCGCCGCCGGCGATGCCGCCGAGGGTCACCAGGACGATGCCGAGGGCGATCCACCCGCCGATCCGACGACGACGCTTGTTCTTGGGCGGAGGAGGCGCACCGATCTCATCCGTCGTGCGCGCGCCCGCGAAGAGATCCTCCAGCGCGGCCGGCGGAGCCGTCGGCCCCGTGACCGGAGCGGGCTCCGGGCGCGTGTTCGCGGACGACGACGAGGCGGCGGGGCGAGTGGGGTCCACGCGCGGCGCCGGCGCGCGAACGGGCTGGGCGGACGGGGCGGGCGGCGCGGACGTCGCGGGAGCGAGGTTCACGTCCCCTGTTTCGGCCGACGCCGCTCGTGCCGCGCGGCGAGAGAGAGGGGCGCCGCCGCTCGACGGTGACGCGTCGCTCCGGGGCGGCGTTCGAGTATCGGGGGCCGAACCGTTCGTCGCCCGCCCTTCCCCGGTGCCCGGCTTCGCGGAGCGCGTCGCCTGCTGTCGTGCGCGCGGATCAGGCAGCTTGCCGAACAGATCCGCCAACGGATCGTCGAAGGGCGACGATGAATCGGGCATGATCAGGTGAACTCCTGGTCCGGGGGAAGGGGGGATGCAGGTGTGCCGGGAGGACGGCCGCTGTTCTTCTCGACCTCGAGAGCCTGCTGCAGCAGCACGACCGCGGCGACTTGATCCACAATGCTACGAGAAGAACGCTGTGACCGCCCCGATTGCCGGAGAGCCGCGTGAGCGGACACGGTGCTCAGACGCTCATCCACCAGACGCACGGGGAGAGCGGATGCCGCAGCCAGAGCCGCGGCGAACTCCCGGGCGTCGGTCGTGGACGCGGTGTCCGCGCCGCTGAGACTCATCGGCAGGCCGACGAGGATCTCCATCGCGGCGAGCTCTCCGGCGAGCTCTGCGATCCGCGCGACCGACCCCTCCGCGCGCGGCACGGTCTCCACAGGGGTTGCGAGAAGGCCGTCGGGATCGCACTTCGCGACACCGACGCGGGCCTTGCCCACGTCGACACCGACGCGCACTCCGCGGCGGAACCCGGTCACGCGGGCACGGCCTCCAGGGCGCCGTGCACAGCGGTCAACGCGGCAGGCAGAGCCGAAGCGTCCGTCCCGCCGCCCTGCGCGACATCGTCGCGACCGCCGCCTCCACCGCCGAGGACTCCGGCGGCGAGCTTGGCGAGTGCGCCGGCCTTCGCACCCGTCGCGCGGGCCGCATCGTTCGTGGCGACGATCACGACGGGGCGGTGGTTCACCTCGGCGCCGATCGCGACCACCGCGGCCGGCGATCCGAGTCGGTCGCGCACCTGCAGCGTCAAAGTGCGCACATCGTCTGCCGACGCCGCAGCGCCGATCGACGTGGCGACCAGTCGGATGCCCCCCACGGTGACCGCGCTCTCCGCGATCGTGGGTGCACGGTCGGCGAGCGCCCTTGCCTCGAACCCGGCGATCTTCTTCTCGGCGGCCTTGAGGCTCGCCGTGAGCTCCGCGATCCGTGCCGGCAGCTGCTCGCGCGGCGTCTTCAGCGTGGACGTGAGCTGAGAGACGAGCGCGCGCTCCGCCGCGAGCGAACGGAAGGCGTCGAGACCGACGAGGGCCTCGACGCGACGGTTGGAGGCGCCGACGGAGGACTCCCCCACGAGGTTGATGAGACCGATCTCGGCGCTCGTGGCGACATGGGTCCCTCCGCAGAGCTCACGCGACCACGGACCCCCGATGTCGACCATGCGGACGACCTCGCCGTACTTCTCGCCGAACAGCGCCTGGGCGCCGAGGGCCTTGGCCTCGTCCAGCGCGACCACGCGGGTCGTCACCTCGAGATTGTCACGCACCGCGTTGTTCGCGATCTCCTCGATCTCGGTCTTGGTGGCATCCGACAGCGCCTGACCCCACGAGAAATCGAACCGCATGTAGCCGGCGCGGTTGAGCGAACCGGTCTGGGTCGCCGTCTTTCCGAGCGTGTCCCGGAGGGCCGCGTGGATCAGGTGGGTGGCGGAGTGCGCCTGCTGCGCAGCACGCCGGTTCACCGCGTCGACGACGGTGGTGGCGGGCTGGCCCACGGCCACCTCGCCGGTCGTGACTTCGACGGTGTGGCTCACGAGCCCGGGCACCGGCTTCTGAACGTCGAGCACGTCGAGCTCGTAGCCGGGACCGACGATGACGCCCTTGTCGGCCACCTGTCCGCCCGATTCCGCGTACAGCGCCGTCTCGCCGAGGATGACCTCGGCGATCTGCCCGGCCGTCGCCCGGTCGACGGGTGCCCCGTCGACCAGCAGACCGAGCACGGTCGACGCGGTCTCGAGGTCGGAGTACCCCGTGAACACGGTCTCGCCGCGACCACGCAGCTCGCGGTAGACGCTCGTATCGGCGAGCTGCCGCTTGCGGGAGCGCGCGTCGGCCTTGGCGCGGTTCCGCTGTTCGAGCATGAGGGTGTCGAAAGCCGCGCGGTCGACGGTCAGGCCGGCCTCTTCGGCGATCTCGAGCGTCAATTCGATCGGAAAGCCGTACGTGTCGTGCAGGAGGAACGCCTCGGATCCGCCGATCGTCGCACCCCCGGCGACCTTCGTCTGCGCGACCGAGTCGTCCAGCAGGGCGGAACCTGACGCCAGCGTCCGCAGGAAGGTCGCCTCCTCGGCGAGGGCGTACTGCTCGATGCGCGGATAGTCCGTCGCCACGATCGGGTAGGCGTCCTTCATCGCGTCGCGCGACGCGGCGAAGAGATCGGCGAAGGTCGGTCCGTCCACACCCAGCAGACGCATCGAGCGGATCGCCCGCCGCATCAGTCGGCGGAGGATGTAGCCGCGACCGTCGTTCGCGGGCGTCACGCCGTCGGCCAGCAGCATGAGCGACGAGCGCACATGGTCTGCCACGACGCGGAAGCGCACGTCGTCTTCGTGGTCCGCGCCGTACGTGCGTCCGGAGAGCTCGACGGCCTTGTCGAGGACCGGCCGCACCTGGTCGGTCTCGTACATGTTGTCGACGCCCTGCTTGATGAAGGCGATGCGCTCCAGGCCCATGCCGGTGTCGATGTTCTTGTTGGGCAGATCCCCGACGATGTCGAAGTCGTACTTCGACGTCACATTCGTGATCTCGTACTGCATGAACACCAGGTTCCAGATCTCCACGTACCGGTCGTCGTCGGTGGCAGGGCCGCCGTCGACGCCGTAGGCGGGTCCGCGATCGAAGAAGATCTCCGAGCAGGGTCCTGCCGGGCCGGGCAGACCTGTGGACCAGTAGTTGGTGTCCTTGCCCAGGCGCTGAATGCGCTCCTCCGGGAGACTCGTCAGCCCCAGCCAGAGATCGCGGGCCTCGTCGTCCTCCTCGTACACGGTGACCCAGAGGTCGTTCGCATCGAACCCGAGTCCCCCGTCCTCCTCCGGGGTGGTCAGCAGCTCCCACGCGTAGCGGATGGCGCCCTCTTTGAAGTAGTCGCCGAACGACCAGTTGCCGAGCATCTGGAAGAACGTGCCGTGCCGAGGCGTGTGCCCGACCTCTTCGATGTCGTTCGTCCGGATGCACTTCTGCACGTCGGCGGCCCGCGGATAGGGCGGGGGGACGTCACCGCTCAGATACGGGATGAACGGCACCATCCCCGCGACGGTGAACAGCAGCGCCGGGTCGTCGGTCACCAGGGAGGCCGAAGGGACGATGGTGTGGCCGCGCTTCTGGAAGAAGTCCAGGTAGCGGGCAGCGATCTCTACGGTCTTCATGAGTGGGTCCTCGATGGCAAGCGGGCACACCTCCACCCCGGAAGGTGGAGGGGTGGTGATCAGTCGGAATGCTTCTTCGCGGCATCGTCGGCGGAGTCGGCAGCCTCAGAGACCGCGTCCTTCGCCTCGTCGACGGCATCGGATGCCGCGGCCTTCGCGTCGTCGGCCGCATCCTTGACGTCGTCGGCCGCGTCTGCAACGTGGTCCTGAGCATCCTGGACGGCATCCTCCGCAGACGACTGCGCGGACGCGAGGGCATCGGACGCAGCATCCGTCACGCTCTTCGCGGCGCCCTTCGCGGACTCGAGGGCGTCCGAGGCGGCATCCTTCGCCTGAGTGACGATATCGCCGAGCCGGCCCTCCTGTTCGCGGTAGGCGTCGCCGATGCGATCGGTGAACTCCGCGATGCGCCCGTCGACCTCGGCGAGCAGCTCATGCCCTCGCGGGTCTTTGTTCACGAGATGCGCGGTGATGAAACCGCCGACGATACCGAGTAGAAACCACACAAGGCTTTTCACTGTCAGCACTCCCTGGGTCGGGCCGCGTCATGGGCGCGGCATCGTTCACATCGTATGCGGAAAACGCCGAAGGGCGCCGGGACGAGATCCCGACGCCCTTCGGCGATGACGACGGCGTGACGTCAGCGTGCCGCGTAGTACTCGACGACGAGCTGCACGTCACACGTGACGGGAACCTCGGCGCGCTTCGGGCGACGAACGAGACGTGCCTGCAGCTTGTCGAGCTCGACCTCGACGTAGCTCGGAACCGGGGGCAGCACGTCGGCGTGACCGCCGGCCGCGGCCACCTGGAAGGGCTCGGTGCCTTCCGACTTGGCCTTGACGTGGATGAGCTGTCCGGGCTTGACGCGGAACGAGGGGCGGTCCACGGTCTGACCGTCGACCAGGATGTGGCGGTGCACGACCAGCTGGCGGGCCTGAGCGGTGGTGCGGGCGAGGCCCGAGCGCAGAACCAGGGCGTCCAGACGCATCTCGAGCAGCTCGACGAGGTTCTCACCCGTCAGTCCGTCCTTGCGACGTGCCTCGTTGAAGGTGTTGCGCATCTGCTTCTCGCGGATGCCGTACTGCTCGCGCAGACGCTGCTTCTCACGGAGCCGGACGGCGTAGTCGCTGTCCTGCTTGCGCTTGGTGCGGCCGTGCTCACCCGGAGCGTAGGGACGCTTCTCGAGGTAGCGGGCGGCCTTCGGGGTCAGTGCGATGCCGAGGGCGCGCGAAAGGCGCACCTTCCGGCGGTCCTGGGACTTCGTAGCCACGAAGTGATCCTTCCGATGACGTGGCCGCGCATTTCGCGGCTCACGGACGTATCTCCGTCTTCTCGCCCTGTCCGGACTGCACGCCGGGGCATGCCGGAAGGTCGGTGAGGAGAAGAGGGGATGCCCGAAAACTGTGTTTCGAGCCGGTCCAGTCTACCAGAGGCGGTGCCCCGCCCCGTCACGGAGGCAGGGGACGGATGCTGCGGCTCAGGACCGCCCGTCGAGGATGCGCCGGATCTTCTCGAGGCGGGCCTGCACATCACGCTCCTGGCCGTGGTTGGTGGGCTCGTAGTACGTGCGGCCGCGGAGCTCATCCGGGAGGTACTGCTGCGCCACGACGCCGATCTCGCTGTCGTGCGGATAGCGGTAGCCCTTGCCGTGCCCGAGCTTCTTCGCCCCGGCATAGTGGGCATCTCGCAGGGGTGGCGGAACGCGACCGAATCCACCCGCCCGCACGTCGGCGATCGCCTTGTCGATCGCGAGGTAGGCGGCGTTGGACTTGGCGGTCGTCGCCAGGTAGGCGGTGGCCTCGGCGAGCGGTATCCGGCCCTCGGGCATGCCGATGAAGGCGACCGCGTCGGCGGCGGCCACCGCGATCTGCAGTCCGGACGGGTCGGCGAGCCCGATGTCTTCGGCCGCCGAGATGACGAGCCGACGAGCGATGAAGCGCGGATCCTCCCCCGCCTCGATCATCCGGGCGAGGTAGTGCAGGGCGGCGTCCACGTCGGACCCCCGGATGGACTTGATGAAGGCGCTGATGACGTCGTAGTGCTCATCGCCCTGTCGGTCGTAGCGCAGCAGTGCGCGATCAGCCGCCTGCGCGATGTGTTCAGCGGTGACGGTCGTCGCGGTGGGCGCGGAGTACGGCTCGTCGTGCTCGGGTGCGGCGTCGCCGTCTTCCTCGTCGTCGTCCGGGTTCGCGTCGGGCTCCTCGTCGAGACCCGCCGACATGGTGGCCGCGGCCTCGAGAGCGGTCAGCGCCCGGCGGGCGTCGCCGGAAGCCAGCCGGATGAGGGCGGCACGCGCCTCCGGGTCGAGTTCGACGGCCCCGGCGAGACCGCGCGGGTCCGCGACGGCGCGGTCGATCAGCAGGCCGAGGTCCTCGTCGGTCAGAGGGCGGAGCGTCAGGAGCAGCGACCGGGACATCAGGGGCGAGATCACCGAGAACGACGGATTCTCCGTCGTCGCGGCGATCAGGATCACCCAGCCGTTCTCGACACCCGGCAGCAGCGCGTCCTGCTGCGCCTTCGTGAAGCGGTGGATCTCGTCGAGGAAAAGGATCGTCGACTGCCCGTAGAGGTCGCGCTGCGTGAGCGCCTCCTGCATCACTTCGCGGACGTCTCGCACACCGGCCGTCACGGCGGACAACTCCACGAACCGCCGACCCGATGACCGCGCGATGGCCTGCGCCAGCGTCGTCTTGCCGGTGCCGGGCGGTCCCCACAGGATCACCGAGACAGCGGATGCCGCGGCATCCGGATTCGCCAGCGCCACGAGCGGCGACCCGCGGCGCAGCAGGTGCGACTGACCCGCGACCTCGTCCAGCGAGACGGGTCGCATCCGCACCGCCAGAGGCGTCTGCCCCTGGAAGAGCGCAGAAGAGGGAGTCATCCGTCCAGGCTAGTCGCGGGCTCCGACCCCCGCGTCGGCCGCCGTCGCCGCGGTTTTGCCCCGAAAGGACGGGGTCGTAGGATCGGGGCGGTCCGGGCATCCGGAGACGAGGAGGCCACGTGGCTGCGAGTGGCAAGGCCGGCAGAGATCGCGACACGCGTGCGGAGCGAGAGCGCATCCGCCTCTACCAGGCACGGCAGACCTTCCACGAGGAGCAGCTGCGGCGTCGTCGGCGCGACAACCTGATCGCCGGGGTCGTCGGCGGTGTCCTGATCCTGGCGGTCGTCGGCGGCCAGATCGCCTACTACACCGCGGGTCCCGGCGTACCGGGCCCGAGCCCGACACCCTCCGCCTCCGTCTCGACCACGCAATCCCCCACTCCCGCGCCCACCCCCTGACGGGCGATGTCCCCGCGCGACGACGCCGGGCGTATTAGGCTCGATGCTGTCCATCCCCCACAGGCGGCGCGAGCCGCGATGAGGTGCATCCCGTGACTGCCGCCGCAGATTCCCTTCCCGAAAACACCGAGCCGTCGACCGACGAGGTCGTCACCGACGAGACCACTGCTCCGGCCGCCGAGAGCGCTGAGGCCGAGGCTGCCGCCGAGAGCGCCGAGACGGTCGAGCCCGACGCCGGGACGGTCGAGCCCGAGCCTGGGCCCGAGGTCGAGTCGACGGTCCCCGCGGCCGACACCGAGTCTGCTGCGGTTCCCCCGGCGGTGTCACCGAAGCCGACGCCCGCACCCGGTCCGCGGGCGCCCATGCCCCGCCCACCCGCCGGGGCCGCGCGCCCGGTCGTGCCCGCGCCGACCCCCGGCGACGAGTCGTGGGGTCGCGTCGACGACGACGGCACGGTCTCGGTGCGCGAGGGCGAGGAATGGCGCGTCGTCGGACAGTTCCCCGACGGGTCGCCCGCGGAGGCTCTCGCCTATTTCGAGCGGAAGTACGCGGATCTCGCCAGCGAGGTCACGCTGCTCGAGGTGCGTCACCGCAATGGCGGCGCCCCGGCATCCGAACTGCGCTCGACGGCCAAGACCGTGGGCGACAAGGTCGCCGGTGCCGCCGCCGTGGGAGACCTGGCCCGACTCGAGAAGCGCCTGGCTGCCCTGATCGAAGATCTGAGCGCCGCCTCGGCGACCGAGGCGAAGGCCGCGCGAGAAGCGGTGGACGCCGCCGTGCGCGAGCGCACCGAACTCGTCGAGAAGGCAGAAGCACTCGCGGCCCGCGAACCGCGCACCATCCAGTGGAAGCAGACGTCCGCCGAGATCGGCGAGCTGTTCGACCAGTGGCAGTCGCAGCAGCAGAACGGTCCGCGTCTGCCCAAATCCACCGCGCAGGCACTGTGGAAGCGTTTCCGCGATGCGCGCGGCACCCTCGACAAGCTTCGCCGCGAGTTCTACTCCGAGCTCGACGGCGAGCACAAGGCGGTTCGCGATCGCAAGACGCGCATCGTCGAGAAGGCTGAGGCGCTCGCGCCCCGTGGCGAGGACGGCATCGGCGCCTACCGGGAGCTGCTCGACGAGTGGAAGGCGGCCGGCCGAGCCGGCAAGAAGGCCGACGACGCGCTGTGGGCGCGGTTCAAGGCGGCCGGCGACGCCCTCTACGCCGCTCGGGGTGAGCGCGAAGCCGCCGACGTCGAAGAGTCCCGCGAGAAGATCGAAGCCAAGCGGGCTCTGCTGGTCGAGGCAGCGGCGGTGCCCTCCGAGACCGACACCGCGAAGGCGCGCGCACAGCTGACGGCGATCCAGAGGCGGTGGGACGAGATCGGTCGCATCTTCCCCCGTGACAAGGAACGGGCTCTGGACGACGACCTCCGCAAGATCGAGACCACCATCCGCGGAAGAGAAGACACGGACTGGAAGCGCAACAATCCCGAGACCAAGGCTCGGACCAACGACATGTCGCGTCAGCTCACCGAGGCGATCGAGAAGCTCGAGAACGAGTTGGCCGCAGCTCAGAAGGCCGGCGACAAGAAGGCCGCGGCGGCCGCGCGCGAAGCGCTCGATGCCCGCAAGGCCTGGTTGAAGGTCGTCGGCGGCTGACCTCCTCCCCCTGAACGGCGCGGCCTCCGGTTCTCCACAGAACAGGAGACCGCGCCGTTCGGTCGTCTCGGGTCGGGCACGCTGACTGTCATGCACTCCCCCTACCTGTACTTCGCCGGTGAGCGTCTCTCGCGCGCGGAACTGTCGGCGGCGCGGCTCGACGGACACCTGGTCGAAGTGGGCGACGCCTACATCCCCGCGGATGCGGTCGAGACGCGGGGTCTGCGGGCGGGATCCCTCGTCGGCCTGCTGGGCGCCACACTCGCCGCCACGCACCTCAGTGCCGCCTGGATCCACGGCGCACTGCCCGAGCCGCCCTCACGCCACACGGTGCAACGCGCCGTGCAGAGACGAGTGCATCGCGTCCCGTCCCACCACATCGTCTACCGCGATCTTCAGGTGGCGGAGAGCGACCTCCAACGTCTCGGGGGCGTGTCCGTCACCTCGCCCGTCCGCACCCTCGCCGACCTCACGCGTGTGGACGATCCGCTCCATCGGCGGGTGGCGCAGTCGATGATCGACTCCATCCCCTCGATCGCCGCGGACGCGATCGTCTGGCTCGAGAACCACCGGTCACTGCCGGGTAAGAAGGACGCACTGACGTACTTGCGCGCGTCGGCGGGCGAAGCACCCGATCCGAGCGCGATGACGACGTCCGGACGGCGTGAGATCAGGAGGACGTGACGCGATAGACGTCGTAGACCGCGTCGATACGCCGTACCGCGTTCAAGACGCGTTCGAGGTGCACGATGTCGCCCATCTCGAACACGAACTTGCTCAGCGCCAGCCGATCGTTCGTCGTCGACACGGTGGCCGAGAGGATGTTCACATGGTGCTCGGTCAGCACCCGCGTGACATCGCTCAGAAGACCCGAGCGATCCAACGCCTCGATCTGGATCTGGACGAGGAAGATGCTCTTGGTCGTCGGGGCCCACTCGACGTCGATCAAGCGCTGCGGATCTTCACGCAGGGCCTTCACATTGGTGCAGTCCGAGCGGTGGACCGACACTCCGCTGCCGCGCGTCACGAACCCGATGATCTGATCACCGGGCACGGGAGTGCAGCATTTGGCGAGCTTGACGAGGATGTCGGGCGCTCCCCGGACGAGGATCCCCGAATCGCCACCGCGCGGCTGGCGCGCGCGACCGATGTGCGGGATCTCGATGGGTCCGGTCGACGTGTCCTCGTTCGCCTTGACCAGCGACGTGACCTTCTCGATGACGGATTGCGTCGAGACATGACCCTCGCCGACCGCGGCGTACAGCGCGGAGACGTCCTCGTAGCGCAGCTGCTGAGCCACCTCCGAGAACGAGTCCTGGCTCATCAGTCTCTGCAGGGGCAGGTTCTGACGGCGCATCGCGCGCGCGATGGCCTCCTTGCCCTGTTCGACGGCCTCTTCGCGACGCTCCTTCGTGAACCAGCCGCGGATCTTGCTCCGCGCGCGGGTGCTCTTGACGAACCCGAGCCAGTCCTGGCTGGGGCCGGCGTCCGGGTTCTTCGACGTGAAAACCTCGACGACGTCTCCGCTGGAGAGCTCCGACTCCAGCGGTACGAGCCGCCCATTGACCTTGGCCCCCATGGTGCGATGGCCGACCTCGGTGTGCACGGCGTACGCGAAATCGACCGGCGTCGCGCCGGCGGGAAGGCCGATGACGCGTCCCTTCGGAGTGAAGACGTAGACCTCCTTCGCGCCGATCTCGAAGCGCAACGAGTCGAGGAACTCGCCGGGGTCGGCTGTCTCGGCCTGCCAGTCCGAGATGCGCGCGAGCCAGGCCATGTCGGTGTCGAGCGACTTGCCCTCGCTCTTGCCGCCCGCCATCCGCTCCTTGTACTTCCAATGCGCCGCGACCCCGTACTCGGCCTGCTGGTTCATCTCGTTCGTACGGATCTGGATCTCGACCGTGCGCCCGCCGGGACCGATCACGGTCGTATGCAGCGACTGGTACAGGTTGAACTTCGGTGTCGCGATGTAATCCTTGAACCGACCGGGCAGCGGCGTCCAGCGCGCGTGGATGGCGCCCAGGACGGCATAGCAGTCGCGCACGGTTCCGACCAGCACGCGGATGCCGATCAGGTCGTAGATGTCGTCGAACTCGCGGCCGCGCACCACCATCTTCTGATACACGGAGTACAGCTGCTTCGGGCGCCCCATGACGCGTCCACGGATGCGCAGCTCGCGCAGATCGGACTCGACCGACTCGATCACGTTCTGCACGTACTGCTCCCGCTGCGGGGTGCGCTGCTTCACGAGACTCTCGATCTCGACGTAGAGCTTGGGGTGCAGAACAGCGAAGGACAGGTCCTCGAGCTCGGACTTGATCGCCTGGATGCCGAGTCGGTGCGCGAGCGGGGCGTAGATCTCGAGCGTCTCCGTCGCTTTGCGACGTGACTTCTCGGGCGGCACGAAACCCCACGTCCGTGCGTTGTGCAGGCGGTCGGCGAGTTTGATCAGCAGAACCCGGATGTCTCGCGACATCGCGACGATCATCTTGCGCACGGTCTCGGCCTGAGCACTTTCGCCGTACTTGACCTTGTCGAGCTTCGTGACTCCGTCCACGAGCATCGCGACCTCGTCGCCGAACTCGGCGGTGAGCTCGTCGAGCCGGTAGTCGGTGTCTTCCACGGTGTCGTGCAGCAGCGCCGCGGCGATGGCCCGTGGACCCAGTCCCAACTCCGCGAGGATCTGCGCAACCGCGAGCGGGTGGGTGATGTAGGGCTCACCGCTCTGCCGCTTCTGCCCTTCGTGGGCCTTCTCGGCCACGGCATAGGCGCGCTCGATGATCGTCAGATCACCCTTGGGATGGTGGGTTCGCACCGTCCGCAGCAGCTGCTCGGGACCGTCGCGACGTCCGGACCGCGAGAAGATGCGTGGCACGAGTCGCCGCAGCGACGACGATTGCGCGGCCGGAACGGTCTCCGTCATCCGATCGTCCTCCCCGCGCTGAATCTCTCAATCCTACGCCCGCGCGGGCAGCGCTCAGATCACGCGGTGGGCACCCCGGCACGCTCCCGAGCGGCCAGCACCTTCGCGTTGCGCGCCTTGATGGCCGGCTCGTTCTCCCGGAACAGCGAGAAGAGCGGTGCCGCGACGAACAGCGTCGAGTAGGCCGCGACGATGATGCCGACGAAGATCGACAGCGAGATGTCGCTGAGGGTCTGCGCCCCGAGCCAGAACGCGCCGATGAAGAGGATCGCCCCGACGGGCAGGATCGCCACCACCGTGGTGTTGATCGATCGGATGAGGGTCTGGTTCACCGCGAGGTTCACGGATTCCCCGAATGTCCGCCCCGAGATCTCGCCGTCCTCCTGCGTGTTCTCGCGCACCTTGTCGAAGACGACCGTCGTGTCGTAGAGCGCGTACGCCAGGATCGTGAGGAATCCGATGACCGCGGCCGGAGAGATCTCGAAGCCGGCCAGCGCATAGACGCCGATGGTGATGACGAGGACGTCGACGAGCCCGAGGATCGCGGCGACCGACATCTTCCACGTGCGGAAGTACAGCGCGAGGATGATGAACGTCAGCGCCAGGAAGATCGCGAGGCCCCAGAGCGACTGTCGCGTCACGTCGTTGCCCCAGCTGGGGCCGATGAAGGAGGCGGTGACCTCGCTGGCCGGGACGCTGTAGGCCTCCGCCAGCGCCGCCGTGACCGCCTGCGTCTCTTCCGGCGTCATCTGGTCGGCCTGCACGCGCACCGCGGTACCGCCCACCGTGGTCACCTTCGTCGCGGCGTTGGGAACCACGGACTGCACGGCTCGGGTGGCCTCGGTCTGGTCTGGGCTGCTCAGCCCGGAGACCGTGAACTGCGAACCGCCGGTGAACTCGATGGAGAACTGCACGGGCCGGAAGAGCGGAACGAGGCACGAGGCGATCACGAGGACCGCCGCGATGATGAACCACAGCCGGCGACGGCCGACGAACGGGAAGGAGGTCTTGCCGGAATACAGGTCGTTTCCGAGCTGGTTCATGGAGCGCATCAGTCGTCGCCCTTCTTGCCGGCGTTGCCGGGGGTTTTCGCGTCGGATGCTCCGGTCGCCGCGAGCTCGGCCTGCTTGCGCTCGGCGATGGTCTGGCGCCGCTCGGCCTCACCGCGCGACTTCGCACTCTTGCGGGCCTTGCCGCCGGGTGCGGACGACGCCGCGATCGGCGCACGGAACTGCGCGCGGCCACGGTAGACCGCGCCCAGTGCCTCCGGGTCGAGACCCGAGAGCTTGTGGCCCTGGCCGAAGAACCTGGTGCGGGCGAGCAGCTGCATGACGGGGTGGGTGAACAGGATGAAGATCAGCACGTCGATGGCGGTGGTCAGACCCAGCGTGAACGCGAAGCCCTTCACCGTGGCATCCGCCAGGATGTACAGCACGATCGCGGCCAGCACGTTGATCGACTTCGAGATGTAGATCGTCCGCCTCGCGCGCGCCCAGCCGTCCTCCACCGCGCTCGTCACCGATTTGCCGTCGCGCAGTTCGTCGCGAATGCGCTCGAAATACACGATGAACGAGTCGGCCGTGAATCCGATCGTGACGATGATGCCCGCGATGCCGGCGAGAGACAGACGGAATCCCATGCGCCAGGCCAGCACGCAGATCATGATGTAGGTCAGGACGCCCATGACGATCAGCGACGCGATGATGACCGAGCCGAGCGCGCGATACACCACGAGCGAGTAGACCGCGACGAGGATCAAGCCGATGAGGCCCGCGATGAAACCGATCTGAAGCTGCTGGGAGCCCAGCGTCGCCGAGATGGTGTCGGAGCTGACGACCTGGAAGCTGAGCGGCAGAGCACCGTACTTGAGCTGGTCGGCGAGAGTCTTGGCCGTCTCCTGGGTGAAGCTCCCGGTGATGCTCGGGTTGCCGTCGAGGATCACACCGTTCATCGACGGCGCGGAGAGCACGCTGCCGTCGAGCACGAACGCGAACTGGTTCAGCGGAGCCGTCTTGCCGTAGAGGCGCTGGCTGATCTCGCCGAAGGTCTGCGTACCGGCGTCGTCGAAGTTCAGGTTGACGGCCCACTGACCGTTCGTCTGCTGCAGACCGAAGGTCGCGTCGTCGATCGCCGTGCCGTCGAGCTCGACGGGACCGAGGATGTACTTGACCGACCCTGTGGTGTCGCACGTGATGAGCGGCTGATCCTTGGGCGCGTTCGCCGCGTCGTTCTCCGCGTTGCTGCAGTCGTATGCGAGGAACTGCGCCTGCAGGGCAGGGGTGATCCAGCTGACGTCGCTGCCGTCCGTCGGCGCGATCGTCGGCGTCGCGGGCAGCGCGGGGTCGGGCGTCGGGTACGGCGTGGAGGCGCCGTCATCGCCGACGAACGACGTGGCGGGTGCGCCCGTGTAGAGCACGGCACGCAGCTGCAGCTGAGCGGATGCCTGGATGCGCTGTCGTGTCTCCTCGTCTGCCTGCCCGGGGATCTGGACGACGATGTTCCTGCCGCCCTCGGTGGTGACATCGGCCTCGCCGACGCCCGACGCATCGACGCGCTGGCGGATGATCGACACCGCCTGCGTCAACTGCTCGTCGGTGGGGTTGGCGCCATCGGTGGTCTGTGCCTGGAGGATGATCTGCGTGCCGCCCTGGAGGTCGAGCGCGAGCTCGGGTGTCCAGGAGCTCTTGCCGAACACGTAGACGCCCAGGGCGTTGACGCCGAACAGGAGCGCGGTGATGACCAGGAGTCCGGTCAGCGCGCGCCAGGCATGACGGACGGGAGTGGAAGTCGCCACGGAAGGTCAGCTTTCTCGGTCGCCCCGAAGGGCGGGGAATCAGGCGCGGGGCTTGGTGTCTGCGTCGGGGTCGACCGGCTTCTCCGCCTTGTCGGCTGCGGCGATGCGCTGGTCGTCACTGAGCGAGGTGATCTCGCCGTCGGCGACGCCGGCGATGTATCCGGCCTCGCTGACCTCCGCCTCGATGAAGTCGTCTTCGGTCACGAAGCCCTCGGTGGGGTTGACGACGCGCAGGATCGCCTGGCTGTGCACCTTGATCTCGACGCCGGGCGCGATCTCGATGACGGCCGGCTGGTCGAGGTTGTCGGGGTCGAACTCGACGATGGTGCCGTAGAGGCCACCCTGCAGGAGCACCTCCGCACCGGGTACGGTCTGACGAGCCTTGGCCTCCTGCTCGACCTTCTGCTTCTGCATGCGTCGACGCGAGCTCCAGAACATGAAGGCCAGGAGCACGACCAGAAGGATGATGAGGCCGTAGTTGGCTAGGAAGTCCATGGAGGTGGGTGCACCTTTCGAGTGCGGCGCACCGGGCGGCGCTGCCGATAAGTAGGGAGGTGAGGCGAAAGCCTTCAGCGATTATAGGTCATCGAGTCTGAGCGCACCCTCGGGGTGGGTGACGCCCAGGTGGGCGTAGGCCTCCGGGGTCGCGACACGTCCGCGGGGCGTGCGTCCGAGGAACCCGATGCGCACCAGGTACGGCTCGACCACCGACTCGATCGTCTCGGACTCCTCGCCGACCGTCACGGCCAGCGTGTTCAGGCCCACGGGACCCCCGCGGAAGCGCCGTACCACGGCGTCGAGAACCGCGCGGTCGAGCCTGTCGAGGCCGATGACGTCGACGTCGTACAGGTCGAGCGCGGCATCGACCGTCGCGAGATCCCCCACGCCGTCGGCCGGGCCGTGCACGATGAGGAAGTCCCGCACCCGCCTCAGCAGACGGTTGGCGATCCGAGGTGTTCCGCGCGAGCGGCGGGCGATCTCCGCACGCGAAGGGTGGGGCAGGTCCACGCCCAGCATCTGAGCCGATCGATCGATCACGCGCTCGAGTTCGGCCGGATCGTAGTACTCCAGGTGCGCGGTGAACCCGAACCGATCGCGGAGGGGATTGGGGAGCAGCCCCGATCGCGTCGTCGCGCCCACCAGCGTGAACGGCGCCAGGTCGAGAGGGATGCTCGTGGCACCGGCTCCCTTGCCCACCATGATGTCGATGCGGAAGTCCTCCATGGCGAGGTAGAGCATCTCTTCCGCGGAACGCGCCATGCGGTGGATCTCATCGATGAACAGCACCTCGCCGGGCGTGAGGCTGGACAGCAGCGCGGCGAGGTCGCCGGCGTGCTGGATCGCCGGACCGCTCGACATGCGCAGGGGCCGACCGCTCTCGTGCGCGACGATCATCGCAAGGGTGGTCTTGCCGAGCCCGGGCGGGCCGGAGAGGAGGATGTGGTCAGGAGAACGCTGCTGGATGCGCGCCGCATCCAGCAGCAGCTGCAGCTGACCCCGCACCTTCTGCTGGCCGACGAATTCCGCCAACGACGTCGGGCGCAGCGCGCCCTCGATCGCGAGCTCGGTGTCGTCACGGGCGTCGTCGAGGTCTCTCAGGTCATCCACGCGCGGGCTCCTTGCGAGCAGGGCCGAGCACCGCGAGCGTCAGCCGCAGCACGGTCGGCACGGAGGTGCGCTCGATCGCCGTGGCCTCCTCGAGGACTCCGACCACGGCCTCCGCGGCGATCCGCTCGGACCAGCCGAGGCCGATGAGGGCCTGAGTGACTTGCGCGGTGAGCGCGGGCGCGGCATCCGGCCGGTCTGTCGTCGCGGTCCGCGCGGGGACGAGCTTGCCGGCCAACTGCACGGCGATCAGCTTCGCCGTCTTGGGGCCGATCCCCGACACCCTGCGGAACGGTGCGTCGTCGTCGGCGTCGACGGCCTCGGCGATCTGGGTCACCGTCAGGGAGGAGAGCACTCCCAGCGCCGACTTCGGGCCGACTCCGGTCACTCCCAGCAGCTGCGTGAAGACGACGAGCTCGTCGCGCGATCCGAAGCCGAAGAGGGAGAGCGCGTCCTCCCGCACGATCAGATGGGTGTGCAGGTGCACATCGTCGCCGACATGCGTCGCATGGGCCACCTGCGACGTCACGGCGACAGCAAGGCCGACTCCCCCGATCTCGATGATGATCGACTCCGGTTCGACGTGGGCGGCACGGCCGCGCAGCGAGGAGATCATGCCCTCAGCCTATGTTCAGCTCGGATATTTGTTCGAGCGACACGCTCACCGCCGACTGAGCCGCTCGGCGTCCGCCCATGCGCGCTGCGCCGGGGTCAGCGCCGCGGATCGATCGGCTGCGACGGGTCCGCCACGCCACGCGTGGCACAGCGCGATGGCGAGGGCGTCGGCGGCGTCCGCGGGCTGCGGCAGCTCCTCGAGCCGCAGCACCCGGGCGACCATGGCCTGCACCTGCCGCTTGTCCGCCGACCCGTACCCGGTGATCGCGGCCTTGACCTCGGTCGGGGTGTGGAGGGCGGCCGGTAGACCGCGTTCGCCGGCGAGCAGCAGGGCGATGCCGCTGGCTTGCGCGGTGCCCATCACGCTATGGCGGTTCTGCTGCGCGAACACCCGCTCGACGGCGACGACGGCCGGCCGGTGCTCGTCGAGCACCGCACGGATACCGCGTGCGATGGCGGCGAGACGCACCTCGATCGGATCGCCCGGTGCCGACCGGACCACGCCCACGTGGACGAGCGTCGCCGATCTGTCTCGAGCGACGTCGACCACGCCCACGCCGCACCGCGTCAGCCCGGGGTCGATGCCGAGGACGCGGAGAGGAGCGGATGCCACGTCCCCACGCTACGTCCCGCACGGGCGGCGACGCTTCAGGCGCACCGCACCCGGCAGCGGCACGACCTTGGTGACGCGCGGGCCGCAGCGTGCCGGCTACTCGTCGTTCTCGAGCTCCGCCTGCACATCGGCGGTCAGATCGAAGTTGCTGAAGACGTTCTGCACGTCGTCGCTGTCTTCGAGGGCGTCGATCAGCCGAAAGACCTTCCGTGCGGTGTCGGCGTCGATCTCCACCTTCAGGGTGGGCACGAACTCGACGTCCGCTGATTCGTAATCTATTCCGGCGTCCTGCAGCGCCGAGCGCACTTTGACGACGTCCTGCGCTTCGGTGATGACCTCGAAGCCGTCCGCGTGATCGGCGACCTCCTCCGCGCCGGCGTCCAGCACGGCGAGCATCACGTCGTCTTCGGTGGTGCCTTCGCCGCCCACGACGATGACTCCCTTGCGGTGGAAGTTGTACGCGACGCTGCCGGGGTCGGCCATGGTGCCGCCGTTGCGGGTCATCGCCGTGCGGACTTCTGCGGCCGCCCGGTTCTTGTTGTCGGTGAGGCACTCGATCAGCAGTGCGACGCCGTTGGGCCCGTAGCCTTCATAGAGGATCGTGGCGTAGTCGACGGACTCACCGCTGAGCCCCGCGCCGCGTTTGACGGCGCGATCGATGTTGTCGTTGGGGACCGAGGTCTTCTTGGCCTTCTGGATCGCGTCGACGAGCGTGGGGTTGCCGGAGAGGTCGGCGCCGCCCATCTTGGCCGCGACCTCGATGTTCTTGATGAGTTTGGCGAACGACTTCGCGCGGCGGGAGTCGATGACCGCCTTCTTGTGCTTCGTCGTCGCCCACTTGGAATGACCGCTCACAGCGCTCCTCTCGAAAGACCATCGTCGAGTCTACCCGTGGCCTCTCCCCGAATCGGCGGCGCGACCCGCAGGCGGTGCCTTGTATCACCGAGGGGGGCGGAGAACACTCCTGGGTATGGATGAAAGAGAACGCGCCCTGTCTGCCGCCCACCGCGGCGCCACCGACTTCCTGGATTCGCTGAGCACCCGGCCGGTGTGGCCTCGCGCGTCCCTGGACGACATGCTCAAAGTCTTCGGAGGGCCGCTCCCGGAGCAGGGGCAGGATGCCGCCACCGTGGTCGCCGAGCTCGCCGAGCGCGCCGACCCCGGCCTCGTGGCCATCCCCGGGCCGCGGTTCTTCGGGTTCGTGATCGGCGGCACGCTTCCCGCAGCGCTGGGAGCGGACTGGCTGGTCTCGGCCTGGGACCAGAACGCGGGCTCGAGCTCGATGACCACGGCGACCGTGGCGGTGGAGAGGGTCGCCGGACAGTGGATCTGCGACCTCCTCGGATTGCCGGCGCAGGCCTCCGTGGGCTTCGTCACGGGGGCGCAGATGTCGAACTTCGTGTGTCTCGCCGTCGCGCAGCAC
Organism: Microbacterium sp. P03; assembly: GCF_043556235.1. Classification (NCBI taxonomy): domain Bacteria; kingdom Bacillati; phylum Actinomycetota; class Actinomycetes; order Micrococcales; family Microbacteriaceae; genus Microbacterium; species Microbacterium sp. P03. Next base: position 1,324,418 of record NZ_JBIGIM010000001.1, read on the forward strand.
GCAGTGCTGCGCCGGGCGGGGTGGGATCTCGTGCGGCAGGGGCTGCGGGGCGCGCCGCGCGTGCAGCTCGTCGTGGGGGCGGATCGCCACGGATCGATCGACCGAGCGGCACGTTTCTGCGGGGTCGGCGCCGACGAACTCGTCACCGTCGCCTCCGACGATCAGGGGCGGATGATCCCGAAGGCCCTGGCGGCGGCGCTCGCAGACGGCCCGGAGATCCCTACGATCGTCTGCCTGCAGGCGGGTGAGGTGCACACCGGCGCCTTCGACGACTTCGCCGAGCTGATACCGATCGCCCGCCGCCACGGTGCGTGGGTGCACGTCGACGGCGCGTTCGGGTTGTGGGCGGCGGCGTCGCCCGGGCTGCAGTCGCTCACGGCGGGTGTCGGCGAGGCGGATTCCTGGACGACCGACGCCCACAAGACCCTCAACGTGCCCTACGACTGCGGGATGGCGATCGTCCGCGATCCCGCCGACTCCATCGCCATGTTCCGCACGGGCGGGGACTACCTGATGTACGCGAGCCTCGATCCGTGGGACGTGACGCCCGAGCTCTCCCGGCGCGGGCGGGGCGTGCCGACGTGGGCGGCGCTGCGCAGCCTCGGGCGCCGAGGGGTGGGGGATCTCGTCGACCGCCTGCACGCGAACGCGCGGCTCCTGGCCGCGCGGCTTCGCGACGTGCCGGGCGTGACGGTGGTGGATGACCCGCCCTACACCCAGGTGCTCTTCCATCTCGCCGACGACGCGGCGACCCGCGCCCTCGGCGCGGCGATCCTCGCCGACGGCACGGCGGCGCTGACCGGCGCCGAGTGGCGGGGTCGGGCGGTGCTCCGCTGCTCGATGTCGTCGTGGGCGACCACCGACGCCGACATCGCCCTGACCATCGGCGCCATCGCCCGACTGACCGGCGAGATCACTCCACGATCTTGATCAGCGTGCGCAGGTTCCGATTGGTCGTCGTCGCCTTGTAGCGGCTGCGGGCGAGGATCCGCGAGAACGGCGTGTCGACGGTGGTCCCCTTCACGGGGTGCCAGTAGAGGACGCCGTCGCCCGAACCGACGGGGTCGACGGCGGGATCAGCGGACGCCGCGGCTTCCGTGATCTCGTCCTGCACTGTCTGCTCGGAGCAGAAGATGACATAGGGGTGGCGGGTCGGATCCTGCGCGTCGAACGGGAATCCGGCGATGGCCGCCTCGAGCTCCACTTTCGTGACGATAATGATCCACGCCTCGTACCTGAAGCGGTCGCGCAAAGCCCTTTCGATGCTCGCCTTGAGCTGCGAGCGGGCGGATGCCGCGGCATCCGTCTCGAATCTCGCGTTGCCGCTCGCCAGGAAGGTCTTCACCTCGGCGAGGCCCAGGCCGCGCAGCATCGTGGCCAGGTCGGCGCTGCGGACCGTGATGCCGCCGACGTTCACTCCGCGCAGAAGCGCCACCCAGGTCGTCATGCCCTCACGGTAGTGCGCGTCGTGCGCCTCGAGGATCGAAGACCTGCTCGAGGAACAGCCGGTGGAAACGACGCTCCCCCGTCATCTCGGGGTGGAAGGACGTACCCATGATCGCCCCGGACCGGACGGCGACCACCCGGCCGTCGTCGAGGTGCGCCAGGGATTCGACGCCGTCCCCCACCCGGTCCACGAGCGGAGCCCGGATGAATGCGGCGTGCACGGCCGGCGATCCGAGCACGGGGACGTCGAGATCGGTCTCGAAGGAGTCGATCTGGCTGCCGAAGGCGTTCCTGCGCACCGTCACGTCAAGTCCGCCGAACGTCTGCTGCCCGGCGATGCCGTCCGTGATGGCGTCAGCGAGCAGGATCAGCCCCGCGCAGGTGCCGAACACGGGCATGCCCCCGGCGATGGCCTCTCGGACCGGCTCGCGCATGCCGAAGGCTCGCGAGAGCTTGTCGATCACGCTGGATTCGCCGCCCGGCAGCACGAGCCCGTCGACAGCGGCCAGTTCTCCGGGGCGGCGGACGAGGGAAACCTCGGCGCCGAGCTCGGTGAGCACACGGGCGTGCTCGCGGACGTCGCCCTGCAGAGCGAGCACGCCCACGCGGGCGGCGGAGGCCACGCGTCGCTGCTCTACCAGCCGCGCTCGGACAGACGGTGCGGCGCGGGCAGGTCCTTGACGTTGATCCCCACCATCGCCTCGCCCAGTCCCCGCGAGACATCTGCGACGATCTTCGCATCGTCGAAGAAGGTGGTGGCCTTCACGATCGCCGCCGCGCGCTGCGCCGGATTGCCCGACTTGAAGATGCCCGAGCCGACGAAGACCCCGTCGGCGCCGAGCTGCATCATCATCGCGGCATCCGCCGGTGTCGCCACGCCGCCGGCGACGAAGAGCACGACGGGCAGAGACCCGGTCTCGGCGACCTCGACGACGAGGTCATACGGGGCCTGGAGCTCCTTCGCGGCCACGTAGAGCTCGTCCTTCGTCATCGACCGGAGGACGTTGATCTCGCTTTTGATCTTGCGGATGTGCTTGGTCGCCTCGGAGACGTCGCCGGTACCGGCCTCGCCCTTGGAACGGATCATCGCGGCGCCCTCGTTGATACGACGCAGGGCCTCGCCGAGGTTCGTCGCGCCGCAGACGAAGGGCACCGTGAAGCCCCACTTGTCGATGTGGTTGACGTAGTCGGCAGGCGAGAGCACTTCGGATTCGTCGATGTAGTCGACGCCCAGCTCCTGCAGGACCTGCGCTTCGACGAAGTGACCGATGCGGGCCTTCGCCATCACCGGAATCGACACGGCCGCGATGATGCCGTCGATCATGTCGGGGTCGCTCATGCGCGACACGCCGCCCTCGGCGCGGATGTCGGCCGGTACGCGCTCGAGCGCCATCACGGCGACAGCACCGGCGTCTTCGGCGATCCTGGCCTGGTCGGCCGTGACGACGTCCATGATGACGCCGCCCTTGAGCATCTCGGCGAGACCGCGCTTGACGCGGCTCGATCCTGTCTGGGGAGTTTCGGGCATGACGAGAATCGTAGCCCGCCCGCCGGTGGGAAGATCGATGGGTGAAGATCCTCTCCATCCAGTCGGCCGTGGCATACGGCCACGTCGGCAATTCAGCCGCGGTGTTCCCCCTTCAGCGCATCGGCGTGGAGGTGCTCCCCGTCAATACGGTGAATTTCTCCAACCACACCGGGTACGGGCAGTGGCGCGGCCCCCTCATCGCTCCCGACGACGTCCGCGACGTCATCACCGGCATCGAGGAGCGCGGTGTCTTCCCCGAAATCGACGCCGTGCTGTCGGGCTATCAGGGCGGCGAGGGCATCGGGGACGTCATCCTCGATGCGGTCGCGCGCGTGAAGGCGGCCAACCCGTCGGCCGTGTACGCGTGCGACCCCGTGATGGGCAACGCGAAGTCCGGATGCTTCGTGGCACCGGCGATCCCCGAGCTGCTGCGCGAGCGCGTGGTGCCGGCGGCCGACATCATCACGCCGAACCAGTTCGAGCTGGGATACCTGACCCGCACCGACCCCGACACGCTCGAGTCGACGCTGGAGTCGGTCGAGCTCGCCCGCGCGATGGGCCCTCGAACCGTGCTCGTCACGAGTGTCGAGCGGCCGGATCGGCCGGCGGACACGATCGAGATGCTGGTCGTCGACGACGCCGGCGCCTGGATCGTGCAGACTCCGCTCCTGCCCATGAAGGCGAACGGCTCGGGCGACGTCACGGCCGCTCTGTTCACCGCGCATCTCGGGCGCACCGGCGATGCCGCCGACGCGCTCGCCCGTACCGTGTCCAGCGTGTTCGATCTTCTCGAGCACACCCACCGCTCGGGAGAGCGGGAACTCCAGTTGGTGGAGGCGCAGGAGTTCTATGCCCATCCGCGCATGCAGTTCGGGGTCACCCAGGTGCGCTGAGCGTCCTCACGCCGGCCAGGCCGCAGCGATCGTCTCGCGCACCTCGCCGAGCAGCTGTGGCAGCGCTTTGGTCTTGGCGATGATCGGGAAGAAGTTGGCGTCCGACGACCACCGGGGCACGACATGCTGGTGAAGGTGCGCGTCGACACCGGCTCCCGCGACCGCGCCCTGATTCATGCCGATGTTGAAGCCGTCGCATCGTGACACGGCACGCAACACCCGCATCGCGGTCTGCGTCATCGCGCCGATCTCGGCGACCTCCTCCTCGCTCGCCTCGTCGTAGAGCCCGATATGGCGGTAGGGGCACACCAGCAGGTGACCGGAGTTGTAGGGGAACAGGTTGAGCAGCGCGTAGCTCGTCTTCCCCCGCGCGACGATCAGCCCCTGCTCATCGGGGAGATCCGGCGCCGCACAGAAGGGGCAGGTCTCGCGGAGCGGTTCAGGACCCGCCTGGATGTAGACCATCCGGTGCGGCGTCCACAGTCGCTGGAACTCGTCGGGCACGCCGACCAGACCTGATGCAGCCGCCGACGGCACGTCGCCGTCGTGGTGCGCTGCGTCGTCGGCGGGAGCCGTCATCACTCGAAGTCCGCCGCGGTGTTGACGAGGACCCGGCCCGAGATGGCGTCTGTGATCCGGCGGATGGCGTCGTCGACGGGCACACCGTTCGTCTGCGTCCCGTCGCGGAACCGGAACGAGACCGTGCCGCCGTCCCTGTCCTGCTCCCCCACGATGAGCTGGAGGGGGACCTTCTGTGTCGTGTGGGTGCGGATCTTCTTCTGCATCCGGTCGTCGCTGTGATCGACCTCGGCGCGCACACCGCCGGCTCGCAGGCGGTGGATGATGTCGTCGAGGTAATCCACGTACTGCTCGGCCACCGGGATGCCGATGACCTGCAGCGGTGAGAGCCAGATCGGGAACGCCCCGGCGTAGTGCTCGAGCAGGATCGCGAAGAACCTCTCGATCGAGCCGAAGAGTGCGCGATGGATCATGACCGGACGATGCTTCGCGCCGTCGGGCCCGGTGTACTCGAGTTCGAACCGCTCCGGCTGGTTGAAATCGAGCTGGATCGTCGACATCTGCCACGTCCGGCCGATGGCGTCGCGCGCCTGCACCGAGATCTTGGGCCCGTAGAACGCCGCCCCACCGGGGTCGGGAACGAGTTCGAGACCGGATGCCTCGGCCACCTGGCGCAACGTCTCGGTCGCATCCGCCCACAGATCGTCGGACCCCAGGAACTTCGGGTTGCCCTCCTCCTTGGTGGAGAGCTCGAGGTAGAAGTCGTCGAGTCCGTAATCGCGCAGCACCTGCAGCACGAACTCCAGGTTGCGGGTGAGCTCTTCGCGCACCTGATCCTGCGCGACATAGATGTGCGCATCGTCCTGGGTCATACCGCGGACGCGGGTCAGACCCGACAGGGTGCCGCTCTTCTCGTAGCGGTACACCGTCCCGAACTCGGCGAGCCGCAGCGGAAGCTCGCGGTAGCTGCGACCGCGTGACCGGAAGATCAGGTTGTGGAACGGGCAGTTCATCGGCTTGAGGTAGTACTCCTGCCCCTGGCGCGACACGTTGCCGTCGGCGTCCACGACCTCGTCGAGCTGCATCGGCGGGTACATGCCGTCGGCGTACCACTGCAGGTGACCGCTCGTCATGAACAGGTCGGCTTTGGTGATGTGCGGCGAGTTGACCATCTCGTACCCGTTCGCGAGGAGCCGCTCGCGCATGTAGCGCTCGATCTCGTAGCGGATCATCCCCCCCTTGGGGTGGAAGACCGCGAGCCCCGGACCGATCTCGTCGGGGAACGAGAAGAGATCGAGCTCCGCGCCGAGCTTCCGGTGGTCGCGACGCGCCGCTTCGGCGAGGCGCTCCTGGTGGGCGCGCAGCTCGTCCTTCGTGGGCCAGGCCGTTCCGTAGATGCGCTGCAGCTGAGGGTTCTTCTCGCTCCCGCGCCAGTACGCGGCAGCCACACGGGTGAGGTCCCAGCCGTTGCCGATCATGCGCGTGTTCGGCAGGTGCGGGCCGCGGCACAGGTCCTTCCAGACCGTCTCTCCGTCGCGGTTGACGTTGTCGTAGATCGTGAGCTCGCCCGCTCCCACCTCGACCGAGGCGCCTTCGGTGGCGTCGGCTCCTGGTCCTTTCAGCCCGATCAGCTCGAGCTTGAACGGCTCGGCGGCGAGCTCGGTGCGTGCTTCGTCCTCGCTGACCACCCGACGGACGAAGCGCTGGCCCTCGCGGATGATCCGCTGCATCTCCTTGTCGACGGCCTTCACGTCCTCGGGAGTGAACGGCACATCCACACCGAAGTCGTAGTAGAAGCCGTCGGTGATGGGCGGGCCGATACCGAGGTTCGCCTGCGGATTGATGCGCTGCACCGCCTGGGCGAGCACATGGGCCGCAGAGTGCCGCAGGATGTTCAGCCCGTCGGGGCTGTCGATCGTCACCGGCTCGACGGTGTCGGCTTCGGTCACCTCGGACGCGAGGTCGGTCAGTTCGCCGTTGACGCGCATGGCCACGACGGAACGATCGGTGAACAGTGAAAAGCCGTCAGACACGAGAGATCTCTCCAGAAGAAGGGGGAACGCGGTCACTCAGCATCGGGCGCGCGCGGCGCCCCGCCCGCTCAAGCGGTCGGAGTTCGCGTCGTCGGGGTCGACAGGACGCGCTGCGACTGGTCCATGCGCCCAGTCTACGGTGACGACGGATGCCGCGCCGAGTCCGCCGCCGCACCTCAGCGGTGATCGCCGAGGACAGAATCCAGCTGCGTCTGCAGCATCCGCCACGCTCCGCCCTCGTACGCCAGGATCAGCACGACGGGAGCAGCGAGCACGAGCAGGACGCACGCCCACAGATCCACGCCGAGCGCGGCCGCGCCGATCGCTGCCGCCGGCAGCAGCAGGGTGATGAACTGCAGACCAGCTGTGCGCGGCAGCGAGGACAAGAGCCAGGCGTGAAGCAGGAGGATTGCGACGAGGAAGATCAGGACGGGGACGGCGATCGCCACGACCGCGGTCATCGTCGACACGTGATAGTGCTCGTCGTAGACGTAGCCGATCACGTGCAGGCCGGTCCCGACCGCGGCGATGGACGCGAAGACCAGGATGTGACCGTAGCCCCACGGGAACGCCCGGTCGCGGCGGAGCGCGAGTACGGGCCCGGCAGGGACCAGGAAATAGAGCCACCACAAGGCGAACGACAGCGCGACGCCGGCTCCGATGATGACGACGGTGGAAACGCCCCACCCCTCCGCCGCCGAAATGCCCTGTGCGGCGGCGAGCGTACCCAGCACGGTCTCGCCGAGGGCGACGATCGTGAGCAGCGAGTACCGTTCGGCGATGTGGAGCGGATGCCACGGGGTCGACCCGCCGCCGCTGCGCACACCGCGCCGTTCGGCGACGACGGGGCCGAGCAGTTCGATCGACCACAGGAGGATCGCGGCGAAGGATGCCTGAAGCAGATCGAACGGAAGGATCGCGACGGCGATCCACCCGACCTGAGCGACGGAGACGAACACCGCGTACGTCAGCGCGGCCGACCGGTAGACCGGATCGCTCGCTGCGACGCGCAGCCACTGCGCCACCATGGCGACACGCATCACGACATAGCCCGCCACCACGACGCGATTGTCGATCGCCTGTCCCTCTTCGATCGAGGCGAAGAGGGCGGGGATGCCGATCGCCAGGACGATGACCCCGGTCATCTGCACCATCGTCACCACGCGGAACAGCCAGTCATCGGTGTCGAAGGCCGAAGCGAACCAGGAGAAGTTGATCCACGCCCACACGATGGAGCCCATCGCGAACATGAACGCCACCAAGCCCGATTGCCAGTGCCCCTCGGCGATCGCGTGGGCGAATTCGTTCCCGGCGACGCCGAAGGCCGCGACGAACGTCAAGTCGAAGAGCAGCTCGAGCGGCGTCGCGGGGCGATGGGAGCCCGCCGTCGAACGTCCGCGCATGCGCGTGAGGGCGTGCCGGTAATAGCCCATTCGCTCGGCCGCCCCCGGGTGACCGTCGACTTCGTGCCCTGCCACAGTGCCTCCTGGTGTGATGCGCGATTGCCGACATCCTCGCATCCTGGGCACCGTGGTGTGCGCCACCGTCGGGCGCATCCGTCCATCCGCAGATGAGCCTTCGTCCGACCTCAGCGACATCGAGCGAGCCGCCTCGGGCAAGAAAAAACCCCGGCGAGCCGGGGTTTTTCGTGGTGCGCGATACTGGGATCGAACCAGTGACCTCTTCCGTGTCAGGGAAGCGCGCTACCGCTGCGCCAATCGCGCCTCTTCAGGCTGTTCAGTTGGAGAGTGGAGGTGGCGACGGGATTCGAACCCGTGTAAACGGCTTTGCAGGCCGGTGCCTAGCCGCTCGGCCACGCCACCACAGGGTTTCCCCACATGCCAGGCTCCCCGGAAAGGGAGTCCTGCACTCGAGCGGATGACGAGATTCGAACTCGCGACCCTAACCTTGGCAAGGTTATGCGCTACCACTGCGCCACATCCGCATCGCACCCGGATCGTTCCGGGCACTCGCATGACTTTACCTGATCCTCAGCCCGGTTCCAAACCAGGCTGGACCCCGCGTGTCACCCGCGGATGCGGTTCTCGGCGGGCGCCGGCATCCGGTAACATGATCAATCGGCCCCAGGGCCAGCGGGGCGATTGGCGCAGTTGGTAGCGCGCTTCCTTCACACGGAAGAGGTCGTCGGTTCGAGTCCGGCATCGCCCACCCTCACCCCCCCACGCCGTCAGGTGGTCGCTTCAGACCATCACGGCGCCACACCTTCCGCGGGTACTCGGAAGTTGTCGCCCTCGTACGACCAGAAGTTCGGCCAGAGCGCGATGACCCGATCCCTCTCCGCGGCGCTCGCGGTGTAGAAATGGTGCCGCGCCGTCGGACTCCAGAAGCGGGCGACCGGCACCGTCCCGGGTTGCGTCGAGGTCGCCGGGTACACGAAGTACGCCACGCCTTCATAGCTCCACACATCGGGCCAGGTGCTGATCACCCGATCCCGCTCGCCGGCATCCGCGGTGAAGAAGTGCCCGTTGTACTGCGCGCTCCAGAACCGGTAGAGCGCCACGGTTCCGGGCGCCTGCTTCCGGAACGCCGTGTACCGCTGACCCTCATAGGACCAGATGTCGGGCCATCGCGCGGCCACATTGTCGCGCTCTGCGGCGTCGGCCGTATAGAAGTGACCCTGGTAGACCGGACTCCAGAACCGGTAGACCGGGATCGGCGAGGCCGGGGCGGTCGAGGGTTCGACATCGGCTCCGCGATACTCGACGTGCAGGTGGTCGCAGGAGTCGTTGAACCTCGTCCAGCCCGAAGGAACGGTCAGGTTCTGTCCGCAGTTCAGCTGCCCCACACCGGCGGGGGTCGGCAGCACGCTCGTCAATGAGCGCACGAACGCGACGTCCTGGCGCGTGGCGCCGGTGGAGGCCACGCCGTTCACGCGGATGATGTCCACCGCGTGTCCGCCGCCGTTGACGATGTGGAACTGCCACCAGGCCGTCGGCTCGCTGCCTTCGCACCATCTGTTCAACGAGACGATCCTGATCGAGAAGCTCTGGTCGACCACGACCCGCTTCAACGCGTCGAGGAGGACGTCGTTGATGTTGCAGGCACGATTCGTGCGCGGGTTGGTGTATTCGTACCCATTGGCGTAGGCCTGGATCTGCGACTGCGCCGACGACGTGCCGAAACTCAGCCGCCCGCTGTCGAGCATCGCCCTGGCGTTCGCTTGGGCGGACGGTGCCACAGAAGCGGCGCGCGCAGGCGAGGCGTGTGCGACGAGCATCCCCACGAGGAGGAGACAGGCGGCGAGCAGCGCGACGGTGCGAGATCGGACGGCGTGCTTCATGCGACAGCTTTCTGATGGGGACGAGGCACCCTGGGGACCGATGACGCGAAGTGTCGATGGGCGTGAGGCTGTCTCTCCAACTTACTGATCGGCTCACCCTGCGGTATGTAGGCCGTTCAGTGGACACCGCTCAGGTGCCGACCGCCCAGCCGTACCGCCTGTGCAGAGCATCGGCCACGTGCATGAACCGCTCGAGATCAAGAGCGGATGCCTCGCGCCGCATACCCCCGGTGTGCACGCTGTAGACCTGTTCGACGTCGACCCATGAGGGCCTCCCCTGGCTGTCCCACGACCCCGTGCCGATCGAGAGGAAATCGCGGTCGGCCTCGTGCGGCTTGCTCGTGAGCCGGACGGCGTATACCCGGTCGGCCGATTGACGTCCGATGACGAGGACCGGACGGTCCTTGCCACGGCCGTCGTTCTCGTCGTACGGCACCCACGTCCAGATGACCTCGCCTGCGTCGGGCTGGCCGTCCCGGGACGGGGCGTAGGAGATGCGCAGACCCGTCTTCGCCGGCGGGACGACCTCTCGCGTCGCGAGCGCCTGTGCGGTGTCCGCGGGCACCGGAGGCCGTCCGGGGCCCGAGGACCTGCGTGCGCCCGCGGGCGCAGCATCCGCTCGCTTCGCAGGTGCCGTGCCGAACAGACGCGAGAGGAAGGAGCGCACGGGGTGGGTCATTCCGTCACCCTATCGATCGCGCCCCCGTGCGCGACGATCCTCGGAACCGCCGATGGGCGCCGCGGAGAGTCCACGGCGCCCATCGTCATACGAGGTGTCAGGAGCGCGCGTCGCTGAGGACGTAGCCCTCCTCGCCGTGGACGACGGTGTCGATCCCGGCGATCTCGTCTTCGTTCTTGACGCGGAACCCGATGGTCTTCTCGATGACCCAGCCGATGGCGAAGGCGAGGACGAACGAGTAGATCAGCACCGAGAAGGCCGCGATGGCCTGCACGAGCAGCTGGCGGGCATCGCCGCCGAGGAACAGGCCGGTGCCGTTGGCGAAGAAGCCGAGGTACAGGGTGCCGATGAGGCCACCGACGAGGTGGATGCCCACGACGTCGAGCGAGTCGTCGAAACCGAGCTTCCACTTCAGCTCCACCGCGAGTGCGCACACCGCGCCGGCGACGACTCCGAGCACGATCGCCCAGATCGGCGTGAGCGACCCGCACGCGGGCGTGATGGCGACCAGACCGGCGACGGCGCCGGACGCAGCGCCGACCGAGGTGGGCTTGCCGTCCTTGAGCTTCTCGACGAGCAGCCATGCCAGCAGCGCCGCAGCGGGAGCGGCGATGGTGTTCACGAACGCAATCGCGGCCGTGTTGTCCGCAGCAAGCTCGGAGCCGGCGTTGAACCCGAACCAGCCGAACCACAGGAGGCCCGCGCCCAGCAGGACGAACGGCGGGTTGTGCGGGACGGCGATGCCCTTCTGGAAACCGACGCGCTTTCCGAGAACGAGCGCGAGCGCGAGCGCTGCCGCACCGGCGTTGATGTGCACCGCGGTACCGCCGGCGAAGTCGATCGCACCCACCCCGATCCACTCCTGGAGGCCATAGGTGATCCATCCGCCGTAGGCGAAGCTGCCGTCGTCGGCGAGGCCGAAGTTGAAGACCCAGCTCGCCACCGGGAAGTACACGACGGTCGCCCACACGGCCGCGAAGATCATCCACGAGCCGAACTTGGCACGGTCGGCGATGGCGCCCGACACCAGCGCGACGGTGATGATCGCGAAGGTCGCCTGGAACGCGACGAAGGCCAGCGGCGGGTACGCGGCGCCCTCCGGCGTCTCGAGAAGGCTTTCGAGCCCGATGGCGCTCCAGTCGATCGACCAGGGTGCGCCGAGGCCGTCAGCCGAGGGGAAGGCGATCGCGTAGCCGTAGACGACCCAGAGGACGCCGATCAGACCGATCGCGCCGAAGCTCATCATCATCATGCTGATGACGCTCTTCGCCTTGACCAGGCCGCCGTAGAAGAATGCCAGGCCGGGGGTCATGAGCAGCACGAGCGCCGCGGCTAGCAGGATGAATGCGGTGTTGCCTTGATCCATCTCAGGTGGAACCTCTCTGCAGGGACGCAGGAAAACGCGTCGGGTGCCCCCAGTCTGCTTTCAGCGGGTTTCCGCGACCGTCGGTGCCTTGTTACCGTCCCGTTACGCCGGGTGCCGCCACGTAAACATCAGGTTTCGCGGAGCCGTGGCAGAGCCGCGCAATCGCCGTCATTCGTTCGTGAGGGCGATGAGCCGTGAGATGGCCCGAAGGTACTTCTTCCGGTAGCCGCCGGCAAGCATCTCATCGCCGAAGACCTGGTCCAGCGACAGCCCCGTAGCGCGGATCGGGATCTGTGCGTCGTACGCGCGATCGATGAAGGCGACCAGACGCAACGCCGAGGACTGATCTTCGAGCTGTTCGACCCCGCGGATGCCGATCACGGAAAGCCCGTCGATGAGTCGGATGTAGCGACTGGGGTGCACGCGGGCGAGGTGATCCACCAGGGTCGTGAACGAGTCGTCCGACACGAGAGCGCCGGCCGCGGCATCCGCCACCGCCTGCTCGTAGTCGGTCTCGGTGAGCACGAGCGCGTGCCCGTCGAGCGCGCGCTGCCGATAGTCGGTCCCGTCGATCCGGATGGTCTCGAAACTGGCGCTCATCGCATGGATCTCGCGCAGGAAGTCCTGGGCGGCGAAACGGCCTTCGCCGAGTGCGTTCGGAGGCGTGTTGGATGTCGCGGCCAGCCGGGTGCCCGTGGCCACCAGCTCCCCGAGCAGCCGGGTCATGACCATCGTGTCACCCGGATCGTCGAGTTCGAACTCGTCGATGCACAGCAGATCCGAGCCCTGGAAGAGGGCGACGGTCTTCTGGTAGCCCATCGCGCCGACCAGAGCGGTGTACTCGATGAACGATCCGAAGTACTTCCGCCGTGCCGGCATGGCGTGGTAGATCGCGGCGAGCAGGTGGGTCTTGCCCACGCCGAAACCACCGTCGAGGTAGACGCCGGGTTTGACGTCGGGGGCCTTCTTCGCCCGCCGGAACAGCCCGCCGCGCTCGGCGGGCGCCCCTCCGGCGGCGAACGCGATCAGCTTGTCCTTCGCCTCCACCTGGGACGGGTACGCCGGATCGGTGCGATAGGAATCGAACGTGGCCCCGTCGAACTGCGGCGGCGGAACGAGGGCCGCGACCATCTCGTCGCCCGACACGAGCGGTGTCTGATCGCCGATGTGGATGATCCCCGTGCGGGCAGACGTTGAGGTCATGGAATCCTGTGTCACATTCTTACGGAACGGGCGCGTACCCCGTCGACGGAATCTAGGGTCGAGGAGACGGTGTCAACCCTACGCCGTCGCCGCCATCGCCCCCGATCCCGCGGGCCCCTCCGAGGAGCACCATGACCGTCGAGCACGACACCTCATCACCCAAGTTCGCCGAGTACTCCGAACCGGGCAGGCTCGTGACCGGCGATTGGCTGCAGGAGCGCCTCGACCTCCCCGGTCTCGTCGTCGTCGAATCCGACGAGGACGTCCTCCTCTACGAGACAGGCCACATCCCCGGTGCCGTCAAGGTCGATTGGCACACCGAGCTGAACGACCCCGTCGTGCGCGACTACCTCGACGGCGACGGCTTCGCGGCGCTCCTCAGCAGGAAGGGCATCAGCCGGGACGACACGATCGTCATCTACGGCGACAAGAACAACTGGTGGGCCGCCTACGCCCTGTGGGTCTTCTCCCTCTTCGGCCACGAGGACGTGCGCCTCCTGGACGGCGGCAGAGACAAGTGGATCGCCGAGGGGCGGCCGCTGACGACGGATGCCACGACCCGCGAGTCCACCGACTATCCGGTCGTCGAGCGGGACGACGCGAAGCTGCGCGCCTACAAGGACGATGTGCTCGCGCACCTCGGCAGTCCGCTGATCGATGTGCGCTCCCCCGAGGAGTACTCCGGCGAGCGCACATCGGCACCCGCATATCCCGAAGAAGGCGCCCTCCGAGCCGGGCACATCCCCTCCGCGCGGAGCGTGCCCTGGGGCAAGGCCGTCGCCGAAGACGGAGGGTTCAAGTCCCGCGCCGAACTCGAGGCCGTCTACCTCGACGGGGCGGGGCTGAAGCCCGGTGACCAGGTGGTCGCCTACTGCCGGATCGGCGAGCGGTCGAGCCACACATGGTTCGTGCTGCAGCATCTGCTCGGCTTCGAGGACGTCCGCAACTACGACGGCTCCTGGACCGAGTGGGGCAGCGCGGTGCGCGTCCCCATCGCCGTCGGCGCGGAGCCGGGCGAGATCCCCGCTCGCTGAGGATCACGGATGCCGCGACCGGCACCGGTTGCGGCATCCGTCGTCTCCCGATGCTGCACGACCCCCTGACGCCACGGGCGGCATGGGAGGATGGAGTCGATGAGCGAGACAGCACTGCCGGGCGCCCTGGCCGAGATCCGCGACGAGTTCCTCGAGCTCCCGGAGGCCGATCGTCTTCAGCTTCTCCTCGAGTACTCGCGCGAGCTGCCTCCCGTGCCGGCCGAGTACGACGATCGACCCGAGCTGCGCGAGCGGGTCGTGGAGTGCCAGTCGCCGGTGTACATCATCGTGGACGTCGATGATGACGGCGTCGTCGCGATGCACGCGACGGCCCCGCCGGAGGCCCCTACGACACGCGGGTTCGCGAGCATCCTCGTGCAGGCGATCTCGGGGCTGAGCGCCGCCGAGGTGCTCGCCATCCCCTCGGACTTCCCGCAGAGCATCGGACTGACTCGGGCGGTGTCGCCCCTTCGGCTCGCCGGCATGACCGGCATGCTGCTGCGCGCGCAGCGCCAGGTGCGGCTCAGAACCGTCGACTGAGACCTGTCGTGATCGTCACCGAGATCATTCCGCACACGCTGTCGAGCGCGGACGCCGCCTCTGCGGACGGGCGGCGTCTCCTCACCGAGGCGTACACGCGTACCGAACCCTCCTACGTCCGGCTCAACATGATCACGAGCGTCACCGGCTCGGCCGCCGGTGACGACGGCACGAGCGAGACGCTGACGAACCGCGTCGATCGGATGATCCTCGGCATCATCCGGCGCGATGCCGACGTCGTCCTCGTCGGAGCGCAGAGCGTCCGCGCCGAAGGGTACGTGGTGCCGCGATCGGCGCGTTTGGCCATCGTGACCACCTCGGGTGATCTCAGCGGACACCGTCTCACGCTGGAGCCCGGAGCAGCGGCCGACCAGGTGCTGCTCGTCTGCCCCGCAGACCGCGCGGCAGAGCTCGCCGCGCGCACGAGCATCCACGGCGTCCAGGTCGTCGCCGTCGCCGGCGGCCCGCACCTCGCGCCCGCTGCGATCATCGAGGCGCTCGCCGAGCGCGACCTGCGGCGTGTGGTGTGCGAGGGCGGGCCGGGCCTGGCCTCGCAGTTCGCCGAGGCCGGGGTCATCGACGAGTACTGCGTCACGGTCGCTCCCGTGATCGAGCAGGCAGACGCCCCGTTCCTGCGCGTGGGCCACGACTCACGGCCCGTGACCGACGTGGCCGGGATGGTCGTGGACGGGAGCGGCTTCAGCTACCTGCGCCTGCGTCGTCGGATGTGAATCCGTGGCGGAGCACCCAGGACTCGATCGCATCGCTCCATCGCTCCTGGTCGTAGTTCCACAACTTGGTGTGGCGCGCCACGTCGAAGACGTTCAGCTCCACCAGGTCGGGGCGCGCGGCGTACAGGAGATGCGACGCGCCGCTCGGTACGAAGCCGTCGTCGTCGCTGTGCAGGATGAGGATCGGATGCTGCAGCTCTGCCGCGCGCGCCACGACATCCAGCTTGTCGAACGGGATCGCACCCCCCGCACCTGTGACGGGCGTGGCCCACTCCGAACGGAGCGTGCTGATCGCCATTCTGGCCACGGGGCGTGGGATGTGCAGGAGCTCCGCCTGATAGTCCAAGACGATGCGCCAGTCGATGACCGGCGAATCGAGGATGACGCCCGCGATCGTGCTGCGGTGCGCAGAGGTCAGTGCGACCTGGAGGGCGATCGCGCCGCCCATGGACCACCCCATCACCAGTACGCGCTGGGCCCCGCGACGCCGGGCGAAGCTCACCGCCGCATCGACGTCCCGCCATTCCGTCGCTCCGAGCCCGTACGTCCCGGTGCGACTGCGCGGACCCTCCCCGTCGTTGCGGTACGAGACGACGAGAGTCGTCATCCCGAGCCGATGGAAGACGGGCACCGCGCGCAGGCACTCCGAGCGCGTCGTCCCCCGCCCGTGCACTTGGATGACCCAGACGTCCGACATCTCCGCCGCGGGGAACAGCCACGCGGGGCACGGTCCGAGGGCCGAACCGATCAGCTCGTTCGTGAACGGCAGTTGGAGCTCCTCCGGCCGGTCGTAGTACCAGCCGCTGAAAGCCGCGCGCGAGGACAGATGGGCGTTGCCGGCGACGTGGGTCAGCAGTTTCCGCTTGACGCTGGTGGCGTCTTCGAACAGCACCGAGCCGAGCTTGACGTAATCGGTGGTCCCCGTCGTGAAGAGCCCGTACCGACCCGGAAGCTCCGTGTCGGCGGTGCGGGCGAGCGTGATCGTCTGAGCCGCGGTGTCGAGTCCGAGGATCTCGGTGTCCGCGACGCGGGCGGCAGGCGTGACCACTCGGCGAGCCATCGCGACGGACACGAAGGTCATCGCTGCGGTGGCGGCCACGAGCGCGCCGGACAAGACACTGATCGCGGCGACGAAGCCGGATCGAGCAGCGAGTGAGGCGCCGCTGCGTGCGGCGCGCCTGGGGACGACCATCGAGGCCCCAGCCTAGTCTGTCGACGTGGCAGAGCAGCGTCGACCGACGCCTCCTCCCTCGTTCGCCCGTGTGGCCGAGGCGTTGAGAGGTGTGTTGTTCCGTGAAGACCTCGTGGTCCGCGAGATCCCCGCTCCGACGGGCGTCGCCCCCGACGCCCTGGCGTTCGCCGCCGACATCCGTCCCGAGGAGGAGGGTATCGACTCGCCCTACGGCTCGGGACGCTTCATCCTGCTGCACGATCAGGACGAACCCTCGGCGTGGGACGGCGCGTGGCGCATCGTCTGCTTCGCGCAGGCTCCGCTGGAGCCGGAGATCGGCGTCGATCCCATGCTCGCCGACGTCGCGTGGTCATGGCTCGTGGACGCACTGGACTCCCGCGGCGCCGCCTACCACTCCGCGTCGGGGACGGCCACCAAGACGTTGTCCCGTGGGTACGGGAGCCTCGCGGACGAGGGTGACGGTGCGCAGATCGAGCTGCGGGCGTCGTGGACCCCGTCGGGCGATATGGTCGCCCACTTGGACGCATGGGGAGAATTGGTCTGCATGCTCGGCGGTCTCCCGCCGGGATCGGAGGGCATCTCGGTGCTCGGAACGCGAAGGTCTGCACGTGCCTGATTTCGTCGTCATCTCCGACGCGGCCGGGCTGGATGCCGCGGCCGCACAGCTCGCCGCCGGAACCGGGCCGGTCGCGGTGGACGTGGAGCGTGCCTCCGGCTTCCGATACTCCCAGCGGGCGTACCTCGTGCAGGTGTTCCGGCGTGATGCCGGCGTCTTCCTGTTCGACCCCCCGGCGATCGGAGACATGTCCGCACTGCAGGCGGCGATCGGCGACCAGGAGTGGGTGCTGCACGCCGCCAGTCAGGACATCCCGTCGCTCACCGAGTTGGGGCTGCTGGCCCCGTCGATCTTCGACACCGAACTCGGCGCCCGACTCCTGGGACATGCTCGGGTCGGTCTCGGCGCCGTCGTGGAGGACACCCTCGGCATCACACTCGCCAAGGCCCACTCTGCCGCGGACTGGTCGACGCGACCACTTCCCCAGCCGTGGCTCGAGTACGCCGCCCTCGACGTCCTGCACCTGGTGGATGTGCGGGACGCCCTGGTCGCTGAGCTCGCCGAACAGGGGAAGACAGAGCTCGCGGCGGAAGAGTTCGAAGCGGTGCGCACCCGCCTGCCGAGGCCGGCTCGCGAGGAGCCCTGGCGTCGTTTGAGCGGATTGCACACCGTGCGCGGGCGGCGCGCCCTCGCGGTGGCCCGCGCGCTATGGACGGCCAGGGAGGAGTTCGCCGAGGCGGAGGACGTCTCGCCCGGACGACTGGTACCCGATCGTGCCCTGATCGCCGCGGTGCAGGCCGACCCGCAGACCAAACTCGACCTGACCCGCGTCAAAGAATTCAACGGTCGTGCCAGCAGGTCGCAATTGGACCGGTGGTGGGCGGCGATCGAAGCCGGACGAGCCAGCACCGATCTGCCGCCGGAACGCGGTTCCGGCGGTGACACGCTGCCCCCTCCCCGTGCGTGGGTCGACCGCAACCCGCCCGCCGACGCCCGCCTGAAGACCGCGCGCCCGGTCGTGGAGGCGCGAGCGGAGGAACTCGGCATGCCGACGGAGAACCTCCTCACGCCCGACGTGCTGCGACGGGTCGCGTGGTCGCCACCCGCCGATCTGACCGCCGAGGCGATCGGGCACGCGCTCTCCGCACTCGGAGCCAGGGCATGGCAGATTGAGGAAACCTCACAGTTGATCGCCCAAGCCTTTGTAGATTCCGTGCAGGCGGCTTCCGACGTCCCCGAGGACGATTCGTAGGTTCAGGCCAACCGATGTCAGGCACCGACTGCCCCTCTTTAGGCTTGTTCCATTCCCTACTTTTGGAGGCAAAGTGGCCGAGATCTCGGACGTCTTCTTCGTCGATGGCACGCGCACCCCGTTCGGGCGCGCCGGCGAAAAAGGCCAGTACTGGAACACCCGATCCGACGACCTGGCCGTCAAGGCCACGATCGGCCTGATGGAGCGCAACCCGCAGGTGCCGGCTGATCGCATCGACGACTTCGCGCTCGCCGCGACGACCCAGACCGGAGACCAGGGTCTGACGCTGGGCCGCTCGGTCGGTATCCTCGCCGGTCTCCCCCAGACCGTGCCCGGATTCGCGATCGACCGCATGTGCGCCGGGGCGATGACGAGTGTCACCACCATGGCGGGCGCGATCGGCATCGGCATGTACGACGTCGCACTCGCCGGCGGCGTCGAGCACATGGGTCGGCACCCCCTCGACGGCAGCAACGTCGACCCGAACCCGCGCTTCGTGAGCGAGAAGCTCGTGAGCGCCGACGCCCTCAACATGGGGGTGACGGCCGAGCGCATCCACGACCGCTTCCCCGACCTCACCAAGGAACGCGCCGACAGGTTCGGGATGCGCAGCCAGCAGAAGGCGCAGGCCGCCTACGACGCCGGCAAGTTCCAGCCCGACCTCGTGTCGGTGGCGATCAAGGGGCCGGACGGCGCGTGGGGTCTGGCCACCGAGGACGAGGGCCGCCGCCCCGAAACCACCATGGAGGGGCTCGCCGGCCTCAAGACGCCGTTCCGTCCGCACGGCCGGGTGACGGCGGGCACCGCGTCCCCCCTCACCGACGGCGCCACGATCAGCCTGCTCGCCGGCGCATCCGCGGTCAAGGAACTCGGATTGCGGCCCAAGATGAGGCTCGTCTCCTTCGCCTTCGCCGGTGTCGAGCCCGAGATCATGGGGATCGGACCGATCCCGTCGACCGAGAAGGCGCTCCGCAAGGCCGGACTGTCGATCGGGGACATCGGACTGTTCGAGCTGAACGAGGCATTCGCCGTCCAGGTCATCTCGCTGCTCGATCACTTCGACATCGCAGACGACGATCCCCGCGTCAACCAGTGGGGTGGCGCCATCGCCATCGGGCATCCTCTCGCAGCCACCGGCGTCCGCCTCATGATCCAACTCGCCGCGCAGTTCCAGGAACGACCCGACGTGCGCTACGGACTCACCGCGATGTGCGTGGGGCTCGGCCAGGGGGGTTCCGTCATCTGGGAGAACCCCCACTTCGACGGCAAGAAGAAGAAGTAGGCGCCGGCCATGACCGATTCGATCGCCGCGCAGTACGCGCACGTGGACTTCTCCCCCCTCGAGGCCCTGACCGATGGTGAGGTCGTCACGCACTCGCCCGTGCGTGACGTCCGACTGACGTCGGGCAAGGTGCTCGCCCTGATCACCCTCGACAACGGGCGGGATCACACCCGCCCCAACACGCTCGGACCAGCGACGCTGGCAGAGCTCGGTGACACGCTCGATGCACTCGCCGCCCGAGCGGCCGCGGGCGAGATCCACGCCGTGGGCATCACCGGCAAGCAGTACATCCTGGCCGCCGGAGCAGACCTGTCCGACATCTCCAAGGTGCCGTCGACCGACATCGCGCGGCTCGTCGCCCAGCGCGGGCACCAGGTGCTCGGAAAGCTGAGCGAACTGGGCGTGCCTTCGTTCGCTTTCGTGAACGGTCTGGCGCTCGGCGGCGGGTTGGAGATCGCGCTCAACTCGACCTACCGAACTGTGGATGCCTCGGCAGCCGCGATCGCTCTCCCCGAGGTCTTCCTCGGCATCATCCCCGGCTGGGGCGGTGCCTATCTCCTTCCGAACCTCATCGGCATCGAGAACGCGCTCGAGGTCGTGATCTCCAATCCGTTGAAGCAGAACCGCATGCTCAAGCCGCAGCAGGCGTTCGACTACGGAATCTTCGATGCGATCTTCCCCTCCTCGACCTACCTGGAGCGGTCGCTCCGCTGGGCAGACGGCGTCCTCGACGGATCGGTGAAGGTCGAACGCAAGAACACGCCCGGCAAGCTCGAGCGCCTCACGAAGTGGCCGATCGCCATCAAGATGGCGCGCGGAATGCTGGAGAGTCGCATCGGCACCGTACCGGCGTCGCCGTACGCCGCGCTCGAGCTGCTCGACAAGGCCAAGAGCGGTACCAAGGCGGAGGGCTTCGCCCGCGAGGACGATGCTCTTGCTTCCCTCGTCACCGGCGACCAGTTCGCCGCGTCGATGTATGCGTTCGATCTCGTGCAGAAGCGCGCGAAACGCCCGGTCGGCGCACCCGACAAGGCCCTCGCGAAGCGGGTGACGAAGGTCGGCATCATCGGTGCGGGACTCATGGCGACCCAATTCGCCCTGCTCTTCATCCGTCGCCTGCAGGTTCCGGTGCTGATCACCGACCTGGATCAGGCGCGGGTCGACAAAGGGGTGGCGTACATCCACGACGAGATCGCTGCACTGGAGCGCAAGGGGCGCCTCGACGGCGACCAGGCCAACAAGCTGCGTGGGCTCATCCACGGAACCACCGACAAGAGTGAGTACGCCGACTGCGACTTCGTGATCGAAGCGGTGTTCGAGGAGGTGAGCGTCAAGCAGCAGGTCTTCAGCGAGATCGAGAAGGTCGTCGCCGAGGACGCGATCCTCGCCACGAACACCTCGTCGCTCTCGGTCGAGGAGATCGGCGCGACGCTCGCGCATCCCGAGCGCCTGGTGGGCTTCCACTTCTTCAACCCCGTCGCGGTCATGCCGCTCATCGAGATCGTGAAGACGCCGCAGACGAACGAGGCCGCCCTGTCCACCGCGTTCGTGGTCGCGAAGAACCTCGGCAAAAATGCGGTGCTCACCGCGGATGCGCCCGGCTTCGTCGTGAATCGGCTGCTCGCCAAGGTCATGGGGGAAGCGGCGCGTGCGATGTACGAGGGCACTCCCCTCCTCGTCGTCGAGAAGGCCTTCGCTCCGCTCGGGCTGCCGATGTCGCCGTTCCAGCTGATCGATCTCGTGGGCTGGAAGGTCGCTGCGCACGTGCAGGACACGATGGCACACGCCTTCCCCGATCGCTTCTACGCATCCGAGAACTTCCACCAGCTCGCCGAGCTGCCGACGGTGCTCGAGAAGGACAAGAGCGGGAAGGTCACCGGCTGGTCGAAGCCGGCCGAGAAGGTGCTCAAGGGTGCTGTCGGGTCCTCGCCCTCGTCCGAGGCCGAGATCCTTCGCCGCGTGCAGGACGGACTCGCCGGGGAGATGAAGCTCATGCTCGACGAGGGCGTGGTGCCTGAGGTCGAAGACATCGATCTGTGCCTCATCCTCGGCGCCGGCTGGCCGTTCATCGACGGCGGCGCGTCGCCGTACCTCGATCGCGAAGGCGCGTCGGCGCGCGTTTTCGACGGTACGTTCCACACCCCGCCGATCCGCGGAATCGCCTCGCGCTGATCTCACGCCCGAGAACGGGGGCGGATGCCGCAGCATCCGTCCCCGTTCTGTTCGTGGGCCTCGTGCCGTGACCGGCCCTGTCGGTGAGCGGTGGGCTACCGGCCGCGCTGCTCCGCGTCGGAGTCGGCCTCGGTCGCAGCATCCGTCAGCCACAGTGCCCCGGTGTCGGTCGTGGGGCGGGCGACCGGGATGCGGGTGCCGAGCACCTGCGAGACCACGTCCTGTGCGATCTTCGCCGAGGTCAGCCCGGCGTCTTCGAGGATCTGATCGCGCGAGGCATGCGGGATGAACTCATCGGGGACGCCCAGCTCGTCCACCGCCGTGTCGACGCCGGCCTCGCGCAGCACCTGGCGAACCCGCGTGCCGATGCCGCCGACGCGGATTCCGTCTTCGATCGTGATCACCAGACGGTGCGTCGCCGCCAGATCGACGACCGAAGGCTGCACCGGGACGACCCAGCGCGGGTCGATGACCGTCGACCCGATGCCCTGAGCGCGCAACCGGTCGGCGACCTCGACCGCGAGGTGGGCCATCGGACCGATTCCGACGATGAGGACGTCCTGCGCATCGCTGCGCACGAGCACGTCCACGCCGTCCGCCAGCCGCTCCAGTGCGGGGAGCGGCGAGCCCACACCGCCCTTCGGGAAGCGCAGCACGGTCGGGGCGTCGTCGACGGCGACAGCCTCGCGCAGCTCTTCGCGCAGACGCTCGGCGTCGCGTGGAACGGCTATGCGGATGTGCGGCACCAGCTGGAGCATCGCGAGATCCCAGATGCCGTGGTGGCTGGGGCCGTCCGGGCCGGTGACCCCGGCACGGTCGAGCACGAACGTCACCCCCGCACGGTGCAGCGCGACGTCCATCAGGACCTGGTCGAACGCGCGGTTCATGAAGGTGGCGTACAGGGCGACCACGGGGTGCAGACCGCCGTACGCCATGCCGGCGGCGGAGGTCACCGCGTGCTGCTCCGCGATGCCGACGTCGTAGACGCGGTCGGGGAATCGCTGTGCGAACGGCAGCAGGCCGACGGGACGGAGCATCGCCGCGGTGATGGCGATGATGTCCTCGCGCTCCTCGCCGATGGCGCGCAGCTCCTCGGCGAAGACCTCGGTCCAGGCGACGTCGCCATTCGAGCCCAGGGCCAGACCCGTCAGCGGGTCGATACGTCCGACGGCGTGGAACTGGTCGGCCTCGTCATCGCGCGCAGGTTGGTACCCGCGACCCTTGTCGGTGATGGCGTGCACGATCACCGGAGCACCGTACGACTTCGCCAGCTCGAGGGTCTCGATGACGCTCCCGAGATCGTGACCGTCGATGGGACCGAGATATTTGATGTCGAGGTTCGAGTACAGGTCGGCGTTGTTCGTGAAGCGGGACAGGAAGCCCCGTGTGCCGCCCCGCACACCGCGGTACACGGCACGGGCTGCGGGCCCGAGCTTCTGGAACAGGCTGTCCGAACCGGTCTGAAGGTTGCGGTACGCCTCGCCGGTGCGGATGCGGTTGAGGTATCGTGCCATGCCGCCGATGGTCGGGGCGTAGGACCGCCCGTTGTCATTGACGATGATGACGAGGTTGCGGTCGTTGTCGTCGGAGATGTTGTTGAGCGCCTCCCACGTCATCCCGCCGGTCAGCGCACCGTCACCCACCACGGCGACCACGTGCCGGTCCTTGCGGCCGGTGCGGGTCAGCGCCCGGGACACCCCGTCCGCCCAGCTCAGCGAACTCGAGGCGTGGGAGGACTCCACGACGTCGTGCGGGCTCTCGGACCGCTGCGGGTAGCCCGCCAGTCCACCGCGAGAACGGAGCGCGGAGAAGTCCTGGCGGCCCGTCAGGAGCTTGTGCACATACGACTGGTGGCCGGTGTCGAAGATGAAAGGGTCCTGCGGAGAGTCGAACACCGCGTGCATGGCGATCGTCAGCTCGACCACGCCGAGGTTCGGGCCCAGGTGTCCGCCGGTCTGCGACACGTTCTCGACGAGGAACGTGCGGATCTGCGCGGCGAGGTCCTCGAGCTCTTCGACACTCAGCCCGTCGAGGTCACGGGGCCCCGTCACCGAGTCCAATCGCACCATGCGATCCCCCTTCTGGAACGTCTACCGAGTCTACCCGGCGGGTTCCGTCGACGTCGCAGCCGCGCAGGGTCCGGCATCCGCTCCCGCTCGATCCGAAGATCCGCGACCGGTCACGACACGCCGTATCGACCCGGTCGCGCCGGGCGCCTCGCGGCGCGTCGCGACTGTTCGCGGGCACCGGCATCCGCATCGGCACCGACGTCGCGGCAGCGGCAGGGGCATCCGCCGCCGCACGCGACACGCCGCCTCCCCCGAGGGGAAGGCGGCGTGCGCCGAACACTCACGAGTGAGTGTCGAGCCGACGTGATTTCGGGGCGTCGGGAGTCAGACGAGCGATCGCAGGACGTAGGGCAGGATGCCGCCGTTGCGGTAATAGTCCGCTTCGCCGGGTGTGTCGATGCGGACGATCGCATCGAACTCGATGGTCTGCTTGCCTTCCGGCGAGAACTCGCTCGGCGCGGCGGTGACACGGACCGTCTTGGGTGTCACTCCCTCGTTGAGCTCGGCGATGCCCGTGATAGAGACGATCTCGGTGCCGTCCAGTCCCAACGAGGCCCAGCTCTCGCCGGCGGGGAACTGCAGGGGCACGACGCCCATGCCGATCAGGTTCGAGCGGTGGATGCGCTCGAAGCTCTCGGTGATCACCGCCTTCACCCCCAGCAGGCTCGTGCCCTTGGCTGCCCAGTCACGCGAGGAGCCCGAACCGTATTCCTTGCCGCCGAAGATGACCAGAGGCGTTCCCTCGTCCTGGTAGTTCTGCGACGCGTCGTAGATGAAGGACTTCGGGCCGCCCTCCTGCGTGAAGTCGCGCGTGTACCCGCCCTCGACCTCGGTTCCGCCGTTGACCTCGCGCAGCAGCTGGTTCTTCAGGCGGATGTTCGCGAACGTCCCGCGGATCATCACCTCGTGGTTGCCGCGGCGCGAGCCGTAGGAGTTGAAGTCCTTCTGTGCGACGCCGTGATCCGTCAGGTACTGCGCGGCAGGCGTCCCGGCCTTGATGTTGCCGGCCGGACTGATGTGGTCGGTGGTGACCGAGTCCAGCAGTGTCGCGAGGACACGGGCGCCGGAGATGTCGCTCACCGGGGTGAGTTCCATCGTCATACCGTCGAAGTACGGCGCCTTGCGGACGTAGGTCGACTCCTCGTCCCACTGGAAGATCGAATCGTCCGGCGTCGGGAGGTTCTTCCAGCGATCGTCGCCCTCGAACACGGTGGCGTACTGCTTGATGAACTGCTCGCGGGAGATCGACGTGTCGATCGTCGCCTGCACCTCTTCGGGCGACGGCCAGATGTCCTTGAGGAACACGTCGTTGCCGTCCTCGTCCTTGCCCAGAGCATCGGTCTCGAAGTCGAAGTGCATCGATCCGGCGAGGGCGTAGGCGACCACGAGCGGCGGCGACGCGAGATAGTTCATCTTCACGTCGGGGCTGATGCGGCCTTCGAAGTTGCGGTTGCCCGAGAGCACAGCTGTGACGGCGAGATCGTGGTCGTTGACCGCCGCTGAGACTTCCTCGATGAGCGGCCCGGAGTTGCCGATGCAGATCGTGCAGCCGTAGCCGACGGTGTAGAAGCCGAGCCCCTCGAGCGCCTTGTCGAGACCGGACTTCTCGTAGTAGTCGGTGACGACCTTCGAGCCGGGGCCGAGCGTGGTCTTCACCCACGGCTTCTGCTTGAGCCCCTTGTTCAGAGCGTTGCGCGCCAGCAGACCCGCCGCGAGCATGACGGACGGGTTCGAGGTGTTCGTGCACGACGTGATGGCCGCGAGCGTGACCGCGCCGTTGTCGAGCACATAGCTCGACCCGTCGGGGGCCGTGACCTTGACCGGCTTGGAGGCCGCTGCCGGACCGCCGCTCGAGATGAGGATCTCTCCGGTGTGAGAGTGCTCCTCGCCGGGAACCGGTCCGGGGTCGGACGCGGGGAACGACTGGTCGGATTCGAGATCGACGATCGATTCGGACGACTCCACCGATGCGTAGGCGAGGATGTCCTTCTCGAACTGGTTCTTCGCCTCGGACAGCAGGATGCGGTCCTGCGGGCGCTTGGGGCCCGCGATCGACGGGACGACCGTCGCGAGGTCGAGCTCGATGTACTCGCTGAAGACGGGCTCGATGGACGGGTCGTGCCAGAGCTTCTGCAGCTTCGCGTACTCCCCCACCAGGGCGACCGACGCGTCGCTGCGCCCCGTCAGGCGCAGGTAGTCGAGCGTCACGTCGTCGATGGGGAACATCGCGGCCGTCGATCCGAACTCGGGGCTCATGTTGCCGATCGTGGCGCGGTTGGCGAGCGGGACCGATGCCACGCCCTCTCCGTAGAACTCCACGAACTTGCCGACGACACCGTGCTTCCGCAGCATCTCGGTGATCGTGAGCACCACGTCGGTGGCGGTCACGCCCGCAGGAATCTCGCCGGTCAGTCGGAACCCGACGACGCGCGGGATGAGCATCGAGACGGGCTGGCCGAGCATGGCGGCCTCGGCCTCGATACCGCCGACGCCCCAGCCCAGCACGCCGAGGCCGTTGACCATGGTGGTGTGGGAGTCGGTGCCCACGCAGGTGTCGGGGTAGGCGCGCAGGACGCCGTCGACAGACCGGTCGTAGATGACCTTCGCCAGGTGCTCGATGTTCACCTGGTGCACGATGCCGGTTCCCGGCGGAACGACCTTGAAGTCGTCGAACGCCGTCTGACCCCAGCGCAGGAACTGGTACCGCTCGCCGTTGCGCTCGTACTCGATCTCGACGTTGCGCTCGAGGGCGTTCTCGCTGCCGAACAGGTCGGCGATGACGGAGTGGTCGATGACCATCTCCGCGGGCGAGAGCGGGTTGATCTTGTTCGCGTCGCCGCCCAGCTCCGCGACGGCCTCTCGCATCGTGGCGAGATCGACGATGCAGGGCACACCGGTGAAGTCCTGCATCACGACGCGGGCGGGAGTGAACTGAATCTCGGTGTCGGGCTCGGCCGCGGCATCCCAGTTGCCGAGCGCCTCGATCTGCGCCTTCGTGACGTTGGCACCGTCTTCGGTGCGCAACAGGTTCTCGAGCAGCACCTTGAGGCTGAACGGGAGCTTCTCGTGACCGGGAACGGTGTCGATGCGGAAGATCTCGTAGTCGGTGCTGCCGACCGTCAGGGTGCTCTTGGCACCGAAGCTGTCAACCGTGGACACGCGTGTCTCCTTCGTCGCCGGCGGGCCTGGCCGCAAGGGCCGGTACGCCCATCTTTCCCCGCGTGCGACGCCAGAGCTAGTGAGGCCTGCCTAAGTCGCAGAAGGGATATTTATCTTGATATCAAGATAAATGTATCACTTGGCGGTGGCGGGGTAGAGCGCCCGCACGGCGAGCCAGGTGACCGCTATCAGCGGTGCGAACAACGGCAGCCCCATGACCAGCTTGAGCGTCCCGAGCGCCGCGACGTCGTCGGCGAAATACAGCGGAAGCTGCACGATCAGGCGCGCCGCGAAGAGCGCCGCCCACGCGATCGCGAGCCAGAAGAACACCCGGCGCTTGCGCTTGTCGCGCCGCCAGGCGACCCCCTCCCCCATGAGGAAGCCCGCCGCCAGACCGATCAGCGACCAGCCGGTCACCGCCGACACCAGGAAGGCCGCGCCGTACACGGTGTTCGTGATGAACCCGGGGATGAAGTTGTTGCTGGCTTCGCCGGTGAACGCCGCGAACGCGGCGGCGACACCCGCAGCGATGAGGCCTCCCAGCGCGGCATTGACCGGCTGGCGTGCGATCAGGCGAGCCACGGTGAACAGGGCGGCCACACCGACCGACAGACCCAGCGAGAGCCAGAGGTTGCCGTCCTGCGTCGCCGGATCGATGGTCAGCGTGTACACGACGATGAAGACCAGGCCGGGCACCACCGACTCGATGACCCCCCGCCAGCCGCCCATCGCGCTCCACACGACATGGCCGGTGCTCTTGCCTTTGGCCGTGGCCGGATCCATGCCTGCCCGACGGGCGGCGTTCCCCAGGGCCGCGCCGAGAAGTGCCGACGCCGTGGGTTGGTCCTCCGCCGCCGCATCGTCAGTGCCGCTCGCACCATCCACCGGCACCCGACTCGATCGCCGTGATTCGGCCGGACCGTCGGTGGGCGCTGCGCCGGTCACGCGGTACCCGGCGTTGCGGGCATGCGCAGCGGGATGAGGTCACGGGGGGGCATGGGCGTGCCTCCGCGTACGACCACGATCGACCGGAAGAGGTCTTCGATCTTCGCTGCGGCGTCGACGTCGCTCGTCCCGGCACCGCCGATGACGCCCCGTAGGAACCACCGGGGTCCGTCGACGCCGACGAACCGCGCCAGTCTTTTGCCCGCCGTGCCGTCGGCCGCCGCCACCGGCACTTCGGCGAGCAGCTCCGACCCCAGCGGGCCCTCGCGTTCCTCGACACGGCCGCCCTGCGATCGGATCTGCTCCCGGATCTGGTCGCGGGTCTCAGCCCACAACCCCGTCGTCCGCGGTGCGGCGAAGGGCTGGACCTGCAGGGTGGAGTCTGCGTAGTCCAGGCCGACGGCCACGATGCGCTTCGTCTGCTCTTCGACTTCGAGGCGCAGGTTGAGGCCTTCGCGCGGAAGGATCTTGATGCCGCCGAGGTCGATGTACGGACGCACCGGGTTCGCTTCGGACTCGTCGAACGGTCCGTCGGTGGCGCGATCCAAGGTGGCCGCGCGGGTCGTGCCGGCATCAGCCGTCACATCGGCGCTGTTTGTGGGGGTCGAATCGGTCATGACTGACTTCCTTGCTGGGTCTGATATCCGGTGGAGCCGAAGCCGCCGGCGCCTCGCGTGCTGTCCGGGAGCTCGTCGACCGGGATGAATCGTGCCTGTGCGACCGGCATCACGATCAGCTGGGCGATACGGTCTCCCGGCGCGATCTCGTAGGCGTTCACGCGATCGGTGTTCAGGAGCGCGACCTTGATCTCGCCCCGGTACCCCGCGTCGATGGTGCCGGGGGAATTGACGATCGTAATGCCGTACTTGGCGGCCAGTCCGCTGCGCGGCACCACGAAGGCCGCGTGGTCCGCGGGGAGGGCGATACGCACTCCGGTGGCCACGAGGGCGCGCTCCCCCGGCTCGAGGCGGACAGCCTCGCGGGCGACGAGATCGGCGCCGGCATCGCCCGGATGCGCGTAGGCCGGGACCTCAGGCGCGATAATGAGGACGTCCACGGTTTCAGCCACGCAACGAGGGTAATGCAGAAGACAGTGCGGAGTATCCGAGTGAAGTCAGCTCCCGTCTACCGGGAACGATTGGGGCCGTCGCTCTGGGCGATGGTCGCTGCGGCGCTGAGCGCGCCGATGGCGGCGCTCGTGTTCGTGCAGGTCAACCCCACCCTCGCGCTCGCGGTGGGCGCCGTCGTGGGGGCGGCCATCATCGCGTTGATGATCGCCGGCTCCCCGGTCGTCGAGATCCGTGACGGATGGCTGTACGCCGGGCGGGCGCACATCGAGGTCCGCCACCTCGGCGGCACCGAAGTGTTCCGCGGCGATGAGGCACGCGCAGCCCGCGGTGTCGGTCTGCACCCGAGATCGTGGCACGTCATCCGCGGCGGGATCGACGGGATCGCCGTCATCGAAGTGACCGATCCCGACGACCCGTGTCCGTCGTGGGTCATCTCCTCGAGGACCCCCGACAGACTGGCGGCGGCCGTCCGTTCCACGGAGGCCGCCGCGTCCAGAGCCTGATCGGCTCTTCTGTCAGGCGCATTCCTTGCAGATGGGCCCGCCTGCACTGTCGTGGTCGAGCTGTGAACGATGCTTCACGAGGAAGCAGTTCGAACAGGTGAATTCGTCTTCCTGAGCGGGGAGCACGACGACGTCGAGCTCGAGATCCGACAGGTCGGCGCCGGGCAGTTCGAAACCCGAGGGGTTGTCGGCGTCTTCGACGTCGACCGACCCTGAGAGTTTGTCGGGAACCCGCTCCTTGAGGGCCTCGATCGACTCGCTGTCGTCCTCAGTTTTGCGGGGGGCGTCGTAATCCGTGGCCATGCGTAAGCGTCTCTTCTTTCCCAGATATCGGTGCTTCACCCTTCCGGGCGGGCACAGTTTGCACGACCGAACAGCTTTTCGCAAATGCGATCATCTCGATCCGGCGGAGTTCCGGAGGCGGTGGTGTCGGTCGCCCCGTGAAACTCGCGGCGCGCCCGCGATATTCCCGGGCCCGGGGACGCGCTGTGACAGCATGGTCGACACACCGCCGGATCGGAGAGGCGTTCGCATGGAACAGCTCAAAGTCATCGGAACCGAGGACGACAGATTCGTCCTGGCGACCGAATCGGGCGAGCGATTCTCGCTCGCCATCGACGACGTGCTGCGCGGCGAGATCCGCCGGGCACGCCGTGAACGCGAGACCGATGCGCCGACGAAGCGCGCGAGTCCACGCGAGATCCAGGCCCATGTCCGCGCCGGCCTGTCCACTGAGGAAGTGGCGGCCCTTCTCGACACCCGCGTCGAAGACGTCGTCCGCTTCGAAGGCCCGGTCCTTGCGGAGCGCGAGCACGTCGTCGGCCAGGCCCTCGCCGTCCCGGTCCTGCTGGGAGCTGAGCTCGAGCCCGACGCTCTGCCGACGTTCGGCGCCGCCGTGCGCGCGAAACTCGCCGAAGCCGGCGGCACGGGCGAACGATGGACCAGTTGGAAAGAGACGTCGGGATGGATCGTCAAGCTGGAGTTCTCCGCAGGCGGCGTCGACCACGACGCTCGCTGGGGGTTCGACCCGAGACGCACGATCCTGTCGCCGCTGAACGCGGACGCTGTCCAGTTGTCGCGTCAGGGGTCATTGCCTGACGGTCTCATCCCGCGGTTGAGGGCACTGGAGGTCACGCCCGCGAAGGACGACACCCGCTTCCACAGCGGCGCCTTCGGACCCCGTCGACTGCCAGATCCGGAAGCCGACCTCACCGCACCGGAGGTGCCCGCTCCCGCCGCCCCCGCCGTGCAGCATGCCGCCATCAAGCGTGCGCCCGACGCGCCGGTCGCTTCCGCGGAGACGGCCGACCTGCTCGAGGCTCTCCGTCGACGTCGCGGCCAGCGGGAGCCGTTGCCCGGTCTGGACGTCCCGCCGCCTGCCCGCTCCCAACCGAAGCCGATGGCGCTGTTCGACGCCCTCGAGCCCGGCTACGACGAAAAGCCCGCTGCTGCGGAACGAGACAAGGCGAAAGCCGAAGTGGAAGCCGCCATCGCCGCGAACGACTCCGGTGCTCGACGCAAGGGTCGATCGTCGATGCCGTCGTGGGACGAGATCGTGTTCGGCGCTCGCACCGACGAGAACTGAGCGGCGCAGCGCGACGCCGACTCAGGCGTAGGCGCCCAGCCGCAGCATCGGCACGGAGCGCTCCTCATCGGTCAGCGAGCCGTGCTGACCGACCATCCTCTGCGGGCCCTTGTCGAGCAGTCGATCGTCGTAGTAGGCCACCTGAGCGCGCGCGGCGACCATCACATCTCCGATCCGACCGAGCACCGGCTCTGCGACGTGCCGCCCGAACAAGCCCCGCGCGATCGCCTCGTCGCGGGAGAACACCCACGAACGACCGGACTCGGCCGCGGTCCACCGGTCCTGGACGCGGGACGCCTCTCCCGCCTCCGCATAGAGGTGGAGCATCCGCGGTTCTCCACCGATCAGCCGCACGCCCTCGAGCAGCGCGTCTCCCTCCGACAGCAGCACCTGGCGGTGTCGCGGCACATCGACCATGCCGTGATCGGCCGTGAGCACCGCACCCACGCCGCGGGGCAGTGACGCCTGCAGTGCGAGGGCCGCGCGGTCGACGAGTTCGAGCGTGGTGCCCCACTCGTCCGACTCCCAGCCGTAGCGGTGACCCGCGCTGTCCAGCTCCGGCGCGTACAGATACACCAGCGCGCCGGGATGCTGCGCCGCCGCGTCGGCCGCCAGCTCGACGCGCTCGATCAGGTCGTCTGCCACGCGGAACGTGGCTCCTCGCAGCGTCGCCTCGGTGAAGCCCGATCCGAGGTACTCGGCTCTCGACACGACGAAACATGGCCGACCCCGCGCGGCCTCGCGTTCCATGATCGGGGTGCAGCGCTGCCAGGTCGTGGGCGACAGGCCGTCGGTCTCCCACCCCTTCAGCTGGTTGGGCACGTCGTCCGTGCCGGGCACCCGCGCGCGGTAGCCGACGATGCCGTGCTCCCCCGGCCACTCGCCGGTCAGGAGGCTCGTCAGAGCCGCGGCTGTCGTGGAGGGGAAGACGGTGCGGGCGACGTCCTTCTTGGTCGACAGCGGCGCGAGGAAACGCGCGTGCCCGGCGCGGCCTGCGAGGTTGCGCGCACCCAGCCCGTCGACGACGAACACGACGGCGCTGTCGGCGGGCGCGAACCACTCGGAGGAGGCGCTCAAGGACGCCAGCAGCTGCGGGAGCACCTCGGTGAGGCTCCGGGCGCGGGGAGGCTCCGCGGGTAGGCTGGGGGTCATCAGGGTCAGTCTCCCACATGGGGTGGGAGCGATCCGTCGGCGCTCGGACAGGGCGCGTCCGAGTCCCCCACCGCCGGAAGCAGTATGCCCGCATCTCCCCCGCCGCCGCCCGCATCCGAGCGCGCCCCCGAACGCATCGAGGACGTCGACGTCTCGGCCGAGATGCAGGGCTCGTTCCTCGAGTACGCGTACTCGGTCATCTATTCGCGGGCGCTGCCCGACGCGCGCGATGGGCTGAAGCCCGTCCAGCGCCGCATCCTCTACCAGATGTCCGAGATGGGCCTGCGGCCCGACCGAGGACACGTCAAGAGCGCGCGCGTCGTCGGCGAGGTGATGGGCAAGCTCCACCCGCACGGCGACACGGCCATCTACGACGCGCTGGTGCGCCTCGCACAACCGTTCTCACTGCGTGTCGCACTGGTGGACGGTCACGGCAACTTCGGGTCGCTGGACGACGGCCCCGCCGCCTCGCGCTACACCGAGGCGCGCCTCGCACCGGCGGCGCTCGCGCTCACACAGGACCTCGACGAGGACGTCGTCGACTTCATCCCGAACTACGACGGGCAGTTCCAGCAGCCCGAAGTGCTTCCCGCCGCCTTCCCCAATCTGCTCGTCAACGGCGCCACGGGGATCGCGGTCGGCATGGCCACGAACATGGCGCCGCACAACCTCGTCGAGGTCGTGAGCGCAGCGGTCCACCTGCTGCACCATCCTTCGGCGACGGTCGAGGAGCTGATGGAGTTCGTGCCCGGACCCGATCTTCCGTCCGGCGGCATCATCGTCGGGCTCGACGGCATCAAGGACGCCTACACCAGCGGGCGCGGCAGCTTCCGGACGAGGGCGAAGGTGTCGATCGAATCGATCGGACCACGGCGGATGGGTATCGTCGTGACAGAGCTGCCGTATCTCGTCGGCCCGGAGCGGATCATCGAGAAGATCAAGGACGCCGTGGGAGCGAAGAAGCTCACCGGTATCGCCGATGTCACGGACCTCACCGACCGTCACCACGGACTGCGTCTCGTGATCGGCATCAAGACGGGTTTCGAGCCGACCGCGGTCCTCGAGCAGCTGTATCGCCTGACTCCGCTCGAAGATTCCTTCAGCATCAACAACGTCGCCCTGGTGAACGGCCAGCCGCAGACCCTCGGCCTCCGCGAGCTGCTGCGCGTCTACCTCGAACACCGTCTCCAGGTCATCACCCGACGCAGCCGCTACCGCCTCGCCCGCAGACGGGAGCGATTGCACCTCGTCGAAGGTCTGCTCATCGCGATCCTCGATATCGACGAGGTCATCCAGGTCATCCGCGGGTCCGATGACAGCGAGCAGGCCCGCACCCGGCTGATGGACGTGTTCGACCTGTCGGAACGGCAGGCCGAGTACATCCTCGAGCTGCGCCTGCGCCGCCTGACCCGGTTCTCCCGGATCGAGCTCGAGGCCGAGCGCGACGCGTTGAAGGCAGAGATCGCCGAACTCGAGACGCTGCTCGCCAGCGACACGCTGCTCCGCGCGCTGGTGGCGAAGGAGCTGGAAGCGGCGGCGGAGACCTACGGCACACCGCGGCGGACGCTCCTGCTCAACGGCGGTCCGGTGACCGCTCGATCGTCGCGGTCCGCGGCGCCGGCCGACCTGCAGATCGCGGATGCCCCCTGCCGGGTGTTCCTCTCGGCCACCGGTCGGATGGTCCGCGCCGAGATGACGGCTGACGTGCCCCACGGCGGAATCGTGCCGCCCGCGCGACGCTCCAAGCACGACGCCGTGCGTTCATCGGTCGATACGACCACCCGCGGAGACATCGGGGCGGTGACCAGCACCGGGCGGCTCGTGCGTTTCACGCCGGTCGACCTGCCCTCGGTGCCCGGTAACTCCGTGCAGCTCAGTGCGGGAACCCGCGCCGAGCAGTATCTCGGTCTGGGCAAGGACGAGCATCTCGTGGCTCTCGTGCCCCTGACGGACGACCCACCCATCGCCCTCGGAACGGCGCAGGGCGTCGTGAAACGCGTCTCGGCTTCGGAGCTCGCAGCCAAGCACGACGTCGAGATCATTTCTCTCAAACCGGGCGATCGGGTCGTGGGCGCGGCCGCCGCCCCGGACGACGTCGAGCTCGTCTTCATCACCACGGATGCGCAGCTCCTCCGGTTCGACGCCGACGCCGTGCGCCCGCAGGGCCGTGCCGCGGGTGGAATGGCGGGCGTCCGCGTGAGCCCGGGCGAGAGCGTCGTGTTCTTCGGGGCCGTCGCGAAAGATGCCGCCGACCCGGTCGTGATCACCATCGCCGGGACCACGCAGGCATTGACCGGCGCCGACCCCGGCACAGGCAAGGTCTCGGCGTGGGACGAGTTCCCGCCGAAGGGACGCGCCACCGGCGGTGTTCGAGCGCAGCGCTTCCTGCGAGGCGAGGACACCATCACCCTGGCCTGGGTGGGACCCTCCCCCGCGCGTGCCGTCGGTGCGGACGGGTCGGTCCGTGCGCTGCCGGACGCGGGCGCGAAGCGCGACGCCTCGGGTCAGCCGCTCGACGGTGTGGTCGGAGCGATCGGCTCCGCGGTCGGCTGATCCGCCGACGCAGCGCGTCAGGCGTCGATGCGCTCGCGCGAGAGCCCGGCCGACGACTCCACGATGAACTCCTTGCGGGGGGCGACGTCGTTGCCCATGAGCAACTCGAACACGGTCGCCGCCGACTCCGCGTCCGAGACGCGCACGCGGCGCAGCATCCTGCCGGCCCGGTCCATCGTCGTCGTCGCGAGCTGTTCGGCGTCCATCTCGCCCAGTCCCTTGTAGCGCTGGATCGGCTCCTGCCAGCGCTTACCCGCTTTGGTGAGCTTCGCCAGTAGCGCGTGCAACTCCTGCTCGGAGTAGGTGTAGATCGTCTCGTTCGCCTTGGAGCCGGCGTTCACGACGATCACGCGGTGCAGGGGCGGAACCGCCGCGAAGACACGACCGTCCTCGATCAGCGGTCGCATGTATCGGAAGAACAGCGTCAGCAGGAGCGTCCGGATATGGGCACCGTCGACGTCGGCGTCGCTCATCAGGATGATCTTGCCGTAGCGGGCGGTGTCGAGGTCGAAGGTGCGCCCCGAGCCGGAGCCGATCACCTGGATGATGGACGCGCACTCGGCATTGCCGAGCATGTCGCTCACCGACGCCTTCTGGACGTTCAGGATCTTGCCTCGGATGGGAAGCAGCGCCTGATACTCGCTGTTGCGGGCGAGCTTCGCTGTTCCGAGCGCGGAGTCGCCTTCGACGATGAACAATTCGGAGTCGCCCACGTCGTTCGACCGGCAGTCGACGAGCTTTGCGGGCAGCGACGAGGACTCCAGCGCGTTCTTGCGCCGCTGCGTCTCTTTGTGGGCACGCGCCGAGATGCGCGCCTTCATCTCCGAGACGACCTTGTCGAGCAGCAGAGCGGTCTGAGCCTTGTCGTCCCGCTTCGGCGAGGCGAACAGCGCGGTCAGTTCCTTCGAGACGACGTTCGAGACGATCTGGCGAACGGCCGGTGTGCCCAGCACTTCTTTGGTCTGACCCTCGAACTGCGGCTCCGGGAGACGCACCGTCAGCACGACGGTCATGCCCGCGAGGATGTCGTCCTTCTCGATCTTGTCGGTACCGACCTTCAGCCGACGCGCGTTCTGCTCGACCTGCCCCCGCAGCACCTTCATCAGGCCGGCTTCGAATCCCTGCTGATGGGTACCGCCCTTCGGCGTGGCGATGATGTTCACGAAGGACCGCATCACGGTGTCGTATCCGGTGCCCCAGCGGAGCGCCACATCGACGACGCACTCGCGGTCCACCTCCGTCGGGATCATCGCCCCGGTGGCCTGCAGCACGGGCACGGTCTCGGCGAACGTACCGGTGCCTGTCAGCCGCCAGGTGTCGGTCACCCCCGCGTCCGGCGCGAGGAAGTCCGCGAACTCTGAGATGCCGCCGTCATAGCGATAGCTCGTCTCGACCGGCGCCTCGCCGCTCGGCACGCGACGTTCGTCTCGGATGACCAGCTCGAGCCCGGGGACCAGGAACGCCGTCTGACGTGCCCGCTGCTCCAGCTCGTCGAGGTGGAAGGTCGCGTCCTTCGTGAAGATCTGCCGGTCTGCCCAGTAGCGGATGCGGGTGCCCGTGACGCCACGCGGTGCCCGGCCGGCCACCCGCAGCTCGGAGCTCTTCTCGAAGGGTGTGAAGACGGCATCCGGGCTCTCACCGGCGAAGTTCCCCGGCTCGCCGCGGTGGAACGACATCGCCCAAGTCTTGCCGCCGCGATCGACCTCGACGTCGAGACGTTCCGACAGGGCATTCACCACGGATGCCCCGACACCGTGCAGTCCGCCGGAGGCCGCGTAGGACCCTCCACCGAACTTGCCGCCGGCGTGAAGCTTCGTGAAGACGACTTCCACGCCCGTGAGTCCCGTGCGGGGTTCGATGTCCACGGGGATGCCGCGAGCGCGGTCCCGGACCTCGACGCTGCCGTCCGCGTGCAGGACGATCTCGATGCGACTGCCGAAGCCTCCGAGCGCCTCATCGACGGAGTTGTCGATGATCTCCCACAGGCAGTGCATGAGCCCTCGGGAATCGGTCGAGCCGATATACATGCCGGGGCGTTTGCGAACGGCCTCGAGGCCCTCGAGCACCTGCAGGTGATGGGCGGAATACTCGGAGGTCACAGTCCTCAAGCTTAAGCGCGGTCCCGACACCGGTTCGGCAGACACTCAGCGGGGCATTCCCACGTACGCGCACAGCGAAATGTCATTGGATCGCGGCATTATCGAAACAATGCCGTGGTTGTATGTCATGCACCTGCAACAGCACGCGACACGTCGAGGAGGCCACCGAAAATGAACACTATTTCCCGCACATCCGAGCCCACCGCCGTTCTCGAATACCGCCTGAGCGCGATCGACCGCTGCGATTCCTGTGGAGCACAGGCGTACATCGCCGCAGAGGTCAACGGCAGCGAATTGCTGTTCTGCGCTCACCACGGACGCAAGTACGAAGAGAAGCTCCGCGGCATGGCGACCACGTGGCACGACGAGACGTCGCGTCTGTCTGAGACCGCCTGACTTTCAGCGTCAGAGAACCGGGTCCGGGAGCGTCGCGCTCCCGGACCCGGTTCTTCGTTCGCCGGCTTCGCCGACCGGGTCACGCCGTGCTCACACAGGCCGTGCTCACACAGGGAGCGTGCCGACGTACCGACGGGGAACGGACGGGGAGATGCGCACCGCGATCTCCTCGCCGATCGTTCCGATCGACTCGGCCAGATCGGTCGCCGTCGACGTCGTACCGCCGAGGCCGCCGTAGACCTCGACGATCTGCCCGGGCGCGGAGTCCGGCCAGGGGTCGACGATGGTCTGGTCGGCGTCGATCCGCCGAACCACGCGCTGTCCGGCAGGAGTGGTGACCGAGAAGCGACCCGCCAGCGCCGACGGCAGACCGTCGAGCGCCCCCACCGCGAGGTGCACCCCGTGCTCGGAGACGGATACGACACGCGTGCGGAGTGACCCGATCGGCCGCAGGCCGAGTGCTGTCTCGTCGGGACCGCCGCCCGGCCGGATGCCGTAGCAGAACGCTCCCACCCGCACCATGTCCTGGCGGAATCCGGGGCGGGCGAACGACGCCGCGCTCGCGGCGAGATGCCGCCACTCCGGCGACAGTCCGGCCTCGATCGCCTGGGAGCACGCTCGGTCGAACACGGCTCGCGCGTGGTCATCCTCTTCATCGGATGCCTCGGCCAGATGGCTCCACAGGCCGGCGACATGCACGACGCCGCTGGTCTGGAGTTCGGCGGCGCGTTCGACGAACGCCGGCCACTCCTCGGGGCGCACGCCGTTGCGGTGAAGCCCTGAATCGATCTTGAGGTGCACGCGGGCGACCGCCCGTCGCAGGCGGGCGATCGCCGCCACGTCCTCGAGCAGGTCGCGATCGCCCACGCCGACGTCGAGGTCTTCGGCGAGAGCGAGCTCCACGTCGTCGCGGTTGCCGGCGAGCCAGACGAACACCCTCGCGCGCATGCCCACGGCTTCGCGCACGGCAGCGCCGGTTCGTGCGTCGAAGGCCCCGAACCACCGCACCCCCGCCGCGTGGGCCGTCGGGACGACACGGTCGAGGCCGTGCCCGTACGCGTCATCCTTGACGACGAGCATCAGCTCGGCGGGAGCGACCGCCCGCTGCACCGTGGCGATGTTCGCTCGGAGCGCCTCGAGGTCGACGACCAGTTCGGTGACGTTCATGTCCCGACGATCCGGTACGCGCGCTGACCCACCACCGTCACGATCTCGCGCGGGGTGAGCCCGGTGACCGTCGCCCAGGCGGCAAGCGAGGGCTCACCGGCTGCGGGGTCTCCGAAGAAGACGGCCTCGTCACCGCGCCGCACGAGGGCGTCGCCGACATCGACGACGCAGACATCCATCGCCACCCGACCGACGATGCGGTGCAGGACGCCACCGATGGCGATGTCGACGTGATTGCCGAGCGTCCGCACGACGCCCTGGGCGTAGCCACCCGTCACGAGGGCCACGTGGGTGTCCGTCGGCGCATGGTGCGTGTAGCCGTACGAGACGCCCTCTCCGGCGAAGAGGCGCTTGACGCTCAGCACGGCCCCGGTCAGGCGCAGCACCGGCCGGCCTTCCGAGCCGGGAAGACCGAACAGCGACGCCGCCGCGGCCTGCCACGGCGAGGTCTTGCGCAGTGGGCCGTCGGCCACGAGCGATCCGCCGGCGGCACCCTGCGCAGCCTCATCGACGACAGCGGCGCCGTGCCCCCAGGCATCGTGCGTGAGTGCGCCGACGAGAGCCGTGATGGCACCGGTCCGACTGAGCAGCGCGACGTTCGCCTGCAGCGCGGATGCCGAGATCGTCGCCGTCGGCGCCGTGCGACGAGCGGTCGCGCCAGCCGACGGCGGGTGCTCGGCGGTCTCGGATGTCACGCCGTCTAGACTAACCGGGTCCCCGTCACGACCCTGGAGAACGCATGCCCCGCACCGGCCTCGGCCTCACGCCCCGCCTTCGATACCTCGTCGGTCGAGCCCGCCGGATCGACGTCGGCTCCGTGGTCGAACGCGCCGGCGAGGCCTCCGCTCAGCACGGCAAATGGAAGCCGGCTGTCGTCGCCGACATGCTGTGGCAGGCCGGATTCCGCAACGTCGGCTTCCAGGACTACATCGACTACGACTTCGCGATCCTGAACCGGGACGAGCGGTCGACGTTCATGACGCACCCGGTTTCGAACCAGCTCTCGCAGAAGTACGACGACCCGGCGTTCCGCCATATCTTCCAGGACAAGGTCGAGTTCGATCGGGTCTTCAGCGACCACCTGAAGCGTGAGTGGATGGTCGTCGATGACGGGAACGCCGACGACGTGCGATCCTTCGCCGAGCGGCTCGGCACCATCGTCACGAAGGAGCCTGTCGGTCAGGCCGGCACCGGTGTCCACCGCTACCACGCGGCGGACATCGAGGATTGGGACGCGTTCCATCGTGGTCTGCGTGACCGCGGCGAGCTGCTCATCGAAGAGGTGATCCGCCAGCACGACGATCTTGCGGCGGTATGCCCCGGCACGGTGAACACCACTCGGGTGACGGCGTTCTTCGACGGCGAGCAGACCCACATCCTCGCCATGGCGCAGAAATTCGGACGCGGTGCCGTCAGTGATCAGATGACCTACGGCGGCTTCTACACGATGCTCGATGAGCGTGGCCACGCCGTCGGCGCCGGCTACGACTCGCACGGGCACGTGCATGTGCGGCATCCGGATTCGGACTTCCCGATCGCCGACTTCCAGCTTCCGATGATCGACGAGGTGATCGCCTTCGTCGATCGTGTCGCACGCGTGGTCCCGCAGGTGCGCTACGTGGGCTGGGACATCGTCGTCACCCCCGAGGGCCCTGTGCTCGTGGAGGGCAACTGGGGCGCTGGTGTGTATGAGAACAAGCCCAGCGTCACCGGCATCCGTACGGGCCACAAGGGCAGATACCGCGAGGCGATCGGATTCTGAACGGCCCGCCCCCGGCGGACGACGAAGCCCCGTTCCGAGGAACGGGGCTTGTGTCGGGTCATCCGCTCAGGCGGGACGGATCACTCCGAGCGGAGTGGATTCGTGGCCCTGACCCAACGGGTTGTCTTTCAAGATCGTGACGAGGCGTCGCTCCGCGGCTTTGTCGAGTGTCGACCCGAGGATGTTCCCGCCGAGGTCGTTGATGTCGACCACAGCCACTTCGGCGGACCCGCCGAGCAGCGCCTTGAGCCGCGTAGCCACCTCACGGGGCTTCTCCGGCCCCAGCACGACCGCCTCGTTGTACGGCGGGATCGTGCCCTTCGTGGGCCCGTCGATCGCCCGCGCCTTATCGCCGGCCACGCGATAGAAGTCGCCCTTACGGCCGAACACCTTCGTCACGGCCGACACGCCGGCTGCGAAGAGGATCCGAGGCGTACCGCACTCGCGCAATGCCATCTCCATCGTCTCGGGCATGCCCAGGCCGATGCCGTAGGGCGTGCGCACGACGAACTTCGAGAGGAAGAACGCCAGCTTGCGCGGCTGGATCG
This sequence comes from Microbacterium sp. P03, assembly GCF_043556235.1. NCBI lineage: Bacteria > Bacillati > Actinomycetota > Actinomycetes > Micrococcales > Microbacteriaceae > Microbacterium > Microbacterium sp. P03. The sequence goes on from NZ_JBIGIM010000001.1 coordinate 1,365,153, forward strand.
AAGCGATGGGATACGACCGTCCCTGCGTGATCGCGACGATCTTCTCGGTCACGAACAGGGTGTCCCCCGGCTGCACGACACCGCGCGCGTAGTCCTCGATGAAGGCGTCGAGGTCATCACCCGGCATGACGACACGGGTGCGCACGGGTATGCGCGCGTACGTGGTGCCGTCGACCGTGACGGTGAGCGCCTTGCCGGCGTTCGATTCGTACAGCATCACTCGAGATAGTCGCGCAGCGACTGCGAACGGGACGGATGCCGCAGCTTCGCCATCGTCTTCGACTCGATCTGACGGATACGCTCGCGGGTCACGCCGAAGGTGTCGCCGATCTGATCGAGGGTCTTGGGCTGACCGTCGCCGAGACCGAAGCGCATGCGGATGACGCCCGCCTCACGCTCGCTCAAGGAATCCAGCAGCGACTCCAGCTGACGCTGGAGCATCGTGAACCCCACCGCGTCGGCGGGCACCACGGCCTCGGTGTCTTCGATGAGGTCGCCGAACTCGCTGTCGCCGTCCTCACCGAGAGGCGTGTGCAGGGAGATCGGCTCACGGCCGTACTTCTGAACCTCGATGACCTTCTCAGGGGTCATGTCCAGTTCGCGGCTGAGCTCCTCAGGCGTGGGTTCGCGACCCAGGTCCTGCAGCATCTGACGCTGCACGCGGGCCAGCTTGTTGATGACCTCGACCATGTGGACGGGGATGCGGATCGTGCGGGCCTGGTCGGCCATGGCACGGGTGATCGCCTGACGGATCCACCACGTCGCATACGTGGAGAACTTGAAGCCCTTCGTGTAGTCGAACTTCTCCACCGCACGGATCAGACCGAGGTTGCCCTCCTGGATGAGATCCAGGAACTGCATTCCACGACCGGTGTAGCGCTTCGCGAGGGATACGACGAGGCGGAGGTTCGCGCCCAGGAGGTGCGACTTCGCGCGCTGACCGTCACGAGCCACCCACTGCAGGTCGAGTCCCACCTGCTTGGACTTCTCCGCCGCCGTCATGTGCGAGAGCTTCTCCTCGGCGAAGAGTCCCGCCTCGATGCGCATGGCGAGCTCGACTTCTTCGGCCGCATTCAGCAGCGGAACTTTGCCGATCTGCTTGAGGTAGTCCTTGACGGGGTCTGCCGTCGCACCGGTGATCTGCGTCGAGTACACCGGGACATCGTCTTCGTCGCTCGATGAGATGACGATCGCACCTGTGGGCAGGGGCTCGGAGAACGCGGGCTTCTTCTCGTCCTCGTCGTCCTCCTCCTCCACCGTCTCGGCTTCGGCGGGCTCCGCCTCGGCAGGCTTCTTCGCGCGGCCGGCCTTGGCGACAGGCGCCTCCTCGGTGTCGTCGGCGTCGTCGACGGCGTCTTCGTCGATCTCGACGTCGACGAGCTCTTCGTCGGCCGGCGCCTCGTCGTCGTCACCCTTTTTCGCGGTGCTCTTCTTGGGGGCAGCCGTCGTCTTCTTCGCGGGCGCCTTGGCGGCAGCCGTCTTGGGCGCAGCGGCTTTCGCTGCGGGGGCCTTCGCGGCGGGCTTCTTCGCCGTCGTCGCCTTCGCCGGTGCGCTCGGGGCGTCCACGGCCTCATCGACGGCGTCGACGGTCTTCGCCGTACGGGAACGGGTGGGAGTGTTCGTGCCTGCGGTCACGGTTCGCCTTTCACCGGCGGACGTGTGCGGACGTCCATCGGTCGTGTTTCGGACACTAGTAAGACCCTTGTCAAGTCCTCGTCCTGCGGGAGTGATCCTGCGGGACTGGTTGACAACGGGTCAGGTTGTACAGTATCTCACACCTTACGCGCGCTATCCGCACGGACAGCGCGCTGCGATGGGGAGACCTCGGATACAACCTGCGAGAGCCCGCCCGCATTCCCCCCGGCGGGGTGAGGCAGGGCTCGACGGGCTCAGCGGTCGTCGTCGCCGCTCGGCCGATTGGCGAGGAATCTCTCGAGCTCCGCTGCCAGCTCGTCCGCGCTGGGCAGATCGCCCGTGTGGATGATCGGCGTCGCGAGCGTGGAGCCGGCCATGTAGGAGTCGTAGCGCTCTTCGAGGCCCTGCAGCATGCGGGAGAGCTCGTCGTTGCCGCTGACCTGTTCCGTCACCTTCTCGAGGTACTCGCGGTTCTCTTCGCGCAGCTCCTCCCCCGCGAACACCAGACCGGTCGCGGCGGTGAGGGCATCCAGGCCGGCGAGGGTCGCCGCCGGATACTCGGTGTCGGCCAGATAATGCGGCACGAGCAGGACGAATCCCGCGATGCGCGCGCCGACCTCAGCGAAGCGGTACTCGAGGAGGTGGCCGACGGTCGCGGGCACCTGCGTGTGGGGCTGCCACACCGAGTGGGCGGCGGTGAGTTCCGATCGAGTGCCGCTCACCGTGGTGCCGATGGGCCGCGTGTGGGGAACCGGCATCGGGATCGCGTGCACCCAGGTGACCGACGACACGGCGAAGGAATCGGCCAGTGCGAGCACGGCCTCGGAGAACGCATCCCAGACGAAGTCGGGCTCATAGCCGGCTAGAACCAGGAAGGGACTGCCTTCCGCGTCGTGGGCCAGAGACAGTTCCAGGCGCTGCGGCCGGTAGTCCGTCAGATGGTCCTGTTCGAAGGCGACGGTGGGGCGCCGCGCCCGGTAGTCCAGCAGGACATCATTCGAGAAGACGGCCAGGGGTGTGGGGTCGAGGTCGTCGCGCACATAGTCGACCAGACCGGATACGGCGCTTCCGGCGTCGGTGAATCCGGTGAGGGCGATCACGAGCGGTAGACCCGCCGGCACGGAGGGCGCAGCGGTCGCGCGCACGAACAAAGACGCGGGCCAAGGCATGCCTCCACTCTACGAGGGGTGATCTGCGCCCAGACGCGTCGCACTCCCGCTCACAGCGAACACGACGAGCGAACCTAGGATGGAGCCCATGTCGTTTCCGGACCTGAGCTGCACATCCGCGCCCATTTTGAAATCGGAGGCCGACGCGATACTGCTGGCGCTGCCGCCGCTCGATCGCGAGGACGCCCCCGCTCTGGAGGGGTGGCCGGGCGTGAGAGACGCCCTCCTCGCGATCGGTTTCACGGGCGCCCCGTCCTCCTTCGTCCGCGTCTACGCGCCGGAGTCGACCGCGAAGCCGCTGGCGGTCGTCGGCACCGGTCACGCGCCCGACGCCGCAGCCGTCCGCGACGCCGTGGGAACCGGCATCCGCCTTCTCACCGGCTACACGACCGTCGCGATCGCCGCGCCCCTCGCCGACCCCGCTCTGTGGCGCCACGCGGCCGAGGGCGCGACGCTGGGCGGGTACCGATTCGACGCGTACAAGAGAGAGGCCCCCGCGCCGCGTGCCGCACATGTCGTCGTGCACACGGACGAGGAGGTGGGTGACGACGCCGTGGCCGCGATCACCGCGGCGGCATCCGCCGTCGCCCTCGTGAAAGACCTCGTGGGCATCCCCGCGGAGTGGCTCGGGCCCGAAGATCTGGCCCGCCGCGCGACGGAGTCCGTGGCGGATCTTCCCATCACCGTCGAGGTGCTGGATGAGGATCGACTCGCCGCCGAGGGATACGGCGGCATCCTCGGTGTCGGGCAGGGATCGGATCGCCCGCCGCGGCTCGTGAAGCTGGACTATTCACCCCCGTCCGCCACCCGGCACATCGCTGTCGTCGGCAAGGGGATCACGTTCGACACCGGCGGCCTCTCCCTCAAGCCGCCCGCCGGCATGGTCGGGATGAAGTACGACATGTGCGGAGCCGCGACGGCACTCGCCGTGGTGCGCGCGGCCGCGCAACTCGGACTGCCCGTGCGGGTGACGGGATTCCTCTGCATCGCCGACAACATGCCTTCGGGGAGGGCGATCCGCCCGGGCGATGTTCTGCGGGTGCTGGACGGCACGACCGTGGAGGTGCTGAACACGGACGCCGAGGGACGCCTCGTGCTCGCCGACGGCCTGGTCGCCGCCAGTCGGACGCGGCCCGACCTCATCGTGGATGTCGCCACGTTGACGGGCGCGATCACGGTGGCGCTCGGCAATCGCCACACCGGTGTGATGGGCGACGACGGTGCGGTGCGGGAGTACCTCGACGCCGCGACGAGCGTGGGCGAACTGGCCTGGCAGCTCCCCCTCCCCGCGCACATGGTCGACGAGCTCGACTCCCCCATCGCCGACCTGCAGAACGCGAAGATCGGCGACACCGCCGGAGGGTCGCTGTTCGCCGGCCTCTTCCTGCAGCACTTCGTGGGTCGTGTGGGCGACGAGAAGGATGCGCCCCGCATTCCGTGGGTGCATCTGGACATCGCCGGCAGCGGCATGAACAAGGGCAGCGGGTTCGGGTTCACCGACAAGGGGACGACCGGTGCGACCGTGCGATCGCTGATCCACCTCCTCGCCTCCGAGGCCGCCAAGTGACGGATCGCAGCTTCGACCTGGTCGTCCTCGGCGGCGGCAGCGGCGGCTATGCCGCTGCGATCCGCGCCGCCGAGCTGGGCAAGACCGTCGCGCTCGTCGAGAAGGACAAGCTCGGCGGAACGTGTCTGCATCGCGGATGCATCCCGACGAAAGCTCTGCTCCACGCGGCGGAGGTTGCGGATGCCGCCAGGGACTCCGCGTCGTTCGGCGTGCGTGCGACCTTCGACGGGATCGATGTCGCGGGCGTGCGGAAATATCGTGAGGGCATCGTCGCCAAGAAGTTCAAGGGCCTCGAGGGACTCATCGCCACGCGCGGCATCACGGTTGTGCGTGGGGAGGGCACACTCGTGTCCGGTCCCGCGGTCCGCGTCGGCGAGGACCGGTACGTCGGCGGTGACGTCGTCCTCGCCACCGGGTCGTACAGTCGATCGCTGCCCGGCCTGGAGATCGGCGGACGGATCCTGACGAGCGAGCAGGCGCTGCAGCTCGACGAGGTCCCCCAGCGTGTCGTGATCCTCGGCGGGGGCGTCATCGGGGTGGAGTTCGCGAGCGTCTGGCGCTCCTTCGGCGCCGACGTCACCGTCATCGAGGCGCTCGAGCACCTCGTTCCGAATGAGGATGTCACCTCGAGCAAAGCGCTCGAGCGCGCGTTCCGCAAACGCGGTATCGGCTTCTCGCTGGGTGTGCGATTCGCCGGAGTGACGCAGACGTCCGACGCCGTCGCCGTCACGCTCGAGGACGGCAAGACCTTCGAAGCCGACTACCTGCTCGTCGCGGTCGGCCGCGGCCCTTCGACCGCCGGCCTCGGCTACGAGGAGGCGGGTGTCGCACTCGAACGGGGGTTCGTCGTCACTGACGACCGCCTGCGCACGAACGTGGAGCATGTCTGGGCGGTCGGTGACATCGTGCCGGGCCTGCAGCTGGCGCATCGTGGATTCCAGCAGGGAATCTTCGTCGCGGAGGAGATCGCCGGACTCCGCCCGGTCGTCGTGCCCGACCTGCACGTCCCCAAGATCACCTACAGCAGCCCCGAGGTGGCCTCCGTCGGGCAGACCGAGGCCCAGGCTGTCGCCGCGCTCGGCGTAGACGCAGTCGTCGCATACGAATACAACCTGGCGGGCAACGGCAAGAGCGAGATCATCGGCACGACCGGCATCGTCAAGGTGGTCCGGGCGAAGCAGGGTCCGGTGCTCGGCGTGCACCTCGTCGGAGACCGCGTCGGCGAGCTCATCACGGAAGGTCAGCTCTCCGTCGTCTGGGAGGCGCACCCCGAGGACATCGCCCCGTTCCTGCACGCACACCCGACGCAGAGCGAAGCCCTGGGCGAAGCCTTCCTGGCATTGGCCGGCAAGCCGCTTCACGCGCTCTGACGTGCCGCGCGACGCGAGGGCACGCCGCATCACTAAGCTAGAAACGACATCGAAATCTTGAAGGAGACATCGTCATGAGCACTTCTGTGGTCCTCCCCGCGCTCGGAGAGAGCGTCACCGAGGGAACGGTGACCCGCTGGCTCAAGCAGGTCGGCGACACGATCCAAGAAGACGAAGGCCTCCTCGAGATCTCGACCGACAAAGTCGACACGGAGATCCCTTCGCCCGTGAGCGGCGTGCTCGAAGAGATCCTCGTCCAGGAGGACGAGACCGTCGAGGTCGGCGCCGTCCTGGCGAAGATCGGTGACGGGTCCGAGGCCGGCAACGCCGCTCCCGCCGCCACCGAGGAAGAGGCACCCGCCGCTCCCGAGCCTGAAGCCGCTCCGGTAGAGGCCCCGGCACCGGCAGCCGCTGAGCCCGCACCCGCCTCTGCGCCGCAGGGCGAGGGAACAGATGTCGTGCTGCCCGAGCTCGGCGAGAGCGTCACGGAGGGTACGGTCACGCGCTGGCTGAAGGAGGTCGGCGACCACGTCGACGTCGACGAGCCGCTCCTCGAGATCTCCACTGACAAGGTCGACACCGAGATTCCGTCACCCGTCGCCGGCACGCTCCAGGCCATCCTCGTGAAGGAGGACGAGACCGTCGAGGTGGGCGCCGCTCTTGCGCGCATCGGAGACGGCGCCGCTCCCGCGGCCGCCGCCCCCGCGCAGGAGGCACCGGCCGCACCCGCCCCAGCGGCGCCGGCCGAGACCGCGCCCGAGGCGCCGTCGACCGAGAAGCCCGTCGAAGCCGACAAGCCGGCTCCGGCCGCACCTGCCGCGGAAGCACCCGCACCCGCCCCCGCGGCGCCTGCCGCAGCCGCACCGGCTCAGAAGGCCCCTGCGGAGCCTGCTCCGGCAGCATCCGTCTCCGACGACGACACCATCACGTACGTGACGCCCCTGGTTCGACGTCTCGCCCAGCAGCAGGGCATCGACCTCGCGACCGTCACCGGAACGGGCGTCGGCGGTCGTATCCGCAAGGAGGACGTGCTCAAGGCGGCTGAGGCGGCATCCGCGCCGGCTCCCGAGACCGCGGCGGCGGCGGCGCCCGCCGCGCCTGCCGCCGTCGAGGTCTCCCCGTTGCGGGGCACCACCCAGCCGATGTCTCGTCTGCGCAAGGTCCTCGCCGAGCGTGCGGTGGCCTCGATGCAGGCCACCGCCCAGCTCACGACCGTGGTCGAGGTCGACGTCACCAAGCTTGCGACGTTCCGCGACAAGGTGAAGAACGAATTCCTGAGCAAGACCGGCGACAAGCTCTCGTTCCTGCCGTTCTTCGCCCTGGCGGCGGCCGAGTCCCTGCAGGCCTTCCCCGTCGTCAACGCGACCGTGGATGGCACGAACATCGTCTACCCGCCCACGGAGAACCTCTCGATCGCCGTGGACACCGAGCGGGGCCTCCTGACGCCCGTGCTCCGCGACGCGGCGACCAAGAACCTCGCGCAGATCGCGCACGAGATCGCCGACCTGGCGGCCCGCACGCGTGACAACAAGCTCAAGCCCGACGAGCTGGGCGGTGGCACGTTCACGCTGACGAACACAGGATCGCGCGGAGCCCTGTTCGACACTCCGGTGGTCTTCCTCCCCCAGTCCGCGATCCTCGGTACCGGCATCGTCGTCAAGCGTCCCGGTGTGGTGTCGGTGGACGGCAAGGATGCGATCTCCGTCCGCTCCTACGTCTACCTCGCGCTGTCGTACGATCACCGGATCATCGACGGATCGGACGCCGCCCGCTTCCTCGGCGCCGTCAAGACCCGGCTCGAGGCCGCACAGTTCGAGGCTCAGCTGGGCATCTGAGTCACCCTTCCTGCTTCGCGACATCATGGATGTCGCGAAGCAGGAATCGGTCATCCAGGCGGACGACGATCACGAGCTGGGATGCGACCGAGCTGTCGCGGGCATCGACTCTGAGGACGGCCGCTCCGCCGAACTCGTCGAGCAGGGTGACGACGTGTGATGCCGCGGGGAGATCGGCTGCGCCCTTCGGGTGCACCTCCCACGGGTCTTCCATGACCTCGGACAGGCAGGCGGGATCATCCCCGCAGCCCGCTCTCACCGTCAGAAGTTCACCGGCAGTGCTCACCCATTGCTCGGCGCCGACATCCGGCGGGGGCGGCGCCGAGTCCGCTGTGGTGGGTTGTTCCTCGCCGGCAGCAAGGGGTCCGGCCGTCGGGGTCGGGGTCGCCGTGGATGCGCTCTGTGATGCTGCTCCCGCGGATGCCGGCGCCGTGTCTCCCGCCGGCCACATCACGCCGACACAGATGACGACGGCGGCGCTCACCGCGGCCATGACCCACGGCCTACGAATCGGCCCCGCACTCTTCGACCGCAGACGACGCCAGATGCGCATCGTCATCCGGGAGGCGGTGTCTGCGAGATCCGCGTCGACATGACGCGCGATCAGCGCCAGAACACCGCCCTCCTTCACCGCTGCCATGTCGTCGTCGTCTGCCGTGGGACTCGACGGACTGATCGGGCGCGAGAGCACCGGAGCCAGGATCGCCGTGGCGAGGGGCAACGGTGCGGCCGCAGCGAACGCCCTGGTCTCCCACTGCTCGATCGACCGCAGCAGGCGACGCGGCTCGGCGAGCAACTCGGCGGCGGCGGCGAAAACCGGCCGAAGCGAGGACGACGCTTCGTCGGTGATGAGCGTGCAGAGCCGCATCGTCGAACTGTCAGCGGACGCCCGGTCGCGATCGCCCACCGTGTCCGTGCCGGTCCGGCCCGCTCCCGCCGCGAACATCGGCCGGCCGCCGTCGATCAGCCACCATTCGCCGGCCAGGGGGTCGCGCGGCGTGCGCTCCACCCATTCCGAGGCACCGCGCATGAGGCTCACCGCCAACGTCACGGCCTCGCCGTCGCTGAGCGGCGCGCCGATCGCCGTCCTCCGTCGCAGGAATGTCTCGACGGTCTCGGTGCAGACGGGCAGCGCGACGTCGTGACCATCTGCCCGTCGGAGCACATCGATCGGGGCCAGCAGATGCCCGTGGGCACGAGCGTCCCACCCTCGCCACAGAGGGCCGAGGACATCCGCGTCCACCAGCACGCACATCTGCCCTCCCGGCATCCGGGTCAGCATTCCCGGCCAGGGGGTGTCGGGGCGATCTACGTCCCTGATGGTCCGATAGCCGCGCAGCAAGCCGTCGGTGTCGGCGTCTGCGGTCTCGGGGAGCATGCGTCGAGTGTGGGTCGCGGCGCGCTCAGGTGGCTTGCGCCCCTCTGCTTCTGTGCATCGTCGCACTCCAGCAACGGCTGTGGAGGAACCAACCCAGATCGCGAGACCGAAAAGGTACGCTGGACTCATGGCAGCCCGCACCACCACGCCCGAAAAGCGCCCAGGTTTCTTCTCACAGCTCCGCTCCCTGTTCACCTTCACGCGGAGCGCCTATCCGTGGCTGCCGTGGGTGCTCGTCGGCGTCCTGCTCCTCGGCATCGGCATCGGCGTGCTCGTCGGCTTCCTGCTCCCGCCGGTCGCCGTGTGGAGCATCATCCTGTGGGGTCTGACGGGCCTGATGCTGGGTCTGCTCGGCTCACTGATGACCATGACGCGACTGTCGACCACCGCGATGTACAAGAAGATCGATGGGATGCCCGGCGCTGCCGGTCACGTGCTGAGCTCGTCGCTCGGACGGAACTGGCAGGCCAGCGAGACGCCGGTGGGCATCAACCCGAAGACGCAGGAGGCCGTCTACCGCACGATCGGGCGCGGCGGCGTCGTCATCGTCGGCGAGGGTGCCCGCGGGCGGCTCACGCGACTGGTGAACGAGGAACGATCCAAGGTCCAGCGCGTCGCGAACGGCGTCCCGATCACGGTGATCTATCTCGGACACGGCGCCGATGATGTGCCCATCGGCAAGCTCGCGCCCACGATCAAGTCGCTGCCGAAGAAGGTCGATCGCGCGACGATGGCCGCGGTGATCAAGCGGATCGATTCGGTGTCGCAGTCGCTCGCGTCCCTCCCCATCCCGAAGGGCATCGACCCGACGAAGGCCCGCGCACCGCGGCCGCGCTGACTCCGTCACGCGAGCCGTCCCCGATCAAGAGCGGATGAGGACGGTACCCGCCGCCTTGTCATGCAGCCCGCGGTGGTCGGCGTCCCAGATGGCCGCCGGGATCACGAGCACGAGCAGGATGCTGCGCACGATGGGCCGCCAGAGGCCGACCCACTGACCGCTGGTCGTGACGACGCGCATGCCGGTCACGCGGTGACCGGGGCTGCCCCCGATCGTGGGGACGAACAGGACCTGGACGACGATGAAGACGATGATCGGGGCGAACTGGCTCAGGCCGGCCTCCGAGGGCAGCGCAAACTGGTTGTAGCCGAAGAACGCCGTAGCGATGACGAGTGCGCACACCCAGTCGATCGCCAGGGCGCCGACTCTCCGTCCGAGCTTGGCCATGCTCCGCGAGCCCTCGCGCGGCAGTCCCAGTCGCTCACCCGGGTAGCTCGAATCAGACGCAGGATCGCTCACCTCATGAGCCTAACCCCGCCCGCGTAACACGCCGGAAACATGGGAGATACTGCGGGGCAACGCCTTCCCGGTAGGTTGCCAGAACGCCCACGTGGTGGGCGCGGCCGAATCCCGATTCCGGTGCCCTACCTCTGGAGCCTTCATGTTCAAAGATTCATCAGAGGTGCTCAAGTTCATCAAGGACGAGGACGTAAAGTTCCTCGACATCCGTTTCACGGATCTTCCTGGTGTTCAGCAGCACTTCAACATCCCCGCTTCGACTGTCGACGAAGAGTTCTTCACCGTCGGACAGCTGTTCGACGGCTCGTCGATCCGCGGCTTCGCGAACATCCACGAGTCCGACATGCAGCTCATCCCGGACGTGTCGACCGCGTACGTCGACCAGTTCCGCGAAGCAAAGACCCTCATCATGATCTTCGACATCTACAACCCGCGTAACGGCGAGATCTACCACAAGGACCCGCGCCAGGTCGCGAAGAAGGCCGAGAAGTACCTCGCGTCGACCGGAATCGCCGACACGGCGTTCTTCGCACCGGAGGCGGAGTTCTACATCTTCGACGACGTGCGGTTCGAGGTGAAGCAGAACTCGAGCTTCTACCACGTGGACTCCGAAGAGGGCGCTTGGAACAGCGGCCGCGTCGAAGAGGGCGGCAACCTCGGCAACAAGACCCCGTACAAGGGCGGGTACTTCCCCGTCAGCCCGGTCGACAAGACGGCCGATCTGCGCGACGACATCACCCTCAAGCTCATCGAGGCGGGCTTCATCCTCGAGCGCTCGCACCACGAGGTCGGCACCGGTGGTCAGCAGGAGATCAACTACCGCTTCGACACGATGGTGCACGCGGCCGACGACATCCTCAAGTTCAAGTACATCGTCAAGAACGTGTCGGAGCAGTGGGGCAAGTCCGCGACCTTCATGCCGAAGCCGCTGTTCGGCGACAACGGCTCGGGCATGCACGTGCACCAGTCGCTCTGGTCCGACGGCAAGCCGCTCTTCTACGACGAGAAGGGCTACGGCGGCCTGTCCGACACCGCTCGCTGGTACATCGGCGGCCTGCTCGCCCATGCACCCGCCGTGCTCGCATTCACGAACCCGACGATCAACTCGTACAAGCGTCTCGTCAAGGGCTACGAGGCTCCGGTCAACCTGGTCTACTCGGCCGGAAACCGCTCGGCGGCCATCCGCATCCCGATCACGGGAACGAACCCGAAGGCCAAGCGCATCGAGTTCCGTGCACCGGATGCTTCGGGCAACCCGTATCTCGCGTTCGCTGCTCAGCTGATGGCGGGCCTCGACGGGATCAAGAACCGCATCGAGCCGCATGAGCCCGTCGACAAGGACCTGTACGAGCTTCCCCCCGAGGAGGCCAAGAACATCCCGCAGGTTCCCAACTCCCTCCTCGACTCGCTCGATGCGCTCGCGGCCGACCACGAGTTCCTTTTGGCCGGCGGCGTGTTCACGCCCGAGCTGATCGAGACGTGGATCGAGTACAAGATCGAGAACGAGATCAAGCCGATCGCGGCCCGTCCGCACCCGTTCGAGTTCGAGCTCTACTACGGCGTCTGACGCCCTCTGCGAGGAAGGCCCCGGGGTGTTTCCCCGGGGCCTTCCTCGCGTCTGAGACCCGTCAGCCGTAGAACAGCTTCTCGAAGATGCGGCGCGCCCGCCGTGTCGTGGCGAAGTAGCGCTCCTCGAGGGCTGTCGCCGACCCTGGCGGATAGCCGAGGATCCGGGCGATGCCGTCGAGCTGCCAGCGATCGGTCGGGAGGACGTCGCTCGTCTTGCCCGTCCAGAGGGTGTTGGCCGAGCGCAGTCTGCTCGCGAGGTGCCACGCCTCCCCCAGTCGCTGCGCTGCGAGTGATGAGATGAGCCCGTCCGCCTCAGCGGCCTCCAGAGCGCGCAGGGTCGACGTCGTGCGCAGGCCCGGCACACGTCCGGCGTGCTCGAGCTGCATCAACTGCACGAGCCACTCGACGTCGCTCAGCGTTCCCGGCCCGAGCTTCAGGTGCCGCGCTCTGTCGACGCCCTGCGGGAGTCGCTCGTTCTCGACGCGCGCCTTGATCCTCTTGATGTCGCGAAGCCCCTGGAGATCGACCGTGGTCGGGTAACGCACCGAGTTGGCCAGCGCCGTGAAGTCCCTGATCAGATTCACGCTGCCCGCGACGCCCCGGGCCCGCAGCAAAGCCTGCGCCTCCCACGACATACTCCACCGCCGGTAGTACTCGGCGTACGCGTCGATGGACCGGGCGAGTGGTCCGCTCCGTCCTTCCGGCCGCAGATCGGCGTCCAGATCCAGCGGCAGCCGGAAATCCTCCGAGCGGCGCCGAAGCTCGGCCACGATCTCGAGCGCGAGTCTGTGGCCGCGCTCGGGTTCCATGTCCGGCGCGCGGTACACGTAAAGGATGTCGGCGTCCGACCCGAATCCCAGCTCCGCGCCGCCGAATCGGCCCATAGCGATGACGGCGAAGTCGAAATCGCCCGCGTCGTCGGGCACGCGCTCGCGGCGGATGGCGCGCAGCGTCGCCTGGATCGTCGTCTCCGTGATCGTGGTGAGAGATGCCGCGACGTCTTCGATGCTCTGCACGTCGAGCAGTCCGCCCATGGCCGTGCGGAGGATCTCACGCCGACGGATGGCCCGCACCGCCCGCACGGCGTCTTCCACGCTCTCGTGACGCGCCTGGATGGCGCGTGCCTCCTGCTGCAGCAGGACACCCCTGCGCGGCCGCAGCTGCTCCTCATCGTCGAGCCACGCGGATGCCTCGGGAATCCACTCCATCAACTCGCCGATGTACCGCGAACCCGATAGGACGGTCGTAAGACTCTCGGCCGCCGCGGAAGAATCGCGCAGCATCCGCAGAAACCACGGGGTCTCGCCGAGACGCTCACTGATGCGCCGGAACGCCAGCAGCCCGTAGTCGGGGTCGGCCCCGTCCGCGAACCACTGGATCATCACAGGCATGAGGTGACGCTGAATGGTCGCTTTCCGTGACAACCCGGTGGTCAGAGCCGCCATATGACGCAGCGCGCCCACGGGATCTCGGAACCCGATCGCAGCGAGACGGTCGTGCGCCTGCGCGGTGGACAGGGACCGCTGCGCTTCCGGCAGGGCGGCGACGGCGGAGAGCAGCGGTCGGTAGAACAGGCGGACGTGGATCTCCCGTACCTCGCGCTTGATGCCTTCCCACACCTGAGTGAGCGCTGCACCGCTCGGCGCGAGTCCGGTCGCGCGGGCGAGCACCCGCAGCCCGTCCGGCGTGTTCGGCATGAGGTGGGTGCGGCGCAGTCCCCGCAGCTGCAGACGATGCTCCATCAGGCGCAGCATCCGGTAGTCACGCTCGAACTTCGCCGCTTCGGGCCGTCCGATGTACCCCTCGCTCACCAGGGCGTCGATCGCGTCGAGCGTGCTGCGCTGACGGATGCTCGCATCGCTCAGGCCGTGGACCAGCTGCAGCAGCTGCACGGTGAACTCGATGTCACGGATGCCGCCCGGACCGAGCTTGATCTGCAGGGCGATCTGGTCTCGTGGGATGTTGTCGGTGACGCGCTCGCGCATGCGCTGCACGCTCTCGACGAAGTTCTCCCTCCCCGAGCTCGTCCACACCTTCGGCTGGACCGCGTCGACGTACGCCTGCCCCAGTTCGACGTCGCCCGCGAGTGGACGCGCCTTCAGGAGAGCCTGGAACTCCCAGCTCTTGGCCCAGCGCTCGTAATAGGCGAGGTGCGAGCTCAGCGTGCGCACGAGCGCGCCCTGCTTGCCCTCGGGGCGCAGGTTCGGATCGACCTCCCACAGCGGCGGCTCGATCTCGGTACCGGATATTCCTCGCATCGTCTGCACAGCGAGGCGGGTGGCGATGTCGATGACCCGGCTCTCACCCCAGGCCTCGGTGTCGCGCTCGGACGCACCGCCCACGAAGATCACGTCCACGTCGCTGACGTAGTTCAGCTCGCGCGCGCCCGCTTTGCCCATGCCGATGATCGCGAGCTGCGTGCCCGCCACCTGCTCGCGTGGGAAGAGCCCCCGGCCCGCGTCGCCACCCGACACGCGTGTGCGAGCAACCGCGAGAGACGCCTCCAGGGCCGCGCCCGCGGCATCCGCCAGTTTCTCCGCCACGTCCTTGACGGCCTGCACCGGGTCGTCGGAGAGAAGGTCGTACACCGCGATCGCGGCGATCAGGCGCCGGTAGCGGACCCGTAGCGCGACCCACTCGGCATCGGTACCGGCCGACGCGAACCCATCGACGACGTCCACCGCGGCGAGCATCTCGCTGAGGAGTTCCCCTTGAGAGGGAAGTCGCGAGCCCGCGTCCACGAGGTGGACGATCTCGTCGGGATGCCGCAGATAGAAGTCGCTGAAGCCGTCGGAGGCGCCCAGCAGTGCCCACACGGCGTCACGGCCGCGTTCGTGCACCAGTACGTCCCGCACCGGTCCCGCTGCCCGCCGGGCGACGCGGACGATGCCCCCCAGCGCGGCATCGGCGTCCGCCGCACGAGCGGACCCGCGGGTCAGCTCGACGAGCGGCAGGCCCACGAGTTCTTCCAGCTCGTGGAAGAGTGCATCGGCCGCCGCGAGATCGCTGAACCCCCGACGCGCGAGGTCGGTGAGGATCGTGGACCGCTCGCTGGACGAAGTCATCGCGCAGCCTCGGGCTAGAGCATCTCCAGGTTGCTCTTGAGCTCGAAGGGCGTCACCTGCGAACGGTACTCCTGCCACTCCCGACGCTTGTTGAGCAGGACGTAGTTGAACACCTGCTCGCCGAGGGTCTCCGCGACCAGCTCGGACTCCTCCATGGATTCGAGAGCGTGATCAAGGCTGGCCGGAAGCGGCGCATAGCCGAGGGCGCGGCGTTCGGAGTCGGTCAATGACCAGACATTGTCCTCGGCCTCAGGAGGCAGTTCGTAGCCCTCTTCGATGCCCTTGAGCCCTGCGGCCAGCATCAGCGCGTACGAGAGGTACGGGTTGGCGGCGGAATCCAGACCACGGTACTCGACGCGGGAAGACTGCCCCTTGTTCGGCTTGTACATCGGCACGCGCACGAGCGCCGAGCGGTTGTTGTGTCCCCAGCAGATGAAGCTCGGAGCCTCATCCCCGCCCCACAGGCGCTTGTAGGAGTTCACGAACTGATTGGTCACCGCGGCGATCTCGCTCGCGTGACGCAGCAGCCCCGCGATGAACTGCCGACCCACCCGAGAGAGCTGGTACTGACCGCCCTCTTCGTAGAACGCATTGACGTCGCCCTCGAACAGCGACATGTGGGTGTGCATCC
This sequence comes from Microbacterium sp. P03, assembly GCF_043556235.1. Classification (NCBI taxonomy): domain Bacteria; kingdom Bacillati; phylum Actinomycetota; class Actinomycetes; order Micrococcales; family Microbacteriaceae; genus Microbacterium; species Microbacterium sp. P03. The sequence goes on from NZ_JBIGIM010000001.1 coordinate 1,380,669, forward strand.
CGCTGCCGGGCTTGCCGCTGAGCGGCTTGGGCATGAATGTCGCGTAGACGCCCTGCTCGATCGCCACCTCTTTGATCACGGTGCGGAAGGTCATGATGTTGTCGGCGGTCGCGAGAGCGTCCGCGTACCGGAGGTCGATCTCGTTCTGGCCGGGCCCGCCCTCGTGGTGGCTGAATTCGACCGAGATGCCGAGGTCTTCCAGCATCCGCACGGAGCGACGACGGAAGTCGTGCGCAGTCCCCCCGGGCACGTTGTCGAAGTAGCCGGCCGAATCCACGGGCTCCGGGCCCTCAGCACCGTAGGTGGAGGACTTCAGCAGGTAGAACTCGATCTCCGGGTGCGTGTAGAAGGTGAACCCGGCGTCAGCGGCCTTCGCGAGCGTGCGCTTGAGGACGTGACGGGGATCGGCGACCGCGGGCTGCCCGTCGGGTGTCGTGATGTCGCAGAACATGCGGGCGGTCGGGTCGATCTCACCGCGCCACGGCAGGATCTGGAACGTCGTCGGATCGGGATGGGCCAGCAGATCCGACTCGTACGACCGCGTCAGCCCCTCGATCGCGGAGCCGTCGAAACCCAGACCCTCGGCGAAGGCGCCCTCCACCTCGGCCGGTGCGATCGCCACCGACTTGAGCGTGCCGATCACATCGGTGAACCACAGCCGGACGAACTTGACGCCGCGCTCCTCGATCGTGCGCAGAACGAAATCCCGCTGCTTGTCCATCGAATCCCCTTAGGTACTGCCTGAAGCCGGAGGCCAGACTACTTGTCGTCGGTGTCGCTTTCGGTGGGAGAAGCAGATGCCCCGCCCCACCCTTCCTCCCGAGCCTCTTCATCGGCCCACGCACGCGAGCGCGCGCGCAGCAGCTCCGGCGCGTTGGCCGCTTCTTCCGCGGTATCGAAAGGACCGGCGCGGTCGACCGCGGGCGACTCGAAACCGCGCTCCACGGCGCCGGTGTCGAGGTTGTACCAGAACTTCTCGCTGTCGTTCGTCATAGCCCTCACCTTGCTTGCGGCCGGCGTCTCGGCCCCTCTCGCTCGATCCTACTGATCGGGGGCCCGACGCTGGCTAGGCTGAGCGCATGGCAACGAAGACAGCAGTGGGAATCGACATCGGCGGCACCGGCATCAAGGGAGCGCTGGTCGATCTGGAAGCAGGAACCCTGCTGAGCGACCGGGTGAAGGTCGCGACGCCGTCCGGAGCGGAGCCGCCGGACGTCCTGAAGGCCGTCGAGCAGGTGCTGTCCACCCTCGCCGTGACCGACGCAGACGTCCCCCTGGGGGTGGCCTTCCCCGCCATCGTGAAGGGCGGCCGAACCCTGTCGGCCGCGAACGTCTCGAAGAAGTGGATCGACTTCGAGGCGGAGAAGTTCTTCGAGAAGGGACTCGGTCGCGAGATCCACTTCGCGAACGACGCCGATGTCGCCGGCGTCGCCGAACTGCGCTACGGCGCGGCGAAGGGCGTCCCGGGCCTGACCATCCTCACCACGCTGGGAACGGGGATCGGGTCGGCGTTGCTCTACAACGGCGTCCTCATCCCGAACTCCGAGCTCGGCCACGTGCAGCGCGCGAAGCACGGCAAGGACGCCGAGGCGTTCGCCGCGTATTCGGCGATGGAGCGCGAAGAGCTGTCGTGGACGGACTGGGCCGAACGGCTGCAGTGGTACTACAGCTACATCGAGTTCCTGTTCAGCCCCGACCTCCTCATCGTCGGCGGAGGCGTGTCCAAGCACGCGGATGAGTTCCTGCCGCTGCTGAAGCTGAGGACGCCCATCGTCCCCGCCGTCCACCGCAACAACGCGGGGATCATCGGTGCCGCGGCCCTCGCGCTGGCGTCGGACGCACCGGAGGAGGCCAAGGCCTCGACTCCCCTCGAAGCCGAGCCCGGACACCTTCCGGGCTGAGAGGGCGAATGGGCCGGCCTGTACGCCGGGTTCTGTCCGGGGGCGTGAGCCCCGTGGACGGTCATCTCTCTCGGCGACGTGTTGCCACGCCGCTCTAGCGGCCTACCCGAGGACTCGGCGAGCCGCGTCAACATCCTCTGTCTGGCCTTGCTCCGGGCGAGGTTTGCCGTGCGGGCCGCGTCACCGCGACCCCGGTGGTCTCTTACACCACCCTTTCACCCTTACCGCGGCCGAAACCGCGGCGGTCTGCTCTCTGTGGCACTGTCTCGCGGATCACTCCGGGTGGGTGTTATCCACCGCCCTGCCCTGCGGAGCCCGGACGTTCCTCGGTGCGCTTGCGCGCCACGCGACCGTCCAGCCGACCCATTCGCACTCTGATTCTACGCGGAGCCGCCCCGCGCCCACCTCTCCCGTTAGCGCTCGGCGACACGCTCGCAGAATTACTCCGACGACATCGACGATGGTGAGCTATGCTTTGAAGACTGATGCCTGACTGGGGATGGCACAGCAACTGCCTCTGGGGGGCAATTATCATGCGCAAAATTACTGTCGCGCTCGGCATCGCCGCGCTCATCGCATTCGCAGCACCGACCGCTGCGTTCGCCGACGACTCCGCCTATCCGCCGGACGCTCCGACGACACCGAGCCTCACGGGCTCGGGAGCCGTCTCCGAGTGCCGCAACGACGTTCCGTGGATCAACTATTCCGTCGTCCTGACCGATCCGGCCGGCGTCTCCACGAGCCGCAGCGCCACACTGACGCTGAGCAACGGCTCGCAGACGACCGGACCCATCGCGCTCGGCGAGCTGGTCGACAACAAGCTGACGGGTTCGGTGCTGTGGCCCGGTGCCACCGTCGACGCTGCGGGCAACCCGACCGATTGGCCCGGCTGGTCGCTCGTCAACGGATCGTGGGTACAGGACCAGGACGAATTCGCGTGGACGCGGGGAGAGATCACCGCCACCATCAACGTGAACCCGTCGGCAGGCGTGGCGCTCTCGTATCCGCTCGCGACTCCTGACTGCGTTGCCGGGCCGACGGCGGCGACCGCCGCTGCGGCAGGCGGCACGGGCACGTTGCCCGCCACGGGTATGAGCGACTCGGTCCTGCCGATCGGCATCGCCGGCGGCGTCATCGCGCTGCTGGGCGGTGGCCTGCTGGTCACGCGCCGCCTCGTCCGCCGCTGACGGCCGGGTGACGGGTCTCGCGGCCCGTCTCCGCGCTCTTCCTCGCGACGACAGAACCCCGTCCTCTCCGGAGGTCGGGGTTCTCGTCGTGATCCGTGCGGGAACCCGACGCCGCTAGGCCTTGTCCGCGGCCTCGGCGATCCGGAGTTCGAGCGGGAAGTCCAGAGGAAAGTCCCCGAAGAGCAGGCGGGCCGCGGATGCTGCGGCCTCGCGTGCGGCGACGGCCACCTGATCGGCGAGCGCCGCGGGCGTGTGCACGATCACTTCGTCATGCAGGAAGAACGCAAGATGCGGCCGGCGCTCGAACGCGGGCCCCGACAGGGGCGCGGCATCCGTCTCGGCCACGATCGGCATCGCGGCCAGGCGCGCGCGCAGATCCGCCAGCCACGCCAGGGCCCATTCGGCCGCCGTGCCCTGAACGATGAAGTTGCGGGTGAAGCGGCCCCGATCGCGGGCGGAGCGTCGAGCGCGCGACTCCTCCAGCTCGGACGCGTCGGGAGCGCCCGCCCGGGCCTGCACGTCGCGCCATTCGGCCGAGGGTGCAGCCGCAGACCTACCGAGCCAGGTCGAGACGACTCCCCCACCGTCCCCGACGCGCGCCGCCTCGTCGACCATCGCCATCGCTCGCGGGAAGGATCGTCTGAGGCGCGGCAGCAACCGGCCGCTCTCGCCGCTCGTCGCCCCGTACATCGCCCCCAGCAGGGCGACCTTGGCCTCGGCGCGCGTGGTGACCGCGCCACGCTCGACCACACCCGCGTACAGATCCCGGCCGCGTGCCGCGTCGGCGAGGGCGAGATCGCCCGACATGGCGGCGAGCACCCTCGGCTCGAGCTGCGCGACATCGGCGATCACGAGTCGCCACCCCTCGTCGGCACGCACCGCGGCGCGCAACTGACGCGGCAGCTGCAGCGCGCCCCCGCCCGAGGAGGCCCACCGACCCGTCACGACGCCGGCCGGGACGTAGACGGGGCGAAACCGCCCGTGGTGCACCCACTCGTCCAACCACGCCCACCCGTTCGCGGAGTACAGTCGCGCCATCCTCTTGTACTCCAGGAGCGGTTCGATGACAGGATGCTCGAACTCTGCGAGCTCCCACCGGCTCGTCGACTGCGCCGGCACGCCAGCCCGATGGAGCGCTCGCAGCAGCTTCGGGTGTGAATCGAGGCTCGCACGGGGGTCGCCGAGGGCGTCGCGCACCCGCCCGGCGAGCTCCTCCATCCGCGCCGGAGGCGAGCCCGCGGCCGGTCGGGGACCGAGGGCGGCCCTCAGGAGCTCGTCGTGGGTCTCGACATCCCACGGAAGTCCTGCAGCGCGGAGCTCCTCTGCGATGAGTGCGCCCGCGGACTCCGCCGCGAGCAGCAGCCGCAGACGGCCGGGATCGGTCGAGCCCTGCACGGCCGCGCGCTGGCGTGCGAACTCGGCAGCCACGGCGGAGGGTGTGGACGGCAGGTCGTCATGCGACGAGCGCACGTCCAGATCGAACAGTGCGGGCGCGCCCACGGCCCCACCCTGACTGATGGACGCGCGCTCCCACGCCGACGCAGCCCGCAACTCCGGGGCGTCGGTGACGGCGGTCGAATCCTTGAGGATCGCGTGGCAGAGCCGCAGATCATCGCACCGGGCGACACGGACCCCGGCGGCGAGGAGCGGCGGGTACCAGACGGTGGTGTCATTCCACACCCATCGCGGACCCCACCTCGTCTCGGCGTCCGACACCCACTCCGAGACGTCGTCGGGTCCGAGGACGACCTCGGACTCCGGCATCCCCCGCCCATCGCGCAGCTCGGCGACGACCGCATCGCCTGCGCGGCTCAGGACGACCCAGCGCGGGGGCTCAGGACCGTCCGACGAAACGTTCGACGTCGTCATCGTCGCCTGCGGTCACAGACCGGACTCCTCGGTCCGCACGAGGATGCATCCGCACTCGGGGCACGTGACGACCGTGTCGGCGGGCGTCTGGCGGATGCGCTGCACGTCGGTTCCCGAGAGCACCATGTTGCATCCTCCGCACGTCCCCCGGGTCAGGAGCCCCGCGCCCACCCCTCGTGCCGCGAGTCGCTCATAGAACGCCACGAGATCGTCCGGGATGGTCCCCGTGATCGCCGCGCGGTCGCGCGTGCGCTCCTCGAACCGGGCGTTCGCCTCGGCGACGACACGCTTCGCCTCTGCGCTGAGCGTCGCCCCCTCGGCGTTGGTGTCGGCGATCGCGGCCTCCTGGCCGGCCACGGCGGCATCGGCCTGTTCCAGACGCTCCATGACTTCGAGCTCGGCATCCTCCAGGTCGCTCTTACGACGCGCCAGTGACGCGATCTCGCTCTCGAGCCCCTGGGCTTCCTTCGGGTTGCTGCTGGTCGCGAGGCGTCCGGCATCACGCGTGCTGCGGGCGTCGACCATCGCGACATCGGACTCGATGCGGCTGAGCTCTGTGCGGAGATCGTCTCGGGCGCCCAGCCGAGCGGACAGCTCGTGCGAAAGCTCCTGGCGGCGCGCGGTGAGCTCCTGGATGCGGGCGGCCTGCGGCGGGTTCCTGCGAGCGTGGTCGGCGTGTCGCAGTGAGATGTCGAGGTCCGCGAGATCGAGCAGGCGCCGCTGGTCGGCAGGACTGGAGTTCATGTGGGCCCTGCCGGGATCGAACCGACGACATCCACGGTGTAAAGCGACCGATACTCCGCTGGCCCTGTTTCGTACGCTACATACTTCGCCTGAGTCTACCCGTTTTTGCGGTTTGTCAGCTTGGCGGCGCCTCGAACTAGCGTTCGTCCCCGCCAGACCGAGCGTGTCGGTATCGGATCTAATGACGTGGGAGGACTTCTCTCGCGATCGGCTTTGCTGACGGCGGCCCAGACACATCTGAGCCGTTCTCACTGCCATGCCGTTCTGCACCCGGTAACGACATCGGCGAGCAGTTCAGTAAGAGATTCGTATCGCTGAAGTCTGCGCGGACCCGCCTCGCGCTACTTGATCGTGAGCTTCCCGGATGCTGCCGACCCAGTCCCCGCAGCCGTGATCGCCTGAACATTCAACGTGTAGGTCTTGCCGACGACCAGCCTCGTCATGGCGAACGAACGGACCGTGGCCGCGACCGTGCTGCTGTAGGCACCTTGACCCGTACTGTCCACACCGTCGCGAGACACGCGGTAGCCGGTGATGATGTGCCCCGCTGGAACGACCGGTGGCTGCCAGGTCATCGTGGCTGTGGCGGCTGCGGTCTGGGTCACTTTGAAGCTGGTCGGCGGGTCGGCGACCAGGGTGATCTTGCCGGATACAGCCAGTCCGGCACCGGCCGAGGTGATCGCTCGAACGGTTAGCGTGTAGCTGTTACCCAGGACGAGTCGAGTCATCGAGAAGGTCCGTGCCGTCGCTGGGATGATGCTTGCGTACGCCCCCTGGCCGGCGGCATCGACGCCGTCGCGCGAAACGCGGTAGCCGGTGATCGTCTGTCCCGCCGGTACAGCGGGAGGCTGCCACGTCATGGTTGCTGTTCCGGCGGCGGTCTGGCTGAGCGCGAAGCTGACCGGCGTCGGTGCGACGATCTTGATCCGACCCGACGTGGGCATGCCCGACCCCGCGGCCGTGATCGCCTGCACCGCGAAGGTGTAGGTCTGGCCCGGGACGAGCCTGGTCATCGAGAAGCTGCGGATCGTTGATGCAACGGTGCCGGTGTAGGCACCCTGCCCGGCGCTGTCGACGCCGTCGCGTGACACGCGGTACCCCGTGATCGTCTGGCCGGCGGGAACGGCAGGCGGCTGCCAGGTCATCGTCGCTGTGCCCGTCCTGGTCTGGCTCAGAACGTAGCTCACTGGCGCTGAGGCGAGGGTCGGAGACGCCGAGACGCTGTATCCGGCCGAATCTGTCGCCATGCAGAACGTAGACGATCCGCACGAGACCCCGGTGAAGGTAGCACCGGCACTCGCCAATCCCGTTCGCGCCGTCCATGTCGACCCGTCGAACGTTGACGCGTTCCCGCCTGCTGCGGAGCCCACCGCGACGCAGGATGTCGTGGCTCGACAGGACACAGCGACCGCCTCGGTGCCAAGGCCGGTGGATGCCGCAGCTGACCAGGCGGTCCCGTTCCATGATCGTGAAGCACCAGCGGAATCGATCGCGACGCAGTAAGTGCTCGTTGCGCACGAGATGGCGCTGACGACACCGCCGGTGTAGTTCGTTGGCGACCACGCCGTGCCATTGAAGGTGAACACCTTGTCCTGTGATTTCAGAGCGCAGAAGGTCGCGGACACACAGCTCACGCCGGTCGTTGTGAGCGCCTCGATGGACGGACCGGAGCTGTAAGCCCAGCCGCCACTTCGGTAGATCTGCACGCCCCCGTAGATGTTTACCGCAAGGCAGAACGACGTGCTCGTACACGATAGGGTCACCAGCCAACTGCTGCCGACCGGCACCGGGGACCCCCACGTTCCGCCATTGAACGTGTTCATCTGGGTCGGGGTATCCCAGTAGATGCCCCGGTCCTTATCGACCCCCACTGACGCGCAGAATGTCGCCGACACACACGAGACTGCAGACGCACCCCAGTTGTACGGGAATACGGCGACCTCGGGGGCCCAGTAGCTTCCGTTGTAAGTGACCGCGCCGCCACTGAAGTTGACCGCTGCGCACTGCGACGCTGATGAACAGGAGACTGAGTCGAGGCCGCGTTGGTTCGGGAAGTCGACGACACCGGTCCACGTCGTCCCGTCGTAACGCGATATGCCTTGCGGTAGTGGCCATCTTCCGTCCGGGCCCACCTGCATGACGCAGAGCGTCGCGGACGCGCATGCCAGCGGTCCGTAAAACACTCCACCGCCCTCACCGACGGGTGTATTCCAGTCGCTGCCGTTGAATTTCCAGACCGTTGTCTGGTCGTCGTCGTAATAATACGAAGCGGCCCCATCTGAGATCAGGCAGTTCGAGTTGGTCACGCACGCGATCGACAGCAGTGCGCTTGATCCCCGCGCGTTGGCGATCGGCGCCTGCCAGACACCTGACTTGTACAGCACCACTCGATCAATGGTGATCGCGGCGCAGAACGAACTTCCGACACACGAGACGGCGAGCAGATCGGCCGGCGCGGCGGTCTTCGGCGCTGCCCAGACCGTCCCATTGAAGGTGGAAGCCTTCCCGCCGGCGCCGACCACCATGCAGAACGTGGCGGAGACGCAGTCCACCCACTTCACGCCGGTACCACCGTTGACGGTCGCGGGGATGCTCCACGACGTTCCCTTGAGGACGGAGGCCTTGGAGGCGGCATCCGTCCCCACACAGAACTCCGCCGTCGCACACGACACGGAGACGAAGTCGACTTTCGAGGCGACGACACCGGCCTGAGCCCACGAGTTCCCGTTGAACACGGACCACGCTCCGCCGCGCCCGACAGCCACGCAGAACAGTTGCGTCGCGCACGACACCGCCACTGCACTCGACATGCCCGGGATCTTCGACAGGCTGCTCCACGTCGATCCGTCGTAGGTCGTCCCGAATCCGGCGCCGTCGACCGCCACGCACGTTGTGGACGCGGCCGCACAGTCCTGCGCCACGATGCCGCCTCGGGGAAGGTTGGTGGGCGTCGGCGTCTGCCAGACCCAAGGCGCGGATGCTGCCGCCGCCGCTGCCGTCCGTTCACCGTCCGCGCCCGCCGCTACGGCTGCAGCAACACCGATCTCGGCGACGGCATACCCCGCAATACTCGCGTTCGCTGGCACGACGATCAGCGAGGATGCGAAAGCAATTACTGCAATCATGGAAATAGCGAACCGTCGGCTGATTTTTCCGGTGGATTCCAGCCTGGACATCTTTGCTACCGCCTCGCCGGTTGCCCCCAGAGCGCCGGCGAAAAACATCTTCCCCATGTGCGGACCGTACTAGTCACGACGCTCTGCGACAAGAGCCGCCGGAAAACGCCGTACAGTCGGCGATGTTTGCGCAATCGAGCGACCGGACACTTCCAAAAGCTTCTCTTCCCGCTCGGCGATCCAGTCCAGCGCCAAAGCGGCCGTATCGGATCGTAGGTCGAACGCAGGTGAGATTTGCCCAACCAGATCATGCCGATGAGGGTAGAGGTCGTTTGAGAACCGTTGCAGCGCAGACAGCTATGAAGGTCGGCGTCCGACAGCCCGGTGAGTTGATCAGAACAGCGACGGCCGCCGGCCTGTCTTGATCGCTAGGCAGACAAGCGAAGTGAACGTACCGCGAACGCAGCTCACATTCCCGGGGGCCGCCGAGGGATCCGACTGCCTGTGACCTACCGACTCTCGCGATCCCAAGAATCCTCCATGTGGGCCCTGCCGGGATCGAACCGACGACATCCACGGTGTAAACGTGGCGCTCTACCAGCTGAGCTAAAGGCCCTCGCCACCAGTGTATGAGGCCGATGGCGAGAAGAGAGCGCGCGTTCCCGCTGTGGACGGTCCGGGCACCTGAAGACTGGATAGGCTGGACGACGGTGCGTTGTGCTGTTCAGACAAAGGCGGCGCCGCATCGATTGTGAATCCCTGGCACGATCTGCCAGACGACGAAAGGTCTCGCGTGACTGTCCACGATCAGGATCCGTACTCCCAGGGCTCGGCCGACAGCGATCCCGACGAGACGAGCGAGTGGCAGGAATCCCTGCAGCAGCTCGTCGCCGAGAAGGGCCACCAGCGTGGTCGCGAGATCATGCTGAGCCTGTTGAGCTCTTCGCACGATCTGCACCTCGGCGTGCCCATGGTCCCCACGACCGACTACATCAACACGATCGCGCCCGAGAACGAGCCCGACTTCCCCGGTGACGAGGAGATCGAGCGACGGTACCGCGCGTGGATCCGCTGGAACGCCGCCGTGACCGTGCATCGCGCACAGCGCCCCGGTGTCGGCGTCGGCGGTCACATCTCGACGTACGCCTCCTCTGCCGCGCTGTACGAGGTCGGCTTCAACCACTTCTTCCGCGGCGCCGACCACCCGTCCGGCGGCGACCAGATCTTCATCCAGGGCCACGCCTCCCCCGGCACCTATGCGCGTGCCTTCCTCGAGGGCCGCGTGACGGAGGCTCAGCTCGACGGCTTCCGCCAGGAGAAGTCGGCATCGCCCAACGGCATCCCGTCGTATCCGCACCCGCGCCTCATGCCGGACTTCTGGCAGTTCCCGACGGTCTCGATGGGTCTCGGACCGATCAACGCGATCTACCAGGCGATGACGAACAAGTACCTCGCGAACCGCGGGATCAAGGATGTCGCCGACTCGCACGTCTGGGCCTTCCTCGGCGACGGTGAGATGGACGAGGTCGAGAGCCGCGGACAACTGCAGGTGGCTGCGAACGAAGGCCTCGACAACCTGACCTTCGTCATCAACGCCAACCTGCAGCGCCTGGACGGTCCCGTCCGCGGAAACGGCAAGATCATCCAGGAGCTGGAGAGCTTCTTCCGCGGTGCCGGCTGGAACGTCATCAAGGTGGTCTGGGGTCGTGAATGGGACGACCTGCTCGCCCGCGACACGGACGGCGCGCTGCGCAATCTGATGAACGTCACGCCTGACGGCGACTACCAGACGTTCAAGACCGAGAACGGCGCCTACGTGCGCGAGAACTTCTTCGGTCGGGACGAGCGCGCGCTCGCCCTGGTGAAGGACTACACGGACGACCAGATCTGGAGCCTCAAGCGCGGCGGCCACGACTACCGCAAGGTCTACGCCGCCTACAAGGCCGCGATGGAGCACAAGGGTCAGCCGACCGTCATCATCGCCAAGACGATCAAGGGCTACGGCCTGGGGCCGCACTTCGAGGGCCGCAACGCGACGCATCAGATGAAGAAGATGACGCTGGACGATCTGAAGCAGTTCCGCGACACGATGCACATCCCGATCACGGACGCGCAGCTCGACGAGAACCCGTACCTGCCGCCGTACTACAACCCCGGTCCGCAGGACGAGACGATCCAGTACCTGATGGAACGGCGCCGTGCCCTGGGCGGTTTCCTTCCCGCCCGTCGCTCCGAGCACGTCGCCCTCACCCTTCCGGGTGATGCCGCGTACGCCTTGCCGAAGAAGGGTTCGGGCACCCAGGAGGTCGCCACGACGATGGCGTTCGTCCGGCTCCTGAAAGACCTGCTGCGGTCGAAGGACTTCGGCAACCGCATCGTGCCGATCATCCCCGACGAAGCACGCACGTTCGGCATGGACGCGTTCTTCCCGACGGCGAAGATCTACAACCCCAACGGGCAGCACTACACTTCGGTCGACCGCGAGCTGCTCCTGGCGTACAAGGAGAGCCCGCAGGGGCAGATCGTGCACGTCGGCATCAACGAGGCCGGCGGTATGGCCGCCTACACGAACATCGGCACGAGCTACTCGACGCACGGCGAACCGCTGATCCCGGTCTACGTCTTCTACTCGATGTTCGGCTACCAGCGCACCGGCGATGCCATGTGGGCGGCGTCCGATCAGATGTCCCGCGGTTTCATCATCGGCGCCACCGCCGGACGCACCACGCTGACGGGCGAGGGCCTGCAGCACGCGGACGGGCACTCGCACCTGCTGGCCTCGACCAACCCGGCCACCGTCGCCTACGACCCGGCGTACGGCTACGAGATCGCGCACATCGTGCGTTCGGGGCTGGAGCGGATGTACGGCGGCTCCCACGACGACCCGAACGTCTCGTACTACCTCACGGTCTACAACGAGCCGATCGTCCAGCCTGCTGAACCGGAGGGTGTGGACGTGGACGGTATCGTCCGCGGCATCCACCGGCTCTCGTGGGGCCAGGGTGACGGGCACCGCGTACAGCTGCTGGCCTCCGGCGTCGGTGTGCCGTGGGCGATCGAGGCTCAGCACCTGCTCGGGCAGGACTGGGGCATCGCCGCAGACGTCTGGTCGGTCACCTCCTGGACCGAGTTGCGTCGCGACGGCCTGGCCGCGGACGAGCACAACTTCCTGCACCCCGAGGCCGAGCCCCGGACCGCCTACGTGACCGAGCGTCTTCGCGAGAGCGACGGCCCGGTCATCGCGACCAGCGACTGGATGCACGCCGTCCCCGACCAGATCCGTCAGTGGGTGCCTCGTCGCTACCTCACGCTCGGGGCCGATGGCTTCGGCTTCTCCGACACCCGCGCTGCGGCGCGCCGCTACTTCAAGATCGACGGCCCGTCGATGGTCGTCCGCGCGCTGCAGGCGCTCGCGGATGAAGGTGCCATCGATCGCGGCCTCGTCGGTCAGGCGATCGAGAAGTACCGCCTCCACGACGTGAACGCGGGCACCAGCGGCAACGCCGGCGGAGAGAGCTGACGGGTGCTTCGACACCGATGAACAAGACGGAGACGCTCGCTTGGCTGCGACGCATCTCGGGTGACCTCGCCACGGCGACCACCATGCGACTGGAGGAATCACTCCCCTGGTACGCCGAGATGCCGCCGGCCCGCCGCTCGGCGGTGGGCCTGGTCGCCCAAGCGGGCATCACGTCGTTCATCCAGTGGTACGACGATCCGGCGTCCACCCCGTGGATCGCGGCCGACGTCTTCCTGGCGGCGCCGCGCGAGCTTCTGCGGAGCGTCAGTCTGACCCAGACGCTGCAGCTGATCCGCGTGACGGTCGAAGTCACCGAGGAGCGCATCCAGGGCAAGACCGAGGATCTCCGCGAAGCGATCCTGCTGTATTCGCGCGAGGTCGCCTTCGCCGCCGCCGACGTCTATGCCCGCGCCGCAGAGGCCCGCGGACTCTGGGACGCACGCCTCGAAGCGCTCGTCGTGGACTCGATCCTGACGGGCGAGGCCGACGACGAGCTGCCCAGTCGGATCGCCGCACTCGGGTGGCACGGTCACGGCGAAGTCTCGGTGCTGGTGGGAACGACTCCTCCGCAGTTCGACGTCGATCAGCTGCGCCGGACGGCGCGGAAGTTGGGCGTGGACGTGCTCATCGGAGTGCAGGGGTCGCGCCTCGTCCTGGTCATCGGACGCTCGGACTCTCCGCCGCGCGAAGAGATCGAGCCGGAACTGCCGTTCCCCGAGATCGCGCGCCGTCTGGAACCCGGCTTCGGAGACGGATACCTCGTGCTCGGCCCTGCGGTGCCCGCGCTCGTCGATGCCGGCCAGAGCGCACGGGCGGCGCTGGCCGGGTTCGCCGTCGCACGCGCATGGCGCCACGCGCCGCGGCCGGTGGAGGCCGACGACCTGCTCCCCGAGCGGGCTCTCGCGGGCGATCCACTCGCGAAGCAGACCCTCGTCGAGCGCATCTTCCGTCCCCTGCAGGCGCACAGCTCGGACCTGGTGACGACCCTGTGGAGCTATCTCGACAACGGACGTTCGCTCGAAGCCACTGCACGTGAGCTGTTCGTGCACCCCAACACGGTCCGGTATCGGCTCAAGCGCGTCTCCGAGGTCATCGGATGGGATGCCACCGGGCCGCGCGAGGCTCTGATCCTGCAGACCGCGCTCATCCTCGGATCCGTAGGATTCATCCCCACCGACCCGACACGCCGGCGGATGCCTGCGTCGCGACGCTGACGGTCGGTGATGATGTAGACCGCCCACAAAGCATCGGGCGATTCTTGTGCGGTGATCGCCAGAAGGCGCTCCGTCGTTCTTGGGAGGATGGACTGATGTTCATTGCCGTATTCCCCGGCCAGGGCTCACAGTCCCCCGGTTTCCTCGCCCCCTGGCTCGAACGCGACGGCGCGCGCGAGCGACTGGTCGAGTACTCGGAGTGGTCGGGCGTCGACCTCGTCGCAGCCGGCACGGAATGGGACGCGGAACGCATCCGTGACACACAGGTGGCTCAGCCGCTGATCGTCGCGGCGAGCTTGCTGTCGTGGAACGAACTGGCTGACCGTGGCGCGATCACGGGAGTCGCGGGTCACTCCGTCGGCGAGTTCGCCGCCGCGGCCGCTGCCGGCGTGCTCAGCGAGCAGGACGCACTCCGCCTCGTCGGCATCCGCGGCCGCGCGATGGCCGAGGCGGCCGCAGCCGAGCAGACCGGGATGAGCGCGATCATCGGCGGGGACGAGGCATCCGTGCTCGCCCGCCTCGACGAACTCGGCCTGACCCCCGCGAACTACAACGGCGGCGGACAACTCGTCGCCGCCGGCGCGCTGGGTGGCTTGCAGGCCCTCGCTGCGCAGCCGGTCTCCGGCACGCGGGTCATCCCGTTGCAGGTCGCCGGCGCATTCCACACGTCGTACATGGCCCCCGCGGTCGAGGCGCTCCGCGCCGCCGCCGATCAGGTGCTCGCGTCCGATCCGACGCTGACCATCTGGACCAACAGCGACGGCGAGACCGTCACTTCCGGTGCGGCCTATCGCGATGCGCTGATCGCACAGGTGGCCTCACCCGTGCGGTGGGATCTGTGCATGGCGTCCTTCGCGGCGCACGAGGTCACGGGACTTGTCGAGATGGCACCGGCGGGCACGCTGACGGGGCTCGCGAAGCGCGCTCTGCGCGGCGTGCCGTCTGTGGCCCTCAAGACGCCCGACGACCTCGCGGCGGCCGCCGCTCTGTTGACTGGAGATCGCGCATGAGCCCGACATTGACGCAGGCGACCGGCCCCGCCCACACCCGCATCTATTCGTACGGAGCCGCCCGCGGCGAGATCGCGGTTCCCAACGATGATCTGGTCGGTCCCATTGATTCGAGCGACGAGTGGATCCGTCAGCGCACCGGAATCGTCACGCGTATGCGAGCCGTCGCGACCACGGACGCGATAGATCTGGCGACGGATGCCGCGACCGAGGCCATCGCGAAATCCGGCGTCTCCGCCGACCTCATCGACGCCGTCATCGTCGCGACCATCAGCAACCCCAAGCAGACCCCGTCGGTTTCGGCGATCGTCGCGGACCGCGTCGGGTCGAACCCGGCGGCGGCCTACGACCTGAACGCCGCCTGCGCCGGCTTCGCTTACGGCGTCGCACAAGCCGATGCGCTGATTCGCGCGGGCGCCGCACATTACGCGCTGGTCATCGGCACCGAGAAGCTCAGCGATGTCGTCGATCCGGCGGACCGCAGCATTTCGTTCCTCCTCGGCGACGGCGCGGGAGCCGTCGTGATCGGCCCGAGCGATACGCCCGGCATCGGACCCACCGTGTGGGGGTCGGATGGTTCGAAGGCCGAAGCCGTGGGGATGAACGGTACGCTCACCCAGTTCCGTGACGGCGAGGTGCCGTGGCCGACCCTGCGCCAGGAGGGCCCGACCGTCTTCCGCTGGGCCGTCTGGGAGATGGTGAAAGTGGCACGCGAGGCTCTCGAAGCCGCCGGTGTCGACGCATCCGATCTGGCGGCTTTCGTGCCTCACCAGGCGAACATGCGCATCATCGACGAGTTCGCCAAGCAGCTGAAGCTGCCCGACACCGTCGTGATCGCCCGAGACATCGAGACGACCGGCAACACGTCGGCCGCCTCCATCCCCCTCGCAACGCACCGGCTTCTGGCCGAGAACCCGCAGCTGAGCGGTGGACTCGCGCTGCAGATCGGATTCGGCGCCGGACTCGTGTTCGGCGCGCAGGTCGTCGTCCTCCCGTGAGCCGACGACCACCGACCCTAAACTGAACAACGGCCCCGACGGGGCCCGCAGACCCCCGAAGAACAGGAGAAACCCATGGCATTCACCACCGACGAGGTGCTCGCAGGCCTTGCAGAGCTCATCACCGACGAGACCGGCATCTCGGCCGACGAGGTCGCCCTCGAGAAGTCGTTCACCGATGACCTCGACATCGACTCGATCTCGATGATGACGATCGTCGTGAACGCCGAGGAGAAGTTCGGCGTCACCATCCCCGACGACGAGGTCAAGAACCTCAAGACCGTGGGCGACGCCGTCACCTTCATCACGTCCAACCAGGCGTAGGCAGAACCGGTGGGGGCTCCGCCCCGAACACCGGCCTGCTGACGCACGCTCCGGTGGGGGCTCTTCGCCCCCACCGGTCATGCAGATTTCTTCGCGAGGATCCACACCCATGAGTACGTCACGCATCGTCGTCACCGGCATCGGAGCGTCGTCGCCGATCGGCGGCACCGCGCCCGACAGCTGGACCGCCCTGCTCGGCGGCGCCTCCGGCGCCCGCACCCTCGAGCACGAGTGGGTGGAGCAGTACTCGCTCCCTGTCACGTTCGCCGCCGAAGCGCTCGTCCGCCCGGAAGCGGTGCTGGAGCGGACCGAGGTGCGCCGCCTCGACCCGTCCTCGCAGTTCGCCCTCGTGGCGGCCCGCGAAGCCTGGGCCGACGCCGGAGCGCCCGACGTCGAGCCCGAGCGCCTCGGCGTGGACTTCGCGACGGGGATCGGCGGCCTGTGGACGCTTCTGGACGCGTGGGACACGCTGCGCGAGAAAGGACCCCGACGGGTCATGCCCATGACCGTGCCCATGCTGATGCCGAACGCGGCCGCGGCCGCCGTGTCGATGCATTTCGGGGCGCGGGCGTTCGCCCGCACGGTCGCGTCTGCCTGCGCATCGAGCACGGAGTCCATCGTCAACGCGTTCGAGCACCTGCGCGCCGGTCTCGCCGATGTCGTCATCGCGGGTGGGACGGAGTCGGCGATCCACCCCATCACCATGGCTTCGTTCGCGTCGATGCAGGCGCTGTCCAAGCGCAACGACGATCCGGCCCACGCGTCGAGGCCCTACAGCGCCGACCGAGACGGGTTCGTGATGGGCGAGGGCGCGGGAGCGCTCGTCCTCGAGACCGAGGAGCACGCGATCGCCCGTGGGGCGAGGATCTACGCGGTCATCGTGGGCGGAGGCGTGACAGCCGACTCGTACCACATCACGGCGAACGACCCTGAAGGTCGGGGCGCGAGCAGGGCTGTGACCTTCGCTCTCGAACAGGCCGGCGTATCGCCGGACGATGTGACGCACATCAATGCGCACGCCACCTCGACCCCGGTGGGCGATCCGGCGGAGTACACGGCCCTGAAGACCGTCTTCGGCGACCGCGTCCACGAGATCCCCGTGTCGGCCACCAAGGCCTCCACCGGTCACCTGCTCGGCGGCACGGGCGCCCTCGAGGCGATCTTCTCGATCCTCGCGATCCAGAACCGCATCGCCCCGCCCACGATCAACCTCACCACCCAGGACCCCGAGATCCCCCTGCGCGTCTCGGGCGAACCGATCCCCCTCGGGGACGGGCCGCAGCTCGCGATCAGCAACTCTTTCGGATTCGGCGGACACAACGCCGTCCTCGCGATTTCGACGCCGTAGCGAGGCATCCTCGACCGACGCACACGAAGACGCCCCCGGAGATCACACCGGGGGCGTCTGTCGTGTCAGGCGGGGATTCGCGTTCCCTGCGTCCGGGTTGGGGCCGCCGACCGCGGGTAGTGGCGCCTCGCCGCCTGAGATCTGAGGGGGTGTCAGCCCACCTTGTGCAGCCACACGACGGGCGCGTCATCGCTCGCATGGCGGAACGGCTCGAGCTCATCGTCCCAGGCGGCTCCGAGGGCGACGTCGAGTTCACGCTGCAGCTCGAACATGTCGCCGGCGGCGACCTCCATGGCATAGCGGATACGGTCTTCGCCGATGACCACGTTGCCGCCGGAATCGGTCTGCGCGTAGTGGATGCCGAGGCCCGGAGTGTGCAGCCAGCGGCCCCCGTCGCTGCGCGGTGTCGGATCTTCCGTCACCTCGAACCGCAAGTGCTCCCATCCGCGGATCGCCGTCGTCAACGCGGCGCCGGTTCCCACCGGACCTTCCCAGTAGTACTCGGTGCGTCGACTGCCCGACAGCACAGGCTGTTCGGTCCAGTCGAAGTTCACTCCCCGACCGAGGGCGCGTCCTACCGCCCACTCGAGGTGGGGGCACAGCGCGCGCGGCGCGGAGTGGATGAAGATCACCCCGCGCGATTGACGTGTCGCCATCATGTCTCCGTTTCTTCAGGTTCGTCTTCCCCAACGACCTGACGGATACCGCAGCGATGTGTGTTCGGTTGTGCGGCCATTATCGCTCATCTGCACCGAGAATCACAAGCGTGTCATTCCGGTCCCGTCGTCACCCCATTCCGACGGGACGCAGACGGGGAATGCCGGAGGCCCCGGCTGTGCGCCGAGGCCTCCGTCGTCCGCTCCCGAGTGATCAGGCTTCGCTCATGGCCGTGACGACGGCCTGACCCTTCGCGGCGTAATAGGCGGCGCGTGCAGCATCCTTGCGAGCCTGCTCGACGTAGCCCGCATCGAGGATGTCCTGATCGACGGGGAAGCTCTCGACGCGGTTCACGCCGTGGTACTTCTCGATGTACGCGTCGAGTTCGGGGCCCGACGTCCACGATGTGATGAGGTTGTAGCGCGGCTCGGAACCCACGTGGGTGGCGGCGTGCCACAGGCGCTGGGTGTCGATGATGAGCTGCGCTCCGGCCGGAAGTGCGATGCGCGTCTCGCCCTCGGGATCGGTGCGGTTCTCCCGCAGCACGAAGAAGCTGTCCTTGTCGTCGGTGAGGTTGAAGAAGCCACGCACGACCCAGCCGGTGCCGTCGGGGTTGAGGCGGTTGTTGTCGTCCTGATGCAGGTTGTACAGGCAGTCGCCGTAGGGCGTGGGCTGCAGTTCGATCACGCGGCACCGCCCGACGTTGGCGCCGGGCTCCTGCGCGCGGCGGGTGAGATGGGGCGCCTTCTCGACCTGCGAATCGATCCACACGCCGTCCTTGTCGGTGCGCGGCGGCTTGTGATTCCAGAAGCCGTTGCACTCGATGTCACCGAAGGCGCTCGCAAGCGGTGCGAATCGGGTGTCGCCCGACGACTTCCAGTCGTTGTACTCGATGTCGAGCCATTCCTTGGGGTCGAGCTCCTGGTTGTAGCGGTCCAGGACGACGTAGCCGGTCTCTTCGAGCGCGGCGGAGGTGATGTAACTCATGAGGAGAGTCGTACCTTTCGTAGGGGGCCAGCACGTTTTAACAGGCCCAACTTAGGCAACCCTACATCGGGGCCCTGCGACACACCCGGAGACCGGCCGACGCGACCGGACCGCGGGGAGACGGTCGGTTAGGCTTGCCCACGGCCGCCTCGAGGCTGCCGCGATTGCCGTCTCGACGAGCCGCTTTCGCCGTCGGACGGAGGATGTCGCAGCATGGGATCAGCCACCAATGTCGACGCCGTCGCCGTCAACACGATCGCGTGGCTCGCGGCGGCGGAGACCAGCATCGTCGTTCCCGTCTATCAGCGCCAGTACCGCTGGGACATCGGCGGATGTGAGCAACTGCTCGCCGACGTGCGCGCCGTGGCAGACGCCGAAGATCGCGGGATGCACTTCATCGGCTCGATCCTGTCCACCCTCAGCACCGACCGGGACGACGCCGAGCTCGTCCTGATCGACGGTCAGCAGCGCATCACGACGCTCATGCTGCTCGTCGCGGCGCTCCACCACATCGCTCAGGACGTCCGTCCGCTCCTCGCGGCCGAGATGCACACCGTCCTCGTGCGCGCGAGCGACCCCGAACGTACCAAGCTCCGCCCCCACCGGGCGTGGGCGGATGTCTTCGAGAGAATCATCCGCGACCGACCGGTTGCGGGAGACGACGCGCAGGATTCGCGCTTCGACAGCAACTACGCGTTCTTCCGCAGTCAGGTGCGCCCCGATGAGGTTCCGCGCATCTGGCGAGGACTGCGACGGCTCGAGCACGTCGCGATCACCCTCGGTGCCGGCGCGCATGCCCAGCAGATCTTCGAGAGCCTGAACTCGACGGGCGAGCCCCTGCGCGATCACGAACTGATCCACAACTACGTGCTCATGGGCCTGTCGCACGCCGAACAGACCGAGATCGAAGACACGTTCTGGGTGCCCATCGAACAGAACACCGGTCAGGCCATCGGCTCGTTCTGGCGGGACTACCTCGTGATGACGACCGGGCGGGAGGTGTCGGTTCCCGGCACCCGGGGCGTCTACGACGCGTTCCGAGCCGAGTTCCCCCGCCTCGACCTCGATTCGCTGCGTTCCGCTGCCGCGCAGTGGCGAGCGGCATCCGATGTCTACCGCGCACTGCTGCATCCCGCGCGAGAGCCCGACGCCGCCCTCGCCCGCCACCTCGCCCACGTGAACACGTTCGGACGCGCGATGTACCCGCTGCTCATGCGCGTCTACCTCGACTATCGCCGGGGGACGACGGATGCCGCGGCCTTCGCGGCCACCCTCGAGGCCGTGCAGTCACTGCTGCTGCGTCGTACGGTCGTCGGCACCGGGACCGACCGCTTGGTCGCGCGACTGTGCCGCGCCTGGAACGAGGGGCCCGACGCGCTGACGCTCGCCTTCGCCCGCATCACCCCGTCGGACGAACGCGTACGGGTCGCCCTCAAGTTCGGACCGCTCCCCCATCCGGCGTACGTGCTGGGTCGGCTCGCCGATGTCGAGGACACGACCGCCGTCGACATCGAGCACATCGTGCCGCTCATACCGGCGGACGATTGGACGGGCGACGGTGTACGACGGTGGCGGGATTACTCCGAGGACGAGCAGAACAGCCACCGTGCGCTCGCTCCCACGTTGGGCAACCTCACGCTCCTCGAGGAGCCCCTCGCCATCCGCGCGTTCGACGCCGCGTTCCCGACCAAACGGGATCAGGTCTATGCCGAGAGCCGCATACCCCTCACCGCCGATCTGGTCGGAGTTTCAGAGTGGAATACCGCGGCACTTTCGCGGCGGACGGCGGCACTCACCGGGGGTTTCCTCGCGTTGTGGGCCAAGCCCCCGATCGTCGGGATCGACGATGACGGACTGACGCCGGTGTTGGACGCCGTGCGTCGACGCGGGTGGCCGGCCGGATGGCAGCGCGAATTCGAGTACGTCGAGTACCGCGGAGAGCATTGGGAGGTCTACGACGTCAAGTACCTCTTCAACCGCATCTTCCGGCGACTGTGGGCGGACTCACGCGCAGACGTGATCTCCTTCAGCCTGCGCCGTGGCGGGCCCGTCTATGATTCGCCGTCCTGGCAGGGACAGTGGGACGCTCTCGACGACGACACCCATCTGTACATGGGGTGGGACTCGAAGTACATGCTGACAGCGGTTCAGGGCGTGCTCGAAGAGGCCGGGATCGCTGCGGAGGTCTTCGTCAAGTACTCCTACGTCGGCGCCGCGATGAGGTGATCGATCCACACCGCTCGCACGACGCCCGGACGTTCACGGATGGGTCACGCCGAGCGAGGGAGAACCCGACACGGCGTGTCCCGTCCGTGAACGGAACGAGGTGTAGGGCGGGTGGGACTTGAACCCACGATCGTCGGGTTATGAGCCCGCTGCCTTGACCAGCTTGGCCACCGCCCCCTGCACGACGAGCCTACTCGGCAGAGACGAGCAGTCCGCAGTGGGTGATCACTTCGGATCGGGCTTTCGCAGACGCAGGGGACCGTCCGATTCGTCGATCGGCGGCGCAGGCCACACTTTCGACACGGCGTCGGTGATGCGGATCGATCCGGTGCTGGGAGCGCGGTTCTCGCCGCCGTCGCTGCCCCGCTCGATCGGCACCTCCTTGCTGTGCCCGCTCACGACCTCGGGGTGGAACCGAGCCAACTGCACGACGCCCCACACGGCGATCGCGCCGGCGATGCCGAAGCCCACGAACGCCCACCACGGGGCGCCCGACGCTTCCCCGAGCACCAGCAGCCCGATGAACACCGCCACGATCGGGTCGACGACGGTCAGCCCCGCGATGACGAGGTCGGGGGGTCCCGCCGAATAGGCGGTCTGGACGAAGTAGGCACCCATCGCCACGGCGGCGAGAAGCGCCACCAGGCAGACAAGCGTCAGCCATTCGAAGTCGCCGTCCTGAATGCGCTTGATGACCACTTTCGCGAGGGTCGCGACGAAACCGTAGATGACGCCCGCTGCCATGATGTAGAACAGCGCCTGCATGCGGGTGCGCAGCCAGAACCAGAGCACGGCGAAGACGACGATCACGACGGCGAGGATCGCCAAGATGATGATCAGCTGCAGTTCCGTGATCGGGTGTTCTTCGGCGAAGAACGCCGCGATCGTGACGAACAGGAAGATACCGCCCACGCACGCCACGATCGCGATGATCGACTGACGGGTCGGCTTGTTCCCCGACACCCGCGCGTTCAGCAGCGTCGTGATGACGAGGGCGATCGCGCCGAGGGGCTGCACCAGGATCAGCGGAGCGACCGCCAGCGCACCGAGCTGGCAGAGGATCGCGAGCGCGAGCATGATCGTGCCCAGCACCCAGGACGGGCGCTTCAGGAGACTGAGAAGCTGCCCGCCGGTGAGCCCGCTGGAGCTCGCGTGCTCCGAGAGCCGCTCCACCTTCGCGACCCCGCGGTGCTGATACTGCGCGCCGAGCGACATGAACACCGCACCCAGCAGCGCGAGGGGTATGCCCGTGAGGATCGCCGGGTCGCGGAAGAAGCCGACGAGGTCGTCGGTCACATCGGAGATCGTCAGCCCGTAGCCCAGCACGTGTCGACACTAACGGCTCCGCTCGCTCGGTAGGCTCAAGACGTGGCCGTTCTGCCGATCCGAATCATTGGCGACCCGGTGCTGCATTCCACCGCAGCACCCGTCGCGGAGATCACCGATGAGGTCCGCGCCCTGGTGGCGGACATGTTCGAGACGATGGATGCCGCACCCGGTGTCGGCCTCGCCGCGCCTCAGGTGGGCGTCGGCCTGCGCATCTACACCTACAGCTATGCGGATGACGCCGGAGAACCGTGGCGCGGCGTGATCGTCAACCCTGAACTGTGGATGCGACCTCTCGTCCCCGGAGAACCCGATCCCGACGACGAATCGGAGGGCTGCCTGTCCTTCCCCGGCGAGCGGTTCCCGCTCCGACGCTCCGAGGAGGTACTCGTGACCGGCACCGATCTCGAAGGGGCCCCGGTGCGCATCGAGGTCGATGGCTGGCGCGCACGCATCATGCAGCACGAGTTCGACCACCTCGACGGCATCCTCTACGTCGACCGTCTCGATGACGGCGAATGGAAGACGGTCCAGAAGATCGCGCGCAAGCGGGGATGGGGCCGGCCGGGACAGGCGTGGACCCCTGGCTTGGACGACATCGACGCGTGAGCCGTCCGCGCGAGGGCGGACGCCCTGCCGGACGCCTCCGTCGGACCCGCATGACGGGTTCGGACGAGCTGCTCGGGGAATGAAGAACGGCCCCGGAGTGGAGTCCAGGGCCGTTCGCTCCCCGGCTTGGACTCGAACCAAGAACCTGCCGGTTAACAGCCGGCTGCTCTGCCAATTGAGCTACCGAGGAAGAGCCCGGCCGAAGCCGGGCAACCCCACCATCCTAGCAAAGGATCGGACGTGCTCGTGAATCAGGACGACACCAGGCGCTGATCCGGGTCGGCGCTCGGCGTCCACAGCAGGTCGTCCATTCTCGGTCCGTATGCGATCGGATGACCCCCGCGCATGACGAGGACCGCAGCGCTCAGGTCGCTCGCGATCTGCGCGTCGTTGGTCACGACGACCGTTGACATGCCGTCGGCGTCGCGGCGACGGAGGATGGCGTCGCAGGCTGCCCGCCGCGCCTCCACATCGAGGTTTGCGAAGGGTTCGTCGACGATCAGAACCCGTGGGCTGTGGATGAGGGTCCGCGCGAGCGCGACGCGCTGTCGCATGCCCGCGCTGAGCTCGTACGGGTACTTCGCCGACGCCCCCAGGGGGAGCATGAACTCGTCCAGGAGAGTGGCCACGCGCACCTCGAGCGCGTGCGCGTTCACCCGCCGATCGCGACTGACGATGGGCTCCGCGATGACGTCCGACACGGTCATCCGCGCCGGGAGATCCGCCCCCGCCCGTTGCGCCAGGTATCCCGTGACCCACGTGAGCGTGCGGCGATCCCGCCCCGGCCGCCGGACCGGGATCCCATCGACGTACGCGTCGCCGCCGACGACGGCGAGGCCCATCTCGTCGATACCCGCCAGCACCGCGGCAAGGCTCGACTTGCCCGCACCGGTGGGGCCCATCAGAGCGAGCGAGGTCGCATGGGGCAGGTCGAACGACACTCCGTCCACGACACGGAGGCTTTCGGACGAGCGCGCGGAGGCCCGGGCGATGGAGAGGTCGGTGCAGCGGATCGCGACATCGGGGTCTCGGCGGCGGGACATGACTTCATCCTGCCCGCCCAGCCCACCCCGCGCCACTCGAGAGCCGGGACCGCCTCCTCAGGCCTCGATCAGCCGTTGACGGGCGACGTCCAGTTCACGGAGACGGAGACGCACGATGCGTCCCTCCTCCGAGTCGGCCGACACCCGCTGGATGGCCCCCAGCAGCTCGGTCTTCTCACGATCGAGCGAACGCAGCACGAGGTTGTGAGCGAGATCGATCGTCGAGTTGACCGCGTGCGCGTCGTCCCGGGCGGGGAACGGCGAGGTCAGGAGCTCGGCCGCCAGCGAGCGGTACGGTTCCCGCACGGCGGTCACGGCATCTGCGGACCACCCGGGCCGCGTGGTGTCTGCGCCCACCAGCGTCTGCCGGACGGCATCCAGCGCCGCCGTGCGGAAAGGCAGGGCCACCGCCTGCTCGAAGAGCGCGATGTCGAGGCGGTGCCCGAACTGCAGGAAGCCCATCAGGGCGTCCCGCTCGAGGGCTGCGTCCTTCGTGCGCGGGAGCGTTGCGATGGTGGTGCGCTCCAGGACAGGCGAGCCGTCGGCATCGGACGCGGCCTGCGCGGCCGGACCGTTCGCCGGCCGTCGCGACGCCGGATCCTGGCCCGCCGACGTGGACCGTGCAGCGCGCTCCACCGCGCGTTCGACCTCCGGCAGATCGAGTCCGAGACGTCGGGCGAGCACCCGCGTGTAGCCGGGCCGCAACGCGGGGTCGCGGATCTCGGCGACGATCGGGGCCGCGGCGCGCAGCCCGCCCGCTCTGCCTTCCACGCTCGCCAGGTCGAACGCGGCCAGACGCTGATCGATGACGAACTCGAACATGGGCGCCTTGGCGTCCATCAGCGCACGCACGGCTCCGTCGCCGCGCTGCAGCCGTAGATCGCAGGGATCGAGTCCCCCCGGAGCGACGGCGACGTACGTCTGTGCGGCGAATCGCTTCTCGTCGGCGAAGGCGCGCAGCGCCGCCTTCTGACCGGCGGCGTCGGGATCGAAGGTGAAGATCACCTCTCCGGCGGTGGTGTCATCGCCCATCACCCGCCGGAGCACGCTGATGTGATCCGCGCCGAACGCCGTGCCGCAGGTGGCGACCGCCGTGGTGACTCCCGCCAAGTGGCAGGCCATGACATCCGTGTAGCCCTCCACGACCACGACGCGGTGTTCCCGGGAGACGTCGCGCTTGGCGAGATCGAGCCCGTAGAGCACCTGGGCCTTCTTGTAGATGATCGTCTCGGGGGTGTTCAGATACTTCGGCCCGTTGTCATCGTCGAACAGCCGCCGGGCGCCGAACCCGATGACCTGCCCTGTCACGTCACGGATCGGCCAGACCAGCCGGCCGCGAAAACGGTCGTAGACGCCGCGTTTCCCCTGCGAGACGAGCCCTGCCGAGATCAGCTCGTCCCTGGTGAACTTCTGCGCGATCAGGGCGTCGGCGAGCGACTGCCAGCCCTGCGGGGCGTACCCGACCCCGAAGTGGGCCGCGGCCCCCGCGTCGAAGCCACGTTCGCCGAGGAAGCGGCGTCCGAGGTCGGCGCCCGCGGTGCCGAGCTGCTCGCGGTAGAACTCGGCCGCGGCGGCGTTCGCGGCGTACAGTCGCGCGCGTCCTGCCGTCTCGGGGGCGGGACCACCGCCCTCTTCGTAGTGGAGAGAGAACCCGATCCGGCCGGCGAGCATCTCGACGGCCTCGGTGAACGTGACGTGATCGATCGCACGCAGGAACGAATAGACGTCGCCGGACTCGCCGCACCCGAAGCAGTGGTAGAAGCCGACCTGCGGACGCACGTTGAAACTCGGGCTGCGCTCGTCGTGGAAGGGACAGAGGCCCTTCAGCGAACCCACGCCCGCGGGCTTCAGGGCGACACGCTCGCCGATCACGTCGGCGATGTTGGTCCGCGACTTGACCTCGTCGACGTCCGCCTGGCGGATCCGTCCGGCCATCAGAACCCCTCGAGAGGCTGTGGGAGGGCGTAGGCGGACGGTGGGGTGGGACGGATGCCGGGAACCCAGACGCCGAGGGCGGCGACGTCGAGCTCCCCGACGAGGCGTCCGTGCCACGCGATCGCGAAGCGGTCGGTGAGGCTCGCGACCTGGTCGACCACCACCCGCTTGCGCGCGGCGTGGGTGTCGGCGAGGGCGAAGTCCTCGGCGTGGATGGCGTCGAGGTGCTCCGGAGACTCCCACAGGGCGGTCGCCAGCCGCTTCAGGACGTGGCGCTGCTCCTTGTAGAGCGCCTTCCGACCCTCGATGGAGACCACGAAGGCGCCGATGGTGCCCTTGAGCACGGCCATCTCCGCCTCGATGACCCGCGGCACGACGACCTGGCCGCTGTAGCGGGTCAACGACGGCGCGGCGTACGCCTCGCGAGTGGCGGCGGTGGCCGCCCGGGCGAAGCGTCCGATCAGGTCGGAGGTGAGGTTCTTCAGGCGGGCGAGTGCCGAGCGGGTCCCGTCGAACGACTCGATCCACTCGGGGAGCCGCATCAGGCGGTAGAGCGCATCGGCGAGCTCGTCGCGCGTGAGGTCGTAGCCGACCCAGGTCTGCATCGCGCTGATCAGCGCTTCATGCTCGCGCGGATCGGAGAGGCGGCGCGGATCGAGGTAGCCGTTGACGATGGCGTCCTCGAAATCGTGCACCGAGTAGGCGATGTCGTCCGAGAGATCCATCACCTCGGCCTCGATGCAGCGCACCCGGCCGGGTGCGCCTTCCCGCATCCACCGGAACACGTCCTCGTCCTCGGGGTAGACGCCGTACTTGAGGCGGCCCCCCGGGTCGGGTACCGGATGGGCTGCCGTCCACGGGTACTTGCACGTCGCGTCGAGGCTCGCGCGGGTCAGATTGAGGCCGTGGTTACGTCCCTCGTCATCGATCACCTTCGACTCGAGGCGCGTCACGATGCGCAGGGTCTGGGCGTTCCCCTCGAAGCCGCCGATGTCTTCGGCCCAGCTGTTCAGCGCACGCTCGCCGTTGTGTCCGAACGGCGGATGGCCGAGGTCGTGACTGAGGCACGCGGTGTCGACGACGTCGGGCGACAGGAGCAGCTCGGTGGCCAGCTCCCGGCCCACCTGGGCGACCTCCAGGGAGTGCGTCAGACGGTTGCGCGCGAAGTCGGCAGGGCTGGCGGGGCTGAGCACCTGCGTCTTGGCCGCGAGTCGCCGGAGCGCCGCGGAGTGCAGCACCCGGGCGCGGTCGCGCGCGAACGCATCCCGACGCGAACGATGCGTCTCCGGCCAGAAGCGCGCGGCATCGGTGTCGGTGTAGCCGGTCGGACGCCCTTGCGCGACGCCCACGGCGATCGTGCGCTCATCGGTCATGCTGATCACCCGCCACTGTGGTCGAGTTCCGCATCGGCGAGGGCGACGGATGCCTCGGCTCCGAGGTCGCGCGAGGACAGCCAGCCGTCGGGCAGCGCGGGTCGTTTGGGGGTGCCCGCGCGTCCGCGCTGTCCCTCCGCGGCCGCGCCGGGGTACGGTGCGTCCTGGTCGAGCTGTGCGAGCAGGGCGTCGATCTCGCCGAGGGTGGACGCCGTGGCCAGAGCGGCGCGGAGGTCTCCCCCCACCGGATAGCCCTTGAAGTACCAGGCGACATGCTTGCGGATGTCACGGCATCCGCGGCCCTCGTCTTCGAAGAACTCCACGAGCAGCTCGGCGTGCCGGCGGAAGGCCGCGGCGACGAAGCCGAGTGTCGCGTCGACGGGGTCAGCGGTCGCGGCGCCCGGACCGCCCAGTGCGCGGGCGAGGTCGCCGAACAGCCAGGGTCGGCCGAGGCATCCGCGGCCCACGACGACGCCGTCACAGCCGGTCTCGGCCATCATGCGGACCGCATCGTCGGCACTCCAGATGTCGCCGTTGCCCAGGACGGGCACGCTCGCGACGGCCTCTTTGAGCGCGGTGATGGCCGACCAGTCCGCCTGCCCCGAATAGAACTCCGCGGCCGTCCGGGCGTGCAGCGCGATGGAGGCGACTCCGGCGTCTTCGGCGATGCGGCCGGCGTCGAGGTAGGTCAGGTGGTCGGAGTCGATGCCCTTGCGCATCTTGACGGTGAGGGGAACGTCACCCGCGGCCTGCACGGTACGCGTCACGATCTCGCGGAACAGGCCGAGCTTCCACGGCAGCGCCGAACCGCCGCCCTTCCGGGTGACCTTCGGCACGGGGCATCCGAAGTTCAGATCGATGTGGTCGGCATGGTCTTCGGCCACGAGGATGCGGACCGCTTCGGCCATCGTCGCAGGATCGACGCCGTACAGCTGGATCGATCGCGGCGTCTCGGATTCGTGATGGCGGATGAGTCGCATGGTGGTGGCGTTGCGCTCGACGAGAGCGCGGGAGGTGATCATCTCGCTGACGTACAGCCCCGCGCCGTATTCGCGGCAGAGGCGCCGGAAAGCGGTGTTGGTGATGCCCGCCATGGGGGCCAGTACGACCGGTGCGTCGAGCGTGATCGGTCCGATCTGGAGTGGATCCGTCCGCGTCGGAGCCATCGGGTTCGCCACCGTCAGGCCGGGAGCGGGAGAAAGCACGGTGGTCACTCCCCCATTCTCCCAGACCCGCGCGGCGTCCGTCTCCGCGGTGCCGCGCCCGGTGGACAGCGCCGTGCCCGCGCGGGCGCACCACTCATCGTCGTGTCGATGAGTCTGCTGACAGGCTGTCCGGCCCGATGCCCGACATCGTGCGCGCCGCCTACAATCGGCGTCATGGCCACTGTCGAAGACGCACCGCTCAGCAGCATCCCCTTCTCGACCTCCGACGGCCGGCAGGCCACGCTCGGCGATTACGCCGGCAAGGTCCTGCTCATCGTGAACGTGGCTTCGCGCTGCGGGCTCGCCCCGCAGTACGAACAGCTCGAGCAACTTAAGAAGACCTACGGCGACCGCGGATTCGAGGTGCTCGCGTTCCCGAGCAACCAGTTCCTGCAAGAGCTGTCGAAGATGGACGACATCCTCGAGTACTGCTCGATGACCTGGGGAGTCACGTTCCCCGTGATGGACAAGGTGCGCGTCAACGGGGGCAACGCGGCGCCGCTGTACAAAGAACTCAAGAAGGCCGAGGACGCCGCGGGCAAGTCCGGGCGGGTGACCTGGAACTTCGAGAAGTTCCTGGTGCTGCCGGACGGCGACGTGCATCGCTTCCGTCCGCAGACGAAGCCCGACGACCCCGCCATCGTCAGCCTGATCGAGGCGAATCTGCCGGCCTGACCGGCGCGCACCAGGACACGGTCGGGGAACCGGCGACGGCGACGGCGACTCTAGGCGGGTACATCGTCCGTGACGGCGGCGTCCCGGCGCTCCAACCACACCTGGCGGGCGATCTGACTGAACGCCTCCGCCGGCTGCGCGCCGCTGACACCGTACTTCCCGTCGATGACGAAGAACGGCACGCCGTTGATGCCGTACGCGGTCGCCTGCGCCTGGTCGGCCCGCACATCGGCGAGGAACTGATCGCTTTCCAGAGCCTGCCGCGCCGCCTCCGGGTCGAGCCCGGCGTCGGCGGCGAGCGCCACCAGATCGTCGATGCGCCCCACGTGCCTGCCCTCGGTGAAGTACGCCGACATGAGTCGCTCGGCGAGCTCGCGCTGAGCGCCATGGGCTTTGGCGAAGTGCAGCAGTTCATGCGCTTTCACCGTGTTCGTGTGCTTCAGGAGATCGAACCGGTACTCCAGCCCCGCTTCGGCGGCAACACCCGTGACCCGCTCGAGCATCTGACGCGCCTCGTCGGGCGTGATGCCCTTGTGCTCTGCGAGGTAGTCGTACTCTCCGCCGTCGAAATCCACCGGGGTGTCGGGGGACAGTTCGTACGAGTGGAACTCCACCTCCACGACCGGCGCGTCGTCATCGGCGGCCACGGCGGCGAGACCCGTCTCCAGGTTGCGCTTGCCGATGTAGCACCACGGGCACGCGATGTCGCTCCACACGTCGATCTTGATGGCGTCAGTCATGTCAGACGCAACGGAGAAGACGGGCACGGATATTCCCGCGCAATGCTCAGACCGGCGGGTTCTCGTCCGGGAAGAACCGGAACCGCAGCCGCACGCTGTCATCGAAGGGAATCACGAGGGTCGAGGCATCCGCGGACCATCTGTCCGGGACGAGGTACAGCCGACCTCCGCCCTCCACGAGCAGGCGCAAGCCGTAGTACCGGTAGCGGTACGTCTGCGTCCCGCTCTCGGCGTCGACGGGGGCGGATGCCTCGTCCAGACTCTGCACGGTGATGTCGGCGTTGCCCGGCGCCAGACGCTCGCGGGTGTCGAGCACGACGGCGGGAAGGGAGGAGAGGTCGGCGGCCTGGCTGCGCGCCTCGCCCAGGCCCCATGACTGTGCCACCGTCGCGGTCGTCCAGAAAGCCCCGGCCGCCACGACCAGGACGAAGAGCACGACCACGCCGAGGCCGCCGCGCTCGGCTCGCGACGAACGGGACACGGCCGCCGCGTAGGCGCAGAAGCCCGCGCCCGCCGTGAGGAGCAACGGGGTGAGGAAGGAGGAGGCGTCCCACGATCGCAGCGCGCCGTACACACCGGCGAACACGAGCCCGGTGAAGAGGAGCACCGCGCCGAGAGCGCCGAACACGACGGCCGCTCTGCGCGCGTGCTCGCCGCTCGAGCTCGTCCACCGGCGGAGGACCCGGTGGCCGAGCACGAGCAGCGCGGAGAGCGAGAGCACGACGATCGCGGGCAGCAGCAACGCGCCCGGGCTGCGCATGACGAATCCCTGGTTGCTCAGCCGCAGCAGATCGACGTCGATGCCGAAGTACGAGAAGTACGCCCGCGACGACACGTATCCGAAGTAGAAGAGCAGACCCGCGACCAGTGTCGCCGGGGCGACGAAGTTGCCGAGGAATCCCATCCACTTCTCGAATCCCGGACCGCCCGCTCCGGCTGGAGGTTCCGGGGCGCCCGGTGGTGGTGCCGACGATTCCGGAGCGCTCTGCGCCGCGGCGGGCGATCGCGCGGATGTGCGGTGACCGCGACCCCGGGGCATCCGTCACTCCCCCTCGTCCGGCGTGGACGCAGACGTGATGACGATCGGCGGCCCCGGATCAGCCGACCGCGCCTGCGCCGCGTCGCAGAACCTGGGCTCGCTGCATTCGAGAGTGCCGGTGAACGTCACCTCAGCCGTACCCGCGAACGCCGCCGACTCCGTCAGAGGCAGGCTGCACGCCGTGAACGGGGTGTCGGCGGACATCGTGAATCCCAGGCAGGGCTGATCCGGCGCGATCGATCCGCATCCGGTGGTCCCGGCCGTGAGCGCATCGACGGGGACGGAGATCGTCCCGGTGAGGCGGAAGGTGACATCCTCCGGGGCGCCCGGGTCTCCCCAGAAGAGCCCCACCGTGGCGCACCACGCGCCCTCTCCCACCGGCTCCGGATCACCCTGCAGTCCGTACGGCGGACCGCCGTATTCCGCGATGGGTCCGGTGCGGCGGGTCGTCTGCGCGGGGTCTGCCGGGCCGTCCGCGATCGGCGTGGCGGGGGGATCTGCCTCCGCCGCCGGGGACTCTCCGGGGGCGGACGCGGTCGGCGACGGCGACGCGCTGGCGGCGGCGTCGACGGCATCCACGTCCCCGGCGGGCGTACAGCCGACCAGGAGCAGCGCGCAGGCCGTGACCACCGAGGACAGGAGCAAGCCTCTGCGTCGCCCACGCATGCGTCCCCCTCACCCGGGACCGCGCGCGTGTGCGGCACGGTGTCCGTCGGAGGGCAGGATACGCCCGGGCACCGGGACGGCGGAAGACCGGCCGTCCGCGGCCTCAGGACGTGGGCGTGTCGATCGCTCCGCCGAAGCGGCGATCCCGGTCGAGATAGAGCCCGATGGCCCGCCAGAGTTCCGCTCTCCCGAAGTCCGGCCACAGCGTGTCGAGGAACACGAACTCGGCGTAGGCGGACTCCCACAGCAGGAAGTTCGAGGATCGCTGCTCACCGCTCGAGCGCACGAACAGATCCACGTCAGGCATGTCGGGCTGGTAGAGCCGCTTCTGGATGAGCTTCTCCGTGACCGCCGAGGGCTTCAGGCGCCCCGCGGCGATGTCGTCGCCGATCGAGCGCATCGCGTCGACGAGTTCGACGCGACCGCCGTAGTTGACGCACATCGTGAGCGTGAGCACGTCGTTGCCGGCCGTCAGCTTTTCGGCGAACTGCAGTTCCTTGATCACCGAGCCCCAGAGCCGCGGCTTGCGACCCGCCCAGCGCACCCGCACACCCCATTCGTTCAGCTGATCGCGGCGGCGGTGCAGTACGTCGCGGTTGAACCCCATGAGGAAGCGCACTTCGTCGGGCGACCGCGACCAGTTCTCGGTCGAGAAGGCGTACACGGACAGGTGCGTCACGCCCGCCTGGATCGCGCCGGCGACCACGTCCAGGAGCGCGGCCTCCCCCGCCTTGTGTCCCTCCACACGGGTCAGACCGCGGCGGTTCGCCCAGCGTCCGTTGCCGTCCATCACGATCGCGACGTGCCGCGGCACCGAACCCCGGGGGAATGCCGGTGGCTGCTGACCGGTCCAGTCCACCGGCCGATAGGCGACGGCGTCCCGGTGCGTGAACGGCTTCGGGGTCACTGCGCGGCCTCGAGATGGGTGAACGAGCGGATGCCTCGTTCCAGATGCCACTGCGCGTACGCGGCGACGAGTCCCGACGCCGCGGCGGTGGCGGCCGGGGACGCGGCATCCACATCCGTCCACTCGCCGGAGATCAGCGCGGTCAGAAGGCCCGACGTCGCGATGTCGACCCGCACCGAGCCGACCGGCGCACAGTCGGGACAGACCATCCCGCCCAGCTGGGCCACGAATGCGCCGTGCGGGCCGGGCGCACCGCAGCGGGCGCATTCGGTCAGTCCGGGCGCCCACCCCGACAGGGCCATCGCGCGCAGCAGGTAGGAGTCGAGGATGCTTCGGGCAGCGTGCTCGCCGCGTGCCAGCGCGCGGAGCCCGCCGACGAGGAGAAGGTACTGCTGCGGGGTGGCCTCGGCCTCATTCAGGCGGTCGGCCGTTTCGACCATCGCGCTCGCGGACGTGTACCGGTCGTAGTGCACGACGATGTCGGCGCCGTACGAACCGAGGGACTCCGCCTGCTGCACGATGTCGAGGTTGCGGCCTTCGTAGAGCTGCACGTCGGCGACCATGAACGGCTCGAGGCGGGAGCCGAAGCGCGACGACGTTCGCCGAACACCCTTGGCCACCGCGCGGACCTTGCCGTGGCGGCGGCTGAGCAGGGTCAGGATGCGGTCTGCCTCGCCCAGCTTGTGGGTGCGCAGCACCACGACCTCGTCACGATAGGTGGGCACCCCTCCATTATCCCGCTGACCACCGACGCGCAGCCGGAAGCGGGGCGCGGGGCGGCCGTGTCGGAGCCTCCCGCCGAGCACCCGGGCCGGGATGATGGTGAGGTGAACGACCCGATCCTCGTCATCCCCCTGTGGGCTGACCTCACCGCCGTCGGACTCGGCGGCGTGCAGGGCGCCCTGTTCGCCTCCGGCTTCCGCGGCGAACGCCGCCTCGATCTGCTCGGCGTCGCCATCATCGGCGTGGTGATGGGCATGGGCGGCGGACTCATCCGCGACCTGCTGCTGAACGTGACCCCCACCACCCTGCAGAACAACTGGTACCTGCTCACCGCGAGCGGAGCGGCCCTGGTCGGCATGCTGTTGGCCAACGTGTTCCAGCGGCTCAACCGGGTCATCGTGGTGCTGGATGCGGTCGTGATCGGCATGTTCGGGGCCTTCGGCACCAGCAAGGCCATCACGCTGGGCATCCCTCTCGTGCCCGCCGTCTTCGTCGGCGTCTGCGCGGCGGTGGGCGGCGGCATCCTTCGCGACGTCATGATGGGGCTGCCCGTCGCCATCATGCACGTGGGTTCTCTCTACGCCGTCGCCGCGGCGGCCGGATGCCTCGTCCTGGCGACCTCGGCCGCCTTCGGGCTCCCCCTGGTCACGGCTGCGGTGATCGGGATCGTCGTGACGACCATCATCCGCATCCTCGCCGTCACGTTCGACCTGTCCCTCCCCGAGCAGCGCCTGCTGTACCGCCGCAAGGTCGCGGTCGAGACCTCCGCCATCCCGATCGTCCGGGGCTGATCGCCTTTCGGGCCGAAACACCCGTCCCACATCGGTTCCCCCGCGCACAGAGCGGGTCTCGACGCGGGACGGGGTCTCGCGCAGGTCAGACGGCGGCGAGCGAACCGGTGCGCTCGCCGGAGCGGATCGCGCGGTTCACACCGGACACGACCGCCTTGAGCGACGCCGTCGAGATGTCACCGTCGATACCGACGCCCCACAGGCGATCGCCGTCGACCTGCAGTTCGACGTAGGCCGCCGCCTGGGCGTCGCCGCCTGCGCTGAGCGTGTGCTCGACGTAGTCGTACAGCGAGATGTCGAAGCCGTGCTCCCGCACCACCTCGAGGAACGCCGCGATCGGCCCGTTGCCGCGACCGGTCGCATCCTGCACACCGTCGCCGTCACGCAGGCGCACATGCAATTCGACATCGCCGGTCATGTCGCTCGCCGTCCGCGTGCCGAGCAGCTCGAAGCGTCCCCAGCGATCGTCGGCGACGTCCGCCGGCAGGTACTCGTCGCGGAAGATCGACCAGATCTGGTCGCTCGTGACCTCGCCGCCCTCAGCGTCCGTCTTCGCCTGCACGACTCCCGAGAATTCGATCTGCAGGCGGCGCGGCAGGTCCAGCGCGTGGTCGCTCTTCAGCAGGTATGCGACGCCGCCCTTGCCGGACTGCGAGTTGACACGGATGACCGCTTCGTACGAGCGACCCAGGTCCTTCGGATCGATGGGCAGGTAGGGCACGCCCCACTCGATCTCGTCGATGCCGACGCCCTCCGCTGCGGCGCGGGCCTCCATCGCCTCGAAGCCCTTCTTGATCGCGTCCTGGTGCGAACCGCTGAACGCCGTGAACACGAGGTCGCCCGCCCACGGGCTGCGCTCGTGCACCGGCAGCTGGTTGCAGTACTCCGCCGTGCGCTTGACGTGGTCGATGTCGCTGAAGTCGATCTGCGGGTCGACGCCTTGGGTCAGCATGTTGACTCCGAGGGCGACGATGTCGACGTTGCCGGTGCGCTCGCCGTTACCGAACAGGCATCCCTCGATCCGGTCGGCGCCCGCCAGGTATCCCAGCTCGGCGGCGGCGATCGCCGTGCCACGGTCGTTGTGCGGGTGCAGGGAGATGATGACGTTCTCGCGATGGTTCAGGTGCCGGCCCATCCACTCGATCGAATCGGCGTAGACGTTGGGCGTGGACATCTCGACGGTGGCGGGCAGGTTGAGGATCACCTTGCGCTCGGGCGTCGGGACGAAGATCTCCATGACCGCGTTGCACACCTCGGCGGCGAAATCGAGTTCGGTGCCCGTGTAGCTCTCGGGAGAGTACTCGTAGAACACGGCGGTCTCGGGAACGGTCTGCTCGTACTCGACGCACCAGCGCGCACCCTGCTGGGCGATGTCGATGATGCCCTGCTTGTCGGTGCGGAAGACGACGTCGCGCTGCAGCACGCTCGTGGAGTTGTAGAGGTGCACGATCGCCTGCTTCGCACCCTTGATCGACTCGAAGGTGCGCTTGATCAACTCTTCGCGCGCCTGCGTGAGCACCTGGATCGTGACGTCGTCGGGGATGACGTCCTCTTCGATGAGATGGCGCACGAAGTCGAAATCGGTCTGGCTGGCCGAGGGGAATCCGACCTCGATCTCCTTGTAGCCCATCGACACGAGCAGGTCGAACATGATGCGTTTGCGCTCAGGGCTCATCGGGTCGATGAGCGCCTGATTGCCGTCGCGGAGGTCGACCGCGCACCAGCGCGGCGCCTGGGTGATGCGATTGTCGGGCCAGGTGCGGTCCGGCAGATCGACGCGGATCTGCTCGTGGAACGGCCGGTACTTGTGGATCGGCATGCCGGAGGGCTTCTGAGTGTTCTGCATGATGTCGCTTCTCTGGTCGTCGGTGGATTCACCGGTATAGGAGGCGGGCCAACACCGAGCTCCGCGACGAGGAGGGCCCTAGAACGAGGACTCGTCGCGGCAGCTAAGGAGAAGCTGGCCGAAGCGCATGCACAGATGCTATCAGGGGTGGAGGGCGATCTTTCCGCCCGGATGTCCCTCGGCGAGGAATCGCAGCGCCTCGGGGGCGTCGGCGAGGGGGTAGGTGCGCGCCATCGGAACCTCGATGCGCCCGTCGGCCGCGAGCTCGACGAGGCGTGGCCTCGCGGCATCGCGGAAGGCGGCGCTCTCGGGTTGAGCACCGGCGATCGCGGCGAACCCCGCCCGTTCCGCGCGATCGAACGCGGCGATCGTCACGATGCGTGCGCGATCGGCGACGAGTTCGAGGGAGACGTCGACCGCCTCGTCGGTGCCGACGGCGTCGAGGGCAGCGTCCACGCCCCCCGGGGCGAGATCGCGCACGCGGTCTGCGAGCCCCGGACCGTACTCCACCGGCACACCGCCGAACCGCTCGACGCGATCGAAGCTTCCACGGCCGGCCGTGCCGATCACGCGCGCGCCGATGACCCGAGCCTGCTGCAGCACACTCACCCCGACCGCGCCGGAGGCGCCGTGCAGGAGGACGGTGGCGCCGGCACGCACACCCGTGACATCGAGCATCTGCGCGGCGGTGGTGCCCGCCAGCAACAGGTTCGCCGCTTCGTCGTGGTTGAGCGCGCGCGGCTTCGCCAGCACCTTCGCTGCGGGAACGGTCAGTGCCGTCGCGTAGCCGCCGCTCACGCGGAAGGCGATCACCTCGTCGCCGACCGATGCCGCGCCGGTGACGATCTCCGTGCCCGACCCGATCGCCTCGATGACGCCGGACACCTCATAGCCGATGGCCGCGGGCAGGTCGACGCCCGGACGCCGGACCGCGACGTGCTTCGCGTCAGCCGGGTTGACGCCGACCGCACGCACCCGGATCGTGACCTCGCCGGGGCCGGGAGGGGCGAGGTCGATCTCGCGGAATTCCCATTCGTCGGGCCTGCCCCACTGCGTGGCGAACCATCCTCGTTCCATGAGTCCAGTCAACACCGTCGGCGGGTGTTGCCGCTGTCTCATGATGCGGCGCACGCACGCACTCAGAACCCTCCGTCGGACAGGCGTCCCGGCGTCCCTCCGGCCACGGCGCCTCGACGAACTGCGCTTCGCGGCGCATGCCGACGCGTTCGGCGAGCCGCGCGTCGTGCTCCACCGCCATGACGTTCAGAAGCCGAGGCGACCGAGTTGCTTGGGATCCCGCTGCCATTCCTTCGCCACCCGGACGTGGAGTGAGAGGAAGACCCTGCCACCGACGAGCGGCTCGATCTGTGCGCGTGCTCGCGCTCCGACATCGGCCAGGCGCGAACCGCGGTGACCGATGATGATCGCCTTCTGGCTGTCGCGCTCGACGACGACGTTCGCGAAGATGTCCGTCAGGTCGGAGTTCTCCCGTGGGGCCATGTCTTCGATCGTCACCGCGATCGAGTGCGGCAACTCATCGCGGACGCCTTCCAGCGCCGCCTCCCGGATGATCTCGGCGACGCGGTCCTCGATCGACTCGTCGGTGACGACATCTTCGGGGTAGAGCGCAGGACCGAACGGCATGAGCGTCAGGACCTCGTCGGTGAGCACGTCCAGCTGCTCCCGGGTCAGTGCCGACAGGGGGATGACGGCCGCCCAGTCCTCGCGGAGGGCATCGACCTCGAGGAGTCGCTCGGTGATCTGGTCGCGGGCGGCGGCATCCGTCTTGGTCACGATCGCGATCTTCTTCGCCCGCGGATACCCGTCGAGGGACTGCGCGATGCGTCGATCGCCCGGGCCGACCTTCTCGGTCGCGGGCACGCAGAATCCGATCACGTCGACGTCGCCGAGCACCTGCTCGACCAGGCTGTTCAGGCGCTCGCCGAGCAGCGTGCGCGGCTTGTGGATGCCGGGGGTGTCGACGATGACGAGCTGGCCGGCCGGGCGGTTGAGGATGCCGCGGATCGCGCGTCGCGTCGTCTGGGGCTTGTCGCTCGTGATCGCGACCTTCTCACCCACGAGCGCGTTAGTGAGCGTCGATTTGCCGACGTTGGGGCGCCCGACGAACGTCACGAATCCGGAGCGGATCTCTTCAGACATGTGTTTCGCCCTTCTCTGCCGCGGCCTTGTTCCTCGCCGTGGACTTCTTGCTCTTCGACCCGGCGCTCTTCGATCCGGAGCTC
This sequence comes from Microbacterium sp. P03, assembly GCF_043556235.1. NCBI lineage: Bacteria > Bacillati > Actinomycetota > Actinomycetes > Micrococcales > Microbacteriaceae > Microbacterium > Microbacterium sp. P03. The sequence goes on from NZ_JBIGIM010000001.1 coordinate 1,418,891, forward strand.
TTGGCCGCCGCCGTCACGATGGGCCCGGTTCCCGTGCTCTGCGCGGCCGCGGCATCCTTCTCGCGCCTCGACGGGCGTCGGGACTGCTCCTTGTCCACGTCGCGGTCGAAAGCGGCTTCCGCAGCCTCCAAGGACTCGGCACGTTCGACGAAGACGGTGGCGATCCCCCGGCGGCGGCCGTGCGAGACACCACCGGTCATGATCAGACCGGCGTACTCGGCGGTGGCGCCGGGCTGCGGGATGCGCCCGAGCGCCTTGCCGAGCAGACCGCCGATCGAATCGACGTCGTCGTCGTCGAGGTCGATGCCGAACAGGTCGCCCACCTCATCGAGGGCCAGACGCGCGCTCACGCGGTAACGGCCGTGGTCGAGTTCGACGACCTCATCGGCACGGGGATCGTACTCGTCGGCGATCTCGCCCACGAGCTCCTCGATGATGTCCTCGAGAGTGACGATGCCCGACACTCCGCCGTACTCGTCGATCACCAGGCACACGTGCACGGCGTCGCGCTTCATCTGCTGGAGGAGCGTCTCGGCGCGCATCGACTCGGGCACGAAGACCGCCCGACGGGCGATCCGCGTGATCGGCGCGTCGCGCCAGCCGGCCTCGTCGCGGAACCCGAACTGCACGAGGTCCTTGAGGTACAGCATCCCCACGACGTCATCGGCCTCGTCGTCGACGATGGGGATGCGGGAGATGCCCTTCTCGAGGAAGATCGACATGGCCTCACGGGTCGAGGCCGCGGCATCCACCGTCACCATGTCGGTGCGCGGCACCATGACGGCACGCACGTAGGTGTCGGTGAAGTCGAAGACGGAGTGGATCAGCTCGCGATCGTCCTCCTCGATCAGGTCCTGCTCTGCGGCCTCGTCGACCATGCTGAGCAACTGCTCCTCGGAGGCGAACGAGGTGCTGCGCGACACGCCCGGGGTGAGCCGGTTGCCGAGCGCGACGAGCGCGTGGGCGAGAGGGCCGAGCAGGATGCGGACGAATCGGATGACCGGCGCCGCGCTGCGCAGCAGCCCCTTCGCATGCTGCCGACCCACGCTGCGCGGACTCGCGCCCACGAGCACGAAGGAGATCAGTGTCATCAGGATCGCGGCGGCCAGCATGGCCCACCAGATGTTGTCGAACAGGACGGTGAACGCCACGGTGACCAGGACCGCCGCCGCCGTCTCGGTCAGGATGCGGATGAAGACGACCGCGTTGGCGTGCGCGTCGGGGTCGGCCGCGATGCGCCGCAGGTACGCGCGATTGCGCCCCTCAGTGCTGAGCTCGGCGAGATCGGCGCGCGAGGTGACACCGAGTGCCGAATCGACCGCGGCCATCAGGCCGCCGAAGGCGACGAGCGCGACAGCGCCGAGGAGGAGGAAGAAGGGCGTCATGCGCGACGGCGGCGGCGCTCGGCGAGCTCGAAGCTCACGATCAGATCGCGCTGCAGACCGAACATCTCGCGTTCCTCCGCGGGCTCCGCATGGTCGAACCCGAGCAGGTGCAGGAGACCATGCGTGGTGAGCATGACGAGCTCGTCGATCGTGGAGTGCTTCGCCGTGACGGCCTGAGCCTCGGCCACTTGGGGGCACAGCACGATGTCGCCGAGCAGACCGGCCGGCGTGGGCGCGTCCTCCGTGCCCGGACGCAGCTCATCCATCGGGAAGCTCAGCACGTCGGTCGGACCGGGCTCGTCCATCCACTGCACGTGGAGAGCCTCCATCGCGCCCTCGTCCACGAGGACGATCGCGACATCCGCATCGGGGCTGACGTGCAGTTCGGCGAGGTTGTGCTCCGTCAGACGCAGCAGCACGGTTTCGTCGATCGCGATGGCGGATTCGTTGTTGATCTCGATGGTCACGAGCGGCCCCGCTTCGGCGTGTGGTCGCGCGGCCCGCCCGTGCGGGTGGATCCTCGTCGCTCGGCACGATTGGCGAAGTCGGATGCCTCGTTGCCTTCGCGACGCGCGGCGAGGCGCTTTTCGTCGTACTCGGTGTAGGCGTCGACGATGCGACCCACCAGCGTGTGCCGCACCACGTCATCGCTCGTGAGATACGCGAAGTGGATGTCGTCCACGTCGGACAGCACGCGGGTGACGAGGCGCAGCCCGGAGGTGCCCTGGGGCAGGTCCACCTGAGTGATGTCGCCGGTGACGACCATGCGCGTGCCGAATCCGAGTCGCGTCAGGAACATCTTCATCTGCTCGGGCGTCGTGTTCTGCGCCTCGTCGAGGACCACGAACGAGTCGTTCAGGGTGCGGCCGCGCATATAGGCGAGGGGTGCCACCTCGATCGTGCCGCTGGCCATCAGCTTGGGGACGATCTCCGGGTCGATCATCTCGTTGAGGGCGTCGTACAGCGGTCGCAGATACGGGTCGATCTTGTCCGTCAGGGTGCCCGGAAGGAAGCCGAGGCGCTCCCCCGCTTCGACGGCGGGTCGGGTGAGGATGATGCGGCTGACCTCCTTGCGCTGGAGGGCCTGCACGGCCTTGGCCATGGCGAGGTAGGTCTTGCCGGTGCCGGCCGGACCGATGCCGAAGACGATCGTCGCCTCGTCGATCGCATCGACGTACGCCTTCTGCCCGAGCGTCTTGGGGCGGATGATCTTCCCGCGCGACGAGAGGATCGCCTCTCCCATGACCTCGGACGGCCGCTGAACGCCGTCACCCTGCAGGATGCGGCTGGACGTGCTCACGTCGGCGGGTGCGAGCGCATGGCCCGAACGGGTCATCTCCACGAGCTCGTCGACGAGGGACCTGGCGGCCGCGACGGCCGCCGCGGGGCCGGTGAGGGTGATCTCGTTGCCGCGGACGTGCACGTCGACATCAGGATGCTCTCCCTCGACCACCCTCAGCAAGCGGTCCTGCGGGCCGAGGAGCTGCACCATGGCGACACCGTCGACCAGGACGGTGTCGACCGACTGGTCGGGGGATTCGGACGACTCAGGCACGGATACTCTCTTCACTCAGTCCACCGGCGAGCACGTGCGCGTGCACGTGGAACACCGTTTGGCCGGCAGCGGCGCCGGTGTTGAACACAAGGCGGAACTCGCCCTTCGCGTGCTCCCGCGCGAGGTCGCCCGCCACGGCGATCACCTCGGCGAGGAGAGCCGGATCGCCCGCCGCCAGCTCGACGACGTCGCGGTACTCCGATGTCTTCGGGATCACCAGCAGATGCACGGGAGCCTGGGGGGCGATATCGCGGATCGCGAACACATTGTCGGTCTCCGCGATGATCTCGGACGGGATCTCACCACCGAGGATGCGGGTGAAGATCGTCGGCTCGCTCATGGGGCCAGTCTACCGAGCCGTCGAAAGCCCGGCTGGCTCCGGTCGTCCGGACCGATCTCACCAGCGGCGGATCGCGGCGCTCACGACGACGATCGCCGCGGGGCCCGCCGTCGAGGTGCGCAGCACCGCATCGCCGATGCGCACGCCGCGGGCGCCGGCGGTCTCGAGCGCGGAGAGCTCCTCCGGAGCGATTCCGCCCTCGGGCCCGACGACGAGGACGATGTCGCGCTCGTCCGCGCCGTCGAAGTCCATCGAAGTGAGGGCGCGGGAGGCCGTGGGCTCCAGCACGAGGACTCGCGCCGTCTCGGCGCGGGCCACGAGCTGCTTCGTGGTCGAAAGCGGCGCGACCTCGGGCACCCACGCGCGATGCGCCTGCTTGGCCGCCTCGCGCACGATGCTCGCCCATCGCACCCGACCCTTCTCGGCCTTTCCCACCTCCCACCGCGCGACGCTGCGCGCGGCCTGCCACGGGACGATCTCGTCGACACCGAGCTCGGTGGCGGCCTGGACGGCAAGCTCGTCGCGGTCGCCCTTCGCCAGCGCCTGCACGAGCACGATGCGCGGCGCGGAGGGCGAGGCATCCGTCCGCTCCGCGATGCGGACGATGACCTCGCGCGGTGAGACCGACTCGCATGCGCCGGTCAGCCACGCACCCCGACCGTCGCCGACGGTCACCTCCTCGCCGACGCGCACCCGACGCACAGCGGCGGCATGGTGCGCCTCGGCACCCGTCAGCGCGACGACATCGCCGGGGCGGGCCGTCGTGACCGTGTCGAGGAGGAAGTGCAGAACCATGCGGTCAGCCGCGGAAGCGATCGCGCAGCTTGGCGAACAGCCCCTGGTGGAACTCCGACAGGTGCGGCGCCGGGGCCTTGAGCTTCTTCGCGAAGTCCTCGATCATCGCGCGCTGCCTCGCGTCGAGGCGCGACGGCGTCACCACGTGCACGCCGACCTTGAGGTCGCCCCGCTGGCTTCCTCGCAGCGGAGTGATGCCGCGGCCCTTGATCGTGAGCACGTCGCCGCCCTGAACCCCCGCGCGCAGCTCGAGCTCGACGGGGCCGTCCAGCGACTCGATCGTCGTGGTCGTGCCGAGGATGGCATCGGGCATCGACACCTCGAGCGTGGCGAGCAGGTCGTCGCCGTCTCGGCTGAAGACCTCGTGCGGCGTGACCGTCACCTCGAGGTAGAGGTCGCCGTTGGGCCCCCCGGCCGGCCCGACCTCACCCGATCCGGGCAGTTGCAGGCGCAGGCCGGTCTCGACGCCCGCCGGGATGTCGATCGACACGGTACGGCGCGAGCGCACGCGACCCTGCCCCTGGCAGGTGGCGCACGGATACGGGATCGTCGTGCCGTATCCCTGGCACGAACCGCAGGGCTGGCTGGTGACGACGTTGCCGAGCAGGCTTCGGACGGTGCGCTGCACCTGACCCGCACCGTGGCAGATGTCGCATGTGACGGGCGAGGTTCCCGGCTGGCAGCACGACCCCTGGCACGTCTCGCAGAGCACGGCGGTGTCGACATCGATGTCGCGGTGGACGCCGAAGACGATGTCCTCCAGGCCCAGGGTGACGCGGACGAGGGCGTCCTGACCTCGCTCGCGCCGCGAGCGAGGTCGCCCGGAGCGCTGACCCCCGGCCGCGCCGAAGAAGGTCTCGAAGATGTCGCCGAAGCCGCCGAACCCGCCCGCCGCGCCCCCACCTCCGCCGAACGGCGACGAGTCGCCGCCCATGTCGTAGCGACGACGCTGCTCGGGGTCGTTGAGCACGTCGTAGGCGTGGGTCACGAGTTTGAACCGCTCGGATGCCTCGGGGCTCGGGTTCACGTCGGGGTGGAGCTCGCGCGCCAGCCGGCGGTACGCCTTCTTGATCTCCTCGGGGGTCGCCTCGCGCGAGACACCGAGGACTTCGTAGTGGTCAGCCACAATCGCCTTCCTGCCCGCGCAGGACGCGGGGATCGTTCGTCACGGATGCTGCTCAGCGAGCGTTGTCGTCGTCTTCGAGCATCCGGGTGAGATAGCCGGCGACGGCTCGTACCGCCGCAAGATTGGTCGGGTAGTCCATGCGCGTGGGACCCATGAGTCCGACGCGTGCGTTTCCTCGGGCGGAGTCGTAGCCGCTGGCGAGCACGGAAGCCTCGGAGAGCCCGAAGGACTCGTTCTCGCGCCCGATGCTGGCCGCGAGGCCGTGCTCGTCCGCGGTCATCTCCGCCATCAGGCGCAACAGCGTGACCTGCTCCTCGATCGCCTCCAGCAGCGGGTAGATGCTGCCGCGGAAATCGGACTCGCGCCGCGCCAGATTCGCCGCACCGGCCATGACGAGGCGATCCTGACGGAACTCGTCGAGCTCCTCGGCCACGACGGCCGCGATCACCCGGGCCGCCGAGTCGGTCGCGAGGGGCCCCAGCGTCTCTTCGGCCAGCATCTCCCCCACGCGGTGCGCGGCGTCGCGTACGGATCGTCCGACGACGAGGTCGGCGATGCCGCGGCGCAGCCGCGCGATGTCGGCCTCGTCGAACTCCTCCCGCACGAACGCGAGTCGCTGCGACACCCGTCCGGTGTCGGTCACGACGATCACGAGCATGCGCCCGGCGCCGAGTGCGACGAGCTCCACATGGGAGACACTCGCCCGCGCGAAGGAGGGATACTGCACGATGGCGACCTGACCGGTGAGCTGCGTCAGGGCGCGCACGGTACGCGACAACAGGTCGTCCAGGTCGGTCGGACCCTCGAGGAACGAGGCGATCGCCGCGCGCTGCGCCGGGGTGAGCGGACGGAGCTCGGCGAGATGATCGACGAAGACGCGATAGCCCTTGTCGGTGGGTACGCGTCCCGACGAGGTGTGCGGAGCGGTGATCAGCTCTTCGTCCTCGAGCAGCGCCATGTCGTTGCGGATCGTCGCGGCGGAGACGCCGAACGAATGCCGGTCGACGATGGCCTTGCTGCCGACGGGCTCATGGGTGTCGACGTAGTCCTGCACGATCGCCCGGAGGACCTGCAGTCCGCGCTCACTGACCATGTCATCCCCTCCCGCCTGGCACTCGCATGTCTGGAGTGCCAATTCTATCGGATCGCCCGGGCAACGGATGGGAGGCGCGTCAGTCCGTCAGCGCCCGCACCACGGCGTCGGCGAGGAGCCGCCCGCGGAGGGTGAGGACGATGCGTCCGTGCACGGCGTCGGCGCCGTCGATGAGTCCATCCGCGATGAGCGCGGCCACGGCATGACGCCCCTCGCCGAGCAGATCCGCGATCGGCAGCCCCTCGCGGATGCGGGAGCGCAGCAGGACGTCCTCGAGCGACCGGGCGGCGGCATCCGGCTGCTCCCTCCCCGCGGCGGGCGATTCGCCTGCCGCCAGCCGCTGCGCGTACGCCGCGGGATGCTTGACGTTCCAGAAGCGCGTACCGGCGATATGGCTGTGCGCGCCGGGACCGAATCCCCACCAGTCCGCACCCCGCCAGTAGGCGAGATTGTGGCGCGACCGGTGGCGCTCGCCCGTCGACCAGTTCGACACTTCGTACCAGTCGTAGCCCGCCGCCCCCAGCAGCTCGTCGGCGAGCTCGTACATGTCGGCCTGCAGGTCGTCGTCGGGTGCGGGCACCTCTCCGCGTCGGATCTGGCGGGCGAGCTTGGTGCCGTCCTCGATGATGAGGGCGTAGGCCGAGATGTGATCGGGTTCGTGCGCGAGGGCCGTCTCGAGCGAGTGGCGCCAGTCGGCGAGGCTCTCGCCGGGTGCGCCGTAGATGAGGTCGAGGCTGACGTCGAGGCCGGCGGTGCGGGCGAACTGGACCGCTGTCGTCACGTTGTCGGGATCGTGGGTGCGGTCGAGGGCCGCCAGCACGTGCGGCACCGAGGACTGCATCCCGATGGACATGCGCGTCACGCCGGCGGCCGCGAGATCGGATGCCACGCCCGGAGTGACCGTGTCGGGATTGGCCTCGACCGTCACCTCGGCACCGGCGACGAGCCCGAACCGATCGCGGACCGCCTCGAGCATGCGCGCGAGGTCGCCCGCCGGCAGCAGCGTCGGCGTCCCGCCCCCGAAGAACACCGTCGTGGCGGGCCGCAGCCCCCCGGCCTCGACCAGCACCTCTGCGGCCAGGTCGACCTCGCGAAGGACGACGTCGGCGTACTCGTCTTGGCGTGCACCCTGCAGTTCGGTCGAGGTGTAGGTGTTGAAGTCGCAGTAGCCGCAGCGGACGCGACAGAACGGCACGTGCAGGTAGACGCCGAAGTCGGTGTCTGCATCGATGCGCGTGCCGGACGGCAGCCGGCCGTCGGCGGGTGCGGGATCGCCGAGCGGAAGAGCGGAGCCCATCAGCCGGGCGTCGTGTACAGCGGGGAGATCGCCCGGAGGTAGCGGGTGAACAGGGCCTTGCGCCGCCGCCGCGTGAGAGCGGGGAACAGCTTGTAGGCCAGCGCGATCGGCGCGTCGAAAGCCCGCACGGTGAACCACACCTCGTCGTTGCCGCGCCACTCGATCATGAACGACTCCTCGCCGCTGACCACCGAGCTGCCCACGGTGCCGAGGGCGAATCCGACTCTGCGCGGTTCCTCCACGGCGAAGATCACCCGCAGCTCGGCGTCGACGCGCTGACCGCCGATGCGCCCGCGGAGGTGCACGGTCGAACCCGCACCGACGTAAGGTGTGCCGTCGGCGTCGAAGCGCTGCTCGACCTCGAGGCGACTGGGAGCGGTCGGATTGCCCTCGTCGTCGAAACTGACACCCGAGTACATCGGACCGGCGGCGGGCCGCACGTCCTTCAGCTCGAGACCGCCACCGCGTTGCGCATCCCACGACAGCAGCGCCTCGCTGGCGGTGGTGAACCGCTGCTCACCACTGCCGATCCGCCACGACTCCTCCGCGGGGAGGCTGCGCTCGGGCGGGTACTGCATGAGGTCGGGGGCCTGCGTCGCCCCGACCGCGGCGTAATCGACGGTCTCGTCTCGAAAGGTCCCACGGCGCATCGGCGAAGCCTACTTTCCGTCCTTCTTCTCCGTGTCGCCCGACAGGGCGGCGATGAACGCCTCCTGCGGCACCTCGACGCGGCCGACCATCTTCATGCGCTTCTTGCCTTCCTTCTGCTTCTCCAGAAGTTTGCGCTTTCGGCTGATGTCACCGCCGTAGCATTTCGCGAGCACGTCCTTGCGCATCGCCCGTATCGACTCGCGGGCGATGATGCGTGCGCCGATCGCGGCCTGGATCGGCACCTCGAACTGCTGACGCGGGATGAGCTTTTTGAGGCGCTCGGTCATGAGCACGCCGTAGGCGTACGCCTTCTCCCGGTGCACGATCGCACTGAAGGCGTCGACCGGCTCGCCCTGCAGCAGGATGTCGACCTTCACGAGGTCCGCCTCCTGATCGCCGCTGGGCTCGTAGTCCAGCGACGCGTAGCCGGCGGTCTTTGACTTCAGATGGTCGAAGAAGTCGAAGACGATCTCACCGAGGGGCATCGTGTAGCGGATCTCGACCCGGTCTTCGCCGAGGTATTCCATGCCGAGGAGCGTGCCACGCCGCGACTGGCACAGTTCCATGATGGTGCCGACGTAGTCCTTGGGTGCGAGGATCGCGGCCTTGACCATCGGCTCGGTGACGCTGGAGATCTTCGTGCCGGACGGGAACTCGCTCGGGTTCGTGACGGTGAAGGACTTCTTGTCGTCCGTGATGACTTCATAGGTCACGGACGGGGCGGTCGAGATGAGATCGAGCCCGAATTCGCGCTCCAGACGCTCGGTCACGATCTCCAGATGAAGAAGCCCGAGGAAGCCGCAGCGGAACCCGAATCCGAGGGCGACCGACGTCTCGGGCTCGTAGTTGAGCGAAGCATCCGAGAGCTTCAGCTTGTCGAGGGCCTCGCGGAGGATCGGGTAGTCGCTGCCGTCGATGGGGTACAGACCCGAGAACACCATCGGCTTGGGGTCGGTGTAGCCGGGCAGCGCCTGCTTCGACGGCTTCGCGGCGCTCGTCACGGTGTCGCCGACTTTGGACTGGCGGACGTCTTTCACACCGGTGATGAGGTAGCCGACCTCGCCGACACCCAGCCCCTTGGTGGGGGTCGGCTCGGGCGAGGAGACGCCGATCTCGAGCAGTTCGTGGACGGCACGGGTCGACATCATCTGGATGCGCTCGCGCGGGTTGAGCGATCCGTCGATCATGCGCACATAGGTGATGACGCCGCGATAGGAGTCGTAGACCGAGTCGAAGATCATGGCCCGGGTCGGGGCATCCGGGTCACCCCGCGGCGACGGGATCTGCTGGACGACGTGGTCGAGCAGTTCCTCGACGCCCATGCCCGTCTTGCCGCTCACGCGGAGTACGTCCTCAGGCTCGCCGCCGATGAGGCTGGCGAGCTCCCGTGCGTATTTCTCGGGGTCGGCGGCGGGCAGGTCGATCTTGTTGAGGACCGGGATGATCTGCAGATCGTTCTCGAGCGCGAGGTAGAGGTTGGCCAGTGTCTGCGCCTCGATCCCCTGTGCGGCATCGACCAGCAGGATCGCGCCCTCGCAGGCGGCCAGCGATCGACTCACCTCGTAGGTGAAGTCGACGTGACCGGGGGTGTCGATCATGTTCAGTGCGTAAGTGTTGCCGTCGACCTCCCACGGCATGCGCACCGCCTGCGACTTGATCGTGATGCCGCGCTCGCGTTCGATGTCCATGCGGTCCAGGTACTGCGCGCGCATGTCTCGGTCGGAGACGACGCCGGTGATCTGCAGCATGCGGTCGGCGAGCGTCGACTTGCCGTGGTCGATGTGAGCGATGATGCAGAAGTTGCGGAGCTGCGCGGGCGGCGTCGCGGACGGCTGGAGGGGCGTGAGGGCGCGAGGTGACATGTCCTGTCGATTCTACGCGGCGGGATGCCACGGCACGGTGCGGCCGCGTCGACATGACATTCGCGTGACGTTCACGTGTCGTTCCGCAGGTCCCCTTGCGCGAACGACGAGGCTCGGAGAGAGTCGTCTGCGGGGAGACGACTGGGGTCCGAAATCCGAAAGTACAACGACGTCGCGTTCGTGACGTCCTCATGAAGCCGTCGCTATGAAGGAGCCTTCGTCCGTGCATCCCCCCACCAATCCCTTTTCCGTGCGCGATCCTCGAGCCGGGCGGCGGTGGACGGCGGGACTCGCTCTCGGCGCGCTCATCGTGACCGGGCTGGTCGCCCCGACCGCGGCTTCCGCGGCGGTCTCGCCCGACGCGGACGTCGTGATCACCGAGGTCTACGGCGGCGGCGGCAACTCCGGGGGCGCGTTCAACCGCGACTTCATCGAGCTGCGCAACGTCGGCACCGAGTCGGCATCCCTGTCGTCGTGGAGCGTGCAGTACGCCTCGACGGCCGGCTCGTCGTGGCAGCTCACGGCCCTCACCGGCGTGACCCTGCCGGCGGGAGCATCGCTGCTGATCGGCGAGGGCGTCGGCGCCAACACCGCCCTGCCCGCCTTCTCCCCTGACGTCGAAGGCACCATCCCGCTGAGCGGAAGCGGCGGCAAGGTCGCCCTCGTCTCCGATCAGGTCGCGCTCTCCGGCAACGCCGGCCTCGCTGCCGCCCCTCAGGTCGTGGACTACGTGGGCTGGGGCGCCGCCACCGACTTCGCCGGTTCGGCCGCCGCCCCCGGTACCGGCAACGCGACGTCGATCTCCCGCAGCGCCGCGGCGGCGAACACCGCGGACAACGCGGCGGACTTCACCGCCGGTGCCCCCACGCCCCAGGGGATCGGGGCCGACCCGGATCCCGACCCCGAACCTGAGCCGACCGATCCGGTGACCATCGCCGAGATCCAGGGCACCGGCGCCGCATCGCCGTACGTCGGGGAGACCGTCACCACGAGCGGAGTCGTGACGGCCTCCTACCCCTCGGGCGGCTTCAACGGCTACGTCATCCAGACTCCGGGTACGGGCGGCGCGATCGACCTCGCCACGCACACCGCCTCGGACGCCGTCTTCATCTACTCCCCCGCCGCGACCGAGGTGGCGGTCGGCGACACCGTCCAGCTCACGGGAGCGGTCAGCGAGTTCAACGGACTCACCGAGATCACGGTCGCCGCGGGTGCAGCGACGAAGATCGCGGATGCCGCGGCCCCGGTCGCCGCGACGGTGGCGTGGCCGAGCGCCGACGTCCAGCGCGAGTCGCTCGAATCGATGCTCATCGCCCCGCAGGGCACGTACACCGTGAGCAACACCTACTCCACCAACCAGTACGGGGAGGTGGGACTCGCGTTCGGCGACCAGCCCCTGCGGCAGCCGACCGACGTCGCGCGTCCGGGCACCGCGGAGGCCGCCGCAGTGGCCGCCGACAACGCCGCACGCGCCGTGGTGCTCGATGACGGAGCATCCGTGAACTTCCTGTCCGCGGCGAACAGCGCGCTCACTCCCCCGTACGTCTCGCTCGTCGAGCCGCTCGTCGTGGGCGCGACCGCGAGCTTCACGGCGCCGGTGATCGTCGATCAGCGCAATGGCGTGTGGAAGTTCAACCCGACCGCGCCTGTGGCGGGCGACGGCAGCGGCGTCGACGGGGTGCAGTTCTCCAACCCGCGCACGTCAGCGCCCGCGGCGGTCGGCGGCGACGTGTCGGTGGCCTCATTCAACGTCCTCAACTACTTCACGACACTCGGCACCGACAGCGCCACGTGCACGGCGTATCGTGACCGCACGGGTGACGGCCTGTCCGTCAGCGGCGGCTGCGACCAGCGCGGAGCGTGGGACAGCGGGGACCTCGAGCGCCAGCAGCAGAAGATTGTCGCAGCCATCAACGCCCTCGACGCCGACGTGGTCGGGCTCATGGAGATCGAGAACTCCGCCGCGCTCGGCGAGGCGCCCGATGAGGCGACCGCGACTCTCGTGGCCGCCCTCAATGCCGCCGCCGGGGCGCCCCGGTGGGCGTTCATCCCGTCCTCGACGGATCTTCCCGACGCGTCGGAGCAGGACGTCATCACCAACGCGATCATCTACCAGCCGGCGGCGGCGACGCCGGTCGGGGCATCCCGGGCCCTCGGAACGCAGTCCGCCGACGATCAGGCCTTCGGCAACGCGCGGGAGCCCATCGCCCAGGTCTTCCGGCCGGCGACGGGCGGCGAGCGCTTCCTCTTCGCCGTGAACCACTTCAAGTCGAAGGGGTCGGCCGGCCCGTGGGCGGGCGACGCCGACACGGGCGACGGGCAGGGCGCGTCCAACGAATCACGGGTGCGTCAGGCCACGGCGCTCAGGGACTGGATCGCGTCGATCCAGGGCGATGTGTCGTCGGTGTTCCTCGCGGGTGACTTCAACTCGTACGGCCGCGAGGACCCGCTGCAGGTCCTGTACGACGCCGGCTACGTCGACGCCGAGCAGTCGCTCGGGATCGAGTCGTCGTCGTACTCGTTCTCGGGTCTGTCGGGCTCGCTGGACCACATCCTCATGAGCGCGGACGCGCGCGAGCGCGCCACCGGGGGCGACATCTGGAACATCAACTCCGGCGAATCGGTGGCACTGGAGTACAGCCGCTACAACGTGCACGGAACGCTGTTCTCAGCGCCCGACCCGTATCGCTCCTCCGACCATGACCCCGTGAAGGTCGGCGTCGCGGCGGGTGTCGACGAGCGCATCGTGACGAAGACGGCCTTGATCGCCCTTCCCCCCGTGCACATCAACCGGCTGCTGCCGGCGACGCTCGTCGCCGCCGTCAGCGGCGCACGCGGACTCACCGGCACGGTGGAATTCCGCGAGGGCGACACGGTGATCGGCTCGACGGCGGTCACGAAGGGGGTTGCGATCCTGCGGCTGCCCTCGAACCTCACCCGGGGAACACACCGTTACACGGCCACGTTCGTTCCGACCGACGCGAACACGACCATCGGCTCGAGCAGCTCGTCCGCCCGCGTGACGGTCCTGTTCTAGCAGGCCCGCGTCAGGGTCGTCCCCGCGCCTGGACGACCGTGCTCTCGTACGCTGGAGAGCATGGTCGTCCAGGTCGTCCTCGTTCACGGCATCCGCACATCGGCGAGCATGTGGCGCACCCAGGTCGAGTACCTCTCCGCGCGCGGCAACCCGGTGACCGCCGTCGACCTCCCCGGCCACGGCACGCGCATGGCGGAGGAGTTCACCCTCGAGGGGGCGTTCTCGACCATCGACGAGGCGGTGCGGCGCGCCGCCTCCGAGGGGCCCGTGCTGCTGGCCGCGCACTCGATGGGCGGGCTGCTGTCGATCGAGTACGTGGGTCGGGAGGACCCGCCGCCGGTCGCGGGCTTCATCGCGGCATCCTGCACCGCCATTCCGCGGGGTGTCGGACTCGCCACGTACCGGATGCTCGCGCGTCGGTTCGACTCCTTGCCCGACCGCGGGATGTGGCTGACCGAGCGGATGCTGGCGCGCACCCTGCCCGAGGAGACCCGTGCCGACTTCGGGGCGGGCGGGTATGCCTTCGACGCGCAGGATGTCGCACTGCAGAGCCTGTCCGTGCTCGACCTGCTCGCCGCTCTTCGCCGCATCGACGTGCCGCTCTGGTTCGTCAACGGGCAGTTCGACCAGTTGCGGGCGAACGAGCGACTCTTCACCCAGGTCGCTCCCCGGGCCGAGCTGATCGTCGTCCCCCGCACCACGCATCTGGTCACCGCCATGCGCCCGCGGGTGTTCAACGCGCTCCTCGGCCTCGCGCTCACGACCCTCGAATCGACCTGATAGACTCGGTGTTTGACTTGCGTGTGGGTGTATCCCGCACGACCGCCGCGCGGCATCCCTCTCGTGCTCACCGGCAACCTACCGAACATTCCTCTCACGAAAGATTCCACACGTGGCGAACATCAAGTCGCAGATCAAGCGCAACAAGACCAACGCGAAGGCGAACGAGCGCAACAAGGCGGTCAAGAGCCAGCTCCGCACCGAGGTGCGTCGCACCCGTGAGGCCGTCGCGGCCGGCGACAAGGCCGCTGCCGAGAAGGCTCTGGCCACGGCGTCCAAGAAGCTCGACAAGGCCGTGAGCAAGGGCGTCATCCACGAGAACCAGGCGGCGAACCGCAAGTCGGCCATCGCCAAGCAGGTCGCGTCGCTCTAGCCGACGCGCTGCATCTTCGCAGCCGAGCCCGTCCCCTCGCCGGGGCGGGCTTTTCTGCGTGGGCCGAGTGGTGTCGACGGCGCACCTCAGCCGGCGTCGAAGCACCGAGGACCTACCCGCCGAACGGCTCCCGCGTCGCGATCACGGTCACGAGCCGTTCCAGCGCGAAGATCGGGTCGCGAGATGCTCCCTTGACCTCGGCATCCGCCCTTGCGGCGGCCTGGATCGCGAGGCCGAGAGTGCCGTCGGTCCATCCCGACAGGTCACGTCGGGCGCGATCGACCTGCCAATCCTTCATGCCGAGCCGCGCAGCGAGGGCGCCGGACGGCTCGCGGTTGCCCGCCACGCGGGCCATCGTGCGCAGCTTCGACGCGATCGCCGCCACCATGGGCACCGGGTCCGCGCCGGACGCGAGAGCGTGCCGAAGAGCCACGAGAGCGTCGCCGTAACGCCCCGCGATCGCCGTGTCGGCGACCGTGAACGCCGACGTCTCGACGCGGCCGCCGTAGTAACGGGCCACGACCTGCTCGCTGATGTCGCCCGCCACATCGGCGATGAGCTGCTGGCATGCGGCGGCGAGCTCGGTCAGATCGTCGGCGAACGCCGAGACCAGCGCCCGCAACGCGGGGGACGCGATGCGCACTCCCGCGCTCTTGAACTCGCCCGCCGCGAAATCGAACCGGTCGGAGTCGCGCTTGACCGCCGCGCACGGCACCTCGATGCCGCCTCCCTGACCCCCGCGGACGGCGTCGAGCAGCTTCTTGCCCCGCACGCTCGATCCGGTGTGCCGCAGGACGACGGTGGCGCCGTCCTGCGGGTTCGCGAGGTAGCCGATCGCTTCGGCGAGGAAGGTGTCGCTACACTTCTCGACGCCCGACACACGCACCAGCCGCGGCTCACCGAACAGCGACGGCGACGTCACCGTGAGCAGGGTGCCGGCGACGTAGTCGTCAGCGCGCACGTCGGTCACCTCGAGACTGGCGTCCTCAGCTCTCAGATACTCCCGGATCGCGGCGGTGGCGCGTTCGGCCAGCACCTCTTCCGGCCCGGACACCAGCACGATGGGAGCGGGCTGCGGAGCCCGCCAGGACACCTGCGGGATCGCGCTGCGCGCCCTGGCCGCGGGGGCGCGTCGTGGGGTGGCCATTCCCCCAGCCTACCGACGGGTCCCGACACGGGAGGACTGCGCTCGCGCCAGAGCGTGACCCCGTCAGGGGTCGGCCAGACCGCCAGCAATCCGCTGAGATCCGTGCGGGCGACGGTCATCCGCCCCTGCTCGAGGAAAGCGAGGGTCTCGGCGCGCGGGTGTCCGTAACTGTTGTCCGCACCCACCGACACGAGGGCGACGGATGCCTCGATCTCTGCGTACAGCGCGGGCTCCTGGTCGGCGCTGCCGTGGTGGGCGACCTTGACGACCTCGTACGGCGGCGCGAGCACGTCCGACGCGAGCAGCGCACGCTGAGCGGATGCGCCGAGGTCACCGAGGTAGACCGACGTGGGCACGCGCCCGCCCCGCACGTCGACGATCACTCCGGCATCGTTGCCCGGCGGGAACGCCGTGTTCTGCGGCCGCGGCCAGAGCACCCGCCAGCGGGCCTCGCCCAGCATCCCCGTCATCCCGGCGGACACCTCGACGATCCGCGCTCCGTCCTCGGCCAGCTGCGCGAGCATCCGTGCGTCGGCGGGCTCGCCGACCGGGCCGTGCAGCACGATGTCGACCCGTCCTGAGAGCACACGCACTCCCCCGGCGTGGTCGAGGTCGAAGTGTGTGAGCACGAGCAGATCGACGCGACCGATGCCCGCGCGCGCAAGGCAGTCCTCGAGCGCGGCGGGCTCAGGACCGGTGTCGACCAGCGCCACACGGGTGTCCGAACGAATCAGCACCGCGTCGCCCTGCCCGACGTCGCACGCGAGGATCGCCCAGCCCGACGGCAGGGTCCACCGGCCGGCGACGCTGCCCAGCGTCGCCGTGCCCCCGACGATCCCCACCACGACGGCCACGAGGGCGGCGGCCGCGACCTGCACTCGACGTGCGCGGAGTCCGTCGGCCGCAGCGCGTCGTCGAGTGAGCAGCCCGACACAGACGCCGACCATCGCGAGCGCGGCGACCCCCCACCACCCTTCGATCCACGGCACCGCGTTCCCCGGCAGCGCTGACATCACTTCGGCGGTGGCCGCTATCCAGGCGGCCGGCACCCAGGCGAGCGCGGCGAGCCCGGACGCCAGCAGGGGGAAGGCACCCGCCAGACACGCGGCGAGCCCCACGATCGTCGCGACCGGCGCGGCGGGCGCGGCGACGAGGTTCGCCAGGACCCCGTAGAGGGGCACCACCGGGGTGATCAGCACGAGCAGCGGACCGCAGGCCAGTTGAGCGGCGAGCGGCACGGAGAGGACGAAGGCGAGGGAACGAGGCATCCATCGCTCCAATCCCGCGGCGAGGGGACGCGCGAACAGGAGCAGCGACGCCGTCGCCGTCGCCGACAGCGCGAACCCCAGCGACCAGGCCAGCCACGGGTCGCCGACCAGGAGCACCGTCACCGCGAGCGCCAGCACCGAGATGCCCGATCCGGTGCGGCCGAGCTGCACGGCGAGCATCGCGATGGCCGCCATCGCACCCGCCCGCACCACGCTCGGCTCGGGTGTCACCAGCAGGACGAAGCCGATGAGCGCCGTGAGCCCGGCACAGACACGCATCCAGCGCCGGGCGCCGGCCAGCGCCGCAAGCGCGAAGGCGAGTCCGACCACGATCGCGCAGTTCGCTCCCGACACCGCGGTGAGGTGAGAGAGGCTCGATGCCTTCATCGCGACGTCCAGAGCCGGATCGACCGCGCTCGTGTCCCCCACGGCGAGACCCGGGACGAGGCCGCCGCCCGGCTGCGGGAGCGTGGCGCTGACGCGCACCAATCCGCGCCGGAGGTCCGATGCGACCGCCCAGACGCCGCGGGGGGCCGAGACGACCGACACGCCCCGCGAGGCGGTCACCTCGAGGGCCGCCCGGTCTCCTTGCCGCGACGCACGAGCCGTGCCCCGCACCTCGACGAACGAGCCCACGTCGAGCGCGGCGATCCCGTCGACGTCGGCGGGCGCGACACGGACGGCGATGCCGACCGCCACCGGGTGTACCTCGCGGCCGACCGCGATCCGTATGGCGTCGACGTCGAACGTGAGGCGGCCGTCGGCTCGCGGTTCGACCTTGCTCGTGATCGTGCCCGACACCGCCATCGCGCGACCCCCGTCCACGGCGATGTCGAGTGCCGCCGCTCGGGCAGGCAGGACGACGGCGACATGGGATGCCGCGGCCGCCGCACCCGCCAGCGAAACGACCAGCAGGACGGGCCAGACACCCCCGGCTCCGCCCACGCCGGCGCGCCGTCCGCGTACGCCGCGGCGGACCAGGATCCCCAGCACCCCCACCACGGCGCACCACAGTCCCCCCGCGACGGCGGGCGCGGCATCCGGCACCCCCGTCGTGAGGAACGCGCTCCCCGCGCACGCCGCGGCCACCGGCAGGAGGCGCAACCGGCGCGCCCAGACGCGCAGCGCATCCGCAGCGGGTGATACCGCCGGGTCTTGCGACGGTGCGCGCGCAGACGCGGCGGGCCTGGCGTCGCCGTTCACACCGTGACCAGCTCGCGCAGGCTCTCGAGCATCTTGTCCCCGATACCGGGCACGGCCAGCAGGTCTTCCACGCTCGTGAATCGGCCGTTGGTCTCGCGCCATTCCAGGATGCGCCTGGCCATGGCCGGGCCGATGCGGGGCAGGGTGTCCAGGGCGGCCTCATCGGCGGTGTTGAGGTTCACGCGACCGTCGGTCGCGATCGCACCCGATGTCTCCCCCTCGTCCGCGGCCCCGGCGGCGCGCTGGTCACCGAGAGCAGGCACGGCGAGCTGCTCGCCGTCCGACACCGGCCTGGCGAGGTTCACCCCGGTGGGGTCGGCGGCGTCGGTGAATCCCCCGGCGGCGGCGATGACGTCGATCACGCGCGCTCCGCCGTCCAGGACGTAGAGGCCCGGATCGACCACAGCCCCGAACACGTGCACGTAGAGGGGCGCTGCGGATGCCGCAGCCCCGCCGTCCCCCTCGTCGATGACCGCGCCGGGCGTGACGGACTCCGTCGGCGCCATCGCACCCCGGAGGACGCCGATGCCCACGGTGACGGCGAGTGCGAGGAGCACGACCACGATCGCCGCACCCACCCCGAGTCTTCGGGGTCGCGACGCGGGCGCCGCCTCCAGGACCGAGGTCATCCCGCCAGGCTAGGCAGCGCCACCCTCGCGTCCCTCGCGCTCGAGCCGGTCCCGGGGAGTACCGGGGAACTGCTCGAGTTGTGGAGGAGGGGCTTACTTCGTGCTGAAGCTGACGACCTTGGGCGCTCGGACGACCGCTCGGACGACCTCACGGTCGCCGAGCGAGCGGAGGATGCGCTGGTCCGCCCGTGCGAGTGCTTCGAGCTCGGCGCCGTCGATGCGCGCCGGCACGGTGAAGGTGGCGCGCACCTTGCCGTCGACCTGGACGACGGCCGTCACGGACTCCTCGACCAGGAGGGTCGGGTCGGGCTGACGCCACGGGACGAGGCCGACGAAGGGCGCGTACCCGAGGATCTCCCACATCTCCTCCGCGGTGTGCGGGGCGAAGAGATCGAGGATCATCGCGGTGACTTCGGCCGCCTCGCGGACGGCGGGGTCGGTCGGGCCCGCACCGGAGTCGATCACCTTGCGTGTCGCGTTCACCAGCTCCATGAGGCGGGCGACGACGACGTTGAACTTCGTCTGCTCGACGAGGCCGGGTGCGTCGGCGAGCAGGCGGTGCGTGACGCGTCGAAGCGCCTCGTCACCTTCGGCCCACACGACATCGGTGCTGCTGTCGACGTCCTTGGCCACACGCCACGCCCGCGCGAGGAACTTCTGCGCCCCCGCGGTCGAGACGTCCTCCCAGTTGATGTCGTCCTCGACGGGGCCGGCGAATGCGATCGCCACGCGCACGGCGTCGGCACCGGGATCGACCATGCTGGCGGCGAACTCGACGAGGTTGCCCTTGCTCTTGGACATCTTCGAGCCGTCCAGAAGCACCATGCCCTGGTTGATGAGGCTCGAGAAGGGCTCGGTGAAGTCCACCAGACCGATGTCGAACAGCACCTTGGTGATGAAGCGCGCGTAGAGCAGGTGCAGGATCGCATGCTCGACACCACCGATGTATGAGTCGACCGGTGCCCATTTGTCGGCCTGGCGGGTCGAGAACGCCTCGTTCGCATCACCCGGCGAAAGGAACCGCAGGAAGTACCACGAGCTGTCCACGAACGTGTCCATCGTGTCGGGGTCGCGCAGGGCGGGCTCGCCCGTCTCGGGGTCGACGGTCTGCATCCATTCGACCGCGCCCCCGAGGGGTGACGTCCCCTTCGGCGTGAGATCGAGACCGTCGGCGTCGGGCAGCGTCAGCGGGAGCTGGTCCGCCGGCACCGGCAGGATGCGCCCGTCCGCCGTGTGGATCATCGGGATCGGCGTGCCCCAGAAGCGCTGCCGGGAGATCAGCCAGTCGCGGAGGCGGTAAGTCTTGGCCGCGCGGCCGGTGCCCGCCGCCTGGAGACGCTCGATCGCACGCGCGATCGCGTTGCGCTTGGACAGACCGTCGAGCGGACCGGAGTTGATCATCCGCCCCTCGCCGACGAGGGCGACCCCCGTCTTGGCAGGGTCGATGGTGTCGAGCCCGCCGTCGGGCATGATCGGATCGCCATTGTCGTCGAGCTCGATCACGGGGATCGCGCCGGTCACGGGCGCGGTGGTGTCGACGACCACGCGGACCGGAAGATCGAAGGCGCGCGCGAAGTCGAGATCGCGCTGATCGTGGGCGGGAACCGCCATCACGGCACCGTGCCCGTAGTCGGCGAGCACGTAGTCCGCCGCCCAGATGGGCAGACGCTCCCCGTTCAGCGGGTTGATCGCGTATCGCTCGAGGAAGACGCCCGTCTTCGGCCGGTCCGTCGCCTGACGATCGATCTCGGTCACCTTCTGCACGCCCTCCAGGTACTCCTGGAAGCGCTCGCGAGCGGGAGCGGATGCTCCGGCGGCGAGTTCTGCGGCGAGGTCGGAGTCGGGTGCCACGACGAAGAACGTCGCGCCGGCGAGCGTGTCGGGCCGCGTCGAGAAGACCGTCACCTTCTCGTCCCGGCCCTCGATCTCGAAGTCGATGTCGGCGCCGACCGAGCGCCCGATCCAGTTGCGCTGCATCCGGATCACCTTCGACGGCCATGATCCCTCGAGCTGATTGAGGTCGTCCAGGAGGCGATCCGCGTACTCGGTGATGCGGAAGTACCACTGCGTGAGCTTCTTCTTGACTACGACCGTGCCACAGCGTTCGCAGCGACCGTCGACGACCTGCTCGTTCGCGAGCACCGTCTGGTCGTGCGGGCACCAGTTGACAGGGCTGTCCTTGCGATACGCGAGACCGCGTTCGTGCAGCGTCTGGAAGAGCCACTGGTTCCAGCGGTAGTAGTCCGCATCGCTGGTGTGGAGCACGCGGCTCCAGTCGTACGACGTCCCGAAGTTCTTCAGGCTCGACTTCTGCTGGTCGATGTTGCGGTACGTCCACTCGCGCGGCTCGACACCACGTTGGATCGCCGCGTTCTCCGCCGGAAGCCCGAACGAGTCCCAGCCGATCGGGTTGAGGACGTTGTACCCGCGGTGACGCCAGAACCGGGCCACGACGTCGACGTACGCGTAGTTCTCGGCGTGGCCCATGTGCATGTCGCCCGACGGGTAGGGGAACATCCCCAGCACGTACTTGCGCGGGCGGGTGTCCTCCTCGCCGGCCGCGCGGAACGGGTCCTGCTCCTGCCACCGCTGCTGCCACTTCACCTGCACCGCGTGCACGTCGTACACGCCGCCGTCGGGACTGGGAGCGGGGGGAGACGAGGTGGTTTGCGACACAGGACGACCAATCGTGATGAGCAGGGGGATGCGCCGGGCGCACCCTTCAGGTTACCCGAATCGCCGTTTCACCAGCCCCGCGGCAGCCCCGCGCCGACAGCGGCGAGCGGCCCCCGCGCCTTCACGCCGACCTCGGCGACCTCGTCCGCCGCGTCGGACAACCAGGTGATGCCGCCACCCGCGCCGACATACGCGCCGGCCGCCGACGTCACGATCGAGCGGATGACCATCGCGAGGTCGAGGTCGCCGTCCACGCCGATCCATCCGTAGCAGCCTGCGAACACCCCGCGCTCCGCGCCTTCGAGGCGACGCAGGATCGTCATGGCCGACAGCTTCGGAACCCCCGTCATGCTGCCCGCGGGGAACGTGGCATCCCACAGCCGCCCCACGGTCGTGCCCTCCCGCAGATCGCCCTCCACCGTGCTCACGAGTTGATGCACAGCGGGGTAGCTCTCCACCGCCAGCAGTCCGGTGGCCGCCACCGTCGACGGCTCGCACACCTGCGAGAGGTCGTTGCGCATCAGATCGACGATCATGACGTTCTCGGCGCGCTCCTTCTCACTAGCCAGCAGCTCCGCCGACAGGCGGACGTCGGACGCGGCGTCCGTCCCTCGCGGGCGCGTCCCCTTGATCGGCCGCGTCCGCACGTGCCCGTCGTGGACCTGCAGGAACTGTTCCGGGCTCGCGCTGGCTAGAGCAAACGGCGCGCTGCGCACCAGGCCCCCATGATGCGCGGGCGTGGCCGAGCGAAGCCTTCCATAGGCGTCGATCGCATCGACGCGGCCGTCGATCTCGAACCTCGTCGTCAAGCACAGCTGATAGGCGTCGCCAGCGCGGATCGCGTCGCGGCACCGCTGCACCAGATCGGCGTAGTCGGCGGGTGTGTGGCGGGCTCGGGCCTGCACCGGCGGTCCGGCATCCGCCGCCCCGATCACGGCTGCGGATCCGGCGAGCGCCCACCCCTGAACCTCCAGGGCGAAGCCGTCCAGCTCGTCCGGCGGCGCGACCACCCAGAGTCGCCGGCGCGCATGATCGACCGAGACGAACCGCGTCACCCGCAGCCAGAGATCCTGCGGGACACCGTCCTGGATCGGGGGCGCGGAGACACCGGCGCGGGCGGCACCGTCGTCGTAGCCGTGCCAGCCCACCCACCCTCCCGCGAACGGCCCCCACGGGCGCTCCTCGCGGCCCGCTCCCCGCGCACAGAGAACGTCGCGGACGACGGACGGGTCGCGTTCGGGAGCCCCGATCCCGAGCCAGCTCCAGCCGGCCGTGGCGTCCGGTCCGGCATCCAGCCAGAAGGCATGCGGATGCTGCGCCGGGCCTCCTGCGAACAGCTGAGCGGGATCGACCCAGGCGGGCAGGAGGAGGGCTGCCGAAGGTGCGGGCACCTTCCCAGGCTAGAGGGCGCGCCAGGTTCTAGGCTCGGCTCCGTGAACGAGTTCCTCACGTGGCTGCTCGACGTCGTTCAGAACGTCGACCCGCTCGTGCGCACGCTCGTCGCCGGTGCGGCGATCCTCCTCGAGACGAGCGTGCTGATCGGACTCGTGTTCCCCGGGGACACCATCGTCATCGTCGCCGGCACCGCGGTCGCCTCCCCCCTGGAAGGCGTGCTGCTCGGCATCGCCGTGCTGGTGGGGGCCCTGATCGGCGAGAGCATCGGGTTCTTCCTCGGGCGATATCTCGGCCCGTACATCCGTCGCTCGTGGGTCGGTCGCAAGATCGGCGACGCGAGCTGGAGACGTTCGGAACGCTATCTGCAGCGACGCGGCGGACCGGCGATCTTCCTCTCCCGCTTCCTGCCGGTCCTGCACTCGCTCGTCCCGCTCACCGTCGGCATGAGCGGCTTCACCTATCGACGCTTCCTCGCGTGGACCGCACCGGCCTGTGCGATCTGGGCCACCCTCTACATCTCCGTGGCGGCAGCCGCCGCCGGCACCTACCGAGAGCTCGCCGACCGCCTGCACTACGCCGGATACATCTTCGTCGGCGTCATCGTGATCTTCCTCGTCCTCGTCGTGATCGGCAAGAAGGTCATCGAGCGGGTCGAGCGTCGGCACCTGGCCGAGGAACCTCTCGTCGATCCGCCCGCGGACCCCTCGACGCCATCCCAGTCGTGAAAGACTGAGGCAATGGCCGACACATCTTCCCGACCGCCTCGCGTGAAGATGCTGCTGATCGCGCGGTGGGAGTACCGCTTCCACTCCTGGCGGGAACGCCGGGCGCGGGCGCGGGGGCTGACGCCCACCGTCACGCCCTTCCCCGGATACGGGAGCGTGGACTGGGTGCGCGTCCTCGGTCGCGTGCTGATCGTCCCGCCGGCCCGTCAGCGCGAGGGCGGCGACTACGCCAGCGTGCGCGGATGGCGCAGCTTCGCTGCGGTGCCGGTCGGCTACGCGCAGGTCGCCATCACGGTCGACGGTGCGACGCACGACGTGGTCGCCGACCGCGGCGGCGTCATCGACGTCGTCCTCCCCGCCGCCCTGGCCTCGGGGTGGCAGAAGCTCACCATGACGGTTGAGGGCGGAGAGCCGATCGAGACCCGCGTGTTCATCGTCGGAGCCGACGTGCGCTTCGGGGTCGTCTCCGACGTCGATGACACCGTCATGGTCACCGCACTCCCGCGGCCGTTCGTCGCCGCGTGGAACTCGTTCGTCGTGGACGAGCATGCCCGCCAGCCCGTGCCGGGCATGGCCGTGCTGATGGAGCGCCTCGTGCGGCAGCATCCGGGCTCCCCCGTCGTCTACCTCTCGACCGGGGCATGGAACATCGCGCCCACGCTGCTGCGCTTCTTCCATCGTCACCTGTACCCCGAGGGCTCGGTCCTCCTGACGGACTGGGGCCCGACGCACGACCGGTGGTTCCGGAGCGGCCGCGAGCACAAACTCACCAACCTGCAGCGGCTCGCCGAGGAGTTCCCGCAGGTGCGTTGGCTCCTCATCGGTGACGATGGGCAGGAAGACGACTCGATCTACACGGCGTTCACGAACGAGCACCCCGAACGCGTGGCCGCCGTCGCCATTCGCCGGCTCTCCCCCGCGGAGGCCGTTCTGGCCGGTGGCCGCACGGTGGTCGACGACCACGAAGCCGCGGGAGTGCCGTGGGTGACCGGTCCGGACGGCGCCGGCCTCGTCGAGCGCCTGCGGGACGTGGGCGTCATCGCGCGGGGTCGGTCCGACCAGGCCTGACCCCCGGCCGCGATCGCGGAGCGGTCGGCGAGCTCGACGTCGCAGGTCCCCCGTACGCTGGAAGCATGTGCGGTCGTTTCGTCGTTGCGAATGTCGGTTCCGAGCTCGTCGGAGTACTCAGGGTGGACGTCGAGGGTGATGACCTGCCGCAGCCCTCGTACAACGTCGCCCCGACCGATGCGGCGGCCATCGTGCTCGACTCCGCCAAGACCGAGCCCCCGACGCGGCGCCTCGAGTCCGCGCGCTGGGGACTCGTGCCGTCGTGGGCGAAGGACCCCTCGATCGGCTCCCGAGCCTTCAACGCCCGGTCTGAAGAGCTCGAAGACAAGAAGATGTTCCGCTCGGCCCTCGAGAAGCGTCGGGCCGTGGTGCCGGTGTCGGGCTACTACGAGTGGAAGAAGGTGGGCGATGAGAAGGTGCCGCACTACATCCACCCCGGTGACGACTCGCCGATGTTCCTCGCGGGTCTCTACGAGTGGTGGAAGAACCCGGCACTCGCTGACGACGATCCCGCGCGGTGGCTGCTGAGCTTCACGATCCTCACCCGCGACGCGATCGGCCACCTCGGGTCGATCCACGACCGCATGCCGCTGTTCCTCGATCCTGATTTCGCCGACGCGTGGCTCGACCCCACGATCGAGAACGTCGGCGACATCCTCGACGCGGCCGTCGACGCGGCACCCGATGTCGCCGAGACACTCACCGACCACGTCGTCGGAAAAGCCGCCGGTAACGTGCGCAACAACGGCGCCGAGTTGATCGAACCCGTGGGATGACATGACGGTGGGCACGATGTTCACCCGCACGGTGCCACGGACGGCCCGCCTCCGCGGACGTCGCCGGCGGCGACGGTGCTGACGGCTCGCGAGTGGCGCGAGCTCGAGGCTGCACATCACGTGCGCGCCGATGCCCTCACCGCCGACCACCGCGCGCGTGCGTCGCGCCAGGAGAAGCATCCGATCGAGGACTTCCTCTTCACCTACTACGGCTACAAGCCCGCCGTGCTCCGGCGATGGCATCCGGGTACGGGGGTGGAGCTGGCGGATGCCGCGACCGAGCCGCGTGCGGCGTGGCGATGGTATCGATCCGGGCCGACGCCCGGAAGCCTCGTGGTCGACGCGGATCGATTCCACCGCGAGCGCACCACCCAGGTGGAGCTCATCGACCGGATCCTCGCACGCACCGCCGCGCGACCGGGCAGCTTCGGGTGCTTCGGTCTGCACGAGTGGGCGATGGTCTACCGTCAGCCCGAGCATCGTCACGACGTGCCCCTCCGCCTCGGTCGGCGCGCCACGGATGAGGTCGTGGACACGCACGAACTGCGGTGCACCCACTTCGACGCCTTCCGGTTCTTCACGCCTGAGGCCGAGCCGCGCAACCGGGCCGTGCTGACCCGGTCCGACCAGCCCGAGTCCGAGCAGCCCGGCTGCCTGCACGCCGGCATGGACGTGTACAAGTGGGCCGTCAAGCTGTCGCCGCTCGTTCCCGGCGACCTCCTCCTGGACGCCTACGAGCTCGCACGGGACATCCGCCGCGTCGACATGCAGGCATCGCCCTACGACATGAGGGCGTGGGGGGCGGAGCCGCTCCGGATCGAGACGCCCGAGGGGAAGGCCGAATACGTCCGACGTCAGCGCGCGTTCGCAGCGAGGTCCAACGCGCTGCGGGCGCGCGTGCGGGAGTCCATCGCTCGCTGACGTCACGCTCTCCGGCACCGCGCGACGCACGGGGTTCGGATGCGGGGCTCGGTCGATGTGGGTGATGGGCCACAATGGGGTGTCCGCACCGAAGGAGACCTCCCATGTCGACGCCCGCCTCGCCGCCCGCCGGCTGGTACCCCGACCCGCAGGACGATCACCGCGAGCGCTGGTGGAACGGCCTCGCGTGGACGGCCTCGACGAGGGCGCCGGAGCCCGACGCGATCGCTGCTCTCACGCCGGCCGTGGACGTCTCCGCGCCGATGCAGACCGCTCGCGAGCCGTACGCTCCGGCTCCCGCCCATCCGATGTCCGCGCCCGGGGTGGTGTACCCCTACGTTGGCAGTCAGACCGTGCAACCGTACGGGCAGGTCCGGCCTAACGACGCGTGGGCATACGGTGCCCCGCCCGTGCAGGGGATGGGAAGCGCGATCACGTCGGTGTTCCGCCACTACGTCGACTTCAGCGGGCGGGCGGGTCGCCCGGAGTTCTGGTACTGGTACCTGTTCAACGCCATCCTGACGATCGGCACCATCCTGCTCTTCGTGATCGGGATCCTGCTGCCCCCGGTCATCTGGCTCGGCATCCTCGCCTACCTCGCGCTCGCGCTCTGGGGACTCGTGGTGTTCCTCCCCACCCTGGCGCTCGAGGTGCGGCGTCTGCGTGATGCGGCGCTGCCCTGGCCGCTCATCTTCCTCGCGGTCGTGCCGTTCGGCAGCCTCGTGCTGATCGCCCTGTGGTGTCAGCCGAGCAAGGCCTGAGCAGTCCGCAGAGCCTGGGCGCCCTCGGTCATCGTGGGGCGTAGGCGCGCCACAGGATGCGGGCGTGCTCGCGCTTGGCATGGGCGACGCCTTCTTCGTCGCGTCGGAGCGCGTACACCCACTCCATCGCCCGGGTGAGCGTCGCGCCCAGCAGCATCCGCACATCGCGATGGCGTGCCGGCGGGACCTCGGCCTCCTCGTTCGACATGCGTCCGCGCGCGGCGACCTCGCCGTCCACGTGCCGCTGCGCGAGCTTGGCGACGCCGACCGCGTGACCGTGGATGATCGAATGCGCCGCGCCTTCGATCTCCCACCGCCGAGCGTCACGGGCGCGGGCGACCAGACGCGAGTGGAACCGGCGCGGGGAACTCCGGTCGAACTCACCGCGGATGAGGAGCAGTTCGGCCGACACGTGGTGCACCCGGTCGGAGATCCGGTAGCGCAGCATGTGCGGGAGCACCGAGAGGAAGTACACCGTGCCGCACAGGAGGTAGGCCGAGACGGCGATCACCGCCAGGTGGATGGTCTCGTGGAGCGCCGACTGGATGAATCGGACGGCCTGCGTGAACGCTCCCGCCTCGGCTTCGTTGATGACGGGGCTCACCAGGATCGCGTGAGTGAGCTCCGGACGGCGGATGAGCACCTCGGTGACGACCTGACTGCCCATCGAATGCCCGATGAGGACCGGGTTCTGGAGATGGTAGCGGTCGAGGACCGCCTCGACCTGATCTGCGAAGTACTCGATCGTGGGTTCTTCGTGCGCCCTCGACATCCCCGCGAAGCCCGGCATGTCGAGGGCGTACACGTCCTCGCGGAGCGCCAGAGTCGGGGCCAGGAGCTCGAAGTACGTCGATGCGACGCCGATGCCGGCCACCAGCACGAACGGACGCGTACTGCCCGATGAGGTCGTCGAAACCCTGGTGACACGTGTCGTGGAATCCCCGTTGCGCACGTGCTCCACCGCGACGTCGAGGGGAGGACTCTCATCTGGCACCTCCCCAGGATGCCATCGTTCGCGCGAGAGCCCGGACCTGCAGGCTTGCTAGGGTCGGTCGCACATGAGCGACGTCGTCAGCATCGAGCTTCTCCTCGACCCGGAATCCGACGCTTCGGTGCGCGGGGACTGGGACCGTCTGGCGCGCGCCGGACATTCCAGTCTCGGGTCCCACCGTTCGCCGAGCAACAGCCCCCACGTGACGCTCCTGGTCCGCCCCGCGCTCGCCCAGAACCGTTTCGCGCAGGCCTCGGCTCTCCTGCCGGTGACGCTCTCGCTCGGCTCCCCCATCGTGTTCGCGCACGGCGACCGCGGCGTGCTGGTGCGGCCGGTACTGCTCACCCCCGAGCTGCAGGCGCTGCATGCCGCCGTGCACGCTGCCGCGGCGCCCGGCGAGGATGCTCCGCACACTGCACCCGGGGAATGGACGCCGCACGTCAGCCTGGCGCGTCGGCTCCGCCTGACGTCTCTCCCCGAGGCACTCGAACTGCTCGGGCCGGAGTCCACCGCGTCCGGAGTCGCCCTCCGGCGGTGGGACTCGGCATCGGCGACCGTCACGACGCTGGACTGACCACCACGTCACTCCAGGGAGGCGACCACGCCTCAGTGACGGGCGACGATGGCCGCGGCATCCGTCCCACGCGGGAGGACCCCGTACTGCGCACCCCTCTGCTCCCCGAGGCGCGCGGCCAGGAAGGTCTCGGCGTCGAGTGAGGGAGCGTGCCGCAGCATGAGGGAGCCCTGCAGTGCGAGCGCCAGATTCTCCGCCAATCGCCGCGCCTGGGCCTGCGCGCCCGCGGGATCGGCGTCGGCGACCTCCGCGAGCAACGCAACAGCCCGGTCGACGTGGGCGTCGAGCAGGCCGGACGCGCCGCGGGATGTCTCGAGCTCCTCGACGAGCGCGGCCACCGAGTCGGGATTGCGGGTCAGTGCCCTTACCACATCGAGCGCGATGACGTTGCCCGAGCCCTCCCAGATCGACATCACGGGCTGCTCCCGGTACCGACGGGCGAGGGGGAAGTGCTCGATGTACCCGTTGCCGCCGAGGCACTCGAGGGCTTCGTACGCGTGATGCGGTCCGCGTTTGGTGACCCAGTACTTGGCGATGGGGGTGGCGATACGACGCAGCGCGACGTCCTGCTCGGAGGCATCCGCGTCGAAGAGCTGCGCCAGCCGGAGTCCCGTCAGCATCGCGGCCTCGGACTCCATCGCGAGGTCGGCGAGAACGGCCGACATCGCGGGCTGGTCGACGAGCGGCGCTCCGAGCGCGGATCGGCCACGCGCGTGCCAGACGGCTTCCGCGACGCTCTGGCGCATTCCGGCGGCCGCGCCGAGGATGCAGTCGAGCCGGGTGCGCTGCACCATCTCGATGATGGCGTTCACGCCGCGCCCCGGCTCGCCGATCAGCACCCCGACGGTGCCGTCGAGCTCGACTTCGGCGGAGGCGTTGGACCGGTTGCCGAGCTTGTCCTTGAGTTTCTGGATGCGGAAGGAGTTGCGCATTCCCCGGGGCAGCAGCCGGGGCACGAACAGGCAGCTCAGTCCCTCGTCCTTGCCGCCACGGCGGGTCTGCGCGAGCATCAGGAACCCGTCCGACATGGGCGCGGAGCAGAACCATTTGTGTCCGGTCAGCTGATAGGCCTGCCCGCCCATGTGCACACCGGCGGTCGTGGCTGCCCGGAGGTCCGAGCCGCCCTGTTTCTCGGTCATCGCCATGCCGATGAGGGCGCTGCCCTTCTCCTCGTTCGGCAGCAGGCGCGGCTCGTACTCGCGCGACAGCAGGCGCGGCATCCATTCCTCCGCCACACGCGGCGACTGCTGAATCGCGGCCACGGCGGCGTGCGTCATCGAGACCGGGCAGGCATGCCCCGCCTCCACCTGCGCGAACAGCATGAACGTCGCGGCACGGGCGACGGATGCTCCGGGGCGGGGCTCGGCCCACGCCGAGGTGTGCGCTCCGCGCGCGAGGGCCGCCGACAGGACGCGATGGTAGGACGGGTCGTACTCGACCTCGTCGAGGCGATATCCCCACCGGTCGTGCGGGTACGCGACCGGGGTGTGCACGTTCGCGCGCTCGGCGTCGGCCTGGAACTCCCCCGACCCGACGTGCGTGCCGGCCTCGTGCAGGTCACCGCCGGCCCACCCGGCGCCGAACGCCTCGACCGCTGCGACGAGCGGCGCGTTCAGCCCGAATTCGTCGACCTCGACACGGAAGGGCGGCTGATTGTGCACCTTGTGCGTGGCGGCTCCGATCACGCGCTGGCCGCGCGAATACGAGGTCATGTGCGGTCCGCCGACCCCTGGAGCGCGAGCGACGCCTGCTGCGCGGTGGTGAGGGGCGCGCGGGTGACCATTTCGTGCACGAACCCGAGCTTGGTGCGGACGGTCGGCACGATGTCGAACGGGTACAGGTCACCGAAGCCCATGGCGCGGTTGATGCGGTTGAAGGCCTGCGACATCCATTCCCAATCGCCGAGCAGCTGGTGCACCGATTCGTCGCGGTACGACTCCCGCGGGATCACGTCGGTGTCGCGTGCGTT
Source organism: Microbacterium sp. P03 (assembly GCF_043556235.1). NCBI lineage: Bacteria > Bacillati > Actinomycetota > Actinomycetes > Micrococcales > Microbacteriaceae > Microbacterium > Microbacterium sp. P03. Next base: position 1,449,288 of record NZ_JBIGIM010000001.1, read on the forward strand.
GGTGGTGGCGGCATCGAGATGGATGCCGATCGCCGCCGCCGTCTGCAGGGTTCCGGTGATGTGCAGATAATGCGCGAACGTCTCGGCGAAGTCCTCCCACGGGTGCATCGTGGCGTATTCGGAGATGTACTCGTCGCGCCATCCTGCCGGCGCCCCCGAGGCGTAGTGGCGGGTCAGCGCCTCCTGATAGCTGGCACGCTCGTCACCGAACAGCGCGCGGCAGCGCGTCCATGCCGCGTCATCGGTCAGCAGGACGTTCTGGAAGTAGTGCCCGACCTCGTGACGCAGGTGGCCGAGCATCGTGCGATAGGGCTCGCCCAGCCGGATGCGCAGGGCTTCCCGCCGATCGTCGAGGCTCTCGGCCAGATCGAGGCTGATGATGCCGTTCGCGTGCCCGATCATGATGCGCTCGCCCTGAGAGAGGCTCGAGAGGAAGTCGAACCCGAGCCCACCGGGCCGGACGTCCCACGGCACGATCGGCAGGCCGAGGTCGGCGAGCTGCAGCAGCAGCCGACGCTTCGCCTCCTCCGTCTTCGCCAGCTTCTCGAGGGCGACCGTGTCGTCGGACGGAGGTCGCCGCCGGGTCAGTCGGCACGCGATGCACCGCCCCGCCGGCGCGTCGTCTCGCACCAGCCAGTTGCACTGCCACCCGCGGTTCGAGCAGGTGTGCCACGTCTCCCCGTCGATCACGACCCGCCCGTTGTAGACCCCGAAGAACTGACGGCTGATGACGTGGAAAGCGATCGTGCCATCGCACTCGGGACACGTCAGCGTGTCGAGGTAGACGAAGTGCCGACAGTACGGGCACCGAGGCTGCGAGCTCATGACTTCACCGTAGCGTCGCGCATGGAGGCGACGAACACGGTGCGAGAGAATTATCCGGTGGATCTGAGGGGACTCGAACCCCTGACCCCCTGCATGCCATGCAGGTGCGCTACCAGCTGCGCCACAGACCCAGAATCGTTGCTCCGCCGTGGCGGGGCAACCCCCCTAGATTACTACATCCGAGAGCGTGGGACGAACCACGACGGCCGGGTCAGTCGGCGGACGCGACGCGCGACGGCAACTCGATCGGGACCACCGGGCAGTCCTTCCAGAGACGCTCGAGTCCGTAGTACACGCGCTCCTGCTCGTGGAAGACGTGCACCACGAGATCGCCGAAGTCCAGCAGGATCCAGCGCGACTCCTTGCGGCCCTCACGGCGGAGCCGCTTGTAGCCCGACTCCAGCAGCTTGGTCTCGACCTCATCGGCGATCGATGCGACGTTGCGCTCGTTGCGCCCCGTCACGAGAAGGAAGATGTCGACGAGTGGCAGCGGCTCCGAGACGTCGAGAGCGACGAGGTCCTCGCCGCTCTTGTCGTCTGCGGCGGCGGCGGCGATCGCCAGCATCCGCCGGGAATTGTCGGTCGCGGTCATGAGAATACTCCTGTCGCAACGGCGAGGATCAAGACACCGACAAGAGCGATGGCAAGCACACCGATGGTGATTCCGAGGGCGAGCATGAGGCGCCCGCCCTTCTCGGGGGCGGGGGGGCGAATGATCTCGCCGGTGGTCTTCACCGTGCTGATCGCCGCACTCGCAGCGATCGGGGTGGGAGAGGAATGCGCGGGCAGTTCGCCGTCGACGAGCACGGCGTCGACGTCCTTGCCGTCGGTCGTACCGGGCGCGTGGCCCTGCGAGCCCAATCCCTCCGGGAGGGCGAACGTGCCGGTGATGAGCACCTCGCCTGTCGCGGTCACGGGGCTCATCATCGCGCCCTCGGGGGTCTGCGACAGGATCAGCGCATTCGTCGTGGACTGCGAGCCGGTGGTCGTGCTGCTGCGCGCGATGAGCTGGTCGAACGAGGGCGGAAGGGTGACGGCAGCGATCGGAGCGGGACCGTCGCCGGCCAGCAGCTCGGAGCCGAAGGCGGGATCGACCACGGGGCCCGACGCGGGTGCATCGAGATCGTCATCATCCGCGGCGTCTCCGACGATGCCCGCCGGCTCATCGCGGGGTCCGTCTTCGTGCTCTTCGTCATGGTCCGTGGCCTCGTCGGCGGAGTCTTCGATGACGGATGCCTCGATCACGTCGTCGCCCTCGGACTCATCGGGCGCGGCGGTGACCTGCTCGAGGTCGCTGTCGACCGCGGCGTCCGTGCGGGCGGCGACGTCGCCGGGCTGATCCTCGCGCTCTGCGGTGGACGCGGCTGACGACTGCGCGTTCAGCATGCCGGAGGTGATGACGGGGACGGATGCCGTACGGATCCGTTCCTGTTGGCGCGCCTGGCGTCGCGTGAGCGGGTTGACTCCGAGGTCGACGCTGGCGTCGGGCGCCGGCGCCGGGGCGAGGTCGATGGGCTCGGCAGCACGGGCCAGCGGCACGGCGGGCGCAGGGCTCTCCAGCCGGCCGGCGGATGAAGGATCCTCGGGTGCGGCGTCCGCGGGCGCGTCGCCGTGCGCCGTCGACGATCCGGCCGAGTCGCTCGACCCCTCGGCGTCGGAGCGCGCGGCGTCGTCGAGGGCGCGGGCGGCGGCCGCAGCATCCGCTGCCCGGAGGTCTTCAGGCGTCACGATCGGCGTCGACGCGGTGTTGCGGATCTCCCGCAGCTGACGACGGGTCAGCGGCTGGACTTCGTGTTGTTCGGGTGCGGTCATGCGTTGCTCCGATAGAGGTGATGCTTCGCGATGTACTGGACGACGCCGTCGGGGACGAGATACCAGACGGGATGCCCCATCTTGACCCGCTTCCGGCAGTCGGTCGAGGAGATCGACAGCGCCGGAATCTCGAGCTGACTCACCTTGCCGCCCGGCAGTCCGTCGGTGGTGAGCACGTGCCCCGGCCGGGAGACGGCCACGAAGTGGGCCAGGTCCCACAGTTCATCATGGTCCCTCCAACTGAGAATCTGCGCCACAGCGTCGGCGCCGGAGATGAAGAACAGCTCCGCGTCCGGCCGCGCCGCCTTCAGATCGCGCAGCGTGTCGATCGTGTAGGTGGGGCCGGCCCGGTCGATGTCGACGCGGCTGACGGTGAACTGCGGGTTGGCGGCCGTCGCGATCACCGCCATGAGGTAACGATGCTCGCCCGCCGTGACCACCTCTTTCTGCCACGGGCGGCCGGTCGGAACGAAGATCACTTCGTCGAGGCCGAACGAGGAGGCGACCTCACTGGCGGCCACCAGGTGCCCGTGATGGATGGGATCGAACGTCCCACCCATGACCCCGATCCTCGGGGCTGCCGTCACCTGCATGCGGTCGACCTAGTGGCCGTGCCCCACTTCTGGCTTGTCGTTCGCGTGCGCGCGTGCGTAAGCCTCGGCCTTGCTGCCGTGGCGGTTGGCCACGTTGCGGTACGAGAGGGTCACGAGACCGAGCGCCGCGAACGCGATGATCGCCACGATGGGGTAGCCGATCGTCTCGAGCATCACGTTGCCGTGCTGCTCCCCCTCTTCAGCTGCGAGGGCGATGAGCGAGGCGAAGGTCATCTGGGCTCCGTTTCGGATGGGGCGGTGCACACGGTGCGCACCTCAGTTTAGGACGTCAGGCTCGGACTTGTCCTGAGCCGCGCGCGAGCCACTTGGTGCTGTTCAGCTCAGCGAGTCCCATCGGGCCCCGGGCATGCAGCTTCTGGGTGGAGATGCCGACCTCCGCTCCGAAGCCGAACTCGGCTCCGTCGGTGAAGCGGGTGGACGCGTTCGCCATCACCACGGCCGAATCGACCTCGGCGAGGAAGCGCTCGGCCATCGCCTCGTCCTCGGTGATGATCGCCTCCGTGTGGTGAGTCGAGTACCGACGGATGTGCGCCATGGCCGCATCGACGTCGTCCACGACGCGCATCGAGAGGTCGAGGCTCATGTGCTCGGTCGCCCAGTCGTCCTCGGTCGCCGGCACGACGCCGGCGGCCAGCATGCGCACGTCGTCGTCGCCGTGGACGGTGACGCCGGCCTCCTGCAGGGCGGCCACCACGGGACGCACGAGACGCTCCGCGGCATCGCGGTGCACCAGTACGGTCTCGACCGCGTTGCAGACGCTCGGACGCTGCGCCTTCGCGTTGACGACGATCTCCTGCGCCCAGGACTCCGGGGCGGTCGCGTCGAGGAAGATGTGGACGACACCGGCGCCGGTCTCGATGACGGGGACGGATGACTCGGTCACGACGGTCTCGATCAGCTGAGCGCTCCCTCGGGGAACGAGGACGTCGACGATCCCCCGCGCCTGCATCAGCTCGCGCGCCCCCGCGCGGCCGTAGTCATCGACAGTCTGCACAGCTTCGGGGTCGACGCCGGCGGACGTGAGAGCCTGTCGCATCGCGTCGATGAGCGCGCGGTTCGTCGACTCGGCCGCGGAGCCTCCACGCAGCACCACAGCGTTGCCCGAACGCAGGGCCAGCGCGGTGATGTCGACGGTGACGTTGGGCCGCGCCTCGTAGATCGAGCCGACAACTCCGAACGGCACCGACACCTTCTGCAGTCGGATGCCGTTCGGGAGCAGCCGTTCGTCGAGGATGCGCCCCACCGGGTCGGGGAGCTCGGCGACGTCGCGGACGGCCTGCGCCAGCGCCGCCACGCGTCCTTCGTCCAGGCGCAGTCTGTCCTGCAGGCCCTCCGACAACCCGGTCGCCCGACCGCGCTCGAGGTCAGCGTGGTTCGCCTCGACGATGAGAGCAGCGGATGCCTCGAGTGAATCGGCGATCGCGCGCAGCACGTCGCGCTTGCGCGCGTCGGAGAGCAGACCGATCTGCCTCGACGCGTCCTTTGCCCGCAGCATCCGCTCACGAAGCACGTCCGCCGCCGATGCCTCGACAGCGCTCTCGCCCGCGGTGATGGTCATCGGCCCAGTGTATCGGCGGGCAGCGCCGCGACCGGGGCCGTGCGGATGGGGCCGGTCGGCGTCGGTGTGCTCCCGTGCGGGTGCGGATCGAACCAGGTGCCGATGTCGTCGCCGTCGAGAGCCGCCGCCACCCGATCGGCGCTCGTGACGAGCACGCCCACTCCCGCTGCGGCGGCCAGACGCGCGGCCGAGACCTTCGTGGCCGCTCCCCCGGTGCCGACGCTGTTCACGACGCCCGAGCCGAACTCGTAGCCGTGCAGGTCGTCGTCGTACTCGACCCGATGGATGGGGCGTGCGCCCGGCTGATCCGGCGGGCGGGTGAACAGGCACTCGATGTCGCTCAGCAGCACCAGCGCATCAGCGCCGATGAGCTCGGCCACGAGCGCGGCGAGCCGGTCGTTGTCACCGAATCGGATCTCGTGGGTGGCGACCGTGTCGTTCTCGTTCACGATCGGCAGGATGCGCAGGCCGAGCAGTCGCTCCATCGCGCGCCGGGCGTTGGAGCGGTGCGTGGGGTTCTCGAGGTCTCCCGCCGTCAGCAGAACCTGGCCGGCGACGATGCGGAACGGGCGTAGGGATTCCTGGTAGCGGTAGATCAGGACGTTCTGCCCGACCGCGGCCGCCGCCTGCTGAGTGGCGAGGTCGCTGGGCCTCGCATCCAGAGCGAGGAACGGCATTCCCGTCGCGATCGCGCCCGACGAGACCAGCACCACCTCCGTGCCCCGGCCGTGCGCGACGGCCAGCGCTTCGACGATCGGCTGGATCTTGCCGGCGTTCTCACCACTGATCGACGACGAGCCGACCTTGACCACGACGCGGCGGGCTGTGCGCAGCTCCGCCCTCGTGCGTGCGGTCACTGCGCGTCCTCGTCGAAGGACTCACCCGCGCCGATCCGCTCGGCCTCGAGATCGGCACGAGCCTCGGCTTTCGCATCCATCATCGCGTGATAGCGCTCACGGCGCTGCGATGTCGTGCGGCGGTTGTCCTGCAGCAGACGCGGATCGGTACCGCGCGGCGCCGTCATGAGCTCGGCCACCGACGTGAGCGTCGGCTGCCAGTCGAAGACGACACCGTCACCCTCGCCGATCACGACGGTGGAGCCCGTCGTCGCGCCCACGCGGTGCAGTTCGTCCTCGACGCCCAGCTTCTCCAGGCGATCGGCGAGATAGCCGACGGCCTCTTCGTTCTGGAAGTCGGTCTGCTGCATCCAGCGCACAGGCTTGTCGCCGATGATGCGGTAGATGTCGCCGTACGATCCGCCTTCGATGCGGATCGTGAAGTCCTTCTCGCTGCCACGCGGGCGGATGACGATGCGCTCGGGCGCCGGCTTCGCCGCCTCTTCCGCACGGTGCCGCAGCACGACGTCGCCGAGCGCGTAGGTCAGCTGGCGCAGGCCATCATGGCTGACGGTCGAGATCTCGAAGACGCGGAATCCGCGAGCCTCCAGGTCGGGACGGACCAGGTCGGCGAGCTCTTGCGCCTCCGGCACATCGACCTTGTTGAGCGCGATGAGCTGCGGACGTTCGAGCAAGGGAACCTGGCCGTCGGGGACGGGGTAGGCGGCGAGCTCCGCGAGGATGATGTCGAGGTCGCTGATCGGGTCGCGACCGGGCTCGAGCGTGGCGCAGTCCAGCACGTGGACCAGAGCCGTGCACCGCTCGACGTGGCGGAGGAACTCCAGGCCCAGGCCCTTGCCCTCGCTGGCGCCCTCGATCAGACCGGGGACGTCGGCGACCGTATAGCGGGTGTCGCCCGCCTGGACGACGCCCAGGTTGGGATGCAGGGTCGTGAACGGATACTCGGCGATCTTCGGACGCGCCGCGGAGATGGCCGCCACGAGGCTCGATTTGCCGGCCGATGGGAAGCCCACGAGCGCGACGTCGGCGACGGTCTTGAGTTCGAGGACGACATCGCCTTCCCAGCCCGGCGTGCCGAGCAGTGCGAAACCCGGCGCCTTGCGCTTCGGATTCGACAGTGCGGCATTGCCGAGACCGCCGATGCCGCCGGGCGCGACGATGAATCGCATACCCGGCTCGACGAGGTCGACGAGCACTTCGCCCGAGGCGTCCTTCACCACGGTGCCGACCGGGATCGGCAGTTCGAGGTTCTCGCCCTCTGCGCCCGATCGGTGGTCGCCCATCCCGAATCCGCCGTTACTGGCGGACCGGTGCGGAGAATGGTGGTACGACAGGAGCGTGGTCACCTGGGGGTCGGCGACCAGGATGACGTCGCCACCGTGCCCACCATTGCCGCCGTCGGGCCCTGCCAAAGGCTTGAACTTCTCGCGTTTGACCGAGACGCAGCCGTTGCCGCCTTTGCCCGCACGCAGGTGCAGAGTGACGTGGTCGACGAACGTGACCATTCGCTCCTCCTCCGTGATGGGCCTCAGCGGCCTTCGATGAAAACACGAGGGGGCGAGCCGAAGCCCGCCCCCTCGTATGAAACTGTGTGCAGCCTCGAACTACTCCGCAGCCACCGCGGCGACGATGTTGACGACCTTGCGGCCGCCCTTCTGGCCGAATTCGACCGCGCCCGGGGTCAGGGCGAACAGCGTGTCGTCGCCGCCACGGCCGACGTTCACGCCGGGGTGGAAGTGCGTGCCACGCTGGCGGACGATGATCTCGCCGGCGAGGACCTTCTGGCCGCCGAAACGCTTGACGCCGAGGCGCTGAGCGTTGGAGTCACGACCGTTACGGGTGGAGCTTGCGCCCTTTTTGTGTGCCATGTCCTGAGTCTCTTCCGTGCTTACTTGATGCCCGTGACCTTGACGCGCGTGAGGTCCTGACGGTGCCCCTGGCGCTTCTTGTACCCGGTCTTGTTCTTGAACTTCTGGATGATGATCTTCGGGCCGCGCTCTTCACCGAGGACCTCGGCGGTGACGCTGACCTTCGCGAGCGTGTCGGCGTCAGTCGTCACGGCGTCGCCGTCGACCAGCAGAACGGCGGGAAGCTGGATGCTGTCGCCGATCTTCGCCGCCTGTCGGTCGAGAACGACGATCGTGCCGACCTCGACCTTTTCCTGCCGTCCACCGGCGCGCACAACTGCGTAGACCACTTCATACCTTGTTTCTTCAGGGAGCGCGCGGCTCCGGATGCCTGGGCAAAGATGCGGTGCGGAAGCAAATACTGTCGTCAACGCACCAAAGGGATACATTACCGGATCGGGGCCGATATCCCAAAAGCTGATGCGGTCCGACTCCCGCGGCGCGGTCGTAGGATCCGTCTGTGACGATCCTGATCGACGACCCCCGCTGGCCCGCGCACGGGCGGATGTGGGCGCACCTCGTGAGCGACTCGGATCTGGCCGAGCTGCACGCGTTCGCCGAGGCGAACGGGATCCCCCGGCGCGGGTTCGATCGCGACCACTACGACGTGCCCGAAGACGCCCACGCTCGACTCGTCGCCGCGGGTGCCGTGCACGTCGACGGTCGCACGCTCGTACGATCGCTGATCGCGTCGGGCCTCCGGGTGACGGCGCGCCAGCGTCGCGGACGATGACCGCCCGCGACGCCGAGATGCGTCGCCCTCAGTCCTGGGTGGGGGTCGTGCTCACCGGCGTACCCGTCAGGGCGGCCGTGGTCACGCGTCGCCGTCCGCGGCCCTGACCGGGGGCCTTCGGCTCCGGAAGGGCGTTCAGCACGACGTCCAGCAGAGCATCCTTCTCGGTGCGCGGCGGGGCGGCGGGTGCGGGACGCTTCTTGCGCTGCTTCTTGGGACGCTCTGCAGTGACCTGCTCGACAGGCTCGGAGACAGCGGCTTCCGTCTCGGTGGCCGGCACCTCTTCCGCGTGCGGGTGGATCGTCGATGCGGCGATCTGCGCCAGTGCGGACTTCACTCCCTCGGTGATCATGTGGGTGCCGCCCCCGGAAGACGATCCGTTCGTGTTGCTGGGCGGCCCCGAGCGCGGGCGACGCCCCGTCGGCGAGCCCGTGAGCGGAGCGCGGTGCTTCATGACGGGATCGTGGTGCACGACGACACCCCGGCCGGCGCAGACGTCGCACGGCTCACTGAAGGTCTCGAGCAGGCCCAGCCCGAGCTTCTTGCGGGTCATCTGCACGAGACCCAGTGACGTCACCTCAGCGACCTGATGCTTCGTGCGGTCGCGACTGAGGCACTCCACCAGGCGGCGCAGCACGAGGTCCCGGTTGGACTCGAGCACCATGTCGATGAAGTCGACCACGATGATGCCGCCGATGTCGCGCAGTCGCAGCTGGCGGACGATCTCCTCGGCGGCTTCGAGGTTGTTCTTGGTGACGGTCTCCTCGAGGTTTCCTCCGGAGCCGACGAACTTCCCGGTGTTGACGTCCACAACGGTCATGGCCTCGGTGCGGTCGATCACGAGCGAACCGCCGGACGGCAGCCAGACCTTGCGGTCGAGCGCCTTCTCGATCTGCTCCGTGACGCGGAAGTCGTCGAAGGGGTCGCCGTCGCTGTCGTAGCGCTCGATGCGCTCGAGCAGATCGGGCGCGACGCCTGCGACGTAGCTCTCGATCGTCTGAGCGGCGTCTTCGCCCTGGATGAGCATCTTGGAGAAGTCCTCGTTGAAGACGTCGCGCACGATCTTGACGAGCAGGTCGGGCTCCGAGTGCAGCAGCGCGGGCGCCTGCACGGATTCGAGCTGGGCGCTGATGTGCTCCCACTGCGAGGTCAGTCGCTGCACGTCGACGGTGAGCTGGTCTTCGGTGGCGCCCTCGGCGGCGGTGCGCACGATGACGCCGCTCGACTCAGGCAGCACCTCCTTGAGGATGCGCTTGAGGCGCGCGCGCTCGGTGTCGGGGAGCTTGCGCGAGATCCCGTTCATCGCGCCGCCCGGCACGTAGACGAGGTATCGGCCGGGAAGTGAGATCTGGCTCGTGAGCCGCGCACCCTTGTGGCCGACGGGATCCTTCGTGACCTGTACGAGGACCCGGTCCCCCGACTTCAGGGCGAGCTCGATGCGTCGCGGCTGGTTGCCGGTTTCGACGCCGTCCCAGTCCACCTCGCCGGAGTACAGCACGGCGTTACGGCCGCGGCCGATGTCGACGAACGCGGCCTCCATGCTGGGCAGAACGTTCTGCACGCGCCCGAGGTAGACGTTGCCGATCAGAGAGGCGTCCTGGTTGCGGGCGACGTAGTGCTCGACGAGCACCTTGTCTTCGAGCACCGCGATCTGGATGCGGCCGTTCTTGGAACGGACGATCATGGTGCGGTCGACGGCCTCGCGACGCGCGAGGAACTCGGCCTCGGTCACGACCGTGCGACGTCGCCCTGCCTCGCGTCCGTCGCGACGACGCTGCTTCTTGGCTTCGAGACGCGTGGAACCCTTGATGCGCTGCGGCTCGGTGATGAGCTCGACCGCGCGCTGGCGCGGCTGATGCTGCGGCGGCTGCGGGGCATCGGGCGCGTCTTCCCGCCCTTCGCCGCCGGTGCGGCGCCGGTTGCGACGTCGGCCGCCCGCGGATGCGGAGTCTTCGTCGACCGACTCCTCGACGCGGCTCTGCCGGACGGGCGGGAGCGGCGGCAGCGCGATGATGGGCGGAGCGTAGAAGTGCAGCTGGGTCGAGACGGCCGAGACGAAGACCTCGGGGATCAGGCCGAGCGTCACTGCGGTCAGCGGAACATCGTCCGCAGGCTCCGTGGGCGGGGCCGCTTCGTCCGCCTGGGGTGACGAGGAGTCCTCCGCGGAGGCAGCGTCGGCGAAGACCTCTGCGACCTCCAGATCGTCACTCGGCCCGGCACCCGCGTCGAGGGAGGGCAACGTGTCGGGCGAAGGCTCCGTGTCGGGCGAGGGACTCGACTCGGGTGCGGTAGGGGTCAGCTCCTCCGCGGGCTCCGGCGTGTTCTCGAACTCGGTCTGGTCATTGTCATCAGCCATCACTGGCGCTCCCTGCGGGCGGCACCGCGTCGCCCGGCGAAATATCGTGCGGCTCCCTGGGGTGGGGCCGCGAACTCAATGCGGTCTGCAACAGGCTCTGTGGCTCGTGCTGCGATAGGGCTCACGTGGCCCTGAAGTATTCGTGTGACGCGACGTCCGTCGTGGCCGTGACGCATCGAAGCCCATTATCGCACTTTCACCCGGGCGATGCGCGACGGCACGCTCCCGCGGGTCGCGAGAGGGGTCGGCACCGGGGACTCCCCCAGCCCGGACTGGGATAATGCCGACATGTCCTCGTCGCTGTCACGCACGCGCCCGACCGGCCTCGCCATCTGGCTGATCATCGCCGGCGTCATCGGGTGGTGGGCGGCGTTCTCGCTCACCGTGGAGAAGTTCGCGCTCCTGGAGAATCCGGGGTCCAGCGCCTCGTGCGACTTCAGTGTGCTGGTGCAGTGCGGCAAGAACCTCGACTCGTGGCAGGGCAGCGCGTTCGGTTTCCCGAACCCGCTCATCGGGCTGGCCGCGTGGATCGCGCCGATCGTCGTGGGTGTCGCGATCCTGGCCGGTGCACGATTCGCACGATGGTTCTGGTGGCTGTTCTGGCTCGGCTTCCTGTTCGCGTTCGGCTTCTGCTGCTGGCTCGCCTACCAGAGCATCTTCTCGTTGGCGACTCTGTGCCCCTGGTGCATGGTGACGTGGTCGGTGGCGATCCCGTCGTTCTATGCCGTCACCCTTCACCTGCTGCGGAGCGGTGTCGCGCCGGTGTCGGAGCGCGTTCGCGAGGTCGCGGATCGACTCATGGCGTGGGTGCCGCTGATGGCGATCCTCAGCTACGCCGTGATCCTGTTCATCGCGCAGCTGCGGCTCGACGCGATCGTGAACATCTTCACGCTGATCTTCGGCTGAGTGCCCTTCGCCGCCTCTGCACACGCCACGTCCGGGGCGGCCCGTCGTGGGCGTCGGACATCGCAGTGCGTACGCCTGTTGCAGGCGCGATCCCGCTCAGCCGGGGCTTCGGGCGGACGGCGCAAGGACCGACGCTCGACGACTTCCCGCGTGACCGCGTGCACCTGCAGAACCCGCCCGCGAACCCGATCGACGAAATCGTCCTCGTGGTGAGACTCGATCGCGTCGACGGTCGCCACCAGCACCGGGCCCAGTGTGTCGGCGAGGGCAAGATGAGGTGACCGCGTCGCGATTCCGAAGTCGATATCGTCGCCGACGGCGAACGCTTCCCCGCAACACTGCCACTCCCAGTCCGCCAGCCAGATTCGCGTGATGGCGCTCATGCTGTCCGCCCCCTGCCAACGCAGGGGACGAACGCGGCCGGCCGCATGGTCGTCAGGCGAACCAGATGGCCAGCTCGCGGGCAGCCGACTCCGGGCTGTCCGAACCGTGCACGAGGTTCTGCTGCACCTTCAGGCCCCAATCGCGACCGAAGTCGCCGCGGATCGTCCCGGGTGCCGCGGTCGTCGGATCGGTCGTACCTGCGAGCGAGCGGAAGCCCTCGATGACGCGATTGCCGGCCAGACGGATGGCGACCGACGGTCCCGACAGCATGAACTCGAGCAGCGGCTCGTAGAACGGCTTGCCCTCGTGCTCGGCGTAATGCCGCGCGAGGGTCTCGCGGTCGGGTTCGACCAGACGGATGTCGACGAGGGAATAGCCCTTCGCCTCGATGCGCGCGAGGATCGCGCCCGTGAGGCCGCGGGCGACGCCGTCGGGCTTGACCAGGATGAGGGTCTCTTCGGTCGACATGTCATTCTCCGTCGGGGGTGGGATCTTGCTGCGCGAGGCGCGCGTTGCGGGCGTCGAGCGACGCCCCCTTGATCGTCGCATACGCCCAGAGCCCACCGAAAATGAGGGCGACGAGCGCGAAGGCCGGCACGAGCAGAGCGGCGGCGAGGACGAGGCCCTGCAGGATCCACCCCAGCACGATTCCCCACCGGTGCTGCAGCGTCCGCCCGGCGAGCAGCATGACGAGTGCCACCGTGGATCCGGCGACGATGCCCCACCAGGGCTCGATCCCGGCGGGGAGAGCGGCGAGGCCGTACACGAGGAGCCCGCCGAGGAACACCACGAGCGACTCGGCAGCGAGGACGATCGATCCGAGCGACTCGGCGGCGCCCCGACGTCGGGGCGGTCGCCTCGGAGGCCGTTCCTCACCGGTGCCGGCGCTCATTCGCCGCCCCCGCTCTTCCATTGCTGCTCCGCTGCGAGGGCCAGCGCCTCGCCGGCGAGTACGACCGAACCCGCGATGATCACGGCACGCCGAGCGGATGCCGAAGCCCAACTGCGCGCCTCAGCCGCGGCGTCGTCGAGGTTGCGGTGCACGGTGACCGGCAGACCCGACGCCTCGGCGATGTCCGCCACCACGTCGGCCTCGTTCGCGCGCTCGGAGTCGGGCGCAGTGGCGAACACGTGGGTGGCGATCGGCGCGAACTCCGCCACAATCCCGCGCGCGTCCTTGTCTTCGAGCACCCCGAGCACGACCCCCCACTCGTCGAAGTCGAAAGCCGTCCTCATGGCCTCCACCAGCGCGTGCGCTCCGTGCGGATTGTGGGCTGCATCGACCAGCACGGTCGGCTCGATGCCGACGAGCTGCAGTCGACCGGGCGACGTGACCTGGGCGAGCCCGTCGGTCAGCACATCGGCGCTCAAGGGCTGTGCCGCACCGCCGATGAGCGACTCCACCGCCGCGATCGCGAGCGCCGCGTTGAATCCCTGGTGCGCGCCGTAGAGGGGCAGGTATTCGTCTTCGTAGACACCGGCGAGTCCACGCACCGAGATGAGCTGCCCGCCGACCGCGAGGCGGTCGGACGCGAGCGCGAAACCCTCTCCCTCGAACGCGATCGACGCCCCGTGTGCGGCGGCCGCCGCACGGAGCACGGCCTCGGCCGCGGCGTCCTGGCGGGCCGAGACGACGAGCGCGCCGTCCTTGATGATCCCGGCCTTGACGGAGGCGATCTCGGCGATCGTGTCGCCCAGACGATCGGCGTGGTCGAGGTCGATCGGGGCGAACACGGCGACGTCGCCGTCGGCGGTGTTCGTCGAATCCCACGCGCCACCCATGCCGACTTCGAGCACGAGCACATCGATCGGCGCATCCGCGAACACGACGAAGGCGAGCACCGTGAGCAGCTCGAAGAACGTCAGCGGCGCGTCATCGGCCTTCTCGAGCTCTGCGTCCACGAGGCCGACGAAGGGAGAGATCTCGTCCCACGCGTCGGCGATCGCGGCGTCGTCGGCCGGTTCGCCGTCGATCATGATCCGCTCGGTGAACCGCTCGAGGTGGGGACTCGTGAACAGTCCCGTGCGCAGACCGTGGGCGCGGACCAGGCTCTCGATGATGCGGCTCGTCGAAGTCTTGCCGTTCGTGCCCGTGACGTGCACGACGCGGTACGTGCGCTGCGGGTCGTCGAGCAGCTCGAGCACGCGGCGGGTGCGCTCCACGCGCGGCTGGACCCACTGCTCGCCCTGACGGGTCAGCAGCTCGGCGTAGACGGCATCTGCGCGTGCGCGGTCGTTCACGCCTGCACCGCCTCGTCCTCGGCGGCGGGCGCAGCGGTCCGCGTCACGGCGACGTGGAAGCCGCCGGCGTTCGCATAGGTGCCCGCCGGCACGTAGGACACATGCTCCGGCAGAGTGCCGAAGACCGTGGGATGCCACGTCTCAGGCGGGTCATCCGTCGCGACGTGCACATCACGACCGACCACCTGCACGTCGTGCGCGAGCGCGAGCGTCTCGCCCGCGACGTTCGCGACATCGAAGGCCGACGCCACCGCGTCGCCGTCGACGGGGTCGGCGAACAGCAGGTGCAGCCGGATGCGGTCGCTCACGTCGAACCCGGCAGCCTTTCGGGTGTCCTGTACGGCTCGGATCAGGTCGCGTGCCAGCCCTTCGGCCTCGAGCTCGGGGGTCGTGGTCGTGTCCAGCAGCACGAACCCTCCGCCCGTCAACAGCGCGAGCGCCTCGCCCGCGGGGCGACCGGCGGTCTCGAGAACGAGGTCGTACTCCCCCGGCTCGAGCGCGAGCCCGCCGGCGGTGACCACGCCGTCGGTCTCACTCCAGTCTCCGGCTTTCGCGGCCCTGATGGCCTGCTGCACCTGCTTGCCCAGGCGCGGACCCGCGGCACGCGCGTTGACCGAGAGCCGGTAGGTGATGCCGTACTGCGCGGCGGTGCCGTCTTCGAGATCGATCAGTTCGACGCTCTTGACGTTGAGTTCGTCGCGGAGGATGTCGTCGAACCGACCGAGGGACGAAGCATCCGTCTTCACGACCGTGAGTCGCGCCAGCGGCAGACGCACGCGCTTGCCCTCCTTCTTGCGCAGCGCATTCGCCGCACCCGACACCTCGCGAACCGCGTCCATCGTGGTGCGGATGTCGTCGGCGGCCGGGAAGTCGTCGGCATCGGGCCAGTCCTGGAGATGCACGCTGCGTCCGCCGGTGAGGCCCTGCCAGATGCGCTCGGCGATCAGCGGGATCAGCGGCGCCGCGACACGGGTGACCGTCTCAAGCACCGTATAGAGAGTGTCGAAGGACTCACGACTGCGCGGGTCGTCGGACATTCCGACCCAGAAGCGATCGCGCGAGCGACGCACGTACCAGTTGGTGAGCGCCTCGGCGAAGTCCCGCAGCCGTTCCGCAGCCGTCGTCGAGTCGAGGGTCTCGAGGTCGTTCGCGACCTCGCGCACCAGGTCGCCGGTGAGCGCGAGGATGTAGCGATCGAGCACGTCGGTGGAATCGGTGCGCCAGGAGGCCTCGTAGCCGCCGGAGGAGGCGTTGGCGTACGTGGCGAAGAAGTACCACGTGTTCCAGAGGGGGAGGAGGAATTCGCGCACGCCCGAGCGGATGCCCTCTTCGGTGACGATGAGGTTGCCACCGCGCAGCACCGAGCTCGACATGAGGAACCAGCGCATCGCATCGGATCCGTCACGATCGAAGACCTCTGAGACGTCGGGGTAGTTGCGCAACGACTTCGACATCTTCTGTCCGTCGTTGCCGAGCACGATCCCGTGACAGCTCACGCCCGTGAACGCGGGGCGGTCGAACAGCGCGGTCGACAGGACGTGCATGAGGTAGAACCATCCGCGGGTCTGACCGATGTACTCGACGATGAAGTCCGCGGGTGCATGCTCGTCGAACCAGTCGTGATTCTCGAACGGGTAGTGCACCTGGGCGAACGGCATCGAACCCGAGTCGAACCACACGTCCAGGACGTCCTCGATGCGGCGCATCGTCGAGCGTCCGGTGGGGTCGTCGGGATTCGGCCTGGTCAGCTCGTCGATGAACGGGCGGTGCAGGTCGACCTCGCCGTCGGTGTTGCGGGGCAGGCGGCCGAAATCGGCCTCCATCTCGGCGAGGGACCCGTACGCATCCACGCGCGGATACTCGGGGTCGTCGCTCTTCCAGATGGGGATCGGCGAGCCCCAGTAGCGGTTGCGGCTGATCGACCAGTCCCGCGCACCCTCGAGCCACTTGCCGAACTGCCCGTACTTGACGTTCTCGGGCGCCCAGGTGATCTGCTCGTTGTTCGCGAGCATGTCGTCCTTGATGTCGGTGACGCGCACGAACCAGCTCGAGACGGCCTTGTAGATGAGGGGGTTCCGGCAGCGCCAGCAGTGCGGGTACGAATGCTCGTAGCTGGCCTCGCGCAGCAGGCGCCCGCGCTGGGTGAGCAGTCGGATGAGCGGCCGGTTGGCGTCCATCCACAACTCCCCGGCGACGTCCGTCACCTGCGGCAGGAACTTGCCGCCGTCGTCCAGGCTCATGATCAGCGGGATGCCGGCCGCAGCCGTGACCCTCTGGTCGTCCTCGCCGTAGGCGGGCGCCTGGTGCACGATTCCGGTGCCGTCGCTGACCGTCACGTAGTCGTCGACGAGGATGCGCCAGGCATCGGCGGTGCCCCAGGTCGCGGCATCCGCGTAGTAATCGAACAGGCGGTCGTACTCGACGTCGGCGAGATCTGCGCCGAGCACGGTTTGCTGCACGGCTGCCCGTGCCTCGTCGAGGCTCGCGTAGCCCAGGTCCTTCACGTAGCCGCCGAGCAGTTCCTCCGCGAGCAGATAGCGATGCGCGGTCGCCTCGATGCGGTCGTCGGGGTGGCCCGACGGATCGTGGTGCACGTCCGCGGCGCCGGCGGGTCCGCCGGGCAGGACCACGTAGCGGATGCCGGGACCCACGGCGAGCGCGAGGTTCGTCGGCAGCGTCCACGGCGTCGTCGTCCAGGCGAGGGCTCGCACTCCGGTGAGCCCGAGGGCTTCGGCCTTGAGCCCGACGAGCGGGAAGGTGACGGTGACCGACGGGTCCTGGCGCATCTTGTAGACGTCGTCGTCCATGCGCAGCTCATGGCTCGACAGCGGCGTCTCGTCACGCCAGCAGTACGGCAGCACGCGGTAGCCCTCGTAGGCCAGTCCCTTGTCGTACAGCGTCTTGAACGCCCAGAGCACGGACTCCATGTACGTGGTGTCGAGCGTTTTGTAGCCGCGCTCGAAATCCACCCAGCGCGCCTGGCGCGTCACGTAGTCCTGCCACTCCCGCGTGTAGGTCAGCACCGATTCGCGGGCCCGACCGTTGAAGGTGGCGATGCCCATGCGCTCGATCTCGGCCTTCTCGGTGATGCCGAGCTGCTTCATGGCCTCGAGCTCGGCGGGCAGCCCGTGCGTGTCCCACCCGAAGACGCGGTCGACCTTCTTGCCGCGCATCGTCTGGAAGCGGGGGAACAGGTCTTTCGCGTATCCGGTCAGAAGGTGCCCGTAGTGCGGCAGGCCGTTCGCGAACGGAGGACCGTCGTAGAAGACCCACTCCGGCGAGCCGTCGCGCTGAGCGATCGAGGCCCGGAACGTGTCATCGGCCTCCCAGTACGCGAGCACGTCTCGCTCGATCTCCGGAAACCGGGGACTGGGGACGACGGATGCCGCGTCGGCGGCGGGCCCGAATGAACCGGTGGCGGGGCGTGGATAGGTCATGTCACTCCAGCAGGTTGCGTGCGTTGTGCGTTGCTTCCTGCGAGGACGACCCTCCCGTCGGAAGGACCGCGGTACCACCCCGCGTACGCGAACCCCTCGCGGAGCCACGCCTCTCTCACTGCGGCGATGACGGGCCTGCCCCGCCCGGTTCTACTGGGGGCCGAGACCCTGTTCTTCCGGGAGCTCCCCGGTGATGGCCGGATCTGCGCTGCTCCTTCGATTGTACTCCGGGCGCGGCATCCGGCGTCGACCCTCCTGCGGGCTTTCGCGGCCCCCGCCCTCGCGAACAGTCGCGACGCGCCGTTGCCGCCGCCCACCACGCGGCGTGTCGCGCCCGTTCGCCGTCCACGAGGCGCCACCCGACCGGCTGTGACGGCGCTGCCCGATCGGTGTCACCCATTGCTGGACGCGATCCATCAACGTCTCCGGGTGGCAGGATGGATGCCTGTGACCACCGCTCCTCCCGCCCCGCTGTCCGACCGCTCCGTCCCCGCCCGCCGTATCGCGTGGGCCTCCATGGTCGGGACATCGCTCGAGTCCTTCGACTTCTATCTCTTCGCCTACTTCTCGGCATACTTCCTCGGACCACTGTTCTTCGACCCGCTCGGCACGTTCGGCGGTCAGCTCGCAGCCTTCGCCACCATCGCGGTCGCCTTCGTGGTGCGCCCCATCGGCGCAGTGCTGTTCGGGCACATGGGCGACCGACTCGGACGGCGGACCACGCTGCTCTGGACGGTCGGCATCATGGGTGTCGCGACCGGCCTCATCGGCCTGCTGCCGACGTACGCGCAGGCGGGATGGCTCGGCGCTGTTCTCATCGTGCTGCTGCGCGTGGTGCAGGGTCTGTCGCTCGGCGGTGAATGGGGAGGGTCGATCCTCCTCGCGACGGAGAACTCCGGCCGGGTCAAGCGCGCGTTCTACGCCGCTATCCCCCAGCTCGGCTCCCCCGTCGGTTCGATGCTGACCGCGGTGGTGTTCATCGTCATGACCCTCGTGCTGCCGGCCGAGGAGCTCGCCGCCTGGGGCTGGCGCATTCCCTTCCTCCTCGCGATCCCCCTGCTGGCCGTCTCGCTCTACCTGCGATGGTCTATCGACGAGACACCCGTGTTCAAGGAAGTCGTGGCCGAAGGCCGTCGCGACCGTCTGCCGTTCCTGACGATGTTCCGGCAGCGGCCGGCCGCCATCGCGATCGCCGTCGGCGCCGCACTCCTGGGCATCGGGTCGTACTCGCTGATGAACACCTACACGATCAACTACGGCGTCGCGCAGCTGGGCTTCAGCTATCAGGACCTGCTGATCGCGACCACGATCGGCGCGCTCGTGCAATTCGTCACGATCCCCCTCTTCGGTGTCTGGGCGACCCGCATCGGCTCGGCTCGCGTCGTCGCCTGGGGAGCGCTCGGCACGCTCCTCATCACCTTCCCGATGTACTTCCTGCTGCAGTTCGCGACGTTCCCGATCCTGGTCGCGACCATGGTGGTCGGCGGCATCCTGCCGACGATGTCGTGGGCAGCGCTCGGCGGACTCATGAACGACCTGTTCCCCGACCACTACCGCTATTCGGCTCTGTCGATCTCCTACGCCATCGCCGCCACCGTCAGCGGCTTCGTGCCGTTGCTGACGATCGCGATCGGCGAGGCCACGGCCTACGCCTGGTGGCACCCGGGCATCGTCCTCGGTGCGATGTCGCTCGTGACCCTCGTCGCGGCATGGGCGGCGGCGCGGGTGCCCCGCGTGCCCGAGTCCGAGGCGGACGCCGACCGGTTCGCCGCGGCCGGTCGCACGTGATGGCCCGAGCCCCTCAGAAGCCCGCTCCGCCTCGCATCGCGTATCCGGACGTGCCGGCCGATCTCGAAGACGCCACGACGGTACGAGCGCGCGAGAACGCGTTCCAGCTCCGTTGGGCGAGTCTGGAGCCGGTGACGGATGCCGCGCACGCCATGATCTCGGAGTGTGTCGTGGAGGGGGCATCCGTGGAGCGTCTCGACCTCACGGGGGCAGTGCTCACCGATGTCGAGATCACGGATCTGCGGGCCACCGAGGTCGCCGCACGAACGTCGCGGTGGCGGACCGTCCGTGTGCGCGGCGGTCGCATCGGGACGCTCGACCTGAGCGGGGCCACGCTGGGCTCGGTCGAGCTGCGCGGGGTGCGCGTCGACTATCTGAGCCTCGGCTCGGCGAAGGTCACCGACCTGTCGATCGTCGACTGCACGATCGGCGCGATCGACCTTCCGAACGCCGTCTGGTCGCGCGTCTCGTTCGAGGGATGCCGCGCCGATGAGGTCGACAACCGCGGGATGCGGTCGACCGACGTCGACCTGCGCGGACTCGAGGCCGTCGCCTTCACCGACCCGACTGCGCTCCGCGGTGTCACCCTGACCGAGCGGCAGACGATCGGGCTGTCAGGAGCATTCGCCTCCGCGCTCGGCATCGACGTCCGCGACTGAGCACTTCGAGGCCGCCCCTCGCACTCGGCCGGATTCAGTCCCCGCCGCCACCTCCACCGCCGTCACCGCTTCCACCGCCGTCTCCGCTTCCACCGCCGTCTCCGCTTCCACCGCCGTCACCGCTTCCACCGCCGTCACCGCTTCCACCGCCGTCACCGCCGTCACCGCTTCCACCGCCCTCGCCGTCACGGTCGTCGCCGTCACGGTCGTTGCCCGCCGCGCGGCCGTGCCCCCCGTCTCCGGTGGCCGCAGGAGATCCGTCCGAGGACCGCGCCGGGGCGGGCCTCGTCGTCGCGCTCTTCTCGAACCCCGCGTAGGCGACCGCGAACGCGATGCCGATCCCCATGCCGATGGCGATGCCGACACCGATGCTGTCCATGACGATCCCCATGACGATACCCAGCACCAAGCCCGTGGGGATGCCGAACGCCCAGGCCTTGGGACTGATCTGAAAACCTTTGCCGTCGTTGCTCATGACAACGACCCTAGGAAGCGCCGAAACGGCGGGCATCCACCGCGAGGGGGAGTTTCACGCGCCTGCGGGGGGGAAATCCCTTCTCCCCGTCGGACCGTGAGGGCATGTCGAGGGCCCTCAGGTAACGGCGGGTCATCGTCGTCTGCACCAGGCGGGCGACCGGGCCGCCGAGACGCGTGAACCACCGCCCGGGAGCGGAGAACGCGGTGATCCGGAAGACCACCTCCCCGGACGGTCGCAAGCGGAGCTCGAAGCGCTCTTCACCCCGTTCCGGGTGGCCGGGGAGCGTCCCGTAGGCGAACCCGCAGAGATCGGTGGTCCTCTCGGCCCACACGACCACGCAGGGGATCCGGAACCCCAGCGGTCCGATCCGCACCAGCATCCGCACGTACGTCCCGGTCCGCAACGGCACCTGAGACAGACGGATGATCGCGCCGGCCCGACGCTGCGCCTGCCCTGCGAGCAGAAGGTCGCAGGTCTGCTCGTAGTCCTCCCTGCCCCGCCCGACCAGGCGTTCGACGCGCACGTGGCGATAGCCGGCGGGCAGTGCGCCGGCGGTCGCGCCGACCTCGGGATAGGTCACATCGGGCATCCGCCCACGGTACGCGCCCAAAAATGCCCTCAGCCGTTCAGGACTCCGAAGGCACGAGTGGCAGCTCGAGTCCGTAGTTCCAGGACATGATGGCCGGCTGCTCACGGTAGTAGCTGAGCACCGACACAGAACCGGCATCCAGCGTGATCTGCGCTCCGAAGCGCGGCGCCATCCGCAGGTACACGGCGGTGAGGATACGAAGGAAATGCCCATGGGCAACGAGCGCGACATCCCCGGTCACCATCGCGGGCAGCACCCTGGTGAGCACCCGCGACGCGCGCGCGGCCACCTCCTCGACGGTCTCGCCGGGCGTGAGCCCCCGGATGACGCCGTGGGTGAAGGCGCTCCAGTTGTAACCCAGCTCGCTGCGGATGTCGCGCGTCGTGCGCCCTTCGTAGCCGCCGTAGTCCCACTCGACGAGGAGGGGATCGACATCGGCGTGCAGGCCGGCGAGCTCTGCGGTCCTGCGGGCACGCTGCAGCGGTGACGTGAGCACGAGCGAGAAGTCGTAGCCCGAGACCAGCTCGCCGGCACCGCGGGCGAGGTCCTCTCCCCGCGAGGTGAGCGGGATGTCCGTGAGACCGGTGTGCCGGCCGCTCTTGGACCACTCCGTCTCGCCATGGCGCAGGAGAACCAGCTTCCCCTTCGGATTGTCGGGGGCGGGTCGGTCGGGCAGCGGATCATTGGTGGCCACACTGCAACCGTATCGTCGACGCGTCGGACTCGACCGACGCCTCTCTTGAAGAGACTCCGCGTTTCGGATTGACTGTGGGCACGCGCCGGCGGGGAGCGACCCGCAGCGGGCACGGACGCCGCGCCCGATGCGGTGCCGGTGCCGACATTTCCCGGAGGTGGGTATGGAGACGTCGCATGTGATCAGGCCGCTCGACCCCGAGACCTATCCGGCGTGGCTGGCCCTCGCCGACAAGCACAACGGGGTCTGGGGCGGATGCTACTGCTCGTACTTCCACGCAGACACGGCGAACACCGTCAAGAGCGAGCACGACGGGCCCACCTTCAAGAAGCGCCTCGTGGCGGAGGGCGTCGCGCACGCCGCGCTCGTCTTCGACGGCGATGACGCCATCGCGTGGTGCCAGTACGGCAGTCCGCTGGAGCTGCCCGGCATCTATCACCGCAAGCAGTACGACGCAGGTGAGACCCGCCCGGCGCCGTGGCGCATCACATGCTTCTTCGTCGACCGCGACCACCGACGATCCGGAGTGGCGCGGGAAGCCCTGGACGGCGCACTCGACCTGATCGGCCACGCCGGCGGTGGTGAGGTGGTGTCGTTCCCGAACGAGCTCGTCCCGGGCAAGCGGACGTCTTCCTCGTTCCTCCACAACGGCACCAGGGCTATGTTCGAGAAGGCGGGGTTCACGTTCGAGCGTCACATCGGCAAGAGCAAGACCGTCATGCGCAAGACGGTCCCGCCGGCGGATTAGTCCCGGACCGCTGCTTTGGCGAGCAGGATGACGCGTTCTTGCGCGTTCATCGTCAACGCGGCCGCCGCGGAGAACTCGGCACGGGCCTCGTCGGCACGTCCGAGTCGCTGCAGCAGTTCACCGCGGACGCTGGGCAGCAGATGCGACCTCTGCAGTCCACCCTCCGATGCCAGCCGATCGACGATCCGCAACGCGGACGCGGGACCGGTCGCCATCGACACCGCCACGGCCCGATTCAACTCGACCACAGGGCTCGGGGCGATCGTTTCCAGCGCTTCGTACAGGATCACGATCTGCGGCCAGTCGGTGTCGTGGACGCTCGGTGCGATCGCGTGGCATTCGGCGATCGCGGCCTGCAGCGCGTATGGTCCGCGACCGCGGCCGAGTGCGTCCGCCCGCTCCAGGGATGCCCGGCCGCGGCGGATCTGCGCGTGATCCCAACGTCCGCGATTCTGTTCGGCGAGCAGGATGGGCCTGCCGTCGGGCCCGACGCGTGCCGGGAAGTGGGAAGCCTGCAATTCCATGAGGGCCACGAGGGCGTGTACCTCGGGTTCCCGAGGCATGAGACCGGAGAGCACCCGGCCGATGCGGAGCGCCTCGTTCGCGAGGTCCGTGCGGATCCACCGATCGCCGGACGTCGCCGCATAGCCTTCGGTGAAGACGAGATAGATCACCGACAGCACCGAACCGAGGCGCGCCTTCCACTCGACGGGCTCGGGTATCGCGAAAGGCACCCGCGCGGCGGACAGCGTCTTCTTCGCCCGGACGATGCGCTGCTGCACGGTCGCTACGGGCAGGAGGAACATGCGGGCGATCTCTTCGGTCGTCAAGCCGCCGATGAGCCGCAGCGTCATCGCGACCTGCGCCTCCCTGGCGAGCACGGGATGGCAGGCGGCGAAGACCAGCCGCAGGACGTCGTCGTCGATCGGCTGCCACTCCTCATCGGGCGGAGCCGCCTCCCGGGCGAGGGAGCGATAGCGGTCGTCGAGCCGTTGCGCACGGCGCCAGTGGTCGATCGCCTTGCGCTTGGCCACGGCGGTGAGCCACGCCCCCGCGTTCCGAGGGACGCCCGCATCGGGCCATTGCCTCAGCGCGTCGACCACCGCCTCCTGCGCCAGATCCTCGGCGAGTGCGACATCCCCCGTCAGCCTCGCCAGCGTCGAGACGATGTGCGCGCTCTCCATACGCCACACCGCGTCCACGGTGCGGCGTACGTCGGTCGTCGCCTCGGGTGACACGACGGTTCAGGCGAGGTCGCCGCGCGCCGCAGCCTCTGCCTTGAGGTAGTCGTTGTCGGCGAAGTCCGCGAAGTCGCTCATGTCGGTGACTCGGCGCACCTCGAGCTTGGACCCGGGACCGAGCGGGCAGCGACTGGCCCACTCGACCGCCTCCTCCTTGGAAGAGACCTGGATGATCCAGAAACCGCTGAACAGCTCGTGGGTCTCGCCGTAGGGGCCGTCCGTGACGATCGGCTCGTCGGCGCTGAAGTCGACGACGAAGTTCTTCGACATGTCATCGGCGAGCCCGTCGCCGGCGAGCATGACGCCGGCCTTGTTCAGCGCCTCGTTGTAGGCGCCCATCTTGTTGATGATGTCCTCGAAGTCGGCGTGCTTGTAGGCCTCGACGGCGGCTTCGGTCGCGCGCATGATCAGCATGTACTTCATGGAGGTGTCCTTCTTCTCGGTGGGCTCGGTCGGGATGACCGCGAACGGCGGGTCGCGATGTGCGCCCTCCTACTATCCCGTCGAACGGGATCCGGCGGAATCGACACCGGATCGAGTATTCGTCGAGATCTTCTTTCTGTCCGACGGCGGGTGGTCGCTGACGCGCCCGGGCACGGGCCCGGGCCACTGGACGGCCGAGGTGTCCGTAGGCTGACGGCATGAACTCGCATGCCGTGGATCCCCGGGTCTGCCCGACCTGCGGCGATGAGCTGCGGTTCGAGATCCTCGACGACGAGAAGTTCCTGGTCGCGTGGTCGTGCGTGCATTGTGGTCTGATCCGCACCACCGAGCCGGTGTGACGACCTCGTCCGCGCGCTCACTCGTGTTCCGGGAGCACCGGCGTCGACCAGCCCGGATCGCGACCGAGCTGCGCCGCGCGGCCCACTGAGGACGCGCCGAAACGATCGCGCACCGCGTCGAGCACCGTGTCCAGTCGCGCGCCGTCCTCCCAATCGATCGGCAGCTCAGGCGGCAGACTGTCGGCGCGGCCCAGCCCCGACAGGGAGATGCCGATGAGTGTCAGGCCGCGGTCGATGATCTCGGGCTGCGCGGCCTCGAGCAGCCCGCGCGCGACCGAGAGCAGGACGGCGGTACGGTCGGAAGGCGAGCCGACGGTGCGCGACCGGGTGGCCTTCTGGAAGTCGCCGTAACGAAGTCGCAGCACGACCGTGCGGCACACCCGGTCGCCGTCGCGGAGGCGCCGCGCGAGCCGATCGACGATCTGCGTCAGGATGAGATCCAGTTCCTCGGCGGTACGCGCGCGGCTGCCGAGCGCACGCTGCGACCCGATGGACCTGCGGCGCCCAGTGGTGTCGACCGGCCGAGGATCTCGCAGCCGTGCCAGGGCGTGCAGGTGCGCCCCGGTCGCTCTGCCCAGGAGCCGCTCGGCGGTTGCGGCTTCGAGTTCTGCCAGCTGTCCGACCGTATTGATGCCCAGGCGGTGGAGCTTCTCGGCCGTCACAGCGCCGACACCCCACAATCGTTCGACGGGCAGCGGAAGAAGGAACTCCTGCTCGCGCTCGGGTTCGACCACGAGCAGCCCGTCGGGCTTGCTCACCGCGCTGGCGACCTTCGCGAGGAACTTCGTGCGGGCGACACCGACCGAGATGGCCAGTCCGACCTCCGTCCGAACCCGTTCGCGCAATCGCACGGCGATGTGCTCGGGTGTGCCCGCGATGCGGCGGAGTCCGCCGACCTCGAGGAACGCCTCGTCGATCGACAGGCCCTCGA
Source organism: Microbacterium sp. P03 (assembly GCF_043556235.1). Classification (NCBI taxonomy): domain Bacteria; kingdom Bacillati; phylum Actinomycetota; class Actinomycetes; order Micrococcales; family Microbacteriaceae; genus Microbacterium; species Microbacterium sp. P03. The sequence continues at coordinate 1,474,828 of NZ_JBIGIM010000001.1, forward strand.
CGAGCGGCGTCGTGTCGCGGAAGATCGCGAAGACGTCGCGGCTGGCGGCGGAGTACGCTTCCATCCGCGGCGGGACCACGACCGCGTCCGGACACAGATCGCGCGCCTGCCGGGCGCCCATCGCGGTGCGCACGCCGCGTGCCTTCGCCTCGTAGCTCGCCGCGAGCACGACGCCCCCACCGACGATCACCGGTCGGCCGCGCAGCGCGGGCGCGTCACGCTGCTCCACCGAGGCGTAGAACGCGTCGAGATCGGCGTGCAGCACGGTCGCCTCGTCCCGCATGCCCTCCTCCGATCCGTCGTGCGAATCGTCGCACGGACCAGCGACATCACGTCAGCGAGGCATGCCGCGAGAGCGACGGCGACGGATCTGCTGACGGCGAACGTCGCTGCGGCTGTGCGCACGCCCGTGCCACGATGCGGGGATGAACATCCTGGTGCTGGGTGGAACGGCGTGGCTCAGCCATCGCATCGCGTCGATGTTCGTCGACGGCGGGCATGACGTCACCTGCGTGGCACGCGGATCGTCCGTACCTGCCGGCGCGCGACTGGTCAACGCGGACCGCGACGTCGACGACGCGCTCGGTGCGCTCGCCGGCGAGCGATGGGATGCCGTGATCGACGTCGCCCGTCAGCCCGGCCATGTGCGCACCGCAGTTCGAGACCTGGCGTCGGCTGCGGGCATGTACGTGTTCGTCTCGACCGGCAACGTCTACGCCTCGCATCAGGAGGTGGGCGCCGACGAGGACGCCCTCCTGGTCGAGCCGCTCGCGGCCGACCACTTCACCGACCCCGAGCAGTACGGTGCCGCGAAGGTCGCCTGCGAGGAGGCCGCCCTCGCGGCCTTCGGCATCGACCGGGTGCTGATCGCCCGCGCCGGCCTCATCGGCGGACCGGGCGACCACACCCAGCGCACGAGCTATTGGCCGTGGCGATTCGCGCACCCTGCCGCCGAGCACACCGTGCTGGTCCCCGACGCGCCCGAGCTCCCCACCGCGGTCATCGACGTCAGGGATCTCGCGGCCTGGCTGGTGCGATGCGTCGAAGGCGGAGTGACCGGCATCTACAACGCGATGGGTCCCGTCCTTACGTTCCCCGCGCACCTCGCGGCCGCGAGCGCGGCCGCCCGCAGCAGCGCGATCGCGGTGCTCGCACCGGAACCCTGGTTGCAGGAGCACGACGTGTCGGAGTGGGCGGGTCCGCGTTCGCTGCCCCTGTGGTTGGTCGACCGGTCGTGGTACGGCTTCAACGGGAGATCGAACGCCCGCGCCGTGGCGGCAGGGCTCACCCTCCGCCCCCTCGTCGAGACGCTGGAAGACGGACTGGCCGAAAGGGCGGCGCATCCGCCGGACGTCCACCTCGCCGGCCTGACCGACGCCGACGAACGCGCGCTGATCGGCGAGCTCGAACTCAGGGCTGAATGACCCCCGTGGACAGCAGGACGATGACCACCACGCCGAGGGCGATGCGGTAGACGACGAACGGCAGGAAGCTGTGCCGGGAGATGTACTTCATGAAGAACGCGATCACCGCGAGCGCCACGACGAACGCGACGACGGTCGCCGCCAGCGTCTCACCCAGGGTGTACACGCCCGGCACGTCGTAGCTCTTGTACAGCTGGTAGAACCCACTGCCGAACACGGCCGGGATCGCGAGGAGGAAGGCGTACCGAGCGGCCGCCGCCCGCTCGAACCCCATGAAGAGTCCGGCGGTGATGGTTCCGCCGGAGCGGGAGACCCCCGGGATCAGCGCGAGTGCCTGGGCACCGCCGAAGATCGCGCCCTGACCGATCGTGATGTCCTGCAGCTTGCGCTTCTTCGCTCCGATCATGTCGGCGATGCCGAGCAGGACGCCGAAGAGGATCAGCATCGCGGCGACCACCCACAGCGAGCGGAACACGGTCTCGATCTGGTCCTGCAGCAGCAGTCCCAGCACGACGATCGGGATCGACCCGACGATGATGAGCCAGCCCATGCGCGCGTCGGGATCGTTGCGCGGGATCTTGCCGAAGAGCGCCCGGAACCACTGTCCGATGATGCGGACGATGTCACGCCAGAAGAAGATCACCACCGCCGCTTCGGTGCCGATCTGCGTGATCGCGGTGAAGGCGGCCCCCGGATCTTCCGCCCCGGGGAGGAAGGCGCCGAGGATGCGCAGGTGCGCGCTGGAGGAGATCGGCAGGAACTCGGTGAGCCCCTGTACGAGACCCAGCAGGATCGCCTCGAAGAAGTGCATGGATGCCTCTCAGTACGTGCGGAGCAGATCGGTGAGCACGGCCTGGCCGAAGACGAGGGCGTCCAGGGGGACGCGTTCGTCGACGCCGTGGAACATGCCCGTGAAGTCGAGCTCGGCGGGGAGCTTGAGCGGCGCGAAGCCGTACCCGGCGATCCCGAGCGTCGCGAGGGCCTTGTTGTCGGTGCCCGCGCCGAGCAGGTACGGGATGACGGGCACGCCCGGATCATGACGACCGAGCGCTCCCACCATGGCTTCCACCAGCGCGCCGTCGAAGGGGACCTCGAGGCCGATGTCGCGAACGACCATCTCGATCTCGATGTCGTCGCCGACGATCTCGCGGATTCGAGCGAGCACCGTCTCCTCGGTCCCCGGCAGCACCCGCACATCGATCAGCGCCTCCGCGCGGTCGGGGATGACGTTGTGCTTGTATCCGGCCGACAGCGCCGTCGGGTTGGTGGTCGTCCGCAGCGTCGAGCGGATGAAGGCGGATGCCGCGCCCGTCGTGTCTGCGAGTTCGTCGGGGGTCGCGGCATCCGTGTCGGACAGTTCGGCCAGGCGGCCCAGCAGCTGCTCCGTCGTCGTCGTGAGCTCGATCGGCCACTCCGTGCGGCCGATCGCCTGGACGGCCTCGGCGAGACGCGTGACCGCGTTGTCGGGGTGGAAGCGGCTGCCGTGGCCGGCCCGACCGCGCGCGACGAGCCGGATCCACATGAGCGCCTTCTCACCGACCTGCAGGAGGTAGGCGGTGCGCTCGCCCACCGAGATGGAGTAGCCGCCGACCTCGCTGATGGCCTCGGTCGCGCCCTCGAACCATTCCGGACGATCGCGGACGACCAGGGCGGAGCCCTCGACCCCGCCGTTCTCCTCATCGGCGAAGAACGTCACGATGATGTCGCGCCGGGGAGCGTCGCCCGAGCGCACGATATCGGCGACGGCCGTGAGGATCATCGCATCCATGTTCTTCATGTCGACCGCACCGCGCCCCCACAGCATCCCGTCGCGGATCTCGCCCGCGAACGGATCGACGCTCCAGTCCTCGGCGATGGCGGGGACGACATCGAGATGGCCGTGCACGATGAGCGCCGGCAGCGAGCGATCCCTGCCCGCGATGCGGGCGCTGACGTTGGTCCGCCGCGGAACCGGCTCGTAGTACTGCGGGGTGAGGCCGAGTTCGGAGAGGTAGGCGCCGACATACTCCGCCGCCTCCCGCTCGCCCTGAGACCGGCCACCGCCGTAGTTCGTGGTGTCGATGCGGATCAGGTCCCGTGCGAGGCGCACGACCTCGGGAAGGTCGATGTCTGGCGAGGGCATGCGGACTAACCTACCGGCGCCGGCCAGGTGCGCATGACAGGGTGCAGACCCTCTCGGCGTCACGCCGCTGCCATCGTCCGGAGAACGAGAAAGACCCCCCGGAAAAGCATCGGGAGGTTTTTCTCGTTCTGTGCGCGAAGGGGGACTTGAACCCCCACGCCCGTAAAGGGCACTAGCACCTCAAGCTAGCGCGTCTACCTATTCCGCCACCCGCGCATGGGTGTGTGGTTGTCACCAACCGAAGATCGAGCCTAGCACGTCGTGCGCAGGCCCGAAAATTGCGGCCGGGCCCACGTCTACCCCATGGAGACGCCGAACAGCAGGCCCAGCGCGTACGTGATCGCGGCCGCGCCGAACCCGATGACGAGCTGTCGCACAGCCCGTCGCAGCGGCGGACCGCCGGAGAGCAGGCCGACCATCGCGCCCGTCGACAAGAGGGCGACGCCCACGAGGAACAGCGCCAGCACCACGGCCCACACCCCCGTCAGTCCGAAGATCCACGGCAGCACCGGGATGATCGCGCCGGAGGCGAAGAACAGGAAGCTCGAGCCCGCGGCACCCCAGTCGCTGCCCACGACCTCGTGCGCTTCGACGACCTCGGCGGGGCGCCGATACGGTTCCGAGCCGTCCGCCGCTTCCTGGGCGGCGCCGATCACCGCGCGCGCGCTGACGATGGCCTCGTCGGCCGACATACCGCGCGCGCGGTAGACGAGGGCGAGCTCGTTCGCGTCGAGGTCGAGGTGCGGCAGAGCCGCATCCGCGTAGTTGTTGGGCTCGGTCGCGGCGAGCAGCTCGCGTTGGGAGCGCACCGAGACGAACTCCCCCGCGCCCATCGACAGCGCGCCGGCCAGCAGGCCGGCGACCCCGCTGAACAGCACGAACCCCGGTGCGACGCCCGTGGCACCGATTCCGAGGACGAGCGCGAGGTTCGAGACGAGCCCGTCGTTCGCGCCGAACACCGCCGCGCGGAAGGTCCCCGACAGGCGGCGGCGCCCTCTCGCCGCGAGCCCTCGCACGACCTCGTGGTGGATCTTCTCGTCCGCGGCCATCGTGGTCGTCGCGAACGGGTCGTCGTCGTAGGGTGAGCGTCCTTCGGCGTTCTGCGCGAGGGCGAGCACGAAGATCGACCCGAATCGCTTCGCCATCCAGCCGAGCACGCGGGTGCCCACGTCGGGGGCGGGAAGTCGCTTCGGCTCGCCGCCCAGCAGTCCCAGCCAGTGCGCTTCATGCCGGCCCTCGGCGTCGGCGAGCGCTTGGAGGATGTCGCGTTCCTCCCCCTCGCGACGACCCGCGAGAACGCGGTACACCTGTGCTTCGGCACGCTCGTTGACGAGGTACTGCGCCCACCGGCGGCGATCGCGAGCGGTCGGCTCGGCGGTCGACGGGACGGGCGGCTGTGCGGGCGCGCTCAAGGGAGCCTCCAAGGCTGCGGTGCGGGGAACGCCATCCACGCTAGCCAGCGGGCCGTCGCTGTCATGCCTTCAGATCGGGATTGCCAGGATTTCGGGCTTCCGAACGGCGCGGCATCCGACCGAGAACCGGAGAAGCGCCGGAGACAGGACGGCTACCGCGACGACCCGTGATCCGCGAGCTACGAACGCACCCGCGAACGCAGGACATCGATGCGCGACTGCAGCTGGGCGACGGTCGCCGCGGAGACGGCCGGGCCGCCGGTGATGCGCCGCAGCTCGGCGTGCACGGCACCGTGGGGCTCGCCGCTCTGTCGCGCGTACAGCCCCACGAGGCTGTTCAGCAGCTGCCGCTGCTCTTTCAGCGTGCGATGCAGGGCAGCGGGGAGCGCGGGTTGGACCGGTTCACCGGATGCTGCTTCCTGCGCCTCGCGCGCGCTCCGGTGACGCCCCTGGCGCGCCTGCCGCTGCATGAGCAGATCGTGCACGTGCTCGGGTTCGAGCAGCCCCGGCAGCCCCAGGAACTCCTCTTCCTCCGGCGTGCCGGGGACGGCGAGCTGCCCGAACTCCTTGCCGTCGAAGAGCACGCGGTCGAAATGCGCGTGGGAGGCGAGCGCCTGGTACGTGAAGTCGTAGGTCAGGGCGTCGGATGCCGATTCCCCGCGCTCTGCGGCATCCATCGCGTCCTCGTCCAGCGACCACTCGTCGTCGCCGGTGCTGTCGCGGTCGAGGGCGTGGTCGCGCTGGCGCTCGAGCTCGCTCGCCAGGGCCAGCAGCTGCGGCACGTTCGGAAGGAACACGCTTGCGGTCTCACCACGTCGACGAGCGCGGACGAAGCGTCCGATGGCCTGTGCGAAGAACAGCGGAGTCGACGCGGAGGTCGCGTAGACACCCACGGCGAGCCGCGGCACGTCGACGCCCTCCGATACCATGCGCACCGCGACCATCCACCTTGAGGTGCTCTGCGAGAACGTCTCGATCCGAGAGGACGCCTCGGACTCGTCCGAGAGGACGACGGTCGGCATCTCGCCCGTGAGTTCGTTCAGAATCGTCGCATACGCGCGCGCAGCCGTCTGATCGGTCGCGATCACCAGACCCCCCGCGTCGGGCACCTGCTGGCGCACCTCGGAGAGACGCCGGTCGGCCGAGCGCAACACCGCCGGGATCCATTCGCCCTCGGGATCGAGCGCGGTCCGCCACGCCTGGGCGGTGATGTCCTTGGTGTTGTCCTGGCCGAGATGGGCCTCCATCTCATCGCCGGTCTTGGTGCGCCAGCGCATCTTGCCGGCGTAGACGAGGAAGATGACCGGACGCACGACGCCGTCCTCGAGAGCCCGCTGATAGCCGTACGCGTAGTCGGAGCGCGAGAGACGGATGCCGTGCGGGTCGGGGTGGTACTCCACGAACGGGATCGGTGCGGTGTCACTCCGGAACGGTGTGCCCGACAGAAGGAGCCGGCGCGTCGCGCGCGCGAACGCCTCCCGCAGGGCCTCCCCCCAGCTGAGGGCGTCACCGCCGTGGTGGACCTCGTCGAGGATGACCAGCGTGCGCGCATCGAGGATCAGCCGCTCGTGCACCGACGATTTGGTCGCGACCTGCGCGTAGGTCACCGCGACGCCGTGGTAGTGCCGACCGGGGGCGGCGTGACGGTTGCTGAAGGCGGGATCGAGCCGGATGCCGACGCGGGCCGCGGCATCGGCCCACTGGGTCTTCAGGTGCTCGGTCGGGGCGACGACCACGATCCGCTCGATCACCCGCCGGCGCATGAGCTCGCTCGCGAGGCGCAGGGCGAACGTCGTCTTGCCCGCGCCGGGGGTCGCCGCCGCGAGGAAGTCCCGTGGGCCGGAGCCGGGGCCGTCCGGTCCGTCCAGTCGGAAGTACAGGTCGAGTGCCTCGACCTGCCACGCCCGCAGCCGCTGCGCGGTGCCCCACGGCGCACGCTGCGGGTAAGCCGGCGACAGATGCTCGGCGGCGAACCCGCCGAAGTGCTCTCCGTCGCCGGGCGAGGCGGCGTCTCCGCCCGCATCGTTCGCGCCCGGCCGATCGTCGAGCATGCGCTCGGGAGCCGCTGAATCGTCGATCGTGGGCCCCCTTTCCCTGCCGTCACCCCGGCGGGGGCGACTCACCACGATAGACGAGAGCGCTGACATCCGGGCCCGGTGCATGTCACCGAGTGGGGATACTCTCGATCCAGACCGCTGACGGAGGACGCACATGCCAGAGTCGGACGACACCACCCCTCGCCCCCTTTTCATCGACAATCAGACCCCGCACCCGTGGCGCCGGTACGTCGCCCTCGGCGACTCCTTCACCGAAGGCATCGGCGACCCGGACCCCGAGTCGCCCGACGGGCACCGCGGATGGGCCGACCGCGTCGCCGAGGTGCTCGCATTGCAGGTCGACGACTTCGCCTACGCCAACCTCGCCGTGCGGGGAAAGCTCATCGCGCAGATCGTGGCCGACCAGATCGAGCCCGCACTCGCCCTCTCCCCCGACCTGATCACCCTGTCCGCCGGCGGGAATGACGTGATCCGCCCGGGCGCCGACCCCGACGCGATCGCCGCCCAGTTCGAGGACGCGGTGATCCGCCTGAGCCGCGACGGGGCCACGATCGTGGTGTTCACGGGCATCGACACCGAATTCACGCCCGTGTTCCGCGGCATCCGCGGCAAGGTCGCGATCTACAACGAGAACATCCGCGCGATCGCCGAACGCCATGACTGCATCGTGGCCGATCAGTGGGCGCTCAAGGAGGTGCAGGACATGCGTTTCTTCGATGACGACCGCCTGCACTACAACGCGCTCGGTCATCACGAAGTCGCGCGGATGGTGCTGCGCACGCTCAACGTTCCGAACGACCTGCAGGCGATGCAGCCCGACACCCAGCCGCTGCGCACATGGCGGCAGGCGCGCAGCGTCGATCTGGTGTGGGCGCGGTCCTACCTCATGCCGTGGGTGCTCCGGCGACTGCGGCATCAATCGTCGGGCGACGAGATCTCCGCCAAACGGCCCCAACCACTCCCCATCATCACCCTCGCGCCGGGGACGGACGCCGCGGCCCCCCGCGGCGAGCAGGTCTGACTCGTCCGGTCTCGTCAGCGGAGCGCCCAGAGCGCCACCGCCGACGCCGCGGCGACGTTGAGGGAATCGACCCCGCCGGCCATCGGGATCGTCACCACGGTGTCGGCGACGGCCAGGGCCTTCCTGCTCAGTCCGTCGCCCTCGGCCCCCATTATGAGCGCCACGCGTTCCGGACGTCGAGCGGCGAACTCGTCCAGCGGCACCGCTTCATCGGCGAGGGCCAGAGCGGCCAGGACGAAGCCCAGGTCCTTCAGCTGCGGACCGGCCTCCCGCCACTCCGGGAGTCTGGTCCACGGCACCTGGAACACCGTCCCCATGCTCACGCGCACGCTGCGGCGGTAGAGCGGGTCGGCGCAGCAGGGCGAGACCAGCACGGCGTCCGCGCCGAGACCCGCGGCTCCACGGAAGGCCGCGCCCACGTTGGTGTGGTCCATGATGTCCTCGAGGATCAGCACCGTGCGCGCTCCGCGCACGACGTCGGCCACCGCGAGCGGTGATGGCCGGTGCATCGCCGCGAGCAGCCCACGGTGCACGGCGTATCCGGTGACGCTCTCTGCGAGGTCGGCGGAGACGACGAAGACCGGCACGTCGTCGACATCCGCGGCGAGCAGTTCACGCACATCCGCCAGCCACTTGTCCTGTACGAGCACCGATCGCGGACGGTGGCCTGCCGCGATCGCCCGGCCGAGCACCTTCGCCGATTCGGCGATGTACAGCCCTCCGGCGGGCTCCAGCACGCGGCGCAGCGCGACGTCCGTCAGATCCCGGTAGTCCGCCAGGCGCGGGTCGTCCGCCTCCACGATGGTCTCGATGTGCATGATTCCTCCTCGCCCACTCTCGCAGGTCACCCGGCCGGCACTCCGTGTAACCTCCGCGAAAAGCGCGGCCCGTATGCTCGAAAGTGCGAGGAGGTGAGCGCATGTCGGCACTGGTCGGATTCGACCCGCAGACGACGGCGATGGTCGGGCGCGCCATCGATGCGCTCGCCGGCCGCCGCGTGGCGATCGTCACGGGTGCCGGCGTGTCCACCGACTCGGGTATCCCGGACTACCGCGGGAAAGGTGCGCCCACCCGCACCCCGATGACAGTCGACCAGTTCTACGCGAGCGACGCCGCCCGACGGCGTTACTGGGTCGGGTCGCACCTGGGCTGGCGCGCGTTCGCGGCGGCCCAGCCCAACGCGGGGCACGAGGCGATCGCCGATCTCGAGGCCTCCGGGATCGCCACGGGCGTCATCACCCAGAACGTCGACGGGCTGCATGTGCGCGCGGGCAGCCGCAGGGTCGTCGAGCTGCACGGAACCATGCGCCGGGTGTTCTGCACGCACTGCGGTCAGGTGTTCGACCGCCGCGACCTCGCGGTCCGGGTGGAACGCGAGAACCCGTGGATCGGGGTCGACGAGGACGTCATCCTCGGGCCGGACGGAGACGTGTCACCCGAGACCGCGGACGGCTTCCGCGTGCCTGACTGCAGCGTCTGCGGAGGCATGCTCAAGCCGGACGTCGTGTTCTTCGGCGAGTTCATTCCCGCCGAGAAGTTCCGCGAAGCGGAGCAGCTGGTCCAGACCAGCGAGGCGCTCATCGTGGCCGGGTCGTCGCTGGTCGTGAACTCCGGCATCCGCTTGGTGGAGCGCGCGCGGCGACGGAAGCTCCCGGTCGTCATCCTCAACCGCGGTGCGACCCGCGCCGACGGCAAGGCCACGGTGAAGGTCGATGCGGGGACGAGCGAAGTCCTCAGCGCCCTCGCGGTGGCCCTGCCCGCCGCTCGGTGAGTGCCGGCGCGCTTAGGCTCGAAGCGTGACTCTTCTCACCCTCGTCCGGCACGGTGAAACCGACTGGAACCGGGACCGCCTGATCCAGGGGTCGACGGACATCCCCCTGAACGACACCGGCCGGCAGCAGGCACGGGATGCCGCGGCGGCGCTCCGTGAGGATCTCCCGCGTCATCTGCCCGTCGTGGTCGTTTCGAGCGACCTGTCGCGCGCACGGGAGACGGCCGAGATCATCGCGACAGAGCTGGGGACGGCGGCTCCCCGTCCGTATGCCGACCTGCGCGAGCGCGCCTACGGAGAAGCGGAAGGACTCGACGTCGACGAGTTCCGTCGGCGCTGGGGCGACTGGAACAGCGCCGATGTGCCCGGCGCGGAGACCCGTCTGCAGCTGCGCGATCGTGCACTGCGGGGGCTGCGTCGTGTCGTGCATGACACGCGCGCGGCGACCGGCGCGGGCGGGGCGACGCTGATCGCCGTGGCCCACGGAGCCCTCATCCGCGAAGTGCTCCTCCATGCGAGTGCGGGAGAGTTCCCACCCCCGGGCGTGCGTCTGGCCAACGGCTCCGCCCACCCGATCCTGTTCGAGCGAGACCGTCTGCGCCTGGCGTCCCCCGTCGCCTGAGTCGCGCTCCGCTCTCAGGCGGACTGACCCGCGCGCCCGAGGAGCGCGCGGGCGTGCCGCAGCACCGGCTCGTCCACCATCCGTCCCTGGTAGGTGAACACACCCCGCTCCGTCTCCGCCGTGCCCAGCACGCTGCGCGCCCAGACGATGAGTTCCTCGTCGGGCCGGTAGGCGGCCCGGATGACGGGCACTTGGCTCGGGTGGATGCACGCGGTGGCCGAGAAACCGGATGCCGCGGCATCCGTGGCCTCGACCCGCAGCCGTTTCACGTCGGCGATGTCGAGGTGCACGGCGTCGATCGCCGCCTTGCCTCGCGATCCGGCGGCCAGGAGTACCCGCGACCTGGCGACGCGCGCGACGTCCCGGTAACGTCCGTTCGGCTTCCGGCTCGAGGAGCCCCCGAGGCTGGCGACGAGGTCTTCGGCACCCCACATGAGCGCCACCACCTGCTCGTGGGCGGCCAGCTTCTCGGCGGCGGCGACCCCGCGCGCGGTCTCGCAGAGCGCGACGATCGAGTAGCGGCCGTCGATGGCGGAGAGTTGCTTCGCGCTCTCGGCCTTGGCGACCATGACCCTGCGGTAGTCGGTCTGTGAGAGCGTGGCGATATCGGCCACGAATGCGTCGGTGCCGGGGGGGTTCACACGGACGATCACGCGCTCGGGGTCGAGTTCGGACTCGATCAACGCTCCGCGCGCCGCGACCTTGGCACCGGGCGCGACGGCGTCCTCCAGGTCGAGGATCACGGCGTCGGAGCGCTCGACGGCCTTCGCGAAGCGCTCGGGGCGGTCGGCGGGACAGAACAGCAGCGCGGGCCCGAGCGCGAAGGCGGTCACGGGGCGTCCACGGGGTCGGGAGACGCCTGACCGGCGGTGGCGTTGCGGCACGCGGCATCCGTTCGCCACATGAGCGCGGCCCGCGTCGCCGTGGCCACCACGGTGTCGTCCTGGTTGCGTCCGGTGTGGCGCAGCGTCACGACGGCCTGACCCGGACGCGACGAGGAGTCGCGCACCGCGACGATCTCGGTGTCGACGTAGAGGGTGTCGCCCGCGAAGAGCGGCGCGGGGAAGGCGATATCGCTCAGTCCCACCTGCGCCACGAGCGTGCCCTGCGTCAGTTGCGAGACGGATGCCCCGACCATCGTGGCGAGCGTCCACATCGAGTTCATCAGCCTCTGCCCGAACGGCTGGGTCGCCGCGTAGGCGGCGTCGAGATGCAGCGCCTGCGTGTTCATGGTCAGCGAGGAGAACAGCACGTTGTCGGCCTCGGTCGCGGTGCGACCGGGGCGATGCAGATAGCGGGCGCCGACCTGCATCTCATCGGCGAACAGGCCCCGCTGCACGACCCCGTGCGGGGACGCGAGCGGTTCGGCGGTAACGGCGGAGTCTTCGGATGCCATGGCGATCACGCTACCCGTCGAGCCCGAGCGACCGCGCGATCACCAGGAGCTGCACCTCGGTGGTGCCCTCGCCGATCTCGAGGATCTTCGAGTCGCGGTAGTGGCGCGCGACCGGGTACTCGTTCATGAAGCCGTTGCCCCCGAAGATCTGGGTCGCATCGCGGGCGTTGTCCATCGCCGCGTCGCTGGCCGTCAGCTTGGCGATCGCGGCCTCGGTCTTGAACGGCTTGCCGGCGTCGCGCAGACGGGCCGCGTAGTGCCACGCGAGGCGCGCGTTGTGCACGCGCAGCTGCATGCGGGCGATCATGAACTGGATGCTCTGCCGGGTCGACAGCGTTTCGCCGAAGACGGTGCGCTTCTTCGCGTAGTCGACGGCCGCCTCCAGGCACCCCTCGGCCGCACCCGTCGACAGCGCGGCGATCGCAATGCGCCCCTCGTCGAGGATGTGGAGGAAGTTGGCGAACCCTCGGCCGCGCTCGCCCAGCAGATTCGTCGCCGGCACGCGGGCGTCGACGAACGTCAGCGGGTGAGTGTCGGAAGCGTGCCACCCGACCTTGTCGTACCCCGGTCCCACGGTGAAGCCCTCGGTACCGCTGGGCACGATGATGGTCGAGATCTCCTTGCGGCCGTCACGCTCGCCGGTCACGGCCGTGACCGTCACGAATCTGGTGATCGCCGTTCCCGAGTTCGTGATGAACTGCTTCGACCCGTTCACCACCCACTCCTCCCCCTCGGCCCGCGCCGTGGTGCGCGTCGCACCCGCATCCGAACCCGCCTCCGGCTCGGTGAGCCCGAAGCCCGCCAGCGCCCGTCCTGCCAGCAGATCGGGCAGCAGCTCCTGCTTCTGCGCGTCGGTGCCGAACCGGAACACGGGCATCGCCCCCAGGCTGACGCCGGCCTCGAGCGTGATCGCGAGGGACTGGTCGACGCGGCCGAGCGCTTCGATCGCGACGCAGAGCGCGAAGTAGTCCCCGCCCTGGCCGCCGTACTCCTCGGGGAAGGGCAGCCCGAAAAGCCCCATCTCCCCCATCTGGGCGACCACGTCCAGCGGCAGGGTGTGCGTGCGGTCCGCCTCGTACGCCTGGGGAGCCACGACCTCCTCGGCGAACTCGCGCACCATGTCGGCGAGCTGCTGCTCGTCATCGGTCAGATCGTCGTACTTCATGGTGTCCTCCAGGATCGGGAGCGGGGGCGGATGCCTCGTGGGCGTGTGCGACGGTGGGTCGGGGTCAGGCGGCGTGTCATGGCGCGGTCACCCGTGCGAGGACCTGGTCGCGGCGCACCTGTTCGCCGATCGCCACCCGCAGAGACACGATGCCGTCGTGCGGCGCGACCAACGGCTGCTCCATCTTCATCGCCTCGATGGTCACGACCCGCTCGCCCGTCCGCACGCGGGCGCCGTCCGCGACGTGCACGGCGACCACGGCCCCGGGCATCGGCGCCCTGAGGTCGGGTGAGGCCGAGGCATCCGCTCGTTCGCGGGTGGCGAGCCGGTGCAGCTTCGCCTCGCGTCGCGTGATCGGGCGCAGCGTTGCCGTGACTCCGTCGGCATGCACCCACAGCAGGCCGTCTGCGTCTCGGGCGAGACGGATGCCCTGCTCCGCCGCCGCATCGGATCGGGCCGGTTCGTCTGTGCCGTCTCGATCCTGCCGTCCGTTCCGAGGTCGGAAAGGCACGGATGAATGGACGATGCCGCCGTCCGACGTGAGGAACCACGTCGTCGTGGCGACGGCCGACGCGCCGAGTCGCCACCCCGTCGCGGTGCGCCAGAGAACGGATGCCGCCCGTTCCCGACTCGAGGACGGCGAGCCGACCTGCTCGGCGCGCGTCTCGAACCGCGCCGCCGCCGCGAGCGCCCGCACCGACGGCGCCGGGTCGACGAACGGCGGCAGGCGATCGATCAGACCCGTGTCGAGGTCTCCGGCCCGCACGGCCGGATCCGACAGCAGCTCGCGCAGGAAGCCGATGTTGGATTCGACACCGAGCAGGACCGTCTCGGCGAGACCCCTCTCGAGCAGGGCGAGCGCCTCGGCGCGGTCGGTCCCGTGCGCGATGACCTTCGCGATCATCGGATCGTAGTCGGCGGTGACGACCGATCCGGTCTGCACCGCGGCATCCGCCCGCAGTCCTGCGCCCGGCTCCCAGCACAGGACGCCGCCCGTCGCCGGCAGGAAACCGCGCGACGGGCTCTCGGCGTACACCCGCGCCTCGATGGCGTGGCCGTTCCACGGGACGTCCTGCTGGGCGATGCTGAGCGGTTGACCCGCGGCCACACGGACCTGCTGCTCGACGAGGTCGACACCGGTCACCATCTCGGTGACCGGATGCTCGACCTGCAGGCGCGTGTTCATCTCGATGAAGAAGAAGTCGTCGGGGCGATCGCCGGCCACGAGGAACTCCACGGTGCCCGCGCCCCGGTAGTCGACGGATGCCGCAGCCGCGCAGGCAGCGGCTCCGAGGCGTTCGCGGGTCTCCGCATCCACCACCGGCGACGGCGCCTCCTCGACGACCTTCTGGTGCCGGCGCTGAAGCGTGCACTCCCGCTCGCCGAGATGGATGACGGCGCCGTGCGTGTCGGCCAGCACCTGCACCTCGATGTGGCGGGGGCGCTCGATCAGCCTCTCGAGCAGCAGTGTGTCATCGCCGAACGCCGCGGCGGCGACGCGGCGTGCGGCGGCGAGGGCTTCCGGCAGCTCGGCGGGTTCACGGACGACCTGCATACCCTTCCCCCCGCCGCCGGCCGACGGCTTGACGAGCAGGGGGAAGCCCGTGCGCGCCGCGGCGGCGGCGATCTCCCGGTCCGACATGCCGACGGCGCTGAAACCGGGCACCGTCGGCACCCCGTGCCGCTGGACGTGCTCTTTCGCACGGATCTTGTCGCCCATCACATCGAGGGCCTGAACCGTGGGGCCGATGAACACGATGCCCGCCTCTTCGCAGGCCGCCGCGAACGCGGTGTTCTCCGACAGGAACCCGTAGCCCGGGTGCACGGCCCGAGCGCCGGTCTGCGCAGCCGCCGCGAGGACCGCGTCGATCGAGAGGTAGGACTGCCGCGCGGCCGCGGGCCCGATGCGCACGGCGACGTCCGCTTCGAGCACGTGGGGGGCGTCGGCGTCGGCGTCGCTGTAGACCGCGACCGAGCGGATGCCCAGGCGACGGAGCGTGCGGATGACCCGGCGTGCGATCTCGCCGCGGTTGGCGACGAGCACGGTGTCGAACAGCGCAGTCGGAGACACATCGTGTCGCGTCGCGCGGTCGGTGATCGGGGGCATCGCCGTCACATCCGGAAGAGGCCGAAGCGGGGTTCGGGAAGCGGCGTGCGGGAGACGATGTCGAGGGCCAGCCCGATGACCGACCGGGTGTCGGCGGGATCGATCACGCCGTCGTCCCATAGCCGCGCGGTCGCGTAGTAGGGACTGCCCTGCTCGTCGTAGCGCTCGCGGATCGGCGCCTCGAAGGCCGCCTGCTCCTGTGCGGACCACTCCTCGCCGCGCCCTTCGAGCTGGTCGCGCTTGACGGTGGAGAGGACGGATGCCGCCTGCGGCCCGCCCATCACCGAGATGCGGCTCGCCGGCCAGGTCCACAGGAACCGCGGAGAATATGCCCGTCCGCACATCGAGTAGTTCCCGGCGCCGAACGAACCTCCGATGACGACCGTCAGCTTGGGCACGCGCGTGGTGGCCACGGCGGTGACCATCTTCGCGCCGTCCTTCGCGATCCCGCCGGCCTCGGCATCGCGTCCCACCATGAATCCCGAGATGTTCTGCAGGAAGAGCAGCGGGATGCCGCGCTGGTCCGCCAGTTCGATGAAGTGGGCGCCCTTCTGCGCGGACTCGCCGAACAGCACGCCGTTGTTCGCGATGATGCCGACCGGGTGGCCGTGGATGCGGGCGAACCCCGTCACGAGGGTGTCTCCGTATTCGCGCTTGAACTCGTGGAGGTCGCTGCCGTCGACCAGACGCGCGATGACGGCTCGCACGTCGTAGGGCTGGTTCACGTCGACGGGCACGACGCCGTACAGCTCGTCGACAGCGGACAGCGGCTCGACCGCGGGAACCACCTCCCAGGCGGGGACGGGAGGAAGCGGCAGGGTCGCGACGATGTCGCGCACGATCTCGAGCGCGTGCTCGTCGTCCTCGGCGAGATGGTCGACGACGCCGGATCGGCGCGCGTGCAGCTCGCCGCCGCCCAGTTCCTCGGCGGTCACGATCTCGCCGATCGCGGCCTTCACGAGCGGCGGCCCGCCGAGGAAGATCGTGCCCTGCCCGCGGACGATGACCGTCTCGTCGCTCATGGCCGGCACATACGCACCGCCCGCAGTGCACGAGCCCAGCACCGCGGCGATCTGCGGAATGCCCGCCGCCGACATGCGCGCCTGGTTGAAGAAGATCCGTCCGAAGTGGTCGCGATCGGGGAACACCTCATCCTGCATGGGCAGATAGGCGCCCCCGGAATCGACGAGCGCGATGCACGGCAGCCGGTTCTCGAGCGCGATCTCCTGCGCGCGCAGGTGCTTCTTGACCGTCATCGGAAAATAGGTCCCGCCCTTCACCGTCGCGTCGTTGCAGATCACCATCACCGGGCGACCGTGAACGAGCCCGATGCCCGCGATCACCCCCGCTGCCGGCGCGCTGTCCTCGTACAGCCCCGTGGCGGCGAGCGGCGCCACCTCGAGGAACGGGCTGCCCTCATCCAGCAGACGGGTGACACGGTCGCGCGGCAGCAGTTTTCCTCGCTCCGTGTGCCGGCGACGCGATGACTCGGGACCACCGACGGATGCCGCGGCGAGCCGAGACCGCAGGTCCTCCGCGAGTGCCGCCTGGGCATCACGGGTGCGCTCGAACAGCTGTCGATCGATCACAGGAAGGTCGATCACCGCCATGCGCGTCTCCTTCGACGTCACGATCCGGTCACGCGGGTTGTCCGCCCGGGCTGTCTTTGGTTAGTGTTCACTAACCGAGATCTGATGTTAGCGAGGATTAACTGAAATGGCAAGTGACGGCTCGGTGACGACGACCACCCGCGATCGCGCGAAGGCTGATCGCCAGAGCGCCCTCCTCCGTGAGGCGGCGCGGCTTTTCGCCGAACGGGGTTTCGCCGCGGTCAGCCTCGAGGATCTCGGCGCGGCGGTCGGGGTGAGCGGCCCGGCCGTCTACCGCCATTTCGCCAACAAGCAGGCCCTCCTGGGCGCCATTCTGATCGGCGTCAGCGAGCGACTGCGCGACGGCGGCGCCCAGGTGCTGGCGGGGCCTCACGACCGGGAGCGCCAGCTCGAGGATCTGGTGAGCTTCCACGTCGAGTTCGCCCTCGGCTCGGCCGACGTCATCCGAGTGCAGGACCGCGACCTCTCGAGCCTCGCCGACGCCGACCGACACCGGGTGCGCCGGCTGCAGAGGGAGTACGTCGACATGTGGATCACCGTGCTGCACGCACGGCATCCCGAACGCTCGGAGGGCGATCTCCGGGTGCGGGCGCACGCGTGCTTCGGGCTGATCAACTCCACGCCGCACAGCATGCGCGACGGACGCCGTTCCCCGTCGGATGCCGCGGTCCGCGGCATCCTCGAGTCGATGGCTGTGGCCGCCCTGAGCGCGTGACGTCCCCGCTGGGCGCCCGTGTCGCCTCTGGGCTGCCGGCCGAGCCTGTCCCCCGCTGAGGTACCGCACGGTGGTTGGCGTCCCGAAGTTCTGCGGAGAGTGACGAAACGCCGCCTCCTGTGGCCAGGAGACGGCGTTTCGCGCGGTGCTGCAGAACTACGGGACGGCGGTCCGCGCCTCAGATCAGTCCCACACCTCTTCGGACCGGATCAGCCCTGCGCGCGGCGGTTCGGACGATTCGCGCGCACGGTGTCGCCGACGCGCATACCCCCGGAACGCTGCCCGCCCGAGCCTGCCGGGCGACCCTGACCCGACCCGCCGGAGCGACCCTGGCCTGCTCCACCGGCACGACCCGAGCCCGCATCGCTGCGGGCCTGACCGCGGCCGCCCTCGGAGCGGCCCTGGCCGGAACCGCGGGTGCCCTCGGTGCGCTGCGTGCGCTTGCGCTGGGCGTTGGCGCCCTGCGAGCGCCCACCGCCCTGCGACTGCTGCACCGCGGCACGCGGCTGCGGCTTGACGTACTCGGCCTCGGGACCGACGAGATCGGTGACCGCGGCGGAGTCGTGCTTCACCGAGATGGGCCGAGCCGAGATGGCCGCCTTGCGCAGCAGCGCCTCGGTGTCCTTGCGCTGCGCGGGGAGCATGACCGTCACGACGTCACCGGCGCTGCCGGCACGGGCCGTGCGGCCCGAGCGGTGCAGATATGCCTTGTGCTCGGTGGGCGGGTCGACGTGCACCACGAGCTCGACGTCGTCGACGTGAACGCCGCGCGCCGCGACATCCGTGGCCACGAGGACGCGCACCGAACCGTCGCCGAACGCGGCGAGGTTGCGGTCGCGCTGGGGCTGCGACAGGTTTCCGTGCAGGTCGACCGCGGGGATGCCCTGGTCGGTGAGCTGCTTCGCGAGCTTCTTGGCGTGGTGCTTGGTGCGCATGAACAGGATGCGGCGACCGCGCCCGCGTGCGAGCGCCGTGACGAGGTCCTTCTTGGTGTCGGCGTCCGGGGTCTCGAAGACGTGGTGAGTCATGGCGGCGACGGGCGAGTTCGCCTCGTCGACGGAGTGCAGCACCTCGTTCTGCAGGAAGCGGCGGACGAGCTTGTCCACACCGTTGTCCAGCGTCGCGGAGAACAGCAGACGCTGGCCACCGTTCGGCGTCTTGTCGAGGATGCGCGTGACGACCGGCAGGAAGCCGAGGTCGGCCATGTGGTCGGCCTCGTCGAGCACGGTGATCTCGATGGCGTCGAGCGTGAGGTGACGCTGCTGCAGGAGGTCTTCCAGACGACCCGGGCAGGCCACGACGATGTCGACGCCGGCATTCAGCGCGTCGACCTGACGCTTCTGGTTCACGCCGCCGTAGATCGTGGTGGTCTTCAGGCCGTAGGCGGCCGCGAGGGGCGCGAGCACGGCGTCGATCTGCGTGGCGAGCTCGCGGGTCGGGGCGAGCACGAGCGCGAGGGGGCGACCGGCGCGGCGGCTTCCGCCGGCGAGCTTGCCGCCGAGGCGGGCGACCATCGGGATGGAGAAGGCGAGCGTCTTGCCCGAGCCGGTCTTGCCGCGTCCGAGGACGTCGCGTCCACCGAGCGTGTCGGGGAGCGTGTCGACCTGGATGGGGAAGGGCTCGTTGATGCCCTGCTCGGAGAGCACGCGCACGATCGGCGCGGGCACGCCGAGAGCGGCGAAAGTGGGGGTGTCGGTGATCACGGTGTCAGTGGTCACGGTGGTGGTGGTCACAGTGGTGCCTTTCAGGCAGGCTGCACCGACCGCACGAAACGGTGGTGGCCCGGCACAACGATGGCGGTGTGCCGGCAGAGGGCGAAGGCGTCGGGTGACGCATCCGTTCGCCGTGAGAAGTGTTCTGCATGCGCGGGGCCGAGGCCTGCCGCGGGAACGAAGAGGGGCGTTCTGACGACGCAGGGAGACCGAAACGATCTCGCCAGTGTTCCTACTCTAGCGGACCGCGCTGAACGCACGCTGACCACCGGCGTGGACGGCGCGTCCCGCCGACGTGCGCTGCAGGTGCGACCTCAGCGCAGCAGCATGGCGCGCCCCGGCTCGCGGAGGACGTCGCCGACTTCCACGAGGAACCGCGCACCCTGCTCCCCGTCCACCAGTCTGTGGTCGAACGAGAGCGAGAGCGTCATGACGTCCCGGAGCGCGATCTCGCCGCGATGCTCCCACGGTCGGCGCCGCACCGCGCCGAGCGCGAGGATGCCGGCCTCGCCCGGATTCAGGATCGGCGTGCCGGCGTCGATCCCGAACACGCCCACGTTCGTGAGGGAGAACGTCCCTCCGCGGAGGCGCTCGGGCGGCGTCTTGCCCGTGCGCGCGGTCGTGGTGAGCTCGGCGATCGCATCGGCGAGGTCGACCAGTGTCAACGCGTCGGCGTCGGGGATGTTCGGGACGATGAGTCCGCGATCGGTCGCCGCCGCCATGCCGAGATTGACGTAGTGATGCTCGACGATCTCGCCGGCCGTCTCGTCCCAGCGCGAGTTCAGTCCGGGATGCCGGGCCAGCGCCAGGCACACCGCTTTCGCCGCGACAGCCGTGACGCCGATCCGGTGTCCGTCGAGCGCGCGGTCGGCCTTGAGCGACGCGATGAGCGCCGTGGTCTCCGTGATGTCGACGTCGAGGAACGTCGTGACGTGCGGAGCGGTGAAGGCGCTCTGCACCATCGCCGCCGCCGTGTGCTTGCGCACGCCTCGGATCGGCACCCGGGTGACCCGCGCAGCCGCCCCCTTGTCGGCAGGCGTTTCGGCAGGCGTCTCGGCTGGCGTTTCGGCTGGCTGTCCGCGCATGGCGAAGGCCTCGACATCCGCGCGGGTGATCAACCCGGTGGGACCGGATGCCGCCACCTGCGCGAGGTCGATGCCGAGGTCTCTCGCCCGTCGGCGCACCGGCGGCGTCGACCGTGGGCGGCTCCGGGCGGTGTCGCGGGCGTCCACGGTGTCGATGATCGCGTCGTGCGGAGCCGCGTCGCGGACGGCGAGGTCACCGCGAGTCGAGGGATGAGCGGATGCCGCGACCCGCGCCCGTCGCTGCGGCCGAGCCGTCCCGCGGGGTGCGGCGCCGTACCCGACGAGATTCGGCACGGCCTTTTCGGCGGCGTCGTGGTCGGCGGCAGCATCCGCCCGTCCGGTTCGGGGTGACGGCACCGCCCCGCCCGCCGTCTCGAACGTGACGAACACCGATCCGACCGGCACGACGTCGCCGGCGGTGGCGTGAAGCGTTTGGATGATGCCCGCGTGGGGTGAGGGCAGCTCGACGATCGCCTTCGCCGTCTCGACCTCGGCGATCGTCTGGTTCAGTGTCACCGTGTCGCCCTCGGCGACCAGCCACTGCACGAGCTCGGCTTCGGGCAGGCCCTCACCGAGATCCGGCAGACGGAAGTCCTCGGTCATGACCACACCCCCGACATGCTGTTCGGGCGGTCCATCACGCGATCGACCGCGTCGAGGATCCGGTCGAGATCGGGCAGATGGTGGCGCTCGAGCTTGGCGGGCGGATACGGGATGTCGTGCCCGGTGACCCGCACCGGCGCGGATTCGAGGAACGAGAAGCACCGCTCGGTGACGCCGGCGATCAGCTCGGCCGCGACCCCGGCTTCGCGGGCCGCCTCGTGGGTGACCACGACGCGCCCGGTCTTGCGGACGGACGCCTCGATCGTGCGGTAGTCCACCGGCGAAAGGGATCTCAGGTCGATGACCTCGATCGACACGCCGTCGTCCTCTGCGGCCGTGGCGGCGTCCATCGCCGTGGTGACCTGCGCGCCGTACGTCAGCAGTGTGATGTCCGAGCCGCTCCGCGCGACGCGCGCGACGCCCATCGGCGCGACGTCGGCCAGGTTGCCCTGCAGGTCGACGGGACCTTTCGCGTGGTACAGCCGTTTCGGTTCGAAGAACACCACCGGGTCGTCGCAGGCGATCGCCTGGCGGAGCATCGTGTAGGCGTCCTGAGGGTTCGAGACGGCGACGACGCGCAGGCCGGACGTGTGCACGAAGTACGCCTCGGGCGACTCGGAGTGGTGCTCGGCGGCGCCCACGCCGCCCGCCCAGGGAATGCGGATGGTGAGGGGCATCGTGACGGCACCGCGGGTGCGGTAGTGGAGTTTCGCCACCTGGCTCACGATCTGGTTGAACGCCGGATAGACGAAGCCGTCGAACTGGATCTCGACGACCGGCCGGTATCCCCGGTACGCCAGGCCGACGGCCGTCCCCATGATGCCGGACTCCGCGAGGGGGGTGTCGATGACCCGCAGGGCACCGAATTCGTCGAGCAGTCCGTCGGTCACGCGGAACACGCCGCCCAATGCGCCGATGTCCTCGCCCATGAGCAGGACGTGGGGATCATCGGCCATCGCCTGACGCAAACCGTGCGTGATGGCCTTCGCCATCGTCAGCTGGGTGCTCCCGGCGCGGACATCGGCTCCGATCGCGGCGGTCATCGCGCGGCCTCCGTTCCCCCGTCGGCGAAGCCGTCGAGATAGGTGGCGAAATGGGCGCGCTGCTCGTCCAGACCGGCGTGCGGCTCGGCGTACACGTCGTCGAGGACCTCGAGGGGGCCTCGCGAGACCGATCCGAGGCAGGCCGCGCGGACGGCGGACGCGAGACGGTCCGCCTCGGCCGCGACACCCTCCGTGAAGTCCCCGTCGAACGCATCGCGCGCGCGGAGCAGATTCTCCATCCGCGTGATCGGGTCGCGCCGCAGCCAACGCTCGACGTCGGCGTCATCGCGATAGCGCGTCGGGTCGTCCGAGGTCGTGTGCGGCCCCATGCGGTAGGTCACCGCCTCGATGAACGACGGCCCCTCCCCGCGACGCGCGCGGTCGAGGGCCCAGCGCATGGCCGCGAGCGACGCGAGCGCATCGTTGCCGTCGATCCGGATGCTGGGAATGCCGAACCCCGGCGCCCGGCCGGCGATCGGGAAGGCCGACTGCACCGTGACCGGCTCCGAGATCGCCCACTGGTTGTTGCTGCAGACGAACACCACGGGAGCCTGGAACGAGGAGGCGAACACCATCGCCTCGTTCACGTCGCCCTGACTCGTCGCACCGTCGCCGAAATAGGTGACGGCCACCTGATCGGCACGCACGCCCGGCCGGAGCGCGGCGTCGCGCTGGATACCCATCGCGTAGCCCACCGCGTGGAGCGTCTGCGCTCCGATGATGATCTGGGGAGTGGCCGTGTGCAGGGAGTACGGATCGAAGCTCGAGTGGGCCTCGCCGCGCCAGCTGAGCACAAAAGCCTCCGGCGCCGCACCACGGACGTGGAGCACGCCGTGCTCGCGATAACTGGGGAAGACGAAGTCATCGAAACGCAGGGCATGCGCGGTCCCGACCTGAACCGCCTCCTGTCCGCGGCAGGGTGCCCACAGGCCGAGCTGTCCCTGTCTCTGCAGGGCGACGCCTTCGGCATCGATGCGTCTCACCAGCACCATGTCGCGGTACAGACGCTGGAGCAACGGAACGTCCACATCGGCGATCCACGGGTCGAGCCTCGCGTCCGAGAGGCGCTCACCGTCTTCGTCGATCACCCGGGCGACATCGTCGACGTCTGTCGCGGTGCGGGGCGTGGGGGTCAGGGTGTGCGCCATCGTCATCCCTCCGGTGCGATCGCGCCCTCGTGAGGCCGATCGACGTCAGATGCCGGCGTCGTCGCCGGCACCCTGAGGCTACGACTACGTCGCACCTAGCTCAAGCATCCGGCTCCTGCTTGAGCATGTTGCGCAATCGTGTCCCGTGAGTCCTGCTATTGTTTCGCACTATGGGAAATCTCGACCACGTCGATCTGGAGCTTCTGAGTGCGCTGGCCGGCGATCCCCGCGCGACCGTCGTCGCACTCGCCGAGAAGCTCGGCCTCTCGCGGAACACCGTGCAGGCGCGGATGGCGAGACTCGAGCGGGCGAACGTCTTCCTCTCCTACGAGCGCGCGATCTCCTCGCATGCGCTCGGGTTTCCGATCGAGGCGTTCCTGAACGTGATGGTGCGTCAGGCGGACCTGCCTCGCATCACGGTCGAGCTCGCGAAGATCCCGGAGGTCGTCCAGGCCCACGGATTGAGCGGGCAGGTCGACCTGCTGGTGCGCGTCGCGTGCCGCGACACGCAGCATCTGTTCGACACGGATGCGCGCATCCTCGCGATCGAGGGCGTCGAACGCACCGAGACGTCGCTCGTGATGGGCGAGGTCATCGGCTACCGCGTGGCGCCCCTCATGGAGCTGGCACGACAGGAACCATAGCGGCCTGACCGCGCGGTTCACCCGCCGACGAGGCATCCATCCGCACCAGGACGACGCCGACGAGGATCAGCGCGCCGCCGACGAACTGGACGGGCGCCGGGGTCTCGCCGAGGAACAGCCAGGCGAAGCCCAGGGCGAACAGCACCTCCGACAAGCCGACGAACGACGCCAGGCGCGAGCCGATCCGCGGCACCGCCATCACGCCGAACGCGTACCCGACCGACGTCGCGACGGCCGCGACCCACAGCAGCGGAACGAACCACGGCACGCTGACACCGGCCAGCTCGACGCTGACCGCAGGCGCGGTCAGCGGCAGGACGCCGATGAGACCCAGTACGCCCACCAGCGCGGCTCCCGTGAACAGGCCTCCGGATGCCAGCGCCAGGGGCGGCAGGTCATCTCCGGCACGCTCCGAGATCAGGAAGTAGGCGCCGACGCAGATGGCGGCGCCGAGCGCGAAGAGGGTACCCAGCAGATCGAAGGCGGCTCCCGCGATGTCCACGACGAGGATCAGCCCGCCGATGGCGACGATCGAGCCGACGACGACGAGCCGCGAGGGCGCCCGGCGCGTCCGCGCCCAGGCGAAGAGCACCAGCAGCACGGGCGCCAGATACTGGATCAGTAGTGCCACGGCCACCGGCATCCGCTGCATCGCGGAGAAGTAGAAGATCTGACACCCGGCGACACCCGTGAGTCCGAAGCCGACGATGATCCGCCAGTGCCTGCGGAGGAAGGATCGCTCTGCACGCAGCGCGGAGACCAGAGCGGGGGCGAGCACGAGGCCCGCCACGGCCATGCGCACGAGCAGGGCCGCTCCGACGGACCAGCCCGCCTCCAGCAGCGGCTTCATGAACGGCCCGCTCGACGAGAAGGCGAGGGCGGAGCCGACGGCCATCATCAGGCCGGTGGAGCTCATGCGGGCAGCCGTGCTCGACGGGTGCGGGGCGGTGAGGGAGGAGGTCATGCGCGATCCCACTGTCAGGAGTCAAATGCGTTTACACTAGTGACAGTACCGTCCCGGAATGTCAGGAGTCAAGATGGTTTTCATCCATGACACACAAGTCGCGCTGAACGCAGCCGTCGACCTGGTCAACTCCCTGCCCGAGACCGACAGCGAGGGGACCGATCGACTGTGCACCGCAGCCGATCTCGACGAGTACCTGCGCACGCACGACTACACCGGCGACATCCGGCGCGATGCCCGAGAACTCCGCGAACTGCGGGACATCCGACCTCGCCTGCATGAACTGTGGCGCACCGACCGCGCGGGCGCCGTGCCGCTCGTGAACGCCATGCTGCGCGACGGCCAGGCACTCCCCCAGCTGGTGATCCACGACGACTACGACTGGCATATCCACGCGACGTCGGATGCTGCGCCCCTGGCCACCCGCATCCTCGTCGAGGCCGCCATGGCGTTCACCGACGTGATCCGCTCGGACGCGTACGACAGGGTGCGGGTGTGCGCGGCGGACGATTGCGGATCGGTCTACGTGGACTACTCGCGCAACGGCTCGAAGCGCTACTGCGACACGGGCAATTGCGGAAACCGCATGAACGTCAACGCGTACCGTCGCCGGAAGGCGCAAGAAAGCGCCTGATCGCGTCGGCGGCCTGCTCGGGCGTCTCGTAGTGGATGAGGTGTCCCACGTCGGCGATCTCCACGAGCTCAGCGTCGGGGAACTGCTTCGCCAGGCGACGCTCGGCCTCGATCGGCGTGATGTCGTCCCTGTCGGCGGCGATCAGCAGCGTGGGCGGGGCGATGCGGGCGGCGAACTCGCTGACGTCGTGCGACACCGATGCGACGAAGGCATCATGCAGGACGTCGCGATCGGCGAAGCGCGAGAAGTAGGTGTCGTGCTGGTCGTGGATGAATCGACGCAGATCGGGGTCCTTGGTCTTCGCCATCGACGCGCTCATGATGCGCACGACCAGCTTGTTCCGAAGGACCGCCTCCCCTGCACGTGCGGGGAGCTTGGCACCGGCCCAGTAGTAGAAGACCGCCAGGCGGGTCAGGATGCCACGGGGCCCCTGCAACGCCGGCGCTCCGATGGGGTTCACCAGGATCACGCGAGGTGTCCTCAGGCCGCCCGCCACGGCGGATGCCACGACGATCGACCCGAAGGAGTGACCGAGGATGACCGCGCCGGGCGCCACCGCACGCACGAAGGCATCCAGCCAGGCCACGTAGTCCTCGAGCGTGTGCGCGCGGCCGACGAGCGCCTCAGTCTCACCGAAGCCGGGGAGGTCCGGGGAGATGATCCGGTAGCCGTCCAGATAGGCCACCACCGGTTCCAGTCCATGGTGCTCCCCCCGGAAGCCGTGAACGGCCACCACGGTGGTCTCCGCGTCCGCAGGACCGTAGACCCAGTACGCGGTCGTGCCGCCGAGGACGCCCACCTCGTGCCGCTCGACCGGTATCGAGGCGAGTCGCGCGGCGTAGGGGTGGGGTGCGGGCATCCTCCGAGTCTACGATCGAGCCCGCTCGGCGAACGAGCGACGGGGCGGCCGCGGTGTGGCTCTCGGCCGATGTCGGACGGGGCGCATACTGTGAACGGCATGATCCCCTCGCCGGAGCGACCGTCGCTGGCACCGCCCCTGTTCGAGATGACCGATTTCGAAGAGACCCGCACCGTCCTTCCCGATTGGGTTCAGCTGGTCGGGGTGTTCGATCTCGAGACGACCGGCATCGATGTGACGACGGACCGCATCGTCACCGCGCACGTGGGGCTCCTGGACGCCTCTGGCGGGGTCGTGCGTTCTTCCGACTGGCTGGCCGACCCGGGGATCGACATCCCGGCGGGTGCACACGCAGTGCACGGCATATCGACGCAGCACGCGCGCGCTCACGGCCGCCCGGCGCGTGACGTGGCCGAAGATGTCGTCGACGCGCTGCGTGCGCTCCTGGACGCCGGCATCCCCGTCGTCGCGTACAACGCGCCGTACGACTTCTCGCTCCTCAAGTACGAGGCGATCCGCCATGGCGTCGAGCCGATCCATGATCCCTCACCGGTCATCGACCCGCTGGTCGTCGATAAGACCTACGACAGATACCGTCGCGGAAAGCGGACGCTGGAGGCGGTCGCCGCCCATTACGCCGTGCAGCTGGTCGGTGCGCACGACGCCGCCGCCGACGCGATCGCGGCCGGCAGAGTGGCGCAAGCTCTGGCAGAGCGCTTCGCCACGCGGCTGCCGCCGACACTCGCCGAACTGCACACGCAGCAGATCGCGTGGGCGCGCGCTCAGGCCGAGAGCTTGACGGAGTACTTCATCCAGGTCGGTCGCCTCGACCCCGAAGACCGCCTCGACGGCAGCTGGCCGATCCGCTGACCAGCGGCAGGCCGGGCGACGTCACGCGTGGCGAACGAAGAAGGCCCCCGGCCGGAACCGGGGACCTTCGATCGTGCGGACCGAGTTACTTGCTCGAGCCGCCGAAATTCTTGAAGCGCTGGTTGAACTTCTCGACGCGACCGGCCGAGTCCATGATGCGCTGCTTGCCCGTGTAGAACGGGTGCGATGCCGACGAGATCTCGACGTCGATGACGGGATACTCGACACCGTCGAGCTCGATCTTCTTGTCGCTCGACACAGTCGAGCGGGTGAGGAAGGTCTCGCCCGAGCCGAGGTCGCGGAAGACGACGTTCTGGTAGACGGGGTGGATGTCAGTCTGCATGCGGGATCCTCGTGAGTGGCGGACGGTTCTTTGACGGTCAGAACCGGGAAAGTCGCGGTGCCGGGGCACCAAGGGACGATTCTAACAGCCTTCGGGCCTGATGGGGAATCGAGGTCAGCGAGCGGCCCGCGCCGCGTAGCGTCCGTCGTGCTCTGTCAGCACGATGGCCTGGGCGAACGCGTCGCTCAGAGCGTCCGAGGTCAAGGCGTCGGCCAATGGTCCCGAGGCGACCGGCGCGCCGTCGCGCAGCAGGAGGACGTGGGTGAAGCCCACGGGGATCTCTTCCACGTGGTGCGTCACCATGACCATGGCGGGCGTGGTCGGCGACTGCGCGTATCCGCCGAGCAACGTCAGAAGCTCCTCGCGCGCACCGAGGTCGAGGCTCGCCGTCGGCTCGTCGAGGAGGAGGAGCTCCGGGTCGGTCATGATGGCCCGCGCGATCTGCACGCGCTTCTGCTCGCCGTCCGAGAGCGTGCCGAACGTGCGGTCCGCCAGGTGATCGAGCTTCCACTCGGCGAGGACGCGGAGAGCGCGTCGCTCGTCGATGTCGTCGTAGGTCTCGTTCCAGCGTCCGACGACCGAGAAGGCCGCGGTCAGCACCACGTCGACGACGGTCTCCTCCTCGGGCACCCGTCGGGCCATGGCCGAGGACGCGAATCCGATGCGCGGACGCAGCTCGAACACGTCGGTCCGCCCCAGCTGCTCGCCCAGGATGGTGACGGTTCCCGACGTCGGGTGCAGGAGGGTGTCCGCCAACTGCAGGAGCGTCGTCTTGCCCGCTCCGTTGGGGCCGAGGATGACCCAGCGCTCGTCGTCGCCCACAGACCAGTCGAGGTGATCGATGATGTTCCGGGCGTTCCGACGGACGACGACGTCGGAGAATTCGAGCACCTGCTGCATGTCGTCCAGCCTATCGGCCGAGCCCGGCGACCTCCGCGTAGAGCGCGGCCGTCGTGTCGGCGATCGCGGCCCAGCTGAAGTCCTCCGCGGCGCGCCGGCGACCGGCCTCCCCGTAGGTGCGAGCCCGTTCGGGGTCGGAGACGACCTCGGCGATGACGCGGGCCAGGTCCGCGACATAGGCGTCGGGATCGATGGGTGTTCCCGTCCCGTCCTGCACCTGCTCGATCGGCACGAGGCGGCCCGTGACGCCGTCCACGACGACCTCGGGGATCCCGCCGGTCGCCGTTCCCACGACCGCGGCACCGCACGCCATGGCCTCGAGGTTGACGATGCCGAGCGGCTCGTAGATGGACGGGCAGACGAATGTCGTCGCGGCCGTGAGCACCGCGCACAGCTGGTCGCGCTGGAGGAACGTCTCGATCCAGATCACGCCCTCGCGGGCGGCTTGGAGTCCGCGCACCAGCTCCTGCACCTCGGCCATGATCTGCGGGGTGTCGGGCGCCCCGGCGCACAGCACGATCTGCACCTCCGGAGGAAGCATCTCGGCGGCGCGCAGGAAGTACGGCAGTCCCTTCTGGCGTGTGATGCGGCCGACGAAGACCACCGACGGTCGCTGCGGGTCGATGCCCAGCTCGTCGAGCAGTTCGGGGTCCTCCACGGGCCGCCACGTCTCGACGTCGATGCCGTTGTAGATCACGCGCACCTTGCCGGGGTCCAGCGCCGGATAGCTGCGCAAGATGTCGCCCCTCATCCCCTCGCTCACGGCGACGATCGCCGCCGCGCCTTCGTAGGCGGTCTTCTCGATGTAGCTCGACACCGCGTAGCCCCCGCCGAGCTGCTCGGCCTTCCACGGCCTCAGCGGCTCCAGGCTGTGCGCCGTCACGATGTGCGGGATGCCGTGCAGCAGCGACGACAGGTGCCCGGCGAAGTTGGCGTACCAGGTGTGGCTGTGCACCACGTCTGCCCCGGCGACATCCGTCACGATCTCGAGATCGGTGCCGAGCGTCTGGATCGCACCGTTGGCGTCGTCCAGTTCCGACGGCACGGAGTAGGCCGTCGTGTCGGGTTCGTCACGGGGAGCGCCGAACGCCCTGACCTGCACCTCCATGGTCGGACGCAGCGCTTTGACCAGCTCGGTGACGTGGACTCCCGCCCCGCCGTAGATCTCGGGTGGGTACTCCTTGGTCACGATGTCGACGCGCATGGGACGAACGCTAGTACACACGAAACGCAGGGGAAAGGCGGTGACGACGAGTCAGCAGTGGCCCTATGGTTGGTGCCATGCCTACGACGCCGAAGGTCTTCGGAATCATCCTCGCCGGTGGCGAGGGCAAACGACTCATGCCCCTCACCGCCGACAGAGCGAAGCCCGCGGTGCCCTTCGGTGGGCAGTACCGGCTGATCGACTTCGCGATCTCCAACCTCATCAATTCGGGCCTGCGCCAGCTCGTCGTCCTGACGCAGTACAAGTCGCACAGCCTCGACCGGCACATCTCGCAGACCTGGCGCATGTCGCCTCTGCTGGATTCCTATGTGACCTCGGTCCCCGCGCAGCAGCGACTGGGAAAGCGATGGTTCTCGGGATCCGCGGACGCCATCCTGCAGAGCCTGAACCTCATCAACGACGAGAAGCCCGACATCGTCATCGTGATCGGCGCCGACCACGTCTACCGCATGGACTTCCGGCAGATGCTCGACGCCCACATCGCCTCCGGTGCGCGGGCGACCGTGGCCGGCATCCGCCAGCCGATCGAGCTGGCCAACCAGTTCGGGGTGATCGACGTCGATGAGAAGGACCCGACCAAGATCAACGAGTTCCTGGAGAAGCCCCAGAACCCGACGGGTCTCGCCGATTCGCCGCACGAGGTGCTGGCGTCGATGGGCAACTACATCTTCAATACGGACGCCTTGATCGAGGCGGTCGAGGCGGACGGCGAACTGCCGACCTCGAATCACGACATGGGCGGCGACATCATCCCGTACTTCGTCGGTCGCGGCGAGGCCGGCGTCTACGACATGAAGCGCAACGACGTCCCGGGGTCGACCGACCGCGACCGCGACTACTGGCGCGACGTGGGGACGATCGACTCGTTCTTCGACGCCCACATGGACCTCATCTCGACGCTGCCGATCTTCAACCTGTACAACATGGACTGGCCGATCCACTCGCAGACGGTCAACTCGCCGCCGGCGAAGTTCGTGCGTGACTCGGTGGGTCGCATCGGCAACGCGATCGACTCGATCGTCTCGCTCGGGTCGGTGCTGTCGGGCACTCATCTGGAGCGCAGCGTCATCGGACCGTGGGCGCTCGCCGGCGGCGGGTCCACCATCACCGACTCCGTGATCTTCGAGAATGTCCGCGTCGGCTCGGGCGCCCGGATCCACCGCGCGATCCTCGACAAGAACGTGGTCCTCGCGGACGGCGCGACCGTCGGAGTGGACCGCGACCACGATCTGTCGCGGGGATTCACCATCACCGACTCGGGCCTCACGATCGTCGGGAAGAACGTCCGCGTCGACCAGTGAGATCTTCCGCGGGTCGGTGACGACTCGTGCCGTTCGTTACGGTGAGAGCGTGTCGGACTCCTTCTCGCGCTTCCTGGTCGTGCTCGATGCGGACTCCACGCTCATCCGCAACGAGGTCATCGAGCTGATCGCCGATGAAGCGGGCCGGGGTGTCGAGGTGGCGGCCGCGACCGAAGCCGCGATGCGCGGCGAGGTGGACTTCGCCGAGAGCCTGCGCACCCGGGTGCGTGCGCTCGAGGGGGTCGCGGTGTCGGCATTCGGGCGGGTGCTGTCGAGGATCGAACCGACGCCCGGTGTGCACGAACTCATCGCCGCGGTGCACGGTCGTGGCGGGCGCGTCGGCGTCGTGTCGGGGGGGTTTCACGAGATCCTCGACACCGTCGCCCCCGACCTGGGCGTCGATGTCTGGCGGGCGAACCGGCTGGCGGTCGAGCGCGGGGTGCTTGCGGGGACCGTGGACGGACAGATCGTGGATGCCGAGGCCAAAGCCCGTTGGCTGCGCACCTGGGCCGCCGAGGCCGACGTCCCGCTCACGCGGACGATCGCCATCGGCGACGGCGCCAACGACCTCAGGATGATGGCGGCCGCCGGCCTCGGCCTGGCCTTCAATGCCAAGCCGGCCGTGCGCGCTCAGGCCGATCTGGTCGTCGGCCCCGTCGACCTCCGAGAGGTCATACCCCTGCTGCCCTGAACGGCGAGCGGCGCGTCAATGACCCATACCCAGGCCGCCGTCGACCGGAATGACGGCCCCCGAGATGTAGGCCGCGGCGTCCGAAGCCAGCCACGTGACGACACCCGCGACCTCGTCCGTGGTGGCGAATCTGCCGGCGGGGATGTTCTTCTTGTATTCGGCCTGCGTCTGCTCGGGCAGCTCAGCCGTCATGTCCGTTTCGATGAAGCCGGGCGCGACCACGTTCGCGGTGATGCCGCGCGCTCCGAGTTCGCGGGTCAGCGAGCGGGCGAAGCCGACGAGCCCGCTCTTGGACGCCGCGTAGTTGACCTGACCCGCGGACCCGTAGAGCCCGACGACGCTGGAGATCAGGATGACCCGGCCCCAGCGTGCGCGCAGCATCCCCTTGGATGCGCGCTTGACCACCCGGAAGGCACCGCCGAGGTTCGTCGCGATGACGCTGTCGAAATCGTCCTCGGTCATACGCAGCAGGAGCGTGTCCTTCGTCACACCGGCATTGGCGACGACGATCTCGATGGGTCCGAGTGCCTGCTCGACCTGGCTGAACGCGGCATCGACGGCCGCAGCATCCGTCACATCGGCCCGCACAGTGAGCGTGCCCTCCGGACCTTCGCCCGATCGTGCGGTGACAGCCACCCGATAGCCCTCCGCCACGAAGCGTTCGGCGATCGCACGACCGATGCCGCGGTTTCCACCGGTGATGAGGACGACACGACCGTCTGACATGGGCACTCCTTGTTCGGGGACCCGTTCAGAGTAGTCGGACCGCCCCCGGCCCACGGCGTCGAGCGACGCTCGGATTGACCTGTCCGGCGCTCGCTGACACGCTGGACGGAAGCTCTGACGAAAGGCGTCCCGTGTCCGACACGAATTCCGACCACACCGGCCCCGAGGTCCCGCGGCCGGCCACGCCACCCGCGTACGACGCTCCGGCGGCTCCGCCGTATGCGACGCCCGAGTACGGCGGCGCATCCGGCTACTCGCCGGCTCCGGGATACGCCACCGCTCCCCCGGCGTACGGTGCTGCCGGCTACCCCGCCCCACCCGCCTACCGCGGCTACCCCGCCCCGGCCAAGACGAACAGTCTCGCGATCGTGTCGCTCGTCTCGGCGATCGCCGGCATGGTCTTCATCCCGTTCATCGGATCCATCGTCGCGGTGATCACCGGCCACATCTCCCTGAAGCAGTTGCGCACGTCGGGCGAACAGGGCAAGGGACTCGGTACGGCCGGGCTCATCGTCGGCTACGTGGGCCTCGCGCTGTCGATCCTCGGGGTCATCCTGTTCTTCCTTTTCATCGGCGTCGTGGCCAGCCAGTCCAGGGGCTATTGAGGCGCTCGATCCGGCGCCCACCCCCTCCACGCGGCGTATTCTTGACGCGTGATGAAGGCGTCGGCACACCCCCAGTCCGCGACCTCGCTCCCGCGGGCTCCGAAGGACGATGCGTCGTCACGATCGACGCGCTATCTCCTGATGATGGGCATCCGCGTCCTGTGCTTCGTGCTGATCCTGGTGCTGCAGCCCTTCGGCTGGTACACCTGGGTTCTGGCGGCCGCTGCGGTGTTCCTGCCCTACTTCGCGATGGTCGTCGCCAACGTCGGTTCGGACGTGCACGACACCCCGGTGCTCGAGAACCCCGAGCGTCAGCTGGAGGCCGCACCGACCACGCGAACCCCGGCGCCCGCGACACCCGCTCCCCTGATCATCCAGCTGCACGAGTCCACCCCGCGACCCCCGACGGACGCGCCGGACACGGTGCGATGACCGCAGCGGTCGACGCCCCCGACTGCTCGAGAGCCGGATGCCGCGTGCCGGCGCGCTGGCGGGTGGAATGGCGCAACCCCCGCATCCACGCGGCGGATCGTCGCAAGACATGGGTGGCGTGCGATGACCACGTCGCGTACCTGCGAGAATTCCTCGCCGCCCGCGAGTTCCCCGTCGAGGTGGCACTGCTCCACTCCGGCGCGGGCGTGGACGGCGCCGCATGAGCCGCCGGACGGCCACACCGGCCATGCGCTGGACCCTGTACATCGCGATCGCGATCGTGTTCGCCATCGCGTGCGCGTTCCTGTCCCAGTGGCAGTTCTCGCGCAACTCCTGGCGCAGCGAGCAGTTGACGCTGATCGCGCAGAACTACGACGCGGATCCGGTCGCCGTCTCCGACGTCCTCACCGACGACGGCGCGCTGGTGCCGGGCACGGAGTGGCAGCCGGTGCTTCTGCGAGGGCAGTACCTGTCCGAGCAGCAGCTTCTCGTGCGGAATCGGCCCCATGGCGGAACGGCGGCCTACGAAGTGCTCGTCCCGTTCGCGACCGACGACGGACGCGTTCTGATGATCGATCGCGGGTGGGTCCCGCCCGGTGACCAGCACGCCGACCCCGACACCGTGCCCGCGGCTCCCGCCGGCGAGGTCGAGGTCATCGCCCGGGTGCGACCCGGCGAGGACCTTCCGCGGTCGGGGCGGACGACGGCGCCCGATGGCCAGGTGCCCACGATCAATCTCCCGGTGATCGCCGGGCTGCTCGATCCCGTCCTCCCCGCGCCTGTCGAGCAGGGCGCCTACGGGATCATGGTGTCCGAGGACCCCGCGGCCGCAGTGACGCCCACCCCGCTGGAATCGCCGTCCGATGATCCCGGACCCTACCTGTCGTACGCCGTCCAGTGGATCCTGTTCGCCGTGATGGGCTTCATCTTCATCTGGTACGTCATCCGCAGTGAGCGACGGCACCGGCGCGAAGAGGCGGAGGAGCAGATTCTCGCCGCGCAGGCGCGCGCCGAAGGCCGCGAGCCGGAGCCTCCGGCATCCGTCACCCGCGAGCGGGATCGCGCCCGTCGCAGAGACCGCGACGCCGCGGACGAGGACGCCCTCGCCGACAGCCACCGCTGACCGGCGCGGGCTTCGCGATCGGTCGGGGTGCAGACCTGATCAGGCGAGCGTGATCAGGTCGATGTAGTCGCGGCCCCAGATGTCCTCGACGCCGTCCGGGAGGATCAGCACCCGCTCGGGGTTGAGTGAGACGACCGCCCCCTCGTCGTGCGATACGAGCACCACGGCACCCTCGTAATGCGCGAGGGCGTCGAGGATCTCTTCACGCGACGCAGGATCGAGGTTGTTCGTGGGCTCGTCGAGCAGCAGCATGTTGGCAGAGGACACGACCAGCGTGGCCAGTGACAGACGCGTCTTCTCGCCGCCCGAGAGGACGCCTGCGGGCTTGAGCACGTCGTCGCCGGTGAACAGGAACGACCCGAGCACCTTGCGCGCCTCGGTGGCGGTGATGTGCGGAGCGGCCGACATCATGTTCTCGAGGACGGAACGCGATACGTCCAGGTTCTCGTGCTCCTGCGCGTAATACCCGATCTTCAATCCGTGGCCCGGCTCGAGCTGCCCGGTGTCGGGTTTGTCCACGCCCGCGAGGATGCGCAGGAGCGTCGTCTTCCCCGCGCCGTTCAGGCCGAGGACGACGACCTTCGACCCGCGGTCGATCGCCAGGTCGACATCCGTGAAGATCTCCAGCGATCCGTACGACTTCGACAGTCCCGATGCCATCAGCGGGGTCTTCCCGCAGGGCGCGGGCTTCGGGAACCGCAGCTTGGCCACGCGATCCTCCTGGCGGACGTCGTCCAGCCCCGACAGCATCTTCTCGGCGCGGGCCACCATCTGGTGCGCCGCCGCGGCCTTCGACGCCTTCGCACCGAAACGGGCGGCCTGCATCTGCAGCTGGGTCGCCTTCTTCTCGACGTTGACGCGTTCCTTCTTGCGGCGCTCTTCGTCGGCGACACGCTGACGGAGGTAGTTCTTCCAGTTCATGTTGTAGACGTCGATGATCTGACGGTTCGCGTCGAGGTAGAAAACGCGGTTGACCGTCTCTCCGACCAGCTCCACATCGTGACTGATCACGATCAGTCCGCCCTTGTAGTTCTTGAGGAACTCGCGCAGCCACACGACGCTGTCGGCGTCGAGGTGGTTCGTGGGCTCGTCGAGGATCATCGACTCGGCGTCCGAGAACAGGATGCGGGCGAGCTCGATGCGGCGGCGCTGTCCACCCGAGAGGGTCTTCAGCGGCTGATCGAGGATACGGTCGGGAAGCGAGAGGTTGTTCGCGATCGACGCCGCCTCGGCCTCGGCGGTGTAGCCGCCGAGCGCTTCGAAGCGCTCCGTCAGCTGACCGTAAGAGCGCATCGCTTTCGCCGCGACGGCTTCGTCGGCGTCGCCCATCGCCATCGTGGCGTCGTGCATGCCCAGAGCGATCGTTCCGAGTCCGCGGGCATCGAGGATGCGCGTACGGGCGAGCATCTCGGGGTCGCCCGAGCGGGGATCCTGCGGGAGGTAGCCGAGTTCACCCGACCGCTCGACCTTGCCGTCCGCGGGCAGGAGATCGCCCGCGAGCACCTTGGTGAGTGTGGTCTTCCCCGCCCCGTTGCGCCCGACCAGACCGACCTTGTCTCCGTCGGAGACGCGGAACGAGACGTCCGACATGAGGACGCGGGCGCCCACGCGGATTTCGAGATCGTGCACGGCGAGCACAGCAGACGTCCGTTTCCTGAAGTGTGGGGAGGTGTGGCCGACGGGCCAAACCCTCAGTATAGGCGCCCCGTCCGAGCGGTCTCTGAGTGCCCCCTCGGAGGTGGGGGCGCGAGCCCGGGCAGGACGCGGACGGGCCCGGGTGAGCGCCCCCTAGGATGAGTCGGGAAACGGGGCACCGCTCCCGTCCTGCCGTCCGAAGGAGCACGATGTCACTCACCGCATCCCCCCGTCACCGCGTCCTGGCCGATCATGTGGTTCCTTCACGCTCGCGCGCACTCTCCCTGGCGACGGATGCTGCGCTCATCGCGGTCGGAACCGCCCTGGTCGCACTCGCCGCCCAGATCGTCATCCCCTTCTGGCCGGTTCCGTTGACGGCGCAGACCTTCGCGGTGCTCCTGGTGGGGACCGCTCTCGGGCCGCTGCGAGGAGTGCTCTCCCTCTCGGTGTATCTCGTCCTGGGTCTCGTGGGACTGCCGATCTTCGCAGACGGCCATTCGGGCAGCCTCTTCGCGCTCACCACGGGCGGGTTCATCCTCGGTTTCATCGCGGCCGCGGCTCTGGTCGGCGGGCTGGCGCGTCGCGCGTGGGACCGGAAGGTGCTCGGGATGTTCGTCGCCTTCCTGTCCGGAAGCGTCGTCATGTACGTGTTCGGGCTTCCGTGGCTCGCTGTCTCGCTCGCGAACTTCGGGCCGGCGGTCTGGCAGGACGCGATGGGCTACGACACCCTCATCGGCGCGACCCTCGGCGCCGGCTTCTTCCCGTTCGTCCTCGGCGATGTCGTGAAGGCGATCTTCGCAGCGGCCCTCTTGCCGCTCGCCTGGAAGGGCGTGGGCGCGCTCGACGCGCGCAAGCGCTGACCGTCCCTCTCGACGCCCAGGAGCGGGGGGGGGGGGGGGGGGGGGGGGGGGGGGGGGGGGGGGGGGGGGGGGGGGGGGGGGGGGGGGGGGGGGGGGGGGGGGGGGGGGGGGGGGGGGGGGGGGGGGGGGGGGGGGGGGGGGGGGGGGGGGG